>NZ_QHKS01000011.1 GCF_003353175.1 Paraburkholderia lacunae | reverse complement strand
ATTCGCCAATACATCCAGATCAACAACACTGATCCGAGACCTTTCAACTGGACCAAATCGGCCGACGACATCCTCGCCAGCGTCAAGCGATTTTGTCTACGAATTTCTAACTCGGGACACTAGATGGATCGCACCACCAACGCACCGCGCCGACTGCTGCGGTTGGTCGGCCGGTTGGCAGCATGTGCAGCGAGTCTTTCGCTCATGTGCATTGCTCCCGCATTCGCCGATCAACTCGAACAGCACAACGACCTCGTCAACAGATTTGTCAATGATATGCACGCAGACCCGTTAGTCGCGGACTGCGCAGCGCATGGCAACTTTGTCGCCAGCACCTCGACTGCCTTCGATCACGTCGAATTTCCACCGAGTTCTTTCGACAGCGCGCATGCGTCGGTGACGCCATGGAACGACTCGTTCGACGAGGGTAAGCAACGCGTCAAGGTGGACAACATCGTCACCGTCGAAGGACTAGGCATCCGGCCAAGCGGCGACGGCGATCCGGCCGATCTCAAGTTCCGCTGCGGCTACGTCGGCAACCAGATGCTGGCCTTCAGCTGGAACGATCCGGTGCCGCCGAACCGTGCACATAGCTCCGGCTCTACGGGCTCGAGCGTGTCGTCAGGCAAGCACAAGAGTGTGAAGGGCAAGCACGCGGCAAGCGGCAAGACGACGAAGAAAGCGAGCGGCAAGTCTTCGAAAGCGGTCTCGGGCAAATCGTCTGGCAAAGCCACTTCCAGCAAATCGAGTACGAAGAAATCCTCCGCGAAAAAAACTCCCTAACATTCGAAATCCGCGGCGCAGCATGGATGCCCGCGCCGTAGGTCCCGAAGGCAAAAAAGAGGCGCCCACCGCTCAAGTGGGCGCCTCTTTTTTATGCTGCGTCCGCTCGATAAACGAACACTGGACAAAATCAGGCAAACGTCTCCACATGCCGCAAAATCGCCTGCAGCATCGCGGCGCCGAGCGACGCGCTGCGCTCGCCGTTCCAGCCTACCCGCTCGTCGGGCAGATTGGCGTTGTCCTTGAACGGCATTTCGAGCGTCAACGACAGGCAGCCGAATTCGTTGCCGATGTACTTCGAAGCCAGCTTCAACGCGTCCTCGCGATACTTGCTCGCGGCATAGCCAAACTTGTCCTGAAAATCCGGGCTCGCATGTTTGAATGCTTCGATGAACGCCTTTTGCTCCAGCCCTTGCCGCTCGGTGAAACCCGGCAGCATTTCTGAACCGGCCACGAACACATACGGCAGTGCCTCGTCGCCGTGAATATCGAAGAACAGGTCACAACCAGTCCCGTGGATCGCATCGCGCACCACCAGCACTTCCGGGCTGCGCGCGGCATCCGGTTCCATCCATTCGCGATTCAGGTTCGCGCCCGCCGCGTTGGTGCGCAGATTGCCGTGCACGCTGCCGTCCGGATTCATGTTCGGCACGATGTAGAACACCGCGTGATCGTAAAGCTTGCGCGCGACCGGGTCACCCGCCCAATCGCCCCAGCCGGCCAGACGTTTCACCAGGCCCTCGATAAACCATTCGGCCATCGTCTCGCCGGGATGCTGACGGGCGATCAGCCAGACCTTCTTCTTGGGTGAGTCGCCGGTTTGGGGCGTGCCGAGCGTCAATAGCGATATCGGCCGGCCTTCCACGGTCTTGCCCAACTCCGTGAGCGTTGCCTGCGGCATCTGCTGCACTGCGCCGAGGAACTCCGAATGCCGCTCTTCGCTATACGGCTCGAAATACGCGTAATAAATGCGGTCGAAATCCGGCGTGTGATCGATCGTGAGCACGCGGCCGTCGTACGACGTCGGCACGCGGAACCAGTTCACCCGGTCATAACTCGCCACCGCCTGATAGTCGCGCCAGCCTTCGGCGAACGCGCAGGCAGCGGCGTTTTCAAAGGTCATCACGCAACGCTCGCCGGCAGCGCCAGAGACCCGGAAGTAGAACCACTGCGCGAACTCGGCGTGACTGTCGGGCCGCACGCGCAGACGGATATTGCCGGCCTCTTCGCAGGACAGCACTTCGATCGCGCCTGCGTCGAAGTTGCTCGTAATCGATAACGTCATCATGTTTTTCCCTGCTTGTGTGCGCGGCACTCGCTTTAGTCAGCGACGCGGCGGCGAAATACGTAGGTGGAATCGTTCGAGGCTTCGACGTCGAACGCATAGCCTTCAGCGTCGAAGTCCTTCAGTTGCTGCGGCGTGTTCAGGCGGTTCTCTACCGCGTAGCGCGCCATCAAGCCGCGCGCGCGTTTCGCGTGGAAGCTGATGATCTTGTAACGGCCGCCCTTCCAGTCTTCGAACACGGGCGTGACGACGGGCGCCTCGAGCAGCTTTGGTTTGACCGATTTGAAGTACTCGCCCGATGCGCAATTCACCAGCACGCGCGACGCCGCGGCGTTCTTCTTCAACTGCGCGTTCAACGCCTGCGTGATCCGCTCGCCCCAGAACGCGTACAGATCCTTGCCGCGCGGATTGGCAAAGCGCGTGCCCATTTCGAGCCGGTACGGTTGCAGCAGATCGAGCGGCCGCAACAATCCGTACAAGCCGGATAACACCCGCACATGGTTTTGCGCGTAGTCCAGATCGGCCGACGACAGCGTCTTCGCATTGAAGCCCTCGTACACGTCGCCGTTGAACGCGAGCACCGCCTGCTTGGCATTGTGTGTGCCGAAGGTCGGCGACCATTCGGCATAGCGCTGGAAATTGAGCTGCGCGAGCGGATCCGAAATGCCCATTAGCGTGGCAATCTGCTGCGGCGACAAACGGCGCAATCCGCCGATCAATTCGGCCGCATCGTCGACAAAATCGGGGATCGTGTGCTTTTTGACGTGTGGCGGGGTTTCGTAGTCGAGCGATTTCGCCGGCGACAGAACGATTATCATAGAGGCTTGCAGGCACGCCGTGCCTGGCGGTCAAAGACGAAAGCCAGATTGTAACGAATGCCCGGTTCCCATGCCTCACGCGGCGCTTTGCGCGTCGTCCTCGATTCCAACGTGTGGATCGATATTCTCGTGTTCGACGACCCGCACACGCGGCCGATCCGCGCCGCGCTCGAAAGCGGCGTGCTGGCCGCGCTGATCGACGCGCGCTGTCTCGCCGAACTGACCTACGTGCTCGACTATCCGCAATTCGTGCATCGCAATGTCGACAAGGCGGCCGCGCTGGCCGTCGTCGCGCGTCTCGCACAGCTGGTCGAACCGGCGGCGCCGGCGGAAGACGCCATGCCGTTGCCCAAATGCAAAGACCGTGACGACCAGAAGTTTCTCGAACTCGCGCACGCCGCGCAGGCCGACTGGCTGGTATCGAAGGATCGCGCGGTGTTGAAGTTGGCCAGGCGGATCGCGCGCGATTTCGGTTTTCAGATCGCGCAGCCGGCGCCCTTCGCCACGTTCGTCAGCGCCTCCTCGACGGTAGCCGGCGAGCCCGCGCCCGCATGACCCCTGGCCGAACGGCCAACGTGGGGCCGACTGCGCGCACGCGCCGCCGCGATTCCCTACAATCAGGTTTCGTCCTTTTCAAACGACGTCTTTCGCCAACTCACTCGCTCACGCTCCGAAAAGCGCCATGAATGCACCGCACGACACGCCCATGAGTCCCTCGTTTCCCTCTCGCCTGCCGGATGTCGGCACGACGATTTTCACCGTGATGAGCGCGCTCGCCGCTGAAAAAGGCGCGGTGAACCTCGGCCAAGGCTTTCCCGACTTCGGCTGCGATCCCCGAATTGTAGAGGCGGTCGCGAACGCCATGCGCGACGGTCACAATCAATATCCGCCGATGGCCGGCGCGGCGCCGCTACGTCAGGCGATCTCGGACAAAATCGCGAACCTTTACGGCCGCCGTTACGACGCCACCCACGAAATCACCGTGACAGCGGGCGCCACGCAAGCGTTGCTGACCGTGATTCTCTGCGCCGTGCATCCGGGCGACGAAGTGATCGTGGTCGAGCCAACTTACGACAGCTACTTGCCGTCGATCGAACTGGCGGGCGGCAAGCCGGTATTCGTCACGCTCGACGCACCGGATTACGCGATTCCGTTCGACAAGCTCGCCGCCGCGATCACGCCGAAAACGCGGCTGCTGCTGATCAACACGCCGCACAATCCGACCGGCACGGTCTGGCGCGCCGAGGACATGCACAAGCTCGAAGACATCGTGCGCGGCACCAACGTGCTAATTTTGTCCGACGAAGTGTACGAGCACATGGTGTACGACGGCGCACCGCACGAAAGCGTCGCGCGGTATCCGGAACTGGCGCAGCGTAGTTTCGTGGTGTCGAGCTTCGGCAAGACCTATCACGTGACGGGCTGGAAGGTGGGCTATGTGGCCGCGCCCGCCGCGCTGACGGCGGAATTCCGCAAGGTGCACCAGTTCAACGTGTTCACGGTCAACACGCCGATGCAGATCGGTCTTGCGCAATACATGCAGGATCCGGCACCGTATCTGGATCTGCCCGCGTTTTATCAGAAGAAGCGCGACTTTTTCCGCGCCGGTCTCGCGAATTCCCGCTTCAAGCTCCTACCTTGCACGGGCACGTACTTTCAGTGTGTCGACTATTCCGCGATCAGCGATTTGCCCGAAGCCGAATTCGCGCACTGGCTGACCGGCGAGATCGGCGTCGCGGCGATTCCCGTGTCGGCGTTCTATCACGAGGCGCATGAATCGGGCGTCGTGCGCTTCTGCTTTGCCAAGCAGGAAAGCACGCTGGCCACCGCGCTCGAACGGCTGGCGCGGCTCTAGGACGCCCCGCGCGATGCCGCGAACGAACCCACGTTCCCCGCCATCGCGCGTAGCGGCTAGGACCTGTGCGGCATGCCTTAGCTCGTTTCATCTGCCATATCGCCCGTCAAGCCGGACGCGACGCCGCGATATACGCCTTGCGGTCTTCGGTCACGCGCCGCGCGGCCGGCCGGTCGTTGATCGCCTTCACGTAGCTTTTCCAGTCGATGCCGACGTCGAGCAGAAAATCGCGGCCGTAGATCGTCTGCGTCGCCATGCCCACCAACGGCAGGCTCACATAACCCGCCGTATCGGCGACACTGAAGCGCTCGCCGCGCAAATAAGGGCCGAACTCCGCGATCCTTTTGAAGCCGGCGAGGTGATGCGCGAGCAGCTTCTCGACGCGCCCCTTGGTCGCCTCGGTCACCGTGCCGCCGAAGAACGCTTCCTTGTACAGATTGCGCGCGGTCAGTTCGAGATGCACGTCGACGAACATGATCAACTCACGCTCCTTGGCCGCTTCCCATGGGTCGACCGAGAAAATTGTCTTATCGGGAAAACGCGCGGCCAGATAGTCGACGATGCATTGCGACTCGCACAGATCGCCGTGCTCGGTCTGGATATAAGGCACCTTACCGAGCGGAGAATGCTCGAGCACCGTATCCTCCTGGCTCGGCAGCACGAACACTTCCTCGAACGGAATGCCGTGTTCGAGCAGCACGAACTTCACTTTGTTGTAGTAGTTGGACAGCGCGAAACCGCACAGCTTGATCATCGGGTGTCTCCTTCCTTCGGGTTGTTGAAGCCGCTCGTCAGACTCAATGCAGCGGCCTTCGATCAATCATCCAGTTAATTGCACGATCGTGCTATTCTAAAATAACCATGGAGTCGAGCATCACAATGACCTCTCGCAATTACAGCATCGAGACTATCGGCATTGTCGGAACCGGCGCAATGGGTCGCGGTATCGCCCAGATCGCCGCGCTGGCGGGTCTCACCGTGCGTCTCTATGATACGAAGCCCGCCGCGATCGGCGCCGCGCGCGACTACCTCGCCGACACATTCGCCAGGCTGACCGCCAAAGGCAAGCTCGACCAGGCCCGCTCGCTTGCCGCGCTCGCCAACGTGAGCGGCGCGCAGGTCATTGGCGATCTGGCCGATTGCGATCTGATCGTCGAAGCGGTCGTCGAAAAGCTCGACGTGAAGCAGGCCCTCTTCCGCGAACTCGAAACAGTGGTGAGCGGCAGCTGCGTGCTGGCGTCGAACACGTCGTCGCTGTCGATCACCGCAATCGCCGCGGGTTGCACCGATCCGTCGCGCGTGGCCGGTTACCACTTCTTCAATCCCGTGCCATTGATGAAGGTCGTCGAAGTGATCGACGGCCTGCGCAGCGATCCGGCGGTCGGCGACATGCTGATGGACCTCGCGCGCCGCATGGGCCACACGCCGGTGCGCGCGAAAGATATGCCCGGCTTCATCGTCAATCACGCCGGCCGCGGAATGAATACCGAAGGCCTGCGCGTGGCGGGCGAAGGTATCGCGAGCTTTGCCGATATCGACCGCATCATGCGCGAGCAGGCCGGCTTTCGGCTCGGGCCGTTCGAACTGCTCGATCTGACCGCACTCGACGTGTCGCATCCGGTGATGGAATCGATCTATCACCAGTTCTATGAAGAACCACGTTTCACGCCGTCGCCGATCACCGGCACGCGGCTCGCGGGCGGCCTGATCGGCCGCAAGACGGGCGAAGGTTTTTACCGCTACGAAGACGGCAAGCAGCAGGTGCCGGCCGAAGCGCCTGCACCGACCGAACTGCCTGAAAGCGTGTGGGTCAGCAAGCGTTATCCGCAAGCGCATGAAGCTGTCGTGCAACTGGTCGCCAACGCTGGCGTGACGCTCGACGAAGGGGCCACGCCCGCTGCCAATTCACTGATCGTCGTCACGCCGTTCGGTTATGACGCGACCACTGCCGCCGTCGACGAAGCACTCGATGCGAACCGCGTGGTCGCGCTCGACACACTATTCCCGCTGCACGGCGCGCAACGCCGCACGCTGATGACAACGCCCGCCACGACCCGCACCGCACGCGACACCGCGCATGCGCTGTTTGCCGCCGACGGCACGCCCGTCACGGTGATCCGCGACTCGACTGGATTCGTCGCGCAACGCGTGGTGGCAACGATCGTCAACATCGGCTGCGATATCGCGCAAAAGCAGATCGCCACGCCCGCAGACATCGATCTCGCCGTGACGCTCGGGCTCGGCTACCCACGCGGTCCGCTCTCACTCGGCGATGCGCTCGGCGCGAATACGATCCTGACGATTTTGCGCAATATCTTCAGCGTGCTTGGCGATCCGCGCTACCGGCCCTCGCCATGGCTCGCGCGGCGGGCGCAACTCGGTCTGTCGCTGACCCAACGCGACGCTGCCGATACCCAAACGGAGACACAACAATGAGCGCCGAACTGCTGACCTCGCGCCCGACCGAAAGCGAATCGACGCTGGTCCTCACGCTCTCGAATCCCGGTGCGCGCAACGCGTTGCATCCGGACATGTATGCCGCGGGCATCGAAGCGCTCGATTCAGTAGAGCGCGATCCGTCGATCCGCGCAGTGGTGATCACCGGCGCGGACAACTTCTTCTGCGCCGGCGGCAATCTGAACCGCTTGCTGGAAAACCGTGCGAAAGATCCGTCGGTGCAGGCGGAAAGCATCGACCTGCTCGGCGAATGGATTTCCGCGCTGCGGCTGTCGTCGAAGCCGGTGATCGCCGCGGTCGAAGGCGCCGCGGCCGGCGCGGGCTTCTCGCTCGCGCTCGCGTGCGACCTGATCGTCGCCGCTGAGGACGCCAAATTCGTGATGTCGTACGCGCGCGTCGGCCTGACGCCGGATGGCGGCGGTTCGTGGTTTCTCGCGCAAGCTTTGCCGCGCCAGCTGGCGACCGAAGTGCTGATCGAAGGCAAGCCGATCGGCGCCGCGCGTTTGCATGATCTCGGCGTCGTCAACAAACTGGCGAAGGCCGGCGCCGTGCGCGACACCGCTGTCGCCTGGGCCGACGAACTCGGCAAGATTTCGCCGCATTCGGTGGCGCGCATCAAGGGCTTGATCGGTGCAGCCGGCGCACAGCCGCTCGCCGACCATCTGGTTGCGGAGCGCGACAGCTTCGTCGCGTCGCTGCATCATCGCGACGGGCTCGAAGGGATTTCCGCGTTCCTCGAAAAACGTGCTCCGGTCTACAAGTGACGTGACGAGAGAGTGAATAAAGGGACCATGTCCGAATATCAACTCCCCAAACGCCGCCGCATCTTTCTGATGCGCCACGGCGACGTAACCTACTTCGACGACTCCGGCCGCGCGATCGATCCGGAGACCGTGCCGTTGAACGCCAACGGCCGCGAGCAGGCAAGCGCGGCGGGCCGCGTGTTTGCCGCGCAGAACGTGCGTTTCGATCGCGTGATCGTCAGCGGTTTGCCGCGCACGGTCGAAACCGCGCAGCGCGTCCTGGCCGAAACGGGCCAACAGATCGAACTCGAGATCGAGCCTGCGTGGCAGGAAATCCGCGGTGGCAAGCTGAGCAATATTCCGCCGCAAGATATCGAGGCGGCTTTTCTGGGTGTGTTCGACGGCATCGTGCCGGAAAGCGCACGCTTTCTCGACGGTGAAACGATCGGCGCGCTGTTCGATCGCGTGCTGCCCGCGGTGGCGGCGCTGCGCGAGGACACGTCGTGGGACACCGCGCTGCTCGTGCTGCACGGCGGCGTGAATCGCGCGATTCTGTCGCATGCGCTCACCGCCGGCGGCCGCACTTTCTTCGGCCATCTGGCGCAGGCCACCGGCTGTATCAACGCGCTCGACATCGGCGCCGCGCCGCGCGACTGGGTGCTGCGCACGATCAACTATTCACCGCCGTCGCCGCTGCATCGCGACGTTCGCAATACGACGATGGAAATGCTCTACGCACAATTCATTCAATACAAGCGTAGCTGAAACCGAACTGGAGGAGACACATGGTGCGAGCCACACAGACTGGCGAACCAGAACACCAAGCGGATTATTCGGCCTTCGAGGGCACGCGTCCGGTCAACGAGCGGCAACGCTTCGACAGCGATGCGCTCGCCGCGTGGCTGTCCCAGCATGTCGGCGGGTTTTCAGGGCCGCTCACGCTCGAGCAATTCGCCGGTGGTCAGTCGAATCCCACATTCAAACTGATTACGCCGTCGCGTTCGTATGTCATGCGCGCCAAGCCAGGGCCGGCTGCAAAGCTGCTGCCGTCTGCGCACGCCATCGAGCGCGAATACCGCGTGATGCATGCGCTAGCCGGCACCGACGTGCCGGTCGCGAAGATGCTTGCCCTGTGCGAGGACGAAAGCGTAATCGGCCGCGCGTTTTATGTCATGGAGTTCGTTGAAGGCCGCGTGTTGTGGGATCAATCTTTGCCCGGCATGACGCCGCTTGAGCGCGCGGCCATCTACGACGAGATGAATCGCGTGATCGCCGCGCTGCATAGCGTCGATGTCGCGGCAGCCGGCCTTGCGGACTACGGCAAACCGGGTAACTACTTCGCGCGCCAGATCGGCCGCTGGAGCAAACAGTACATCGCGTCCGAAACCGAACCGATCGACGCGATGCAGCGCCTGATCGAATGGCTGCCGCAGCATATTCCGGCCGAAACGAGCGAGCGCACCTCGGTCGTGCATGGCGATTACCGGCTCGACAATCTGATCTTTCACCCGCACGAACCGCGCGTGCTCGCCGTGCTCGACTGGGAACTGTCGACGCTCGGCGATCCGCTCGCCGACTTCGCCTATCACTGCATGGCGTGGCATGTCGATCCGGGCCAATTTCGCGGCATTGCGGGTCTCGACTGGGCAGCGCTCGGCATTCCCGACGAAGCGCAGTATGTGGAGCGCTATTGCAAACGCACCGGCTTCGAGATTCACGGCGACTGGAATTTCTACCTGGCGTACAACATGTTCCGCATCGCCGCGATCCTGCAAGGGATCATGAAACGCGTCGTCGACGGCACGGCAGCCAGTGCGCAGGCACTCGACGCCGGCCGCCGCGCCAGGCCGATGGCGGAACTCGCGTGGCGCTACGCACAGAAGGTGAGCTAGCCGACTCGGCGTACCGGCTTGCGCTAACGATCAAACGTCATTCGTCATCCGCGAGGTCATACATGAATTTCGACTACACCCCGAAGGTTCAGGCACTGCGCGAGAAACTGCTCGCCTTCTTCGACGAGCACATTTATCCGAACGAGCAGGCGTTCTACGCCGAGATCGCACGCAATCGCCAGAACGGCAACGCATGGCTGCCGACCGAGCTCATCGAGCAACTGAAACTGAAGGCGCGCGACGCCGGCTTGTGGAATCTGTTTCTGCCTGAATCCGTGCGCGGCGCCGGTCTGACGAATCTCGAATATGCGCCGCTGTGCGAGATCATGGGCCGCGTGCCCTGGGCGCCGGAAGTGTTCAACTGCAATGCGCCCGACACCGGCAACATGGAAACGATCGAGCGCTACGGCAGCGAAGACAACAAGCGCGAGTGGCTCGAACCGCTGCTGCAAGGCCAGATCCGTTCGGCGTTTCTGATGACCGAGCCGGAAGTGGCGTCATCGGATGCGACCAATATCCAGACGAGCATCGTGCGCGATGGCGACTCCTATGTGATCAACGGCCACAAGTGGTGGTCGTCCGGCGCGGGCGATCCGCGCTGCAAGATCTATATCGTGATGGGCAAGACCGATCCCGAAGCACCGCGCCATCAACAGCAGTCGATGATTCTGGTGCCGGCCGATGCCACCGGCATCACCGTGCACCGCCCTCTCAACGTATTCGGCTACGACGACGCGCCGCACGGTCACATGGAAATCACGCTTCAGAACGTGCGGGTGCCGGCGGCCAACATGCTGCTCGGCGAAGGACGCGGCTTTGAGATCGCGCAAGGTCGCCTCGGACCGGGACGGATTCACCACTGCATGCGCTTGATCGGGCTCGCCGAGCGCGCGCTCGAACTGATGGTGAAACGCTCGATGCAGCGCGTCGCGTTCGGCAAGCCGGTCGCCGCGCAGGGCGTCACGCAGGAGCGCATGGCCGAAGCGCGCTGCATGATCGAGCAGGCGCGCCTTCTGACACTGAAGACCGCGTACATGATGGACACGGTCGGCAACAAGGGCGCGCGCGGCGAGATCGCGATGATCAAGGTGGTCGCGCCGAACATGGCGTGCCAGGTGATCGACTGGGCGATCCAGGCGCACGGCGGCGGCGGGGTCAGCGATGATTTCCCGCTGGCCTACGCCTATGCGTCCGCACGGACGCTGCGCTTCGCCGACGGTCCCGACGAAGTGCACCGCAACGCCATCGCGAAACTTGAACTTGCGCGCTATATGGATGCGAGCGCGGCGGCTCGCGTGGAGATGCCGTTTACGCGGGTGTGAGGTTGAATCCGGGTTTGGATTCGAGGTTGGATTCGAGGTTGGATTCGAGGCTGGATTCGAGGCTGGATTCGAGGCTGGATTCGAGGCTGGATTCGAGGCTGATTCCGGCGCCGCGCGCTTGAGTTCGCGCGCGACGCCGTCGCCAGCAGCATCGTTCGATCTGTGCTCTAATTTTCGCCAGTTGCGGCGTCCTTTGCGGCGCCGCTTTCACGAAACAAAGGAGTCTCGATGATCGACGTCTACAGCTGGGCAACCCCGAACGGCCACAAAGTTCACATCATGCTCGAGGAAACGGGCCTCGCGTACGCCGTGCACGGCGTGAACATTGGCGCCGGCGACCAGTTCAAACCCGAATTCCTCGACATCAGCCCGAACAACAAGATTCCGGCGATCGTCGATTCCGACGGCCCGAAGCGCGCCGACGGCAAGCCGTTCGCACTGTTCGAATCGGGAGCGATTCTGATCTACCTGGCCGAAAAAACCGGCAAGCTCCTGCCCTCCGACCCGGCTTCGCGCTATGCAACACTGCAATGGCTGATGTTCCAGATGGGCGGCCTGGGGCCGATGCTCGGGCAAACGCATCATTTCCGCGTCTACGCGCCGGAGCCGATCGAATACGCGATCAATCGCTACACGAACGAGACGCGGCGCCTGTACGGCGTCATGGATACACAACTCGGCAAGACGCAATATCTCGCCGGCAACGACTACACGATCGCCGATATCGCTGCGTTTCCCTGGACACGCTCGTGGCAGAACCAGGGCGTCGACCTCGATGCGTTTCCGAACGTGAAGCGTTGGCACGAGGAAATTGCCGTACGTCCCGCGGTGGTGCGTGGCGTCGACGTGTTGGCGTCGGCACGCAAGCCGCTCATGGACGACAGGGCCAAAGAGATGCTGTTCGGCGCGACGCAATACGCGAAACATTGAAGCGATTTTGCGGTATCAGCAGCAAAAAAGCGCGAGCCGGCATTCATGCCGCTCGCGCTTTTTTGTCCGGCTTGCACGCGCTGAACCGCTAGAAGTAGTGCCGCGTGATGAACTCCGCGACACACACCGGCCGCTCACTGCCCTGCAGTTCGAGCGTCACATTCCACGCGACCTGAACGCCTGCGTTGTCGACATCTTCGACGGACTCCACCGCGAACCTGGCACGCAGTTGCGAGCCCACCAGCACCGGCGACGTGAACCGCACGCGGTTCAATCCGTAATTGACACCCATACGCTGCTTGAGCGCCACCGTCTTTCCCAGCAGCGCCGGAATCAGCGACAACGTCATGAAGCCATGCGCGATCGGGCCGCCGAAGGGCGACTCACGCCGCGCCCGCTCTGGGTCAACGTGAATCCACTGGTGATCGCCGGTAGCCTCGGCGAAACGATCGACGCTCGGCTGATCGACCGTCAGCCACTCGCTCACGAGCGGTTGCGCGCCTACCAGCGCGCGCAACGCCTGTGCATCGTCGAACGTAGCGGCAGGCGCCGCGCTGCCCGTCATGACTCGGCTCCCGGATTACGCAACCCGAAGAGCCCCTTCGAGCGCACGATAATCACCGTTTCGCCATGCTGATTGATGCCTTCCCACTGCGTCGATACGATGCCGCGATCCGGCTTGCTCGCCGAAACACGCTTGTCGAGCACGGCGTTCGTCATCGTGATCGTGTCGCCGACGCGGACCGGTTTCAACCAGCGAATCTCGTCGATACCTGGCGAACCCATCGATGTGGAGCCGGCGATCGTGTTGCGCACCAGCATCCCCATCATGACCGAACAGGTGTGCCAGCCGCTTGCGATCAGCCCGCTGAACGGCGACTCGGCGGCTGCCGCCTCATCGACGTGAAACGGCTGGGGATCGAACTGCTGCGCAAACGCAACGATCTCTTCACGCGTGAACGTATGCTTGCCGATTTCGGTAGTCGTACCGACCACCATGTCCTCAAAACTCAAACCCATCTTCGCACCTCTTATTTGTTCGACCCAACTGGCCAATCAGGCTTCGGCGGTGGCAAACCCCGGCAACGCAGCGAAGCGCGCGAGATGGTGATCGACATCGCCCAAGGTTGTCTCGATGATCGAAAGGCGTTTGAACAGATGCGCCGCGGCCACTTCGTTCGTGACGCCCATGCCGCCGTGCAACTGCACCGCCTGCTGGCCGACGAAACGCGCGGCCTGGCCGACCCGCGCCTTCGCAGCGGACACAGCGCGACGGCGCTGGTCCGCCTCTTCGCTGCTGTAGCGCACGGCTGCCAGGTAAGTCACTGAACGAGCCTGCTCGGCGTGAATCAGCATCTCGACCATGCGATGCTGCAACGCCTGAAACCGCGCGATCGGCTGGCCGAATTGCTGGCGCGTCCTGGTGTACTCGACCGTGGCGTGATTCAGTGCGTCGAGCGCGCCAACGGCCTCTGCGCACAGCAGTACCGTGCCGTAATCCGCGATGTGCTCGAGTGCCGCCGCGCCGGCGTGTCGGCCGGCGAGCCGGCGTGCCGGTGTACCGTGGAACTCGAGGGTGGCGGCACGTTGACCGTCGATCGTGCGATAGTCGGTTACTTTGACGCCGGCCGCATCGCGCGCGACGACGAAGAGCGCGATCTCGCCGTTCAGCCGGGCCGGCACGATCCAGTAGTCAGCTTGCGCGCCATGCAGCACAATCGACTTCGTGCCGCTCAACGTCTGCTGCTCGTCTTGCCCGCTCGCGGTGGTCTGAACCTCGAACAGATCGTAACGGGCGCGCGGTTCGTGAAATGCCACCGCCAGCTTGATGTCGCCCTGCGCCGCGCTTTCGAGCAGAGATGCGTCCTCGCCCTGCGCCGTGCCGGCCAGCCGCAATGCTTCAATGCCCACGGCGGTCGCCCAATACGGCTCGACCACCAGCGCGCGCCCCAACTCCTGCATGACCACCAGCATGTCGATCGCGCTGCCATTGAAGCCGCCATGAGCTTCCGGCACCGGCAACGCCGTCAGGCCGAGTTCCGTGAAGGCCGACCAATGTGCAGCCGACACGCCAGCTTCCGATTGCACGATCGCCTGACGCGCCTCGAACCCATAGCTCTTGTCCAGATAGCGGCGCAGTGCATCCGCGAATTGCTGCTGTTCGTCGTTGAAAGTGAAGTCCATGCGCCGCCCCTCAAAGTCCGAGAATCATCTGCGCGATGATGTTCTTTTGAATTTCGTTCGAGCCGCCGTATATCGACGTTTTGCGGAAGTTGAAGTAGTACGCGGCCAGCGGCGCGGCGTCATCGTCACCGGCTACGCTGTGTTCGTGTTCGCCTTCGAGGAACGGCACATCGAACGGTGCGGCGAGCGGGCCGATCGCCTCGAACATCAATTCGGTCAGACCTTGCTGCACTTCCGTGCCCTTGATCTTGAGCATCGATGCCTCCGGTCCCGGTCCGCGTCCACCCGTTTCATTGGCGACGACGCGTTGCACGGTGACTTCGAGCGCCATCAGCTCGATCTCCAGGCTCGCGACTTTTGCAGCGAACACGGGATCATGCAGAAGCGGCTTGCCGTTCTTCCTCTGGTCGAGCGCGAGGCGCTTCAGAAATACGAGTTCGCGCTTGGACTGGCCGACGCGGGCAATACCGGTGCGCTCGTGCCCGAGCAGATACTTCGCGTAGGTCCAGCCGCGGTTCTCTTCACCCACCAGATTTTCGACCGGCACCTTCACGTCTTCGAAAAAGACTTCGTTGACTTCGTGATCTTCGTCGAGCGTGATGATCGGACGCACGGTGATGCCCGGCGTTTTCATGTCGATCAGCAGGAACGAGATGCCCTCTTGCTTCTTCGCGCCGCTATCAGTGCGCACGAGGCAGAACATCATGTCGGCATACTGGCCGAGCGTGGTCCAGGTTTTCTGGCCGTTGACGACGTAATGATCGCCGGCGCGCTCGGCGCGTGTACGCAGCGACGCCAGATCGGAACCGGAACCCGGCTCCGAGTAGCCCTGGCACCACCAGTCTGTACCATCGAGAATGCGTGGCAAATAGCGGCGCTTCTGCGCCTCGTTGCCGTACTTCATCAGCACGGGCGCCACCATCGAAACGCCGAACGGCAACACGGACGGCGCGCCGATACGTGCGCACTCTTCGTCCCAGATGTGTCGTTGCGTCGCGTCCCAGCCCGGGCCGCCGTATTCTTTCGGCCAGGCGACCACCGACCAGCCGCGCGTGCCGAGCAGTTTGTGCCAGCTTGCGAAGTCGTCGCGATTCAGACGTTTGTGGTTGAGTACTTTGTCGCTCAGCTCGCGAGGCAGATTCGCTTCGAGCCAGGCGCGGATGTCGGCGCGGAACGCGTCGTCAGCGGGGGAATAGTCCAGATTCATGCGCAGGGTCTCCTGGCCGCAGCCGCCCGCTGCCAGTGAACCACCGCGCTATTGCAGCGGTTCCTTCAGTGCAGCCGGGACCGGCAGCGGCATCACTTCGATGCCTTCTTCGACCAAGGCTCTCGCGTCTTCCGGTGTCGTGACACCGCGAATATTGCGCGCTGGCGCTTCGTTGTAGTGAATGCGCCGTGCTTCCTCGGCGAAGCGGTCGCCCACGTTCTCGGTCTTTTCGAGTACCTCGCGCAGTGCGCGCATGACACGCGCCTGCATTTCCCCTGTGTCCGCCGCTGGGACTCTCGTGTCAGTCGCGCCAGACAGATTCAGCCGGGGCGCCGACGGCAAACGGCTTACTTCGTTCGCACCGCAGATCGGACATTCGACGAGCTTGCGGGACTGCTGCGATTCGAAGTCATCAGCCGAAGCAAACCAGCCTTCGAACCGATGGCCATGCGGACACTGTAAATCGAGGACCTTCATGTGGAATCAGGGCTTGCGTGCCAGTTTAGCGCAAAATGAAAATTTGTGAACGGTCGTTCGCAATTTTTTACGGGCGGCGCGTTAACACCAAACGTCACAAAAAATCGAACGTGTGAGCGATTTTAACCCTTTGCGCAGCGGGTTGCCGAAGGTCGCACAGGTTAGATACCTTCCCCCCGTAACTAAAAAGCCCCTGTCGGTCACAGACCAACAGGGGCTTTTTATGGACTTTCCAGAACTGCTGCGACGCGCGCCTATCTCTCTGCACGGTTGAGCGCCGAGCGCGCTATCGCGGCTCCGCAGTCGGCCAAGTCCCCGACAAAACCTTCTCCAACCAGAACGTGCCGATAATCGTTTTTACGTCAGTGATCTTGCCGGTGCGTACCCATTCGGACACGTCGGCAACGCTGGCCGTGAACAGCTCGAGGAACTCGCCGTCGTCGAGTTTGCGCTCGCCGGCGGTCAAACCGCGTGCGAGGTAGATATCGATGAATTCGGTCGAGTAGGAAATGATCGGATGAACGCGCGTCAGATAGACGTATTCGCGCGCGGTGTAGCCGGTTTCTTCCCGCAACTCACGCTTTGCGCATGCCAGCGCGCCTTCATTCGGATCGAGCTTGCCCGCTGGATACTCCACCATGACCTTGCCCATCGGATAGCGGTACTGGCTTTCCATCAGCACGCGGCCGTCGTCGAACAGCGGAATCACCATCACCGCGCCCGGATGCTGAACGTACTCGCGGGTTGCGTGCTTGCCGTCCGGCAAGCGGACGGTATCGCACTTGACCGTGAGGAACGGCCCTTGATAGACCGTTCTGCTCTCGAGACAGGTCTCAGTCAGTGCGGCGTCGTGATCGGGAAGTGCAGCCATTTGCGGACCTCAGGACAACGTGGTGCGCGACGGCGAGACGCCGTCAGCGGCGTTTGACGAGATACTGGAAGGTGAAGCCGGGAAACGCGAACACGACGAACAGCGCAAACGTGATCGCATAGAACTGCCACCCTTGTTCGAAGCGGTTGCCTGCGCGCGCTTCAAGCAGAAAACCGAGCGCGCCGACCACGAAATACAGCACGATCAGTTCGGCAATCCGGATCCACGCGCTCTTCTTCGCCGCTTTCAAAGGCACGGCGGCAAAGAGACGCTGATTCAGGAACGGCAGGTTGGCGCCGACCAGCGCCAACAACACGATAAACCAACCCGCAGCCGACATCAGAGCAGCAGCGTGTGCTGGATTGCCTGCAGGCAGGCCTTCAATAGCGGATCCGGCACGATGCCGAGCACCAGCACGGCAACCCCGTTGAGCGCGAGCAATGCACGCGTGCTAGTGTCGGCGTGGATCGGCGACTTGTCTTGCGGCTCGTCGAAGTACATCAGCTTGACGATACGCAAGTAGTAGAACGCGCCGAACAGCGACGTGATCACGGCCAGCACGGTCAGCCAGGTCAATCCGGCGTTCATGGTTGCCTGCAGCACGGCGAGCTTCGCGTAGAAGCCGACGGCGGGCGGGATGCCGGCGAGCGAGAACATCATCACCATCATCACGAACGCGAACACCGGGCTGCGCTGGTTCAAGCCCTTGAAGTCGTCGAGCGTATCTGCTTCGAAATCGCGGCGCGCCAGCAGCATGATGATGCCGAAGGTGCCCATCGTCGTGATCAGATAGACGATGCTGTAGTACATGGCCGAGCCGTACGCGTTGGCCGCGCCGGTGGTCTTCTGATCCACCACCCCTGCCAGCAGCCCCAGCAGGACGAAACCCATGTTCGAGATCGCCGAGTACGCGAGCATGCGCTTCACGTTGCGTTGCACGATACCGGTGATGTTGCCGACGATCAGCGACAGCGCGGCGAGAATCACCAGCATTTGCTGCCATTCGACAGCCAGCGGCAGCAGACCCATCACGAGGAAGCGCAGGCCCCACGCGAAAGCCGCGACCTTCGGACCGCCACCGACCAGCAGAGTCATCGCCGTCGGCGCGCCCTGATACACGTCCGGCACCCACATGTGGAACGGCACCGCCCCCATCTTGAACGCCACGCCCGCCACGATGAAGATCACGCCGAACAGCAGCACGCTCGGATCGTAATGGCTCGTGCCGATTGCCTTGAACACTTCGTTCAGGTCGAGCGAGCCGGTCGCGCCGTACAGCATCGAGATGCCGTACAGCAGGAAACCCGAAGCCAGCGCGCCGAGCACGTAATACTTCATTGCCGCTTCGTTCGACGGCGCCGCGTCACGACGCAGCGCAATCGCGCCGTACAGCGACAGCGACATCAGTTCCAGACCGAGGTACAGCGTCAGGAAGTTGTTGCCGGAGATCATCACCAGCTGGCCGAGCAGCGAGAACATGCCCAGCAGGAAGAAGTCGCCACGGAACAGACCGCGGTCTTCGAGGTATTTGCGCGAGTAAACGATCGACACGGTATAGCCGAGCGTCACCACCGCTTTCATCACATTGGCAAACGAATCCACCACATACATGTGACCGAAGAAGTAGTGCACTTGCGGGTCGAACGCGTTCATTGCGAACCAGATGCCGGCCACGAGCGTCGATAGGAACGCGATGAAATACGTGGTGCGGCGACCGGACTCGCCGACGAAGGTGTCGTTGAGCCACGCGACGACAACGGCGAGCATCACCAGTGCGTCGGGCAACAGAGCTGTCATAGGGGCGTTTTGCATGATCTTTAAGTTCCTCCGCTCTGCATTACTGTGTCAACGGCAGCTTCGATTGCGCGACGTGGGAGAGGAGGTTTTCCACGGATACGTGCATCACATCGGTAAAGGGCTTCGGATACAGGCCCATGAACAGCGTCAGTGCGGCGAGCACTGCCAGCATGAAAAATTCGCGACGGTTGATGTCGGCGAGGCTCTTCACGTGATCGTTGGCGACCGCGCCGAAGTACACGCGCTTGTACATCCACAGCGTGTAGGCCGCGCCGAGAATCAGCGTGACTGCCGCACCGCCTGCGATCCAGAAGTTGTACTGGACTGCCGCCAGAATCACCATGAACTCGCCGACGAAACCGGAAGTACCCGGCAAGCCGCAATTCGCCATCGAGAACAGCATCACGAACGCCGCGAACTTCGGCATCATGTTGACGACGCCGCCGTAATCGGCGATCTGACGCGAGTGCATCCGGTCGTAAAGTACGCCGATACTCAGGAACATCGCGCCCGACACGAAACCGTGCGAAATCATCTGCACGATCGCGCCTTCCACGCCGAGCTGGTTGAAGATGAAGAAACCGAGCGTCACAAAACCCATGTGCGCGATCGACGAATACGCGACCAGCTTCTTCATGTCCGACTGGACCATCGCAACCAGGCCGATGTAGATCACGGCGATCAGCGACAGCGTGACGACGACCGGCGCAAGGAAGTGGCTCGCATCCGGCGTGATCGGCAGCGAGAAGCGCAGGAAACCGTATGCGCCGAGCTTCAGCATGATCGCGGCCAGCACGACCGAGCCGCCGGTCGGCGCTTCCACGTGGGCGTCAGGCAACCACGTGTGCACCGGCCACATCGGCACCTTCACGGCAAAGGCCAGGAAGAACGCTATGAATAGCAACACCTGCGGGGTCATGGCGACCTGCGCGTTCTGCCATGTCGCCAGATCGAACGTGCCGGTCTGGATGTACAGGTACAGCAGCGCGACCAGCATCAGCAGCGAGCCCATCAGCGTGTACAGGAAGAACTTGAACGCCGCGTACACGCGGTCCGGCCCACCCCACACGCCGATGATGATGTACATCGGAATCAGCGTCGCTTCGAAGAACACGTAGAACAGCATGCCGTCCGCCGCGCTGAACACGCCGACCATAATGCCGGACAGGATCAGGAACGAAGCAAGGTACTGCGCGACATTCTTCGTAATGACTTCCCACCCGGCGATCACCGTGATCACCGTGATCACTGCGGTCAGCACGACAAACCACATCGAGATGCCGTCGACACCCAGGTGATACGTAATGTTGAAGCGCTCGATCCAGTTCGCCTTTTCGACAAACTGCAACTCGGCGCTGCTCGAATCAAAACCGGTAATCAGCGGGATCGTCACGAGGAAGCTGACGACCGAGCCAATCAGGGCAATCCAGCGCGCTGGACCCGGGTTCCGGTCGGAGCCGATAGCCAGGACCAGGAGACCGACGAGGATCGGCAACCAGATCGCAATACTGAGAATCGGATAAGCGTGCATTAGTGTCCCTCGCCTTATTTGCCGCCGAGCGTTACAAACAGGGTCAGGAGCCCCAGCATGCCGATAATCATGGCGAACGCGTAGTGATAGATATAGCCGGATTGGAGGAAGCGGATCACGCCGGCAAACCAGCCGATAAAGCGCGCGCTGCCGTTGACGATACCGTCGATGACCACGACGTCGCCTTCCTTCCAGAGACCACGGCCGATCGCCACGGCGCCCCTCGCGAACACGACTTCGTTGATCTTGTCCATGTAGTACTTGTTGTCGAGCAGCGTATAGATCGGGCCGAACGCGCGCTTGATGACAGCCGGCAGATCAGGACGGACCAGATACAGGAACCACGCGACCGCTACGCCCGCGAGTGCCAGCCACACCGGCAAGCCGGCAACCGAGTGCAGACCCATCTGGCTCCAGCCGACGAACTCGTGGCTCATCTCTTCCAGTGCCGGATGGTTTTCGCCGATGAAAATCACCTTCTCGAACGCGACACCGTGTTGGAAGAAGTCGCCGAACAGCATCGGACCGATCGCGATCGCGCCGATCACCACCGACGGAATCGCCAGCAGCACCAGCGGCACCCACACGACCCACGGGGTTTCGTGCGGCTCGTGCGCATGGTCGTCGTGACCATGGCCGTGTGCGTCGTGGCCGTGACCATGCGCTGCGGCTTCCGCGCCCATCGGCGATTCCGGATGTTTCGGATCGCGGAAGCGCTCCTTGCCGTGGAACACCATGAAGTACATACGGAACGAATACAGCGCAGTCACGAACACGCTCGCCACCACCGCGAAGTACGCGAAACCCGAACCCGGCAGATGGGACAGCTTCACCGCGTCGATGATCGAGTCTTTCGAATAGAAGCCCGCGAAGAACGGCGTACCGATCAGCGCCAGCGAACCGACCAGCGACGTGATCCACGTGATCGGCATGTACTTGCGCAGACCACCCATGTTGCGCATGTCCTGATCGTGGTGCATGCCGATGATCACGGAACCCGCGCCGAGGAACAGCAGCGCCTTGAAGAACGCGTGCGTCATCAGGTGGAAGATGGCGACCGGATAAGCCGACACGCCGAGCGCAACCGTCATGTAACCGAGCTGCGACAGCGTCGAGTACGCGACCACGCGCTTGATGTCGTTCTGGACGATCCCGAGGAAGCCCATGAACAACGCCGTAATCGCGCCGATCACCGTGATGAACGACAGCGCGCTCTCCGACAGCTCGAACAGCGGCGACATGCGCGCGACCATGAAGATACCGGCCGTCACCATGGTTGCCGCGTGAATCAGCGCGGAGATCGGCGTCGGGCCTTCCATCGAATCCGGCAGCCAGACGTGCAGCGGGAACTGCGCCGACTTACCCATCGCACCGATGAACAGGCAAATGCAGGCGACCGTCAGCAGGCCCCAGTCCGTGCCCGGAAAGCTCAAGGCGGCGAGTTCGGTGCGCTTCGCGAACACATCGCCGTAGTTCATCGAACCAGCGAACGCGAACAGCAGGCCGATGCCGAGCAGGAACCCGAAGTCGCCGACGCGATTCACGAGGAACGCCTTCATGTTCGCGTAGATCGCGCTCTCACGGGTGAAGTAGAAGCCGATCAGCAGGTACGACACCAGACCCACCGCTTCCCAGCCGAAGAACAGCTGCAGGAAGTTGTTGCTCATCACGAGCATCAGCATCGAGAACGTGAACAGCGCGATGTACGAGAAGAAGCGCTGGTAGCCGTCGTCGTCGGCCATGTAGCCGATCGTGTAGATGTGCACCATCAGCGACACGAAGGTCACCACGCACATCATCATCGCCGTCAGCGAGTCGACCAGGAAGCCGACCTCGAACTTGGTCTTGCCGATCATCATCCATTCATAGACGGTCGCATTGAAGCTCGCGCCGTTCAGCACATCGACAAACACGATGGCCGACAGGATGAAGGAGATCGCGACGCCGAGGATCGTTACCGAGTGGGCACCGGCTCGCCCTACCGCTTTCCCGAACAGCCCCGCAATCAGGGAGCCGGCCAGCGGTGCCAGCGGAATCGCCAGCAGCAGGTTTTCATTGAGTGTCGTTGACATAACAGCTTTACCTGAAATTAACCTTTGAGCTGATCGAGATCCTCGACATTGATCGTGTCGAGGCTACGGAACAGGGTCACCAGAATTGCGAGGCCGATCGCCGATTCCGCTGCTGCAACCGTCAGCACGAAGAAGACGAAGATCTGGCCATGCACGTCGCCGAGGTAATGCGAGAACGCGACGAAATTGGTGTTCACCGCCAGCAGCATCAGTTCGATCGCCATCAGGATGATGATGACGTTGCGACGGTTCAGGAAAATGCCAACGACGCTAATCGCAAACAGGATTGCGCCAAGGACGAGGTAGTGAGCTAGGGTCATGATTTTTATCTCCTGTCTGCTCAGCCGTTCTTGCCGGCCGCAGAGTCGGCCGCTGCTGCGGCTTCTTCCGCCGCGAGAGTCGCCGCGGTTTTTTCCGATGCCATCTTCACGACGCGCACGCGATCCTGAGCACGCACCTTGACCTGCTCGCCGACCCTTTGGCGCTTGCTGTCCTTCTTGTGGCTCGTGGTCAGCGCGACCGCCGCGATGATCGCGACCAGCAGCACGAGGCCGGCCACTTCGAACGCGAAGATGTAGTCGGTGTAGATGATCTTGCCTATGATGCGGGTGTTCGACCAGCCGGCCATCCCGTTGGCCGCAGCCGTGGTGTCGCGCAGCGCCGTCGCGGTCGCGCCGTAGCCATGCCACAGGATCAGCGCGGTCTCGATCACGATGATCGCGCCCACCAGGGTCGCCATCGGCACGAAGCGTTTGAAGTCGCGCCGCAGCACGTCGACGTTGATGTCCAGCATCATCACGACGAACAGGAACAGCACCATCACCGCGCCCACGTAGACCAGCACCAGCAGGATCGCGAGGAACTCGGCCTGCAGCAGCATCCAGATCGCCGCCGCGTTGAAGAACGCCAGCACCAGAAACAGTGCGGACGCCACCGGGTTGCGCGAGGTGATCACCTTCAGTCCTGAGACAACCAGGAGCAGCGCGAAGATGTAGAACAGTACGGTCGTGAATTCCATGATTACCGGTTCATCGTTAGGCCATCGTCAGGCATTGTTCTTTGGCACGTGCATCTGGCAGAAAGGCCGCACAGCTGCGCCATGCCGCGGCGGTGAGGCCGCGGCGCTCGGCCCGACAACAGGCCGTTTTACGTTTTACTGCATCAAACAGAAGCGTCTCAACGATACGGTGCGTCAGCTGCCTTGTTCGCGGCGATCTCCGCTTCGTAGCGATCGCCAACGGCCAGCAGCATTTCTTTCGTGAAGTACAGATCGCCACGCTTTTCGCCGTGATATTCGAGAATGTGCGTCTCGACGATCGAATCGACGGGGCAGCTTTCTTCGCAGAAACCGCAGAAGATGCACTTGGTCAGGTCGATGTCGTAACGCGTCGTGCGGCGCGTGTTGTCCGCGCGCGTTTCCGATTCGATCGTGATGGCGAGCGCCGGGCACACTGCTTCGCACAGCTTGCAGGCGATGCAGCGTTCTTCACCGTTTTCATAGCGGCGCAGTGCATGCAGGCCGCGAAAACGCGGCGAGATCGGCGTCTTCTCCTCCGGAAACTGCACCGTGATCTTGCGCTGGAACGCGTAACGTCCCGTCAGCGCGAGACCTTTGAGCAGTTCCGTCAGGAAGAAGGTCTTGAAAAAATTTTGGATTGCGGTCATGGGTTCATCCGCCCTTTATTTCCAGATATTCAACGGCGACATGATCCAGAAGCCGACCACCACCAGCCACACCACGCAGACCGGAATGAAAATCTTCCAGCCCAGACGCATGATCTGGTCGTAGCGATAGCGCGGGAATGTGGCACGCGCCCAGATGAACACCGACAACAGGAAGAAAACCTTGGCGACGAGCCAAACGATGCCCGGGACAAACGACAGGAAGCCGAACGGTGCGCTCCAGCCGCCGAGGAACAGTGTTGCAGCCAATGCCGAGATCACGATCATGTTGATGTACTCGGCGAGGAAGAACAGCGCGAACGCCATCCCCGAGTAATCGATCATGTGGCCCGCGACGATTTCGGACTCCCCTTCCACCACGTCGAACGGGTGGCGGTTCGTTTCGGCGATGCCCGAGATGAAGTACACGACGAACATCGGCAACAGCGGCAGCCAGTTCCACGACAGGAAGTTCAAGCCGTAGCCCGCGAAGATGCCGCGTTCTTGCGAAGTGACAATGTCCGACAGATTCAGGCTGCCGGAGGTCATCAGCACGACGACCAGCGCGAAGCCCATCGAAATTTCGTACGAGACCATCTGAGCCGCGGCGCGCATGGCGCCGAGGAACGCGTACTTCGAGTTCGACGCCCAGCCGGCCAGGATCACGCCGTACACGCCGATCGACGAAATCGCGATCGCGTACAACAGACCCGCGTTGATGTCGCCGAGCACTGCGCCCGCCTGGAACGGAATCACCGCCCAGACTGCGAAGGCCGGCACCACCACCATGATCGGCGCGATCAGGTAGATCCAGCGGCTCGCCTGAGCCGGCTGAATCACTTCCTTCAGCAACAGCTTCAGCACGTCGGCGATCGGTTGCAGCAAACCTGCGGGGCCGACGCGATTCGGGCCGAGACGCACGTGCATCCAGCCGATCAGCTTACGCTCCCAGAGAATCAGGTAAGCCACGCACAGCAGGATCACGACGGCCACCACCAGAATGCGCACCAGTGCCCACACCGTGGGCCATGCCACACCGAGAAGCTGGGTGCCGCCCGAGTTGATCGTATCGAACAAGCTCATTTACGCCTTCTCCACCACCAGTTCACCGAACAGGCTGCCCAGCGCCGCACCGGCAGGCGTAGCCGCCGATACGCGGACGACCGTCTCCGCAAGATTCGCGTCGCGCACGGCCGGCAACTGCACCGATTGCTCGCCCTGGCGCACGCTCACTGCGTCGCCTTCCTTCAAACCCAGTTTGTCGAACAGCGCGGCCGGCAGCCCGACCGAGTTCGCCGAGCGCGCCGCTGCCGTCAGATGCAGCGATTCCGCGCGGCGCACCAGCGCGTCCGCGTGATAGATAGGCACGTCGGCGATACGCTCGAACTTGCCGTCTGCCGCCTTCGCTGCCTTGCCGCGTGTCACCGCGAGGCCCGTCTTGTTCGACAGACGCGACGTCAGCTCGCCGTCGCCGAGCGCCGCCGAGCGCACTTCTTCTGCCGTGTCGAATTCGAAGCCCGGGACGCCCAGCAGGCTGCCCAGCACGCGCAATACCTTCCATGCCGGACGCGTATCGCCGAGCGGACGCACGACGCCATTGAACGTTTGCACCGTACCTTCGGCATTGACGAACGTGCCGGCCGTTTCCGTGAACGGTGCGATCGGCAACAGCACGTCGGCGTATTCGGCGCCCGTCTGGAACGGCGACAGCACGACGACCATTTCAGCCTGCTTGAGCGCGGCCAGAGCCTGTGCCGGATTGGCGGTGTCGAACTCCGGTTCGACGTTCAGCAGCACATAACCCTTACGTGGTTGCTCGAACACTTCGCGAGCGTTCAGACCGCCTTCGCCCGGCAATGCGTTGACAATGTGCGCGCCGACCGTGTTCGCGGCCTCCGTGAGGAAACCCAGCGTCGCGCCGGTCGCATCAGCAATCCATTGCGCCGCGGCGTGAATGGCGGCGAAGTCCGGATGCCGGACCGCACCGTTGCCGAGCAGCACGAGGCGCCGTTCGCCGGTGGCAAGCAACTTCGCGACCTGTTTGTTGGCGTCTGTCGGCTGCATGCCGGCGAAGGCTTCAGGCAAGGCAACGCCGTTCGCCTCCGCGACCGCGCCGGCCATGCCAGCCAGTGCATCGAGCCAGCCCGACGGAGCCGCAACCACGCGTTGCGCTTGCGGAATCAGGGCGTCGTCGTTGGTGGCTTGCAAGAGCGTGAGCTTCGTGCCGCTCTTTGCTGCTTGACGCAATCGCGCGGCGAACAGCGGATGATCGCGGCGCAGATCCGAACCGATCACCAATGCGGCGTCGAGGTTCGACAGATCGGCGATCGCCGTGCCGAGCCACGGCGCGCCGTTGACCGGTGCCGAGAAATCCGACTGGCGCAGACGGAAGTCGACGTTAGGCGTGCCGACCGCTTGCGCGAGTTGCTTCAACAGGAACAGTTCTTCGACCGTGCTGTGGGCGCTGCCCAGTGCGGCCAGCGCGTTTGCGCCGTGGTCGCTCTTGATGCCCTTCAGACCCTTGACCACGTAGTCAAGCGCGCTTTGCCAATCGGTCTCGACCCACTTGCCGCCTTGCTTGAGCATCGGCTGCGTCAGGCGTTCCGGGCTGTTCAGGCCTTCATACGAGAAGCGGTCCTTGTCCGAAATCCAGCATTCGTTGATGGATTCGTTTTCGAACGGCAGAACTCGCATCACGCGGTTGTTCTTCACTTGCACCACTAGGTTCGCGCCGACGGAATCGTGCGGGCTCACCGACTTGCGGCGCGACAGTTCCCACGTGCGGGCGCTGTAGCGAAACGGCTTGCTGGTCAGCGCGCCGACCGGGCACAGATCGATCATGTTGCCCGACAGTTCCGAGTCGACCGTCTTGCCGACGAACGACGTAATTTCCGAATGTTCGCCGCGGCCCAGCATGCCGAGTTCCATCACGCCGGCAACTTCCTGGCCGAAACGCACGCACCGCGTGCAGTGAATGCAACGCGACATTTCTTCCATCGAGATCAGCGGGCCGACATTCTTGTGGAACACGACGCGCTTTTCTTCGCTATACCGCGACGACGACTTGCCGTAACCGACCGCCAGATCCTGCAACTGACACTCGCCGCCCTGGTCGCAGATCGGGCAATCCAGCGGGTGATTGATCAGCAGGAATTCCATCACGGCTTGCTGGCCCTTCACCGCCTTCTCGGACTTGGTGCGCACGATCATGCCCGCCGACACCGGCGTGGCGCATGCAGGCACGGCCTTCGGCATCTTTTCGACATCGACCAGACACATCCGGCAGTTGGCCGCAATCGACAGCTTCTTGTGATAGCAGAAGTGAGGAATGTACGTGTCGACCTTATGCGCAGCCTGGATCACCATGCTGCCTTCAGGCACCTCTACTTTCTTGCCGTCTATTTCAAGTTCAACCATGATGGTCAATCTTCCTTAACCTGTTACCGCTCAATCGTTCGCCCTGTCCATCGCCCGCTTCAGGCGATGAATCCTGCGGTTGACGTGTTCTTCTGGTGCTGGATAGCCAACTCGGTAGCCGACTCAGGCAGCCACTGTTTCCGGCGCCGCCACACCGGCATGACCGCCGACGAGGCAATGCTTGTGGGCAACGTGATATTCGAATTCGTCCCAGTAGTGCTTGAGCATGCCGCGTACCGGCATCGCCGCTGCATCGCCGAGCGCGCAGATTGTGCGGCCCATGATGTTTTCAGCGACCGAGTTCAGCAGATCCAGATCTTCCGGACGGCCGAGCCCATGCTCGATACGATGCACGACGCGGTAGAGCCAGCCGGTGCCTTCGCGACACGGCGTGCATTGACCACACGACTCTTCGTAATAGAAATACGACAGACGCAGCAGCGAGCGCACCATGCAGCGCGTCTCGTCCATCACGATAACCGCGCCCGAACCGAGCATCGAGCCAGCCTTGGCGATCGCGTCGTAGTCCATGTCGGTCTGCATCATGATGTCGCCCGGGATCACCGGCGCCGACGAACCGCCAGGAATCACGGCCTTGATCTTCTTGCCGCCACGGATGCCGCCGGCGAGCTCCATCAGCGTCGCGAATGGCGTGCCGAGCGGAATTTCATAGTTGCCCGGACGCTCGACGTCGCCGGAGACCGAGAAGATCTTCGTGCCGCCGTTGTTCGGCTTGCCGATCTCGAGGTAATTCTGCGGACCGACCGCGAGCAGGAACGGCACCGCCGCGAACGTCTCGGTGTTGTTGATCGTGGTGGGCTTGCCGTACACGCCGAAGCTCGCCGGGAACGGCGGCTTGAAGCGCGGCTGGCCTTTCTTGCCTTCGATCGACTCGAGCAGCGCGGTTTCTTCGCCGCAGATATAGGCGCCGTAACCGTGGTGCGCATGGAGCTCAAAGGAGAAGCCCGAACCCATGATGTTCGCGCCGAGGAACCCGGCGCGGCGAGCTTCGTCCAGCGCTTCTTCAAAGCGCTTGTAGACTTCCCAGATTTCGCCGTGGATATAGTTGTAGCCGACCGTGATGCCCATCGCGTACGCGCCGATCGCCATGCCTTCGATCAGCGAGTGCGGATTGAAGCGAAGGATATCGCGATCCTTGAACGTGCCCGGCTCGCCTTCGTCCGAATTGCAGACGAGATATTTTTGCCCCGGAAACTGACGCGGCATGAAGCTCCACTTCAGGCCGGTCGGGAAGCCTGCACCCCCACGTCCGCGCAGACCCGACGCCTTGACGTCGGCGATGACCTGTTCGGGCGGAATCTTTTCTTCCAGAATGCGGCGCAGCTGGGCGTAACCGCCGCGCGCCACATAGTCTTCGAGATGCCAGTTGTCGCCGTTCAGGCCGGCGAGAATCAGCGGTTTGATGTGACGATCGTGTAAAGACGTCATTTCGAAAGTTCCTCGAGCAGCTGGTCGATCTTCTCGCGGCTCATGAAGCTGCACATGCGATGGTTGTTCACCAGCATCACCGGCGCGTCGCCGCACGAACCCATGCACTCACCTTCTTTGAGGGTGAACTTGCCGTCCGCCGTGGTTTCGCCGAAGTCGATGCCGAGCTTCTGCTTCAGATATTCAGCAGCGCTGTCGGCACCGCCGTCCGGGCCGAGCTGGCACGGCAGGTTCGTGCAGAGCGTGATCTTGTGCTTGCCGACCGGCGAGGTCTCATACATCGTGTAGAAGGTAGCCACCTCCTGCACGGCGACTGCCGGCATGCCGAGATAGTCCGCGACGAACTGCATGAGTTCGGGCGACAGCCAGCCATGCTCTTCCTGAGCAGTGGCCAACGCCGACATCACGGCGGACTGTTTCTGATCGGCGGGATACTTCGCGATCGCGCGATCGATTTCTTTCAGGCCTTCAGCTGAGATCATTTTCAGACACGACTCTTTCAATTCCTACCGAACGAAAACCTGCCGCTCACACAATGCTGCGACAGACCCGGCGTTCCTTTGCTTGACGCGCGCTTCGGTGCAATCTGAAGACGCGCGCCGATGAATACGTCCTAGCGATCCACTTCGCCGAACACGATGTCCTGCGTGCCGATGATCGTCACAGCATCGGCGATCATGTGACCGCGCGCCATTTCATCGAGAGCGGACAAGTGCGCATAGCCCGGTGCGCGGATCTTCAGACGATACGGCTTGTTCGCGCCGTCCGAGATCAGGTAGATACCGAACTCGCCCTTCGGATGTTCGACGGCCGCGTAGGCTTCGCCTTCAGGCACGTGGAAGCCCTCCGTGAAGAGCTTGAAGTGGTGAATCAGCTCTTCCATGTTCGACTTCATGCCGACGCGCGACGGCGGCGCAACTTTGTGATTGTCGATCATCACAGGACCGGAATTCTTACGCAGCCAATCAATGCACTGTTTCACAATCCGCGTGGATTGGCGCATTTCTTCCACACGAACCAGATACCGGTCATAACAATCGCCATTGACGCCGACCGGAATGTCGAAATCGAGCTTGTCATAGACTTCGTACGGCTGCTTCTTGCGCAGATCCCACTCGATACCCGAGCCGCGCAGCATCGCGCCGGTCATGCCAAGTTGCAGCGCGCGTTCCGGGCTGACTACGCCGATACCAACCAGACGCTGCTTCCAGATGCGGTTGTCGGTGAGCAGCGTTTCGTACTCGTCTACGCACTTCGGGAAACGCGTGAAGAAATCGTCGATGAAGTCGAGCAGCGAACCCTGGCGGTTCTCGTTCATCTTCGACAACGCCTTCGCATTGCGAATCTTCGATGCCTTGTATTGCGGCATCGCATCCGGCAGATCGCGATACACGCCACCCGGACGGTAATACGCCGCGTGCATCCGTGCGCCGGACACAGCTTCGTACACGTCCATCAGGTCTTCGCGTTCACGAAACGCATACAGAAACACCGCCATCGCGCCGACGTCGAGCGCGTGTGCGCCGATCCACATCAAGTGGTTCAGCACGCGCGTGATTTCGTCGAACATGACGCGGATGTATTGCGCGCGCACCGGCACGTCGATGCCGAGCAGCTTTTCGATCGCCATCACATAGCCGTGCTCGTTGACCATCATCGACACGTAGTCGAGACGGTCCATGTACGGCACGGACTGGATAAACGTTTTGGTTTCCGCGAGCTTTTCAGTCGCACGATGCAGCAGGCCGATATGCGGATCGGCGCGCTGAATGACTTCGCCGTCGAGTTCGAGCACAAGGCGCAGCACGCCGTGCGCTGCCGGGTGCTGCGGGCCGAAGTTGAGCGTGTAGTTCTTGATCTCTGCCATGGCGTTCTCTTAGTGTTTCAGACCGCCATAGTGATCCTCGCGGATCACGCGCGGCGTGATTTCCCGCGGCTCGATCGTCACAGGCTGATAGACGACGCGCTTCTCTTCCGGGTCGTAACGCATTTCGACGTAGCCGGAGACGGGGAAATCTTTGCGGAACGGGTGACCGATGAAACCGTAGTCGGTCAGGATACGGCGCAGGTCCGGATGACCTTCGAAAACGATTCCGTACAGGTCGAATGCTTCGCGCTCGTACCAGTTGGCCGAATTCCAGATTTCGACGACAGACGGGAGGATCGGCACTTCGTCGTCCGGTGCGAACACGCGCACACGCAGACGCCAGTTGTTCTGCACTGACAACAGATGCAGCACGGCCGCGAAACGCGGGCCGTCGTATGCGCCGTCGGCGTAGGTCTGGTAGTCGACGCCACACAGATCGATCAACTGCTCGAAGCCGAACGAGCGATCGTCACGCAGACGCGTTGCCACGTTGAGGTAGTCGCCAGGCTTCACGACGATCGTCAACTCACCGATTGCCTCGGTAGTGCTCAGCAGGAGGCCGCCAAAGGCCGCCTCGAGGTTCGCTTTCAGGGTCTCGAGTTTGCTTGCCATATTGTGGGGGAGGCGTTGGCCTTATTGACGGGCGATGGTGTTGGTGCGGCGGATCTTGGCCTGCAACTGGATCACGCCGTACACCAGCGCTTCCGCCGTAGGCGGGCAACCCGGTACGTAGACGTCGACCGGCACGATCCGGTCGCAGCCGCGCACTACCGAATAGGAATAGTGGTAGTAGCCGCCGCCGTTCGCGCACGAGCCCATCGAGATCACCCAGCGCGGTTCCGCCATCTGGTCGTAGACCTTGCGCAGAGCAGGCGCCATCTTGTTGCACAGCGTGCCGGCGACGATCATCACGTCCGACTGACGCGGACTGGGACGAAACACCACACCAAAACGGTCGAGGTCATAACGGGCAGCACCCGCATGCATCATCTCGACCGCACAACACGCAAGACCGAACGTCATCGGCCACAAGGAGCCAGTGCGCGTCCAGTTGATCAGCTTGTCAGCCGTGGTGGTGACAAACCCTTCCTTCAAGACCCCTTCGATACTCATTTGCTTTCCACTCCAGACGGGGTGGCAAGCCAGGCCACCCACGCAAACCGGCGATTAATCCATCATTCCCAGTCGAGGCCGCCCTTCTTCCAGATATAGGCGAAGCCCAGCAGGAATTCGAGCAGGAAAATCATCATCGCCATGAAACCCGTCCAACCGATGTCGCGCAGGGCTACCCCCCACGGGAACAGGAACGCGGTTTCAAGATCGAAAATGATGAAGAGAATGGCGACGAGGTAGTAGCGCACATCGAACTTCATGCGCGCATCTTCGAATGCTTCGAAGCCGCACTCGTACGGTGCGTTTTTCTCGGTATCGGGCTTGTTGGGACCGAGGATCTTGCCGATACTGACCAGTGCTACGCCTAAACCGGTGCCCACAATGAGGAACAACAAGACGGGGAAATAGGCTGCGAGGTTCAAGACTATCCTCAATCGGTTGGTTCTGAGTGCCGTCAGGAGCATAGCACTTCTGACGCGAAATCACTTCGGGATGCTCAACTTGGCAAGCCCAACGCAAGCAGCGAGCCAGAAGTGAAAATGCCAGCCGGAGCGAAGCAAGCGGCTGGCATTCGATAACATTGGTGCCGACGGCGAGACTCGAACTCGCACAGCTTTCGCCACTACCCCCTCAAGATAGCGTGTCTACCAATTTCACCACGTCGGCACTGTATGCAATCCGGGAAAACAACTTATAAAACCCGCGAATCGCTTCAAGACTTGAATTGTAACTTGTCTAAACAGTTTGTTCAACGCACAAAAGGCACTTTGAACGAAAAATTTATTTCGGCACGTCCTGGCCCGGGACGGATGCAGCCGACGCCGGCAATGCAGCCGAAGCACCTGCCGGCGCGGATGCAGCGGAAGCCGCAACCGGAGCAGTCACCGCCGCGCCCAGCAAGCCTGCAGAGGGTTTCGCACGATACGCACCGAGATACGTCAGTGTCAACGTGGTGACGAAAAACACCGCCGCCAGAACCGCTGTTGTACGCGACAGAAAGTTCGCCGAACCCGTCGCACCGAACAAGCTGCCCGACGCGCCGCTACCAAAAGCAGCGCCCATATCGGCGCCCTTGCCGTGCTGCAGCAAGACGAGGCCGATGACCCCGAGCGCCGACAACAACTGAACGACGATAATCAATGTTTTCAAATACAGCATTACACTCACCTGAGTCTTTATTTAACCGCGCCACACGAGGTGTGCCGCGCGGGATTGGGTCATCCTCGCCGAGGCGCCCTGCTTAACCGGCGACGCTTGCCGCGCCCGCCGCTTTGCAGATCGCCAGGAAATCCTGGTCTTTCAACGACGCGCCGCCGATCAGGCCACCGTCGATATCCGGCTGACAGAACAATTCTTCCGCGTTCTCCGGCTTCACGCTGCCGCCATACAACACCGGCACGTCCGCAACAGCCGCGCCCTTTGCCGCAAGACGCGAACGCAGAAATGCGTGAACGGCCTGCGCCTGCTCCGACGTCGCACTCTTGCCGGTGCCGATGGCCCACACTGGCTCATACGCAACAACGATACGCGCCGCCTCTTGCGCCGACAATTTCGCCAGCACTTCATCCAGTTGCGCGCCGACTACCTGCTCGGTCGAACCGGCCTCGCGTTCTTCGAGCGTTTCGCCGACGCAAACGATCGGCGTCAAGCCCGCTTCCAGTGCACGCTGTGCCTTCACCGCCACCAGTTCCGCGCTTTCGCGATGGTAGGCGCGGCGCTCCGAATGTCCGACGATAGCCAGCGCCGCGCCGAAATCCACGACCATCTGCGCCGCCACTTCGCCGGTATAAGCACCGTGCGTGAAGGCGGACACGTCCTGCACGCCCCACACGACCCGGCTGCCTTCCAGCAACGCTTGCGTCTGCGCAAGATACGGACACGGCACACAGACGCCGACACGCACGTCGGCCGGCAATTCGTCGGCGCCCTGCACTACCGCCTGCAACAGCGCGGCGTTATCGGCGAGGCGCCCGTGCATCTTCCAGTTACCGACTACCAGTTTGGCTCGTTGTTTCGACATCGTCTCGTCTTGTCGTGGCGGCGGACTTCGCTTGGCGCCATGCCTCGCGCCTTGATTGCGCTGACAGTCCGCCTTTCGGATTTACGCGGCGTGCGCAAAACGCGCAATTTTACTGCGTGGGGTGGATCGGGTCAAACCGGCCTCGTCAAGCGTCCTGACCCCAAGTCAATACGATCTTGCCGACGTGCAGACTGCTTTCCATCAGTGCATGCGCGTCGGCAGCCTGCGCCGCCGGAAACACGCGGTACACCACCGGCTTGATGCGGCCTTCCTCGAGAAGCGGCCACACGCGCTCTTTCAGTTGCGCGGCAATCTTCGCCTTGAATTCGCTCGGCCGCGGACGCAGCGTCGAGCCGGTCACCGTCAGACGACGGCGCAGCACTTCGTTCAGATTCACTTCCGCCTTCGCGCCGCCGAGCAACGCGATCACCACGATGCGCCCGCCGTCGGCCAGCGCCGACAGCTCACGCGGCACGTAGTTGCCGGCCACCATGTCGAGAATCACGTCGACGCCGCGATCGTTCGTCAGCGACTTGATGACTTCGACGAAATCTTCAGTCTTGTAGTTGATCGCGCGCTCCGCGCCGAGCGCTTCGCATGCGCGACACTTTTCGTCCGAACCGGCAGTGGCGAACACGCGAAAACCGAGTGCGTGCGCAATCTGGATCGCCGTGACACCGATGCCGCTCGAACCGCCCTGCACCAGCAGGGTCTCATTCGGCCCACCTTCGCCAGCGCCAAGTTGTGCGCGGTCGAAGACGTTGCTCCACACCGTGAAAAACGTCTCCGGCAGCGAAGCCGCCTCCACATCCGACAGACCCGCCGGCACGGGCAAGCACTGCAGCAGCGGCGCCGCCACATATTCCGCGTAGCCGCCGCCCGCCAGCAGCGCGCACACGCGATCGCCGCTCTTCAGACCGAATGGGTTGTTCTTTTCGTCGATCGTGCCGCCGACAATCTCGCCCGCCACTTCGAGCCCCGGCAAATCCGACGCGCCCGGCGGCGGCGCATAGCCACCCTTGCGCTGGAACACGTCCGGACGGTTGATGCCCGAAGCCGCCACCTTGATCAGCACCTCGCCCGCTTTCGGCTGCGGCATCGGCCGCTCCGCCAGTTTCAGGACTTCCGGCGCGCCGAATTCAGTGATTTCGATCGCTCTCATCTGCGTCAACTCCAAGATTGGATTGCGTTGCGTACCAGCGCCCAGGACGAAATCCCTCGCCCCGAAGGAAGTCCCCTTGGGGGATTGGGGAACACGAATCGTCCGAACGGCCACGAAGCGCTCCATGCAAACAGAGTACCCGCTTTCACTCGTCTTCATCTGGTCGCAGTGCAAACCATCCTGCACCCTGCATGAAAAACGGCCGGCGCGCATTCACGCTGCCGGCCGTTGCCTTCTACCGCATTACTGCGGCGTCGGCTCGCCTTGCGGCGCGCCCGACGCGGCGTCGTTCAGCAACGCCTTGGCCGACAAACGCACGCGACCCTTTTCGTCAGTCTGGATGACCTTGACCTTCACTTGCTGGCCATCCTTCAGGTAGTCGTTGATGTCCTTGATACGCTCGTTGGCGATTTCGGAGATGTGCAGCAGACCGTCCTTGCCCGGCAGGATGTTCACGATCGCGCCGAAATCGAGCAGCTTGAGCACGGTACCTTCGTACACCTGGCCCACTTCGACTTCCAGCGTGATGTTCTCGATACGCTTCTTCGCTTCGGCCATCCCTTCGCTGCTCGTGCTCGCAATGGTGACGACGCCGTCGTCCGAAATGTCGATCGTCGTACCGGTTTCTTCAGTCAGCGCGCGAATCACCGAACCACCCTTGCCGATCACGTCGCGGATCTTTTCCGGGTTGATCTTGATGGTGATCATGCGCGGTGCGAACTCCGACAGTTGCGTGTTCGCGCCGGACACCGCCGAGGTCATCTTGCCGAGGATGTGCATACGGCCTTCCTTCGCTTGCGCGAGGGCGACCTGCATGATTTCCTTGGTGATGCCCTGGATCTTGATGTCCATTTGCAGCGCGGTCACGCCTTGCTCGGTACCCGCCACCTTGAAGTCCATATCGCCGAGATGGTCTTCGTCGCCGAGAATGTCGGTCAGCACGGCAAACTTGTTGCCTTCGAGGATCAGGCCCATCGCGATGCCAGCGACGTGCGCCTTCATCGGCACGCCGGCGTCCATCAGTGCGAGGCAGCCGCCGCACACCGAAGCCATCGACGACGAACCGTTCGATTCGGTGATTTCCGACACGACTCGGATCGAGTAGCCGAATTCGTCGGCGCTCGGCAGGCACGCGGCCAGTGCGCGCTTGGCCAGACGGCCGTGGCCGATTTCACGGCGCTTCGGCGAACCGACGCGGCCCGTTTCGCCGGTCGCGAACGGAGGCATGTTGTAGTGGAGCATGAAGCGCTCGCGGTATTCGCCTTCGAGCGCGTCGATGTTCTGCTCGTCGCCCTTGGTGCCCAGCGTCGCGACAACCAGCGCCTGCGTTTCGCCGCGCGTGAACAGCGCCGAGCCGTGCGTACGCGGCAGCACGCCGGTACGGATTTCGATCGGGCGCACAGTGCGCGTGTCGCGGCCGTCGATACGCGGCTCGCCGTTCAGGATCTGCGTGCGGACGATCTTCGCTTCGATGTCGAACAGCACGTTGCCGACGGTCGCCTTGTCGGCCGCCACCGCACCACCTGCCGCGGCTTCTTCTTCCAGCTTCGCGGACACGGCGCCGTAGACTTCCTTCAGCTTGGCCGAACGCGCCTGCTTGTCGCGAATCTGGTAAGCGGCGAGCAAATCGGCTTGCGCCAGTTCCGCCACGCGTGCGATCAGCGGCTCGTTCTTCGCCGCCGGCTGCCAATCCCATTCCGGCTTGCCGCCTTCGCGGACCAGATCATGAATCGCGTCGATCGCGATCTGCATTTGCTCGTGGCCGAACACCACGGCGCCGAGCATCACTTCTTCGCTCAGTTGCTGCGCTTCCGATTCCACCATCAGCACCGCGCGTTCCGTACCCGCGACGACCAGGTCGAGCGCCGAGTCCTTCATTTGCGGACGCGTCGGGTTCAGCACGTATTCGTTGTTGATGTAGGCCACGCGCGCTGCGCCGACCGGGCCGTTGAACGGCAGACCGGACACGGCGAGCGCCGCCGACGCGCCGATCAGCGCGGGGATGTCAGCGGGGATTTCAGGGTTCAGCGACAGGACGTGGATCACGACCTGGACTTCGTTGTAGAAGCCTTCCGGGAACAGCGGGCGCAGCGGGCGGTCGATCAGGCGCGAAATCAGCGTTTCGCCTTCCGACGGACGGCCTTCGCGGCGGAAGAAGCCACCCGGGATCTTGCCGGCGGCATAGGTCTTTTCGAGGTAGTCGACGGTCAGCGGGAAGAAGTCCTGGCCCGGCTTGGCCGTCTTGGCGCCGACCACTGTAGCCAGCACAACGGTGTCTTCGACGTCGACGATCACTGCGCCGCTCGCCTGGCGGGCGATTTCGCCCGTTTCGAGGCGAACCTTATGCTGTCCCCACTGAAACTCTTTGACGACTTTATTGAACATAGTCATTGCTTTTCCTCATCGTAATGCCGCGCGAACCAGAAGCGGCGCGGCAACGCCAGAACCGGCGCCACATGGGAAGAGTAGTGTTATGCCATTCCAGAGAACCACGCTCTACGCGCGCGAACCGCTGGAATGACACAAAGCCCTGCCCTGCAGCCCGGCCGTGTTTCTCTTTTTTACTGCTTATTTACTGCTTTTTCCGCTCCGCGCCACATGCGCAGGCACGTTAGCGCGGACAACAGACGGTGCGCATCACATGAAGCGCACCGTTCAAAAACAAAATGCCTGTATCAGCGGAACTGACACAGGCATCTTGCTGAACGACTGGCCGATTACTTACGCAGACCCAGCTTCTCGATCAGTGCGCGGTAACGATCCGCGTCCTTGCCCTTCAGGTAGTCGAGCAGCTTACGACGACGGCTCACCATGCGCAGCAGACCGCGGCGGCTGTGGTGATCTTTCGTGTGTTCCTTGAAGTGCGTGGTCAGTTCGTTGATGCGGGTCGTGAGCAGCGCGACCTGAACTTCGGGGGAGCCGGTGTCGTTAGCGGCGCGTGCGAATTGCGCAACGACTTCGGACTTCTTGCTTGTTTCAACTGCGGACATGTCGATTTCCTTGAGAACTAGACAGGCGGTCACGGAAGAAAGGCCGTGCCGTGGGTTACCCGTATTACAACGGGACGCGTATTGTAGCACAGCCCAAACCGGCCGCGAACCCTGCTCTGCCGGACCGGATCAGGGGCGCTTTGGCCGGCTTATGGTCGATTCATGGCCGCTTCATGGCAGATTCACGGTCGATTCATGGCCGCTTCATCCGGCAGACGGTCGGCGGCACGGTACGCTCGGGCGACAACGCCAGCACCGTCCGAAAGCCGTACCCAGAGCCTTCGTTATCGAAATGCACGCCCGGCGAACCTGCCCTGTCCATCTCCATCACGTAAAGGGGCTGGATCAGCTGATGGTCGTCGGCGCGCATCCACGAGGCATGGAAGCCGTTGTCGAACCTGATCCCCTCCAACGCCTTAGCAACGACTGCCGGGTTGGCGCTGCCGACGCGGCCCATCGCCTCGGCGAGCGTTTCGATCATCAGCGACATGCGCAGCACCGGGTAATCGTCTTGCGCGGCGGGGAAACGGGCGCGAAACGCTGCGTACCAGGCGTCGGAAGCCGCGCCGCCTGCGTTCGGGTGCCATTCGGCCACCGCGATCACGTGCTTGACGCCGGCGTCGCCCAACGCCGCTGACGCACCGAGACTATTGCCGTAGAACGTGTAGAACTTCGTATCGAGGCCCTGCTCGCGCGCCGCCTTGACGAGCAGCGTCAGGTCGTTGCCCCAGTTGCCGGTGATGACCGCATCCGCCCCGCTCGCGCGGATTTTCGCGATGTACGGCGCGAAATCCTTGACGCGGCCGATCGGGTGAAATTCGTCGCCGACAACGGCAATATCGGGACGCTTCGCAGCCAGCGCCGAGCGCGCGAGGCCGCTGACATCGTGGCCAAAGCTGTAGTCCTGGTTCAGCAGATAGACCTTCTTGACCGCTTTGTCGCGTTGGATCACGTCGGCGAGCGCCTCCATGCGCATGCCCGCGTGCGCGTCGAAGCGGAAATGCCAGAAGCTGCAATTAGCGTTGGTCAGTGCGGGATCGCCGGCGGAATAGTTGAGGAACAACTCGCGGTTCTCCGGCTCGCGGCTGTTCTGCTTGTCGATCGCGCCGATCAGCGCGGCCGCGACCGCCGAACTGTTGCCTTGCAGGATGTAGCCGATGTGCCGGTCGGCCGCCGCGCGCAGTTGCACCAGCGCTTCTTCGGTGCTGCCCTTGCTGTCCAGCACGACCAGTTCGAGCGGATGTGAACCATCGGCAAGTTTGACGCCGCCATGCGCATTCACCTGCTCCACGCCGAACCGCAGATTGCGCTCCACTGCCGCGCCTGCATTGGCGAACGGGCCGGACATGCCTTCAATCAGCGCGAGCTGGATCGGCGCACCAGCCGGCTTGCTGATCGCCGCGCCTGCTGCTCCGTTTGCCGCTCCGTTTGCTGCTCCGTTTGCTGCTCCGTTTGCTGCTTTGTTCGCTGCTCCGTTAGCGACCCCGTTTGCCGCCCCGCTCGCCACCCCAGCCGTCGTCGCGCCCGCTGCATGGACTGCCGCAGCCATTGAAACCACCACCAGCGCCCCAGCCGCCGCCCGTTGCCACTTCGCCATCGTCCTTGCCCCGACTGAATCGTTCGAAGCGCGGATCATAGGGCGTTCGCGACGGAATAAGCAAGCCGGCCAGCTCGTTCCATGCCTGCGGCGAAGCCTCGCATCAAGCACAAATCTTTTGCCGCAGCACGTGTCAAAATAATGCGGCTCGATGATAAAAACCGCTATGCAAAAGCCATCGGAGGAATTCATGTTCAACCGCCACCATTCCAAGGCGGACTCAACCGGCGTGCCCGCCGCCACTCGCCTGCGCCGTGCCGCGCTCGCCTGCCTGAGCGCGTTGACGCTAGCCGGTTGCGTGCAGCCGTGGCAGCAATATCAGCAAGGTGCGGACGAGTCGACCATCGTCGCGCGACTCGGCCCGCCACGCGAAATCTACGATCTGCCGAACGGCGGCAAGCGCCTCATGTGGCCAACGCAACCGATGGGCGAAACCACCACCGCCGCCGACATCGACGCCGCCGGCAAGATCGTCAACGTACGCCAGGTGCTCCAGCCCAACGAGTTCTACCGCGCGGAAATCGGCAAGTGGACCAAGAGCGACGTACTCGTCAATTTCGGCCGTCCCGTCGAAACCTCGTACTTCCCGCTCATGAAGCGCGAGGTCTGGACCTACCGTTATCAGGAAGACAACGTCTGGTACATGATGTACAACTTTTATTTCGACGCTCAGGGCATCGTGCGGCTCACGCAGAAAACCCCCGATCCGCTGCACGATCCGGATCGCCGCAACCTGTTCTGAGCATTCCTTCCTAATCAGGATGCATGGATCTACCAAGCCGCCGTTTCAGGCGGCTTTTTTTTATTTATTCCGCATGACAGCGAATTTTATTTCACACACAGCGGTTTAATTTTTTGATAGAAAGGCTTTAGTAAGAATACATTCGACATTTGACCGCGCGTCTGCCGCGCCGCCGGCACGCGGGCGCCAGGTCACAGCCGATTTGCCTCACTTCCGGAGCCGCTATCGATGAACCGTCCCAAACGCCTGCTGGTCGCCAACGTTGCATGGGCCCACGAAACCGCTGCGCGCAACCCCGATTTCTTCCGCGATCTGGTGCGGGGCCAGAATCCACACGTGCTGTGGATCGGCTGCTCGGACAGCCGCGTGCCCGCCGAAACCATCACACATTGCGAGCCCGGCGACCTGTTTGTTCACCGCAATATCGCCAACCTCTTTCATCCCGATGACGACAACTCCGCAAGCGTCCTCGAATACGCGGTGCGGGTTTTGAAGGTCGGTCACGTAATCGTCTGCGGACACTATGGCTGTGGCGGCGTGCGCGCCGCGCTGTTGCCGCCGGAACCGCGGCTGCCGCACGTCAACCGGCGGATCGCGCCTTTATGCGCGTTGGCGCAAACCCATCGCGGCGAACTCGAAGGGCACGTTGGCGAGCGTGCCCGCATCGATCGCCTCGCCGAACTGAACGTGCTCGAACAGGTTCGCCAGTTACGCGCGAGTCCGATCGTGCAGGAAGCCGAGTCACTGCCGCTCGTTCACGGCTGGATCTTCGCTCTCGAGGATGGGCGCATCAAGGTACTCACGTCCGGCTATGAAGCCGACGACGCGACGGCTTGCACGGCGATCGCCCGCAGCGCCGCGTAGCGCACCGCGCCGGCACCCACGCACTTCGATTTCGCGTTGCCGGCTTTGCTCGCACACAAGACACACTCACTCACCTGCACCGACACCATGAATCTTCGAGCTTTTTTCTCCACGTTTCAGCGCGATCTGTTTGCGGGCACAGTCGTTTTTCTCGTGGCGCTGCCGCTATGTCTGGGCATCGCCAATGCATCGGGCGTCGAGCCGTTCGCCGGGCTGGTATCGGGCATCGTCGGCGGCCTGGTGGTGGCCGTGCTGAGCGGTTCGCGGCTGAGCGTGAGCGGCCCGGCGGCGGGCCTCGTCGTGATCGTCGTCGACGGGATCGCGCAACTCGGCAGCTTTGCCGCTTTCCTGCTGGCCGTCTTGCTGTCGGGCGTGATCCAGTTCGGCTTCGGCATGCTGAAGGCCGGCCGGTTCGCCGCCTATGTGCCGTCGCCGGTCATCAAAGGCATGCTGGCGGCGATCGGCGTGCTGCTGATCGTCAAGCAATTCCCGCTTGCGCTCGGGCTGTTCGGCCCGCACGCGTCGGCAGCATCATCGGCGTCGCAAGCCGCCGTCCACGTGGCCGGCACGGTAACGACGCCGATCGGCTCGATCTCGCTCGCCGCATGCGCAATCACGCTGCTGTCGCTGGCGATTCTGGCCGGCTGGGAAACGCGCGCGTTGCGCCGCTTCGCGCTGGTGCGCCTCGTACCGGCACCGCTCGCGGTGGTTTTGTTCGGCATCGGCGCGACCCTGCTGCTCGGCTTGCTGGCGCCGTCTATCGCGCCAGCCGCCGAGCATCGCGTCGCGCTGCCGCCGCTCGAATCGTTCGCCGCGTTGAGCGTTGCGATGGAATGGGCCGACTTCGGGCCGCACTTCGCGCAGCTCGTGAATCCCGACGTCTGGCGCGTGGCCGTTACGCTCGCGATCGTCGCGAGTCTGGAGACGCTGCTCAGTCTCGAAGCGGTCGAACAGATTGATCCGCAACGCCGTCCGGCGCCGCCGGATCGCGAGTTGAAGGCGCAAGGCATCGGCAATCTGATTGCCGGCGCGATCGGCGGCCTGCCGATCACCTCGGTGATCGTGCGCAGTTCCGCCAATGTGCATGCGGGCGCGCAGAGCCGGCTGTCAGCGATCATCCACGGTGTTTTGCTGCTGGTGAGCGTGTTTGCGCTCACCAGCGTCATCAACCTGATTCCGCTGGCCTGCCTTGCGGCGATCCTGATCTTCACCGGTCTCAAGCTGGCCAAGCCGTCGTTGTTCGTCGCTGTCGCGAGGCAAGGCTTCGCGCCGTTTGCACCGTTCATCGTCACGCTGGTCGGCGTGCTCGCCACCGATCTGCTGATCGGCATCCTGCTCGGCATTCTGTGCAGCGTGCTGCTTGCGCTGTATGCGAACCTGCGCAGCCCGATCGTGCTCGCGCAGCACGGCGATCACTATCTGCTGTCGTTTCGCAAAGATGTGTCGTTTCTCGGCAAGGTGCCGCTGAAGCACTATCTGCAGCAGATTCCCGATGGCGCGACTTTGATCGTCGACGCGACGCGCGCCGATTTCGTCGATCACGAAGTGCGTGAGCTGCTCGACGCGTTTGTCGCCGATGCGCCGCGCCGTGAGATCGCCGTCGAAGTGCGACATCAGGTCCAGGCGCAGGCACGCGCGGCGCGCGGTTGGTCGATGCGGCGCACCGCTGCGGAGTAGCGGCAGCACACGCACGCGCTGCATCGAGCACGCGACGCAAAAAAACGAAGCCCCGTGCTTTTCAACGCACAGGGCTTCGATTATCACGGGTTAGCAGGAACGCAATCAGCGCCCTGCATCCTCCTCATTCCGAACGTTGCGGATTCAACTTGTCCACGTTCGAATAGAGCTTGTTGAGCGCCGAGATATAGGCCTTCGCGGAAGCCGCGACGATGTCCGGATCGGTGCCCACGCCGTTGACGATGCGCCCACTCTTCGACAGCCGCACGGTCACTTCGCCCTGCGCCTGCGTACCGGTGGTAATCGCGTTGACCGAATACAGCAGCAATTCCGAGCCGCTGCCGACTTCCGTTTCGATCGCATTGAGCGTGGCATCGACCGGACCGTTGCCGCGCGCTTCGCCGGTCACTTCCTTGCCTTCCACGGAGAACACGACCTTCGCGTGCGGCTGCTCGCCGGTTTCCGAATGCTGCGACAGCGACAGGAACTTGTAGTGCTCCTTTTCCTGCGCCTCGGCCGATTCCTCGGTCACGATCGCGATGATGTCTTCGTCGAAGATTTCAGCCTTGCGGTCGGCCAGTTCCTTGAAGCGCGCGAATGCCGTGTTCAGCTCGGCTTCGCTATCGAGCGCGATGCCCAGTTCCTGCAGACGCTGCTTGAATGCGTTGCGACCCGACAGCTTGCCGAGCACGATCTTGTTCGCGCTCCAGCCCACATCTTCGGCACGCATGATTTCATAGGTGTCGCGCGCTTTCAGCACGCCGTCCTGATGGATGCCCGACGCGTGCGCAAACGCGTTCGCACCGACCACTGCCTTGTTCGGCTGCACGACAAAACCGGTGATCTGCGACACCAGTTTCGATGCTGGCACGATCTGCGTCGTATCGAGACCGATATCGAGGCCGAAGTAATCCTTGCGAGTCTTCACGGCCATCACGATTTCTTCGAGCGACGTATTGCCCGCGCGCTCGCCGAGACCGTTGATCGTGCACTCGACCTGACGCGCGCCGCCGATCTTCACGCCGGCCAGCGAGTTCGCCACTGCCATGCCGAGGTCGTTATGGCAATGCACGGAGAACACCGCCTTATGCGAGTTCGGAATGCGCTCGCGCAACGTCTTCACGAGCTGGCCGTACAGCTCCGGCACGCCATAGCCGACCGTGTCCGCGATATTGATGGTGGTCGCGCCTTCCGCGATCACGGCTTCCAGCACGCGGCACAGGAAATCCATATCCGAGCGGCTGCCGTCTTCCGGCGAAAACTCGACGTCGTCAGTGAACTTGCGCGCGAAGCGCACGGCCAGCTTCGCCTGCTCGAATACCTGATCCGGCGTCATGCGCAGCTTCTTTTCCATGTGCAGCGGCGACGTTGCGATGAACGTGTGGATGCGGGAACGATCAGCGGGCTTGAGCGCGTCAGCGGCGCGCTGGATGTCTTTGTCGTTGGCGCGGGCGAGCGAACAGATCGTGCTGTCCTTGATCAGTCCCGCAATGGTGTGGATCGAATCGAAGTCACCGTTCGAGCTGGCCGCGAAGCCTGCTTCGATCACGTCCACCTTCATCCGCTCCAGCTGCTTCGCGATGCGGATTTTTTCTTCTTTCGTCATCGACGCACCGGGCGATTGTTCGCCGTCACGCAAAGTCGTGTCGAATATGATCAGTTTGTCGGCCATGTCGGGTCTCCTGAGGAGTCGGTCAATTGTGGGGATCGGATATTGGAATTCGGGTGTTTGCGCCACCGCTGGCGACGCTCAACCACAGACGAGGCAGACGGAGGGCGAAAACGATCAGCGCGGTAGACGCACTAGCGCTGGCGCGCCTAGCGGCGCACGTTGAAACGCTTGTTGATACTTGCCGGAGAGCGTGAACGCAGTCATCCAACGACTATAGCGGCATTCCCCCCGTCGTGCAATTGGCGTCACACCTGCCTCCGGGCGGCCTCGGGCGTCGCTCGCACCAGGAAAAACGGCGGCCCGAAGGCCGCCGTTTTTCCATCCCGGCACACGAATGTGATGCCGCGCCAACTTGCCAGACTCAGTTGCCACGCTTACTTGTCACACCGACTCGCCGCGCCTACCTGTCGCGTTGCACCGAGCGCGCCGGATTCGCCCTGCCGCGCATCGCCTGATAGCCCCAGAACGCATAGCCCGACAGACCATACAGCACGAACAGGCCGAACAGCATCAGCGGCGGATCGGACGACACCAGCACGAACGCGACCACCACCAGCAGAATCACGCCGAACGGCACGCGATGCCGCACGTCGAGCGCCTTGCCGCTATAGAAGGGCGCGTTCGACACCATCGTCACACCGGCGTAGATGGTCAGCACAAAAGCAACCCACGGCAGCCACACCAGCTTGAGGGGCACGCGGTTATCGGTGGCGAGCCACACGAAACCGGCAATCAGCGCCGCCGCGGCCGGACTCGGCATGCCCTGGAAGAAGCGCTTGTCGACCACGCCGATGTTCGTATTGAAGCGCGCAAGACGCAACGCCGCCCCCGAACAGTAGACGAACGCCGCAAGCCAGCCCCAGCGGCCCAGATCCTTCAGGACCCACTCGTACATCACGAGTGCCGGCGCCACGCCGAACGACACCATGTCCGACAGGCTGTCGAACTGTTCGCCGAAGGCGCTCTGCGTATGCGTCATGCGGGCGACGCGGCCGTCCATGCCGTCGAGCACCATGGCGACAAAGATCGCGATGGCCGCGACTTCGAAGCGCACGTTCATTGCCTGCACCACGGCGAAGAAGCCGCAGAAGAGCGCCGCGGTGGTGAACGCGTTCGGCAGCAGATAAATGCCACGCTTTCTCAGGAACTGCTGACGCTGCGCGCGCCGGCTGTCGACTGCGGAAGGCTCCGCCACGATCGGCTTGTTGCGGCGAAACGGACGCGGCAGCGGTCCATTGCTGCGGGGTCGACGCGGTTTGAATGCGGCCATCGGAAAACCTCCTTTGTGCCGCTTTATAGTTCAGCGAGGATCGTGGACGACGCGGAAACCTTCTCGCCGATCGACACCCGCGGACGGCTGCCCACCGGCAGATACACGTCGACGCGCGAGCCAAACCGGATGAATCCATAACGTTGACCACGCGTGAGCGGCTCACCCGCCCGAACGTAGCAAAGAATACGACGCGCAATCAGACCGGCGATCTGCACCGAGGTCACCGTCTGACCGCCGGCCATTTCGATCACCACCGCGTTGCGCTCGTTTTCGAGCGAAGCCTTGTCCACCGCCGCGTTCAGATACGCGCCCGGGAAATATTCGACCTTGGAGATCGCACCGTCCACCGGCGAGCGTTGCGAGTGGACGTTGAAAACGTTCATGAACACGCTGATCTTCAGCGCCTCACGGTTGGCATACGGATCATGCGCTGTTTCGACTGCGACGATGCGGCCGTCGGCCGGGCACAGCACGGCATTCGCCTGAGTCGGAATCGGGCGTGCCGGATCGCGGAAGAACTGCACCACGAAGATCAGGATCAGCCAGAACAGCCATGCAAAGCCGAACCCCGCGAAGGCATGAACCAGCAATGCTACGACGGCCGCGATGGCGATGAACGGCCAGCCTTCTCGCGCGATGATCGGATGAGGGTAATTCATGGATGGCTTCTGTATTTTTGTAAAACCGTAGGATAGCAAAAGCCGCCCAGGGTTCAGCACCCTTGGACGGCTTTTTGACCTGTCCGCTTGCGCGGCAGTGCGCCGCGCTGGACAAAAGCAGAGACTGGCTTAGTTCTTCGATTGATCGACCAGCTTGTTCTTCGCGATCCACGGCATCATCGCGCGCAGCTTCGAACCGACCTGTTCGATCTGGTGCTCGGCCGTCAGACGGCGGCGCGATTGCAGCGTCGGTGCGCCGGCCTTGTTTTCGATGATGAAGCTCTTTGCGTACTCGCCGGTCTGGATGTCCGTCAGCACCTGCTTCATCGCCTTCTTCGTTTCAGCCGTCACGATGCGCGGACCCGTCACGTACTCGCCGTATTCGGCGTTGTTCGAGATCGAGTAGTTCATGTTCGCAATGCCGCCTTCGTAGATCAGGTCGACGATCAGCTTCAGTTCATGCAGGCACTCGAAGTACGCCATTTCCGGCGCGTAGCCCGCTTCCACGAGCGTTTCGAAGCCGGCCTTGATCAGGTCGACCGTACCGCCGCACAGGACGGCTTGTTCGCCGAACAGGTCGGTTTCGGTTTCTTCGCGGAAGTTCGTTTCGATGATGCCGGCACGGCCGCCGCCGTTCGCTGCTGCGTACGACAAAGCGATGTCACGTGCTGCGCCCGACTTGTCTTGCGCGACAGCGATCAGGTGCGGCACGCCGCCACCTTGCGAGTAGGTGCCGCGAACCGTGTGGCCCGGTGCCTTCGGCGCGATCATGATGACGTCCAGATCGGCACGCGGGATCACTTGGCCGTAGTGAACGTTGAAGCCGTGTGCGAATGCGAGCGCAGCGCCTTGCTTAATGTTGGCGTGGACTTCCTTCGCGTACACGTCGGCGATCTGCTCGTCCGGCAGCAGCATCATCACGACGTCCGCGCCCTTGACGGCTTCCGCCACTTCCTTGACTTGCAGGCCGGCGTTCTCAGCCTTGCTCCACGATGCGCCGCCCTTGCGCAGACCGACCGTCACCTTCACGCCGCTTTCGCTCAGGTTCAGTGCGTGCGCATGGCCTTGCGAGCCATAGCCGATGATGGTGACTTGCTTGCCCTTGATGAGGGAGAGGTCGGCGTCCTTGTCGTAGAAAACTTTCATGTCGGTTCCTTGGCTAAATTCGATGATTCAGTGAAATTCAAATACTGCGAATGTTGTGTTGCTTGGCCGGGTTTCTTGAAGACACTGCCCGGCTTCGATCGAGACGGTATTAAACCGCGCGCGCGTCAGACCTTCAAAATGCGCTCGCCGCGGCCGATGCCCGAACTGCCCGTACGGACGGTTTCGAGAATCGCGGTGGCGTCGATCCCTTCGATGAAGGCATCGAGCTTGTCGCTCGCGCCCGTCAGTTCGATCGTGTAGGTCTTTTCGGTGACGTCGATAATGCGGCCGCGGAAAATATCCGACATCCGCTTCATCTCCTCACGTTCCTTGCCGACCGCCCTCACCTTGATCAACATCAGCTCGCGCTCGATGTGGGCGCCCTCGGTAAGGTCGACCACTTTCACCACCTCGATCAGGCGGTTCAGATGCTTCGTGATCTGTTCGATCACGTCGTCCGAGCCAATGGAGACGATGGTCATGCGCGACAGCGAACGGTCTTCGGTCGGAGCCACCGTCAAGGTTTCAATGTTGTAGCCGCGTGCCGAGAAGAGACCAACCACGCGTGACAACGCGCCCGGTTCGTTTTCCAGCAGGACGGAAATGATGTGTCTCATGTTTCGCTTCTTCCAGATGTCGATGTATCGCGATATGTCTATAAAGGCGGGCCGGTTCGCGCCGCTTCGTCCGCTGTGGCCCTTTGTGAAGGCGTGCGTGACGAAGCCGGCGTCAGAAACGGTCGTTATAGATCTTCCGAACCCATGAGCATCTCGGTGATGCCCTTGCCGGCCTGAACCATCGGCCAGACGTTTTCGGTCGGATCGGTCTGGAAGTCGAGAAACACCGTGCGATCTTTCAGGCGCAGCGCTTCTTTCAGCGCCGGCTCGACATCCGCGGTGCGTTCGATACGCATGCCGACATGGCCGTACGCCTCGGCGAGCTTCACGAAATCCGGCAGCGCATCCATGTACGAATGCGAATAGCGCTTGCTGTATTCGATCTGCTGCCACTGGCGCACCATGCCCAGATAGCGGTTGTTCAGTGAGATGATCTTCACCGGCGTCTCGTACTGCTTGCAGGTGGAGAGCTCCTGGATGCACATCTGGATCGAGCCTTCACCAGTGATGCAGAGCACGTCGTCGTCCGGGTGCGCCATCTTCACGCCCATCGCCGCCGGCAGGCCGAAGCCCATCGTGCCGAGGCCACCGGAATTGATCCAGCGGCGCGGCTTGTTGAAGCGATAGAACTGCGCCGCCCACATCTGGTGCTGGCCGACGTCGGAACACACGAAGGCATTGCCGTCGGTCAACTCCCACGCCTTTTCCACCACGTACTGCGGCTTGATGATGTCGCTCTTGCGGTCGAACTTCAGGCAGTCTTTCGCACGCCAGGCTTCGATGTCCTTCCACCAGTCGGCGAGCGCCGCGGTGTCCGGGCCATGCTCGGCCGTTTGCAGCTGCTCGATCAGCTCCTTCAGCACTTCCTTCACGTCGCCGACGATCGGAATGTCGACCTTGACGCGCTTGGAGATGGAGGAAGGATCGATGTCGATATGGATGATCTTGCGCGGACGCGACGCGAAGTGCGCCGGGTCGCCGATCACGCGGTCGTCGAAGCGCGCGCCGATCGCGATCAGCACGTCGCAGTGCTGCATCGCCATGTTGGCTTCGTACGTGCCGTGCATGCCGAGCATGCCGAGGAATTTCTTGTCGCTCGCGCGGTAGCCGCCCAGACCCATCAGCGTGTTGGTGACCGGATAGCCGAGCAGATCGGCGAACTGGTTCAGCTCACGCGATGCATCCGCGAGGATGATGCCGCCGCCGGTATAGATGTACGGGCGCTTTGCCGACAGCAGCAAGGCGACCGCCTTGCGGATCTGGCCGGAGTGGCCTTTCGTGACCGGATTGTACGAGCGCAGCGAAACGGTCTTGAGCGGTTCGTACTGGCAAGGCGCCTTCGACACATCTTTCGGAATGTCGATCAGCACCGGGCCGGGACGGCCGGTACGGGCGATGTAGAACGCTTTCTTGACGGTAGCGGCGAGGTCGCGCACGTCCTTCACGAGGAAGTTGTGCTTCACGCAGGGACGCGTGATGCCGACCGTATCGCACTCCTGGAACGCATCCTGGCCGATCGCGGCAGTCGGCACCTGGCCGCTGATCACCACCATCGGGATCGAATCCATGTAGGCGGTGGCGATGCCGGTCACCGCATTGGTGACGCCGGGGCCGGAGGTCACGAGGCACACGCCGACCTTGCCGGTGGAACGCGCGTAGGCGTCGGCGGCGTGGACTGCAGCCTGTTCGTGGCGCACGAGGACGTGCTGGAATTTGTCCTGCTTGTACAGCTCGTCGTAAATGTAGAGTACCGAGCCGCCGGGATAGCCCCAGATAAACTCGACGTCTTCGTCGGCCAGTGCCTTCATGAGCACGGTGGCGCCGATAGAGTCAGCTTCGGGAGGGGTGGTCGTATCCGACGTGGAGAATTCCGCGCTGGGCATATTCATTATTCACCTTTCGAATTTTCGGCAAAAAATTGATCGGGTGCTCTCTGCCGGGCTTGTGGCTCGGGTTCAAGCGGCGCGTCCAGTTGACAGGCGGGCTTCTTGGGCCACACCTCAATTGAGACAACTCACTTATGTTGCGAACCAGCGACGATATCTGCAGATTCCCGCGCGGTCAAGCAAATATTGCCGCGGCGCCCTGCCCCTTTATTTCGGGACTGGCTGAAAAATGACCGAAAGCTTGTTATAGAGATGCAAGCCAGAGCATGTTTCGCCCCAGCGGCGCAAAAGTTTGTTAGCATCCGCGAGTTTTACGACATTTTTCGACCGATTACGCGCACGCTCGCTGCGCCGACCCCCAAACGGATGGCATCAGACAAGGAACTCGCCGATTTTCTGGCGGGCGTCGAAAGGCGCGCATTCAAGCAGACGGTCTACGCCGTGCGGGACGACGACGCCTCGCTCGACATCGTGCAGGACGCGATGATCAAGCTCGCCGAAAAATACGGCGACCGTCCGGCCGCCGAACTGCCGCTTTTGTTTCAGCGTATTCTCCAGAATGCGATGCACGACTATTTTCGTCGGCAGAAAGTGCGCAATACTTGGGTCAGTCTGTTTTCGTCGCTCGGCAACCCCGACGACGACGAATTCGACCCGCTCGAAACATTCGAAGCGCAGCAAGGCTCGGCGGGCACCGAGAGCAACGAGCAGAAACTCGAACGCGAACAGGTCTTGCAGGTAATCGACGACGAGATCCAAAAGTTACCGGCACGTCAACGGGAGGCGTTTCTCATGCGTTATTGGGAAGATATGGATGTCGCCGAGACTGCCGCCGCGATGGGCTGCTCCGAAGGCAGTGTGAAAACGCACTGTTCCCGGGCTACCCACACGCTGGCGCAAGCGCTCAAGGCTAAAGGAATTACGCTATGAGCTCCCTCGAAACCAAAGAACTCGAGTTCGCCCGCCAGGTGCGCCGCGCGCTCGACGAAAACGCCGCCAGCATTCCGTCCGCCGCCGTCGATCGACTCGCCGCGGCGCGCCGTGCTGCGCTTGCCCGCAAGAAACCCGAAACCGTGAGCGCGCCGGTGCTCGTACCCGCGTTCGCCGGCGCCGGCATGCCGGCCGGTATGCAGCAACTCGATGCGCCGCAGCGCCGCCGCTCGCCGCTGCGCCGGTTTGCGCTCGCGTGGCCGCTCGCGGCGCTGGTCGTGAGCCTCGTGGCGATTGCCTACTGGGAGGACCAGCAGCGCACCGCCGAACTCGCCGACATCGATGCCGCCATGCTGAGCGACGATCTGCCGCTCAACGCCTATCTCGACCACGGTTTCAACGCGTACTTATCGCGCGCGCACTGATCGGGAGATTCTTCGGGTGAGTTACAAGCGCGGCTTGGCCGTTGTTTTCGGATGTGCGATCGCGGCCCTGGTGTCGTTCGCCGCAACCTATCCGCGCTTTTATCCGAGCCCGTCGACCGCCAGCGCACCTGCGGCCGGCGGGGGGACCGCCAAGGTGCCCGTCCCGACCCTCGCCGTCGAGTTGCCCAGCCTGCCGGGCAGCAACAGCCCGATGGCATGGGCACGCCTCACCAATGCCGAGCGCGTGGCGCTCGCGCCGTTCGCCAGCCAATGGGACTCCTTTAGCGACGAACGCAAGCGCAAATGGATCAAGATCGCGTCGCGTTACTCGAAGTTATCGCCCGACGCACAAAAGCGCCTGCATGACCGGATGGCTGAATGGGTCCGCATGACGCCCGATCAGCGGCGCGTCGCACGCGAAAACTACCAGGTTTCGAAGGAATTGCCGCGCGAAACCCGCCAGAACGCATGGAAGGCTTACCAGCAGCTGTCCGACGAACAGAAGGAGCGGCTCGCCGCCAGCGAGCACAAGCGGCGGCCCAGCGTAGTCAGCGCGCCGCCGTCGGGCAGAAGCGAAATCAAAGGGCTCGACCGCCTGGTCAACGCGCGTGAGCACGGCGCGAGCGGTGCCGCCGCGGTGAGCGCCGCGGCCGGCGCGTCGTTGCCGAGCCCGGAGCTGCCGGCCATTCCCGCCGCGGGCAGCTTCGCGCCCGCCACGCCTGTGCCAGTTTCGCCGTCCGAGGCGCCGTCGATCTTCAACGGCTCCTGATTCGCCCCACCCCCGACACCCGTGCCCCAGCCGCTCACCACCTCAGCGCCACCCGCCGGCGCCTCTGCCACCGCGCCCACCGTGCGTCGGCGTCTCGCCGCGCTGCTTTATGAAGCGGTGATCCTGTTCGGCGTCGTGTTTATCGCCGGTTATCTGTTCAGCACCTTGACGCAGCAGCGCAACGGCCTGACCCATCACAACATTCTCGCGGCATGGATCGGCCTTGTGGTCGGGCTGTACTTTGTCTGGTTCTGGACCCACGGCGGGCAGACCCTGCCGATGAAAACCTGGCGCCTGCGGGTCGCCGCCGCTGACGGAGCACCGCTCTCCACCGGCCGCGCGATCATCCGCTACATGCTGGCCTGGTTGTGGTTTTTGCCGCCGCTCGCGTTGCATCCGCTGCTGGGGCTCGCCGTGCCTCAGACGCTCGCGATCGCGGCGCTCTGGTTCGTGCTGTGGGCCGCCACCGGCCGGTTCGATCCGCAGCGCCAATTCCTGCACGACCGTATCGCCGGAACACGCGTGATCAGCGTCGCGCGTTGAGGGGGCCGGGCCGCATTGCCGTCCGCGGCGCGGCTTCCTCCCTTTCGCTTGCGCCCTTTCGCTTGCGCCCTTTCGCCTGCCCCCTTACTCCTGCCCCCCCTTACGCCTGCCCCCTTACGCCTGCCCCCTTACTCCTGCTCCCTTCCGCCTGCCCCTCTCGCCTGCTCCCGGCCGCCTGCCCCCGCCGCTTCGCTCCCTTTTTCCCGTCACCAGCCTGCGTAACATCCCTCTGTGCGCCTCCCATCGGGTCTGACCGGTGCCCGATCGTAATAAGAACTTCTTGTGACTGTCACGGCACAGTCACGCGCGACTGGCGCAATACGGGCACCGCAACTCGACGCGTGAGCCATGGCCCCCAAGACGTCCGCGACTTCCCTGTTCCGCCAGACCGGCCCGAGCGTCGACCCCGTCGCGTTCCGCCCGGAACCCAACCATAGTCACGGACGGCCCTTGCCGGCGCCGTCGCTGCCGCTCGACCCGCGCGCCGGCCATCACGACGACGAGCACGCCGACACACACCGCTACCGCACCATCTGGCTATCCGACATCCACCTGGGATCGAGCGGCTGCCAGGCGCCCTATCTGCTCGACTTCCTGCGTCACAACGAGTCGGAGTATCTGTACCTCGTCGGCGACATCATCGACGGCTGGCAGCTGAAGAAAGGCTGGTACTGGCCGCAGGCGCACAACGACGTCGTGCAGAAGGTGCTGCGCAAAGCCCGCAAAGGCACCCAGGTCGTCTACGTGCCCGGCAACCACGACGAAGCCGCGCGCCAGTTCTGCGACCTCGCGTTTGGCGACATCCACGTGCGCGGCGAAGCGTTCCACACGACGCTCGCCGGCAAACGCCTGTGGATCGTGCACGGCGACCTGTTCGACGGCGTGATCCAGCACGCCAAGTGGCTCGCCTATCTCGGCGACACGCTCTACACGATGATCTTGATCCTGAACCGCTGGTTCAACCGGATCCGCAGCCGGCTCGGCTTCCCGTACTGGTCGCTGTCGCAATACCTGAAGCATCAGGTGAAGAACGCGGTGAATTTCATCTCGTCGTTCGAACGCGTGATGACCGACGAAGCGCGCCGCCGCGGCTGCGACGGCGTGGTCTGCGGGCACATCCACAAAGCCGAAATCCGCGAGATCGACGGAGTACTCTATTGCAATGACGGCGACTGGGTCGAGAGCCTGTCGGCGCTCGCCGAAACTTACGAAGGCGAACTCAAGGTGATCTACTGGACCGTGATGCGCGCGCCGGAAGCCGGCGCGCAAAAGGCCCGGGCGACCGCGTAGTCCCTCTCCACTTCTATTGGGCCGAAATCGATGAAGATCATGATCGTCACCGACGCATGGGAACCGCAGGTCAATGGCGTCGTGCGCACGCTGAAAAACACCACGCGCGAACTCACCGCGCTCGGCCACCACGTCGATCTGCTGACGCCGCTCGAATTCAGGACGATCCCTTGCCCGACCTATCCTGAGATCCGCCTGTCGCTGCTGCCGCGCCGCAAGTTGCGCGAGCGGATCGACGCGTTCGCCCCCGACGCGCTGCACATCGCCACCGAAGGCCCGCTCGGCATGGCCGCGCGCGCCTATGCGATCCAGCACAAGCTGCCGTTCACGACCGCCTATCACACGCGCTTTCCCGAGTACGTGCAGGCGCGCTTCGGCATTCCGCTGGCGGCGACCTACAAGTTTCTGCACTGGTTCCACAAGCCGTCGCTGGCGGTGATGGCGCCGACGCCCGTGGTCAAAAGCGACCTCGAAAAGTACGGCTTCACGAACGTGGTGCTGTGGACACGCGGCGTCGACCTCGACATCTTTCACCAGATGGACTCGAAGGTGCTCAACACGGCGCGGCCGATCTTCCTGTACGTGGGACGCGTGGCCGTCGAGAAGAACGTCGAGGCGTTTCTGAAGCTCGATCTGCCCGGCTCGAAGTGGGTCGCGGGCGAAGGCCCCGCGCTCGCCGAACTGAAGTCGCGCTATCCGCAAGCGAATTACCTCGGCGTGCTCACGCAGGCCGAGCTGGCCAAGGTCTACGCGGCCGCCGACGTGTTCGTGTTCCCGAGCCGCACCGATACCTTCGGCCTCGTGCTGCTCGAAGCGCTGGCCTGCGGCACGCCGGTCGCGGCTTATCCGGTGACGGGTCCGATCGACGTGCTGGGCGACGGCGGCGCGGGCGCGATGCACGAAGACTTGCGCGAAGCCTGCCTCGAAGCGTTGAAGATCGAGCGCAGCCATGCGCGCGCGTGGGCCGAGCGCTTCTCGTGGGCGGCCGCGTCCGAGCAGTTCGCGGCGCATCTGAAGCCGCTGCCGCGCACGTCGTACAGCGAGGAAAGCGCCGCCGCATGACGCGGCGCGCCGAGCCGCTTATGCGAACCAGACACTCCACCGTGGCGCGCAAGGCGCATGGCGCATTGCACGCCGTGCGTGACAACGCGAATACGGACACAAATACCGGCGCCGATACCGATGCGCCCAGCATCGAACCGTTCGACGACGTGCTCGAACACGATGAGCAGCGCGCAGCGAATCACGCGAGCGGCGCCATCGGCGCAAACCGCACAGGCGGTGTGAGGGGCGCCAGCGAGACACGCGGCACCGACAGCACTCACCGCGCCGGCGATGCGAGCGGCATGAACCGCGCAAGCGAAACCCACCACGAGCCGCTCAGTCCAGACGATCCGCTCGCGCCACTGCCCTTCAATCCCTACAAGGGCAATCGCGGCCTGACCCGCGCATGGCACGCGATGAAAAATTCGCTGGCCGGCTTTCGCGTCGCGATCCGCGAGGAAAGCGCGTTCCGCCAGGAACTGACGCTCGCCGCGATCCTGCTTCCGTGCGGCGTGCTGGTGCCGGTCGATCCCGTGTCGCGTGTGTTGTTGCTCGGCTCGGTGCTGCTGGTGCTGATCGTCGAGTTGCTGAATTCGAGCGTCGAAGCGGCCATCGACCGCATTTCGCTTGAACGCCACGAACTGTCGCGGCGCGCGAAGGATCTCGGCAGCGCCGCGGTGATGGTCGCGCTCGGCATGTGCGTGATGACGTGGGGGTTGATCGTCGGGCCGCTCGTCGTGCATTGGGTCAAGGCATGGCTGTAACGCCGGTGCTGCGCGATGGCCCAGCGTCCCAAAGAATGAAAACCCTGAGTACCGGTTTGGAATTAGAACGCCCGGTTTATAATCGTCTGATAGTCTCACAAGAAAACGCTGGGCCGCCCCAGGTTTTCCGCTCCGCAGGAGTCCTCCGCCCCGAAGGAAGTCCCCTTGGGGGATGGAGGGATTGCCCCGTCGGAGAGCCTGTCGCGCAGCGACAGGTTTGGGGCGCTCAATTATACCAACCGCGTCCGGATGGATCTCGCTAGAGCGGCACGCCGCCACGCATCCAGCCCGGCGTAACCAGGGCCGGACGACATGGAAGCCAAACCTCCCCGCCGCACCCGCGAACGGATCCTCGAACTGTCGTTGAAACTGTTCAACGAAATCGGCGAGCCGAACGTCACCACGACGACGATCGCCGAGGAAATGGAAATCAGTCCAGGCAACCTGTACTACCACTTCCGCAACAAAGACGACATCATCAACAGCATCTTCAGCCAGTTCGAGCAGGAGATCGAAAAGCGTCTGCGTTTCCCCGACGACCACCGCGCCACCATCGACGAAATGTGGTCGTACCTGCAGTACATGGTCGATTTCACCTGGCGCTATCGCTTCCTGTATCGTGACCTGAACGACCTGCTGGCGCGCAACCGCACGCTCGAAACACACTTCAAGCAGATCATCAGCCACAAGGTGCGCTTTGCGAGCCAGTTCTGCGAGCAGCTCGTGGCCGACGGCGAAATGGTCGCCACCCCCGAAGAACTGCACGTGATCGCGACCAACATCGGTGTGATCGCAACTTACTGGCTGTCGTACCAGTTCGTGATGAATCCGCGCAAGTACAACGAGCAGGAAACGATTCGCGCGGAACTGCATCAGGTGAGCGTGCAGATCGTTTCGCTGATGGCGCCTTATCTGCGCGGCCGCTCGCGGCAGATTTTCGACGATCTCGTGTCGGGCAAGCTGCCCAAGCGCGAGTTCTACGATTACCTGCCGCCCAAGGAAGGCGCCGCGCCCCGTAACGAACCGAAGGACGTGTGAGCATGAAGTCGGTGTGTGTGTTTTGCGGCTCCTCCGACGGAGCCAAACCGCGGTACGCCGAAGCCGCGCAAGCGTTCGGCCGGGCGCTGGTCGAAGCCGATCTCGCGCTGGTGTACGGCGGCGGCAAGGTGGGCCTGATGGGCGTGATTGCCGATACCGTGATGGCTGAAGGCGGCCGCGCGATCGGCGTGATTCCCGAGCTGCTGGTCAACAAGGAAGTCGGCCATAACGGCCTGACCGAACTGCATGTCGTACCCGACATGCATCAGCGCAAGAAGATGATGGCCGACCTGGCCGACGGGTTCGTCGCACTGCCGGGTGGCGCGGGCACGCTCGAAGAGCTGTTCGAGGTCTACACGTGGGCGCAGCTGGGCTATCACCAGAAGCCGGTGGCACTGCTGAATATCGACGGCTTCTACGATCCGCTGATCAGTCTGCTCCAGCACACGGTGGACGAAGGCTTCATGCGGCAGACCTACTTCGACATCCTGCAAATCGATGCCGATCCTGTCGCGCTGATCGCGAGGCTCCAGGGCTATCAGCCGCCGGTCAGCGACAAATGGGCCCTCAAACGCGAAGAGGTTTGAGGGCTACGGCCCGCGTCGCGGGCGCCGAATAGTCCGCGCGTCCTGCACGGGCTGCGTTCACACGATGAGGTTGCGATGACGAAAGCCGTTCTGATCACCGGTGGCAGCCGCGGCATTGGCCGCGCAACCGCGCTTCTGCTGGGCGCGCGCGGCTGGTCGGTCGGGGTGAACTATGCGCATAACCTCGCGGCCGCGCAGGAAACCGCCGCCGAAGTGGAGCGCGCAGGCGGCCGCGCACTGACGATCGCCGGCGACGTCGCCGACGAAGCCAATGTGATCGCGATGTTCGATGCGCTCGAGCGAACCTTCGGCCGGGTCGATGCGCTCGTCAACAATGCCGGCATCGTCGCGCCATCGATGCAGCTCGCCGATATGGAGCTGGCGCGACTGAAGCGCCTGTTCGACGTCAACGTGCTCGGCGCCTATCTGTGCGCGCGCGAAGCCGCGCGCCGGATGTCGAAAGACCGCGGCGGCGCGGGCGGCGCGATCGTGAATATCTCGTCGGCGGCGGCGCGCCTGGGCTCGCCGAACGAATATGTCGATTACGCGGGCTCGAAAGGCGCCGTCGACACGATGACGATCGGCCTCGCCAAAGAAGTCGGCCCGCAGGGCGTACGCGTGAATGCCGTGCGTCCTGGCCTGATCGACACCGAAATCCACGCGAGCGGCGGCAAGCCTGAGCGCGCAGCCCAACTGGGCGCGCAAACGCCGCTCGGCCGTCCCGGCAGTGCCGACGAAGTCGCCGAGACGATCGTCTGGTTGCTGAGCGATGCCGCCTCGTACGTGACGGGCGCGCTGCTCGACGTCACCGGCGGACGCTGAGCGCCCTCGTCTTCACAACTACCTCGCCTCTGAGCCGCGGGCCGCTGCCGCGGCCGCTCCTCCCTGCTCAAGTACGAATTCCCGTCGATCCGACGCGGAATCGACTCCCTATGTTCGAAAACACCCCTTACCCGCACTTTTTCCGTCATCGACCGCAATAAACTGGGGCTACAATCGCGGCGGAACGTATGTCGCCGCATGCGACGCACAGTCAAAGCATAGGTTCGCGGCCCACGCCGCCGCGTCCGGTGACCAGAGATCTTCATGCACGAAAAGCCATCTGCGCGCTGGCGCACGGGGCACGCCTCAGCCGCAGCGTCGGCCGAGGCTGCCGATACTGCGCAGGAGCGCACGCGCGCTGCTTCGGCGTCCGCCGCCGACAGCGACGCGGGCTCGTTGGACCGCGCCGCTGCTGCAACGGCGAGTGCGAGCGCCGCGACCGCGGAACCGGCGCCTCCCGCGAGCGCCGCCGACCGCATCTCGCGTGGCGCTGCGCGCCTGCGCGCGCTCAGCGCCGCGCGGCCGTTGATGTGGCTCGCCGCGCTCGCGATCCTGTGCGCATGGCTCCTGCCCGGCATCCTGGGCCACGAGCCGTGGAAACAGGACGAGACTTACACGTTCGGCATCATCCAGCACATGCTCGTGACCGGCGATCTGATCGTGCCGACCAACGCCGGCCAGCCTTTCGTCGAAAAACCGCCGATCTACGACTGGGTCGCCGCGGGACTCGCCTGGATGTTCGGCCGCTACCTGCCGTTGCACGATGCGGCGCGCCTCGCGAGCGCGCTGTTCGCCGGATTGACCGTCTACTACACCGCGCGTGTCGCCCGCCGCGCGGTCGACGCGTCGCGCTGGCTCGATGTGCGCGTGATCGCCACGCTCGCATTGTTCGCGAGCACGCTCGTCGTCATCAAACACGTTCATGACATGATGACCGACGTCGCACTGATGGCCGGCGCCGCGCTCGGGTTCTGCGGGCTGTTCGAGCTGGTGCTGTTGCATCTACGCGATGAAGCCCAGCTGCCGCCGGTCGACGAACGCCGCCGACGCCACGCCATGCTGGGCGCCGCAGCGATGCTCGGCGCCGGCGTCGGCGTGTCGCTGCTCGCCAAAGGCCTGTTCGTGCCGCTGGTGTTCGGCGCGACCACCTTCGCGATGCTGCTGCTCTATCCCGTCTGCCGCAGCGGCAGCTTCGCAGGCGCGCTCGGCATGGCCGCCCTCGTCTGCGCGCCGTTCGCGCTGATCTGGCCGATCTGCCTCTATCTGCGCTCCGAAGCGCTCTTCAGGGTCTGGCTGTGGGACAACAACGTCGGCCGCTTCTTCGGCTTTTCGGTGGCGGAACTCGGCTCCGAAAACGAAAGCCACCTGTTCGTGCTTCGCACTGTGCTGAGCGTCGGCTTTCCAGTCGTGCCGCTCGCGTTGGCTGCGCTCGCGGGCGGTGCGTGGCGCCGCTGGCGCGATCCACGCGTGGCGCTGCCCGTGATCTTTGCCGGCACCGGCTTTGCGGTGCTGCAAAACTCGGCGACGGTTCGTGAGCTGTACATCCTCCCGTTCATCGCGCCGCTTGCGCTGCTGGCGATGCAGGGTGTCGAAAAGCTGCCGCAGCGTCTGCACACAGGCTGGGACAGGGTAAGCCGAGTGCTGTTCGGCAGCGTGGCGGCGCTTGCGTGGATCGTCTGGTCGATCATGAGCCGCCCGGTCGACGCCCACGGGTCGCTGCACCGGCTTGGCCGCTGGTTGCCGCTCGACTGGGTGATGCCGGTCAAACCCGGCCTGATCGCGGCCGGCCTGCTGCTGACGCTCGGTTGGCTGTGCCTGCTGCCGGTGTTCAAGCACACCGGCAAATGGCGCGGCGCGCTGAGCTGGTGCGCGGGCGCGATCGTCGCATGGGGGCTGGTGAGCACGCTGCTGCTGCCATGGCTCGACTATGGGAAGAGCTATCGTTCGGTGTTCGAAAGCCTTGGCGCGCGTGTGAATATCGAATGGAAAGACGGCGATTGCATGGCCAGTCACGGCCTGGGCGAATCGGAAGCGCCGATGCTGTACTACTACACCGGCATCGAGCATCAGCCGACGAAGAATACCGAAACGACGGCATGCACCTGGCTGATCGAGCAGAGCCGCCGGGACAATGCCCGCACGCCGCCGGGCGATTGGCGCCTGTTCTGGTCAGGCGCGCGTCCGGGCGATGACGACGAACTGTTGCGTGTGTTCGTGCGCACGCCAGCGCCGGCCGCACGGGGCAACTGAAGCGCTTCGCCGGCGCAGCGATGAGCCGTGGACTCCATCGGCTCAGAACGAGGAACCGGGTTTTTGCAGGAAGGCGATTTCTTCAGCTGTCGAAGGCCGTGCAAGTATCGCGTTGCGATGGGGAAAACGTCCGAAGCGCTCGATGACTTGCGCGTGTCTGAGCGCGAATGAGTAGTAGGACTCGCCGCCCGGTTCGGTGGCGAGCTGCTTGAAAAGACGCAGCGATTCGTGCTGGCTGGCGAGGGTTTCGTCGTGTTCGAACGGCAGATAGGCGAATGCGCGGTGTTGCACGGTCGGCAACAAGCGGTCGCCGCCGGTTGCGATCATGTGTTGCGCGGCGCGCAGCGCCTTTTGATCCGCGGCGAAAGCGCGAGGCGTGTTGCGGTGACAGTTGCGGGAGAATTGATCGAGGATGATGATCAGCGCCAATGCGCCGAGCGGCGTTTCTTTCCAGCTGTCGAGGGCGTCCTGATCGCGGGCTGCGTCGATCAGGTTGCCGAAGCGTTCCAGCAGCATCGCGTCGAACGCTGTATCGCGGGAAAACCAGCGCTTCCGCTCCTGGCCGAAGGTAGGCGAGTCCGGCGCGCCGAACCAGCAGTCCAATACTGCGCGGGCGTGCGGATCGAGCGCGGCGTAGTCCGCCGCTGTTGAGAAGATTTTCATTTGCAGCGGCTTCGGTTTTTATAACCTGAACTTCCCCACCATCAACTTCAACCCTCGCGCCTGATCGTCCAGCGAGCGGGCAGCCGCAGTAGCCTGCTCCACAAGAGCTGCATTCTGCTGCGTACCGGAATCCATCTGCGTCACCGCAAGGTTGATCTCTTCAATCCCGGCACTCTGCTCGGAAGAAGCGGCCGAAATCTCCCCCATGATATCGGTGACGCGCTTCACGGCTTTGACGACTTCGTCCATCGTCTGCCCGGCGTCCTGTGCCAAAGTCGACCCGTTACTCACCCGCTCGACCGAGGTATTGATCAGCCCCTTGATCTCCTTGGCAGCCGCCGCACTGCGCTGCGCCAGATTCCGCACTTCGGCGGCGACCACGGAAAACCCACGGCCCTCCTCACCCGCCCGCGCAGCCTCGACCGCCGCATTCAACGCCAGAATATTGGTCTGAAACGCAATGCCCTCGATCACACCAATGATGTCGCCGATACTCCGCGCACTATCGTTGATCTCATTCATCGTGGCGACCACGCGGCTCACCACCGTGCCGCCCTTCTCCGCAATCTCGGAAGCGTTATTGGCGAGCGTGCTCGCCTGCTTCGCGTTGTCGGCGTTCTGCCGCACCGTCGAGGTCAGCTGCTCCATGCTGCTCGCGGTCCGTTCGAGCGCCATCGCCTGTTGCTCGGTGCGCTGCGACAAGTCGAGGTTGCCCATCGAAATCTCGCCCGACGCAGTCGCAATCGCATCGGCGCTCGCGGCAATATCGGAGACGGTGGTCGAGAGGCCGCTCTGCATGTCGTGCAACGCATACAGCATGCTCGACTTGTCCTTGCGGCCTAGTGCGATCTGATTCGACAGATCGCCCGCTGCGATCCGGCTGGCAATCTCCTTCGCGTATCCGGGCTCGCCGCCGAGTTGTGCGGCGAGGCGCCGCACCACCCATTCGCTGATGCCGAACGCCAGCACGATCAAAGCAATCGTCATGACCGCCATCATCACGAACGACGAGTGGTAGATAAAGCCGGACGCCTCGATGGTGGCCTTCGCCGCCGTGCCGCGCTGCGCGACGAGTTCGTCGACGAGTTTTTCGAGCTTGCCGGTTTCGACCAGCAACGACACGTCCTGCGTGCCGACCTGCCAGTTCATCTGCGACAGATCGAGCGGCTGCGCTTTCACCAGCGTCACGAAATCGCGCAGATGAGCGCTCCACGTCGCGACGGCAGCGGCGAATTTCTTCTGCTGATCGACGACCTTGGCGTCGGAAGCGTCGACGTACTGCTGCAGCGTGCCGAGTTGCGCGGCAAGACCGCTCAGGCCCTTGTCGATGTCCGCGCCCAGTTCGTCGCGCTCCTTCGCGGTGGTCGCGGTCAGCAGCATTTTTTGCGCGCGGCTCGCGCGCAGCATGTAGCCGCGCGCCTCTTCGGCGGCGCGGCTAGCGACATGCCCCTGGTCGTAGATCGACTGCGTGGAATCGTTCAGCCGGCTGATCTGGGTCAGCGAGAACACGCCGATCGCGAGCGTGCCGATCAGCAACACGGCAAACGCAAGGCGCAACATCGCCTTCACCGACAGGCCCTTGAGCCGTACGGCGCGCGCCCGGCCGCCCTGCCCACGCGATTGCGGCTCGCCCGCCGCTTCCCCAACCGGTACGAACCCCGCGCCCGTCTGGCCACTCAGCGAAACTGCTTTCATATTCCTCGTCCCCACGTGTCGAACTGCCGGAAAGGTCGGTTCCGGCATTGCTTCTTATCTCTCCGGGTCTACGGCATAAACGTCGGCGATCTTTAACGCCGCCCGCCTTCATGCCAACCACGTGTCACCCGGTCCTTGACGCGCCGCCTCGTAAGCCGCGCGCCCGCGACCGCTTTATACATGGCCAAAAATACCCAGGCCGTTTTTCCACGGCGACTTGCCCGCCGTACCGACGCATGGTAGGACATTCGTCCACCAGTATCGCCGTGGTGTTGCTTACTCCCAATCCTCGCGCATTGACGACATCCAACGCGTCCAACGCGTCCAACGCGTCCGATTCACGACAAAACTTGTCCGTTCAATTCGCGCGAGCCACATTAAACTTAGACAAATAGCGGTTGACGCCGGACACCGTGTCGAAATGCCGCGGCTTCAAAATCAGGCATGACGACGCACCGGCAGCCTTGATTCCAGCTTTGATTCGTCACCCTCCCTCCCTTTTCATCCCTCTGATCTAACGTATGGAAACGAGCCTCGAAAAAAGCAGCGCCCTCGCCGGCGCGTCAGCCGGCGCCGCTCAGCCAGCCGCCAAGGTCCAGCGCACGGTCTATTCCGTGCTCGGTGCGATCAGCTTTTCGCATCTGCTCAACGACATGATCCAGTCGCTGATTCTGGCCATCTACCCGATGCTGAAAGACAACTTTGCTTTGTCCTTCGGGCAGATCGGCCTGATTACGCTGACTTACCAGATCACCGCGTCTTTGCTGCAACCGCTCGTCGGCATCTATACCGACAAGCATCCGAAGCCGTATTCGCTGCCGGTCGGCATGGGTTTCACGCTCGCCGGTCTGCTGCTGATGTCGGTCGCGCCGAACTTCGGCCTGCTGCTGGTCGCGGCGGCGCTGGTGGGCTGCGGCTCGTCGGTGTTCCATCCGGAGTCCTCGCGGGTGGCGCGGATGGCCTCGGGCGGCCGTCACGGTCTCGCGCAATCGCTGTTCCAGGTGGGCGGCAACGCGGGCTCGTCGCTCGGGCCGCTGCTCGCCGCATTGATCGTGATTCCGCACGGCCAGCGCAGCATCGCGTGGTTTTCAGTGGCGGCGCTGGTCGCGATCGTCGTGCTCACGCAGATCGGCCGCTGGTACAAGCAGCATCCGTCGGTCAGGAAGGCGCGCAGCCAGGCCGGCCACGCGACGCTGTCGCGCAACAAGGTCATGTTCGCGATGGGCGTTCTGATCCTGCTGGTGTTCTCGAAATACTTCTACCTCGCCAGCATCAACAGCTACTTCACCTTCTATCTGATCGACAAGTTCCATCTGCCGGTGCAGGCCGCGCAGGTCCATCTGTTCGTATTCCTCGCGGCGGTGGCGGCGGGCACGGTGATCGGCGGTCCAGTCGGCGACAGGATCGGCCGCAAGTATGTGATCTGGGTGTCGATTCTCGGCGTCGCGCCGTTCACGCTGCTGCTGCCGTACGCCAACCTGTTCTGGACCGGCGTGCTGACCGTGATCATCGGCGTGGTGCTGGCCTCGGCGTTCTCGGCAATTCTGGTCTACGCGCAGGAACTGATTCCAGGCAAGGTGGGGATGGTCGCGGGACTGTTCTTCGGTTTCGCGTTCGGCATGGGCGGAATCGGCGCAGCCGTGCTCGGCCAGTTGGCCGACGCCACCAGCATCGCGTACGTGTACAAGGTCTGTTCGTTCCTGCCGCTGATCGGCGTGCTGACCGTGTGTCTGCCGGATCTCGAGGGCAAGCGCGCGAAAGCGTGACGGCCTGGGTGCGCGTTGCATGAGAAAGAGGAGAACAAGGCGCTGCGGCGCCTTTTTTCGTTGGACGCCGCGTTCTGCCGCCCGGGCGCCGCTCATGGTGAACCCGCGTTGTCCGCAGGGTCGCGCCTGCTCTATGCTTGAGCGGATATACGCCCCGCTCTCGCGCCGCCCGGCCGCTTCATCGGGCCGCTTCATCGGGCCGCTTCATCTGCGCCGCCTCACCCGGGCGTATGACCCGCCCGCCGCTCTCCATTCACGCAGCAGAAGGATCGCCGTCGATGCCAAGCTACCGCGACTTCCACCGCCGTTCGATCGAGAACCCCGAAGACTTCTGGCGCGAAGAGGCGCAGCGGATTCATTGGGAGACGCCGTTCGACAGCGTGCTCGATCGCTCGAAGCCGCCGTTCGCACGCTGGTTCTCCGGCGGCCGTACGAACCTGTGCCATAACGCGGTGGACCGGCATCTGGCCGAGCGCGCGCAGCAGAACGCGCTGGTGTATGTGTCGACGGAAACCGGCATCGAGCGGCACTACACGTACGCCGAGCTGTACGCCGAAATCAACCGGATGGCCGCGGTGATGCGCTCGCTCGGTGTGAAGCGCGGCAGCGTCGTCCTGATCTATCTGCCGATGATCCCCGAGGCGCTCTTTGCGATGCTCGCCTGCGCCCGCCTCGGCGCGATTCACTCGGTGGTGTTCGGCGGTTTTGCCCCGCCGAATCTCGCTGCGCGCATCGACGATGCGAAGCCCGTGCTGATCGTCACGGCCGACGCCGGCGCGCGTGGCGGCAAAGTGATCGATTACACGCCGCTGGTCGACGAAGCCCTCTCGCGGGCCGCGCACAAGACGTCGCGCGTGCTGCTAATCGACCGGCAACTCGCGCCGGCGCGCCTGAACGCGAACTACCTCGTCGCCTACGAACCACTGCGCGAGCAGTTTTTCGACGTCCATGTGCCGTGCGAATGGCTCGAATCGAACGCGCCTTCGTACGTCCTGTACACATCGGGCACGACCGGCAAACCCAAGGGCGTGCAGCGGGATGTGGGCGGCTATGCGGTGGCGCTGGCGGCATCGATGGAACACATCTTTCAGGGCCGGCCCGGCGACACGATGTTCACCGCCTCGGACGTGGGTTGGGTGGTCGGGCATAGCTACATCGTCTACGCGCCGCTGATTGCGGGCCTGACCACCGTGATGTACGAAGGCACGCCGATCCGCCCGGACGGCGGCATCTGGTGGCGCCTCGTCGAACAGCACGGGATCAACCTGATGTTCACCGCGCCGACAGCGCTGCGCGTGCTGAAAAAGCAGGACCCGGCGCTGCTGAAGAAAGCCGATCTGTCGAGTCTGCGCACGCTGTTCCTCGCCGGCGAACCGCTCGACGAACCGACCGCCGCATGGATCGCCGATGCGCTCGGCAAGCCCGTGATCGACAACTACTGGCAAACCGAAACCGGCTGGCCGATCCTGGTGATACCGCGCGGTATCGAAGCACTGCCGACCAGGCTCGGCTCGCCGGGCGTGCCGTCGGCCGGTTTCAACCTGTGCCTGCGCAACGAACTGAGCGGCGAGCCCTGCGCGCCGGGTGAAAAAGGCGTGCTCACGCTGGGTTATCCACTGCCGCCGGGCTGCATGTCGACGGTGTGGGGCGACGACGAGCGCTTTGTCAGCACGTACTGGTCGAGCATTCCGAACCAGCAGGTCTACTCGACGTTCGACTGGGGCATTCAGGACGATGACGGCTACGTAACGATCCTCGGCCGCACCGACGACGTGATCAACGTCGCCGGTCACCGGCTGGGCACGCGCGAGATCGAGGAAGCGCTGTCGAGCCACGCGGCGGTCGCGGAAGTCGCGGTGGTCGGCGTGACGGACGCGCTGAAGGGCCAGGTGGCGATGGCGTTCGTGGTGCTGCGCGACGCGCAGGCCTATGCGGACGACAAGGCGCGCGCGAAGCTGGAAACCGAGCTCGCGGCGACGGTCGACCGTCAGCTCGGCGCGATTGCGCGGCCGGCGCGCGTGCATGTGGTCTCGATGCTGCCGAAGACGCGCTCCGGCAAGCTGCTGCGCCGCGCGATTGCGGCGTTGGCGGAAGGCCGCGAGCCGGGAGACCTGCCGACGATCGAAGATCCGGCGGCGTTGCAGCTGGTGCGCGAGGCGCTGGCCGAAGTGGGCCCGGGTTAGCTCGCAGCAGCCGGTCGGCGGCACGCGCGCCGGCATCGTGCCGCGTGGTGCCGCGTGGTGGCGCGTGGTGGCGCGTGACCGCGCCGGATCGCACGGGACCGCGCGCCGACGCTCAACCCGCGCGACGCGCCTCCAGAAAGCGCCGCAGGATCGCATTCGAATACGTCCCGGCGATCTCCGTCAGAAACGACACGAACGACTGCGGCGCATGATCGTCCGCGGTATCGGAAATGGTCCGCACGATCGCGCACGGCACGCCGTATTCGTGGCAGACCTGCGCAATCGCCGCGCCTTCCATTTCGACGGCCAGCGCATCCGGCAACACATCGCGCAAGGCCTTGACGGCCACCGCGCTGGCGACGAACTGATCGCCGCTGATGATCAACCCGCGATGCACCCGCGGCTCGCGCGTGCCAAAGCGCGCCGCCGAGGCCGCGCCTTCTTCGGCGACGAAGCGCTCGCACGCGGCAGCGAGTTGCGCGGCGAGCGCCGCATCGGCTGCAAAACGGGACATGCCGAGCAGCGGCACTTCAAAGCGCGGAAACAGCGGTGTTGCATCGAGATCGTGCTGCAGCAGCGCATTCGCGACGACGATATCGCCGACCCGCACCTCGGTCGCTACGCCGCCCGCTACGCCGGTGAACACGACCGCCTCGACATCGAACTCATGAATCAGCGCGCTGACGGTTGCCGCCGCCGCGACCTTGCCGACCCGCGCGAGCGTCACGACGCACGGCGCGCCGTGCACAGTGCCGAGATGATAGTCGCGCTGGCCGTGCGTGATGGTGCGCACGCCGGATTCGCCGCGCATCGCTTCGATCAGATCGCCCAACTCCTGCGGCAAGGCCGCGAGAATGCCGAGCGGACGATGCGTAACATGAGCGCCGCCATCGGCGGTATTGACGCGGGTATTCACACTAGCTGAACTCATTCCACCGCCTGCAGTTTGGCGACCGCGAGCGCCAGCCACTTCTCGCCGTGCCGCTTGAATTTGACTTGTGCCTTTGCGTCGGTGCCGCCGCCTTCCAGCGCGGTGATCGTGCCTTCGCCGAACTTCGTGTGAAACACCTGCTGGCCGACGCGGAAACCGGTTTCCGCGGCGCGCTGTTCGTTGGCGAAGGCCGGCAGCGGCGCCGAGCTCGACGCTGCGCCCGTATAGCCCTGCTGACGATCCGGCCGCGCGAACCAGTCGCGCCCATAACCGGCGTTATCCGACCGGCCGCCCCAACGCGCGCCCGCCTCCACCTTCGGCGTGAGCCACTTGAGCGTTTCCTGCGGCAGTTCGTCGAAAAAGCGCGAGCGGATGTTGTAGCGCGTCTGGCCGTGCAGCATCCGGCTCTGCGCGAACGACAGATACAGGCGCTCCTTGGCCCGCGTGATCGCCACGTACATCAGACGGCGCTCTTCCTCCAGACCGTCCGCTTCCATCGCGCTGTTCTCATGCGGGAACAGCCCCTCTTCGAGACCGGTGATGAACACCGCGGTGAATTCCAGTCCCTTGGCCGCGTGCACCGTCATCAGTTGCACGGCTTCCTGACCGGCTTGCGCCTGGTTGTCGCCCGCTTCGAGCGAGGCGTGCGACAGAAATCCGGCGAGCGGCGTCATCGTGTCCGGGTTTTGCGCCGGATCGGCGATGCCGGGCGCATCCAGCACGACGGTATTCGGATCGCCGGTGGCCACCGCCAGTTCCGGCGCCGCGGTGGCGCCCGGGCGCAACGGGATCGAACGCGCCGGCGTATCCATGCCGTAGCCTTCTTCGCTCACGAACGCGGCGGCCGCATTGACCAGTTCCTGCAAGTTCTCCAGCCGGTCCTGACCTTCGCGCTCGTTCTGATAGAACTCCGCGAGCCCGCTCGTGCGGACCACGTATTCGACCGTTTCCGGCAGGCTCATCTGCTGCGTTTCCGCACGCATCTTGCCGATCAGGTTCGCGAAACCGGCGAGGCTCGACCCCGCCTTGCCCGCGACATACGGAATCGCCGCGGCCATCGAGCAGTTGTAGAGACGCGCCGCGTCCGCGAGTTGCTCGATCGACCGCGCGCCGATGCCGCGCGTGGGGAAATTGACGACGCGCGCGAACGCGGTGTCGTCGTTCGGATTGTCGATCAGGCGCAGATACGCGAGCGCGTGCTTGACTTCCTGACGCTCGAAAAAGCGCAGGCCGCCGTACACGCGATAGGCGATGCCCGCATTCACCAGCGTGTGTTCGATCGTGCGCGACTGCGCATTGCTGCGGTACAGGACCGCGATTTCGCTGCGCGACGTGCCCGTGCTGATCAGCGCCTTGATTTCCTCGACGATCCAGCCGGCTTCCTGCGAATCGGTGGCGGATTCATAGACGCGCACCGGTTCGCCGTGACCGGCATCGGTACGCAGATTCTTGCCGAGACGGCGCGAGTTGTTGGCGATCAGCTGATTGGCCGCGTCGAGAATATGGCCGTGCGAGCGGTAGTTCTGCTCGAGCTTGATCAGATGCCGGACCTTGAATTCGTGTTCGAAGTCGCGCATGTTGCCGACGTTCGCGCCGCGGAATGCGTAGATCGACTGATCGTCGTCGCCGACCGCGAAGATCGAATTCGTCTGCCCCGCCAGCAGCTTGAGCCACGCGTATTGCAGCTTGTTGGTGTCCTGGAACTCGTCGACCAGAATGTGGCGGAAGCGCGCCTGATAGTGGGCGCGCAGCGGCGGGTTGTGCGCGAGCAGTTCATAGCAGCGCAGCAGCAGCTCCGGAAAATCGACGACGCCTTCGCGCTGGCATTGCTGATCGTAGGCTTCGTAGAGCTCGACGAATTTGCGGTTGAAGTTGTCGGTGGCGTCGACGTCTTTCGGACGCAGGCCCTGTTCCTTGGCGTTGTTGATGAAGTACTGGAGATTTTTCGCCGGGTACTTTTCGTCGTCGATATTGAGGCCCTTCATCAGACGCTTGATCGCGGAGAGCTGGTCCGCGGTATCGAGAATCTGGAAGGTGGCCGGCAAGCCGGCGTCGCGATGATGGGCGCGCAGCATGCGGTTGCACAGACCGTGGAACGTGCCGATCCACATGCCGCGCGTGTCGATCGGCAGCAGCGCCGAGAGGCGCGACATCATTTCGCGGGCGGCTTTGTTCGTGAAGGTCACCGCCAGGAGGGTCGCGGGCGATGCCAGCCCATGCTGGATGAGCCACGCGATGCGCGTGATCAGGACACGGGTTTTGCCGCTGCCCGCACCGGCGAGGATGAGCGCCGGCTCGTTTGGGAGCGTGACCGCGGCGTGTTGTTCGGGGTTGAGATTGGCTAGCAGATCGGGCATTTTTCTGGAGGGACGGCGGGGGCGTTCGACATTATATGCCCCTGCGCGGCTCAAAAAATCCGGCCCAAACCCGGCGCCGCGGGCGCCCGCCTACCTCGCCGCTTATAATCGAGCATTCTTTGCATCTTCCAGCCGATCGACAAATGAGCGAGACCCCGAGCGACACCACCTCCATGCTTGCCAAAAGCTTCGAGCCCCACACCATCGAAGCCCACTGGGGCCCCGAATGGGAAAAGCGCGCCTACGCGGCGCCCTCCTTCGACGAGAACAGGAAAAACTTCTCGATTCAACTGCCTCCGCCGAACGTCACCGGCACCCTTCACATGGGCCACGCGTTCAATCAGACGATCATGGACGGCCTCACCCGCTATCACCGCATGCTCGGCGAAAACACCCTGTGGGTGCCGGGCACGGACCACGCGGGCATCGCCACGCAAATCGTGGTCGAGCGCCAGCTGGACGCCCAGGGCGTTTCGCGCCACGACCTCGGCCGCGAAAAATTTACCGAACGCGTCTGGGAATGGAAGCAGCAATCCGGCTCGACCATCACGAATCAGGTGCGCCGCCTCGGTGCGTCGATCGACTGGCCGCGCGAATACTTCACGATGGACGACAAAATGTCGGCTGCCGTGCGCGACGTTTTCGTCCGCCTGTATGAGCAGGGTCTGATCTATCGCGGCAAACGCCTCGTGAACTGGGACCCGGTGCTGCTCACCGCCGTCTCCGACCTCGAAGTGGTCAGCGAAGAAGAAAACGGTCACCTCTGGCATATCCACTACCCGCTCGCGGACGGCTCCGGCCATCTGACGGTCGCCACCACGCGCCCGGAAACCATGCTCGGCGACACCGCCGCCATGGTCCATCCGGAAGACGAGCGCTACGCGCACCTGATCGGCAAAACGGTCAGGCTGCCGCTCACCGGCCGCGAAATCCCGATCATCGCCGACGACTACGTCGACCGCGAATTCGGCACCGGCGTCGTGAAAGTCACGCCCGCGCACGATTTCAACGACTATCAGGTCGGCCTGCGCCACCAGCTGCCGCAAATCGAAATCCTCACGCTCGACGCGAAGATCAACGACAACGCGCCGGAACAATACCGCGGTCTGGACCGTTTCGAAGCGCGCAGGCAAGTCGTGGCCGACCTCGAAGCGCTCGGTCTGCTCGAGTCGGTCAAGCCGCACAAGCTGATGGTGCCGCGCGGCGACCGCACCGGCGTCGTGATCGAGCCGATGCTCACGGACCAATGGTTCGTCGCGATGAGCAAGCCGGCGCCGGAAGGCACCTTCAATCCGGGCAAGTCGATCGCGCAAACGGCATTGGACGTGGTCCGCAGCGGCGAAATCAGATTCGTGCCGGAAAACTGGACCACCACCTACTACCAATGGCTCGAAAACATCCAGGACTGGTGCATCTCGCGGCAACTCTGGTGGGGCCATCAGATCCCGGCGTGGTACGGCGAAAACGGTGAAATCTTCGTTGCCAAGACAGAAGAGGAAGTCCGTGCCAAGGCCGCCGCGGCCGGCTATACGGGCGCCCTGAAGCGCGACGAAGACGTGCTCGACACGTGGTTCTCGTCGGCGCTGGTGCCGTTCTCGTCGCTCGGCTGGCCCAACGAAACGACGGAGCTGAAGCACTTCCTGCCGTCGTCGGTGCTGGTCACGGGCTTCGACATCATCTTCTTCTGGGTCGCGCGCATGGTCATGATGACCACGCATTTCACCGGCAAGGTGCCGTTCGACACGGTCTACGTGCACGGTCTGGTGCGCGACCACGAAGGCCAGAAGATGTCGAAGAGCAAGGGCAACACGCTCGACCCGATCGATATCGTCGACGGCATCGATCTCGACTCGCTGGTCGCCAAGCGCACCACCGGTCTGATGAATCCGAAGCAGGCCGCGTCGATCGAAAAGAAAACCCGCAAGGAATTCCCGGACGGCATTGCGGCCTTCGGCACCGACGCGCTGCGCTTCACGATGGCGTCGATGGCCACGCTCGGGCGCAACGTCAACTTCGATCTGGCGCGCTGCGAAGGCTATCGCAACTTCTGCAACAAGCTGTGGAACGCCACGCGCTTCGTGCTGATGAACTGCGAAGGCCACGACTGCGGTTTCGGCAAGCCGGAGCAATGCGGCGAATGCGGTCCGGACGGCCACCTGAATTTCTCGTCGGCCGACCGCTGGATCGTCTCGCACCTGCAACGCGTAGAAGCGGAAATCGCCAAGGGGTTCGCCGACTATCGCTTCGACAATGTGGCCAACGCCCTATACAAGTTCGTGTGGGACGAATACTGTGACTGGTACCTCGAACTCGCCAAGGTGCAGATCCAGACGGGTCAGCCGAACCAGCAGCGCGCCACGCGCCGCACGCTGCTGCGCGTGCTCGAAACCGTATTGCGCCTCGCGCATCCGGTGATTCCGTTCATCACCGAGGCGTTGTGGCAAAAAGTAGCGCCGCTGGCCGATCGTTATCCGCAGGGCAAGGCCGAGGGCGAAGCGTCCATCATGGTGCAGCCTTACCCCGTTGCCGATCTGTCGAAGCTCGACGAGGGTGCGGAGCAATGGGTGGCGGACCTGAAGGCGGTCATCGATGCGTGCCGGAATCTGCGCGGCGAGATGAATCTGTCGCCGGCGACCAGGGTGCCGCTGCTCGCGACCGGCAACGCCGAGCGCCTGCGCACCTTCGCACCGTACGCTCAGGCGCTCGCCCGTTTGTCGGAAGTGCAGATCATTGCCGACGAGGCGACGCTGGATGCGCAGGCGGATGGCGCGCCGATTGCTATCGTAGGGAGCGACAAGCTGGTGTTGAAGGTGGAGATCGACGTGGCCGTCGAACGCGAGCGTCTGTCGAAGGAGATCGCGCGGCTCGCCACGGAAGTCACCAAATGCAATGCCAAATTGCAGAATGAAAGCTTTGTGGCAAAGGCGCCGCCCGCGGTCGTCGAGCAGGAGCAGAAAAGGCTGGCAGAATATGAAACCACTGTCGGCAAGCTGAAAGCTCAACTGGCGCGCTTGCCGGCCTGATCGAAGGCTTCGTGTCCGCCTCTCGCGGGTGGGCACGAACCCGAAGCTAAACCAGAAGACTCAGGGTACTCACATGCTAAAAGTTACAAAGGCGGTATTTCCGGTAGCAGGTCTCGGCACCCGGTTCCTCCCTGCCACGAAGGCAAGCCCGAAGGAAATGCTGCCGATCGTCGACAAGCCGCTGATTCAATACGCGGTGGAAGAGGCGATGGCAGCGGGCATCACGGAAATGATCTTCGTCACCGGCCGCAGCAAGCGCGCGATCGAAGACCACTTCGATAAGTCATACGAAATCGAGGCCGAACTCGAAGCGCGCGGCAAGGCCAAGCTGCTGGAGCTGGTGCGCAGCATCAAGCCGAGCCATGTCGACTGCTTCTATGTGCGCCAGCCGGAAGCGCTCGGCCTCGGCCACGCGGTGATGTGCGCCGAAAAACTGGTGGGCGACAACCCGTTCGCCGTGATCCTCGCGGACGACCTGCTGTACGGCACGCCGCCCGTGATGACGCAGATGATCGAGGTGTTCGACCACTATCACAGCTCGGTGATCGGTGTCGAAGAGATCCCGGCCACGGACACGAAGTCGTACGGCATCGTCGACGGCAAGGAGTGGGAAGACTCGATCATCAAGATGTCGGGCATCGTCGAAAAACCTGAGCCGGAGGTGGCGCCGTCGAATCTCGGCGTGGTGGGCCGCTATGTGCTGAAGCCGCGCATCTTCGAACATCTGCGCGCGCTGAAGCCGGGCGCAGGCGGCGAACTGCAACTGACGGACGCGATCCAGTCGCTGCTCGCCGACGAACAGGTGCTCGCGTACAAGTACCACGGCACGCGTTTCGACTGCGGCAGCAAGCTCGGTTACCTGAAGGCGACGGTCGAGTTCGCGCTGAGGCACCCGGAAGTGGCAGCGGATTTCGACGAGTATCTGCGCACGCGTTCGCCGGTGCTGGAAGGCTGAACGGCGACTCGCCGGGAAGCGTGTCTGACCCCGGCACCAAGTAAAAAAGGCGCTGTGCCCCGCATTCGCGGGCACAGCGCCTTTTGATTTGGGCGCCAAACAGTTCTAACGGTTCTAACGGTTCTGGTTTTGCGCGACCCAGTGCTGCTGAGTCAGCGGTCGCACTAACGCCGACGCATCAGGAACGTAAAAATCTTGTCTTGCGCCGAGCTTTCGACGATTTCATTGCCGGTTTGCTTCGCGAACGCGGCGAAATCGCGTTGCGAGCCCGGATCGGTGGCCAGCACCTTGAGGATCTGCCCGCTTTCCATGTCGGCGAGCGCCTTCTTGGCGCGCAAAATGGGCAGCGGGCACATCAGCCCGCGCGCATCGACTTCCTTGTGAATCTGAATTTGCATCGACGATGACCTTCGGGACGAGGCGTCGCGCACGACGCCGGACAGAGGGTCAAATTCTACCGCAGCGTTGGCTTGGCCGCTGGGCGTGACAGCAGGATGACGGTGTTCGTTTTTGTGGTGCCGCGCCGGCCAACATCACAGCACCACCGCCTCACCGCTTTGCAGCGACGCCCGCATCGCCATCCCAATCCGCGTAGCCTCGAGCGCATCGGCGAGCGTCGCGCCGCTCTGTCCCCCGCCCTGCACCGCCGCGACGAACGCACGCGCCTCGTGCAAAAACGCATCCTCGAATCGATCGAAGAAACTCGGCGTGCACTCGTTGCGGATCCCGCCCGCGTCATAAATCTCGACGCGATTTGCGCGCGGATTGTGCCCGATCGCCAACGCCCCGGCCGTGCCGATCACTTCGCTATGCGTATCGTTGCCGTGCGCTTGCGTGCGCGACGCGTAGAACATCGCGAGCTTGCCGTCCTCGAACTCGCAGACCGCCACACCGTTATCCACGTCGCCGAATTCGCGCAAGCCTTCGTGCAGCGCGACCGTGCCCGTCGCGAACACGCGCCTCGCGCGCGGTTTGCCGAGCAGCCAGCGGGCCACGTCGATATCGTGCACGGTGCAGTCGAGAAAGATGCCGCCGGAGGTCGCCGCGAAACGCACGAAGAAACCATCGGTATCGTTCTTGTCGGTGGTCTGCGAGCGGACGAGGAATGGCCGGCCAATCGCCCCCGCCTCGATCTTGTCGAACGCGTCCTTGTAGCTCGGATCGAAACGGCGCATGAATCCGATGGTGGTCTGCAGATGCGGATAACGCGCGGCTTCGGCCAGCACGCGTTCGCATTCGGCAAGATCCAGCGACAACGGTTTCTCGCAGAACACGTGTTTGCCGGCGCGCAGCGCATCGACGATCTGTTGCGCGTGCAACGACGAAGGCGTGACGAGCCACACTGCATCCACCTCGCGATCGGCGAGCAGGTCCGCGTAGTCGGCGTAGAGACGCGGCGCGGGCAAGGTTTCGCGCGCCCAGGCCCGTTCCTCTTCGATCGGACTGCACGCGGCCACCAGAGCCGCGCCCGGTACGCGATAGGCCAGATTCTCCGCGTGGCGCTTGCCCAGACGCCCCAAACCGACCACGCCCAACCGAAGCCGTCCGCTAGCCGCCGTCATCACGACACCTCCCCGAGCTTCACCGCACGTCCTTCACGCCACGAGCGCGTCGCGGCATCGGCCAGTTCGAGGGCTTTCAGGCCGTCGGCGACGGTCGTGCGAACCGGCTTGCCGTGCGTAATCGCGTCGAAGAAATGGGCGATTTCCAGTGCATACGCCGCGCGATAGCGTTCGAGGAAAAATGCTTCGGGCACGTCGCTCGACACCTCGGTTTTCGAAAACGCGACGACTTCGGTGGGCCGCACATTGCCTGCCTGCAACATGCCCGCGCTGCCGAGCACTTCGAAGCGCTGATCGTAACCATACGCCGCGCGGCGCGCCGTATTGATCTGGCACAGACGCCCGCGCTTCGTGCGGATCGTCACCGCGGTCGAATCGATATCGCCCGCCTCGGCAATCGCCGGGTCGCTCAAACAACTGCCGGTGGCGTGCAGCGTGTCGGCTTCGTCGTCGAGAATCCAGCGGAAGATGTCGAAGTCGTGAATCAGCATGTCCTTGAAGATGCCGCCCGAATGCCTGATGTATTCGACCGGCGGCGCGCCCGGATCGCGGCTCGTCACCACCAGCATTTCCGGCGTGCCGATCTCGCCTGCGTCGACACGCGCTTTCAATGCGGAGAACGTCGGATCGAAACGGCGCTGGAAACCGATCATGCACACCACGCCCGCGTGCTCGACGGCTTCGGCGCACGCACGTGCGCGCTCCAGCGTCAGGTCCACCGGCTTCTCGCAGAACACGTGCTTCTTCTGCGCGGCGGATTTCATGATCAGATCCGCGTGCGTATCCGTGCTCGAACAGATCACCGTTGCACCGATCGACGCATCGCCCATCGCGCCGTCGATATCCGCAACCTGCGCGCCGTGTTCGGCGGCGAGCGCCGCAGCCGCCTCGCGATTCACATCGACCACGTACTTGAGCCGCACGCCCGGTTGCCGCGCAAGATTCGCCGCATGAATCCTGCCGATGCGCCCCGCGCCGAACACCGCCACATCAATCGTCTTGCCGCCTGCCGTTTCAGTCATCGTATCCTCCACTGTCTTTGGATTCTTCTACGTTCAATTCGAGCTTGTACGCGAGCGCGATGAACAGCGCCTGGCACAAACAGATCGTGCTGGTCAGCGAGCGGAAAGCAAACGCGCTGCCCTCTTTCACATACAGTTGGGTGGTGGCATAGCGGGCGAGCGGCGACAGCTGGCTATCGGTAATCACCAGCGTCTTCGCCTGATGGTGGTGCGCCACGCGCAAGCAGTACTGCGTTTCCTTGCCATAAGGCGCGAAGCTGATCGCGATCACCACGTCGCCCTTCTTGACGCTGCGGATCTGCTCGCGATACATGCCGCCGAAACCCGACACCAGATGCACGCGCTTGGGCGTGTGCTGCAACGCGTAGACGATGTAACTCGCCACCGGAAACGAGCGCCGCACACCGACCACGTAGATGTTCTCGGCCTGTTGCAGCATCTTCACCGCGGCGTCGAACTGCGTGTCGTCGAGACCGGCCTCGAGTTCTTCGAGACCGCCACGCGAAGCCGCGATGAATTCGCGCGCCACCGCGCCGCCGGACAACGCGCCGGGCTTCTCGTCGATCAGCTTGCGAATGCGCTGCTGATAACTCGGCGACGACGTGCCCTGCCCCGTATACGCCTGACGAAACACGGCCTGCAAATCAGAGAACCCGGAGAAGCCGAAACGTTGCGCGAAGCGCACCACGGCCGACGGATGCACGCCGCAGCTCGCCGCGATGTCGCTGGTGCGATCCACCATCACGCTCGCCCGATGCTGCTCGATATACGTGGCGACGCTCTTCAACTGACGCGGCAACGCTTCGTAGTTTTCCGCGATGCGCTGCATCAATTCTTCGACGCTCGGCAATTCTTCGGTGCTCTCTTCCGCCATGGCTCTCTCTTCGTGGCTCTATTGCGGTGCCGCAGAGCCGTTCCAGGCCCGCCGCACGGCGCGTTGACGCTGCCGATTATAGGCAGGCGCCACGCCAAATGGAATGCATTTTCCATTTTTATTTGTCATGAAATTTTCATTGCAACACGTCGAAAGATGACCTAATCTTGGTCGTGAGCGATGGTGCTTCGGCGAACATGTGCCGGTACCTGTGCAGATGGAAAGCCCGCCAGACGCTCCTTCAATAACGATAGACCGAGAAAGGTGGAGACAATGAGACTTTGCAATGGCAAGGCTACGCTCAGGATTCTGGTAACGGCATTGACGTTGGCGACGGGATTCGGTGCGGCGTCCGCCGCCCGCGCGGCTGACGGCCACTTCGTGCTGATCAGCCACGCGCCGGATTCGGATTCGTGGTGGAACACCATCAAGAACGCCATCAAACAGGCCGACGAGGACTTCAACGTCGAGACCGACTACCGCAATCCGCCGAACGGCGACATCGCCGATATGGCACGCCTGGTTGAACAGGGCGCCGCACGCAACTACGACGGCGTGATCGTCTCGATCGCCGACTTCGACGTGCTCAAGAGTTCGATCGCCAAGGTCACTCAGAAACACATCCCGCTCGTCACGATCAACTCCGGCACCGAAGAGCAAAGCGCCCAACTCGGCGCGCTCATGCACGTCGGCCAGCCGGAATACGCCGCGGGCAAAGCCGCCGGAGAAAAGGCAAAGGCAGCGGGCATCAAGTCGTTCCTGTGCGTCAACCATTACGCGACCAACCCGGCTTCGTTCGAACGCTGCCGCGGCTTTGCCGAAGCGATCGGCGTCGACTTCAAGGCCTCCACGCTCGACGCCGGCCAGGACCCGACCGGCGTGCAATCCAAGGTGAGCGCGTACCTGCGCAATCACCCGAACACCCAGGCGGTACTGACTCTCGGCCCGCTGTCGGCGGCACCGACGATCAAGGCGCTGCAGCAGATGGGTCTCGCCGGCAAGGTCTGGTTCGCGACCTTCGACTTCGACAATGACATCGCCAAGGGCATCCAGGACGGCACGATCCAGTTCGCAATCGACCAGCAACCCTACCTGCAAGGCTATATCCCGGTCGCCGTGCTCGCCGTCGTGAAGAAGGAACACACCACCGATCCAGCGAAGATCCGCCAGATCCTGCAGGCGAATCCGAAGTTCCAGCAACGTCTCGCAACTTACGGCCTGGCACCCGCTTACGGGCCGCGCAATATCGGCTCCGGCCCGGGTTTCATCACCAAGGCCAATATCGACAAGGTCGTGAAATACGCCGGGCAGTACCGCTGACGTATTGCGCAGGGAGGGCGGACACGGGAGCACCGTTGCCGCCAGGTATGAACAAAGTGGATGCGGCCGGCCGCAAGCGGCCGGGCCGCGCCACGCCTGCATTCGCCATGTTTTACGTGCTTTTATAGGCATCGAGCGCCACGGCCCGTCATAGACAGCCATCCACCGGCGCATCAAGGAGAGCTTCAATGGGCGTAGCCAACCCCTTCCACTTCCATTCGCGCAAGCAGCCCCCTTCCGCAACCGAGACAGCTTCAGCGTCGACGTCGAGCGGTGCGGCCGCGACGTCCGACGAGCGGATCCGCCAGGAATCCTGGTTCAGGCATCTGCTGAACCGTCCGGAATTCGCCGCCCTCGCCGGCACGGTGATGGTGTTCCTCGTGTTTGGACTTGCGGCCGGCAACTCGGGCATGTTCAACCTCGACGGCGTGATGAACTGGTCGCAAGTGGCCGCCTATCTCGGGCTGATCGCGGTCGGCGCGTGCCTGCTGATGATCGCCGGCGAATTCGATCTGTCGATCGGCTCGATGATCGGCTTTGCGGGCATGATGGTCGCGCTGCCCACGATGTACTTCCATTGGCCGATTGCGTTGTCGATCGTGTTCGCGTTCGCCGGTTCGATGCTGCTCGGCGCGCTCAACGGCTACCTCGTGATGCGCACGCGGCTGCCGTCGTTCATCGTCACGCTGGCGTTTCTGTTCATTTTGCGCGGGCTCACGCTGGCGCTCTCGGTGATGTTCGCCGACCGCACGATCATCTCCGGCGTGGGCGACGTTGCCGCTCACGACTGGTTCGCCCATACCTTCTTCCAGGGCGTCGCGTTCAAGGGCCTGTTCGTCTGGCTCGGCCACATTGGCATCGTCAAGCTGCTCGACAACGGCAGCCCGCTCGTGCCCGGCATTCCGAAAGTCCTGCTCTGGTGGTTCACGCTGGCCGCGGTGTGCGCGTTCACGCTCGCCAAAACCCGCTTCGGCAACTGGATTTTCGCGGTCGGCGGCGACGCCAATGCGGCGAAGAACGTCGGCGTGCCGGTGCGGCGCGTGAAGATTTCGCTGTTCGTGCTGACCGCGTTCTGCGCCTGCCTGTTCGCCGTGCTGCAAGTGTGCGATATCGGCTCGGCCGCGGCCGACCGCGGGCTGCAAGCCGAATTCGAGGCCATCATTGCGGCGGTGATCGGCGGCACGCTGCTGACCGGCGGCTACGGCTCGGTGATCGGCGCCTGCTTCGGCGCGCTGATCTTCGGCGTCGTACAGATCGGCATCACCTACACGAACGTCGACTCCGACTGGTTCCGCGTGTTCCTCGGCGTGATGCTGCTGATCGCCGTGCTGTTCAATCACTATGTGCGCCGCCGCGTCGCGCAATCGTAACGAGGAGACGAACATGTCCGATACGAAAACCGTCAGCGCTGGGAGCACGACGGGCGCGCCGCAGGACGACGTGATTCTCGCGCTCGAAAACGTCAGCAAGTACTTCGGCAGAGTCATCGCACTCAGCGGCGTGACCTTGCGTCTGAAGCGCGGCGAGGTGCATTGCCTGCTCGGCGACAACGGCGCGGGTAAGTCGACGCTGATCAAGACGCTCGCCGGCGTGCATCAACCCTCCTCCGGTCAATATCTGGTGGACGGCAAGCCCGTGCTGTTCGAGTCGCCGAAAGACGCGCTCGATCTCGGCATCGCCACCGTCTACCAGGATCTTGCGCTGGTACCGTTGCTATCCGTGGCGCGCAATTTTTTCATGGGACGCGAACCGCAGAAAAAGCTGTTCGGCTTCCTGAGCGTGATGGACCTCGAGACCAGCGCAACCACCGCACGCGACAAGCTCGCCGAAATGGGCATCAACGTGCGCGACCCGCATCAGCCGATCGGCACCATGTCCGGCGGCGAGAAACAATGCCTCGCGATCGCGCGGGCGATTCACTTCGGCGCGCGCGTGCTGATTCTCGACGAGCCGACCGCCGCGCTCGGCGTCAAGCAGAGCTTTAACGTGCTGAAGCTGATCCATACGGCGCGCGCGAAGGGCATCTCGGTGATCTTCATCACGCACAACGTGCACCACGCGTATCCGATCGGCGATTCGTTCACGCTGCTCAATCGCGGCAAATCGCTCGGCACTTTCACGAAGGAGACCATCAGCAAGGACGAAGTGCTCGACATGATGGCCGGCGGGGCCGAGATGCAGAAGATGATCAGCGAACTCGACGGCGCAACGATCTGATTCATTTGCGCGTGTGGCGGGCGCTTGCCGCGCCCGCTGCCGCGCCCAGCTATTCAGGAACATTCATGGCTCATTCCAGCACCTCCAGCACGACCGGCGCAGGTCCGTCCGGCGCCAGCCGCTTCGCGCCGGGCCGCAGCCGCGACATCGTCTGCCTCGGCCGGCTCGCCGTCGATCTGTACGCGCAGCAAGTGGGCGCACGGCTCGAAGACGTGTCGAGCTTCGCGAAGTACCTCGGCGGCTCTTCGGCGAATATCGCGTTCGGCTGCGCGCGGCTCGGCCTCGCGTCGGCGATGCTGACCCGCGTCGGCAACGATCACATGGGCCGCTTTCTCACCGAGACGCTCACGAGGGAAGGTTGCGACGTCAGTCACGTGCGCATCGATCAGGAGCGTCTGACCGCTCTGGTGCTGCTCGGCCTGAAAGACCGCGATACGTTCCCGCTGATCTTCTATCGCGAGAACTGCGCGGACATGGCCGTCGATGAAGCGGATTTCGACGAGGCGTTCATCGCGTCGTCGAAAGCGCTGTTGATCACCGGCACGCATTTCTCCACCGAACGGGTGAACCGCACGAGTCGCCGCGCGCTGGACTACGCGCGACGCAACCAGGTGCGCACCGTGCTCGATATCGATTACCGTCCGGTGTTGTGGGGCCTCACGGGCAAGGCGGACGGCGAAACCCGCTTTGTGGCCGACGAAGGCGTGACCGCGCATTTGCAGGGCATTCTGCCGCTCTTCGATCTGGTGATCGGCACCGAGGAGGAATTCCGTATCGCCGGCGGCAAGACCGAGCTGATCGAAGCGCTCGCGATGGTGCGCGCCGTGACGCCGGCCACACTGGTCGTGAAGCGCGGACCGTTGGGCTGCCAGATCATCGACGGCAGCGTGCCCGCCACGCTTGACGACGCGCCGATTCACGGCGGCGTGCAAGTGGAAGTGCTCAACGTGCTCGGCGCGGGCGATGCGTTCGCGTCAGGCTTTCTCTCCGGATGGCTGCGCGATCAACCGCTCGACGCATGCGCGCGTGCAGCGAACGCGAGCGGCGCACTGGTCGTGTCGCGTCACGGCTGCGCCCCGGCGATGCCGACGCCCGCCGAACTCGACTACTTCCTGCGCGAAGCGAAAGCCGATCCGCAACGCATGCGCCGTCCGGATCTCGACGCGACGCTCGCGCGCCTGCATCGCGTCTCCCCTGCCCGCCAGCAATGGGACGAAGTGCTCGGCTTCGCGTTCGATCACCGCAACCAGTTCTTCGAACTCGCGCAGCAGACCGGCGCTGACGAAGCGCGTATCGCGCAACTGAAGGGACTGTTCGTCGAAGCCGTCGCGCAAACCGAAAGCGCGCTCGGTTTGCAAGGCCGCATCGGCGTGCTGATCGACGACCGCTACGGCCAGGATGCATTGAACGCCGCGACAGGCCGCGGCTGGTGGATCGGCCGTCCGGTCGAATTGCCCGGCTCCGTGCCGCTCGCGTTCGATCACGGCCGCTCGATCGGCACCTCGTTGATCGCGTGGCCGCAGGAGCATATCGCCAAGTGCCTCGTGCAATACCATCCGGACGAACCCGTCGAACAGCGTCTCGAGCAGGAAGCGCAACTGCGCGCGCTCTACGACGCCACGCAGGCAAGCGGCCATGAATTGCTGCTCGAAGTGATTCCGCCGAAGCACGCGCATCTGCCGCAAGCGCCGGACATCGTCTATCGCGCGTTGAAGCGGCTCTACAACATCGGCATCTATCCGGAGTGGTGGAAGCTCGAACCGATGGACGCCGCGCAATGGCAAGCCGTCGATGCGCTGATCGCCGAACGCGATCCGTATTGCCGGGGCGTGGTGCTGCTCGGTTTGTCGGCGGCCGTCGAGCAGCTGAACGAGGGCTTTCGCGCGGCGGCTGGATCGGCGACGTGCCGCGGCTTTACGGTCGGCCGCACGATCTTCCACGAACCGAGCCATGCGTGGCTGGCCGGCGAAATCGGCGACGACGAATTGATCGCGCGCGTGCGCCGCACATTCGAAACGCTGATCGCGTCATGGCGCGCGACCCGCGGCCCGGCGGCTGCACCGCACAGCGCATCGAGCCACCTTCATCAGGAGCAGGCGGCATGAACCAACGCGTGTTGCATCACGATGCGGCGTCCGCCGACGATGCCGTCCAGAGGCGCGCGCCGTTGGGCGGAACGGTCCGTCTGACGACCGCGCAGGCGCTCGTTCGCTATCTCGCGGCGCTTCGCGTCGCGACCGAAGACGGCAGCGGCACCGAGCCGCTCTTCGGCGGCGTATTCGCGATCTTCGGCCACGGCAATGTGGCCGGCATCGGCGAAGCCTTGTATCAGCATCGCGACGAACTGCCCACGCTGCGCGCCCACAACGAACAGGCGATGGCGCATAGCGCGATCGCCTATGCGAAAGCGCATTTCAGACGCCGCATGATGGCGGTCACGACGTCGATCGGACCGGGCGCGACGAATCTGGTGACGGCAGCGGCGCTCGCGCATGTGAATCGTCTGCCCGTCCTGCTGTTGCCCGGCGACGTGTTCGTTTCGCGTGCGCCCGATCCGGTGTTGCAGCAGGTCGAGGATTTCCACGACGGCGGCATCTCCGCCAACGACGCGTTCAAGCCGGTGTCGCGCTACTTCGACCGCATCGTGCATCCCGCGCAGTTGCTCAATGCGTTACCGCGCGCCGTGCGCGTATTGACCGACGCCGCGTTATGCGGCCCCGTCACGCTCGCCTTGCCGCAAGACGTGCAGGCGCAGGCATGGGACTTCCCGGCGGATTTCTTTGCGCCGCGCGTCGTCACGTTTCACTCGCCCGCGCCGCGCAGCGAAGATATCGAAGCGGCGCTCACGCGTCTGCGGCACGCGAGGCGGCCGTTGATCGTCGCGGGCGGCGGCGTTCTGTATGGCCACGCGACCGATGCGCTGCACCGCTTCGCCGGCGCGCACGGCATTCCGGTAGCGGAGACCCAGGCAGGCAAAGGCTCGCTCGCGTGGAACGATCCGCTGAACGTCGGCGCGTTGGGCGTGACCGGTTCACCCGCCGCGAACGCGCTCGCGCACGACGCCGATTGCGTGCTCGCGATCGGCACACGTTTGCAGGACTTCACGACCGGCTCGAACACGCTGTTCACGCAGGCCGACGTGATCGGCATCAATGCCAATGCGTTTGACGGCCTCAAGCATCGCGCGCTGGCGGTCGAAGCCGACGCGCGTCTCGCGTTGGATGCGCTCGCCGCGCATCTGCAAGGCTGGCACGCGGATCGCACATGGACCGCGCGCGCGCACAAACTCGCGGCGGGCTGGCGCGACACGGTGAGCACGCTCACGCATGCGCCGCAACGCGACACCGTGCTGCCCTATGAAGGCGATGTGATCGGCGCGGTGCAGCGTTCGAGCGCGCGCTCCGCCGTCGACGACATCGTCGTGTGCGCCGCGGGAACCTTGCCCGCCGAGTTGCACAAGCTGTGGCGGGCCGGCAAGCCCGGCGCGTATCACGTCGAGTACGGCTACTCGTGCATGGGCTACGAGATCGCCGGCGGCCTCGGCGTGAAGCTTGCCCGGCCCGAGCGTGAAGTGATCGTGATGCTCGGCGACGGCAGCTATCTGATGATGAACAGCGAGATCGCGACCTCGGTGATGCTGGGCGCGAAGCTGATCGTCGTGGTGCTCGACAATCGCGGCTACGGCTGCATCAACCGCTTGCAACAGGCGTGCGGCGGAGCGCCCTTCAACAACCTGCTCGACGATTGCATGCAAGGCCCGCTTGGCGCACCCAGCATCGACTTCGCCGCACACGCGCGTTCGCTCGGTGCGCACGCCGAGCACGTCGCGAATGTCGCCGAACTCGAAAGCGCGCTGCAACGCGCGCGCGCCGCCGAGCGCACGTACGTCATCAGCATCGACACCGACCCTGCCCGGACCACCGACGACGGCGGCTGGTGGTGGGAAGTCGCGGTACCCGAAGTGTCGCCGCGCGAGCCCGTGCGCGCCGCGCGTGCCAAGTACGACGCGCAACTCGCCGCGCGCGCCGAGGCGGCCGGCTCCGCCGATTCCGCCGGCCCCACCGACCACGAATGAGGACGCCCGCATGACTGCTTTCGACGTACGTATCGGCATCAACCCGCTGTCGTGGATGAACGACGATCTGCCGTCGCTCGGCGGAGAAACGCCACTCGAAGTCGCGCTCACCGAAGGACGCACGATCGGCTATCAGGGCTTCGAACTCGGCAACAAGTTTCCGCGTGAACCGCAGGCGTTGAAGACGCTGCTCGCGCAATACGACCTGGCTCTGGTTTCCGGGTGGTACTCGGGACGGCTCGCGCAACGCAGCGTCGAAGAGGAAATCGCCGCGGTCGGCCCGCATCTCGAACTGCTCGCGCAGAATGGCGCGACGGCGATGGTGTACGGCGAAGTCGCCGATTCGATCCAGGGCGCGCCGCAACCGCTCTATCAGCGGCCGCGTTTTTTCAGCGACGCGCAGTGGGACGCCTACGCCTGCCGCGTCGACGAATTCGCGCGCTATACGCTGAGCCGCGGCGTGCGGCTCGCCTATCATCATCACATGGGCGCGTACGTCGAGACGCCGGCCGACGTCGATCAACTGATGTCGCGCACGAGCGACGCGGTCGGCCTGCTGTTCGACGCCGGGCACATCACGTTTGCCGGAGGCGATCCGTTGACGGTGCTCGACAAGCACATCGCGCGCGTGTGTCACGTGCACTGCAAGGACGTGCGTCCGGCGGTGATGAAGCTGGCGCGCAATCGCAACTGGAGCTTTCTCGATGCGGTGATCAACGGTGCGTTCACGGTCCCGGGCGATGGCGCGGTGAACTTTCCGGCGCTCATCGACCGGTTGAAGCGGCATGGTTATCGCGGCTGGCTGGTGGTCGAGGCCGAACAGGATCCCGTGGTCGCGCCGTCGTTCGAATATGCGCAGAAGGGATATCGGACCTTGCGAACTTTGGTCGATGCACCGCTTGACGGCGGTGGCGCGACTGAGCAGGAGGCGTGATGAACTACCCCCACACTTACAAAGGTAGGGCAGCATGAGTTTATTGGTGAAGGCTCAGCGCGAGGGCCAGACTATCGCGCGGGTGACGCCCGAATCGGCGTGTTGGCGGTACGTGGGTTTTGCCGCGTATCGACTGGGCGCGAATGAGGTAGTGCATGTGCTCGAGCCGTCACGGGAGGTTTGTATCGTGGTGCTGGCGGGCGCCGTGGATGTCGAGACCGCTGACGCCACCTGGAGTTCGCTGGGCTCACGCGACAGCGTGTTCGAGGATGCCGCGCCGTATGCCTTGTATTTGCCGCCGGGCGTGCGGGCGACGGTGCGGGCTTGCCGCGATGCCGAGATTGGCGTGGCTAGCGCGCCGGCCAAAGGCATCTATCCGGCGCGGCTGATCGAGCCTGCTTCGATGAAGCGCTCGACACGCGGGAAGGGATTAAATACGCGATACGTATGCGATATTCTTCCGCAGACCGAGCCCGCGGAGTCTTTGCTGGTTGTCGAGGTTCGCACGCCTGGCGGGCATGCTTCGAGCTATCCGCCGCATAAGCACGATACCGATAATGTGCCGCATGAGAGTTCGCTCGAGGAGACTTACTATCATCGGCTCGATCCGCCGCAAGGGTTTGCTTTTCAGCGTGTTTATACCGATTTGCGGGACATCGACGAGTCCATGGCCGTTGAGGATCACGACGTCGTCATGGTGCCGCGTGGCTATCATCCGGTGGTTGTACCCTACGGATATGAGTCTTATTACCTGAATGTGATGGCCGGCGGACAGAGGGTCTGGCATTTCCGGAACGATCCGGCGCATGAGTGGATTATCAATAAGGATGGTTGACGTTTCTGGTCGCGCTCTTGGTCTCGTTTCTGGTCGCGCTTTTGTCTCTTGACGGCGGCAATTTGTGGTCGCGCCCCAGGCATGGGCCCAACCGCAAATTGCCGCCGCGCAGGCAAAAAGCCACTATTTTCCGGCACTCAAATCCACATCCAGTGTCCCATCGGCGGCCATCCTGACCTTCCCTTCTGAAACATCCCTCCGATAGCCATAGAGATCGAACTTCATCACCCCAGGATTGGCCTGATCCCGAATCAAAGTCCTGGCATTCGTGACCAGCGAATCAAACATCTTCACATCGCCGGACTCGATCCAGACAAAGCTCTTCCCCGCGCCGGCAGGCGGCTTGGCGACAGCAACGCCAACCTCGCGCTTGAACTTCAACGCGAGCCCGTCGCCGGCGACGGTCGCGCCAGCCAAACGTCCCTGCAAAACGGGCGGCGGAAACACCGTATATTGGTCGAACACGAGTTCGTTGCCCTTCAGCGCAACACCCTTGCGCGTAAAGGGCGTCAACGAATCCAACGGAATCTCCAACGCACGCAGCAGCCCGGCTTGCGGCACCCCGAGCACCTTTACAGAAGTCGGTGCATACACGAGATGCCGCTCGTCCCTGGCAACGATCGTGCCGCTCATCGTGGTCGGCAGCCACACGCCCGGGAAGTGATTCCACAACTTGATCCCGCCCGTCACCTGCAACGCGCCATCCACGGGCTTCAGCCGCAGATCGTTCAGCGAACGCGGTGCGTAGTCCAGCAGGTAATCGTTGAACAGCGCCGCCATCGCGGGCCACGGCTCGACCACCTCGCCGCCGATGATCCGGATATCGTATTGATCGGGATCGTCGAGGTCGACCGGCTGACCCGCCTGCTTCGGCACCATCTGCGCGTCGAGCGAACGCACGTGAAAACCGATTCGTCCCGATACGTAGAAGTCCACATTCTCGACATGAATCAACGGCGCGGGTCCGACCGAGTGCCGCTCGTCACCGCTCGCCGATCCCGGTGTGGTCGCGCTCAGTCCGGAAAGCACCGCGCGCGTGCCGACCGGAATCGCGCGCGCCGCCGACGCGCTCCGCAAAGCAGGCGATACGCGCTGCCACACTTCACGCGCCTGCGCGAGCGATGCCTGCTGCTCGCGAATGAAGCTGTCGTTAAAGCGCGCGCTCGCGCTGCCGTTCTGCACAGGCGCCGATTTCGCCGCGCTGGCTAGCGTCGTATACGACGGCAAATGCACGTCCAGTGCGCCGGCTTCGTTAAACGTGAAGTAGCCTGCCGACATCTGGTCCCGGTAGTGGTACAGATCGAGCACGAACGGCGCGTTCGCGTCGATCGGCGTCAGCGCCATGTCGATGTTCATCGGCATCGACCGCATGAACTTGACGTCGCCGCCCTGCACCAGCATGCCGCGCGCCGGCATCGTCGCCGGCCAGTCGATCTTCGGCACCGTGCGGTCGTCGAGCGTGAAGCGCACGCCGGCCGCACTGGTGTCGATCTGCGTGATCGTCATCCGCAACGCGGGCGGCGGCGTCAGCCTGGCAACCTGCATCACGACGTCGTCGCCGTCGAGGCGCGCTATCGGCGTGTCCACTTTCAACAGGTCGGCCATCTTCACGTGCGCGGCCTGCATGATCCTGTCGGCGCCGACGCCGGCTACTTCCACGTGATCGGCATGGAACACGAGTTCGTCGGCGCTACGCATCGACAGCGACCCGCTCAGCACGATCGGCACCCACGTCTCGCGATGCATCTCGCCGGTAATACGCAGGCTGCCGCGGTCTTGCGGCACCACGCGCATATTGCGCAGCGGCGAGCCCTGGTACTGGAACAGATAGCGGTTGAAGATCGCGGTGAGTTTGGCACTGTCGAGTGTGACCCTGCCACGATGAACGTTGATCGTCACGCTGGTCGGATCGTCGAACACGATCGGCTGGCCGGCGTGCGTCGGGCTCAACGTGGCCGCCATGTCGTGAATCATGAAACCGATGTCGCCGGTCACGCGAAAATCGACGTCGCGCGCGAACATCAGCGAGCCGTCGATGCCGGAATCGCGCAGCGTCAACGCACGAGTGCGCCTGACGCTCATGCCGCTCGCCGATGGCACGCGCGCGGCGACGCTCTGTTCTGCGCTCAGCTGTTTGGCCTTCGCGAGTTCGAGCGCAGGACGTGAGGGGGAAGCGGGTCGATCCGCGTTGGCAGCGGCACCGGTTTGCGCAGACGGCGGGGAGGCCGCGTCGCCCGTGGTCGAGCTGGCGTCGGCGCACGCGGACATCAGCAGCGCGGCCGTGACCAGCGCGGCGCCGGCGCTCGCCCGTGCACGCCACGCATCGGTGAGCGGTGTTCGAGTGCGCAACTGGCTCTGTTTCATGACGTCTCCTCCTGAAGCCGCGGCGCGTCTACGCGCACCGGATGCAGCATGGTTCGTCGCGCATACGCCGGCTTCAAACACCGAACCGCCGCTGTGCGCCTTCGACCTGATTGTCTTTATTTGCAGGCGCGCTGCCGACAAGATTTCTGGAGGACGCTCACCAAACGATCGAGCGTTTGAATCGCCCGAGTGTTTCATCGCGAAGCCGCGTGCATCGGGCGCGAGCAGCATGTCCGCAAATGGGATTCAAACGGATGGTTGGCGTGCCTGAAGCGTCGAATAAGACGCACCGCGCGTCGAACCCCCAGTAGGAGCGCAAAACGATCGCCATTTTTGAATGCCGCGCCGCAATAAAACCACGGCATCCCGTTCAGCGGTCAACCCACGCCGAGCCATTCCTGCATCACATCGGGACGCGCGAGGAACGACGCGAGCGCGCCGTCGAAGACGATCTCGCCATGCCCCATCACCGCGACCCGGCTTGCGATGTCTTGCGCGATCACAAGGCGCTGTTCGATCAGCAGCATCGCCACGCCACGATCGCGCAACATCCGCAGACACTGCGCGACCTGCTCCATCACCAGGCTCGCGAGGCCCTCGCCGGGTTCGTCGATCACCAGCAGATCGGGGTCCCCGAGCAGCGCGCGCGCCAGGGTCAGCATCTGCTGCTCGCCGCCCGACAACGCGCCGGCCCGCGTGCGTCGTCGTTCACGCAGGACGGGGAATAGCTCGTACGCGTCGTCGAAGGTGAAACGCGGCGTGCGGCCCCGCTCACGCGGCGCGACACCGAGTTGCAGATTCTCGTGGACGCTCAGCGTCGCAAACACATCGCGATGCTCGGGGACATAGCCGAGCCCCAGGCGGGCGATTTCGAACGTGCGCAGCCCGCCGAGCGAACGGCCGGCAAAGCGCAACTCGCCCTCGCTGCGCACGAGGCCCATGATGGCGCGCGCCAGCGTCGAACGGCCGGAGCCGTTGCGCCCGACCAGCGCGAGCACTTCGCCCGCCTCGAGCTGCAGCGTCACGCCATGCAGCGCCTGGCTCGCGCCGTACCAGGCATTCAGCCCCACGATGTCGAGCAAGGCCGTCATGCGCCGACACCGTCGCCGAGGTAAGCCGCGCGCACCGCCGCATCCGCGCGAATCGCCGCCGGCGTGCCGGTCGCGATCACGCGGCCCTGCACCAGCACGGAGATGCGATCGGCGAGACCGAACACGGCGTCCATGTCGTGCTCGACCATCAGCAGCGTGCGGCCGGCGGTCGTCTCGCGAATCAGTTCGATCGCGCGCGCCGCTTCGGCGCGGTTCATGCCGGCGGTCGGTTCGTCGAGCAGCAAGGTGTGCGCGCCGCCCGCGAGCGCGAGGCCCAAGTCGAGCGCGCGCTGCTCCGCATAGCTGAGCGTGCCGGCCTGCAGGTGCCGGCGCCCGCTCAGCCCCACCGCCTCGAGCACCTGTTCGGCGCGCGTGTCAACCGTGCGCGAACCGGTGAAGCGCTGCCACCAGCGCGTGCGATCGCGCTCGGCAAGCTGCGCGGCACAGCGCAAATTGTCGAACACGCTCAGCCGCGCGAACACACTGCTGGTCTGGAAGCTGCGCGCGAGGCCGCGGCGCGTGATCGCGGCCGGCGCGAGCCGCGTGATCTCCGCGCCGAACAGATCGATGCGCCCGGCGTTCGGCCGCGCTCCGCCGGCGATCAGGTTGAAGAGCGTCGACTTGCCGGCGCCGTTCGGGCCGATCAACGCGTGACGCTCGCCGGGCTCGATGAAGAGATCGACGCCACGCAGAATCTGCGTCGCGCCGAAGCGTTTTTCGATGCCGTAGAGCGCGAGCGCCGGGATCATCGCGCGCCTCCGCTGGCCGACGTGCGGCGCGCGATAACGGCAAGGCGTGCTCGCGCGCGAGCCGCGTAATGCGCCGCCAGCGCACCGAACGCGGTCAGTATGCAAACCGCTGCGCCCAGCCACAGATGCGATGAGGCCGTGAGTAGCGTGAGTAGCGGCATACCGATCACGTTGAGCGACGCGCCGTCGTCCGCGCCGAATTGAGCGGCGTAGGCCCACTGCACCGCGAGTACGACGGCCAGCGTCCACAGCAGCGCGGCTGCGGTACCCAATAGATAAGCCTTGCCGCACACGCGCCAGCCGTATTCCGCGACGCGGGCCGTGTGCCGCTGCACGAAGCCCGCGAGACCATCGGGCGCGGCCATCACGACCACGATAAAGAACAGCCCCAGATAGAACAGCCACGCCCGCGTCACGCTCGCCACCGCGACGCTGAAAAAGGTCAGGACGACAGCGCCCGCCACCGGCCCGAAAAACGCCGCCGTGCCGCCGATCACCGTCGCGATCAGCACCGCGCCCGAGCGCATCATGCCGACGCTTTCCGTCGACACCAGTTCGACATTGATCAACCCCAAGGTCCCCGCCATGCCGGCAAAAAACGCCGACACTACCACCACGCCAAAGCGGATGCGGCGCGGATACCAACCGATCGCCGCGGCGCGCACCGGGTTGTCGCGCACGGCGTTGGCGAGGCGCATGAAAGGCGTGCGCGACAGCGCAAACATTGCAGCGGTCGCCAGCACGCACCACAGCGCGATCAGCGCATAGGCCTGCGCTGCCGGGCCGAAGCTCCAGCTCCCGAGCAGCGGTCCGCTCGCGCGATCGATCGGCACGCCGGCCACGCCGCCGAACCAGTTGGACAAGGTCCACGCGGCCGCCGCGACGAGTTCGCCGATGCCGAGCGTAATCATCGCGAACGCAGTGCCGGCGCGCCGCGTCGACACGAAACCGAGCAGCGCTGCGCACAGCGCGCCGCCGATGCCCCCTATCAACGGCAACAGCGCCAGCGGCACGCCACCGCGGTTGAACACCTGCGCGGCAATCAACGCGCCCAATCCGGCATAGGCGGCATGCCCGAACGACAGCAGTCCCGTTTCGCCGAGCAGCAAGTTGTACGACAGCGCGAAGACGATCATCGTCGCGGTCTGCGCGAGATAGGCGAGCAGCCAGCTTTGCGGCCATATGCATGGCGGCACCGCGAGGAACGCGATGAGCGCGAGCCACGGCGCGAACCGACGCCGCCTCGAACGCGGCCGGGCCTCGGGCGCTTCAGCCGGATCACGCAGTTCAGGTGGTTCGTGTCGTTCACGCACGGTCGTCACGCCGGCCGAAGAGTCCGCGCGGGCGCAGCGCCAGCATCGCGACGAGCAGCAGATAGGGAATCAGCGGCGCGAGTTGCGCGAGCGTCAGCGCGTCCCATTCGGGCGGTAGCGTTTCCCCGAACGCGGACATGACGTCGCCCAGCGAGACGTCGCTCGCCACCGCGAGGGTCTGCACGCAGCCGACCATCAGCGAGGCCGCCAGCGCCCCGCTCAACGAGCCAAGCCCACCGATTACGACCACCACGAAGACGATCGACCCGACCGACTCCGCCATCGCCGGTTCGATCACGAAGAGCGGCGCGCCGATCACCCCGGCGAGAGCGGCGAGCGCCGTGCCCGCCGCGAACACGCCGGTGAATACGCGCGGCACGTTGTGGCCGAGCGCTTCGACAGCGCTCGCGTGCGTGAGCGCCGCGCGCACGATCAAGCCGGCCTTCGAGACGCGCAGCACCGCGTACAGCACCGCGAGCATCGCCAGCGACACTGCCATCATGAACGCCCGATAGCGCGCGAAGGCCGCACCGTAGACGGTGAACAACGGACCATCGAGCGCAGCCGGAACCGTCGCGCTCAGGGCGTTCAGGCCCCAGCCGAGCTTGACCGCTTCGCCGAGCAGATAGGCCGCGCCGAACGTGAGCAGCAACTCGGCAAGATGACCGTGCGGACGCACGCGGCGCAGCAAACCGCGCTCCAGAGCCGCGCCGATCGCCCCGACGAGCAGCGGCGCGACCACCAGCGCCGCCCAGAATCCCGCCTGCGCCGCCACCGAAAACCCGACGTACGCCCCGAGCATATAGAAGCTCGCGTGCGCGAAGTTCAGCACGCCGAGCATGCTGAAAATCAGTGTCAGGCCCGCCGACAGCATGAACAGCAGCAGCCCGTAACTGACGCCGTTCAGCAGATTGATGACGAGCGACTGCACGCGCCTATTCCGCTTGCGCCGCGGCCGTCAGCGGTTCGAGCGCGGCGCGCAACGGCGCCGGCAGCGTCACCGGACGACGCGTCACGCGATCCACGTAGACGTGCACGAAATGACCTTGTGCGGCGGGCCGATCGTCGCCTTCCCTGAAAAGCCCCACTTCGTAACGCACGCTCGAGGTGCCGAGCCGCGCCACTCGCAAGCCCGCGTCGACCCGGTCGGGAAACACCAGCGGCGCGAAGTAGTTGCAATGCGTCTCGACCACCAGGCCGATCGTCGCGCCGTGCTCGAAGTCGAGCATGCCCGCGCGGATCAGATACTCGTTCACCACCGTATCGAAGTAGCTGTAGTAGACGACGTTGTTCACGTGGCCGTAGACGTCGTTGTCCATCCAGCGTGTCGTGATCGGCAGAAAGTGCGGGTACGCCGCGCGCGCGGCCGGTGCGGGTTTATTCATCGTGACTGTGCTTGCTCGCTGGGTTGGGTGCTGAGTTGGGCGCTGGGTTGGACGTCATGGCGGCAGTTGTTTTGGCCTATCCGGTTCAAAGCGACTCGGTCAGCATGCGGCGGTAGTCGTCGGCGCTTGCTTCGCGCGGATTCGTACGGTGGCAGTGATCGGCAAGCGCGCCCTTGATGACCTTGTCGAACATGCTTTCGTCGACGCCCATCTGCTTCAGGCCGGTCGGCAATCCGAGCCGCGCGGTCATGTCGAACAGCGCCTGCGCGAGATCCGCGTTCTCCGGCAAACCCATCACGCGACGCATCCGGGCATAGCGTTTATCGGCGACCACGGTGTCGGCGGTTTCGTTGAAACGCAGCACCGCCGGCAGCACGACCGCGTTCAGCGTGCCGTGATGCAGCGACGTGCGCCCGTTCACCTCCAGACCGCCCAGCGGATGCGACAGCGAATGCACGCAGCCGAGGCCTTTCTGAAACGCCATCGCGCCTTGCATCGATGCGCTCATCATGTGCAGGCGTGCTGCGCGATCTCTACCATCCGTCGTCGCGCGTTCGATGTTGGCCCACGCGCGCTCCAGGCCGTCCAGCGCGATGCCGTCGGCGGGCGGATTGAAGGCCGGCGCGAGGAAGGTTTCGATGCAGTGCGCGATCGCGTCCATGCCGGTCGCGGCAGTCAAACCGGGCGGCAGGCCAAGGGTGAGCGCCGGGTCGCACAACGCCGATTTCGGCAGCAGATGCCACGAGTGAAAACCGAGCTTGCGGCCATCGTTCAGAATCATGATCGCGCCGCGCGCGACTTCGCTGCCGGTGCCCGCGGTGGTGGGCACGGCGATCAGCGGCGCAGCGGCGGCGGTGATCTTCGGGCTGCCGCCTTTGATGGTCGCGTACTGGGTCAGCGCGCCGGGGTGCGTGGCCGCGATCGCCACACCTTTGGCCAGATCGATCGACGATCCGCCGCCCACGGCGATCAGCCCGTCGCAGCCTTCGTCGCGATACCGCCCGGCGGCCGCCAGCACCATCGCTTCCGTCGGGTTCGACGGCGTGTCGTCGAATACCGGCACGTCGCCGAACTTCAATACGTCGAGCGCGCGCTGCACGATGCCGGCTGCGGCCACGCCCTTGTCGGTAATCAGAAGCGGCCGCTTGATGCCGACACGCGCGCATTCCGACGCCAGTTGCGACAGCGCGTCGTAGCCAAGATGGATATGGGTCAGATAGTAGATATAGGCCATGCCGACCTCCCTCCTTGATGTCGCGCCCGCTTATTGTCCGGGGCGCTCCACGAACTCGAACGGCAAGCCGCGCCGGCGCATCCATTCGCCGAGCGCCTGACCGGTGCCGGCGCGCCACGGCCGCAGCCTGGCTGGTTCGACCAGCCGGTATTCGAGCAATTCCGGCGACAGCGAGATCGTCCCGTGAGCCTTCACGTGATACGCGATGATCAGCTCGTTCTTGCGGATGAATTCGTACACGCCGATCAACTCGACCGTCTCGGCATGCAGCGAGGTTTCTTCGAGCACTTCGCGGGCGATGCCCTCTTCCGGCGTCTCGCCGTTCTCCAGAAAGCCGGTGATCAGCGCGAACGTGCCTTCCGGCCACGCGGCGTTGCGCGCGAGCAGAATCTTGTCCTCGTACTCGACGATCGCGGCCACCACCGGCAACGGATTGTTCCAGTGGACGTAGCCGCATTCCGGATCGGGACAGGCCTGGCGCACGCGGCCGCCTTCGTGCCCGGCGTCGACGCGCTCGGTCAGCGGCGTGGCGCAGCGCGGACAGAATTGATATTGAGTCATGGCGAGAGGGACGTGTCTTATGAATTGGCGGCCGTGCCGTTGAACACGAAGAATACTTCGCAGTCGGTCTGGAACAGTTCGCGCAGACGGTCGCATACCTGGTTGGTCCAGGAGTCGTCGCCATAGGCCGGTTCGTGGCCGCTGCGGTTGGCTGCGATCAGCGCGGCGAGCGCCTCGGGACAGATGCCGGCGTAGTTGTCGGACGCGAAATGTTGCATGGCTGGCGGCGCACCCGGCAACAGGCGCTGAGATGGCGGGAAAGCGGTCATTTTAGTGCGCCAATGAGTTATTTGTTTTCGATTGGTCCGATTTGACGGGCGCCGCCTCGACACGCGCATGTTTCGCCGAAGCGCGGCCAGCGGGATGTGCCGTGGGCGCAGTGCGCGAACCCGGTTGACGCGCGGACTTGAAGGGCGACCGGGTCAACGCATGCGTTTTTTCGCGGACACGCAGGGTTCACTGACGCGCGAGCCAGCGAATCGACGTGTGTGTACTGGGGGAACGGGTTAGCGCAGGAGATTTTGCAGAGCGGCTGCGGGCGGGCGTTCTGAATAGGTGCCGCGTGTCGCTGTTTGGCACGCTGCTGTTTGGCACGACACCGTTTGGCTCGACGCTGTTTGGCCCGCCGCCGCTTGGCACGCCACCGCTTGGCGTGCCACCGTTTGGCACACCGCCGTTTGGCACACCGCCGCTTGGCACGCCACCGCTTGGCACACCGCCTTTTGACACAGCGCCTTTTGACACACCGCCGTTTGGTGTGCCGTCAAGAGCAGCCGCAATCGGGCATGCGGCTGCGGCCGCGCGGCATGCGCGCCACGCCGATCAGACCGGCCGCGCCCAGCAGCAACGCGCCCGCCGCCAGCCACAACGCCGGCGAAAACGATCCCGTGTGTTCGGCGATCGGCGCCGCTACCAGCGGGCCGACGATCTGACCGATGCCGTACGCCGCGGTCGCATAGCCCATCAGACCGGCCGCATCGTCGCCGCGCAAACGGCGCGCCTCGCGCATCGCGAACAGGGTGATCGCGGTGAACGGCAGGCCGATCAGCATGCTGCCGAGCGAGAAGCCGCCCGCTGTCGGCCAGACGATGCCGAGCGCGATGCCGCAGGCTTGCAGCACGTAGCATCCCGCGAGCAGCGTGCGGTTGTCCCAATGCACCGGCAGCCGCGCCGCCAGCAATGCGCCGACGATCAGCGCCGCGCCGAACATCGGCCAGAACAGATCGGGCCATGCCGAGCCCGGCAGTGCGTGGCGCGCGATCACAGGCAGAAAGGTCGCAGTGATGATGTAGCCGAAACCGGGCACGCCGTAGAGCAGCACCAGCCAGAAGGCGTCGGCGCGGTGCGCGGTGCGGCTCGGGGCATGCTGGCCTGCATGGGCGCCGGCGGTTGATCGGGCCGTACCGGCGCCGGCGCTTCTCGCAGTGGACCTGTGCGCTGCGCCGAATACCGGCCACACCACGATCGACAGCACGGCCGCGATGAGCCCGAAGCCGATCCAACCCGCCGTCGCGCCATAGCCGCCCGCGACGCTGACCAGCAATCCCGTGCCGACGATCCCGACACCGGGGCCCGTGTAAATCACCCCGCCCCACCCGTGCGCGCCGAGTTCGGCCAGCCGCCGCAGGCCCCACTGCGATGCGAATACGAAGGTCCAGGCACTCACCGCGCCGGCGACGAAGCGCACGACAGCCCAAATCCAGAACTGACTCGTGCCCCCCATCGCCAGTGTCAGCAAGACCGTGCCGACGAGGCCGGCGCGGACCATCCGCGCCGGCTCGACCCGCAGCGCGGCGCACATGACAGCGCCGATGAAATAGCCCGCGTAATTGAACGATGCGAGCCAGCCGCCGTGCTGGATGTCGATTTGCGGCTGTCCGGAGACGCTGCCGTGGAGCATCAGCGGCAACAGCGGCGTGAACGCGAAGCGTCCGATGCCAAGCGCCACCGCCAGCGTGACCATACAGGCAAGCGCCGCGCCGCGGGCAGCGTGGCGTTCGGCGGATGTTTCCTGCGCGTTCGAGGCGAGATCGTTCATGAGCGGAAGGTGTAAGCGGCGCCGGCGGTCGCCAGCGCATCGATCCATATTAGCTTGACCTTTCGATCACTAAAGATGAATAATTCGGATGCAACCTATCGCATGGAGAGAATCATGGATCTGGCCGCCTTGACCATTTTCCGCGCAGTCGTGCGGGAAAACGGCGTGACGCGCGCCGCGGCCAAGCTCAATCGCGTGCAATCGAACGTGACGACGCGCATCAAGCAGCTTGAAGAACAGCTGGGCACCGATCTGTTCATCCGCGACGGCCGGCGCCTCGTGTTGACACCGGCTGGCGAGACGCTATTGCCCTACGCCGAACGGCTGCTCGCGCTCGCCGACGAAGCGCGCCATGCCGTGCGCGAGGATCGTCCGAGCGGACGCTTACGGCTGGGCACGATGGAGAGCGTGGCGGCAACGCGCCTGCCTGGACTGCTCGCGCAATATCACCAGAATTGGCCCGACGTCGCGCTCGAACTCGAAACCGGCACCACGGGCAAGCTGATCGACCGGGTCCGTGAATTCGAAGTGGACGCCGCCCTGGTGGCGACGCCGCCGGACCCTGCCGTGCTTGGCGAGCTGTTCGAAACCGTGCCGGTGTTCCGCGAAGAACTGGTGATGCTGACGCCGCGGGGGCATCGGCCGATTCGCGAAGTGCGGGATATTGCCTTATCGACGTTGATCGCGTTTGAACGCGGCTGTGCCTATCGGACTTATATCGAGAAGTGGTATCTGGAGCACGGCGTGAGGCCCGCTCGAGTGCTGGAGCTTGGCTCCTATCATGCGATTGTGGCTTGCGTCGCCGCTGGGGCCGGGGTGGCTGTGGCGCCGCGCTCGGTGCTGGATCTGCAAGCCGATACCAGCAATGTGGCCGTGCATGCGCTTGCCGATATTGGGGTGATCGATACGCTGCTCGTCTGGCGACGGGGGCATTTTTCTTCTGCTTTGAATGCGCTGAAGCAGACGCTGATGGCACATGAAGCTGCGGCTGGGGCACCTGCGGTGGCGGCTTTTTCCTGATTTGTCTTTCTTGTGCAGCAGTTTTTACGAATAAGCGCCGCCAACGCAAAAAACCACTGCTGCGCGAGCGAACTACAACCACATCCCCCTGCCCGCGCAGCAGAACACCTGCAGCCTTAAAGCTGCCCTTCGACCCAACTCCGCACGCCGGCAAGCGCCGCAGGCAAATTGGCCGGCTCTGTACCGCCGGCCTGTGCCATATCGGGGCGTCCACCACCCTTGCCACCCACTTGCTGCGCCACGAAATTGACCAGCTCGCCGGCCTTGACCTTCTTGCTGGCATCCGCCGTCACGCCGGCAATCAAACTCACCTTGCCGCCCTCGACCGAAGCCAGCACGATCGCCGCGCTCTTCAACTTGTCCTTGAGCTTGTCGACCGTTTCACGCAGCGTCTTCACGTCCGCGCCCTCGAGCGTGGCCGCCAACACATGCACGCCGGCAACTTCGATCGCCTGGCCCGCAAGCTCGTCACCCTGGCTCGCCGCGAGCTTCGACTTCAACGCGCCAAGCTCTTTCTCCAGCGACTTCACCTGATCCTGCACCTGCACGATCCGCTGCGTCAACTCCGCCGGCTGCGCCTTCAAAACAGCCGCCGCCGCATTGATCCGCGCATCGAGGTCCTGCACGAAACGTACCGCGTTATCGCCAGTAATCGCCTCCACGCGACGAATGCCGGCGGCAACGCCGCCTTCCATCACGATCTTGAACAGGCCGATGTCGCCCGTGCGATGCACGTGCGTACCGCCGCACAACTCACGCGAGAAACCGAGATCGAGCACGCGCACTTCGTCGCCGTACTTTTCGCCGAACAGCGCCATCGCGCCGCCCTTCACCGCTTCGTCGAACGGCATCACCCGCACGATGCCCGGCGCGTTCGCCAGCACTTCGGCGTTGACGATCTGTTCGACGCGACGGATCTGCTCGTCGGTCATCGGCGCGTTGTGCGCGAAGTCGAAACGGGTCTTGTCCGGATCGACGAGCGAGCCCTTCTGCTGCACGTGCGAGCCGAGCACTTCGCGCAGCGCCTTGTGCATCAAATGGGTAGCCGAGTGATTGCGGGCCGTGCGCGCGCGGCGCACCGCGTCGATTTCCGCTTTCACGACGTCGCCGACCTTAAGCGTGCCCTGCTCCAGCGTGCCGTGATGGCCGACCACGTCGGCCTGCACCTTCAGCGTGTCGGTCACCGCAAAGCGCACGCTCGCGTTGGCCAGCACGCCCTGGTCGCCGACCTGGCCGCCCGACTCCGCATAGAACGGCGTGTGGTCGAGCACGACGACGGCCTGCTGACCGTGGGCCACTTCTTTCACCGAGGCGCCGTCCACGTACAGCGCGATCACCCTGGCATCGTCGAAGACGATTTCTTCGTAGCCGTGGAACGTGGTCTTCGCGCCCGAGTATTCGAGGCCCTGCGCCATCTTGAACTTGCCGGCCGCGCGAGCCTGTTCGCGCTGACGCGCCATGGCTTCGTCGAAGGCGGCTTCGTCGACCGTCACTTCGCGCTCGCGGCACACGTCCGCCGTCAGATCGAGCGGGAATCCGTAGGTGTCGTGCAGCTTGAATGCGAGTTCGCCGTCGAGCGTCTTGCCGCCCTTGGCCTCGAGATCGGCCAGCGCGCTTTCGAGAATCGACATGCCGTGCTCGATGGTCTCGAAGAAGCGCTCCTCTTCCTGACGCAGCACGTCGGTCACGCGTTGTTCGGCATCCTTCAGTTCCGGATAGGCGCCGCCCATTTGCGCGACGAGGTCCGCGACCATGCGATGGAAGAACGACCCCTTCTTGCCCAGCTTGTAGCCGTGGCGGATCGCGCGGCGCACGATCCGGCGCAGCACGTAGCCGCGGCCCTCGTTGCCCGGAATCACGCCGTCGACGATCAGGAACGAGCAGGCGCGGATGTGATCGGCGATCACCTTCAGTGAGTTGTTGGTCAGATCGGCCACGCCGGTTTCGCGGCCGGCCGCCTCGATGAGCGCCTGGAACAGGTCGATCTCATAGTTGCTGTGCACATGCTGAAGCACCGCTGCAATCCGCTCCAGACCCATGCCGGTGTCCACGCACTGCTTGGGCAGCGGCGTCATGTTGCCCTGCGCGTCGCGGTTGAACTGCATGAACACGAGATTCCAGATCTCGATGTAGCGGTCGCCGTCTTCTTCAGGCGATCCCGGCGGGCCGCCCCACACGTCCGGGCCGTGGTCGTAGAAGATTTCCGAGCACGGACCGCACGGACCGGTGTCGGCCATCTGCCAGAAGTTGTCCGACGCGTAGCGCGCGCCCTTGTTGTCGCCGATGCGGATGATCCGCTCGACCGGCACGCCCACTTCCTTCGCCCAGATGTCGTGCGCTTCGTCGTCTTCCTGATAGACGGTCACCCACAGCTTGTCTTTCGGCAGCTGGTAGACCCCGGTCAGCAGCTCCCACGCGTAGTGGATCGCGTCGCGCTTGAAGTAGTCGCCGAACGAGAAGTTGCCCAGCATTTCGAAGAACGTGTGGTGACGCGCGGTGTAGCCGACGTTTTCCAGATCGTTGTGCTTGCCGCCGGCGCGCACGCTGCGCTGCGCGGTCGTGGCGCGCGAGTACGGACGCGATTCCGCGCCGAGGAACACATCTTTGAACTGCACCATTCCCGAATTGGTGAAGAGCAGTGTCGGGTCATTGCCGGGCACGAGGCTCGACGAGCGAACGATCGTATGGCCCTTCGATTCGAAGAACTTGAGGAATTTCTCGCGGATTTCGGCGGCTTTCATAGCGTGCGGGGGACGGTCCTGGCTGTTACCGGCTGCATCGTGGGATGCGCCAACTGATTGTTTCTTAAACGACTGATTATACGGGATCGGCGCCGGCGCGCGGCAGCGTGCGCCGCACCGTTGGCCATCCGGCCAGGTTTCGCCGGGTAGCGTGTGACACGGCGCTGAGATACGGCGGTGAGACACGGCGGCGCATGTCGCGCGTCCTATGCCGTCCGGCTGACTGCGCCGCCGCGCGGGAATCGCTTAAGATTGCCCCCATCCGCGGCGCCATGCGCGCCTCTTGGGTTACATAGGAGACATCGAAGAACATGGGCGCTCTCAGTCATATCCGCGTGCTGGATCTCACGCGCGTGCTCGCCGGGCCCTGGTGCTCGCAAACGCTGGCCGATTTCGGCGCCGACGTCATCAAGATCGAACGCCCCGAGGTCGGCGACGACACCCGTCACTGGGGGCCGCCGTACCTGAAAACGCCGCAAGGCGCCGATACGCGCGAGGCCGCCTACTATCTCGCGGCCAACCGCAACAAGCGCTCGGTCACGGTGGATATCGCGTCGCCCGAAGGCCAGCGGATCATCCGCGAACTGGCCGCGCAAAGCGACGTCGTGCTGGAGAACTACAAGGTCGGCCAGTTGAAGAAGTACGGGCTCGATTACGCGTCGCTGAAGGCAGTGAAGCCCGATCTGATCTACTGCTCGGTAACCGGCTTCGGGCAGACCGGTCCGTATGCGCAGCGGGCGGGCTACGACTTCATCGTGCAAGGCATCGGCGGCTTCATGAGCATCACCGGCGAGCGCGACGGCCAGCCGGGCGGCGGCCCGCAGAAAGCGGGCGTCGCAATCGCCGACCTGATGACCGGCATGTATTCGACCATCGCCGTACTGACCGCGCTCACGCATCGCGACCGCACGGGCGAAGGCCAGTACATCGACATGGCGCTGCTCGACGTGCAGGTGGCGATGCTCGCCAACATGAATTCAAACTACCTGGCGAGCGGGCAGCCGCCGGTGCGCTGGGGCAATGCGCATCCGAACATCGTGCCCTACCAGACCTTCCAGACCAGCGACGGCTGGATCATCGTCGCGGTCGGCAACGACGGTCAATTCCGCAAATTCGTCGAAGCGGGCGGCCGTCCGGAATTAGCCGACGACGAACGCTTCTCCACCAACCCGGCCCGCGTGCGCCACCGCGACATTCTCGTGCCGATCCTCGCCGACATGGTCCGTCTGCAGGGCAAGCAGCAATGGATCGCCGCGCTGGAAGCCGCCGGCGTGCCGTGCGGGCCGATCAACGATCTCGCCGAAGTGTTCGAGAACGAGCAGGTGGTGGCGCGCGGAATGCAGGTCGACTTGCCGCATCCGTCGGGCGGCACCGTCAAGCTGGTGCGCAATCCGATCAATATGAGCGGCACGCCGCCCGAGGCGCTTGCTCATCCGCCTACGCTCGGCGAGCACACCGACAGCGTCCTGCGCAACGTGCTCGGTTACGACGAGACGCGCATCGCGACGTTGCGGGAGCAGTCGGTGATTTGAGCGTGGCCCGCGAGGCTCGTGCGCGGGGAACCACGCGTAGGAAGTTCACGCCAAAGGAAGGCTCACGCCGGCTTAACGAACGAAGCCAGCCAGCGCCGCCCTTCGTCCCAATCGCCGAGTCCACTGTCGGCGTTGATATGGCCGCGCGGGCCGATGCCGATCCAGCGGCTGCCCCACGCGTTCGCGCAAGTCCGCGAGAACGGCACGCCGCCGTACGGATCGTCGCTGCTGGCCGCGACAATGCTCGCAAACGGCAAGCGCGTGAGCGGCACGGGTCCAAAACCGCTGGCGTCCTGCGGGAAATGCGCCTCGGCCGGATCGGGCACGGCCACCAGCAACGCCCCCGCCACCTTCGCAAGCTGGGCGGCGCTGGCGTACTGTGCCGCCCAGAAAACCGTGGTGAGGCAGCCGAGGCTATGCGCGGCGAACACCACCTGGGTGTCGGCCGCGGCCACTTCGGCGTCGAGCGTCCGGCACCAGGCATCGAGCTCGGGACGATCCCAGTCCGGCATCCGCACGCGCATGAACGCCGGGTCGAGTGCCTCCCAGCGCGTCTGCCAATGGCCGACGCCTGAGTTCTGATAGCCCGGCAGCACGAGTACTCGTGGTTGTTGCGCGCTCATCGCGTTTTCGTTGTCCATCGCGGTTCGTTTTTCGGTCGGCCCGAGCGGTTCAATGAAACACCCGCCCCACGCCCACACCGCGCGGGTCGGCAGCCGGCTCCGGATTTGCGCCGTCGACGCGAATCAGTTGCACGTCGCCGTTGAACTGCTGTCCTGCCAACGTATAGCCGCTGGCTTGCAGCTGCTCGGCCAGCTCGCCCGTGATCGGCTGGTACGGCTCCCAGTAGATCGTCTTCTGCGGCAGCAACTGGTGATGAAAACGCATCGCGGCCAGGGCGTCGGCGGGCGCCATATTGAAGTCATACAGGTTCGTGATCACCTGGAAGATCGAGGTGAAAATCCGCGAACTGCCCGGCGTGCCGATCACGAGCGAGACCTTGTCGTCCTTCAACAGAATGGTCGGCGCCATCGACGACAGCGGCCGGCGTCCCGGCGCCACCGTGTTGACTTCGTTGCCGGTCACGCCGGACTGATTCGGCTCGCCCGGTTTGGTGACGAAATCATCCATTTCGTCGTTCAGCACGAAGCCGCCGCCGTCGACCACCACGCCTGCGCCGAACGGCCCGTTCAGCGTATAGGTGTTGGACACGGCGTTGCCCCACTTGTCGACCACCGAGAAATGCGTGGTTTGCGCTTTTTCCGGCATCGCGTCGCCAAGGCCCGGATTGACCGGCGTCGCGCCGGGCACTGCGTCGGGTTTGACCTCGTCGGCGCGTTGCGCGAGGTAGGCGTCGTCGATCAGTTTGCCGACCGGCACCTTGTACGAATCCGGGTCGCCCATGTACTGCTGGCGATCGGCGAACACGCGGTCTTCGATCTGTGCAATCAGATGGATATACGGCACCGAATTCAGCTCGAGGCCGTCGAAGGCCGGCTTCAGATCGGCCTTCATTTTGAGCATCTGGATCAGTCCGATGCCGCCCGAACTCGGCGGCGGCGCGGAGACGATCCGATAGCCGTTCCACTCGGCGGTAACCGGTTGGCGCCAGACCGCCTTGTATTGAATCAGGTCCTGTCTGGTCACGAGCCCGTGGCCGTACATCTGCCGGACAATCAGATCGGCGGTGCGGCCCTCGTAAAATTCACGCCCGCCGTCGCTCGCGATGCGCGTAAGGGTTTGCGCGAGTTCGGGCTGACGGAACGTGACGCCCGCCTTCAGGTTCGAGAAGTAGACATCGAAATTGGTCTTGCCGGCGAAGCTCTTCGCGGCGTCGTCGTGGCGTTTCTGCAGCCACGGCTCCACCTGGAAACCCTCGGTGGCGTAACGGATCGCGGGCGCCAGCACCTGCTTCCACTTCAGCTTGCCGAAGCGCTGCTGCGCCTGCCACATGCCGTCGACCGTGCCCGGCACGCCCACGGCGCGATGGCCGACGAGGCTCATGCCTGGCACGAGGCTGCCTTTATCGTCGAGGTACATGTCGCGGGTCGCCTGTTGCGGCGCGCGTTCGCGATAGTCGAGAAAATACGGTTTGCCGTCCATGAAGACCGTCATGAAACCGCCGCCGCCGATGTTGCCTGCGTCCGGATAAGTCACGGCCAGCGTGAAGGCGATCGCCACCGCGGCGTCCACCGCGTTGCCGCCGGCCGCGAAGATCTGTTGCGCGGTGTCGGCGCTGTAGCGATCCGGCACGGCCACCGCCGATGCGTCGAGCACCGCCTTGGGCGTGGCGGTTTTCGCCAGTGCGGGCGCAGGAGCGACGAAACTGCCGCTCAATGCAGCGAACACGGCCGCCGCCGTCAGCATGCGAGCGAAGGAGAAAGAGGCGAAAGGCGCGCGAGGCGCGTCGTGCGTCGGGACTGACATCCGAGAAACTCCGGGAACCAAGGGCGTCATGTTGCACGAACGGCAAGCGTTCGTGCAAGGCGACGAAGGACGGCGCGGCCTGCGCGCGCCGGCCACGCGCACGGGCGTAGGACGCGTCGCACTGCACAGGTGGCGCGTCGCCCTGCACAGGTTGTGCGTCGCGCGGGCGGAATCGCGCCGCCCGCATCCTAAGTCGGCAGCGCCCGCGTCAAAAACCGTTTTACCTCCTGTTACAGCACTGCTCCGGACCCCAAATTCCCGTCGAAACCTCCCGAACGTTGGCTGCGCGCCGCACTCGCCCGCCGCGGCGGGGCTCGTCAGGTAGAATTGAAAGATTAGCGAGCGCATTGCGCGCCCCGACAGACCTTGACCTTCTCGCATGAATACCGAACGCAACGACGCGCCAGCGGCATCCAATTTCATCCGCAACATCATTGACGACGACAACCGCACCGGCAAGTGGGGTCAGCGCGTCGAGACGCGCTTTCCGCCTGAGCCGAACGGCTATCTGCATATCGGTCACGCGAAGAGCATCTGCCTGAACTTCGGCGTGGCGCGCAGCTACGGCGGCGTGTGCCATTTGCGTTTCGACGACACGAATCCGGAAAAGGAAAGCGTCGAATACGTCGAGTCGATCATCGATTCCGTGCGCTGGCTCGGTTTCGAGTGGGAAAAAGACGGTAAGGAACAGCTCTACTTCGCCAGCGACTACTACGAGAAACTGTACGAATTCGCCGAACTGCTGATCGAGCGCGGCAAGGCGTACGTGGATAGCCAGTCGGCCGAGGAAATGCGCGCGAGCCGCGGCTCGGCAACCGAAGTCGGCACGCCCTCGCGCTTCCGCGATCGTTCCATGCAGGAAAACCTCGACCTGTTCCGCCGCATGAAAGCCGGCGAGTTCCAAGAAGGCGAACACGTACTGCGCGCGAAGATCGACATGTCGTCGCCGAACTTCAACATGCGCGATCCGGTCATCTACCGGATCCGCTTCGCGCATCACTACCGCACCGGCGACACGTGGTGCGTGTACCCGATGTACGACTACACGCACTGCATCTCGGACGCGCTGGAGAACATCACGCATTCGCTGTGCACGCTCGAATTCGAAGACCATCGTCCGCTGTACGACTGGATCCTGAACGAGCTCGCCGAAGCCGGCATTTTCACGCGCCCGCTGCCGCAACAAATCGAGTTTTCACGCCTGAACCTGACCTATGCGATCACCAGCAAGCGCAAGCTGCTGCAACTGGTGACCGAAGGCCACGTCGACGGTTGGGACGACCCGCGTATGCCGACCATCGTCGGCCTGCGCCGGCGCGGTTTCACGCCTGAGGGCATCCAGCTGTTCTGCGAGCGCATCGGCGTCACCAAGGTCGATTCGTGGATCGACATGAGCGTGTTCGAAGGCGCGCTGCGCGACGACCTGGATGAGAAGGCGCCGCGCACGGCGGCCGTGCTCGATCCGCTCAAGCTGATCATCGACAACTTCCCCGAAGGCCTCACCGAGCCGTGCAGCGCACCGGTGCACCCGCATCATCCGGAACAGGGCGTACGCGAGTTCCCGATCTCGCGCGAACTGTGGATCGAGCGCGAGGACTACAACGAAACGCCGCCGAAGGGCTACTTCCGCCTGTTCCCGGGCAACAAGGTGCGTTTGCGCTACGGCTACGTGATCGAATGCACGGGCGCGGACAAGGACGAAAACGGCAACATCGTCGCGGTCCACTGCAACTATTTCCCGGACAGCAAATCGGGCACCGAAGGCGCGAACAACTACAAGGTCAAGGGCAATATTCATTGGGTCAGCGCCGCGGATGCGTATCCGGCGGAAGTGCGCATTTACGACCGGCTGTTCAAGGAGCCGCAACCGGACGCGGGAGGACGCGACTTCCTCGAAGCGCTGAATCCGGATTCGAAGCGCGTGGTCAACGCCTACCTGGAACCGGGTGCGCGTCACGCGCAGCCGGAACAGCGCTATCAGTTCGAGCGTCACGGTTACTTCGTCGCCGACCGCGTCGATTCGAAACCGGGTAGGCCCGTATTCAATCGCATCGTCAGTCTGCGCGACAGTTGGGGCAAGCCGGCGTAAGCTGGAGCGGCTTCTCGTTCGTAGTTCCAGAGTCGAACACGGCGTGCATCTCGCGAGCGAGGTGCACGCCGTTTCGTTGCGTCACGTTCCAACGACAGAGGCAGCGCGGCATATGTGCAAGCGCCGTCCGGGAGTTCCGATGAAAGTTGCAGCCCGCCGCGGGGCGAGCGCGTGGGGCCTACGCCACGCGCGCAGCGTTCCCTCCGTACATTTCGCATCCATGGCACATGGAGCACATGGCGTCCTCGTCGCGCTGCTCCTGTGCGGCGCGGCCTCGTTCTCATGCACGGCGCGCGCGCAAGAGCTGACCGGCACGCTGAAGAAAATCCACGACGACGGTGTGGTCGTGCTCGGCGTGCGCGAAGCGTCGATCCCCTTCTCGTACTTCGACGGCAAGCGCACGGTCGGCTACTCGCAAACCATCGCGCTACAGATCGTCGATGAAATCAAGAAAACGCTCGGCATGCCGCAGCTGAAGGTGCACGAAGTCACCGTGACCTCGTCGAACCGCACGCCGATGCTGCTGAACAATCAGATCGATCTGGAGTGCGGCTCGACCACGCATACAGTCGAGCGCGAAAATGTGGCCGCTTTCTCGAACAGCTTCTTTCAGTACGCCGTGCGCATGATCGCGCGCAAGAGCAGCGGCATCACGGATTTTCAGGATCTGGCCGGCAAGATGGTCGTGACGACCGCGGGCACCTCCGACGAACGTCTGCTGCGCCGCCTGAACACCGACAAGCATCTGAACATGCGCATCACCAGCGCACGCGATCATCAGGAAGCCTTCGCCGCACTCAAGGACGACCGGGCGGTGGCCTTCGTGATGGACGAGCCGATCGTCTACGGTTTCAAATCGACCGACTCGCGCCCCGAGGACTTCGTGGTGACCGGCACGCCGCTCGGCTACGAAGTCTATGCCTGCATGTTCCGCAAGGGCGACGAGCCGTTCCGCAATCTCATCAACGGGGTGATCGCGCGCGGCCAGACATCCGGCGAAGCGGAACGTCTGTACAAGCTATGGTTCACGCAGCCGATTCCGCCGCACGGCATCAATCTGAATTTTCCGCTGTCGGAGCAGAACCGCACGCTGTTCGCGCATCCCAACGACCAGGCGCTCGACTGAGGCGCCGGCACGCCGAGGCATCGAGGCGTCAGGCCGCCCGCGGGGCTGCCATTACAGCGAACGATGCAGTTCCGCGAGCGAAAGCGTGGTCTGAAAGAGCCGCGTGAGACTGCGGCTCGCATACCGTTCGACTTCGTCCGGTGCGCTCCAGCGGTAGGCATCCATTTCGGGAATCAGCGTGCCGTCGGAGCGGCGCGGAAACAGCGACGTGCAAGTGCACGAAGACAGATCCAGTTCGCTGGCGATGGCGCGCGCGGCGAACAGATGCAGATCCTTGTCGCGCCGGTAAACGAACAGCCCGAGGTCTTTCAGGCGCTCGGCCGCAATCGCGATACCGGTCTCCTCGACCATCTCGCGCAGCGCGGTGACGTGCGGCGCCTCACCCTCTTCTCCGTGCCCCTTCGGAATATCCCAGTGCGAAGTTTCGGTGGCGTGTGCCAGCAGCACCCGCCCGTGCGGATCGAGCAGCACGATGCCGCACGACACCACCCGCGCGCTCATCGCCGCAGCGCTGCGCGCTTCGTCATAGCGTCCCGCACGCTCAGCTCTTTTTCTGCAACTGCCAGTCGCCGCTGCCCTGCTTGCTGTTCAGCGCGGCGATCACGGCCGCCTTGATCGAGTCGACGTGGCGCTGTTTCATCCAGCTGGCGGGGGTGTCATTCAGAAAATCGAGGTTCGCCGCTTGTGCGCCAACTGCGCCACCCAGCAGCAGGCCGCCGACAGTCAGGTGAAAGAGAGCACGGGTTCGCATCGACATGAAGGGTTCTCCTCGAAGAGTGATTCGGGCGGTAATGAACACGCCAGCCGCCACTCGTGATCTGGACCCAAAAGCATAGCATGGCGCCATGCCGCAAGCGGCCGCGCGAGTCCGCGGCGGCCAATCGCTGCAAAGCCAGAGCAGGTGGCTCAACTTTTTTCGGACGTGTCTCATATCGTCACAGGAAAGGTCTACTTAAGATGGCCTGGCGCGTTTCAGCGCAGATCCGGCTTCAAGCCACTCATCATGCCCATCTTTCCCACCCTTCAAAGTTTCGCCGTCGGCCTCGCGCTGCTTTGCGTGGCGCTCGTGCCAGTCGCCATCCGCCACGATCCGGGTCTCGCGCGGCGCATCGTACGTATGAACGGATTACCCGGCGCACGCTGGCCCGATCTGCTGACACGCGCCGGTCTCGCCTGCCTGCTGGTTTCGTTCGCGCTGCTGCTGGCCGGCTGCTATCTGATCCTTGCCGGCCCAGGCCACTGAGCGCGGCCTGGGTCGCCGCTCGAGCGCTTCGGATTCACTCACTGCGCGGCCGGCTTGTAGCCATCGGTCAGCGTATTCAAAAACGCCACCACGTCCTTGATCTCGACCTCGTCGAGCGCCGGCCTGTCGCCCGGCTTGCGATCGAACGGCGGCTCGGTATTCAGATTGGCCCAGTAACGCTGCGGCAAATCGTCGAACTTCTGCACTTTCCCCTTCGAGACCGGATAGAACTTCTCCGGATTCGTATCGCGCTGGGCATAAAAGCGCAGCACCTCGGCCAGCGAATGATAAATACCGTTGTGGAAGAAGCTCTTCTTCAACGCGACGTTACGCAGTGTCGGCGTGCGGAAGATGCCGCAAAATTCGGCGCGTCCCTCCAGATCGGCACGCTCGGGCCCGCAAGCACCGAGGTCATAGAAATGCGGATCGCGATTGACCGGCAGCGCCCGGTTACGCGGCACGCCGATCGCGATCAAACCGAAATCGCTGAACTGCGGCGGCGCGCCGTCCTTGCTGCGCTGACTGATATGGCAGCTCGCGCAATTGCCTTTCTTTTCGTCGTTGAAGACCTGCAGACCGCGCAGTTCGGCCTGAGTCAGTTGCGCCTTGCCTGCCAGATACGCGTCGTATTTGCTGGTGTACGGATAGAACAGTTCGGGCGTTTGCTCGAAGGTTTCCAGCGCTTGCAACACGGCTTTGAAGGTGGCGTCGTCGTTGTCGAAAATGTGCTCGCCGAACGCCGCACGGAACGCGTCGGCATACGGCGCGGCCTTCACGGCGGCCGTGACTTTCTGCGGCGTGCTGCCCATTTCGAACGACGACAATAGCGGAATCCGCGCCTGGTCCGAGCCGCGGTCGACCCGGCCATCCCACGTCAAGCCGCCGGTCGGCCCGGCATCGACGCTCTCGTCGCCTTCGTCATCGGACTCGTGATAATGCTCGGCGAACGCCGGCACCGATTGCAGGTACTTGAGCGTGGGCGCGGCGCGCATGCCTGAGCGGTGCATGTCGTTGCCGCCGAGTTGCACGGACAGCGAATTGGCCGGCGAAAACGCGTGATCGGGGCTATGGCACGACGCGCACGCCAGTTTGCCCGAGCCGGATAGCGACGCGTCGAAGAACAACTGCTTGCCGAGCGCTGTCATCTGGCGCACCGATTCGTAGACTTGCGCGCGGGTCTGGCCGGCGTCATGTGCCGCCGCTTGCACCACCGAGGCCGCCGCCGGCGCGGCCGCCACCGCCGATACCGAGGCGAGCGGCGCGCTTGAGGCCACCTCCCTACCCGCCGCCCCGCCGGCCGTTGGCGCCTGTGAATCGCAGGCGGCCAATGCCGTAGTCATCGCCAGCGCCACGCCAACCGGCCACACTAGCCGCCGCGCCGCCAGCCGAAGCGCCCTTCCACGAATCCCCGTCAGACCAAGCCGCATAAGAACGATGTGAATGCTTTCGATATTGAAGAGCGCGAGCGTATTTCATCGACATGTCGTTTAAATGACATATAGCCGACTAAAAAACCTTGAACGAATGCATTCGTAATTAATTACATCTCTCTGTCAAATTCCCTTGCGAAACTTTCGCGGCCGGCCCTCCGTGCAAGCAGGGCCGTGGCCGGTCCCCAACGCCAGAGAGAACGACACGACATGAACAAGAAACTGATCTGCGCGACGCCCATCGCGATCGCAGCAGCGCTGAGCCTATATGCATGCGGCGGCAACGAAGTTACGCAGCCGGACATCACGTCGATCAAGACGGTCGTGGTGATTTACGCGGAAAACCGCAGCTTCGACAATCTGTACGGCAATTTCCCGGGTGCCAATGGCTTGCAGAACGTGACCGGGGCGAGCGCAACTCAGGTCGACCGGAATGGCGCGTCGCTCGCGACGCTGCCGCAGGTATGGAACGGTCTGACGCAAACCGGCGTGACGCCGGTGGTCACGCAGGCAATGACCGCCAACCTGCCGAACAGCCCGTTCGCGATCGACGACCCGAATGGTTTCAACACGCCGATCACCGCCACGACCCGCGACCTGTACCACCGGTTTTACGAGAATCAGATGCAGATCGACGGCGGCAAGAACGACAAGTTCGCCGCATGGGCGGACTCCGGCGGCCTCGTGATGGGCCACTACACGCAGAACGCCGACAAGCTGCCGCTGTGGAAGATCGCCCAGCAATACACGCTGGCGGACAACTTCTTCATGGGTGCGTTCGGCGGCTCGTTCCTGAACCACCAGTGGCTGGTGTGCGCGTGCACGCCGACCTATCCGAACGCGGACAAGAGCCCGGCGGCGGGCTCGGTGTCGGCAGTGGAAGCCGACGGCGTGACGCTGAAAGTCGCGTCCAATTCGCCGGCATCGGCGCTGAGCGGCCCGCCGAAATATGTGCTCTCAGGCAACCTGACGCCTGACTTCTACGCGATCAACACGATGCAGCCGCCGTATCAGCCGAGCGGCAACAAACCGGCTTCGGGCGGCGACGCCACGCTGGCCGACCCGAGCGCCGCCACCACGTTGCCGGCGCAGACGCAGCAGAACATCGGCGACCTGCTCAACAACGCGAACGTGTCGTGGGCATGGTACGGCGGCGCGTGGGGCGCGGCACTCTCGGCGGTGCAAACCGGCACGTCGAACGTGATCTACGGCCAGAATCTGACGGCACCGAACTTCCAGCCGCACCACCAGCCGTTCAACTACTTCGCCGATCTCGCCCCGGGCACCGCGAACCGCACGCAGCATCTGCTCGACGGCGGCCTCGGCGGCTCGGAGTTCATCAAGGCAATCGATGCCGGCACACTGCCGCAAGTGTCGTTCTACAAGCCGCAGGGCAACCTGAACGAGCACCCGGGTTACACCGACGTCGCGTCGGGCGACCAGCATATCGCCGACGTGATCTCGCATCTGCAGAACAGCCCGCAGTGGAACAACATGCTGGTGGTCGTCACGTACGACGAAAACGGCGGCTTCTGGGATCACGTCGCGCCGCCGAAGGGCGATCGCTGGGGCCCAGGTACGCGGATTCCGGCGCTGATCGTTTCGCCGTATGCGAAGAAGGGTTTCGTCGATCACACGCAGTACGACACGACTTCGATCCTGCGCTTCATCACGCACCGCTTCGGGCTGCCCACGCTGCCGGGCATCTCGGCTCGCGACGCCGCGCTGGTCAGCAACGGCGGCAAGCCGATGGGCGACCTGACGGCCGCGCTGAACGTCAAGCAATAATCGCCACGCAACAGTGCGCCTGCTGGCGCGACCTCGACAGGGCAGCTTCGGCTGCCTTTTTTGTTTTCATCGTGGCGCGAAGTACGGAGTGCGGCGCTCGTGCCCGGCATAAGCCATGACGAGAGCAGGGACACAAGCGGCGGCGCAAACGCGCCGCCGTGACCGGCGTATGCTTCGCCAAAGACGCGGTCGTTCCCGCCGACTGCGGCTCGAAACCTCGAACAGCGTGTTGCAGGCTTGGCCCACTCACCAAGGAGTTCGACACATGACTGAAAAAACCATCAAGGTCCCCGGCCCCGCTCATCCGATCTCGGTCGAACCGGGCAAAGTGCGCGTGGTCGTGACCGTGGCCGGCCACGTGATCGCCGACACACGCGATGCGCTGATCCTGCGCGAAGCGTCGTATCCGGCCGTGTATTACATTCCGCGCAAGGATGTCGAGATGGCGCTGCTGCAACGCACCGATCACGCGACCTATTGCCCGTATAAAGGCGACTGCGCGTATTACAGCATTCCCGTGGGCGGCGAGCGCGCTGTGAATGCGGTGTGGACGTACGAGTCGCCCTATGCGGCGGTCAAGGAGATTGTGCAGCATCTGGCGTTCTATCCGGATCGCGTCGATTCCATCGACGTGCAATCGGCAGCGTGAAGCCGTCGGCATCAAGCCGATCGCGGGAACACGCACGCTCAGGAGAAGAAGGCGCTGAAGCGCCGCAAGCCGCGGCGCGAGCAATTGAAGTACGGCAGGAGGGACTCGAACCCCCCACCCTCGGCTTAGAAGGCCGATGCTCTATCCAGCTGAGCTACTGCCGTAATGAAGAGAGGCGATGCTAAACGTACAACGACCGTACAACGAGCATCACCCGCAATTGAGAACCCCCTCCCGGGCGTCGGGAGCCTGTGCCCTACGCGATAGCGCGCGCCACAGGGTTCGTGGTTTGTGCGATACCGAAATTGTATCCGACCGCACCGGGACTTGAAATCTCGACCCTGTCCGGCGGCCGTCGCCACGCCACCAAAACAAACGGGCCCGGCAGCTTGAGCCGGGCCCGGATTATATAACCGATCGCTTCCCACCCGCCACCGCCGAATGGGCGCAGGCGGCAAATCGAAGGCAATCAGACCGGCTGCGCATGCAACATGAACCAGCCCAGGAACACAATCCCCGCGATCACGCAGTACAGGCCGAACGAGCCCAGACGTCCGCGGCCTTCGAAATAGCGCATCAGGAAGCGCACGCTGAGATAAGCGGCGATCGCGGTCAGCACGCCGCCCAGCAGCGCATCGGCAAGTTGGCCCGGCGCATGGAACAGCTTCGGCAATTCGAGGACGCCCGCCGCGAAGATGATCGGCGTGCCGAGCAGGAACGAAAACTCAGCGGCCTTCTCCGCCGTCAGGCCGGCCGCGTTGCCGGCGATCATCGTCAGACCGCTGCGCGAAAAGCCCGGAATCAGCGCGCCGATCTGCGCCAGCCCGACCAGAAACGCCTGGCGGAACGTCAGCTTCTCCGGCGGCCGATGCGCGCGCGAGCGTTGCAGACGGTCGCCGAACCACAGCAGCACGCCATTGATGATCAGCGCGATGGCGACGATGCGCAGATCGTGGAAGAGCCGCTCGAGCCGCTTTTCCAGCAGCAGTCCGACCAGACCGGCCGGAATCGTGCCGATGATGAGCGCCCACATCATGTGCGCATCGTCGTTGTGGCCGCCGCCGAACGACGCGAAGAAGCCGCGCACCAGCGCGACCCAGCGCTTGCGGAAGTACCACAGCAACGCGAGGGCCGTGCCGAGGTGCAACGCGACGAGGAACGGCAGCAATTGCGGCGCGTGCTTGTCGATGTGCATACCGAACAGAGCCGGCACGAGCAGGGTGTGGCCGAGGCTGCTAACCGGAAAGAGCTCCGTGACGCCTTGCAACACGCTCAGGAAAATCAGAAACGACAGGTTCACGCGGCGATCCTCTCTGTTAGGAAAATGTCGGGGAACAGCGCGCCGCGATGGGAAAGCGTCGACGCGTCAAAGCGCACCGATTATGCCGGGCTGCATTGTCAGCGCCAAGCATTTGAGCCGCGGTTGGGGAAATTTTGATGCGCCGCGTCACAACTTGAAACCATTGTTACGCGGCAGACAAAGAAACAGGGCCGTCGTGGCAGCGGCCCTGCGATGATGCGGAATTCAGTGCGCTCAGGCGCCCGGCCCGCAATGAACGAACCAGCGGCCGGCGAAGCAGGACAACGGGATCAGCGTTCGAGCTTGTAGAAAAAATAGACCGTGCTGGCCGCGAACATGCCGAACAAAGTGACAGCCATTGCCATTGCGAGATCCATAACGCCTCCTGAGCCGGTCTGGCCCGGCAGTCGACGACACCGAGCGGTCAGACGGATTATCCGCAAGGACGGCGCTTCTCCGACACCCGCAATTTCCCCAGAAGGGTTTCCCCGTAGCGCAAAGCAGCGCAGAATCTCCTCGCGCGCCACGCCGTGCGGCGTCGGCGTCGAAGTCGGCGCGGTCCGCCGGCTCCGGCCGCGAGCCGGGTCCGCCAGCGAGCCCGTGTCAGGTTTTCATGCATCCCGGCGCGTGCAATCCCTGGCAACCGTGATCAACCTCGACCAACCGTCTTGACCAACCGTAACCCATCAGACCCATCGACCATGCCCCTCTCCCCGCAACAGGACATTCTCGAGATCGCCCAGGACGCCTCCGTGCTCCGCTTCTCGCCGCAGGCCGGCGGCCGGCTGCTGTCGTGGATCGTCGACGGCGAACCGGTGATCCATTGGCCCGAGCACGCCGACTGGCGCCAGCCCGCCAGGATCCGCGGCGGCAATCCGCTGCTGTTCCCATTTCTCGGACGACATCGCGTCGACGGCAAGATCGGCTACTGGCGTGACACCGAAGGCACGGTGCGCGCGCTGCCGATGCACGGCTTCGCACGCGACCTGCCCTTCGAGGCGCACGCGGACGTGCACGGCGCCGGTCTGCGCATGATCCTGACCGACAGCGACGCGACCCGTGGCGGCTATCCTTTCGGCTTCCGTTTCGAGGCGGCGTACTGCCTCGTCGATGCGCACACGCTCGAGGTCACGCTGAGCACCGCCAACACCGGCGATGCGCCGCTGCCCTACTACGCCGGCCACCACTTCTACTTCACGCTGCCGCATACGCAGCGCGGCGAGACGTCGTTGGAACTGCCGCGCACCGAACGGCGCTACCAGCAGGACGACGGCTCGATCAGCGCAGCTGAGCCGGGCGAGCCGTGCTATACGCTCGACGAGGCGCGCATCCTCGACCGCTTCCATTGCCTCGACGGCGCGCCGCAACGGCCTGTGCGCATCGTCGCGCCGGGCCTGAACCGGGTCGTCACGATCGACCTGCAACGTCCGGACTCGGTGCCCTGGTACGCCGTGACGACATGGACCGAAGCCCCCGGGTCGGATTTCTACTGCGTCGAGCCGTGGCTCGGTCTACCGGACGCGATTCACAACGGCATGGGCTTGCGCTGGCTCGAACCGGGTCAAAGCGAGACGGCCGCACTGCGCATCAACGTCGGCGCGCTGAGCTGATGGCGGAGTGTTGCCGCTTTTCGCCCTTCGCTCAGCGCCTTCCGCCGGCACAGCGAGCGCCCGCTTCCGCACCGCCCTCACCGGCGGTGCCTCGCCTCGCCGCAACCCGTTTTCGGGTGCTGCAGCGCAAAACCGTTAGAATCGGACGCTTTTGCATCTATCTGCCGCGTGATCGGGATCGGCGCGTGGCAGTGCTTTGCGAGGTCCAATGTTTGACACAACAAGAATGATGAAGCGGCTGGTCTGCACGTCGTTATTAGCGGTGCTCGCCGCGTGCGGGTCCGCGCCGGTGGGTCCGGGGTTCTACCGCGTCGAACGCGGCGATACGCTTTCGAAAATCGCGCGCAGCAACCGGCAGTCGATGCAAAACATCGTGCGCTGGAACAATCTGCCGAACCCGGACAGCATCGAGGTCGGTCAGGTGTTGCGCGTGGCGCCCCCCGGCAACGCGGCGTCGACGACCGGTGCCGTGCGCAGCAACGGCGGCGGGAGCGCAACGGCCACGCCACCCTCGTCGCGCCCGGCACCCGCCGACAGTGCGCCGCCGTCCGCGCCGGCTTCGTCGATCTCGCTGGTATGGCCGGCCGACGGCACGGTGATCCGGCGTTTCGACGGCGCCAATTCGAAGGGCATCGATATCTCGGCGGCGCCCGGAACCCCGGTCGTGGCCGCCGCGGCCGGCACCGTGGTCTATGCCGGCAACGGCCTGCGCGGCTACGGCAACCTGCTGATCATCAAGCACAACGCCGAGTATCTGACGGCCTACGCGCACAACCGCGCGCTGCTGGTGAAGGAAGGTCAGACGGTCGCGCGCGGCGATAAGATCGCCGAAATGGGCGATACCGATACCGACCGGGTGATGCTGCACTTCGAATTGCGCTATCAGGGCCGCTCGATCGACCCGTCGCAGGCACTACCTGCCCGTTAGCCGTCCGGTAATCACCCGTTAGCCGCACGCTCGCGGCTCACCAGGCCGCGCCGCCCGCGCGTGCAGTCACCGCGGCTGAGGGAACCCGGCGTGCTATAAAACGCTCAATCCGACACGCGACGTGGTCCACCGCCACGTCGCCCCGTCATTTGTAAGGAATTTGCAATGAAGAGCGCATTTGCGTCAGTGGCAATGGCCGCGGCGGTTGGCCTCGGCGTGCTGACGCTCGGCAGCCTCGGCGGCTGCTCCAGCACCACCACGATGACCTATCTGCCGAGCGGCGACACCGGCTTCGCGATCAACTGCAGCGGGAGCGACGCCAGTTCGAGCTGGGGAGAGTGCTACAAGCGCGCCGGCGAAGTCTGCGGCAACTACGGCTATGACGTCGTTTCGAAGGACGTCGACAACGGCGCCACCTCGGGTGGCTCGATCGGCGGAATCTTCGGTGCGAACGTGAAGAACCGGTCGATGGTGATTCGCTGCAAACAGTGACGGCGCCTCGACGCGCCGCGTGGCGCGACGCGAGCTAACGGCGGCGCCAGCGTCCGGAGCGCGGATTGACGCGCGCGGCGAAGGCGATCGGCACACCGGGCATGAGCGGCCGGATAGCGGGGAAAAATGATCGGCCGGGTCATGGCGCCTATGTCTGCGCTCCGCACATCGGTGTAGAGAAAAAGCAATCTTCGATGATCAGGGCTGGGTGTGAATCGAAAGTGACGCGCGGATAAAAAAAAGCCCGGCACGAGGCCGGGCTAACGGGGGTTCGGCGCATATCGGCAAAGGACCGGTTCACCATGCGCCAGAAGTAAATCTAACGATCCGCTTATGCGCACGCAATCTATTAATTTCGCAGGTAATGTGATGCGGCGCACGGAGTCCGCATTATGTTAATCTGAAATCACAAAAGTACGCAGAATAAATGGGTAAAAATCCCGCGATGCAATACGCCATTAAATCATCACAAAAAATCCGCAGTCAGCGGGCAAAGCCTTATACAGCAAGCATCCGCCGAGATCCCCCCAATAAATCCGACGGAAAGCATTTGGCCGATTTCCACTAACCCGCTCGCGACGACGCGGGCGCCCTGCATGCAGCGTGCCTTTGGTGCGCCAACGCACTATACGGGACCATTAATCGACAGCCTAACGCAGATAATCAGCCGCCGCTTTCATCACATTAAATTCGAGAAAAGCGAATATATTTGAAAATCTCAAATCCGCTGACAAATCCCGCATCATCGAATCGACTGATTTTATTCATTCGATGAAATGAATCGCGGTATTGCCGGCGATTGCCGCGATTCGCTCAAGCAGGCCGAACGACTGCAACCGCCGGCTGAAAACGGGTGCTTACATCACTCGCAAACCGAGCTCGGTTACCAGCACGGCTGCCTGTTGATGTGAGATCGTCGCGCCTTTGAAGAGCGCGGCGTCGACGAGCCGCACGCCGCTGAGATCGGCCTCGCGCAGGTCGGCGCCGTCAAAGCGCGCGCCCTTCAGATGCGCGTCCTTCAGACTGCCGCCCTCGAAAACCGCCTCGCGGAAATCGACTCCGGCGAGATCGGCGTCCGAGAAATCGAGTTGTTGCAGCGTCGTCTTGCGAAACGACAGTCCGCGTAAATGCGCGCCCACCAGCAAGGTTTCGACAAAGCTCAAGCCCAGCGCCGCGCAGCCCTCGAAGTTCGCGCCGGTCAGCTTGCAGCTGTGAAACGACGCCGATGCGAGCTTCGCGCGGCGCCAACTGGTGTTGTTCAGATCACTCGACTGGAACGCCGCGTCGACCAGATCCGCCGACGCGAAATCCGCCTCGCGGCCGCGGCAACGCACCCAGCGGCTATGCGACAGCGTCGCGCCGAAAAACAACGTTTCGACGATCGTGCAGCGATGAAACTCGGCGCCGCGCAAATCGAGTCGCGACAGATCGACGCCTTCGAAATCGCAGTCGGTGAAATGCAGCGGCTCGTTACTGAGCGCGACGAGGCGCTCCACGTCGGCGCGCGTGAGCGTCGCGCCGTTCACGACCTGAGCTTGCGCGCCCGAAGCCGGCGCCGTTGAATCCAGTGACATGTAAACGGAGAATGAGTGGAGAATAAAAACCGAAAGACCTCAAGCGTACCGGAATGCACGCCGCCGTGGCGGTCGAGCGCCGATGGTTTATAGTAACGGCCCCCAGAGCCCCCGCCCACCATGACTTCTAACGACGCCCCCCATAGCCCGCTGTACGCCAAGCTGCTTGCGGAAACCGCCAAAATCGGCTGGACCGAGCTCGAACGCTTTTTTGCGCGGGGCATGCTGCTGCGCGTCGCGCGCGACCTCGATCTGGTGAGCGTCGCAGAAGCCATCGCCAGCGACGACACCGCGCAAGTCACGCAATGGCTGTCGTCCGGCCTTGTCGAGCGCGTGCAGGCGGAGACCGCCGCCGATTTCGCCGCGCGCGATCCCGATCTGTGGGCGGTAGTCGTGTCGCCGTGGGTCTGCGTGCAGGAACGCCATTGAGCGAAAGCGCACCCGGCCCGCAGACACTCGACGCGGCAACGCCCGCCGTGGCCGCGCTACCCGTGCGCTGGCATCGGCGCGTGCTGGCGCTGGCGTTTCCGATCGTCCTCGCCAATCTGACGCAACCGATCCTCGGCGCGGTCGATACGGCAGTCGCCGGGCATCTGAACGGTGCGTCGTATCTCGGCGGCGTCGCGCTCGGCGGCCTGTTCTTCAACTTCGTGTTCTGGGGCTTCGGCTTCCTGCGCATGGGCACCACCGGGCTCGTCGCGCAAGCGCATGGCGCGGACGATCAGACAGGATTGCGCAACAACATCGTGCGCGCGCTGCTGCTGGCGGCGGCGATCGGCGCAATGGTGCTCCTGCTGCAAGCACCGCTGATCGGCTACGCGTTGCGCGTGCTCGGCGGCAGCGACGCAGTGCAACGCCACGCGCAAATTTACTGCCATGCGCGTATCTGGGCCGCGCCGCTCGCGCTCGCCAATTACGTCGTGCTCGGCTGGCTGCTCGGCACGCAGCAGGTGCGGCTTGCGCTGCTGTCGCAGGTGTTCATCAACAGCGTGAACATTGCGGCGGTGCTGCTGTATGTGTACGTATTCGATTGGGGTGTGGCCGGCATCGGCGCGGCCACCGCCACCGCCGATGCACTTGGCTTCGTGCTCGGCGCCGCCTTGTTGTGGCATGGGCGGCCGCGCGGCCTGCCCGCGCTGAACCGCGCGGCATTGTTCGACGCGGCGGCGCTCAAGCGTCTGGTGGCTTTGAATCGCGACATTTTCGTGCGTACGCTGTGTCTGCTCGCGTCGTTCGGCTGGTTCGCACATCTCGGCGCGCAACAGGGCGACGCCACGCTCGCCGCTAACGCGCTGCTGCTCAATTTTCAGACCTTCATGGCGTATGGACTCGACGGCTTCGCGCACGCCGCCGAGGCGCTGGTCGGCGCCGCGATCGGCGCACGCGACCGGCACGCGTTCCGGCAGGCGGTCAAGGTAACGGCGCTATGGTCCGCACTCGGCGCCGTCGGCTTCTCGCTGGTGTATTGGGGCGCGGGGACATGGATCGTCGAGTGTCTGACCGATCAGGCCACGGTGCGCGCCACTGCTGAAACTTATTTGCCGTGGGCCGCGCTGTCGCCGGTGATTTCCGTGTGGGGCTTTCTGCTCGACGGCGTGTTCATCGGCGCGACCCGCACGCGTGAATTGATGGTGTCGATGGTGTTGTCGTTTGCGATGTTTGCCGCTGCGTCGTGGGCATTGATGACGCTGTACGGCAACCACGGTCTGTGGGCCGCGCTGTTGATCTTCATGGCCGCGCGCGGCGCAACGCTCGCGCGGTTCTTGCCGGGTGTCGCGCGCGCCGTGCCAGAAGCGCCGGGCGTGCCCATTTAACCTTTGTGCAGTATGCGGTTACGGCTTGAAACAAGCGCATACCTATACGGCGCACCGCTCGCCCTAGAATGCCTGGAGCCCGTGCTCTCCGCGCGAACAGTCTGCACGGGTCAGAAGCGCCGGCGTGCCCGCACCGGCGCTTCGCCTTTCGATTGCTGCGCGACGCAGCGAGTGCGGCCATCACATCCATCCTCGATGTGGACGGCGAGGCACACCACCTGGCCGCTTTTACATCCGCTCAAAGGGCGGCCGGCGGGGGCACCATCGAAGGCGGCCGGTCGTCGGTGGGCACGCCGTGATAGTCGCTCGGATCTTTCGGCGGCGGTCCGCCATGATGGGCGGAGGAATCATTGGCGCAGCCGGTCAGGCCGGCGGCCAGCAGGAGCGCAATCAGTAGAACGCGATTCATAGACTCTCTAGACGGAATGAATATCGGCGGCGAAGCGCCAAGAGTCTACCTGCAAAGCGCTTTGCACGACGGCCCCGCGCGCAGCGTCCCCCTCCCATTTCGTTACGCGTGTCCTACTATGAAGGCATGACCGCCTCATCAAAGGAGACTGCCATGGACGCTGAATCGATCGCGGGTCTGGTCGGACTCGGAATAGGTTTGCTCGTACTGCTCGCCTTGTCGATTTTCGAATCGAAAACCTACCGGCGCGAACACGGCGGCGAAGGCATGGTGCATCACTGGCTGGCTCATCAACACCTGCCGGACTGGATGCGTCGCCGGCATTGAGAGAGAGCGGTCCGCTCGTGCGCTTGGCGCACGGTCCGGCTATCTAGCGAGACACTGCGCTTGCCGACTGAGATGCAGACATGCGTGTCTGCTTCATTTTCAGCGCGATGCAATTCGAGATTGACTCTGGCACCTAATGCCACGTAGAATCTCGGATTCGTCGGAGCGTAGCGCAGCCTGGTAGCGCATCTGATTTGGGATCAGAGGGTCGTAGGTTCGAATCCTATCGCTCCGACCACAGAATCAAGGGGTTATGAGTTTTTACTCATAACCCCTTTTTCTATTGGTGCATCCGTTCGGTGGATCCGTTCGCTCCGAATCGCCCGTCTTGCCGTCACGCGTACCGTCATGCGACAGTGGTACAAAGCGGTGCAGCCCTCCCCACCGCCTCCCCGGAGACAAGGAGCTCAACATGAATCTGATCCTGTGGCGTCATGCCGAAGCCGAAGATTTCGCCTCGAGCGATCTCGCGCGAGCGCTGACCACACGGGGCCGCAAGCAGGCACAGAACGTCGCCAAATGGCTGCGCGCCCGCCTGCCCGACGACGCCGTGATTCTCGCGAGCCCCGCGGTGCGCACCGTCCAGACCGCCGAGACCTTGAGCGACCAGTATCGCGTGGTGCGTGAGCTCGCGCCCAACGCCGGCGCCAACGACGTGCTCACCGCCGCCGGCTGGCCCGAAGGCATTGCGCAAACCGTCGTGATCGTCGGCCATCAGCCGACCCTTGGCCATGTCGCCGCGCTGCTGCTCGCCAACAGCGAAGCGAGCTGGCCCCTGAAGAAGGCAGGCGTGTGGTGGATCTCCAACCGCGAGCGAAACGGCGACGAACAGGCCGTGCTGCGCGCGGCAATCGGCCCCGATCTGGTCTGAGCCCACGCGGCGAGGCGTCGAGCGCCGCCGCGGACGGTCGCGCCGCAACAACACATCCCCGCTATACGACAAGCCGCGGACGCCCAGCTTACGGGCAGTCATCCAATCGTCACAGCTTTGCCATGCGAACGTCACCAGGCGTTACTACATTGGCGAAAAAAGCAATCTCCCTTTTTTCGACCAGGACGCCACATGCGAGAACTGCCGACGCCCACCCTGCCCCTCGCTTCGATCTTCGAGTTGCGCCGCCTGCCGCGCGCCGAAGAGACGGTCACCGCCCAGCATCGCCTGCAAGTCACATGGGCACGCACCGACGAAGAACTGCGCGAGGCCCAGCGGCTGCGCTACCGGGTGTTCGCCGATGAAATGGGCGCGCGCCTGACGGGCCCGGCCGGCCTCGACGTCGATTCGTTCGATGCGTATTGCGATCATCTGCTGGTGCGCGACCTCGACACGCTGAAGGTGGTCGGCACGTATCGCGCGCTGCCGCCGCATCAGGCCGCGCGCATCGGCCGCCTGTATGCCGAGAGCGAATTCGACGTCTCGCGTCTCACCCACCTGCGCGCCAAGATGGTCGAAGTGGGCCGTTCGTGCGTGCACCCCGACTACCGCAGCGGCTCGGTGATCATGTCGCTGTGGGCTGGGCTCGCCGCCTACATGAAGCACAATGGCTACGAGACGATGCTCGGCTGCGCCAGCGTCGCGATGGTCGACGGCGGTCACTACGCGGCGAATCTGTATTGCTCGCTGCGCGACAACGCGCTGACGGCGCCGGAATATCGCGCGTTTCCGCATACGCCGCTGCCGGTCGACGAGCTGCAAACGGGTGCGGACGTCGCACCGCCGCCGCTGGTGAAGGGCTATCTGCGCCTTGGCGCAAAAATTTGCGGCGCACCGGCCTGGGATCCCGACTTCAACACGGCCGACTTCCTGACGCTGTTCCGCCTATCGGATATCAACGCACGCTATGCGCGTCACTTTTTGGGCGACGCGCTGCCGCGCTGATTGACTCGAACGCGACCGACGCGTCCGAAAAACGCGTCTGCGCTGGGTCCGCGACAGGTCCACGACGCGCATAAAAAAGCCCGCCTTGAACAGCACCCCAAAAGGTTGGACCGGTGTCCAACTTTGCAGGGTCAGTTCAAGGCGGGCTTCTTTCAACAGACGTTTTTTACTCGCCCGTATAAACCACGCGATACGGGATGCCCACCTTCTCCCATTCCGCGGCTTCCTGAATCAGGCTGTAATCGGTGAGCGGATTATTCGCCACCCATTCGTTCGGCAAGCGCACGTCATAGCCGCCGTTCACCTGCTCGACTGCGATGCCGGGCAAACCGACATCGGCACGCCGCCGGCACAGCAGCGCCGCGAGCCGCAAGCAGAACAGCAGTGGCCATTCCACTTCGCGCGTTTGCGACAGCTTGCCGAGTTTGCCCGCGTGGCCAAGCACCAGCGCGGCGAGTCGCGCCTGATCGGTGCGCGAAAAACCCGGCATGTCCGCATTGCTCGCGATATAGGCCGAATGCTTGTGATACGCGCTGTGCGAAATCGACAGCCCGATTTCATGCAACGCCGCCGCCCAACCGAGGAACATGCGGTTTTCCAACCGGCGTTCTTCGTCCGGCTCATCGAACTGATCGTAGAAACTCACCGCCAGATCGCCGATGCGCCCGGCCTGCGCACGATCGACGCCATAGCGGCGCATGAAGCCCTCGGCAGTGACCGTACGCATGTCTTCGTGCTGCGAACGGCCCAGCAGGTCGTACAGCACGCCCAGACGCAATGCGCCGTCCGTCGTATCGACGTAATCGACGCCGAGTTCGTCGAACACCGCGATCATGATCGACAGACCGCCCGCCAGCACCGGGATCCGGTCGGCCTTCAACGCGACGAGCTTCAGGCGATTGACGTTCTCCGCCTTGATCAATGCACGCTTGAGCCGTTCGAGCCCGCCGCGCGAAATGCCGTGTGTGATGCCCGGATCGTTGAAACCGTTCGCCTCGACCAGTTCGGCCAGCGCACGCGCGGTGCCCGACGAGCCGATCGCCTGCTCCCAGCCGGTCTTCTTGTACTCGGCGGAAATGATCTGGATTTCACGTCTCGCGGCGAGTTCGGCCTGGCGCATCGTGTATTCGTCGACATTGCCCGCCGGAAAGAACGCTCGGCTATGGCTCACGCAGCCGATATACAGGCTTTCCATCTTGATCGGCGTGTAGTGCGAGCCAATGATGAATTCCGTCGAACCGCCGCCGATGTCCACCACCAGCCGCTTGCCCGAGCTCGCGGGCACCGAGTGTGCGGCCCCGGCGTAGATCAGGCGCGCTTCTTCACGGCCGGCGATCACTTCGATCGGGAAGCCGAGCGCGGCCTGCGCCTCGCCGAGAAATTCGTTGGCGTTCTTGGCGATGCGCAGCGTGTTGGTGGCGACCGCGCGAACGTGATCGGGATGAAAGTCGCGCAGCCGTTCGCCGAAGCGCTTGAGCGCGTCCCAGCCGCGCACCTGCGAGGCGCGATCGAGCATCTTGTCGCGCGACAGACCGGCAGCGAGACGCACCGGTTCGCGCAACGCATCCACCTGATAAATCTGGCTACCCGCGTCGGTTTCCTCGACCCGGCCCACGATCAGGCGGAAGCTGTTGGAGCCGAGGTCTACGGCGGCGAGGAGTTGTGGAGTATTGACCATCGATTGAGCGGACTCCATGCGCGCGAGCGCGGCGGCCGAGGACGTGGAAGACACCGAACGTCCCTTGGGCGCCGTATGCGCCTTGTGGCCAGCCGCGCTGTTGAAAGACGCCATTTTAAGCGTACCGGACCTCACGGTGTCACCTTGCAGTGTTTGGTGTGCGCCATGGTCCCATAAACACTGCGTCATATTGACGACACGCGGCAAATGCGGCGTAGAATTTGAGACATTCAGAACGTCATAAGAATGTAATCATACTGTGAGAATTTCCGAGCGTCTTTCTGCCTCTCTTCCTGACATTCCATTCTCGCTGCCGATGTCCATCCGCTACCCGTTATTGAATCGCGAGCTGGGCATTCTGGGTTTCAACGAGCGTGTGTTGGCACAAGCTGCCGACCCCGCCGTCCCTTTGCTCGAGCGACTCCGTTTTATCTGCATCACCAGTAGCAACCTCGACGAATTCTTCGAAGTCCGCATGGCCGGACTGCAGGAACAGATGCGCGACAACCCGGGCGCGCTGTCGCCCGACGGCATGTCTCTCCAGCATGTGTACGACCTCGTCGTCGAACGCGCGCAGCGGCTCGTGCATCGTCAGTACACGATGCTGAACGACACGGTGTTCACGGCGCTCGAAGCGGAAGGCATTTACTTTCACGGCACTGAAGCGTGGAACGAAGCGCAAACCGAATGGGCGCGCAACTACTTCTTCGACGAACTGCTGCCTGTACTCACGCCGATCGGACTCGACCCGGCGCATCCCTTCCCACGCGTGCTCAACAAGAGCCTGAACTTCGTCGTCGAACTGGAAGGCAAGGACGCCTTCGGACGCCAGGCGATGATGGGCATCGTCCAGGCGCCGCGCGCGTTGCCGCGCCTCGTGCGGATGCCGCAGGAGCTGTCGGGTTATCCGCACGGCTTCGTGCTGCTGAGCTCGCTGTTGCAGCGCTTTGTGGGCGAGCTGTTCCCGAATCTGGTGGTGCGCAGCTGCAATCAGTTTCGCATCACCCGCAATAGCGAACTGTTCGTCGACGAAGACGAAATCACCAATCTGCGCGTCGCGTTGCAGGGCGAATTGCCGGCGCGGCATCTGGGCAATGCGGTGCGGCTGGAAGTGTCGGCGGATACGCCCGTGCACGTCGTGCGGCGCCTGCTCGACGAAAGCAATCTGTCGGACAAGGACTGCTATTACGCCGACGGCCCCGTCAATCTGGTGCGTCTGATGCAACTGCCGGAGATGGTAGACCGGCCCGACCTGAAGTTCGTGCCGCACATCCCCGCCATACCGCCGCGAGTCTCCAACAGCACCAACCTGTTCGATGTGATCGATCAGGACGACGTGCTGCTGCATCATCCGTATGAGAGCTTTCAGCCGGTGCTCGAACTGCTGTTGCAAGCGGCCAAAGATCCGAACGTGGTGGCCATCAAACAGACGATCTATCGCACCGGCACCGATTCGCCGCTGATGGACGCACTGATGCAAGCCGCCCGCAACGGCAAGGAAGTCACGGTAGTGGTCGAACTGCTCGCGCGCTTCGACGAAGAAACCAACATCAACTGGGCGTCGCAGCTCGAAGCGGTGGGCGCACACGTGGTGTACGGCGTGGTGGGTCACAAGTGCCACGCGAAGATGATGCTGATCGTGCGGCGCGTGTCGGCGGGCGGCAAGACTTCGCTCAAGCGTTATGCGCACCTCGGCACCGGCAACTATCATCCGCGCACCGCACGGCTTTACACCGACTTCGGCGTGATGACCGCCGATCAGAAAATCTGCGAAGACGTCCACCACGTGTTCCAGCAACTGACCGGCATCGGCGGCGAATTGCGGCTGCATGAGTTCTGGCAATCGCCGTTCACGCTGCATCCGAAACTGGTCGAAGCGATCCGCGCGGAAGCCGAACATGCGCGCGCCGGCAGGAAAGCGCGCATCGTCGCGAAGATGAATGCGCTGCTCGAACCGACCGTGATCGCCGAGTTATACGAAGCGTCGCAAGCGGGCGTGAAGATCGATCTGATCGTGCGCGGCGTGTGCTCGCTGCAACCGGGCGTGCCCGGCCTGTCGGAGAACATCACGGTGCGCTCGATTGTCGGGCGCTTTCTGGAACATCATCGCATCTTCTATTTCTACGACGGCGGCAAGGAGCAGGTGTATCTGTCGAGCGCCGACTGGATGGACCGCAACTTCTTCCGGCGCGTGGAAGTGGCGTTCCCGGTCAACAACCGTCGTTTGAAGCGGCGTGTGATTGCCGAAGGCCTGTCGGCGTTTCTCGGCGACAACCAGTCCGCGTGGCTGATGCAAAGCGACGGACACTATCGCCGGCGCCGGCCGGGCAAGTCGTCGCGCAATGCGCAGATGAGCTTGCTGAGCAAATTCTGTTCATGAGCGAATCGGCCAGCCAGGCTCGCAAAAAAAGCCCGCCTTGATTTGATTCAAGGCGGGCTTTTTTTCGGGTCGACGCTCTTCAAGCCGGCGCCGGTTGCCTGCGCGCCGTGCGATACACCGGGAAGCGCACGGTGAACGTGCTGCCGCGCCCCTCTTCGCTCTTCACCTCGAGTTGTGCATCGTGCCGTTGCAGCACATGCTTGACGATCGCGAGCCCGAGGCCGGTACCGCCGGTATCGCGCGAACGGCTGCGGTCGACACGATAGAAGCGCTCGGTGAGCCGCGGAATGTCCGCCGCCGGAATCCCCAAGCCGCTGTCGGTGACCGAAAACACCGCACTTCCGCCGCTCGCGTGCCAGCCCACCTGGATCAAACCGCCATCCGGCGTGTAGCGGATCGCGTTGGTCACGAGGTTGCCGAGCGCGCTGAGAATTTCTGTTTCGACACCCGTGACCGTGAGCCCTTCGTCGGCTTCGAAGAGAATCTTGTGATGGTCGCTCGACAGGTTCTCCGCGTCGTCTTTCAGATGCCGCAGCACCGCGCGCATGTCGATCATCTGATCGCTTGGCGGCTTGTTGTCGCCTTCCAGTTTGGCGAGCACCAGCAGATCGTTGACGATGTGCCGCATGCGCGAGGCCTGCTGCTCCATCAGATCGAGATAGCGCGAGCGTTCTGCTTCGCTCAACGGCAACTCGCGCATCGTCTCCAGAAAACCCGAGAGCACGGTAAGCGGCGTCTTCAGCTCATGCGAGACATTGGCGACGAAGTCACGCCGCATCGCGTCCGTGCGCTCCAGCTCGGTGATGTCTTGCGAGAGCACCAGCTTGCGGTTTTCGCCGTACGGAAAGACCTGTACCGACAGCACGTTCTGGCGCTTGTCGCCCATCCCGCGCATGATCAGCATCTCTTCGTAACGATGCGAATTCAGATAGCGGACGAAGTCGGGCTGGCGCACCAGGTGCGTGATGTGCTGGCGCAGATCGCGTTTCGCGTCGAGCCCGAAATGGAGTTCCGAGATCGCGTTACACCACTCGATCTGGTCGTGATCGTCGAGCATCGCGACGCCGTTCGGCGACGCCTGGATCGCCTGGATGAAACGCGAGTGCTGCTGCTCGACCTGACGTACCTGCGCATGCCAGCGCTTCGCGAGCTTATGCAGACGGTAGTAGATTTCGCCCCAGACGCCGGGCGCGCTCGGCACTTCGCCATAGACCGGCGCGTCGAGCAAACGCCATAGGCGCTGCTTGTGAAAAGTGCCGAAGAGGCTCTGTGCGAGCAGCAAAACGATCGCGAGGACCAATCCTGCCTTGACGTTCACGAGTGCGCCGACCACTGCGCACAGAACAGCCAGCAGCACGACCGACACGAGGGAGCGCGCCCAGATGATGTTCATGTTCTAGCGATCGAAGAGAAAACCGTACACGCCGTGATCCGGGATCGCGACGTCAATTCGTCACGTTCGTGACGCAGGTGGCGTGAGCGCCGTTACCAGGGCTTTCGAAACTTTCGGCGTGACCGAAAGAAGTCAGGCGCTCTTCGCGAGCCGGTAACCGCTGCCGCGCACCGTCTCAATCATAGCATCGCACCCGGCCGGCTTGAGCGCCGCGCGCAGACGCTTGATGTGCACATCCACCGTGCGTTCTTCGACGAACACATGATCGCCCCACACCTGGTCGAGTAGTTGCGTGCGGCTGTGCACGCGCTCCGGATGCGTCATGAAGAAGTGCAGCAGACGGAATTCGGTCGGGCCGAGATCGAGCTTGATCTCGCTGCCTTCGGCATGCGCGGCCACCCGGTGCGTTGCCGGGTCGAGCTTCAGACCGTTGATCGCGACGACGTCTTCGGTCAGCTGCGGCGCGCGGCGGCGCAACACCGCCTTGATGCGCGCCATCAGTTCCTTCGGCGAAAACGGCTTGGTGACGTAGTCGTCGGCGCCGATTTCGAGGCCCAGCACCTTGTCCTGCTCATCGCCGCGCGCGGTCAGCATGATGATCGGTATGTGCTTGGTGCGTTCGTTGTTGCGCAGATCGCGCGCGAACGCGATGCCCGACTTGCCCGGCAACATCCAGTCGAGCAGGACGAGGTCGGGCAACACATCGCTGATCAGGTTCTGCGCCTGCTCCGCGTTGTACGCGCGAATCGGGCAGTGTCCGGCGTGTTGAAGATTGACCGAAATCAGTTCGGAAATGGCGGGCTCATCTTCAATGACGAGAATGCTACTGGGCATCGGCACCTCTTTGACCTTTTTCCAGAGTTAGCTGAGGGCTTCGCGTTCGAGCGCGTCGCGCGATTTGTGCCGCACGTCGGTACCCTTGACGATGTAGATGATGAATTCGGCAATGTTCTTCGCGTGGTCGCCGATCCGCTCGATCGCCTTGGCGATGAACAGGAAGTCGAGGCCCACCGAGATCGAGCGCGGATCTTCAGTCATGTAGGAAATCAGCTTGCGTACGAACGCGCGGAATTCCTCGTCGATCGCCTTGTCGTCGCGCACGATCTGCGCGGCGGCCACCGTGTCGAGGCGCGCGAACGCGTCCAGCGCGCGGCGCAGAATCGACACCGCCATCTCGCCCGACAACTTGATCTCGGCAATATTGATGGTGCGCGACGCGCCGTCTTCCATCAGACGCTTGGTGCGCTTGGCGATCTTTTCGGCTTCGTCGCCGGCGCGCTCGAGATTCGTGATGGTCTTCGAAATCGCGAGCAGGAGGCGCAGGTCACGCGCGGCCGGCTGACGGCGCGCGATGATGTTGCTGCACTCTTCGTCGATATCGACTTCCATCTGGTTCAGGTGATCTTCCGCGGCGATCACCTGCTCGGCGATGTCGAGATTGAATTCGTTGAGCGCCTGCATCGCGTTGACGATCTGCGACTCGACGAGACCGCCCATTTCGAGGACCTTCGACGAAACGAGATTCAGGTCGGCGTCGAACTGGCTGGACAGGTGTTTATCGGACATGTCGTACTCCGTTATTTTGCTCGTCGGCTTAGCCGAAGCGACCGGTGATGTAGTCCTCGGTTTCCTTGCGGACCGGCTTGATGAAGATCTTTTCGGTGTCGCCGAATTCGATCAGTTCGCCGAGGTACATATAGGCAGTGTAGTCCGAACAGCGGGCCGCCTGCTGCATGTTGTGGGTCACGATCACCACCGTGTAATCGCTCTTCAATTCGGCGATCAGCTCTTCGATACGGCCCGTCGAAATCGGGTCGAGTGCGGAGCACGGCTCGTCGAGCAGCAGCACTTCAGGACGGATCGCAATGCCGCGGGCAATACACAGGCGCTGTTGCTGGCCGCCCGACAAACCGTAGCCGCTCTGGCCCAGCTTGTCCTTGACCTCGTTCCACAGCGCGGCCTTGGTCAACGCCCATTCCACGCGGTCGTCCATTTCCGAACGCGGCAGCGTTTCGAACATCTTCACGCCGAACGCGATGTTGTCGTAAATCGACATCGGAAACGGCGTCGGCTTCTGGAACACCATGCCGATCCGCGCGCGCAGCAGCGAAATATCGCGCTTGGAAGTCAGCAGGTTTTCGCCGTCCATCAGGATCTCGCCTTCGGCGCGCTGCTCCGGATAGAGCGCGTACATCTTGTTGAAGGTGCGCAGCAGCGTGGACTTGCCGCAACCCGACGGGCCGATGAACGCGGTCACCTTGCCTTCGGGAATGTGCAAATTGATGTTCTTCAGCGCGTGATACTTGCCGTAGAAGAAGTTCAGGTCGTTGACCTCGATCTTCGGACGCGACGGCGTTTGTGCCTGGCCGCTTTGGGCGGGATCGAAACCGGCGGGTGCAGTCGTGCGCGCGATCGGATTGATTTGAGTTTCTGCCATATTCATCGGATTACACTCCGCCCTTACTTATTCGAAAAGATCGTACGCGCGAGGATGTTCAGTCCCAGCACCGCGAGCGTGATCAGGAAAACGCCGGCCCACGCGAGCGATTGCCATTGCGCGAACGGGCTCATCGCGAACTTGTAGATCGTGACCGGCAGGTTCGCGACCGGCTGGCCCATGTCGAACGAGAAAAACTGGTTAGACAGCGCCGTGAAGAGCAGCGGCGCGGTTTCGCCGGCGATCCGTGCGACGCCGAGCAGCACGCCTGTGACAATACCGGCAATGGAGGCCTTCAGCGTGATCGACAGCACCATTTTCCACTTCGGCGTGCCAAGCGCGAAAGCAGCTTCACGCAGCGCGTTCGGCACCAGCTTCAGCATGTTTTCCGTGGTGCGGATCACGATCGGAATCTGCAGCAGCGCGAGCGCGAACACGCCGGCCCAGCCGCTGAAGTGGCCCAACTTCGCGACGACCAGCGCGTAGACGAACAGACCCACCACGATCGAGGGCGCCGACAACAGGATGTCGTTGATAAAACGCGTGATGCTCGCGAGCCAGCCTTTGTGACCGTACTCGGCCAGATACACGCCGGCGAGGATGCCGATCGGCGTGCCCACGAACGTCGCGAGCGCGACCAGCATCAGGCTGCCGACGATCGCGTTGGCGAGACCGCCGCCATCGGTGTTCGGCGGGGGCGTGGATTGCGTGAACAATTCGATCGACAGGCCGCCGATACCGAGACGCAGCGTCGTATAGAGAATCCACACGAGCCAGATGAGACCGAAGGCCATCGCCCCGAGCGACAGTGTCAGCGCGACGGCATTTTTCAGGCGGCGCCGGCCTTGCAGACGCAAGCGCATCGCTTCGAGCGCGGCGGCGTCGTTCGAACCCGGCATGTTCAAGGTGGGCTGGCTCATTTCGCGCCCTCCCCTTTTTCGAGGCGAAGCAGCATGACTTTCGAGATCGCCAGCACGATGAAAGTAATCACAAACAGGATCAGGCCGAGTTCCATCAGCGCCGACGTATGCAGGCCCGGCTCAGCTTCGGCGAACTCGTTGGCGAGCGCCGAGGTAATGCTGTTGCCCGGCGAAAACAGCGACACGTTGTCGAGCAGATTGGTGTTGCCGATCACGAAAGTGACCGCCATCGTCTCGCCGAGCGCGCGGCCGAGGCCGAGCATCACGCCGCCGATCACACCGCTCTTGGTGAAGGGCAGCACGATCTTCCACATCACTTCCCAGGTCGTGCAGCCGATGCCGTATGCCGATTCCTTCAGCAGGACCGGCGTGACTTCGAACACGTCGCGCATGACCGAAGCGATGTACGGAATGATCATGATCGCGAGAATCACACCCGCGCACAGAATGCCGATGCCGATGGGCGCGCCCTGAAACAGCTTGCCGACGATCGGAATGCCGCCGAGCACCGCGCCGAGCGGCTTTTCGAACCACGTCGCGAAGATCGGCGCGAACACCAGCAGGCCCCACATGCCGTAGACGATCGACGGAATCGCGGCGAGCAGTTCGATCGCGATGCCGAGCGGACGGCGCAGCCAGGCGGGCGAGAGTTCGGTCAGGAAAAGCGCGATGCCGAAGCTGACGGGCACCGCGATGATGAGTGCAATGAGCGAGGTGGCAATCGTGCCGTAGATCGGCACCAATGCGCCGAATTGCTTGCTGGGTGGATCCCAGTCGGCGGTCCACAGGAAGCTGAGGCCGAATTGCTTGATCGACGGCATGGACGCGACGATCAGCGAGACGATGATGCCGCCGAGCAGCAGCAGCGTAACAATGGCGGCGAGGCGTGCGAGGCCGCCAAAGATAACGTCGCCGGCACGGCTGGGCGCTTTCTGCTGCGCCGAACTGCCGGGCGGCGTCGACCTGTTCGCGCCAGACGCTAAATGGATATCGGACATGAGAGCCTGATGGACCTGTTTCCAGTTGTCGGATGACATGTATCGTGCGGCCGGTAATGCCACTAGCCGTCCTCGCATGAGGACGGCCAACGTCTTACGAGATGCGACTGCTTACGGCTTCGCTTATTCCGCGAGCGACTTGCCCGAAGCGTCCTTCACCTTCGACTTCCATTGCGTGCGGATTTCCGACACAACCGAATCCGGCAGCGAGATGTAGTCCAGGTCGTTTGCGGCTTGCGTGCCGTTCTTGAACGCCCAGTCGAAGAACTTCAGCGTTTCGGCGCCTTGCGGAGCCTTCTCCTGGGTCGTGTGCAGCAGCACGAACGTCGCGCCGACGATCGGCCATGCGTTCTTGCCCGGCTCGTTCGTCAGGATCTGGTAGAACGACTTCGACCAGTCCGCGCCCGCTGCCGCTGCCTTGAACGTTTCCGTCTTCGGCTCGACCACCGTGCCCGTCGAGTTCTTCAGCGCGACATACGTCATGTGGTTCTGCTTCGCGTACGCCCATTCCACGTAGCCGATTGCGCCCGGCAGACGTTGCACGAAAGCTGCGACGCCGTCGTTGCCCTTGCCGCCCGTACCGGTCGGCCAGTTGACCGTCGAACCTTCACCAACCTTCGACTTCCAGTCTGCGTTGACCTTCGACAGATAGTTCGTCCAGATGAAGCTGGTGCCCGAACCATCGGCGCGGCGCACCACCGCGATGTCGGTATCCGGCAGCTTGATCTTCGGGTTCAGTGCAACGATCGCCGGATCGTTCCACTTCTTGATCTTGCCCAGGTAGATGTCGCCGAGCACTTCGCCCGACAGCGTCAGTTCAGACGGCTTCACACCCGGCACATTCACGACCGGCACCACGCCGCCGACCACCGTCGGGAACTGGAACAGACCTTCCTTGGCGAGCTCGTCGTCCTTCAGCGGAGCGTCCGAACCGGCGAAGTCGACCGTCTTGGCGACGATCTGCTTCACGCCGCCCGACGAACCGATACCCTGGTAGTTAACCTTGCCGCCGCCGGACTTCTGGTAGGCGTCTGCCCACTTCGTGTAGATCGGTGCTGCGAAGGTGCTGCCCGCGCCGGTGATGTCTGCGGCGTGCGCTGCGATCGCGAAAAGCGCGCCAGCGACGCCAGCGAACACGGTTTGCATCAATTTCATGAGACCTCCAAGGGTGTGAGCGGATGACACGAACACCGCGAAGCTTAGGGTCTCTTTGTGACAGTAACGTGACTAACCGTGAAACGTATGTGACAACCGGATTACGAATGTGAAAGGCGTTTTGACGGCTGAATCGGCGTTTTTACGATGTTGCCGGTGTAACTGTAGAGATTATGCGAAGAAGATGGGGCGCGAACGTTTGCGTGAGCCTTTGTGTGCCACGAACGGGGCATGACGCGGGATTTTGGGGGTTGGGCGGGCGCCGGTTGCGGACATGCCGGTTGCGGACGTGCCGGTTACGGACGTGCCGGTTGCGGACGTGCCGGTTGCGGACTTGCCGGTTGCGGACTTGCCGGTTGCGGACTTGCCGGTTGCGGACGTGCCGGTTGCGGACGTGCCGGTTGCGGACGTGCCGGTTGCGGACGTGCCGGTTACGGACCATCGGGTGATCGTCCGCTACCGGCCGCCTGACCGACGTGCTCGCTTAAGCCGTAGCCAGCTTCACAGCGTTAGCGATCGCTTCGGCATGGCGAACGGCGTCATTGACGTGCTCCGCCTCGACCATCACGCGCAGCACCGGCTCGGTGCCCGATGCGCGGATCAGCACGCGGCCGCGACCCTTTAGCGCACCCTCGGCGTTGCTGATCGCACGACGGATCGCATCGCTGCCCTTCCAGTCGGCGCCCGGTTGCATCCGCACATTGATCAGCTTCTGCGGGAACAGTGTGACGCCCTCGATCAATTCGGCGAGCGTCTTGTCGCTGCGCTTCATTGCCGCCAGCACCAGCAATGCCGACACGATGCCGTCGCCGGTCGAATGGCGGTCAAGGGAAAGAATATGGCCGGAGCCTTCGGCGCCCAATTGCCAGCCGTGCTCGCGCAGCTGTTCGAGCACGTAGCGGTCGCCCACGGCCGCGCGGACGAACTTCACACCGGCTTTCTGCAACGCGACTTCGACTGCCATGTTGGTCATCAAGGTGCCAACCGCGCCTTCCACCTTGCCGTCGGTCGCAATCCGGTCTTTCACCAGCACGTACAGCAGTTCGTCGCCGTTATACAGGCGGCCGGCGGCGTCCACGACCTGCAAACGGTCGGCATCGCCGTCGAGCGCGATGCCGACGTGCGCGTGGTTTGCCCGCACCGCGCGCACCAGCGCGTCCGGCGCGGTCGCGCCCACACCGTCGTTGATGTTGAAGCCGTTTGGCGCGACGCCGATCGGGATCACGTCGGCGCCGAGTTCATGGAACACGTGCGGCGCGATGTCGTACGCAGCGCCGTGCGCGCAGTCCACCACCAGTTTCAGGCCGCGCAGGTCGAACGCAGCCGGGAATGTGCTCTTGCAGAACTCGATGTAGCGGCCGGCGGCGTCGTCGAGACGCCGGGCCTTGCCGAGTTGTTCGGACGCCGCGCACGCGAGCGGCAGATCGAGTTGCTCTTCGATCTGCGATTCCACTTCGTCCGGCAGCTTGTTGCCGTCGGCGGAGAAGAACTTGATGCCGTTGTCGTAATACGGATTGTGCGACGCGCTGATCACCACGCCCGCGGCAAGCCGCAGCGCGCGCGTCAGATAGGCGATGCCCGGTGTCGGCATCGGGCCGGCCAGCATCACGTCGACGCCTGCTGCGGAAAATCCCGCTTCGAGCGCGGCTTCGAGCATGTAGCCCGAGACGCGGGTGTCCTTGCCGATCAGCACCGTGGGCCGCGCGCCCGTCCTGGCCCAGCGATCCGCGCCCGCGAGCACCTTGCCGGCTGCATAGCCGAGCCGCAATACAAATTCCGGCGTGATGGGTCCCTCGCCAACCTTGCCCCGAATCCCGTCGGTTCCGAAATAACGACGTGCCATATTTTATGTTCCTCCTTGCTTGCGGGCTCAGCGGCGCACACGGCCGCGATTCGCCGCGTCGCGCATGGCTGCCCATACTTTCAATGCATCTACTGTTTGCGCGACGTCATGCACGCGCAGGATTGCGGCACCCCGCTCGGCGGCGCACACCGCGGCGGCAATGCTGCCCGCGACGCGCTCCGGCGCCGGACGCCCGACCACCGCACCGACCATCGACTTGCGCGACATGCCCGCGAGGATCGGGAACGGCGGCTTCGCATGCGGCGCCGTGTCCGGCAGATGCGCGAGCAGCGCGTAATTATGTTCGACCACCGCCTTGCCGAAGCCGAATCCCGGATCGACGCTGATACGCGCGCGGGCGATACCGGCTTGCATCAACGTCGTCACGCGCGCTTCGAGAAAGCCACGGACTTCGGCCACCACATCCTCATAGGCAGGCTCGCCGAGCTGCATGGTTTGCGGTTCACCGAGCATATGCATCACGCACAGAGCGCATCGACTGTCGCGCACCGCGTCGATCGCGCCGGGCATCCGGAACCCCCAGATATCGTTGATCAGGTCGGCGCCCGCGCTCAATGCGTGGCGCATGACTTCCGGCTTGTATGTATCGACCGACAGCGGCACATTCGCGCCGCGCAGTTGCTCGACCAGTGGAATCACCCGTTCCAACTCCTCGTCGAGCGGCACCGGCGGCGCACCCGGGCGCGTCGACTCGCCGCCGATGTCGATGATGTCGGCACCATCGAGCAGCATGCGTTCTGCCTGGCGCAGCGCGTCGCCGCGCATCGCGTACTTGCCGCCGTCGGAGAAGGAATCAGGTGTGACGTTCAGGATGCCCATCACCAACGGGCGTTCAAAGGTCAGTTTGAAGCGGCCGCACTGCAGCGGCTCGGGCATGGGAAAAACGGGAAATTCAGCGTTCAACACGTTCGACACGTAGCGGGCCATTCGGATAAAACAGATAAATGCAAAACGGGCCGGTGTGGATCACACCGGCCCGCACTTTCTTCCTGTCGCCTATCAGGCCGGCGCTGTTGCGCTGCCCGGCTTGACCTCGGTGCCCGGGCTGCCGCCCGACGAGGCGTCGGTTGCCGACGGCGGCGAACTCTTCGGCGAACGCGGCGGACGGCCTGCCATGATGTCGTTGATCTGATCGGCGTCGATCGTTTCCCACTCCATCAGGGCGGCGGTCATGGCTTCGACCTTGTCGCGGTTCTCGTCCAGCAGGCGCTTCGCGAGATTGTACTGCTCGTCCAGCACGCGGCGGATTTCCGCATCGACCTTCTGCTGCGTCGCTTCCGAAATGGTCCGCGTGAAGCCACGGCCGAACGGCGTTGCGTCGTTTTCGTCGTCGACGTACACCATCGGTCCGAGCGCGTCCGTCATACCGAAGCGAGCCACCATGGCGCGAGCCGTCTGCGTCGCCTTGTTGAAGTCGTCCGATGCGCCGGTGCTGAGCAGGTTCAGAAACAGTTCTTCCGCGACACGACCGCCGAACAGGATCGCGAGACGATCCAGCAGGTAGTCTTTCGAATACGTTTCGTTGTCATGCTCCGGCAACTGCCACGTGACGCCCAGCGCACGGCCGCGCGGAATGATCGTGACCTTGTGCACCGGATCGGCTTTCGGCAACAGCTTGGCGATCACCGCGTGACCCGACTCGTGATACGCCGTGGCGCGCTTCGATTCTTCGCGGATCACGGCCGACTTGCGCTCCGGCCCCATGAATATCTTGTCTTTCGCGTCTTCGAAGTCCGTCATTTCGACGATGCGCTTGCCGCGGCGCGCCGCGAACAATGCTGCTTCGTTCACGAGGTTCGCCAGATCGGCCCCCGAGAAGCCCGGCGTGCCGCGCGCGATCACAGCGGCGTCGACGTCGTTCGAGATTGGCACCTTACGCAGGTGAACCTTCATGATGTGTTCGCGGCCGCGGATGTCCGGCAGACCGACGTACACCTGGCGGTCGAATCGGCCCGGACGCAGCAGCGCCTTGTCGAGCACGTCCGAACGGTTCGTTGCAGCGATCACGATCACGCCCGAGTTCGCCTCGAAGCCGTCCATCTCGACCAGCATCTGGTTCAAGGTCTGCTCGCGTTCGTCGTTACCGCCGCCCATGCCGGCACCACGATGACGGCCGACCGCGTCGATTTCGTCGATGAACACGATACACGGCGCGTGCTTCTTCGCCTGCTCGAACATGTCGCGCACGCGGGCCGCGCCGACGCCGACGAACATTTCGACGAAGTCCGAACCCGAGATGCTGAAGAACGGCACCTTCGCTTCGCCGGCGATAGCGCGCGCCAGCAGCGTCTTACCGGTTCCCGGCGGGCCGACCAGCAGCACGCCGCGCGGAATGCGACCACCGAGCTTCTGGAACTTCTGCGGATCGCGCAGGAAGTCGACCAGTTCAGAGACTTCTTCCTTGGCTTCGTCGCAGCCGGCGACGTCGGTGAAATTGATTGCGTTGTTGTTTTCGTCGATCAGACGCGCACGGGATTTGCCGAACGAGAACGCACCGCCTTTCCCGCCCCCCTGCATCTGTCGCATCATGTAGAACCAGAAACCGATGATCAGGATCGTCGGCCCGAGGTAGTACAGCGCGGACACCAGCGCATTCGGTTCGTCATCAGCCTTGCCGCTCACCTGAACGCCATACTTCATCAGATCGCCGACCATCCAGATGTCGCCCGGCGACACGATCTGGTACTTCTGGCCGTCTGCTGGAGTGACCGTGAGGTTCCGCCCCTGAACGATGACAGTCTTGACTTTGCCGTTCTTCGCGTCGTCCATGAACTGCGAATAGGAAACGCCTTCCTGGACACGGGGCTTGTCGAACTGCTTGAACACCGTAAACAGCACCAGTGCGATAACCAGCCACACTGCTGCCTTCGAAAACATATTGTTGTTCAAAGCACCACTCCTTCACTTAGACGGGCGCCTACATTTGCCTTGCGGCACCACGAAAGCATTCTAATCCAGTCCGCAGACCCCTGCCATAAGGTTTCACTACCACAGAAATAGCGTAGCGGGTCGTTGCAGCGCGATTTTCCTGCGCCACGGAGCCCTTATCGGCCCATGCGGAACTGTCCTGCAGCGCCCCTTTATGCTGGCCGCTTCAGATGCTTACCCAAAATAAACGTTTCTGACGATTTGTCCCGCGACGCTTTCGGCTTGCGGGCCGCCACCACCTTGAACTGATGCTTGAACTTTTCGACAATCTGGCTGTAACCGCTGCCGTGAAAGCATTTGACTAAAAGGGCACCATCCGGCTTCAAGTGATTTTGCGAGAATTCCAGCGCGAGATCGCACAAATGCTCGATCCGCGCGGCATCCGCCACCGCCACTCCCGACAGGTTGGGCGCCATATCCGAAATTACAAGATCAACCTGGCGCTCGCCGACTAATTCTTCCAGTTGGACCAGCACCGAGTCTTCGCGGAAGTCGCCTTGAATGAAATGGACGTCGGCGATCGGCTCCATCGGCAGGATGTCCAGCGCGATGATGGTGCCGTCGATGCCGCCCTCACGTTCGGCGTCGCGTTGCGAGCCCTTGGCGAGTTTGTTGCGGACGTACTGGCTCCAGCTGCCCGGCACCGAGCCGAGGTCGACGATCACCTGGCCGGGCCGGATCAGCTTGTCCTGCTCGTCGATTTCCTTGAGCTTGTAGGCTGCGCGGGCGCGATAACCCTCCCGTTGCGCCATTTTTACGTACGGGTCGTTGATGTGATCGTGCAACCACGCCGTATTGAACTTGTTTTTTGCCATTAAACGTTGAACTCTTGCTGCGTGATGTCGCGCTTTAGGGGATAATACGCGGTTAATTCGCGCGGCCACCGCCAAAACTGGCAGTCATCCGCGATTCTGTTGTTCTGACGCGCCGCCCTGCGCGAAATGCCGAATCTCTCGGAAATGCAGGTGCCGCCATTTTAGTCGAGTCTCCCACTTTCCATGCCAGCCCTCAAAGTCTCTTCCGACCAACGCGCCGAGTTGCGCTCCCAGGCACATGCGCTCAAACCGGTTGTGCTCGTCGGAGCCGAAGGGTTGACCGACGCTGTGCTCGCCGAAATCAAGGTCCACCTGGGCGCGCATCAGCTGATCAAAATCCGCGTGTTCGGCGACGAACGCGAGGAACGGATCGCCATCTACGAACAAATCTGCGACACGCTCAACGCCGCGCCGATCCAGCATATCGGCAAGCTGCTGGTGATCTGGAAGCCGGAAGCCGCGCAACCGGCCGTGAAGGCGCGGCGCGGCGCCCTGCCGAGCGCCCGCGAAGCCGCGGTCGATGCCAAACCGGGCAAAGGCCGCGCGCCTCGCGTGGTCACGGTTGTGAAGCCCAGTGAGATCCCGATGCGCAAGCCGAAGGCGAAGGCCGTCGTGGTGCGCGGCAATGAACGCGTCACGCAAGGCGGCAACATCAAGCGGGCCAAGAAGCGCCAAACCAGCGCGAAGCGCGCGCATCAGTCGTCGAAGTAAGCGAGTGATGACGGTGCGGGCAGGTCCGCACCTCGACGTGTGCCGCCAGGGCAAACCGGAAGCGGCGCATGCGGCGCCGCCTAGCCTCACTCAGCCTCAGCCGGCCACTTTCCCCGCGGAAGCTCGCGCGCCCTGCTCGGCCGCCGCTACGCCGGCACCCACCGGCAGCTTCCACACCAGCGCCAGGCCCAGCAGGCTCTCGATCAGATAGAACAGACTCGACACGCCGTGCAGAATGCCAAAGCGCGTTGCATAAGCCGAATGCCCGACGTCGCTGCCTGCTTCGAGTGCGGCAATGCGCATGGCATTCATGAAAGGCTGCAACGCGAAGTAACCCACCAGCACGCAGACGAGCATGCAGGCGACCAGCCAGCGCAAGCGGCGATATGCGTCGCTGCCGCGGCGAACCAGCACGTTGGCCAGTCCAAGCAGCAAGATGCCGCATACCGCACCCAGCACACCTTCGATACGGAACAATTGCCCCGCGACCGCACCCGCCGTTACCCGGTCCAGCGAGGTGAACAGCACCGGCGCGACCGCATAGCCGATTGTCAGCAAACTGCCGACCCACAACACGGTCAGCAAACGGAACAGGCGATGCGGCATCAAGGACACCGGGGCCACCTTCAAACGTAGCTCACCGCGATGACTTCGTATTCGCGCACGCCACCCGGCGCCTGGACTGATGCAACGTCGCCTTCCGACTTGCCGATCAAGGCGCGCGCGATCGGCGAGCTGATCGAAATCAGCCCGTGATCGATGTCCGCCTCGTCGTCGCCGACGATCTGGTATTTGACCGCGGCGCCCGAATCGAGGTCTTCCAGTTCCACCGTCGCACCGAATACCACGCGGCCGTCCGCGTCCACCTTGGACGGGTCGATGACCTGCGCACCCGCCAGTTTCGATTCGATTTCGGCAATGCGGCCTTCAATAAAGCCCTGCTTTTCCTTCGCCGCGTCGTATTCCGCGTTTTCCGACAGATCGCCCTGGGCACGCGCTTCCGCGATCGAGTTGATCACCGAGGGACGTTCAACCGATTTCAGGCGCTGCAATTCATCGCGCAACATTTCTGCGCCGCGCTTCGTCAATGGAATAGTGCTCATAAACAACTCTAGAGGCTAAAAAACGGCCATAAAAAAAATCACCGCGGTTAAGTGCATTCCACGGGGGCCAGAGCGTCGGAGAGGACCCCGGCTCGAGCACTTGCGGAACGCCGCTTAACCGCGGCACTTACATCCTGGACAGATATTCGAAGCCTTAGTTTAGGCGAGCGTGGAGTCCTTGTAAATCATAGACTTCCAGGTTCTTCAAATAGCGCAAACCTTCCACTGCGGCCCGCGCGCCGGACATCGTCGTGTAGTACGTGACCTTGTTCGCCTGCGCGCTCATGCGGATCGAGCGCGAATCGGCAATCGCGGCGCGGGTTTCGTCGACGGTCGTGAAGACCAGCGCGATCTCGCCGTTCTTGATCATGTCGACGATGTGCGGACGGCCGTCCTTCACCTTGTTGACGACCTTGACCGGCACGCCGGCCGCTTCGATCGCGGCAGCCGTGCCCTTGGTCGCGACGATCGGATAGCCGAGCTCGTGCAGCATGCGCGCGACTTCGACGGCCTTCGGCTTGTCGGCATCCATCACCGTCAACAGCACCGTGCCCGACTCCGGCAGACGCGACCCCGCTGCGAGCTGCGACTTGAAGAGCGCCTCGCCGAACGTCTGCCCCACGCCCATCACCTCACCGGTCGAACGCATTTCCGGTCCGAGCACAGGGTCGACTGCCGGGAATTTGACGAACGGGAACACGGCTTCCTTCACGCTGAAGTACGGCGGCTCGATTTCCTTCGTCACGCCCTGCTGCGCGAGCTTCTGGCCGACCATCGCACGGGCCGCGATCTTCGCCAGCGGCAGGCTGGTCGCCTTCGACACGTACGGCACCGTACGCGACGCACGCGGGTTCACCTCCAGCACGTAGATGATGTCTTCCTTCGAACCGTCTGCCTGCGGCACTTGCTGGATCGCGAACTGCACGTTCATCAAACCGACTACGTTCAGCGCCTTGGCCATTGCGCCGGTTTGGCGTTTCAACTCAGCAACGGTTTCCTTCGACAGCGAGTACGGCGGCAGCGAGCAAGCCGAGTCGCCCGAGTGCACACCCGCCTGTTCGATGTGCTCCATCACGCCGCCGATGAACACGGCTTCGCCATCGGAGATGCAATCGACATCGCATTCGATCGCATCGTTCAGGAAGCGGTCGAGCAGCACCGGCGAATCGTTCGACACCTTCACTGCCTCGCGCATGTAGCGCTCGAGGTCGCGCGGCTCGTGGACGATTTCCATCGCGCGACCACCCAGCACGTACGACGGGCGCACCACCAGCGGATAGCCGATTTCGTCGGCGAGCTTCAGCGCTTCGTCTTCGGCGCGCGCCGTGCGGTTCGGCGGCTGGCGCAGACCGAGGTCCTGCAGCAGCTTCTGGAAACGCTCGCGATCTTCGGCGGCGTCGATCATGTCCGGCGACGTGCCGATAATCGGCACGCCGTTCGCTTCGAGATCGAGTGCGAGCTTCAGCGGAGTTTGACCGCCGTACTGCACGATCACGCCGACCGGCTTTTCCTTGTCGACAATTTCGAGCACGTCTTCGAGCGTCAGCGATTCGAAGTACAGACGATCGGATGTGTCGTAGTCGGTCGAAACGGTTTCAGGGTTGCAGTTGACCATGATCGTTTCATAGCCGTCTTCGCGCATGGCGAGCGCGGCGTGCACGCAGCAGTAGTCGAACTCGATGCCCTGGCCGATCCGGTTCGGGCCGCCGCCCAGCACCATGATCTTCTTGTTGTTGGTCGGGTTCGCTTCGCACTCCTCCTCGTAGGTCGAGTACATGTATGCGGTTTTCGTCGCGAACTCGGCAGCGCAGGTGTCGACGCGCTTGTAGACCGGGCGCACGTTCAGTTCGATACGACGCTGACGCACTTCCGCCGGTTTCGCGCCGAGCAGCTTCGCGAGGCGTCGATCCGAGAAGCCGCTTTGCTTCAGGTACTTGAGTTCTTCCTTCGACAGGCTCGCCAGCGTGCGGCCCTGCAACGCCTTTTCCTTCAGGATGATCTGTTCGATCTGCGCGAGGAACCACGGATCGATCGAGGTTTCTTCGAAGATTTCCTGCGCGCTCATGCCGACACGGAACGCGTCGCCGACATACCAGATGCGATCCGGACCGGCTTCGCCGATCTCACGGATGATCTCGTCGCGGTTGGCGGTCTTTTCGTCCAGACCGTCGACGCCGACTTCGAGACCGCGCAACGCCTTCTGGAACGATTCCTGAAAGGTGCGGCCGATCGCCATCACTTCGCCGACCGACTTCATCTGGGTGGTCAGGCGCGAATCGGCTTCGCGGAATTTCTCGAACGCGAAACGCGGGATCTTGGTGACGACGTAGTCGATGGTCGGTTCGAACGACGCCGGAGTCTGGCCGCCGGTGATTTCGTTTTTCAACTCGTCCAGCGTGTAGCCGACGGCGAGCTTCGCCGCGACCTTCGCGATCGGGAAGCCGGTGGCCTTCGACGCCAATGCCGACGAACGCGACACGCGCGGGTTCATTTCGATCACGATCATCCGGCCGTCTTTCGGATTGATCGAGAACTGCACGTTCGAGCCGCCCGTGTCCACGCCGATCTCGCGCAGCACCGCGAGCGACGCGTTACGCAGCACCTGATATTCCTTGTCGGTGAGCGTTTGCGCCGGCGCGACGGTAATCGAGTCGCCGGTGTGGATGCCCATCGGGTCCAGGTTTTCGATCGAGCAAACGATGATGCAGTTGTCCTTCTTGTCGCGGACCACTTCCATCTCGTACTCTTTCCAGCCGAGCAGCGATTCTTCGATCAGCAGTTCGCGCGTGGGCGACAGATCGAGGCCGCGCTTGCAGATCTCTTCGAATTCGTCACGGTTGTACGCGATGCCGCCGCCCGAGCCGCCCAGCGTGAACGACGGACGGATCACGACGGGATAGCCGCCGCTGCCGGTTTCCGCCGCGATCTTCGCCTGCACCTGCAGCGCTTCTTCCATCGAATGCGCGGTGCCCGACTTGGCCGAACCGAGGCCGATCCTGGTCATCGCGTCCTTGAACTTCTGGCGGTCTTCCGCCTTGTCGATCGCTTCCGGCGACGCACCGATCAGCTCGACCTTGTACTTGTCCAGCACGCCGTGCGCGTGCAGATCCAGCGCGCAGTTCAGCGCGGTCTGGCCGCCCATCGTCGGCAGGATCGCGTCCGGGCGCTCCTTGGCGATGATGCGCTCGACCACTTCCCATGTGATCGGCTCGATGTAGGTCACGTCGGCCGTGTTCGGGTCGGTCATGATCGTCGCCGGATTGCTGTTGACGAGAATGACCTTGTAGCCTTCCTCACGCAGCGCCTTGCATGCCTGCGCGCCCGAGTAGTCGAACTCGCACGCCTGGCCGATGATGATCGGACCCGCGCCGATGATGAGGATGCTCTTGATGTCTGTCCGCTTGGGCATAACGCTCTCGCTAATGTATTCCTGAATTCTTTCTGTCGGCGCGCGTCGTTTTACGTTGCGCGCGCTCTGTTGTGTGCGGCTCCGCGACGCCCCCAAGGCTGTGGCGAGCCGCGCGCTGCCGAGGCCTTTATGCCGCTGCGGACTTGCCGGCCTTCTTCGCATCCATCAACGCGGTGAAGCGGTCGAACAGATAGGCGATGTCGTGCGGGCCGGGCGACGCTTCCGGGTGACCCTGGAAGCAGAACGCCGGCTTGTCGGTCAGCGCGAAGCCTTGCAGCGTGCCGTCGAACAGCGATACATGGGTGACCTTGGCGTTGGCCGGCAGCGTGTCGGCGTCGACCGCGAAGCCGTGATTCTGCGACGTGATGACCACGCGCCCGTCGTCCAGATCCTTTACCGGATGGTTCGCGCCATGATGGCCGGTCTTCATCTTCATGGTTTTGGCGCCGACCGCGAGGCCCATGATCTGGTGGCCAAGGCAGATGCCGAAGGTCGGGATGCCGCGCTCGATCAGTTCCCTCGTGGCCGCGATCGCGTAGTCGCACGGTTCCGGGTCGCCCGGGCCATTCGACAGGAAGATGCCGTCCGGGTTGAACGCGAGCGCGTCGGCCGCGCTGGCTTGCGCCGGCAGCACGGTAACGTGGCAGCCGCGTTCAGCCAGCATGCGCAGGATGTTGTACTTGACGCCGTAATCGAATGCGACCACACGGTACTTCGGCGCGTTCTGCTTGCCGTAGCCCTCGCCCAGACGCCATTCGGTCTGGGTCCATTCGTAGGTTGCCTGCGTCGACACGACTTTCGCGAGGTCCATGCCCGACAGGCCGGGGAACGAGCGCGCAAGTTCGATTGCCTTCGCTTCGTCATCCGAGCCAGCCAGAATGGCGCCGTTCTGCGCACCCTTGTCGCGCAGCACGCGGGTCAGCTTGCGCGTATCGAGCCCGGCGATGGCGACCACGCCTTCATCCTGCAGGTATTGAGGAAGCGTACGCTCCATGCGGAAGTTCGAGGCGAGAACCGGCAGATCGCGAATGATCAGGCCGGCGGCATGGACTTTGGTGGCTTCGACGTCTTCGGCATTCACACCGACGTTGCCGATGTGCGGATACGTGAGGGTCACGATCTGGCGCGCGTAGCTCGGGTCAGTCAGGATTTCCTGATAGCCGGTGATAGCGGTGTTGAACACGACTTCGCCGATCGTATGCCCTGGGGCGCCGATCGAGTAACCACGAAAGACCGTGCCGTCGGCGAGCGCGAGCAGAGCGGGAGAAAATGACGGCAACACGGGAGACTCCTTGGGGAACACCCTGTTGCCGACCTGTCTATCCGACTGCTAGCCGCAGCAAGGCGCATCGGCGAAGATGCGCGCGCAGGCTCGCTCGCGGTCTGCTGCCTACGCTGCAAGGGGCGCGATGGGTCTATTGTGTAGACGGATCGGCTGGGTGCGGGGCCCTTGCTACGCTGGCGGCGCGCGGCGGATGAACGGTATGGGAGAGGTAGGCGCTAGGGTGCGGGTTGATAAGCTCAAACCTTGAAATTATAGCCTGAAACTACCCTTCCTTCCAAATCCGAGACGGCTGGCGGACGCGGACAGGCGCTTCCTGATTCCTGTCAAAGCCTTGCTGCGCTTGCCGCGCAAGCTGTCTGAGGGAATTTGCACGAGCCGGAATCAGGATAGGCGCGGCAAACGGGACGCAGACGGGACACAGACGTTACGTCGGCGACGCCCCGACCTGATTACCGCGAACAGCTTGCTCAGGACTGGCGTTCCGCGTGCACGTGCGCCGGATGAATCTGCGTGCGGCCGGGCAATACGTACCAGATCGCGCTCAACACTTGCAGCGCCACCAGAACGCCCCAGGCGCTCAGATGCGCGGCCGCCGGATAGTGGCTGCCGCTCGCCGGCCAGTTCGACAACACGGCGCCGACCCCGATCTGAAATCCGAAAATCAGCAAAAAAATGATCAGCGTCAGCGTGGTGTTGGCCCGGCCGATCATCTGCGCCTGGAAATGCCGCGCCATCACCGCGTAGCTGAGAATGCCGGTCCCGCCGAAAATTCCGTACGCCGCCCACAGCAGCCCGGCAGGCAGCGGCGCGCCGAACATGATCAACAACTGCGTGAGAACGAAGAGCGCCATGCCCATGCCGCAGAACGCGTACAGCGACACCCCGCGCCGCTCGAGACTGCGCGCCGCCGCGCCGAAGCCGACGCAGCCGGCCATCATTGCGAAGCCGAGAATCGATACCAGCGCAGCCGCTTCACGCGGCTCGAAACCCTGCACGTCGCGCAGCCAGGCGCCGACCCACAGCGACTGCATCGCGTAGAACACTCCTTGAGTGACAACCGAAAACGATGCGATCTTCCAGAACGCCGCGCTTCTCAGGATGTGCAAGGTGCCTTTGAACTGAGTGCCGACGCTCGCCTGATGGTGGGTTTCCCTCGTCTCCGGCGCGAGCGCCCACAGTGCCGCCGCGACCCGCACGGTCAGGAGGCCCAGCCCGACGCAGACCGCGCGCCAACTCGCGAAGGTCAGCACCCAGGTGAGCGGCGAGCCGACCATCACACCGCCCAGGCCGCCCACCGCCATCACCAGCCCGTTCATCAGCGGCAAGCGAGCCGGCGCAAAATGCTGTGCCAACGCCTTGAAGGCGGCGCCAAGACACACCGATACGCCGACGCCAATCAGCAGGCGCCCGAGCATCATCACGCCGACGCTGTGCGCCGCGCCGAACACTCCTATCCCCGCCGCGGCAAACAACAGCGTGGCGGCCGTCACCCGGCGCGCGCCGAAATGATCGAGCAGCACGCCGGCGGGAATTTGCGCGCCCGCGAAGCCAAGAAAGTACAGACTGGTCAGCAAACCGAGGTCGGCGGCCGACAAGCCGAGATCGCGCGTGATGACGGGCGCAAAGCCTAGATTGACACCGCGAAACACGTACGAGACGAAGTAAGCGGCGGAAAAGAGCAGAAAAACGCGAAGCTGGGTCGACGACATAGACGGAGAATGGACTGCCGGTCTGGCCGAAGCACGAAAGATAAAGCAAACCGGCCAAATTCGCCGGAAATAATCTGCACATGAAAAACGCCGTCACCACAGGTGACGGCGTTGGAAAAAACACGGTGTGATCGGAGCGCAATTCACGCGCTGCCCCCGCAGCGCATGTGGTCACTCCCGTGGGAGCCGCTTTTTGGTCTACTGGCCCTTCTTCGCGTTGGCCGCGGTCTTCGGGCGGCTGTCTGCCGCGGCCTTCGACGCCTTGCCGGACGTGGAAGCCGACACCTTCGTCACCTTGCCCTTGCTGGCGCCCGATGCTGTCGACTTGCTGGCTTTGCCCACCGGTTCGGATACCTTCACCACGGCGGACCGGCCACGCCCCTTCTTCCTATCGTAGCGTGAATCGTTTCTTGTGTCTGCGACGCGGGTGCCGATCTTCTCGACGCCGCCACCCTGCACGTCCGTCGCGATGCGCTCGGGGCCGGGTTCGCTCGGCATCGCCTTGCCGACCGGCACGTGCAGCACGATCACCTGGCCACGCGAGACCTGATCGCGATGCGTGCGATTCCACGCCTTCAGCTGACCGACCGAGACGCCGTAGCGCACGGCGATAGCCGCCATGGTCTGATTGCGGCGCACGCGGATCAGCATCTTGCGGGTATCGGGGACGTCGGGCTCCATCGCCAGCACGGCACTTTCGGCGACGTCCGCGCTGATGTCCTCGTCGTCGTCCGAAGCGCGCGGCACGACGATCGTCGAACCCGGCTTCAGCCGCATGCCGGCCGGAATCTTGTTCACTTCCATCAACGTGTCGGCGTCGACGCCGATCTTTTGCGCAATCGCCGCCGGGGCCGAACGCTCCGTGACCGTGTAAGTGGTCCAGGACGACAGCGAACCGGAGTAAGTTTTCAGATTGCGCTCGAAGGCACTCGCGTTGTCGAACGGCAGCAGGATTTGCGGCTGCGTGGCGCCGAGAATCACCGGCTTCCTGAACGACGGATTCAGCGAACGAAATTCGTCGAGCGAAAGATTGGCGAGCTTCGCCGCCATTTCCACGTCGATGTCGTGCGAGGTGGTCACCGTCACGAAATATGGGTGGTTCGGAATCGACGGCAGCGCGAGCCCGTACATCTGCGGGTTCATCACGATGTTCTTCACCGCCTGCAGCTTCGGCACGTAGTTACGCGTCTCGTTCGGCATGCGCAGGCTGAGATAGTCGGTGGGCAGACCCGCCGCTTCGTTGCGCGCGATCGCGCGCTGCACGTTGCCTTCGCCCCAGTTGTACGCGGCGAGCGCCAGCTGCCAGTCACCGAACATGTCATGCAGGCGCGACAGATAGTCGAGCGCGGCACTGGTCGAAGCCAGCACGTCGCGGCGCTCGTCCTGCCACATGTTCTGCTTGAGGTTGTACGTGCGGCCGGTGCCCGGCATGAACTGCCACATGCCGGCCGCCTTCGCCACCGACAACGCCTGCGGGCTATACGCCGATTCGATGAACGGCAGCAGCGCGAGCTCGGTCGGCATATGGCGCGCCTCGAGCTCCTCGACGATGTGATACAGGTACTTCTGCGAGCGCTCCGTCATGCGCTGCACGTAATCGGGGCGCTGCGCATACCAGTTGACCTGCATGTCGACGAGGTCGGTTTGCAGGTCCGGCATTTGAAAACCACGGCGAATACGGCCCCACAGGTCGGCGTCCGCGCTCGTCAGTTGCGCGACCGAGCCCTGGTCGACGTCAATCGTCTCTTTGGCGGTGGCTGTCTTGCGAAGGGCGTCGGCTACGGCTTGCTGACTGGCGGAGTTTGTTGCGGTGGTTGGGCTATTCGTAGCTGGTCCCTGGCTCGCGCAAGCGGCGAGCATCAGAACCAACAACGCACTGAAGATAAATCTCATGAACGTCTCGGCTTCCACAAGGGCTGGAATTTGCAGCCGATAGTACGAAACGGCAACGTTTACGTCAATCGGAAAATTACGAAAAAACCAAGTAAATCTTAGGCTTGGCGAATTTTCTCGATTCTTCGCGTGAGCAATACCCTTATGCCAATCCGGTCAACGGAAGCGATTCTTCCATTCGCGCATCAGCGTGAATGCGGTCAACCGGTCAGGCACTTGTTCGTGCAACTGCTCCTGCAAGGTCGTTTGAATCGCCGGCTTGTCGGCGCGCAAAAACGGGTTCACCGCGCGTTCGTGGGCGATGGTGGTCGGCAGCGTCGGCACTTGACGCGCGCGCAGTGCGCTTGCCTCGTCGCGCCATGCCTGCAGTTCGGCGTTGCCCGGTTCGCACGCCAGCGCGAAGCGAATGTTCGACAGCGTGTATTCGTGCGCGCAGTGGACCTCGGTGGCGCCAGGCAGCGCAGCGAGCGAATCGAGCGATGCGAGCATCTGCGCGGGCGTGCCCTCGAAAAGCCGGCCGCAGCCGCACGCGAACAGCGTGTCGCCGCAAAACACGTGCGGCGTGCCGCGCGGATCGGCCGCCTGAAAATAGGCAATGTGACCGCTCGTATGCCCCGGTACGTCGAGCACGCTGAATTCGAGCGCGGGCGCCTCAATCTTCACGCGATCGCCATTTCCGAGGCGCTGCGTGAGATGCTCGATCGCTTCACCTGCGGGGCCGTACACCGGCACCGGCTGGCCGTTCAGCAGATCGGCCACCCCGCCGACGTGGTCTTGATGATGGTGCGTGAGTAAAATAGCGCTCAGCCGCCAACCCCTTTTCGCCAGATAAGCGCGAACAGGCGCGGCCTCACCCGGATCGACGACCACCGCGTGGTGTCCGTCGGACACGAGCCAGATGTAATTGTCTTCAAACGCCGGGACCGGTACGTACTCGAGCGCATTCATAGGCGACGCATTTTGATATGACTGATCGATCGATTATAGACTGGCCCGCGTGGACCGATTCGCCCCCCGGCCGCTACGTGCTCGACTGGGAACAGACCCAGCTCGACCGTGTGGTGTCGGACGTGTTCGGTTACCATGCGCTGCAACTCGGCCTGCCGCAGCTCGACGCCTTGCGCGAGAACCGCATGCCATGCCGCGGCCTCGTGCTCGACGCCGCGAGCGGCGCCAGCGCGCCCTACGCTTTTCCGCGCGGCCCGGCGCAGGCGGGCAATGGCCTCGGCAACGGCGCCGGGCAAGGTTCACCCGCGGATTTGCCCGCGCCGGCCGGGCGCAGCGCAGTCTGGTGCGATCTGCTCGACTTGCCGTTCGAAGCACAAAGCGTCGATCTGATCGTCATGCCGCACACGCTGGAATTCACTAGCGATCCGCACCGGCTATTGCGCGAAGCGGAGCGCGTGCTGATGCCCGAAGGGCAGCTGATCATTCTCGGCTTCAATTCGCTGTCGCTGTGGGGCGCGCGGCAGTCGGTCGGCAAGATGACCGGCCGGCCGTTCGTGCCCGCGGCGGTCGATCTGATTGCGTTCACGCGCCTGAAGGACTGGATCAAGCTGCTCGGTTTCGACCTTGAACGCGGGCGCTTCGGCTGCTATCGTCCGCCGCTTGGCAGCGATCAGTGGCTCTCGCGTTACGGCTTCATGGAAGCCGCCGGCGACCGCTGGTGGCCGATTTTCGGCGCCACCTACATGATCAAGGCGATCAAGCGCGTGCGCGGCATGCGCCTCGTCGGCCCGCTGAAAGTGAAAAAACCCGTCCTTGCCGCGGGCCTTGCGCCCGCTGCCACACCGAATACACGCAACCACACCCAATGACTTCCGATCTCATCGATATTTATACCGACGGCGCCTGCAAGGGCAACCCCGGCCCCGGCGGCTGGGGCGCGCTGCTGCGCTTCGGCGCCCAGGAAAAAGAACTGTTCGGCGGCGAAGCCAACACCACCAACAACCGTATGGAACTGATGGGCGTGATCGCCGCGCTCGAAGCGCTGAAGCGCCCATGCAAAGTCGTCGTCCATACCGACTCGCAATACGTGCAAAAAGGCATCAGCGAGTGGATTCACGGCTGGAAAAAGAAAGGCTGGATGACCGCCGCGAAGACGCCGGTGAAGAATGCCGACCTGTGGAAACGGCTCGACGCGCTGGTCGCGCAACACGAAGTCGAATGGCGCTGGGTGCGCGGCCACAGCGGTCATCCGGAAAACGAGCGTGCGGATCAACTGGCCAATCGCGGCGTCGCATCGCTTGCAGAGATGTGATGCCCGCCTCCATGCACGCGGCGCGGCACACACGCCCGCCTTTCTTTTCCGCTGATTTTTTCGAAGCAGGCTAATCCGACATGCGTCAACTCATCCTCGATACCGAAACCACCGGACTCAATGCACGCACCGGCGACCGGATCCTCGAACTCGGTTGCGTCGAACTGGTGAACCGCCGGCTCACGGGCAACAACCTGCACTTCTACATCAACCCGGAACGCGACAGCGATCCAGGCGCATTGGCCGTCCACGGGCTGACCACGGAGTTCCTCAGCGACAAACCGAAGTTCGCGGAAATCGCCGACCAGTTTCGCGACTTCATCCAGGGCGCGGACCTGATCATTCACAACGCGCCGTTCGACATCGGCTTTCTCGACGTCGAATTCGCGCTGCTGGGCTTGCCGCCGGTCAGCACCTATTGCGGCGAAATCATCGACACGCTCGCGCGCGCCAAGCAGATGTTCCCTGGCAAGCGCAATTCACTCGACGCACTGTGCGATCGCTTCGGCATCAGCAATGCGCACCGTACGCTGCACGGCGCGTTGCTCGACTCGGAGCTGCTCGCGGAAGTCTATCTGGCGATGACGCGCGGCCAGGAAAGCCTCGTCATCGACATGCTCGGCGACACGCACGCTGGTGGCAATGCATACGCGCCGCGCGTCGCGCTCGACTCGCTGGATCTCGTGGTGATTGCCGCCAGCGACGACGAACTCGCCGCGCACCAGGCTGTACTTGACGGCCTCGACAAAGCGGTCAAGGGCACGAGCGTATGGCGCCTCGAACCCGCGCCGCCCGCGGATGAGCAAACTGCTTAAAAAATACTGGACGGGTGGAAAAATCCCTGACATAATTCGGCTCTCTTCGGGTGGTTAGCTCAGCGGTAGAGCACTGCCTTCACACGGCAGGGGTCACTGGTTCGATCCCAGTACTACCCACCAGAATCTTGGTGTGTCGATCACCGAAGAATAAAGGGCTTACGTAGAAATACGTGAGCCCTTTTCTTTTTGCGCGCTTTTTGCACGTTCGCGCATCCCTTGTCGCGGCGATCACATCGGCACGTAGCAACGCGAGCGCAGCGCCTCAGTTCGAAGTCAAAAGCGCACCTTCGTACAATTGCGACCGCTTCAGCGTACTGATACAAGGGCGATATCCGCTTCAACATGTCACCTTCCACTATGCCGCGAACCGCACGCCGCTCCATGGCGATTTCTCCGTGCGCATTGCGCCTGGCGAACGCGTGTGGCTGATCGGGCATTCCGACTCAGACAAGACGACGTTCATCAAGCTGATCCAGCGGCTTTACGACATCTCGGCAGCCAGGATCACGATCGACGGCGAGGACATCGCCTGCGCGCAGCAGGCATCGTTGCGCAGTCAGATGTGAAGGCGAATCGGATAGACGATTCGACGTTGCTGGTAGGGAAGTCAATCGCTTTAATTGGGCGGGACGTCGTGCGTTGCGCACCATCACAGTTCTAGACCACGCCCGTCGGCAACCCGATGCCGCGCGCCATCCCGGATGCGGCGAACACCATCGCAATCAACAGCACCGTCTGGATCACGCAGATGTGCGCGTACCTACGCGCTCGCCGAAGATCCGGCGGACTGCCTTTGCGGAGTGCGGCACGCCAACGCATCAGCGCGAGCATCGGCGCGATTTCGAGCAGGAGGATAAGCACGAGCAGCGTCATTTTGACGTGAAAGAGCGGCTCATGCAGGTAGTAATCCGTGCCCTTCTCGAAGCCGCCGAACGCGCGCATCAATCCGGTTACGATCAGAAATAGCGCAGAGATGCCCCACCCTGTGTCGGCGCGAAATACCGAGCGCAACGCGGCAGGCACGGTTGCACGGCGCAACGCCCACGTGCGCCGGAGAATCGACGCAAGCGCAAGGCCGTAAGCAAGCAGGTGAATAGCGGCAAGCAACCAGCGAACCAGCATAGCGACTCCCGTAAAACGACGCGACACGATCGATGTATTCTCACTCGCCGGCGTTCGCCAGGCGGTGTTGCCTCATTGATGCCCAGCATGGGCCCACGACGCTGCGCATGCCTCGGCCGCAGGCGCGGCCGATCGCCTGCAGCGTCGGATTCAGACTTGCCGCAGCGATGTATCGAGCGCCCGAGCGGCGACCCGGTCGCCTTCGGTAGCGAGCGCGGCACGGAACACGGTTTGCCGGTTGTGACCCGCCGCAGCCGGCGAATCCCACAGCAATTCGATTTTCGGCCGCCGGCCGAAACTGTCGCGCGCAAGTGAAGCCGCGGCAACCGTCCTGGCCGGCACCGCGGCCGTGCCCGGCTTGCCGGCAGCGCCGAACGCCACCGCGGGCGTCGGTGTCGGCGGGCTTGTCATGCCCTGCCCCGACGGCCAACGCACGGACAACTCGCGTGCATCGTACTGACCGACCTTGCGGCGCTCGGCCCATACGACCACCGTGCGCGTCGCCGGATCGAGCGCGACCGCATAGCGGCCAATCGCGAAGCGCCGCGCGGCGATATTGGTGCGCCACAGCGCGCGCGGCCGGCAAATCCACACGACCGCTGCGTACAACGCCGGTGCAGCCAGCAGCCAGCCATTGGTGGCCGCCACCGCTTGCGCGGCGTGCCGCCAGCCCGCGCTCGCCGCAAAGGCGCCGACCGACCAGGCCGCGAACAGGAATCCCAGGAAAGCAAACAGACGCAGAGCCTGCCGCAGCCATTGCGGCAACGGATGAAACGGCCGCTCGGCCACCGCGCGCGCGCCCGGCAGGAAGATCAGCAGGAACAGGAAGACGAGGTTGATGCACGCCCACGGCGACGACACCATCGCCACCAGCGACGCGCTCAGATCCATCTGCGCCATCGAAAAAAGCCAGCGAGCCAGGAGCACGAGACCGATGGCGCGCAGCGCGAAAATCGTTCCGGCACCGGGCGCCGCGTTCGCACGCGTCTCTTTCGTTCTCGCCAAGGCATCCTCCTTTCGTCGGCGGCGCCGCAGCCAGATTTGCGGCAGGGCCATTATAGGGATATTACTGAGCGCGGCTCATGCTTGCCGGCCCGAAAACCGCACTTTCTACCGCTCGCGGGGAAAAACGCGGCGCGCATGCAACAACGCCCCGCGTGCATGACGCACGCGGGGCGTTGCTGGCGGCTGGCGGCGTCGCCCGGAAGCGCTCCGCAAGCCGGCTTCTGCTGCTTTGACCGACTAAGCCATTGGCTAGACGTAGCGTCGATTCGCCCGCGTCGATTAGCCGGCGTTGACTTCGCGCAGCACCGTGCGGTGCTTCTGACGCAGCAGCTCTTCATAGGTGGCGACGTAGTTCTGCGCCATGACCTTCGACGAGAAGCGCGATTCGAACGCCTGGCGCACCTTGGCGCGCGGCAGCGTGTGCAGACGCTTCACGGCGGCGACCGCACTGATTTCGTCTTCGACGACAAAGCCCGACACGCCGTTTTCGATCACTTCCGGCACCGAACCGCGATTGAACGCGATCACCGGCGTACCGCAAGCCATGGCCTCGATCATCACCAGACCAAAGGGCTCCGGCCAGTCAATCGGGAACAGCAGCGCATGCGCATTGCCGAGGAACTCGGTCTTTTCGGCTTCGCTGATTTCGCCGATGTATTCGACGTGCGGCAGCGACATCAGCGGCTTGATCACTTCGTCGTAATACGCGCGGTCGGCCTTGTCGAGCTTGGCGGCAACCTTGATCGGCATACCGGCCTGCTCGGCGATGCGGATCGCCGTGTCCAGGCGCTTTTCCGGCGAAATACGGCCGAGGAACGCGAGGTAGCTCGGCTTCACGTCCTTGATCGGCGTGAGCAGGTTTTCCGGCAGGCCGTGATAGACGGTTTGCAGCCAGTTGGCCTGATGCAGCGGGATGCGCTGATTGTCCGAAATCGACACCACCGGCACGTCGCTGAACGTATTGAAGATGGGCTGCAGTTCCGGCAGATCCAGGCGGCCGTGCAACGTGGTCAGGAACGGCACCGGTTGACGGGCGAACAGCGAGAACGGGTAGTAGTCGATGTGGAAATGCAGCACGTCGAATTCGTCCGCGCGGCGGCGCACTTCTTCGAGCAGCAACATGTGCGGCGCCATCACGTCGCGGATCGTCGGGTCGAGGCGCAGCGCTTGCGGCCAGAATGCTTCGAGTTTCGCCGAGGTCTGTGAATCGCCGCTCGCAAAAAGCGTCACGTCATGGCCCTGCTCGACCAGCGCTTCGGTCAGGTAGGACACCACGCGTTCCGTGCCGCCATACAGCTTGGGAGGAACCGCCTCGTGCAACGGAGCGATTTGAGCGATTCGCATAATGGGGAACTCCTCGTAAAAAATCAGGCAAAGGTACTGCGTTTGGTTAAAAGCGACTCGCTTGCTCGCCAGGGCAGTCTGGCCGGTTGATCCCGGCACGGGCCTGTTTCTTTCGAGAAATCCTGCGATGGATCGCTTGGGTAGTGAGCCCAGATCGATGTCGTCAACGTCTGCGCATGTGCCGGTAAACGCACGCACGGCACCTACGTTGACAAACTGTCAGATATTTCGCTGGGCCAACAGAGCACGCATTATCGGTGCCGGAATTTGCGCTGCACCATAACATTTCAAAGTCTTTACGTTGTTACAAAGGCGAAACACTTTACAAACCCTTGTTTTATAAGCCAGTTCTAGAGTAGCCACTGGCTTGCAACGCGGAACTTCGAACGCGGCTCTGTAAGCTCTTGCGTCAACTTTGCCGGCAAGCATTGAAGAAATGCGTCGGCAAAGTTGTATGCAACTTGTAATTATATCCCGAAATATTCCGCAGCCTGCGTGAACCACCTGCCCGTTGACGGGTCGAGCCATAACAGGTCGCGGTGGTCTATCGCGCAATCAGTCGCGTCGGCACGCCGGATACCCAAGGCGCAATCGCTTTTGCATGTTTACAATGCGAAGCATCGGCTTCGCGGCGAGCTATTCGCCGTGGCCCATGCTTTGCATGCACAACCCGAAACACTCCGACCTCACGATCAATTGGAACACTCAACCGTCGCCCAGCGTAATGCCCAGAACGCAAAGCTTGCGAGCTATGCGCATCGGCCGCTTGCGTTTCTTTTCCGCTTCATCCGCCGCCACCCGCTCGCGCATGCGATTGTCCTGTGCAGCGTGATTGCAGCCGTGGGCTGTGCGCTCGGTTCGCAATACGCGATCAAACATCTGATCGACGTGCTCGGCGAAGGCCGGCATCATCCCGGTCCGCTTTGGGGGGCGTTCGCCATCCTCGTCGGTCTGATCGGCGCCGACAACCTGCTGTGGCGGGTCGGCGGCTGGTTCGCCGCGCATACCTTCGTCGCCGTTACGGGCGACTTGCGGCGCGATCTCTTCCAGTATTTGAGCGGCCATTCGCCTACCTACTACGCCGAGAAGCAGCCGGGCATGCTCGCAAGCCGCATTACGGCAACCTCGAACGCGGTGTACACCGCCGAGAACACTACCGCGTGGAACGTGCTGCCGCCTTGTATCGCCGTGCTCGGCGCGATCGTGATGATCATCGTAGTGAATCCGCTGATGGCGGCCGGCCTGATGCTGTGTTCGGCCATTCTGTCGGTCGTGCTTTACAAGCTCGCCGGACGCGGCTCGGCACGGCATCACCACTTCGCGACCAAAGCGGCGTCGGTGGACGGCGAGCTGGTCGACGTGATCAGCAACATGGGCCTCGTGCGGGCCTTCGGCATGACGTTTCGCGAACAGCAGCGTTTCGGCGCGACGGTCAAGGCGGAGATGGAGGCGCGCCAGCAGAGCCTGCTGTATCTGGAAAAGCTGCGCCTGCTGCACGCGGTGATCACCGCGCTGCTGTCGGCCGGCTTGTTGGGGTGGGCGCTGTGGCTGTGGGATCACGGCAAGGCGACCTCCGGCGACATCGTTCTGGTCAGCTCGCTCGGCTTTACGATTTTGCACGGCACGCGCGATCTGGCCGTGGCGCTCGTCGACGTGACGCAACACGTCGCACGGCTCGCAGAAGCGGTGCGCACGCTGCTCGAACCGCACGGCATGCCGGACCGCAATGACGCGGCCGAACTCGTCCCGCAAGGCGGCCGGGTCGATTTTGAAGGTGTGACGTTCGCCTATCCGCACCGCCGGCCGATTCTCGACCACTTCGATCTGCATATCGAACCGGGCCAACGGGTGGGCCTGATCGGCAAGTCGGGCGCAGGCAAATCCACCGTGCTCGCCTTGCTGCAACGCTTCTACGAAACGCAGGGGGGCGCGATCAGGATCGACGGCCAGGACATCGCCTCGATCACCCAGGACAGCTTGCGTCATGCGATCGCGCTGGTGCCGCAGGATATCTCGCTGTTCCATCGCACGGTGTACGAGAACATCGCCTACGGCCGGCCCGAGGCGACCCGCGAAGAGGTGGTGGCGGCCGCGCGCGAAGCCCGCTGCGCGGATTTCATCGAAGCGATGCCGGAAGGTTTCGATACGATCGTCGGCGATCGCGGCGTCAAGCTGTCCGGCGGTCAGCGCCAGCGGATCGCGATTGCGAGGGCGATTCTGAAAAACGCACCGATCCTGCTGCTCGACGAAGCCACCTCGGCGCTCGACAGCGCGTCGGAAGAAGCGATCCAGAAGGCGCTCGACCGGCTGATGGTGGGCCGCACGGTGATTGCAATCGCGCACCGGCTGTCGACGCTGAACAACTTCGACCGGATCATCGTGATGAGCTCGGGCAAAGTCATCGACGACGGCAGCCCGGAAGAGCTGCGTACGCGCCCGGGTCTGTATCGCGACCTGCTTGCGAAGCAATATGGCAAGGGCACGACGCTGCATATCGGCGGCAAGAAGGTCGACGAACAGCACGTGGTTTGAACTGCGCAGCGCCGTTTTGTGCGTCCATTTGCGCAGCCGTTTGTACGACACGCATACGACACGCATCGCCAACAAAAAGCCGCTTTTCAAGCGGCTTTTTGTTTTCCGACGTAGCCGCGAACGGCCTTCATAGCGGCTTACCCGGCCAACGTTTCGCGCACCGCTTTCTTGCCTGATCCAGCCCGCACCTTCACGGTTCTCGTGCTCTTTGCACCGTTAACGCTCTGCAGGTCGCGCATGAAGTTATCGCGCCACACCGACACATTGTTCTCGCGCAACTGCACCATCATGTCGCGGTGACGCGCCTGGCGCTCCGCGAGCGGCATCTCCAGCGCCGTGGCCAGCGCGTCGGCCATGCCGTCGATATCGACCGGATTGACGATCAGCGCGCCGTCCAGCTCCTGCGCCGCACCCGCAAAGCGCGACAGCACCAGCACGCCGGGATTGTCGGGATCCTGCGCCGACACGTACTCCTTCGCAACGAGGTTCATGCCGTCGCGCAACGGCGTGACGTAGCCGACGTGCGCGGTGCGGAACAGCGCGGCCAGCACCGAACGCTCGTACTGCTTGTGGATGTAGAGAATCGGCGTCCAGTCGAGCTCGGCAAAGCGGCCGTTGATGCGGCCCGACTCGCCTTCGAGCTGCAGGCGGATGTCCTGGTAGGCGTTCATGTCGGCGCGCGTCGGCGGTGCGATTTGCAGGAACGACACCTTGTTGCGCTGCGCGGTCGCGTGTTCGAGCAGGCGCTCGAACGCGCGGAAACGCTCGACCAGCCCCTTCGAATAATCGAGCCGGTCCACGCTCATGATCAGCTTGCGCGAATGCAGCGTCGCCTTCATCGTACGCACCGGTTTGCCACGCTCGCCCGCTTTCGCGAGCTCGGCTATCTCGTCCGGATACACGCCGATCGGGTAAGCCGCCGCGCGCAGCGTGCGGCCGAACGCGTGAACGGTCAACGGGCCACGCGCCGACACATCGACAGTGCCGTTCGCCTCGTTGACGATGTAATCGCCGAACGCGCGCAGATCCGGCGCGGTCTGGAAGCCGAGCAGATCGAACGAACACAGCGCTTCGACCAGTTCGCGATGCGGCGGCACCGCAAGCAGAACCTGCGAAGCCGGAAACGGAATATGCAGAAAGAAGCCAATGCGATTCTTCACACCGGCCGCACGCAACGCTTGCGCAAATGGAATCAGGTGGTAGTCGTGGACCCAGATCACGTCGTCCTCGCGCAAGAGCGGCACGAGTTGCTGCGCGAGCCATGCATTGACGCGGCAGTAGCCCTCGAAGTCGTGACGATCGTAATGCAGCAGATCAGCGCGATAGTGGAACGCGGGCCATAGCGTAGCGTTCGAGAAGCCGCGGTAATACTGATCGTAGTCGCGCCGCATCAGCGCGATGGTCGCGAAGGTCACCGGCCCGCGCTCTTCGACCTTGATCTGTGGCTGGCCCGAGCTCAGCACGTCGCCGCTCCAGCCGAACCACATGCCGCCGGTTTCCTTCAGCGCGTCGTACACGCCGACCGCCAGCCCACCGGCCGCCGGGCCGCCTTCCGAGATCGGCGCGACCCGGTTCGATACGATGATCAGTCGGCTCATGAAGCGCGACTCCCGATGCAGTGCGTTATGCAGGTTGAGCGATATGTTGGACGAGACGGCGCAGTCATCATGCTCCGCGCGCCGCCGCGACAATCGACTCGAGCCATTCGAGCAAGGCGGAGACCGACTCGATGCGCGTATGCGCCATCGTGTCGCCCGCGCCGACCTTGATCGACAGGCCGCCGCGATCGTTGACGACGGCAAAGCCTTTCTCGTCGGTCAGATCGTCGCCGGCAAACACCGCAAAGCGGCTGACGAACGGCGGTTCCTCGAGAAACGCGCGCAGCGCGCGGCCCTTGTCGACGTCCTTGGGTTTGATCTCATAGACCATCTTGCCGGGCTGCAATACATAAGAGCCGGCATAATCGGCGACCAGCCGCTCGGTTGCCTCGCGCGCCACCGGCTCGCGGTCCGGCGCATTGCGATAGTGCAGCGCGAGCGCCGCGCCCTTGATCTCCAGCAGCATGCCGGGATTCGAATTGACGACCTGCGCGAGCACCTGCTCCATGCGCAGCAAACGTTCGTCGTGAAAGCCAATACGCTGTGTGTCGCCGTTCGCGTCGCGCCGCTCGGCGCCGTGCAGGCCGGCGATCGGCAGATCGGGCATGCCGAGGAAAGCATCGATACTATCGATGCCGCGCCCCGACACGATCGCGACCGCGCCGTTCGTCAGACGCCGCAATTCAGTCAGCAGCACGATGACCTTGGGTCGCACCAGCACGCCATCCGGCGTGGGCGCGAGTTCGACGAGCGTGCCGTCGAAGTCGAAGAAAAATGCCGTCTCGCTCGGAGACAGAACTGCCGGAAGTGCTTGCATCGGTTAGTTTTGCCTTTCAGCCCTCTGCGGCCGGAAAAGTGTGCGCATCTTACCGCGCATCCACCCATTTTTCGAGAAAGTAAGCGAGGACACAAGCCCGGCGGAGGCGTGCGAGCCGCGGCCACCGCGGATTGCGTTCAAAAAGAGAACAATCTGGCTTCATCGAGCTTTCAGCCGCCTGCGTCAAATTGCCTCGCAAACCGCCCGCCAGCAGGCGCTGCGCGACGCCACCGGGCTTTTTGCGATACAGTCGCAGCCACGCAGCCCATTCCGGTTACGGCCATATTTGCACACTATGGCGATCCGTGCGCCTTGCGCGAGGCGTGCTTGCGCGCTGCCCCATCGCCTCGTGCGTGACCTGCGCGCGCCAGTTCGTGTACCGCTCTTCAATCGAGTCATTGATACCTGCTTTGTTCCCGCCCATCTCATCCCGACGCCGGCAACCAGACTTTGCATCGCCACATCGCGCGTGGTCGAAGCGCGTGGTCGCGTTGACGGTCATGGTGGGCGCGCTGGCCGCGCTAAGCGGCTGCACGCATCGCGCCGAACCGTGGCAGTTGACCAACGTGACCGGCCACTTGCCGGATCTGGACTTCTCGCTGACCGGCGACGACGGCCGCCCCGTCAGCAGTGAGTCATTCAAGGGCCGCACGTCGCTCGTCTACTTCGGCTACACGCATTGCCCGGATGTCTGCCCGGAGACCATGGGCCGTTTGATGCAGGTGCTCGGCAAGCTCGGCGCGGACGCGCAAAAGGTGCGCATCCTGTTCGTCACCGTCGATCCGGCACGCGACACGCCCAAGGCCTTGCACGACTACGTCGACGCCTTCGACTCGCAGCACGCCGAAGGGCTGAGCGGCACCGACTGGCAAATCGAATCGCTCGCCAAGCGTTACCGGGTCGCCTATCAGATGGAAAAGCGCGACCCCAACGGCAACTACGAAGTCACGCATAGCTCCGCCGTCTACGTGTTCGACCCGCAAGGCCATGCGCGCCTGCTGGCCACCGATCACGACACACCCGATGCGATCGCACAAGACCTGCGCCGTATCATTGAAGACCGCTCCTGACCTTTCCCGAGTCCACCCATGTCGATCAAGATCAAGACGTTCGCCGCATTGAGTTGCGCCTTCGCCCTTTCCGCCCTTTCGTTCGGTTTCGCCCCAGGCGCGCAAGCGGCCGGCGCGCACGCGATCAGCGCCAGGGAGGCGTGGGTTCGCTGGCTGCCGAACAATCTGCCCGCCGCGGGCTACGTGACGCTGGTGAACGCGAGCGATAAGCCGATCGACCTCGTCGATATTTCCAGTAACGACTATGGTGACGCGATGCTGCATCAAACCGTGTCGAACGGCTCGACGCAAAAGATGGTGATGGTCGACAAGCTGACGGTGCCCGCGCATGGCCAGGTCGCGATTGCGCCAGGCGGCTACCACGTGATGCTCGAAGACGCGAAGCATAAGGTGAAGCCGGGCGACACCGTGCATCTGACGCTGAAGTTCTCCGACGGCGAAACGCTCGACACGCCGTTCGCCGTCAAATCGCCCGCACAGACCAAGTAACAGCAACGACGCACGATGAACCCGCTCTACTGGCTCGATCCCTGGGAGTTCTCGCCGATCGTCGTGATCGCATTGCTGGTGCCCGCGATCCTGTTTGTGCGTGGCGCACGCAAAGCGAAGGTATCGATCGCCCGGCGCGTTTCCTTCTGGTTCGGGCTGGCCGCGTTGTATGTCGCGCTGCATACGCGGCTCGATTACTTCTTCGAGCATGAGTTCTTCATGCATCGCGCGCAGCATCTGGTGCTACATCATCTTGGCCCTTTCTTCATCGCGCTGTCGTATCCGGGCGCCGCATTGCGTGCGGGCATTCCGTTCAGCTGGCGCCAACGCTTCGTGCGGCCCGCGTTGCAAACCCGCGTGGTGCGCAAGGTGCTCGACCTGGTGATGCATCCGGTGGTTGCAGTCACATTGTTCGTTGGACTGATTTATTTCTGGCTGATGTCGCCGATTCACTTCGTAGCGATGCTCGACTGGCGGCTCTACCGCGTGATGAACTGGAGCATGGTGATCGACGGCCTGCTGTTCTGGTGGCTCGTGCTCGATCCGCGCCCGGCGCCGCCAGCGCGGCTGTCGCCCGGCAAGCGCGTGCTGGTGGTGATCGCCGCGATTCCGCCGCAGATCATCCTCGGCGCATTCATTTTCTTTTCGCCGCGCGAGCTATATCCGATCTATTCGATCTGCGGACGCGCCTTTACGTGGCTGAGCCCGATGCGCGATCAGCAGATCGGCGGACTGCTGCTGTGGATTCCGGGTTCGATGATGAGCGTCATCGGCGCCCTACTCGCCTTGCGTCACTGGATGCGGCTATCGGCGCGCGGACGCCTGCGTGGCGAACGCGGCGCCGGCGCGCCGCCTGACGCAAGCTCCCTCGGTGGCCGCCAGCGCGCAACGCTGACGCTGGAACTTTCAAAGCGTTGAATGCGGCCGGCGCGGCTGCGCCGGGCTTCGTCGAAGCTTAGACCGAACGCATCCACACGTGCGGGATGCCGTCCTCTTCGTGAATGTCCGAGATCGGCGCAAAGCCGAAAGCGCCATAGAAAGCCTGCAGATGCGCCTGCGCATGCAAACGGATCGGCGTGCCGGGCCACTGGACCCGGATGTGAGCCAGCGCGCGCTCGAGCATCGCGTTACCGAGTCCGATGCCGCGGAACTCCGCCGTCGTCAGCACGCGGCCGATGCGGATATCGGGATCTGCCGCGTCCGGCACCAGCACGCGGAGATAACCTGCCAGCGGCGGACGGCGCTCGCCGGGACCGAAGGCGAACAGGTGCCAGGCCTGCGTGTCGAGCCCGTCGATATCGGCATAAAGGCAGTTCTGCTCGACGACGAACACCGCGCTGCGAGCGGCCAGCATTGCATAGACTTCGGCGGTGGTAAGGTCGTCGAAGGCTTTCCAGTGCCATTCGAGCTGCGCCAGCGGCGTGGCGGCAGTGGGCTGCGGTTCGGTCATGAGAAGGCTCAAAAGGGAGCACCGGGGCGGCGGCGATGCGGAATTATGCCGCGCCAGAGCGGCTTAGGCTACGCCGCCCCCATCTCGTGGGTCAGGCTACGCCGCGCCAATCTCGCGGAACGACGCGGTGCATTGCTTGCAACGCGCGGCCTGGCTTCGGTGGCGCGCAGCCGCCACGGCCGGAGATCGCCCTCGTCCCGCACGTCGCGTGTATTCAGTGTGCTTTTCGCCAGGTTCGGCTCGTGCGCCTGCCCATAGCCAATCCACTATGCGCCCAGGAAAGCAGGCTCGACGGGGCGCGCGAGACGCTCGATCAGATTGCCAGGACCGCACAAATGCAGCGCGCCGACGACCACCAGCGTCCGCTCAGGCCGCCCGAGCATCGCCGTCACACGCTCCGCCCACGCGTGATTGCGCGCATCGAGAATCGCGTGGCGAATACCGGGCAGGTTGAACATCGGCGACTCGACAGCAATCTCGTGCACAGCTTGCAGATCGCCATGCAGCCAGGCCGCGTGCATGCGTTCGAGCGTGCGCTGCGGCTCCTTCAGATCGGAGATCAGCAAGCCCAGCGCGGCGGAGACGGCTTCCAGCGGAATCGACTCGAGCGACGCCGCCACTTCCTCCGCAGTCTCGAGATACCGATACGGTTTGCCTTGCGCGATCGCCGAACGCAGCATGCGCGGCTCGACGCCTTCGACGACCTGTTGAAACAGCGTCGGCGCGACGATTAGCGCGGCCCACGGCCGCAAATCGGCGAGCGGCGCCAGCGGGCCGTCGACAGGCCATACGGCCTGGAGCTGATTCCAGGCGTCGGCGCAGAGCAAAGGACGCAGTTGATCCGCACTGCTTCGCCAATGCGCCTTCAGAAACGGCAGGATGGTCGGCGGATCGGATTCGAAGACCAGTTCCTCGGCCCAATCATAGGCCTCGGCAATCCATGGCGGCGTCCGTCGGTTCGTCGCAGGGAATAGATGCATCGAGCCAAGCAGGCGTACGTTGGTGCCGGTGAGTTGTAGATACATGCGGTCTCGGGATTGGCGGGCAAGCAGGCGATTGGACAGCTAAACAATTCAATCGGCAAGGCACGGCGCGGTGCGTCGACGAACGGCGCCACGCCACGCTGTACGCACCGTAAGTGCAACGAACAGCAGAAACACGAGTTGCGAAAGGTACAGGTCCATCCGGATCGGGTGATGGAGTGCGAACCACGAATTGTGCGCCACATCCGTCACGATGACCGCCATGCAGAGGATCAGTCCGGGTCGCGGGCGTAGCAGCAGGAGCAGCGCCGTCAATGGATCGATGAAGAGCAGCGAGGTCCAGTAGATTCGCGTACCGGACTCAACGCCGCCGTAGTCCCACCAGAGGCCGTGGGCGAAGGCCACGTGCAGGTGCGTGCAGGTGCGTCCAGGTGGCGCCGACGAGGCATAGAGCGTAGATCACGCGCAGGTAGAAAGAGCGGCGTTCAGTATCGTGGATGCGCATGTCGGTGTCGGAGTGCCGGGCTTGGGCGTCTGCGCACTATAGCGGCGTGAGCAGCAAAGCGTGCGGACAAGTGCAAGGCAATGCAGTGACAGGCGACCTTGAACGGGAAGCGCGATGAAGGCGAAAGGCGTGATGAGCGATGAGCAAAATGAGGCGCACAAAAAGAAAAGCCCCGACACGGCGGGGCTTTTCTCTTCATCAACTACTGGAGGCGCGAGCCGGAGTCGAACCGGCCTAAACGGCTTTGCAGGCCGCTGCATAACCGCTTTGCTATCGCGCCGCAAGCGGACTGGAACCTAGCTGCAGATTCACAGATTTGTCTGATGACCGATCAGCACGACCGGACCACCAAACAAAAAGGGAAGCCTTGCTTCCCCTAATGTGTGGAGCGGGAGACGAGGCTCGAACTCGCGACCTCAACCTTGGCAAGGTTGCGCTCTACCAACTGAGCTACTCCCGCATGGCACTGCTTCACAACGCCTTGCATTTTTACTTCGCCAAACAACGCGTTGCTTCGAAATCTGGAGCGGGAGACGAGGCTCGAACTCGCGACCTCAACCTTGGCAAGGTTGCGCTCTACCAACTGAGCTACTCCCGCGTATTACTGCTAACTACTGCCTTAGTTACCGCTACTTCACTCTTACTGCCACCGACGTTTCGAACTGCGTGCATCGGAGAAACGAGATTATGGAGAAACGGCTGAAACGTGTCAACCCCTTTTGCGAATGTCTTTAACTGAACAGATTTCACTCACGATTTCGTCACGCCGCAGCCGGGCTTCGAGCCCCTGGAATTCAGGCCGCAATCAGATTCCCTCAGGCAACGCCGCCCCGCTCGCGGATCTGCGGCCACGCGAGCTTCATGTAATAGAGCATCGACCAGATCGTCAGGAAGGCGGCCAGATAGATCAGCCACAATCCCCACACGCGCGTGTCGACAGAGACGCCGCCGAATGACAGCGGACCGTAGAACAGCAGCATCGGAATCGCGACCATCTGGCACGCGGTCTTGAACTTGCCGAGAGAATTCACCGCGACGCTCTTCGACGCGCCGATCTGCGCCATCCATTCGCGCAGCGCCGAAATCGCGATTTCACGTCCGACGATCACCAGCGCGATCGCCGAATCGAGCCGCGCGAGTTGCACCAGCACCAACAGCGCGGCCGTCACCATCAGCTTGTCGGCGACCGGGTCGAGAAAAGCGCCGAACGCCGAGGTCTGATTCCATTTGCGTGCCAGATAGCCGTCGAACCAGTCGGTGAGCGCCGCCAGAACGAAGATCGTCGCGGCAGCCAGGTTGCGGTGCGCGAGGCTCATCATCATGTCCGGCAGATAAAACACCCCGACGACGAGCGGAATCAGCACGATTCGCAGCCAGGTCAGGAAAATCGGAAAGTTAAACGGCATGGGCAGGCGCGGCGTCTGACAAGGGAGATGCAATTGTGCCGTGTCATAGGGCCTGCCACAAGCAAAGCGGCGCGCGGGGCTTGGCCCGCGCGCCGCTTATCACCCTTCACAATCCCTTCGAGGCGCTGCCTGACGCTGCGTCGCGGCCACGCACCGGGCAGCCCCATCGCATCAGGGTCAGTGCAATTGCCGATAGATCTGCTCGGCGAGCGCCTGCGAAATCCCCTCGACGCTCGCGAGATCCTCGACGCTTGCCGCGACTACGCCACGCAGTCCGCCAAAGCGCGCCAGCAGCCGCTGGCGCCGCTTCGCACCCACACCTTCGAGTTCCTCGAGCCGCGAGGTCTGCCGCGTCTTGCCGCGCTTCGCACGCATTCCGGTGATGGCGAAGCGATGCGCTTCATCGCGGATCTGCGCGACCAGCATCAGCGCCGCGCTTTCCTTGCCGAGTTCGAGCGGCGCGCGGCCGTCGGCGAAAATCAGCGTCTCGAGACCGACCTTGCGCCCTTCGCCCTTGGCGACGCCGACCAGCATGCCCGTATCGAGACCCAGTTCCGTGAAGACCTGGCGCGCGATCTCGACCTGGCCCTTGCCCCCATCGATCAGCACAATGGTCGGCAAAATGCCGCCCGCGGCTGCCGGCTCCGCCGCATCGGGCGTGATTGACGGATCGGCCGTCGCGGCCGTTTGCGACTCAGCGGCTTCGGCGGCGGCTTCATCGGCGACATTCGCGGCGACATTCGCGGCGGCTTGCTCGACCATCCTCTCGTAGCGGCGCGTGAGCACCTGACGCATCGCCGCGTAGTCGTCGCCAGGCGTGATGCCGGTGATGTTGTAGCGGCGGTACTCGGACGACTGCATCTTGTGATGGTGATACACCACGCACGACGCCTGCGTCGCCTCACCCATCGTATGGCTGATGTCGAAGCATTCGATACGCAGATGCGCGAGATCGTCGCACTCCATGCCGAGCGTGTCGGTGAGCGCGCGCGTGCGCGACTGCTGCGAGCCTTGTTCGGACAGCAGGCGGGCGAGCGCGAGCCGGGCGTTCTGCTCGGCCATCGCGAGCCATGCACGCCGCTGACCTTGCGGCTGACGCAGCACGGTCACCTTGTGGCCGGCCTGCTCGATCAGCACGTCGACCAGCTCGCGCGTGGCCGGCGCATGGCTGACCACCAGCACCGGCGGCACGCGATTGCCCAGGTAGTGCTGCGCAATGAACGCTTCGAGAACTTCGGACTCGATGCCGCCGGCGGCGCTGCCTTTGCGCGGCTTCGAGGGAGCGCCCACATCCGTCTCGCCTTCGGCTTCCACGTCCACGGCGGTGTCTTCGGCATCTTCGGCATCTTCGGCGTCATCGTCCTGCGGCAGCTCTTGCGCGATAGCGAAGGCGTCGGCGGCATCGGACGATTCGGCCGCGCTGCCTGCAGAAGCGGACGGCGCTTCGTTTAACGTCGAACCCGGCTCGGCCGCGGCGTCGGACAGCCCCTCGCCGCCCGTTTCGAGGCCGCCCTCCTCTGCCGTCAGCGCGCTTTCCACATGCGCCGGGAAGTACGCCTTGTCACCCAGATGCCGTCCGCCGCGCACCATCGCGAGATTCACGCACACGCGTCCGCCGAGTGCGACCACCGCGAGAATATCGACGTCGCTGTCGCTGCCGACTTCGATTGCCTGCTGATGCAGCACCGTCGACAGCGAACTCATCTGGTTACGCACCGCCGCCGCCTGCTCGAACTTCAGCTCGCTCGCGAATGCGTGCATTTTCTGCTCGAGCTCTTTCATCACCTCGCCCTGCCGGCCGAGCAGAAAGCGCGATGCGTTGGCGACATCGCGTGCGTAATCCTCTGCGCCGATGGCTCCAACGCACGGCGCCGTACAACGGCCGATCTGATGCAGCAGACAGGGCCGCGTGCGGTTGTTGAACACGGAGTCTTCGCACGTGCGCAACTGGAAGACGCGCTGCAGGATCTGAATGCTCTCGCGAACGGCCCATGCGCTCGGGAACGGTCCGAAGTACTGATTCCTGCGATCCACCGAGCCGCGGTAATACGCCATGCGCGGAAACTTGTGGCCGGTCAGCTTCAGGTACGGATACGATTTGTCGTCGCGAAACAGGATGTTGTAGCGCGGCGCGAGTGCCTTGATCAGATTGTTTTCGAGCAATAGCGCTTCGGCCTCGGAGCGCGTCACGGTGGTTTCGATGCGCACAATGCGCGTCACCATCATCGCGATACGCGGCGACAGCAGGGTTTTCGTGAAGTAGCTCGAGACGCGCTTCTTGAGGTCACGCGCCTTGCCCACGTAGAGCACCGCGCCCTGCGTATCGTAATAGCGATAGACGCCGGGCAGATGCGGCAATTGGGCAAGCACTTTTTTCGGCTCGAAAGCGTCGGTTGCTTCGGGTTCGGTCATGCAGGATCGGTTGGAAGGAACAGTGTCGCGAAGCCTCGGCCCAAGTGCTGCGCGCTCGCGTTGCTCACTTGAGTACGCGCTTGCGCGCGGGACCGCGAACGAGTGCTTTAGAATCGCAAGTTTAGAACATTCCGCGCGGGTTCGAGCCCTGCTGCATCGAATGGCCCAACTCAACGGCATGGGCCGGCGGCTGAACCCAACTGCGCGGCTCAAATGCCCGATCAGGCTGCGCGACCAAGTTGCGCGGCCAAGTTACGCAACTAGGTTACGCAACCAAGCAAAGCAACGAAATCGCCCAACTAAACCGCGCACTGCACGATCCAACCACGCGCCCGCTCGAACCCGCGACCCAGGCCACCATGTCTTCCGCCACGCCCCTTCCCGAACAACCGGCCACCGCGCCCACGGCGATCGCCTGCGATATCTTTTGCGCGGTGATCGACAATTTCGGCGACATCGGCGTGTGCTGGCGCCTCGCGCGCCAATTGGCGAGTGAGCACGGCTGGCAAGTGCGCGTGCTCGTCGACGACCTGCATACATTTCAGAAGCTCTGCCCGTCGCTCACGCTCGATCGCGCGCGCCAGGCGATCGACGGCATCATCGTCGAACACTGGCACGAGCCGGCGCACGCGGGCGAGACGCTCGAAGTCGCTGACGTGGTGATCGAGGCGTTCGCGTGCGAGCTGCCGCCGATCTACGTAGCCGCGATGGCGCGGCGCGAGCGCGCGCCGGTGTGGCTGAACCTCGAATATCTGAGCGCCGAAGACTGGGTCGCGGATTTCCATCTTCGGCCGTCGCCCCACCCGCGCTATGCGTTGACGAAGACGTTCTTTTTCCCAGGGTTGGGCCCGGGCACCGGCGGCGTGCTGAAGGAACGGCATCTGGACGCCGCGCGGGCGGCCTTCGAAGCCTCGCAGCCAGCCCGCGAAGCCTGGTGGCTGAAAACCGCCGGCCGCCCGCCGCCGCCCGCCGCGGCCACCGTCATCTCGCTGTTCGCCTATGAGAACCCCGCCGTCGACAGCCTGCTCGAACAGTGGCGCGATAGCGCCGAACCGGTCGTGCTGCTCGTGCCGGAAGGCCGGATCTCGGGCGCGGTCGCACGCTTTTTCGGGTTGCCGTCGTTTGCCGCCGGCGCATACGCCGAGCGCGGCAGCCTCAGCGCCCACGCGCTCGCCTTTACCGGGCAGCCCGGCTACGACGCGCTGCAGTGGGCCAGCGACGTCAATTTCGTGCGCGGCGAGGATTCGTTCGTGCGGGCGCAATGGGCCGCGAAGCCCTTCGTCTGGCATATCTACCCGCAAGCCGATGACGCCCATCTGCCGAAGCTCGACGCCGCACTCGCCCACTACGCCCGCACCTTGCCCGCCGACGCGCGCGACGCGCTCGCGCGCTTCTGGCACGCATGGAACGGCGCCGGTCAGCCGGACTGGGCGGATTTCCAGCGTCACCGCGCCGCCCTGAAGCAACGCGCGGCCGAATGGGCGCGCGAATTGGCACAGGTGGGCGACCTTGCCGGAAATCTGGCCTTGTTCGCAAAAAGTCAGTTAAAATAAGCGGTTATCCAACGGCCGACGACGCAAGCGCGGCCCGATCGTAACAGCGAACCCCACATTTACCGGCATATCATCTGCTCTAAACGGCAGCTGAGCAGCAGATGAGGCCGCAGAAATGTCAAAAAAGGGACGCATGCTGCGAATCGGCGCCACTCGTGTAACGCCCGCACAGGGTAAAAGCAGGTAACGGATTGCAGGGAATGCAGGAATCGCAGGTATTGCCCTGCGATCCGCCGCGGGTAGCCGCGGCAAGCCGGCCACGCTTCACGCACTACCCCGGCCCAGCCGCTTCCATGCGGTGCGGCGCCGGAGTGCGAGAAGCGGCGAAGCCGCTTGCGCCGTATGCCGTTGAGCAAAAGTTGAAGCTACTTATTTCGTACAGGACAGTTTTATGAAGACCGCACAGGAACTCCGCACCGGCAACGTAGTGATGATCGGCGCAGACGCGATGGTCGTGCAGAAGGCCGAATACAACAAATCGGGCCGCAACTCCGCCGTCGTCAAGATGAAATTCAAGAACCTGCTGACCGGCGCAGGCATGGAAAGCGTGTACAAGGCGGACGACAAGTTCGACGTCGTCGTGCTGGAGCGCAAGGAAGTGACGTACTCGTACTTCGCTGACCCGATGTACGTGTTCATGGACGCCGACTACAACCAGTTCGAAGTCGAAAACGAAATGATGGGCGATGCCCTTCATTACCTCGAAGACGGCATGGCTTGCGAAGTCGTGTTCTACAACGAGAAGGCCATCTCGGTCGAGCTGCCCACCACGCTGGTCCGCGAGATCATCTACACGGAACCGGCTGTCAAGGGCGATACGTCGTCGGGCAAGGTGTTGAAGAACGCCAAGCTGAACACCGGTTTCGAACTACAAGTGCCGCTTTTCTGCAACATCGGCGACAAGATCGAAATCGACACGCGTACGCACGAGTACCGCAGCCGCGCTTAAGCGCCCGCGGACGGAACCCTGCGCTGGAGCAACACCGGCGCCGAAAAAAATGCGACAAAAAAAAGCGCCCACTTTGGGCGCTTTTTCTTTTCTGTGCTGCCGTGTATGGTTGAGGAAAACTTTACCGGCAACCTTCTCGAATATGCTTGCCCGACATCCTCGCGCTGCCGTTCTGTATCCTTCAAACCATTGATAAGTTTAAGTAAATGGTTGTGGCACGGTCCATGCTCCCTCTGAGTCGTAGGCCTGCACCGCTTTATTTTCCTCAAGTCCGGAGATGCGACATGAATATCGACATCGCTGAAGGCGAGTGGAAACACATGCGTGGCGACACGAAGACTGCAAGGGGCGAGCTGACGGATGACGAATTGACCAAAGCGAAAGGCCGCGCCGACAAACTCGCCGCGTCGATCCAGGAGCGTTACGGCAGGACCCGCGAGCAGGCGGATCTTGAGGTACGACGCTTCGTCGACAGAAACCGGGATATCTGGCCGGTCGAATGAAGGAAATACAGGCCCCCTGCCATACGTTATAGAAATCGAGGCACCTGACCGAATTGCAAAGGACCAGAACTACATGAGTCGAATCGCCGTCGCACGCATCACGTCGCGCTCATCTCCATTGCCCGGTTGCTGCCGCGCCGCCTTGGCGGACGCCGCTCGAGCGGCCCAGCGCTCGACCGGCCATTTGACCGTTCATACCGGCCAGCCATCGCGCCCGTGCCGCACGCCGAAGTCCCGGCGGTGCAACGCGGGTATTCCATCCATTTAAAAAATTGCGCTCGCTATGCCACATGCCCTGATTGTTGAAGACGATCCCAATAGCCTGTCGGGCCTGTCCGCCATCCTCTCTGCCGACGGCTTCTCCGTCGACATCGCGACGACGATCGCCGAGGCCCGGGCCGCGCTGACACGCTTCATTCCCGACGTCGTGCTGGTCGACCTGAATCTGCCGGACGGCAGCGGGCTCGATCTGTTGCAGCATCTGCCCGCGCATCCGCCCGGCGGCGCCTTGCCTGTGATCGTGATGACCGGCAACGCAACGGTCGAGAGCGCGATCGAAGGCTTGCGGCACGGCATCTGGGACTATCTGCTCAAGCCGGTCAACATTCCGCGCCTGCGCAGCCTGCTTGCGCGTATTCCGCGTCCGTACGAACTGACCGAGGAAGTGCAGACGCTGCGCGCGGCGCTGCGTCAGCTCGGGCGCTTCGGTGCGATGCTCGGCAGAAGCGGCGCGATGCAGCATGTCTACGACACGATCGAACATCTCGCGCCGACCGAAGCCGCCGTACTGATCGCCGGCGAAACCGGCACCGGCAAGCATGTCGCCGCGCGCACGCTGCACGACATGAGCCGGCGCCGCAAAGGTCCGTTCGTCACCTTTGATTGCCGTACCGCGGGCAGCGTCGCTGCGCACCGTCCGCTCGACAGCCTGATGTTCGGCCACGAGCACGGCGCCTTCGGCGGCGCCGACCAGCGCGAACCAGGTCTCTTCGAGCAGGCGAGTGGGGGCACGCTGTTCATCGACGAAATCGCCGAACTGCCGCGTGTGCAACAGGAAGCGCTGCTGCGCGCGCTCGATTCGCAGACCTTCATACGGGTCGGCGGCACGCATCAGGTGGTGACGGACTTCCGGCTGATCGCGTCGACCCGCAAGGTGCCGCGTACGGCAGTCGCCGACGGCAGCCTGCACGAGGATCTCGCATTGCGCCTCGAAGCCGCGGCGGTGACGCTGCCGCCGCTGCGCGAACGTGCCGACGACGCTGCCTTGATCGCGCAAGCCGTCGTTGACGAGTTGAATCATGAAGCGGCCGTGCGCGGCACGGCGGAAGTCGCCAAGCAGATTGGGCCGAATTTCCTGCGCGAGTGCCTCGCCTATGAATGGCCGGGCAACGTGCGCGAATTGCAGGACCGCGTGCGGCGCGCTTATCACGCGTCGGGCGACGTACTCGAATCGCTGCGCGCCGACGAGGCGGGTTCGGTCAACGGCCGCGATCTCAGCGGCAGCCGCGTGCAGGTGACGGTCGGCACACCGCTCGCCGATGTCGAAGAAATGCTGATTCGCGCGACGCTCGATGCGGTCGGCGGTACGCGGCATCGTGCAGCGTCGCTGTTGGGGATCAGTCCGAAGACGCTTTACAACAAGCTGCAGCGGATGCGGTTGAACTGAGCGCTGCCGGCTGTGCAGTAGAGCTTGAATGAAAAACACCCCAAAGTTGGATCAGTGTCCAACTTTTGGGGTGCAGTTCAAAGGCGCCGTGTTTTTAGTCCGACTCTGTCGCCTGACGCAATTGCGTGAGCCAGCGCGTCACGCAAACACGCTACGCAGCAATGCCTGTGCTTGCTGATATTGCGGATCGGCCACCAGCTTGCCCCAGGTGAGCGCCTTGCCGCGCGGACGCATGCGCTTGAGACGCCGCTGCGAATCCTTCGACGGCGTGAAACGCAACGCATCGAGCACCTTCTCCGCTTCGTCCGGCTGATTGCAGATCAGCACCATGTCGCAACCGGCCTGCAACGCGGCGCTCGCGCCTTCGGTCAGCGTACCGCCTTGCCGCGCTGCTTCCATCGACAGATCGTCGCTGAAAATCGCGCCTTCGAAGCGCAGCTTGTTGCGCAGAATGTCCTGCAGCCAGACGCGCGAGAAACCGGCTGGCTTCGAGTCGACTTGCGGGTAGATCACGTGCGCCGGAATCACCGATCCCAGCGACAAACCTAACCAGTCATACGGCGCCACGTCGTCGCGCAGGATTTCGTCCAGCGTTCTGTCGTCGACCGGCATCGCGACGTGCGAGTCCGCCTGTGCGAAGCCGTGTCCCGGGAAGTGCTTGCCGCAATTGCTCATGCCCGCCAGCGCGAGACCGTGATTGAGGCTCTTCGCCAGCAAGGTCACGACGCGCGGATCGCGGTGAAACGAGCGATCGCCGATCACTTGCGACTGACCGTAGTTCAGATCGAGCACCGGCGTAAAACTCATATCGATGCCGCACGCGCGCAACTCCGACGCAAGGATGTAGCCGACGGCCGTCGTCACTTTGGTGGCGTGCAGCACGTCGCTGTCCCACAGCGCGCCGAGCTTGCCCATCGCCGGCAGCACCGTGAAACCGTCGCTCCGAAAGCGCTGCACGCGGCCGCCTTCGTGATCGACGGCAATCAAAATATCCGCACGGACCGCGCGGATCGAATCGGTCAGCGCGATCAATTGCGCGCGGCTTTCGTAGTGGCGCGCGAACAGGATCACGCCGCCGGTCATCGGATGGGCAAGGCGGCGCTTGTCGTCGTCGTTCAGCGTTGTGCCGACCACGTCGAGCATCACCGGTCCGGGAATGGTTTTCATTGAATTCCGCTAGAAAAAAGCTCGAGGCAAGGAGAGACGCAGCCGGCGTGCGCCGCGTTCAAAGTATTTTTATTCGTCGCTGGCGGGCGCATAAGGGGAGTCCGGCCCTCGCGCCGACGCCCCTGTTTCCGCGATCACGAACGACACCGCGTAGTCGCGCTCATCGCTGATCGTCACGCGCGCGGTGATGCCGCGCGCATCGAGCCATTCGGCGAGTTCGCCCGAGGCGACCACCATCGGCTCGCCGCTCGGCTTGTTGAGCGTTTGCAGCGCGCGCCAGGTCATCGGCCAGTGCATGCCGAGGCCGATCGCTTTCGAGAACGCTTCTTTGGCCGAGAAGCGCGTGGCGAGAAACGCGAGACCGCGCGCCGCCGAACGGGCCTGGCGCGCGTGATAGATGCGCAATTCGTCCGGGCCGAGCACCTTTTCGGCGAAACGCCCGTTGGTACGCGTCATCACCGCGGCCACGCGGCTGACCTGAACGACGTCCGTGCCGATACCGTAGATCGCCATGCGGGGCGCCGTGGCGTTAGGCGCACGCGCCGAGACGCGCGGCGACCATGATCGCCTTCATCTCGCGCACCGCGTTGTCCCAGCCGGCGAAGATCGCATGCGCGACGATCGCGTGGCCGATATTCAGCTCGACAATGCCTTCGATCGCGGCGATCTGCTGGACGTTGGTGTAATGCAGACCATGACCCGCATTCACCTTGATGCCAAGCGTCGCGCCGAATTCGACGGCGCGCACCACCCGCTCGTATTCGCGCTGCTGTTCGGCGGGATCGTGCGCTTCTGCGTAACGGCCCGTGTGCAGTTCGATCACCGGCGCGCCGGCTTCGTGCGCCGCACGAATTTGCGTTTCGTCCGGATCGATGAAGAGCGACACGCGCGAATTCGCTGCCGCGAGCTGCTTGCACGCGGCGCGCACGGCCTCGAACTGGCCGGCAACGTCCAGCCCGCCTTCGGTCGTCAGTTCCTGGCGCTTTTCCGGCACGAGGCAAACGTCGTGCGGTTGCACTTCGCACGCGATGTCGAGCATCTCCTGCGTAACCGCGCATTCGAGATTCATCCGCGTCTTGAGCAGCGGACGCAGCGTGCGCACGTCGGCGTCGACGATATGGCGGCGGTCTTCACGCAGGTGCAGCGTAATCACGTCGGCGCCGGCTTCTTCTGCCTGCAAAGCGGCGCGGATCGGATCGGGATAAGTCGTGCCGCGCGCGTTGCGCAGCGTGGCGACGTGGTCGATGTTCACGCCCAGGTCAATCACATTCGGCGACGTAAGAAAGAAGCTCATAAGTTCTGCAAGTCGATCAGGATCTGGCGCGTCGCGAGCGGCGTGCCGCCAAGGTAAGTGTTGAGCAGAAAGCGCATCAGCGTTTTGCTTTGCGCCACCGTCTGCGCTCGATGGTAATCGTCCTGTTCCATGTCGAGCAAGGTTTGTCCGGAGATCACCGGCCATTGCGCAGGCAGGTCGTCAGACGCTTCGCGCACGCCGCGCTCGGGATCGAACACGTAGCGGCCATCCGCTTGTACGGCTTTTCGCGCGACGGTGCGGTCGAGCGCCATCGCGTAGCCGGTTTCCCGCAGCAGTACGCGCTCGAACGAGCGCAGCACCTGCACGGGCGGCTCGTCGTGCGCGAGTCGCGTCATGGTCACGACGTAATGATGGAACAGTTGCGGATGCGGATCTTCACGCGCGCAGAATTTGACCAGCAGTTCGTTGACGTAGAAGCCGCACAGCAACGCGTCGCCCGTCAAAGGCAACATCCCGCCGACCCATTCGGCGCCGGTCAGCGTGCGCACTTCGGATTTGCCCGACCACGACAACGCGAGTGGCTGAAACGTCTGCAGCACGCCGCGCAACGCCGAGTGCGGACGCTTCGCGCCTTTCGCGACGAGCGCAAGGCGGCCGTAATCGCGCGAGAGCACGTCGATGATCAGACTGGTTTCGCGATACGGATAGCTGTGCAGGACGAAAGCGGGTTGCTCCGCGATCCGGTACTCGGACGCGGAGGTGCGGGGTGCGCGGCGTGGCGGCGCTTGGCGCGGCTCGCCTTCGGCGCCCGGTGCGCTTTTACTGGCGGATTTTCGGGTGGTGCGGGCGGGTCTGGACGGCTCGCGCGCCGGCGCGGCCGGCTCCGGGTCGTCCGGGTCAGCGTCGGAATTCAGCGTCATCCACGCGTCATTCGTACCCATACGCGCGAAGTCCCGCTTCGTTGTCGGCCCAGCCGCTCTTCACCTTGATGAAGGTTTCGAGATAGACCGGACCATCGAACAGCTTTTCCATGTCGAGACGCGCTTCCGTGCTGATCTGCTTCAGCTTCGCGCCCTTCTGTCCGATGATCATCGCCTTGTGCGTGTCGCGCTCGACCATGATGGTCGCGAAAATGCGACGCAGGCGCCCTTCGGTTTCGAACTTGTCGATCAGCACGGTGCTGGTGTACGGCAGTTCGTCGCCAGTCCAGCGGAACACCTTTTCGCGCAGGATCTCGGCGGCAAGAAAGCGCTCGCTGCGATCGGTCAGGTCATCTTCGCCATAGATCGGCGCACCTTCCGGCAGGAACGGCTTGACCGTCGCCATCAATCGTTTGATGTCGTCCGGATTCTTCGCCGACAGCGGCACGATCTCGTTGAACTCGCGCAGCGCGCTCACCTGTTGCATGAACGGAAACAGCGAATCCTTATCCGACACACGATCGAGCTTGTTCGCGATCAGCAGCGTGGGCACCGACGGCGGAATCAGATCGAGCACCTTCTGATCGTCCGCGCCGAAGCGGCCCGCTTCGATTACGAACAGGATCGCGTCGACCGAAGTTAGCGTGGACGTGACCGCGCGATTTAGCGACCGGTTCAGCGCGCCGCTATGCTTGGTCTGAAAACCCGGTGTATCGACGAAGATGTACTGGGCGTCCTCGAGCGTGTGAATGCCGGTGATGCGGTGGCGCGTGGTCTGCGCCTTGCGCGACGTGATACTGACTTTCTGGCCGACCAGCGCGTTCATCAGCGTGGACTTGCCGACATTCGGACGGCCGACGATCGCGACCATGCCGCAGCGAAAACCAGTGGGAGTGGGAGCGTTCATATTCGGGCTACGGCAAGTTCAGAACGACACGCGGAGGCCGCGTGCCGATAGCAATCAATGGCCCGCGTCGGCGACGCGCGTTTGCACCGCGTCGGCTACACCGGGTTCGGGTTCAGTTTGCGCCGGCGCGTTGGACGTGGGCACGGCTGCGCCTGCTGCGCCGGGTGTGACGTCGCGGCTGCGATGTTTGTCGACGCTGCGGACGGAGGCGCCTTCGGGCTTGGCATCGGCGGATTTGGCGTCCACCGGCTTTGAGTCCACCGGCTTGACGTCCACCGGCTTGACGTCCACCGGTTTGGCGTCCACGGGCTTCAAGTCCGGCTTCTCAGCCGCCTTATCCGCCGCGGCCTTGTCTGCGGGCTTTTCGCTTGCGTGGGTGGTCGCTTTGTCCGCCTTTTCAGCCTTCTCAGTGCGCTCGGGCTTGTCCTGTCCGCTGTACTCCACGTGCGCCGCACGAATCACCGCCAGCGGCGCGGGTGTGGCGGCCAGCGTTGGCCGGTCGGCCGTGGATTCCGCTGCGGCGGCCGACCCAGCGGCGGCGACAGCGCGGCTCTCGCCACGTCCCGCGCCGCGTTCGTTCTTGCGATCCGGGCTGCGCAAATCGAGCGCGGCCTGTACACCGGTCACACCGGGCACGATCTCCGGCTCGGTATGCTTCGCCGCACGGGCGCTTTTCGAGCGCTTGTGCTTGGCGACGACTGCAGGCGCCGCAGCCATCACTTCGTCGAGCGCTTTCTTGGCCGCGGCCTGCTCGGCCGCGCGGCGGCTTGCGCCCGAACCGGACACTTTCACATCCAGTTTCGGCACCGTGCATTCGACTTCGAACTGCTGATTGTGCGCCGCACCATGAGTCGCGACGACCGTGTAGGTTGGCAGCGCGATCTTGTGACCCTGCAAATATTCCTGCAGAAGGGTCTTGGCGTCTTTGCCGAGCGTGCGCGGGTCGATGTGATCGAGAATCGGCACATAGAGGCGCTTAATGACCGTCTGGGCGGCCTCGAAGCCACCGTCGAGGAACACTGCACCCAGCACCGCCTCGAGCGTATCAGCGAGGATGGACGGCCGGCGGAAGCCACCGCTGCGCAGTTCGCCTTCGCCAAGCCGCAGGCCTTCCGAAATATTCAGGGCCTGAGCAATCTCGTACAGCGACTGCTGTTTGACCAGATTGGCACGGACGCGTGACAGATCGCCTTCGTCCAGTTTGCCGAACCGTTGGAACAAAAGCGCAGCCACCGCGCAATTCAGAACGGAGTCGCCGAGAAACTCGAGCCGTTCGTTATGCGTGGCGCTATGACTGCGGTGCGTTAAAGCCTGGCGCAACAATTCCGCATTGCGAAATTCGTAGCGCAAACGGCTTTCCAACGGAGATAAGGGCATGGGCAGAGTATAACGCGGGCGCCTGCCCCGGCGAAAACGCGGGACGGCCAGCGGAAAAAGCGTAGTGAAGCGACGTTACCGCAGGTTCTTAAAGTAGCGTGACAACACGCTGCGACTGACGTGACCTCTCGGCCATTTGCGCAGCGTGTCGTGCAATCAATGCATGCGTGCTCAGTTGAAAGAGCCGATGCGTTTCAGATTGCTGAAGTTCATCCAGATGAAAAACGCGCGGCCGACGATATTCTTGTCCGGCGCGAAGCCCCAATAACGGCTATCGGCGCTGTTATCGCGGTTGTCGCCCATCATGAAGTAATTGCCCGCTGGCACTTTGCAGATCACGCCGCGTGCGTTGTACGTGCAGTTGTCGCGATAAGGATAATCTTCCGCGCCGACGATGAACGGCGGCACAGCCGGATTGTTCAGAATCGCGTTCTTGCGGCCGCCGATATCTTCTTCGAACTGCTTCGCGTAACCGAGGCGCTCTTCGTCGAGGTAATCCGGCAGCACCGTTTCCGGCACCGGTTTGCCGTTGATCGTCAGTTTCTTGTCCTGATACGCGACGGTGTCGCCCGGCAAGCCGATCACGCGCTTGATGTAGTCGACCGATTCGTCTTTCGGGTAGCGGAACACCACCACATCGCCGCGTTCGAGCGGACGGCCTTGCGTGATCTTCGTGTTGCTGATCGGCAGACGGATGCCGTAGTCGAATTTATTGACGAGGATGAAGTCGCCCACCAGCAGCGTCGGCACCATCGAACCCGACGGAATCTTGAACGGCTCGACCACAAACGAGCGCACCACGAATACCACCAGAATCACCGGGAAGAAGCTCGCTGAATACTCGAGCCACCACGGTTGACGCAGCTTGTCGTCATGCAGACGGGCGCGCGTTTGCGCCGCGTTTTCGTCGGCGAAACGCTCGCCGACGCGTGCTTGCTGACGGTCGAACTCGGCGACCGCCGCTTGCGCCGCGAGCCGCCGTTGCGGCATGAAAACCAGTTTATCTGCGACCCATGCGACGCCCGTCAATATGACGAGCACAAAAAGAATCAGCGCAAAATTCATAGGGTTCCGTTGTTCGTCTTATTTGTCTTCGACACGCAGGATCGCGAGGAAAGCCTCTTGCGGAATCTCGACGGACCCGACCTGCTTCATTCGCTTCTTGCCTGCCTTTTGCTTTTCCAGCAGCTTCTTCTTACGCGTAATATCGCCGCCGTAGCATTTTGCCAGCACGTTCTTACGCAACGCTTTAATGTTTTCGCGCGCGATAATGTTCGAGCCGATGGTGGCCTGAATCGCGACGTCGTACATCTGGCGCGGAATCAGTTCGCGCATTTTTGCCGCCACTTCCCGGCCGCGATACTGGCTTTGCGAACGGTGCACGATCACCGACAACGCATCGACCTTGTCGCCGTTGATCAGCATGTCGACTTTCACGACATCAGCCGCGCGATATTCCTTGAACTCGTAATCCATCGACGCATAACCGCGCGACAGCGATTTCAGACGGTCGAAGAAGTCGAGCACCACTTCGCCCATTGGGATTTCGTAGGTCAGCTGAACCTGGCGGCCGTGGTACTGCATGTTGATCTGCGTCCCGCGCTTTTGCGTACACAGCGTGATCACCGCGCCGACATAGTCCTGCGGCATGTACAGATTCACGGTGACGATCGGCTCGCGCACTTCCTCGATCTTCGACGGCTCCGGCATCTTGGCCGGATTCTCGACCATGATGGTCGTGCCGTCGCGCTGCAGGACCTCGTACACCACGGTCGGCGCCGTGGTGATCAGGTCCATGTCGAACTCGCGTTCGAGCCGCTCCTGCACGATCTCCATGTGCAAAAGACCGAGGAAGCCGCAACGGAAACCAAAACCGAGCGCCTGCGATACTTCCGGCTCGTATTGCAGCGAAGCGTCGTTGAGCTTGAGCTTTTCCAGCGACTCACGCAGCGCGTCGTACTGGTTGGCTTCAACTGGGTAGAGCCCCGCGAACACCTGAGGCTTCACTTCCTTGAAGCCTGGCAGCGGCGCGGTTGCCGGCCGGTTCACCAGCGTGACGGTATCGCCCACTTTCGCCGCGGCCAATTCCTTGATGCCGGCGATGATGAAGCCCACCTGCCCCGCGGACAACGATTCGAGGTTCTTCGACTTCGGTGTGAACACGCCGACGTGCTCGACCGGATACTGTGCGCCGGTGGCCATCATGCGGATCTTGTCTTTTGGACGCAGCGTGCCGTTGACGAGACGCACCAGCATCACGACGCCGACGTAGTTGTCGAACCACGAGTCGATGATCAGCGCTTGCAGCGGTGCTTCCGGATCGCCCTTCGGCGGCGGCACTTTGGCGATCAGCGCTTCGAGCACGTCTTCGACGCCCAGGCCGGTCTTCGCGCTGCAATGCGTGGCGTCGGTTGCGTCGATGCCGATCACGTCTTCGATTTCGGAGATCGCGTTTTCGGGGTTCGCGGCCGGCAAGTCGATCTTGTTGAGCACCGGAATCACGTCGACGCCCAGTTCGATCGCCGTGTAGCAGTTGGCCACCGTTTGCGCCTCGACGCCCTGGCTCGCGTCGACGACGAGCAGCGCGCCTTCACATGCGGACAGCGAACGGCTGACTTCGTACGAGAAGTCGACGTGGCCCGGCGTGTCGATCATGTTCAGGTTGTAGACCTGTCCGTCACGAGCCTTATACGTCAGTGCGGCGGTTTGCGCCTTGATGGTGATGCCGCGCTCGCGCTCGAGATCCATCGAGTCGAGCACTTGAGATTCCATCTCGCGGTCGGACAAGCCGCCGCAGATCTGGATGATGCGATCGGCGAGCGTCGACTTGCCATGGTCGATGTGCGCAATGATCGAGAAGTTACGAATATGATCCATTCAGTGCCGATCAAGCAAAAAAGGCGCGCTCGGACAATAGCGGAGCACGCCTTGTAAGTAGGTGAAAAACCTATCTATTTTAGCCGAAAAGGCTACCGCCCGGCGCATCTTACAAGGACCGGGCGGAAAAGACGGCTCAGGAGAGGCGTGAAACCTGGGACGGACGGCGCAGGCGTTTATGCCGCTGAATCGCTCAAGGCGCCGCCGCGACGCGCGCGGCGAGCGCGGTACGGACCCGCGCCGCATCGAGGTGATAGTGACATAGTTCGACGCCGTCGCAGGCCAGAACCGGTACCAGTTCGTTGTAACGGGCTTCCAGCAGGGGATCGGAGTCGACGTCGACCACCTCGACATGCGCGCCGAACTCGGCCAGCAGCGGCTCGAGCGCGACGCGCATGTCGTCGCACAAGTGGCACCACGCGCGCCCGTACAGGGTGAGCAGCACCACCGTTTACTTCTGCGCGCTGCGCGGACGAATCGGCACGAACTGCGTGTTCTCGCCGCGGCGAACCAGCAGCGCGACCATTTTCTGCGGATCGAGGTGCGAGGTCACGTCGTCGAACTGCTTTGCGCTCGTGATATCCGTATCGCCGACGCGCAGCACGATGTCGCCCTTTTGCAGACCCACGCGCGCTGCCGGACCGTCCACCGCGTCGATCTGCACGCCGTTGCGCAGTTTCAGCGCCTTCAACTGATCGGCGGGGATATCGCTGACCGCCAGGCCCAACACGTTCGTCGCACGCTGCTTCGGCGCGGGCGGCTTCTTCGCATCCGCTTTGGCGGTCTTGTCCGGCTGCATCTCCGCAATCGTGACCGGCAGCTCGCGCGTCTGGCCCTTGCGCCAGACCGTGATCGTCGATTTGGTGCCCGGCTTCGTATCGCCGACCATGCGCGGCAAGTCCGTTGCAGTGTCGACCGAATGGCCGTTGAACTTCAGGATGATGTCGCCCGGCTGCACGCCGGCCTTGTCGGCCGGACCGCCCGGCTCGACGCTGCTGACCAGCGCGCCTTGCGCCTTCGGCAAACCGAGCGAATCGGCCACGTCTTTGGTCACTTCGCCGATCGCCACCGCGATGCGCCCGCGCACGACCTTACCCGACGCTTTCAGCTGATCGGCCACGCGCATCGCTTCGTCAATCGGAATCGCGAACGAAATACCCATGAAACCGCCGGTGCGGCTGTAGATCTGCGAGTTGATGCCGATCACTTCGCCCTGCATATTGATCAGCGGACCGCCTGAGTTGCCCGGATTGACGGCCACGTCGGTCTGGATGAACGGCAGGTAATCGCCCGTGTCGCGCCCCTTGGCGCTGACGATGCCGGCGGTCACGGTGTTTTCGAGACCGAACGGCGAGCCGATCGCGACCACCCACTCGCCCACGCGCACCTTGTTGGAGTCGCCAATCGTGATGGTCGGCAGATTGGCGGCGCTGATCTTGACGACGGCAACGTCCGTCCGATCGTCCACGCCGATCAGCTTCGCCTTGAATTCGCGCTTGTCAGTGAGCGTGACGTAAATGGTGTCGGCATCGTCGATGACGTGCGCGTTGGTCATCACGTAGCCGTCGGCCGACAGGATGAAACCGGAGCCGACGCCACTGTTCTGTTCGGCATCGCTGCTATCCGGGGCGTCCTGGCTGCCGCCGCTGCCGCCGTTATCACCGCCGCGCGGCGTACCGGGCGTTTGCGGCGATTGCGGCAACGGGATGCCGAAGAAGCGGCGGAAAAATTCGGACATATCGCCGTCGTCCATGCCCGGAGGGAGACCGCCGCGCGCGCCGCTGCTCGACACACGCGTAGTTGTGCGGATGTTGACGACGGCTGGGCCGACCTTGTCGACCAGATCGGTGAAATCGGGCAGATTGGCTGCGGGAGCCGCAGACGCCATATGCGGCAAAAGCGGCAAACACGCCGCTACCACCGCGGCCGCGAGGAATTTGCGCACCGAGAAAGTCGTCATATCGTAGCGAGCCGAGGGATTCGAGGATTCAGAAAGTTACTTCGGAGCTTTGTATTCTATGGCAGACGCGAATTGCTGCAATGTGCTCTGGGGCACTTCACCGAGCAGGGTAATCCAGAAGTCGCCGCGCCGCTTGACCAGCACATGCGTCGCCCCGCTACTGCCGGCGCCTTCCTTGCGGGTGTTGTTTTCGACCGGCTCGACGAACACAGAAATGGCAGCGAGACCGTCGGAGAACACGGCCTGGTCGACCGGAATGGTAGGTTGGCCCGCGTCGCGTGCGGCCATTGGGCGGCGCAATTCGCGAATCTTGCGGAAGCCCGGTACTGTCGGCGCGATCTGCCAACCTTGCGCTTGCATATCGACGGGCTCGACCGGCGGACGCACGACAGTCCAGCCAGCCGTATTACGAATTCCGCTGACGATCGCGGCCTTGTCGACCGGCACGCCAATGCGAATCTGGGAAAACGACAATTGCTCGAGCACCTGGCCGTTCGGGTCGAGCGTCTGGGCACGCAGCAGCAAGCCGGTCTTCTTGTCGGCCCACAGCTTGTACGCAAAGCGATAGGCATCTTTCGGATCGAGTTCGATCACCTGGCTGTCGACGCCCGCGACGCGGTCGTCGCCGAGCAGTTTCGGCTCGTAAACCGACAGCACCTGTTCGCCGCTCACTGCCAGCAGTGCCGGGAACGAATCTTTGTTCTGGCGCTTCTCGACCACGCACAGATGCCGCTCCGGCACGAAGGTGTAAAGCTCTTCATTATGGCGCAGCATTTTGCGCGGCTTGCCGTCGAGGCTTTCGAGCTGCTCGAATTCGCCGTCCGCGCGGGTCGCGTAGTGCGCGATCCGCGACGTCTGCACATAATTGCCACGCTGATAGACGAAGGCGCCCTCGTAGTTCTGCTGCTGCGCGGCCTGATGGATGCGGTCAAGCAGATCCGCAGCCGTGCGATGGGCAACGAGCGGATCGTCGGTTTGTGCAAAGACCCGCGGTGTAGCGGACAACAATACGGCTGCGCAGAACAGAAGTGCCGGCAGCCGCCCCCAGATAGTCGTTTTGTTCAACCGCGGAGTCTGCATCAAACTATTGGCCTTGCGTAGAGACGGCGGCAGCGCGGATCAGCGGCATCGACCCCGGCATGACCGGTTGTTGCGCGAATTGCTGGTGAGCTTCCAGATACTGGTCGAGACTTGCATCACGAATGATATTGGCGTCTGGTGCGATCGGCGCAACGGTCGCGGCCGGCACGGAAGCCATGGCCACACGTTGCAGCGCATCGCCACGCGCCTGGACCGACGCGACTTGCGTAACACCCGGACCGCCCGGCACGCCCTGCAGTTGCGGCACGACGATCCACGTCAGGGTAGCGGCGGCGGCGGCGACGGCAAAAGCCGGTACAACGCGGCGGCGCAAAGCCAGCAGACGACGCGCGACAGGCATCGGGGCAGGCGCGAGCACGTGCGGCTCGTTTTCGAAGCGCGCGGCAAAACCGCTCAGGAACGCGCTGCTCGCCGCCGGGCTGACCGCCAGATCGTCGGAACGCAGAGCGTCGCCGATCAGGTGATAGCTCGACCAGGCGGCACGATCTTCGCGGTCCAGTTCGGACAAAAACTTGTTCAGATTCAGATGCTCTTCACCGAACAGCTCACCGTCGACAAAAGCGGACAGACGCTCGCTGCGCGAGCTGGCTTGCGATTGCATCGAGACCGACCCCATGATGCTCCCCATCTTACAAACACCCCGTAGTGACACCACTAACTCAGATATTGCACCCACGCCCCCGTCCTGCCGGCTGGTCGATTACCAGCGCTTGCCTTCAGGTGTGTCAAGCAACGGACGCAATTTTGCCGCAATGGCTTCGCGAGCGCGGAAAATTCGTGATCTGACGGTGCCAATTGGGCAACCCATCATGTCAGCGATTTCCTCGTAGCTCAAACCCTCAATTTCACGAAGAGTAATGGCGGTGCGCAACTCTTCCGGTAAAACCGCCATCGCAGCATTGACCGTCTCAGCGATCTGCTTGCTCATCAACATCGACTCAGGCGTGTTGATATCCCTTAGTTGGTCGGCGTCCGAGAAAGTTTCAGCTTCTTCAGCATCCGCTTCGGTCGATGTCGGTGCGCGCCGCCCCTGGGTCGCAAGGTAGTTCTTTGCCGTATTGACCGCAATCCGGTACAACCACGTATAAAACGCCGATTCGCCGCGAAACTGCGGTAATGCCCGGTACGCCTTGATAAAGGCGTCCTGAGCGACGTCTTCTACTTCGGCGGGGTCCCGCACGAGGCGCGAGATCAGCCGGAGAATCTTGCGGTGGTATTTGGAGACCAGAAGCTCGAACGCGGCCTTGTCGCCCTTCTGGACGCGCTCGACCAGCACCTGATCAATTTCTTTTTCGCTCACCTGATAAATCCGTTAACTATAGGGCGCATGGCGGGGCACCATTGTAGCGTCCCCCTCATCACGGCACGTTACTACGGTAACAGCGGTTACAGTCGTTACAGTCACGCACCTGCGCCGCGCCGGCCCCGCACCGCCAGTTCCCGGAAGACAGGTGCTGTGAGTGCGTCGGCGGCGACCAATAGCGTACGGGGGCGCCCATGATCCGGCGCCAGGGCCAGAACGAGCAGACGGCCGCTCCATTGCGAACAGCCGGCAATGCGGCCCTGCGCCAGCAGGTTCCCCGCGCGATCCCACGCAGACAATCCGTCCGGCCCGAGGTTGAGCGCGACAGGCTGCGCGCGCTCATATCTCGCTGCGCACAGCGCCAGCAACGCCAACCCGGCGAGCGACAACGGAAGCGCCTGCCACGCGCCCAGACGCGACGCGAGGCAGGTATGGACAGCCAGCGCGGCGGTCAGAACGAAAACGCCCAAGGCGGCGCGCATGGCGATGGAGCGCCGCAACGCAATTCGTTGCGGCGCTCCGTTCGGCGTTGCCGATTCGGGGGAAGCTGCCGGCTGAGCCGGCGTCGTCGACTGGCGCGTCACCCGGCGATCAGATGGTCAGGCGCGCTTGAAAACCAGCGTGCCGTTCGTGCCGCCGAACCCGAACGAGTTCTTCAGCGCGACGTCGATCTTCATCTCCCGCGCAGTGTTCGCGCAGTAATCGAGATCACAGGCCGGATCCTGGTTGAAGATGTTGATCGTCGGTGGCGACACCTGATGATGCACAGCCAGCACAGTGAACACGGACTCCAGACCACCGGCGCCGCCCAGCAGGTGGCCCGTCATCGACTTGGTCGAATTCACGACCATGTCTTTGGCGTGGTCGCCGAAAGCGCGCTTGATGCCGGTGGTTTCGGCCAGGTCGCCGAGCGGCGTGGACGTGCCGTGCGCGTTCAGGTAATTCACCTGATCGGAGTTGACACCCGCGTTCTTCAGAGCGGCCAGCATGCAGCGGCGTGCGCCGTCGCCGTCTTCCAGCGGCGCGGTCATGTGATAGGCGTCGCCGCTCATCCCATAGCCGCCGACTTCGGCGTAAATCTTCGCGCCGCGCGCCTTCGCGTGTTCGTACTCTTCGAGCACCATCACCCCGGCGCCCTCGCCCAGCACGAAACCGTCGCGATCCTTGTCCCACGGACGGCTCGCCGTTGCCGGATCGTCGTTGCGTTGCGACAGCGCACGCGCCGCCGCAAAGCCGCCGATACCGAGCGGCGACACGGTCGATTCCGCGCCGCCGGCGATCATCACGTCGGCGTCGCCGTATTCGATCAGGCGCGAAGCCTCGCCAATACAGTGCAGCCCCGTGGTACACGCGGTAACGATCGCGAGATTCGGGCCTTTGATGCCGAACTTGATCGACAGATGGCCGGAGATCATGTTGATGATCGAAGCCGGCACGAAGAACGGCGAAATGCGGCGCGGACCGCGATTCAGCAACTCGGTTTGCGTCACCTCGATCATCGGCAAGCCGCCAATGCCCGAACCGACCACCACGCCGATGCGCTCCGAATTCTCATCAGTGACTTCGAGGCCGCTGTCCTGCATCGCCTGGATGCCCGCAGCCACGCCGTAATGGATGAACGTATCCATGTGGCGCGCTTCCTTGCCGGGGATGTAGTCCTCGATATTGAAGCCCTTCACCTCGCCGGCGAAACGAGTCGAAAAGTTCGACGCGTCGAACTTCGTGATATTGGCAATACCCGACTTGCCGGCGACCAGATTGGCCCAGCCGTCGGCAACATTATTGCCAACAGGCGAAATCAGCCCCAGGCCTGTAACAACAACACGACGGCGGCTCACGGTAACCCCTTTTTCATAGATGACAAAAGCAAAAGCCACAGCGGCTACAGGAATCTGCCCTGTATGCCCTGTGGCTGTTAAGTCGGCAATCGCGCGGAAAATTGCGCTGTCAACATCGCTGGCTCCTGCACGGCAAAAAACACCAGCCCCGCTGGCGTCGGCAACCGACACGGCAGGGCGTCATACGCCGCCAACGCTGAAACGCAGGCGCGAATGACTTTAGGCCTTGACGTTCGCGCGAGCGTAATCGATCGCTTGCTGAACGGTCGTGATCTTCTCGGCTTCTTCATCCGGAATTTCCATGCCGAATTCGTCTTCGAGGGCCATCACGAGTTCGACGGTGTCAAGCGAGTCAGCGCCCAGGTCGTTCACGAATGAAGCCTCGTTCTTGATTTCAGCTTCTGCAACGCCCAGTTGTTCTGCGACGATCTTCTTGACGCGCTGTTCGATATTGTCCATTACCCCTCCAAGGGAAAAGAAGTTCAAAAATACAGGTGCGCGCATTTTATCAGGTTTGACCCGGCAAAAAAGCGGCGCATCCGGTTGCTGTCAAGGCATGCGCCTTACGCATTTGCAAACGCATCAAGGCGCGGATAGTAACCGAAATTGGTTACGACATGTACATTCCGCCGTTCACATGCAGCGTCGTGCCGGTGATATAACCCGCTTGCGGCGACGCGAGAAACGCGACGGCGTGCGCAATATCTTCCGGGCTGCCGAGGCGGCCTAGCGGAATCTGCGTCTTCAGCGCGGTTTGCTGCTCTTCCGGCAGGGTCCTGGTCATGTCGGTATCGATAAAGCCCGGCGCGACACAATTCACGGTGATGCCGCGGCTGCCGATCTCACGTGCGAGCGCTCGCGTCATGCCCGCCACGCCCGCTTTCGCGGCGGCGTAGTTGGCTTGCCCCGCATTGCCGGCCGAGCCGACCACCGACGTGATATTGATGATGCGGCCGCCACGGGCCTTCATCATCGGGCGCAGCACCGCACGCGACAGACGGAACACCGACTTGAGATTGGTGTCGATCACCGCGTCCCAGTCGTCGTCCTTCATACGCATGGCCAGCTGGTCTTGCGTGATGCCGGCGTTGTTCACGAGTACGTGCAGCGCGCCGAACTCCTTCACCGTGCCGTCGATCAGCGCTTCTGCCGCGGCCGCGTCGTTGACGTTGAGCACCGCGCCGCGGCCGTTCACGCCTGCCGCGCTAAACGCTTCAGTGATTGCCGTTGCGCCGCTTTCGCTGGTCGCCGTGCCGATCACCGTCGCGCCCTGGCGCGCCAGTTCCAGTGCGATCGCACGGCCGATGCCGCGCGAAGCGCCCGTCACGATTGCGATCTGCTTGTCGAGAGTCTTTTCCATCTGTCAGTCCGGATGCCCTTCGGAGGGCTGATTGATTCCTGATGCCGATTTTTGCCGCCGATGCCCGGCGCTTACACGGGGGAGTTCAGCCTGCGGTAACAAGCTTGAGCGTTTCTTCGAGCGAAGCCGGATCGAACACCGAGGCGCCGACCAGGTTGCCGTCGATACGCTTGGTCAAACCCGCAAGGACCTTGCCCGGACCGCATTCGATCACGTGCGTGGCGCCTTGCCCAGCCATCGCCTGCACGCTTTCGACCCAGCGCACCGCACCGGCCGCCTGGCGCACCAGCGCGTCCTTGATCTTTGCCGGCTCGTTGACGACCGCGACGTCGACATTGTTGATCACCGGAATGGAAGGCACCTGAACGTCGACGCTCGCCAGGTATTCGCGCAGCTGATCCGATGCCGGCTTGAGCAGCGACGAGTGGAACGGCGCCGAAACCGGCAGCGGCAACGCGCGCTTCGCGCCCTTCGCCTTCGCGACTTCGCAGGCCTTTTCGACCGCGGCCTTGTGGCCAGCGATCACGACTTGCGCAGGCGCATTGAAATTGACCGCTTCGACGATACCTGCAACCGACGCTTCCGCGCACACCGCCCGCACAGTCTCGTCGTCGAGGCCGAGAATCGCAGCCATGCCGCCTTCACCAACCGGCACCGCCGTTTGCATCGCCTGCGCGCGAAAACGCACAAGCGGCACAGCGTCGCGGAATGCGATTGCGCCCGCCGCGACCAGCGCGGTATATTCACCGAGGCTGTGGCCGGCAACAATCGCCGGCTTCAGGCCGCCGGACTGCTGCCACGCGCGATAGATCGCGTAGGCTGCCGTCAGCATGACCGGCTGGGTGTTGGTAGTGAGGTTCAGATCTTCGGCGGGGCCTTCGGCGATCAGCTTGCCGAGGTCCTGGTTGAGCGCGTCGGATGCTTCCTGAACCGTCTCACGCACGACCGCATGATCGGCGAATGCGTTGAGCATGCCGACTGACTGCGAGCCTTGCCCAGGAAAAACGAACGCAAATTTCATATCGTCCCCAAAATCGAATTAGTCAGATGTGAGTGGCGCGCGCCGTCCATGCGGCTTCCGCGCGTACGGGGGCGCCGCAAACAGCGCCCGCCGGCTCGTCGCCGCTATCTAGTAGCGGATAACCGATGCACCCCACGTAAAGCCGCCGCCGACGCCTTCGATCAGCACGTTCTGGCCGCGCTGGATGCGGCCGTCGCGCACCGCGACGTCGAATGCGAGCGGAATGGACGCAGCCGACGTATTGCCGTGCTCGCCCACTGTGACGACCATGCGTTCCTGCGGCAAGCCGAGCTTGCGGCAGGTGCTCTGCATGATGCGGATATTGGCCTGGTGCGGAATTAGCCAGTCGATCTGCGCAGCCGCCAGATCGGCCTTTGCGAGCGCTTCGACCGCGACCTTTTCGAGCACGTTGACGGCAAGCTTGAACACGGCCTGCCCGTCCATATGCAGGAAGGCGCTGCCGGCGATCACGCCGCCGTTCACGTTGCCCGGCGTGCACAGGATGTTCGAATAGCTGCCGTCGGCATGCAACGCGCTAGCGAGCACGCCCGGCTCCTCGGACGCCGACAGGATCACCGCGCCCGCGCCGTCGCCGAACAGCACGCAGGTGGTGCGGTCGTTGAAATCGAGAATACGCGAGAAGGTTTCCGCGCCGATCACGAGCGCCGTGCGATGCTGGCCGCTGCGAATGAAGCTGTCCGCTGTCGCCACCGCGTAAGCAAAGCCGGAACAGACGGCCTGCACGTCGAACGCCGCGCCGTTGTTCCTGATGCCGAGCTTGTTCTGCAACAGGCACGCCGTGCTCGGAAACACGAAGTCCGGCGTGGAGGTTGCAACGATGATCAGATCGATGGTTTGCGGATCGATATTGGCTGCTTCGATCGCGCGCTGTGACGCGATCAGCGCCAGATCGCTGGTGGTGACATCGGGTTCAGCGAAGTGGCGAGCATGGATGCCCGTGCGGGCGATGATCCATTCGTCGCTCGTCTCGATGCCCTGCTTCGCGAGACGCTCAGCCAGATCCTGATTGGTGACGCGCGCGGGCGGCAGGTAGCTGCCGGTGCCCAGCACGCGGGAATAAATTGTCGATTGAGCCATTATGCCTTCGAGGATTGCGCAGCGTAGGGCTCGGCCGGCTGGCCTGCGAGCGGGCTTGCGTGACCCGCACCGCTTGCGTCGCGCGCCGCCTGTTCGAGAGAACCCGCGTTCTCTTCCATCGCTCGCGCAAGGCGCTCCAGCACGCCGTTTTTGACGGCATCATACCCGCGTTTGATAGCCCACTCAAACGCGTAGGCATCCGCCGAACCGTGACTTTTGATCACCAGTCCGCGCAGGCCGAGCAATGCGGCGCCGTTATATTGCCGATGGTCGACGCGTTTCTTGAAGCGCATCAATACCGGCAAGGCGAGCACCGCCATCACCTTGGTCAGCCACGAACGGCCGAACTCTTCCTTGATGATGTTGGAGAGCATCTGCGCGAGGCCTTCCGACGTCTTCAGCGCGACATTGCCGACGAAACCGTCGCAGACGATCACGTCGACCGTGCCCTTGAAAATGTCGTCGCCTTCAACGTTGCCGTGAAAGTTAAGTGTACTCGCGCGCAGCAGTTCGCCGGCACGTTTGATGGTGTCGTTACCCTTGATGACCTCTTCGCCGATGTTGAGCAGACCGATGGTGGGCCGGTCGCGGCCTTCGAGCGCGGACACGAGCGCGTGCCCCATCTCGGCGAACTGCAGCAGATGCTGCGGCTCGCAATCGACGTTGGCGCCCAGGTCGAGCATCATCGTGTAGCCATTGGGGTTGGGCAGAGCAAACGCGATGGCCGGGCGTTCGATGCCCGACAGCGTTTTCAGCACATACCGCGAGACCGCCATCAGCGCGCCGGTGTTGCCGGCAGAAATGCAGGCTTGTGCCTCGCCTTCCTTGACGCGGTTCAGCGCCACGCGCATGGACGAGTCTTTTTTCTTGCGCAGCGCGACTTCGACCGGATCGTCCATGGCGACGATCTCCGTCGCAGGTACGACGGTCAGCGCCGGCAGGTCCTGAGCCTTCAACTTCTTCAATTGCGCACGAATCGCACTTTCAATGCCGACGAGCAGCAACTGCGCGTCAGGATGCGAACGAACGAAGTTGACGGCCGCGGGAACGGTCACGGACGGGCCGTGGTCGCCTCCCATGCAATCTATCGTGAGCTTTACTGTCATGGAGTGCGACGAATTTCAGGCGCCCTGCATGGGACCGCAGTGGGCGCCAAAGCGCCAACTGCGATCGACACAAAAAAGCGGCAGTTGAATGCCGCCTTTTTGCCGAGCCGGGAAAATGTCAAGCGAGCCGATCGCCACGCGAAACGCCAAGGGGCGCAACGCAGTGAAACGATTAGTCGTTCTTCGTCTTGACGACTTTCTTGCCGCGATAGTAGCCGTTCGGGCTAACGTGGTGACGCAGATGCACTTCGCCCGTGCTCGGTTCCACAGCCAGCGGCGCTGCCGTCAGGAAATCGTGCGAACGGTGCATGCCGCGCTTCGACGGCGACTTCTTATTTTGTTGAACTGCCATGACTAACTCCTAAAAATTTTCCGAATTCTAACACAGCCCGATCCGGTCTCCGCCACTGGCCGGATGGCCAATGCGCCCGCATCGCGCTCCCACGCAACTGTTCAGTGCTTCTTGTCGTCCGGCTCACCGCGCTTGAGACTTTCGAGCGCCGCGAACGGATTGGGCCGTTCGGGCTCGCCGCCCTCATCAGCCTCATCCAGTGCAGCCTCGTCGCCCTCGCCTTCCGCACCGGCCACACCAGAGACGAGGCTCTCGTGCACTTCCGGACAGACCTCGTGCTTGGGCACGAGCGGCAAGGAAAGCAGCAACTCTTCTTCGATCAAGTCGATGAGATCGAACTGGCGCGAGCCCACGATCACTTCGACTTCATCCTCGTCAAGCGGAAACTCTTCGGCTTCCGCCTCAGTGCTGACGATCCGGTAAGTTGCATCGACGTTGAACGTCTGCGAATACGGCGCCATGCAGCGCTGGCATTCGAGCCATGCGGCGCCGTGAACCGCCATCCTCAAATAAGGCTGTGGCCCCTCGGTGCCGTCGTCCTGCAATTCCGGCTGCGTCGCCCCTTCGGCTTGCCAGGTGAACGCGGTATCGCGGTCTGGCGCTTCTGCCGGGACTTCGTTTAACATGCGCGGCAGTTGCGAGACGCGCACGACACCCGCGGCCTGACGCCCACTCCGCGCAAATTCGAACAGATCGAGCTCGTGCGGGTCGGTAAGACCAGCAGGGTTGCCAGGATGTTGAGTCATGTGCGCTCCTGCGTCGGCAAGGATTTCGCCGGGGATAAACCAGTTTGCGAAGCGGCCCGCGAAACCCGTATGGATAGCAATACGAAGGCCCGCTTAGCGCAAGCATACCGGTGAAAAGCCCGAAATCATATCCGTTTTGTCTTTTCGAGTCAAACACTTAAGCCCGTACACGTGCGCGCGCCGCACAACCCTGTACGCCCCGCCTCCCTAGCCGTTGGTTGACCATGCCAGATTCCCCCAATCGCCCGCCACGCCTGATTCTGGCGTCGAGTTCGCCGTATCGTCGCGAATTACTCGAGCGCCTGCGCATTCCATTCGAGGTCGTCGTACCGGCCATCGACGAAACGCCGCTCGCGGGCGAAACGCCGGAAGTGACCGCGCTGCGGCTCGCCGAAGCGAAAGCCCGCGCAGCGGCCGCCAGCCTCGGCGCCGGCGAAGCCGTGCTCGTGATCGGCTCCGATCAGGTCGCCACCTACGACGGCCTGCAAATCGGCAAGCCCGGCACGCACGGCAAGGCGCTCGCCCAGTTGCAGGCGATGCGCGGCCGCGAAGTGCTGTTTCATAGTGCACTGTGCCTGTTCGACAGCCGCTCGGGCACGGCGCAATCGGTCGGCGTCATCACGCGCGTGCTGTTCCGCAATCTGCCGGACGCCGCGCTGGAGGCCTATCTGCATGCCGAAACGCCGTACGACGTCGCCGGCAGCGCCAAATCCGAAGGCCTCGGCATCGCGCTGCTCGACGCCATCCACTCGGACGATCCGACCGCGCTGGTCGGGCTGCCGCTGATCGCCCTGTCGCGCATGCTGCTCGCAGCCGGCTATCCACTCCTGGGGGCGCAATGAGCGGCACGTTATATCTGATTCCGAATACGCTAGGCGAAGGCGACGCCGACGCGCTCGACGCCGTCCTGCCCGCGCCAGTGCGCGCCCGTGCGGCGTCGCTGCACTACTACATCGGCGAAAACGCGAAGACCACGCGTGCGTTCCTGAAGAAAGTCGGCACCGACCGGCCGATCCAGGAAATCGAAATTCGCGAACTGAACGTCAACACGCCGGCCGGCGAGATCGACAAACTGCTCGCCCCCTTGCTGGCCGGCACGGATGCCGGCCTGGTATCCGAAGCCGGCTGCCCGGCGGTCGCGGATCCGGGCGCCCTGCTGGTGCGCCGCGCGCATGAGCGCGGCGTCAAAGTCGTGCCGTTTGTCGGGCCGAGTTCGATTTTGCTGGCCTTGATGGCTTCGGGCCTGAATGGGCAGAGCTTCGCCTTCCACGGCTATCTGCCGGTGGACGCCACCGAACGGGCCAAGCGTCTGCGTGATCTGGAACAGCAATCACGCAAGGCCAGGCAGACGCAGATTTTCATCGAGACGCCCTATCGGAATCGCGCACTGCTCGACACGTTGCTGGCGAGCTGCGCACCGTCGACGCTGGTGTGCGTCGCGGTGGATCTGACGCTGGAAACGGAAACCATCGCGAGCCGCACGGTGGCCGACTGGAAGAAGAAACCGGCCATCGATCTGCATAAGCGGCCGGCGATTTTCCTGATACTCGCCGCCTGATCCTGCGCCGCAGAACAAAAAAGCCCCTCGCGGGGTCAGTTCAGACTGAACTGCAGCCCAAAAGTTGGACATCCGTCCACCGATTTGGGGTGCAGTTCAGTCGAGCAATGACCACACGGGGCTTTTTTGTGAGCAATCAACGCAAATTGAACTTCCCGCCGAGCGCCATCGCATGCACGGCGCCGCTTCCGACTGCTGCGCCGAACTTGCGCGCAACGCGGTCTGTAATGCTCTCCTTCACCGTGTAATCGACGATGTCCGGCGCCTTGATGATGTCGCGCGCGACGTAATTCGCATCGCCGAAACCGTCGGCCAGACCGAGTTCGACGCTCTTCTGGCCCGTCCAGAACAGGCCGGAGAACATATCCGGCGTTTCGTGCAGCCTTTTGCCGCGGCCTTGGCGAACCGCGTCGATGAACTGCGCGTGAATCTGGTCGAGCAAGTCTTGCGCATGTTCGTCCATCTTCGGCGTTTCCGGCGAGAACGGATCGAAAAAGCCCTTGTTCTCACCCGATGTATGCAAACGACGCTGAACCCCCAGCTTGTCCATCAGGCCGGTAAAGCCAAAGCTGTCCATCAGCACGCCAATCGAACCGACGATGCTCGCCTTGTCCACGTAAATCTTGTCTGCGGCCGCGGCTGCGTAATAGCCACCCGACGCGCACATATCGCCGACCACGACGTACAGCGGGATCGACGGATATTTGGCCCGCAAACGGTGAATCTCGCTATAGATGATGCCCGCTTGAACCGGGCTGCCGCCCGGGCTATTGCAACGCAGGATCACCCCGACGGTGCCGGAGTCGTCGAACGCGCTTCGCAGCGCCGTGTTGATATCTTCCGCGTTCGCGTTCGTATCGGTGGAGATTTCGCCGTCAAGCGCGATCATCGCCGTATGCCGGCCGGTGGCCGCGACCTTGTCGCCGGAAAAACCGATTGCGATCCAAACCGCCAGCAGCAATACGATCAGGAACACAAAGCGGAAGAAGATTTTCCACCGCCGCGCGGCGCGCTGTTCGTTGATGGCCGCGAGGGCGATGCGCTCGAGCGCGGCGCGCTCCCAGCCCGGCTCGTCGGCAGGCGTGCGGGGGCGGCCTGTCAGGGACGGTTCTTTCGGTTCGGGAGTCAAATTGTCGGACATGCGTTGCAGTGGAAAGGTCGAAGGGGAAAATCAGGCGCTGGCCGGGCTCAGTTCGCCGTCGGGAAGCCAGAATACGGCGCGGCCTTCGGGCGTATCCCGCTCGTCCACCTGAACGGGGCGTAACCTGGCGCCGCGGCACGGACCGCCGACACATTTGCCTGTATCCGGCGCGTAAATCGCGCCGTGCGTGGCGCACATCAAGTATAAACCGGAGGATTCGAAGAACTGCCCTTCGGCCCAGTCCAGCTCCATCGGCACGTGGGCACAGCGGTTCAGATAGCCATACGCGCGGCCATCATAACGAACGAAAAACACCACTACCTCCGAGCCGCCCAGCGTCGCCGCGCGCCGCACGCCGACGCCGCCGTCGATCAGATCCTCGGCCGCGCAAATCCGCACCGGCTCAACTGCCACCCCGCCGGGGTGCCCAGTCACGTGCTCATTCATGGGCTGCGCGCTCATGCGTTCTCGCGCAGCCAGCCGCACAGCGCGCCAACGCTCGAGGCGACGAATTTCGGCGACAGCGCGGTCAACGAACCGGCTGGGTGGGCGCCATAGGTCACGCCGATGCTCGCCACACCCGCGTTGATCGCCATCTGCAGATCGTGCGTCGTATCGCCGACCATCACGGTGCGCGCGGGATCCTGTCCCAGTTCGCGCGTCAATTCGTGCAGCATGGCCGGATGGGGCTTCGAGAACGTCTCGTCCGCGCAGCGGGTGCCGTCGAACAGGCTTGTCAGGCGCGACTGGTCGAGCGCGCGGTTCAGGCCGACCCGGCTCTTGCCCGTTGCCACCGCCAGCAGATATCCCAGATCGCGCAATTCCTGCAGCATCTCGCGTACGCCGGCGAACAGCTCGGTGGTCTGATCCTTGACTAAATAGTGGAAACGGTAGCGCTCGGCGAGCCGCGGATAGTCGGCCGGATCGAGCGTGGGCGCGGCGATTTGCAGCGCATCGCGCAGGCCGAGGCCGATCACGTAACTGGCGGCCTCGTCGGCGGGCACCGGCAGCCCCAGATCGCGGCACGCCGCCTGGATGCTGCGCGTGATGTGCGCGGTCGAATCCATCAGCGTTCCGTCCCAATCGAAGACGATCAGATCAAATTGCTCTCTAGCCATGCGGTGTCGTCTCCGGGTGTGACCCATTTCGTAATTCGTTGAGCTGCGCGATGAAACTGCGGCATTCGTCCGGCAACGGCGCCTCGAACTGCAGCGGCGCGCCGGTTGCCGGGTGCGTCAGCTTGAGCCGGTACGCGTGCAGGAACATACGCTTCAGGCCAGGCTTCGCGTTGGCGCGCGCCAAAGCTTTATTCAGCGCGAAGTCACCATATTTGGCGTCGCCGACGATCGGCAGTTCCAGATGCTGCAAATGGACGCGAATCTGATGCGTGCGACCGGTCTTCAGTTCCGCCTCGAGCAGCGCGTACTCCGGCCAGCGGTCGATCAGGTTGAATATCGTATGCGACGCAAGGCCATCCGGCTGCACGCGCACGCGGCGTTCGCCGTCCGCGGTCAGATACTTGTGCAGCGGTTCCTTGACCGCGCGGCGGCGGCCCCAGTCACTGGCCCATTCGCCGTGGACGCACGCATAGTAGCGCTTATCCATCTTGTTCTCGCGGATCTGCTCATGCAGATTGACCAGCGCGGCGCGCTTCTTGGCGAGCATCAGGATGCCGGAGGTCTCGCGGTCGAGCCGATGCACCAATTCGAGGAATTTCGCCTGCGGCCGCGCTTCCCGCATCTGCTCGATGACGCCGAACGCGACGCCGCTGCCGCCGTGGACCGCCACGCCGGCCGGTTTGTCGATGACGAGCAGGTGCTCGTCTTCAAAAATGATCTTGAAATGGGCGGTCGGCACCGGCGCCTGGGCAATCGCCTCGTTCGGTTGAGCGACGCGGATTGGCGGCACGCGCACTAGATCGCCAAGCTCGAGACGATGCTGCGCATCGACCCGACCCTTATTTACGCGTACTTCCCCGCTTCGCAGGATGCGGTAAATATGGCTTTTCGGTACGCCCTTACAGACGCGCAACAGGAAGTTATCAATGCGCTGTCCGGCCGCACTGTCATCGATCTCAATGATCGAGACCTGATCACTTGCGACCGATTTCTGGGATATTTTGCCTAACTCTTTCATTCTGAATATAATTTGCCCAGCAGTCTGCGGCGGCCGGCGCAGTGTCCGGAATTCGGGCGGATTGCGCAGGTGCAAGCGATAAACCGTTATTTTACTTGCGCCGGGGTCTGGTTGCTCACCCTGAAAATGAGATGCAACAAGTTGCACGCACGAAGTCAGTGCCCGGCAGGGACGGCGCCCACAGGCGCGTTCGGTCAAGGTCGGCTTCGACGGTAACGGAATTTTGGTAAAAAAGAATTTAGCTTTCAGCTTCGGTATCGGGCGGTCTGACGCCTGTTGTACGAAGCTGCCGGTTGCGAAAATACGGCGTGCGCCCAAGGCGTCTTGTAGAAAGTACAAGACATGGCGACGTCAAAATGAGGCGAGACACCCCCGGCGAGAAAAGACGCGCCCCTTGCGCGAACTTCCCGCTGCGGCATGACCACAGCCTTCGACCCTCCGGTCACGCGCCCAGTTGGCGCACCGGCGCGAGTGGATGAAGGCGAATGAAGGTCGGCCGGCAGAACCCGCGGCGTGTCGGGTCGTTATTTGAAGCCGTGTTCGCATGTGCCCTGCGGCACCGTGTCCTTTTGACCGGACCGGGCCCTCTCAGGCAATTCTCCCGCCAATTTTCCCGCTCCAGCGTGCTTGTGAAAACACAATAAAGCGCGGCATGCCGCTGCCCTCTACGCTCTCGCGACTGACAATCGCGCAGCCAGGGGCCGAGCAAAGCCGCTCTGGAGCCGTTCAATGAAACGCATGTTGTTTAATGCGACGCAGCAGGAAGAACTGCGCGTCGCCATCGTCGATGGGCAAAAACTCATCGATATCGACATCGAAACCGCCGGGCGCGAACAGCGCAAAGGCAATATTTACAAGGGCATCATTACCCGCATCGAGCCCTCGCTCGAAGCCTGTTTCGTCAACTACGGCGAAGACCGCCACGGTTTTCTGCCGTTCAAGGAAGTCGCCCGCCAGTATTTCCGCGACGGCGTCGACATGCGCTCCGCGCGCATCCAGGACGCCCTGAAAGAAGGTCAGGAACTGATCGTTCAGGTCGAAAAGGAAGAGCGCGGCAACAAGGGCGCGGCCCTCACCACCTTCATCTCGCTCGCCGGCCGGTACCTGGTCCTGATGCCGAACAACCCGCGCGGCGGCGGCGTGTCGCGCCGGATCGAAGGCGACGACCGTCAGGAACTGCGCGAAACCATGGCGCAGCTGCAATTGCCGGAAGGCATGAGCATCATCGCGCGCACGGCCGGCATCGGCCGTTCCGCCGAAGAACTGCAGTGGGACCTGAACTACCTGATGCAACTGTGGCGCGCGATCGAAGCCGCGTCGCAAAGCGGCTCGGCCGGCCAGCCGATGCTGATTTATCTCGAATCGAGCCTGGTGATTCGCGCGATTCGCGACTATTTCCAGCCGGATATCGGCGAAATCCTGATCGACACCACTGAAATCCATGACCAGGCCCGCGCCTTCATGGACATCGTGATGCCGGACAACGTCAGCAAGGTGAAGCGCTACCACGACGACGTGCCGCTCTTCTCGCGCTTCCAGATCGAACACCAGATCGAAACCGCCTACTCGCGCACGGTGCCGCTGCCGTCGGGCGGCGCCATCGTGATCGACCACACGGAAGCGCTGGTCGCGATCGACGTGAACTCGGCGCGCGCCACCAAGGGCGCCGACATCGAGGAAACCGCCGCGCGCACCAACCTCGAAGCCGCGGACGAAGTGGCCCGTCAGTTGCGTCTGCGCGACCTGGGCGGCCTGATCGTGATCGACTTCATCGATATGGAATCGGCCAAGAGCCAGCGCGAAGTCGAACAGCGCCTGAAAGACGCGCTGAAGCACGACCGTGCACGCGTCCAGATGGGCAAGATCTCGCGCTTCGGCCTGATGGAACTGTCGCGTCAACGTCTGCGTCCGGCTCTGTCGGAAGGCAGCCACGTGACCTGCCCGCGCTGTAACGGCACGGGCCACATCCGCGACACCGAATCGTCCGCGCTGCAAGTGCTGCGGATCATTCAGGAAGAAGCGATGAAGGAAAACACCGCGGCAATCCATTGCCAGGTGCCGGTCGAAGTGACCGCCTTCCTGTTGAACGAGAAGCGCGCCGAAATCAACAAGATCGAATCGCGATTCAAGGTCAATGTCGTCCTGATCCCGAACAAGCACCTCGACACGCCGCACTACAAGCTAGAGCGTCTGCGTCACGACGACGCGCGCCTCGACGATCCGCGCGCTTCGTGGAAAATGGCCGAAGAAGCGGCTCGCGAACTGGAATCGGAGACCGGCTACAGCAAGCGCACCGAGGAAGTGAAGCCGAAGCAGGAAGCGGCGGTCAAGGGCATCACGCCCGAGAAGCCGGCGCCGAGCGCACCGGTTCGTCCGGCGGCAACCCCGGCTCCGGTGGCAGTTACGTCGGCTGGCGGCGGCTTCATCGGCTGGTTGAAGAATCTGTTCGGCATGCAGCCGGCAGCACCGGCGCCTGTCGCACCGGCTACGACCGAAAAGCAGGCGCGCCCGCAACGCGGCGAACGCACGGAGCGCGCTGAGCGCACCGGCGAACGCGGCGGCGATCGCAACCGCAATCGCCGTGGCGGCGCAACCGGCCGCGATGCAGCGGGCCGTGGCGAAGGCGCCACGGGTGGCCGTCAGGCTCAAGGGCAGCAGCCGTCGCAGCGTCGCGAAGAACGCGAACCGCGTGAAAGTCGCGAAGCACGCGAGGGCCGTGAAGCACGTGAACCGCGTGGTAATCGCGAACCGCGCGAAGCACGTGAAGGCCGCGAACCGCGCGAGGGCCGTGAGCCGCGCGAAGTTCGCGAGGGCCGTGACAATCGTGGCAATGAGCGTGCTGAAACCGTGGAAGGCGCAGCGCGCGCCGAGCGGGGCGAGCGTCAGGAACGCGGCGAACGCCGTGAACGTGGCGAGCGCGCTGAACGCGGCGAGCGTCGCAAGCAGCAACCGGAAGCCGCAGATGCGTTGACGCAAAATGAAGCGCAAGCGGAAGAACTGGCGCAAAACCAGGCTGCGTTGGGCGAAAACGGTGTGCCGGTCGATCAGGAAGCAGTGGCGCGCGACGGTGAAGAGCGCCGTCGCCGCCGTCGCGGACGGCGCGGTGGCCGTCGCGAGCGTGAGGAAGAAGGCGTGAACAGCAATCTGGCTGCGGACGTCGCGGAAGCCGAAGGCGACAACATCGCCGACGAAGCACCGGTGCGTGCGCCGCACCAGCCGGTCGAGCACAAGGCCGAGGCCACTGAAGCGAAACCAGTGACGCCGGTGGAAGTGGCGGTGGCAGCTGTTGCGACTGAAACCGCTGTGGTCACCGAACTGCACGCTGCAACCGAAACGCCGGCTTTGGCCGTCGAGAACGCTGTCAAAACGGAAACGGCTGTGCCGGGCGAAGCAACGCCGGCAGCATCGGCTGTAATCGAGCCTGTGGTGCATGCCGCTGCCGCGCCGGTCGAAACCGTGCAGGCTGCGCCGGCTGTCAGCGAGACCGTTTCGCTGGCCGAACCGGTGGCTCACGTTGGAGCACCGGTTGAAGCCCAAGTTGAAGCCCCGCTCGCCGCTCCGGTCGTCGAAGCTCAGGCCGCACCGGCTCCGGTCGAGGCTCCGGCCCCCGTGGTCGAAGTACCGGCAGTTCAGCCGGCGCCGCAAGCCGAGATCGCCGAGCCGCAGCCGGTCGTGGCAGCCGTTGCGCCGGTAGCCGAACACGTAGAACCGGCAGTCGTCGAGCCGGTGCCTGCCGCCGCTGCGCCGCAAGCGCCGCGCCCTGGCTACGCGTCCGCGGAATCCCTGCAACCGGTGCTGGAGCAGGCCGGCCTCGTCTGGGTGAACACCGACGTCAACAAGCTGCGGGCCGCGCAGGAAGCTGCTGCGCAAACCGTCAAGCCGGCTCGCGTCGTGCGTGAACGCAAACCGTTGCCGCCGCTCGACAGCGCGCCGATGCAACAGGTGGAAACGGGCAAGCATCCGCAGTAAGCTGCCCGTCGCCATGCAAGAAGCCCGCCCTCACCGGCGGGCTTTTTTTATGGGGCAGGAATACCGTGTTCTGGGTGTTGGCATTGGAGACCTCATGTCCGCCCCGGTATACCCGGAGAGCGGCGAGGCGCGGCGGCGGCGCAATGCATTTCCGCTAGAATGAAGATCCAGGTTCCAGTCCAAGCCCGATCGAAGCAATTCATGTCCCGACGCATTATCCCTGTTGCCGATCTCAGCGCGGTGCCGATCATCTCCGGCGCCGTGCAAGCGCCCAGCGGTGTGCTGCACGACACGCTGGCGCGCCCGCTGCGCGACCTGCGCATCTCGGTGACGGATCGCTGCAACTTCCGCTGCGTCTACTGCATGCCGCGCGCGGTGTTCGACAAGGACTACGCCTTTTTGCCGCATAGCGCGCTATTGAGCTTCGAGGAAATCGAGCGGTTGGCGCGGCTCTTCGTCGCACACGGCGTCGAGAAAATCCGTCTGACGGGCGGTGAACCGCTGCTGCGCAAGAATCTGGAATTCCTGATCGAGCGGCTCGCACAACTGACCACGCCGCAAGGCCGCCCGCTCGATCTGACGCTGACCACCAACGGCTCGCTGCTGGAACGCAAGGCGCGCAGCCTGAAAGACGCGGGTTTGAACCGCGTTACGGTCAGCCTCGACGCGCTGGATGACACCCTGTTCCGCCGCATGAACGACGCCGACTTCGCTGTCGGCGAAGTGCTGGACGGTATCGCCGCGGCCCAGGCAGCCGGACTCGCGCCGATCAAGGTCAACATGGTGGTCAAGCGCGGCACCAACGACAGCGAAATCGTGCCGATGGCGCGCCATTTCAAAGGCTCGGGCGCGGTATTGCGCTTTATCGAATACATGGACGTCGGCACCTCGAACGGCTGGAACATGACTGAAGTGCTGCCGTCCGCCGATGTGGTGACGCGCATCGCCGAGCATTTCCCGCTCGTGCCGCTCGAAGCGCATAGCGCCGGCGAGACCGCGCAGCGCTGGGGTTACGTGGACGGCGGCGGAGAAATCGGCGTGATTTCGAGCGTCACGCGTGCCTTTTGCGGCAGTTGCACGCGGGCGCGGCTGTCGACCGAGGGCAAGCTGTATCTGTGCCTGTTCGCGTCGTCGGGTCATGATCTGCGCGCCCTGCTGCGCGGCGGCGCGAACGACGCGGAGATCGCCACCGCGGTCGCCGAAATCTGGCAGGCGCGCACCGATCGCTATTCGCAATTGCGCGGCAGTAACATGGCGCAAGCCCATGCGCAGGATGCCCGCCGTGTCGAAATGTCGTACATCGGCGGCTGAGCGGCCAGGCGCATGAGTCCAGCGCGCGAGCACATCACCGGTCTGGTCCTTGCGGGCGGGCGCGGCATGCGTATGGGCGGCGTCGACAAAGGCTTGCAAATGCTGCACGGCGAGCCGCTCGCTTCCCACGTCCTGAAGCGGATCGCGCCGCAAACAGGCGCCCTCGTCATCAGCGCCAACCGTCATGCCGACGTCTACACCACACTCGGCGCCCCGTTCAACGCCAAGGTCGTCGCCGATACCCTGCCCGGCTTTCCGGGACCTCTGGCAGGCTTGCTCGCCGGGCTGCGCGCGGCCGACACCGCGTACGTTCTGAGCGCACCGTGCGACACACCTGGACTGCCCGCCGACCTCGCCGTCCGCCTCGCGCACGCGCTGGACTCGAACCAGGCCGACCTCGCCACAGTCACCACCGCCGACGCGCAGGGCAACGTCTCGCTCCATCCGGTGTTCGCGTTGCTGCGCACGAGTCTGGCCGACGACCTGGCGGCCTTTCTGGCCGCCGGTGAACGCAAGGTTCGCGCGTGGTACGCGCGCCACAAGACGGTGGAAGTCGCCTTTACCGACGAGCGCGCGTTTTACAATATCAATTCGTTACAAGAACTCGCCGACCTCGACCGTTGTTGAGGCCCCGGTTGAAATCCCGCTCCGGCCCCACGGCAAATACCGGTCCCGCCTCCGGTCGCGACGTCTAGCTCTTCATGACCACGCTTAACGAATTTTCCCGCTGCGTCGCGCAGTACGATCCTCACGCGCTCCCTGTTTCGGCCGCCCAGGCGATCGTCCGCGAATGGGCCGCGCCGGTCACGGCAATCGAACGCGTGCCGCTGCGCGACGCGCTCGACCGTGTGCTGGCAGCCGACATCGTGTCACCGATCGACGTCCCCTCCCACGACAACTCGGCCATGGACGGCTACGCGTTCAACCGCGCGGCGCTGGCAACTGGCGCGTCCACGGTCGACCTGACCATCGCCGGCAAGGCGCTGGCGGGCCATCCGTTTGCGGGCCGCGTCGAAGTGACGCAATGCGTGCGCGTGATGACAGGCGCCTCCATGCCGGCCGATTGCGACACGGTCGTGCCGCAAGAACTCGTCGAGCGCAGCGGCGACGCCACGACTATCCGTTTCGCGGCCAACGCCGTGCTGCCGGGCGCCAACCGGCGCCTGGCCGGCGAAGACCTGGCGCGCGGCCATGCGGCGTTGCGCGCCGGCCGGATCGTGCGCGCCTCGGATCTCGGCTTGCTGGCGTCGCTCGGCATCGGCGAAGTCAGCGTGCGGCGGCGCTTGCGCGTCGCCTTCTTCTCGACCGGAGACGAATTACGTTCGCTCGGCGAGCCGCTCGACCCAGGCTCGGTGTACGACAGCAATCGCTACACGCTGATTGCGATGCTCCGGCGCCTGAACGTGGACACGCTCGATCTGGGCGTGGTGCGCGATCAGCCCGCCGCGCTCGAGGCCGCCTTGCGCAGCGCCGCTGCCAGCGCGGACGTGGTGCTGACTTCCGGCGGCGTCTCGGTCGGCGAAGCGGATTTCACGAGGCAATTGCTGCAGACATTCGGCGACGTCGCCTTCTGGAGCCTGGCCATGCGTCCGGGCCGGCCGCTCGCTTTCGGCCGCATCTGGTCGGGCGAACATCCGGGCCTCGGGCTGCCTGCGCTATTCTTCGGCTTGCCGGGCAATCCGGTCGCCGTCATGGTGACGTTCTATCAAATCGTGCGCGAGGCACTGCTGCGAATGTCCGGCGCGACGCCGCAAGCGCTGCCGGTCCTGCATGCGGCGAGCCGCCGGGCCATCCGCAAGCGCGCCGGCCGCACCGAATACCAGCGCGGCGTAGCCGAACGGGACACGAACGGTCAATGGCACGTCACGCCAACCGGCTCGCAAAGCTCCGGCGTGCTGAGCTCGATGAGCGAAGCGAATTGTTTCATCGTACTCGGGCACGATGAAGCCGATATTGCCGAGGGCGAACGGGTCGATATCATGCTGTTCGATGGTCTTATCTGACCCCTGATTTGCAGCGCACTTTCCGTCGCATTTTCCGCATTACCCCATCACGACTACGACATACGGGTTTGACTTACATGAAAAAACAGATCTCGTTCATTGCGCCGGGACAGACGGCCAAAGCGCTCATCCTCGTCTACCTGACGTTCTCGGTGCCGATCGTGCTGCTTGGCGTGCTGGTCGCGTTCGTGCGCTATGGTTCGGTCGAACTGAGCACGGTGTTCAGCGCGCTGCTGCTGAACGCGATCCTCGGCTTCGTCCTGCTGTGGATTGCGTGCCACGCGTACAACTGGGTCGCGTCGCGCTTCGGCGGCATCGAAATCCAGCTGACCGACGCGCCGGAAGAAGCGTAATGACCGCGACGATCCGCGCCGCGACGCCCGCGGACACCGGCGCGATCTTCGCCCTGACGTACGAGCTGGCCGAATTCGAAAGCCTCACGCATGTATTTGTCGCGACCGAAGACGGTCTGCGCGATGCGCTGTTCGGCGCGCGGCCGTCGATCGAAGCGCTGGTTGCGGAAGACGAAGGCCGCATCGTCGGCTATGCACTGTTCTTCCACAATTACTCGAGTTTCGTCGGCAAACGCGGGCTGTATCTCGAGGACGTCTACGTGCAACCGAGTCAGCGCGGCAGCGGCCTCGGCACGGCGCTGCTTGCCCGGCTGGCGGCGCTGGCAGTCGAGCGGCAGTGCGGGCGCTTTGAATGGACTGTGCTCGACTGGAACCAGCAAGCCATCGGCTTCTACGAGAAGATGGGCGCGACGGTGATGCCGGATTGGCGCATCGTGCGTCTGACGGGCGATGCGCTCGAACAATTGGCCGCGGCCTCTGCGGCAGGCAACAGCGCCGGCTCGAACTAAGCAACCGCGCTAAGCAACCGAACCAAGCCACAGAACCAGGCCGCGCTACTGCTCGTCAGGATCCGCGCCCGAGAGCGCATCGCCGAGCACCCCGCTCGCCTCCTCACCCGGCAACGCCTCGACGTCGCGCAGCTTGCGGTCCAGCACACGGGTGCGCGTTTGCGCGGCTTCGATCGAACGCGTGACGGTTTCCAGTTGCGCCTTGGTCTTGGCCAGCACGTCGCCGAATTTGCCAAACTCCGTCTTCACCGCGCCGAGCACTTGCCACACCTCGCTCGAACGCTTCTCGATCGCCAGCGTGCGGAAACCCATCTGCAAACTGTTGAGCAACGCGGTGAGTGTGGTCGGGCCGGCAATCGTCACGCGATAGTCGCGTTGCAGCAGATCCGTCAGCCCGGGTCGCCGCAGGATTTCGGCGTAAAGGCCCTCGGTCGGCAGAAACAGCAGCGCGAAATCGGTGGTATGCGGCGGCGACACATACTTCTCCGCAATCGTGCGCGCCTCGGCGCGAATCCGCGCTTCGAGCGCGCGCGACGCCTCCTCCACCGCGGCCGGATCGGCGCGCTCCTGCGCTTCGATCAGACGCTCGTAGTCTTCGCGCGGGAACTTGGCGTCGATCGGCAACCAGACCGGCGTGGCCGTGCCGCCCGGGTCCATGCGGCCAGGCAGCTTGATCGCGAATTCGACGCGCTCGGCGCTCTTCGGCACGGTCGCGACGTTCTTCGCGTATTGGTCCGCGGTCAGCAGCTGTTCGAGCAACGCTTCGAGCTGCACCTCGCCCCAAGTGCCGCGCGTCTTGACGTTGGTCAGCACCTTCTTCAGATCGCCGACGCCGGCGGCCAGCGACTGCATTTCGCCCAGGCCGCGATGCACCTGCTCGAGCCGGTCGGACACCAGCTTGAACGATTCGCCAAGGCGCTGTTCGAGCGTTGCATGCAGCTTTTCGTCGACGGTGCGGCGCATCTCTTCGAGCTTGGTCGAATTGTTCGCCTCGATGTCTTTCAGCCGCTGCTCGATGGTCGCGCGCACTTCCGCAAAGCGGCGATCGTTCGCCTCGGTGAGCTGTCCGAGCTGCAAGCTCAGTGTTTCGCCGAACTGCTTGAGCGTTCGGCCTTGCTCGTCGCGCGCCTGTTGTGCCTGCTGTTGCAGGCTGTGCCGGACCGCGTCGAGCTGCTGCGCGAAGCCGTCGATCTTGCCGCCTTGCACCGTCGTCATACTGCTGAACTGCGAGGCCAGCGTTTGTTGAAAATGCGCAAAGCCGCTGCTCAACTCGGTACGCGACACGCGCGCCGTCTCGGTAATGTCATTGCGCAGTTGCCGTTCGAGCCGCTCGTAGGCAAGCGACTGGGCCGCCGCAGCGGCGTCGATGCGCTCGCCGAGCATCTCGAACTGCTCGCTATCGTCGGCGCGGCTATTGCCGCGCATCAGCAACGCCAACGCGATGACCAATGCGACCGCCAGCACTGCCACGGCCGCCACCAGAATCATTGTCATGAACGCGCCTTGCCGATCACCTCGGGGTTGATCGGATTCGGCGGACGTCCCGCGCGCGGCCCCTTGCCCAGCGCCGCAATCAGGTTGTCGGCGGCGAGGTTCGCCATGGCGCGGCGCGTCGCTTCGGTCGCACTGGCAATATGCGGCGTCAGCACGACATTCGGCACCGTCAGCAAAGCGGGATTCAGATTCGGCTCGCCTTCAAAGACATCGAGACCGGCGGCAGCGATCTTCCCGGTGCGTAGCGCCTCGACGAGCGCCGCGTCGTCGACGATGCCGCCGCGCGCGATGTTGGTGAGCGTCGCGGTCGGCTTCATCTGCGCGAGTTCGGCCGCGCCGATCGTGTGATGGTTTTCCTTGGTGTACGGCAAGACGAGCACCACGTGATCGGCGCGCCGCAACAGATCCTGTTTGGACACGTATTGCGCGTTCAGCTCCGCTTCGATCTCCGGCGCGACACGCGAACGGTTGTGATAGATCACCTGCATGTTGAAGCCTTTCGCCCGCCGTGCCAGCGCCTGGCCGATCCGGCCCATGCCGAGCACGCCGAGCGTCGAGCCGTACAGATCCGTGCCGAGAAAACCGTCGTACGTCCACTTCCGCCATTGGCCCGCGCGCAGCCAATGCTCCGATTCGGCGATGCGGCGTGCTGCCGCCATCATCAGCGCCCAGCCGAAGTCGGCGGTCGATTCGTTCAGCACGTCGGGAGTATTGGTGCCGAGCACGTTCGCCGCGTTGAACGCAGCCATGTCGAAGTTGTTGTAGCCCACCGCCATGTTCGACACCACCCGCAGACGCGGCGCCGCCGCGAGCACAGCCGGGCCGACCGGATCGCCCGCGGTCAGCGCGCCGTCTTTATCCGCGAGACGGCGCGTCAACTCTTGTGCGGACAGCACCTCGCCCTGGTTCCAGTCGACGTCGAAATACTGCTTGAGCCGTTCGATCACATCAGGAAAGATCGGCCGGGCGACGAGGATCTTCTGCATTGCAATTCTCCGTATAGCGCGTCGAGTTCGATTGCCTCGGCGTCAAAGTCAGCGTCAAAAAAACAGCCAGCCGGTGACGAGAAAGAGCGGTATCAACACCGCACCAGACCAGCCAAGATACGCAAAAAAGCCCGGCATGCGAACGCCGCGCGATTCCGCAATCGCTTTCACCATGAAGTTCGGCGCATTGCCGATATAGCTGTTCGCGCCCATGAACACCGCGCCGGCCGAAATCGCCGAGAGCGTCGTGGCGCCGGCGGTCATCAGTGTCTGCGCGTCGCCGCCGGCCAGGTTGAAGAACACCAGGTAGGTCGGCGCATTGTCGAGAAACGACGATAGCAGGCCGGTCGCCCAGAAGTACATCGTGTCGTGCGGCTGGCCGGCGGCGTCGTTGACCAGATGGACGATGCCGGCGAACGCGCCCGCCTCGCCGGCGCGCAAAATCGCGATGACCGGCGCGATCGTCACGAAGATGCCCGCGAACAGTTTGGCGACCTCTTCGATCGGCGCCCAGTTGAAATCATTGCCGGCGCGCGCCGCACGCGGTGTCGACACCAGCGAGAGCAACGTGAGCCCGATCAGCGCGACATCGCGCACGGCATTCTGCAAGGCAATGTGCGTGCCGAACACGTCGAATACGATGCCCGGTTTCCAGAGTCCGCTCATCAGCACCAGCGCGATCACTGCGGCGAGAAACAGGAAATTGATCTTGCCGTCGATGCCGAGAGGCGGCGAATCCGGCGTCGGATCGAGAAAGCGCGAGCGCTCTTCCTCGCGATGGTGAAAGTAATACGAGTCGAGCGCGTAGAACGCCGCGAGCAGCACGCAGCAGACGAACAGCATCGGTAGCGCCAGATGCGTGGTGGTCCAGAAAAAGCCGACGCCTTGCAGGAAGCCGAGAAAGAGCGGCGGGTCGCCGAGCGGCGAGAGCGAGCCGCCCGCGTTCGCCACCAGAAAGATGAAGAACACCACCACATGCACGACGTGCTTGCGGTTGTCGTTGGCGCGCAGCAACGGGCGGATCAGCAGCATCGCCGCACCGGTTGTGCCCATGATGCTCGCGAGCACCGTGCCGAGCGTGAGAATCGCCGTGTTCAAACGCGGCGTGCCATGCAGATTGCCGCGCACGCAGATACCTCCCGCTACCGTATAGAGCGCGCTCAGCATCACGATGAACGGCAAATATTCCTCGAGGAGCGCGTGCACCAGCGTGCTGAACGCGGCGCCCGCGCCGAATGTCAGTGCAAACGGCACCAGAAATACCAGCGCCCACGCCGCCGCGATCTTGCCGAAATGGTGATGCCAGAAGGCCGGCGCGATCAACGGAAACGCCGCGATCGACAGCAGCACGCCGGCAAACGGCACAGCCCACAGCGCCGATAGCGTCGCGCCGTCGAGCGTAGCCGCCGACGCCAGTCGAGGCCACCCCGCCAGCGCCAGCGCAGCGGCGAGCGCCATGCTCGCCGACACGGCATGTCCTTTCATATCTGCCAGTCCTTGTTATCGATGCCAGCCGTGATTGATGCCGGCCGTGCACATGCAACGCCAGTGAGGCGTGAGACGCCGCCGCTCGCCCCGCTCAGGCGCCACGTACGACGATCGCATGCACCCGGTAAGGCCCGTGCGCGCCAAGCACGATTGTCTGTTCGATATCGCCGGTGCGCGACGGCCCGGAGACGAAATTGACCGCACGCGGGAATTCGCCGCACTCGCTGCGAATCAGGTTGAACGCCTCTTCATGCCCGGCGACGATTCGCGAAGCCGGCACGATCGCAATGTGCGTTTCGGGCAGCAAACCAGCCGACGCATAGGTTTGCGGGCCGGACAACAGCACCAGCGTGCCGGTCTCGGCAGTGGCGCAGAAGCAGCCGGTGAGACCGACCACGTCGCCGTCTTCAGGCTTGCGAAATTCGACGGTGAGACCGGCTTCGGCCCATTGCAGATCTTGCAGCGTTTGCCATGCAATCGCCTGGGTGGGCAACGCCTGTTGCGTGAGGTAGCGATGTGCGGCGGCAGGCACGTCGCTCAGTGTTTCGACGGTGTCGACAGTGGTCGCCATCTTCTGCGCTTCTTCGACGAAGCGCCCTGTCAGATCGGCCGGCATCTCCGGACGCGGGCCGGCAGGATGGCGCGCCAGGTAGTCCGCAACGGCCTCGCGCTCGGAAGCGGCCGGCTCGGGTTCGCGCCCTTGCGCCGCGCGGATGCGCGCCAGGATGTTGCGGCGGGCAATCGATGTATCCATATGCGAAATCCTCGTGTCGACAGCCGTGCGAATGGCGAGGATTATACCGGCCGCCCTGCATGCGAACACTCTGGCCGAACGGCCGATTGCCGCGCGCGGGACGTATGTTCTACCTACTTGCCAGCTTCTTCTTCGGGTTGCGCGATGCCGAACACCTGGCGCAGATACGCGAGATACGCCTTGTCGTCGCACATGTTCTTGCCGGGCGAATCCGAGAGTTTCGCCACCGGCTGACCATTGCAGCGAACCATCTTGATGACGATCTGCAACGGGTTATAACCGAGGTCGTTGGTCAGATTGGTGCCCACGCCGAACGCCAGCTTGCAGCGGCCGCGAAAACGCTCGTACAGTTGCAGCACCTTCGGAATGTCGAGCGCGTCCGAGAACACGAGGATCTTGGTGCGCGGGTCGCAGCGGTTCGCTTCATAGTGCTTGAGCAAGCGCTCGCCCCAGTCGAACGGATCGCCGGAATCGTGACGCGCGCCGTCGAACAGCTTGCAGAAGTACATGTCGAAGTCGCGCAGAAATGCCTGCATGCCGTACACGTCGGACAGCGCAATACCCAGGTCGCCGCGATATTCCTTCGCCCACATTTCGAAGCCGAAGGTCTGCGAATCGCGCAAACGCGGACCGAGCGCCTGGCACGCCTGCAGGTATTCATGCGCCATGGTGCCGAGCGGCGTGAGGCTGTGCTTCATCGCGTAGAAGACATTGCTGGTGCCGGCGAACTGTTCGAGGAGGCCGTCTTTCAGCGTGAGGATCACCTCCTCGTGCCACTGCTTCGAGAAGCGGCGGCGCGTGCCGTAGTCCGCGATCTTGCAGTCGGCGAATTCCGGACGCGCGCCGAGCAGCTTCATCTTGTCGACGAGACGCCCGCGCCCTTCGCTGTAGTCCGGTGTCTGCTGGGTGTTGCGGAAATAAACCTCGTTGACGATCGCGAGCATCGGGATCTCGAACAGGATCGTGTGCAGCCACGGCCCTTTGATCTCGATGTCGATCTCGCCATTGCCCTTCGGCGAAGGCAGGATCGAAATGTATTTCTCGTTCAGATGAAACAGCGCGAGAAACTCGATGAAGTCGCCCTTGATAAAGCGCATCCGCCGCAGATAATCGAGCTCGCCGTCGGTAAAGCGCAGCTCGCAGAGCTTGCGCACTTCATCGCGAATTTCGCCGATATACGGCACGAGATCGACATTCGGCGTGCGGCAGCGGAACCGATACTCGACATTCGCCGCGGGAAAGTGATGCAACACCACTTGCATCATCGTGAACTTGTACAGATCGGTGTCGAGCAGCGAAGTAATAATCATGATCGTGCGAACTGGACTGCAGGAAAACGAAAAGGCCTGACTCAACCCACGCGCGTGCGGCGCGCCCCGTGCGCACCGAACTGACGCATGTTACCCGAATGCGCCCGGATTCAGCGCACCGGTGGGCCGTCGCGCCGGATGTCATAAACTAATCACGAAAACATATAAAACCGTCTGCCCGATGCCGCATGCGCCTCTTGACGTTACGATACAATAGCGCTTTTGGCGTTTCCGCCTTCCCTGATTCCGCATGCAGGAGCTGCCTGAATGACTCACGTTGTGACCGAAAGCTGCATCAAGTGCCGCTATACCGACTGCGTCGATGTGTGCCCGGTGGACTGCTTTCGCGAAGGTCCCAACTTCCTCGCGATCGACCCCGATGAATGCATCGACTGCGCTGTGTGCGTGGCCGAATGCCCGGTGAACGCCATTTATGCCGAAGAAGACGTGCCGGGCGACCAGCAGAACTTCATCGAGCTGAATGCCGATCTGGCGAAGAACTGGCCGAGCATCACCAAGACCAAGGCGCCGCTGCCGGAAGCCGAGGAATTCAAGGACGTGAAGGAAAAGCTGGCTCTGCTCGCACGCTGAGCCTGCGCGGCCGTCACCCGCCGTGGCATTCGAATCAAATCGAGATGAACGCAGGGTATTGACAGGCGCTTAAGCTACTCCTACAATTTCGCTTCTCTGCTGTTGTTGTTCTGTTCCTCGATAGCTCAGTCGGTAGAGCGCCGGACTGTTAATCCGTAGGTCCCTGGTTCGAGCCCAGGTCGAGGAGCCAAGAATTGCAAAAGCCCGTTAACCAAGACGGGCTTTTTTATGTAGATCAAGTTGTACTGCTGTTCCTCGATAGCTCAGTCGGTAGAGCGCCGGACTGTTAATCCGTAGGTCCCTGGTTCGAGCCCAGGTCGAGGAGCCAAAATTTCGAAGGCCCGCATCCGTGCGGGCCTTTTTGTTTTGATTCGCCGGATCGCGTCCTGCGGAAAACAGTCACTCGCGCAGTTCAGATGCAAGCCCGGCGAACGGTCTATGACGTTTGCCCTCGCCCTCTGACCGGCACACCGTTATACGATGATGTTTCTCCGCGCGCTTCCTGTGTTAAACGCTCGCGCCCAACCTTGCCCTCATTCCCGGCAATCCGATGAAATCCACCTTATTGCGTGTCTCGCTCGCGGTCACCGTCTGGGCCCTGTTACTGCCGCTCGCACACAGCGAAGAGGTCGGCAGCGTCAATACCAACTTCCACTTGACGGGTTCCGACCGCGTGGTCGTCGAAGCCTATGACGATCCGCTTGTGCAAGGCGTGACCTGCTATGTGTCGCGGGCTCGTACCGGCGGCATCAAGGGCACGCTCGGCATCGCCGAAGATCCGACCGAGGCGTCGATCGCCTGCCGGCAAGTCGGCGCGATTCACTTCACGAGTCCGATGAAACAGCAATCCGATGTGTTCTCCGTGAGCATGTCGCTGATTTTCAAGTCGCTGCATGTGGTGCGCGTGGTCGATGCGAAGCGCAACACGCTGGTCTACCTGACCTACAGCGACCGTATCGCCACCGGCAGTGCGAAAAACAGCGTCACCGCCGTGCCGATGCCGGCCGGCACCACGATTCCGGTCAAGTGATGGCCGTCCTGCGGCGTAACGCGCCCGGCGAACCCATTGACAAAACGCGCCGCAACGGCCACAGCGCGCTAAACTGAGCGGCCCAGCCGGACTTCGACCATGACCGCCCATCGTTTCCAGGATTCCGCCCGCTACTGGCGCACGCCGCTCCTGCCCGGCGCGGACCTGCTCACGGCCGAATATCACGATCACGAGTTCTCGGCGCATTGGCACGACGCGTACACGATCCCCGTGATCGTCGCGGGTGCTGAAGGCTATCGGTATCGCGGCGCGGATTATGTCGCCGAAGCGGGCAGCGTGCCGATCATCAATCCCGGCGAGTTGCATACCGGCTCGAAGGCGGTGGAAGCGGGCTGGCGGTACCGCGTGATGTATGCGCCGATCGACTTCATCCACGCGCTCGCCAATGAGGTTGCCGGCCGGCCGCAAGCGTTGCCGTGGTTCGCGCCGGGCGTGATCCGCGATCCCGATCTGGCGCAGCGGCTTGCGCGCGCGCATCGTCTGCTGGAAGCCGGCGACGATCCGCTCGCCGCCGAAGCCGCGATGCTCGACGCTTTGTCCACGCTGCTGGTCCGCTACTCGCAGACGCAGCCGGAGCCGTCGCGCGCCGCCGCTGACGACGCCCGCGTCGCAACCATGAAAGAGCGCCTGACGGGCGATCTGACGGCGCAAGTCACGCTGGCCGAAGTCGCGCACGCAGCGGGACTGTCGCCATTTCACGCCGCCCGCCTTTTTACCCAAACCACCGGTCTGCCGCCGCATGCGTGGCGCAATCAGGTGCGCCTGCAACGCGCGCTGGCGCCGTTGCGCGCCGGCGTTTCCGTGACGGACATCGCCGCGGCCAGCGGCTTCACGGACCAGAGCCATTTCACGCGGCATTTCCGGCGCATGTTCGGCGTGCCGCCGGGACGCTGGCAGGGCAGCTGAGGCAACACCGTCTGGCGTGACGAGACTTGTCGCCGCGCGCCTTTGACCCGGCCAGCCATGCCCCCCACGGCCAAGCCTGTGGGCGGCTCCTTCTAGCCGCACTACATGAGCACCCCTCCCCGCCTCCCGCAGCGCCGTCGTCCGTGAGCCCCGACCGGCTGCCGCGCCACCCGATAAGACATCCAGTTTCGCCACCGCAAGAACGTACAAGCCCCGCCGCCGGCCTGCCCGCTATGCTTCCCGAATCCAGGAGGCAAGATTGACTCATCCCATCTCGGGCCAGCCCGCGAGCTCAGGCCACTTGAAAGAATTCACCGCCGGCGCGCGCGACATCATTCCGATGATGGTCGGCGCGGCACCGTTCGGCGTGATCTTCGGCACGCTGGTCGCGTCCGGCCCGCTGCATCTATGGCATGGCCAGTTGATGTCGCTGGTCGTGTTCGCCGGCTCCGCGCAGTTCATCGCACTCGGCCTGATCGCCGGTCACGCCAGTTTTGCGGTGATCTGGGCGACCACGCTGGTCGTCAATCTGCGCCACGTGCTATATAGCGCGACACTCGCGCCGCACGTCGCGCATCTGCCTGCACGCTGGCGCTGGGCGCTCGGCGCGCTGCTCACCGACGAAGTCTTCGCGGTCGCGTGGGAACACTACCGGCATCGCACGCCCGGCACGGTCGGCCCGCACTATTTCTTCGGCGCGGGTCTGGCCATGTATCTGAACTGGCAGCTCTGGACCGTCGCCGGCCTGCTGTTCGGCGCGGCCTTTCCGGGCCTGCAATCGCTCGGGCTCGATTTCGCGATGGTCGCAACCTTCATCGCCATCGTCGTGCCGCAACTCGTCGCACTGCGCTATCTCGCCGCCGCCGTGACGGCAGGCGCGCTGGCGTTCCTCTGGCAGACATGGCCATACAAGCTCGGGCTGCTCGGCGCGGTGTTCGCGGGCGTCGCGGTCGGGGTTCTGCTGTCGATGTCGGAGTCCCGCCAACGACATCAGCGGAAAACCGCGGAGGCGGCGCGATGAGCTATGTCGTTCTGATCCTCGGCATGGCGGTCATCACGTGGGTGATCCGGGCCGCCGTTTTCGTGCTCGGCGACCGGCTAGCGTTTTCGCCGTTCGTGCGCACCGCGCTCGGCTTCGTGCCCGTCACCGTGTTGACCGCGATCATCGTGCCGATGGCGGTCTCGCCGCACGGCAACGGTGCCGAGCTGACCTGGCGCAATCCGCAACTCGTCGGCGCGCTGGCCGCCATCGTGGTCAGCGCGCTGACGCGGCGGCCGCTGCTAACCATCGCGGCCGGCCTGACAGTCTTTTTTGTCTGGCAGTGCGTCGTGCTTAAATGAGCGCCGACGGCGTCGTCGAAGGCAGCATCGGCGCCACCCGCCGCGAAAGGCGTGCAGCGGGTGGCGCATCCCGCCATAGCCGCCGCCGATCGTCCGCGCACCCTTAAGTTTTCCCTGAATCCGCCGTTATTGAGTCGAGGTCCGCTCGTCGGGATGCGTCCCGCTGGTTACGCGGCAACAGGCAGGAGTCAACCGCGCCGGCATTGGCGTCGCGTCTCACAGGGTCCGTGTGCGAACGGACGGCATGACGATGCAGCGCGGCAGGACCAAACGGGATAACACATGGGTCAAATCACCCTCACGCTCAAAGACGAAACCCTTGCGACGCTGCGCAAGGACTTCGACGCTTTTCTGCGGGTATCGCTGAAGCTCGACCCGCAGTTCGCGACGCCGTCGTTTGAGGATTTCTTGCGCGCCAAGCTGCTCGACAATATGGTGCCGCTGACCGAACACGCGGTGAAGCGGATGTTGCAGGGCGGCCAATACGCGTGGGCGAAACGCACGTTGGACAAGGAATTCCCGGACGTCGTCGCGATCCTGATGCAACAGGCGGGCGAATTCGGCTTCGGTTTTGCGGCGCGTTCGGAATGGACGCCGGAAGAGCTGGCCAAGCAGTGCCGCGAGTGGGCGGCCGCGATCGTCAAGGAAGCGGAAGGCGACGCCGTGCTGATCGATCCGCTGGCAGCGCAGATCAAAGGTGCGGTGCAGGACATTCAGGCGCTCGAGGAAATCATGCAGACGCCGGCCTGGCGGCTGGTGGAATCGCTGCGGCAGCGCGTCTACGAAGCCAAGGTGGCGTGCGAAACGAGCGTGGGCAGCACCGCGCGCGAAAAGCTCGGCGAACTGCGCGGGCTGCTGCGCCTGGGCATTTCGCACGGCTCGTTCCAGAAGCAGGAAGCGCAGCAGATCATGGAATATCTGCGCCTGCTGAAGCCGGAAATTTTTGTCGAAGAACCGTATGACGTGTTCTCGCGCCTCGCCGCGTGGCTGCGCAACTTCTTCGTGCCGCCGCGCCCGGCGCCGCATCAGCAGCAACGGCAGTCGCGCTAACGGCGGCTGGGATAGCCAGCTGCAACTGAGCGCGGCCGCAGCGGTTGCCGGGTGCAGGAGGCCACGTCAAGACGGCCTTGAATGACGCGGGGACCGGGAACCGCCCCTCAATCCCACATCTTCCTGAGCTTCGCCCCGATTTCGATCTTCGCCTGCGCAGCCGCGGCCAGCCCCGCAGCGCTCGGCGCGCCCGGCACCGGTACGCGCGGCCACGCGTAGGCCTCGAACAGCGGCATCAGATGCGCTGGAATAAAGCGCGTACGCGAGGCCCACACGTGCCGGTCGCCCAGATGCGGCTGGTTGTGCACGTAAAAGCGCTGCGGCACGACGATATGCAGGTCTTCCTTCGCCCGCGTCATCGCCACGTAGAGCAGGCGCCGCTCCTCGTCGATTTCGTCTTCGCTGCCGGTACCGAGATCGGACGGAATGCAGCCGTCGACGCCGTTCAGCACGAACACGTTGCGCCATTCCTGCCCCTTCGCCGAATGGATCGTCGACAGGATCAGGTAGTCCTCGTCGAGCAGCGGCACGCCGGATTCGTCGCTGGTGGCGTCGGGCGGATCGAGCGTCAATTCGGTCAGGAAGCGTTCGCGCGACGGGTACGTGCCTGCGATGCTTTCCATCTGCAACACGTCCGCGTGACGGATCGCCGCGTCCTCGTGATTGCGCTCGAGATGCGGCTCGTACCAGCGCCGCACCATTTCGAACTCCGCCGGCCACGGCGTCTGCCGGCCATATACGCTCGACATCAGCGTCACGAACGGATGCCAGTCTTCCTGCGCCCGGGGGGGCGGCGTAAAGGCGGCCAGCGTACTGCCAGCGGTGTCGGCCGGATTGCCGGTGCCTGCGCCGGCGCGGGCGACGACCTCGTCGAGCACCTTCGCCGCGGTGGCCGGTCCGACGCCCGGCAGCAACTGCACGACACGGAAACCGGCGATGCGGTCGCGCGGATTCTCCGCCCAGCGCAGCACGGCCAGCACATCCTTGACGTGCACCGAATCGAGAAACTTCAGGCCGCCGAACTTCACGAACGGAATGTTGCGCCGGGTCAATTCGATTTCGAGCGCGGCGCTATGGTGCGCGGCGCGAAACAGCACCGCCTGCGACTTGAGCTGCATGCCCTGTTCGCGCGCTTCGAGCACCTGTTCGACGACGTAGCGCGCCTGCTCCGCTTCGCCGGCGACCGTCACCAGACGCGGGAGCTGAGCCGAGGCCTTTTCGGTCCACAGATTTTTCGTATAACGCTCGCTGGCGAGTTCGATTACCGCGTTCGACGCAGCCAGGATCGGCCCGGTGGAGCGGTAATTGCGATCGAGCGTGACCTGCCTCGCCGGCGGATCGAAGTGCGCAGGGAAATCGAGAATGTTGCGTACGGTCGCGCCGCGAAACGAATAGATCGACTGGGCGTCGTCGCCGACCACGGTCAGGCCGCGGCCGTCGGGCTTCAAGGCGAGCAGGATCGACGCCTGCAGGCGGTTGGTGTCCTGATACTCGTCGACCAGCACGTGATCGAAGCGTGCCGACATGTCCGCGGCAATCGACGGCTCGGCGGCCATGTGCGACCAGTAGAGCAGCAAATCGTCGTAGTCGAGCACGCTCTGCTTCTGCTTGGCTTCGACATACGCGGCGAACAACATGCGCAGATCGGCTTCCCATTCACGGCACCAGGGGAACGCGTGGTCGAGCACGTCGGCGAGCGACGCGCCAGTGTTCACGACGCGCGAGTAGATCGCGAAGCAGGTGCTCTTCGCCGGGAAGCGCCGCTCTTTTGCCGACAGGCCGAGCTCGTGGCGCACGAAATTCATCAGGTCGGCGGAATCCTCGCGGTCGTTGATCGTGAAGGCGGGCGCGAGGCCGATCAGATCCGCGTACTCGCGCAGCAGCCGCGCGCCGACGCTATGAAAGGTGCCCGACCACGTCAGCCCTTGTGCCAGCGCGGCGCGCGCGCCAAGCGCCGCGCCGGCGATGCGCGCGACGCGGCGAGTCATTTCGAGCGCGGCGCGGCGTGAAAACGTCAGCAGCAGGATGCGGCGCGGATCGGCGCCGTTGACCACCAGATTGGCGACCCGGTGCGCCAGCGTATTGGTCTTGCCCGAGCCCGCTCCCGCTATCACCAGCAGCGCACCCGGCGGCTCGTTGGGCGTCGCGGCGCCGTACTCGACGGCTTCGCGCTGCGCGTCGTTGAGCTTGGCCAGCCAGGCGGCGGTATCGAACGGCGGCGGAGATTCGGCAACGGTGGGCACAGTGGATTGGACGCCGGAGAGGATGCGTGGAATCGGTTAAGGAACGGGCGACGCACACTGTATATCCATACAACCCGAGCCGGCAAGCGACCCTTTTTATGCGGTGACTCCGTGGTGGCTCCGAGGTAACTCCGCAGTAACTCCGCGGTGGCTCACAAGGCGCCGCTATTCCGATCGGCTGCCTGACCTTGAATGTTCACTTTGACAAGTGCATAACATCTGCATGCAAATGCCCATGCACGACGCGAAATTCACGTGGACGCCGATCCAGAGCAAGCTTCTGGCTTATGATGCGAACCCTTTGTCTGAAGGCGCAAACGCCATGCCCAACCTCGATTTCACACTGACCGGCGACTACGTCGAACTGCACAATCTCCTGAAGATAACGGGCCTCGCGGACAGCGGCGGCTCGGCGAAAATGATGGTCGCGGACGGCGCCGTGACCGTCGACGGCCGGGTCGAAACGCGTAAGACCTGCAAAATCCGCGCAGGCCAGGTGGTCTTGCTCGGCGATACGCGGATCGCGGTGCACGAAGCTTGATGCGCGGGAGGCGCCGTACTCCGAGAATCCGGAGCCCGCACGCGCACCAGAATTGTGCCTACTCCATCGACATTGCCGCGCCCAGGCAATAAGCTGTCGGTTTCGACAGACACACAGTCAGCTGACAGCAACCCTGCGCCCCCGGCGGCCAACCCGCGTTTCGTAGCCGCCGCCCTGATCGCCCTGGTTGCACCGAGTCGTCACGCATTATCCCGCTCGCTCTGACGGTCGGTCTGTCGCCACTTCCGCCGTTAAGCGTTCAATGACTCAATCCGGCTTCACCAGAGTGGCCGCCCGCCCGCCGACCCTGACCCGCCACGCCGCCGACACCGCCCGTCTCGCCGCCCCGCTCGCCATCGCGCAGCTCTCGCAAATGGCAATGGGCGTCACCGATACGATCCTGCTCGGCTCGCTCGGTCCCGACGCGCTCGCCGCCGGCGGTCTCGGCGCGAATCTGTTCTTTGTCGTGGTCACGCTGCTGCAAGGCGTGCTGACCTCGGTCAGCGTGAGCGTGTCGCACGCGCGCGGCGCCCAGGACGAGGGCCGCGTGCCGCATATCTACTGGACCGGCTTCGTGCTGTCGGTGCTGCTGTCGGTGCCGGCGTTCTTCCTGCTGTCGTTCGCCACGCCGGTCCTGCTGGCGTTCGGCGAGCCCGCGCTGCTCGCGCACAACGTCGGCGAATACGCGGCGGTCCTGCGCTGGGGCGCGCTCGGCAGTCTGATCGGCGTGGGGCTGCTGCGTTCGTTCTTGCCGGCGATCGGCGCGGCCAGGCGGCTCCTGTGGGTGTCGCTCATGAGCGTCGTCGTGAACGGCTTTCTCAACTACGGGCTGATCCACGGCGCCTATGGCCTGCCCCGGCTCGGCTTTCTCGGTTCGGCGGCGGCCACCACGATCACGGTCTGGCTGAGCGCGCTGGTGCTGATGGCGCTGCTGCATCTGCGGCCGCGCTATCGCCATTACGTTGTCGCGACGCGGCCGAACGTGCCGTTGATGGGCGAGCTGTTCGGCATCGGCTGGCCGGTTGCGATCACCTATGGTGTCGAATCGACGCTGTTCCTCGCCACCGGCCTGATGGTCGGGTTGCTCGGCGAGTCGCAACTGGCCGCGCACCAGATCGCGTTGAACGTCGCCTCGGTGGCCTTTATGGTGCCGCTCGCGATCGGTCAGGCGGCCAATGTGCGGGTCGGCTTCTGGTCCGGCGCGGGGCAGCCGCTCGCTGCGCGCCACGCGGGTTTCGTCGCGCTGGCGCTCGGCGTCGGCTTCATGACGCTGTCGGGCATCGTGCTGATCGCCGCGCCGCACTGGATCGTCGGCCTGTATCTGCATCTCGACGACCCGGCCAATGCGGCGACGGTCGCGCTCGCCCGTTCGCTGCTCGGCGTGGCTGCGATCTTCCAGATCGTCGACGGCATGCAGACGGTCGGCTCGGGCTGCCTGCGCGGCTTGAAGGACACGCGCGTGCCGATGATCGTCGCGTCGTTCGGTTACTGGGCGATCGGCTTTCCGACCGGCTATACGCTGGCGTTTCACTTCGGCCTCGGCGCACGCGGCCTGTGGTGGGGACTCGCGGCGGGGCTCGCCAGCGTCGCGTTATTGATGACGCTGCGCTTTCACAAGCTGAGCTTGCGGCGCGTGCCGCCCGCACCCGCCGCGCCCACCCGGCCGCCCGCCTAGTCCGCGTGAGCGAGGCAAAGCACGGATCGTTACCACGGTATTCGACCATCCGGTCATTCACGCCCTGCCCGCCAGCGAAACAACACCGTTCCAGGCCGCCCTCACGCCGCTGGAACACACCCATCCAGACCCGTCCCGGTTTCCGTGTGCTGTCGAGCGGCACTGCCGCACTGCAATTGCGCATCACACTCGCCCCGCGCGGCGACCGGAACTCAATCGTCGCTCGTCTGCACCGACGTCGAAGACGGCGCTCGCCGCACATCCATCTTCGATCCGCAAGCGCGCTTTTACCGGAATGCGCTAACCGGACTATTCTCCCTATTGCCCGTCAACGCAGAACTTTGAGAAGCGGAGTTGAACCATGACTGAAGACGTACGAATGGAGCGCGACACGTTCGGTGAAATCGCCGTGCCGAACGCCCGCCTTTGGGGCGCGCAGACGCAGCGCTCGTTGCAGAATTTCCGCATTTCGACCGAGAAGCAATCGCCCGAACTGATCACCGCGCTGGCCGTGATCAAGCGCGCCGCCGCCGAAGTGAATCTCGAGCTCGGCGTGCTCGATGAAAGCAAGGCGAAGGCGATCATGCAGGCGACCGACGAAATCATCGACGGCAAACATCCGGAAGAATTCCCGCTCGCAGTCTGGCAGACCGGCTCCGGCACGCAGACCAACATGAACCTCAACGAGGTCATCGCGAATCGCGCGAGCGAGCTGCTCGGCGGCGAGCGCGGCGAAGCGCGCAAGGTGCATCCGAACGACGACGTCAATCGCGGCCAGTCGTCGAACGACGTGTTTCCGACAGCAATGCACGTGGCCGCCGCTTACGGCATCGTCAAGCATCTGCTGCCCGCGCTGAAAACGCTGCGCGATACGCTCGACGCCAAGGCGAAAGCATTCGCCGACATCGTCAAGATCGGCCGCACGCATTTGCAGGACGCGACGCCGCTCACCCTGGGCCAGGAGTTTTCAGGGTATGTGGCGCAACTCGATCACAGCATCCGTCACGTCGAGTCGGCGCTGCCCCATCTGTACGAACTCGCGCAGGGCGGCACGGCGGTCGGCACGGGATTGAACGCACATCCGCAGTTCGCGGCCAAAGTAGCCGCGGCCATCGCGAAGCTGACCGGTGTGCCGTTCGTGTCGGCACCGAACAAATTCGAAGTGATGGCCGCGGCCGACGCGCTGGTGTTCGCGCACGGCGCACTGAAGACGGCGGCCGCGAGCCTGAACAAGATCGCCAACGACATCCGCTGGCTCGCGAGCGGTCCACGCTGCGGTCTCGGCGAACTGTCGATTCCGGAAAACGAGCCGGGTAGCTCGATCATGCCTGGCAAGGTCAATCCGACCCAGTCCGAAGCCTTGACGATGCTCTGCGCACAGGTGTTCGGCAACGATGTCGCGGTGAATATCGGCGGCGCGAGCGGCAACTTCGAGCTGAACGTGTTCCGGCCGATGATCGCGCACAACGTGCTGCAATCGATCCGCCTGCTCGCCGACGGCGCGCACAGTTTCAACGACAACTGCGCGGTGGGGATCGAGCCGAATCGCGAGCGCATCGATACGTTGCTCAACGAATCGCTGATGCTGGTGACGGCGCTCAATCCGCACATCGGCTATGACAAAGCCGCGAAGATTGCGAAAAAAGCGCACAAGGAAGGCACGACGCTGAAGGCGGCCGCGCTGGCGCTCGGCTTTGTCACCGAGCAGCAATTCGACGAATGGGTGCGGCCCAAAGATATGGTCGGGCATGCGGCGGCCTGAGCGCGCCGAATCTCGGTGAGCGTTGACCGATGGGCGGCGGGCGGCGCGATCGGGTGTCAGCGCCTCGCCCGCCTGTCACTGCCGGGATACACGGAAGCGGCGCTTAGACTTTCCCCCGCGCCACTTCTTCCGGCTTCAGCTCGACGATTGCGTCGAGCGCTTCCTTCACGTCCATCGCGTATTTCGCCAGACGTTTCTGTTCGTCCGTCTCCGGCACGAACGCGGGCACCGGCACCGGGTGGCCGTTCTCGTTGACGGCGACCATCACGACGAGGCAATCCGTGGTATGCAGCAGTTCGCCGCCCTTCGGATCGCCCGCCTGCACCGACACGTGGATATGCATGCTGGTGCGGCCCGTCGCGACAACCCGCGCGCGCAGCTCGACCAGATTGCCGACCAGAATCGGCCGGCGAAAGCGGATGTTGCCGACGCTGACCGTCACGCAATAGCGCCCCGACCACACCGCCGAGCACGCATACGCCGTCTCGTCGATCCACTTCATCAAGGCGCCGCCGTGCACCTTGCCGCCGAAGTTGACTGAACTGGGCTCGGCGAGAAAGCGGAACGTGGTTTCGGAACGGTCCAGCGGCGCTAAGGCAGGGGTGCTCATCTTGACTCCGGTCAATCGGATGCATTGAAAGGAGCCGATTATACGAGCGCAATATTCCCTTCGTCGCGCGCTGTAGAGGCGTGGGGCGCCGTCAGGCTTTCGCCCAACTTTCGCCTGGCTTGCTTCAACCACGCTCGCGTCGCAGGTCAGGCCGCCTCTCAACCTGCTGCCGAAGCCGCGGTGGGCCGCTGCGCCACCGCCGACGCAAAGCGCTCCCGGTAATCGAGCGGCAGCACGCCGAAGCGCCGCACAAACGCACGCCGCAAATTCTGTTCGCTGCCGAAACCGCAGTCGAGCGCGATCCGCTTGAGCGGCCGGCGCGATTCCGCCAGCGCCCGCGAGGCCGCCTCCAGCCGCAACGCGGACACGGTTTTGGCCGGCGTGCGGCCAACCTCGTCGACGTAGCGCCGCGCGAACGTGCGCGGACTCATCTGTGCGCGCTCGGCCAGCCGCTCGACCGACAGGTCGTCGCGCAGATGCGCCGCCATCCAGCAATGCAGCGCCTCGAACGGTCCGCCCGCCGATGCCTGCGCCGCCAGCGCGGCGCTGAATTGCGACTGGCCGCCGGGCCGTTTCATGAAGACGACGAGACGCCGCGCCGCCTGCATCGCGACGGCGTGGCCCACGTCTTCTTCGATCAGCGCGAGAGCCAGGTCGATGCCCGCCGTCACGCCGGCCGACGTCCAGATCACGCCGCCCTCGTCCTCATCCGTGCTCTCGCGCACATCGCGGATAAAGATCGGATCGGCGTCCACCTGCACTTTGGGGAAACGGCGCGCGAGGTTGGCCGCGTTGCGCCAATGGGTCGTCGCGCGGCGGCCGTCGAGCAGGCCCGCCGCCGCGAGATAAAAGGCGCCCGTGCACACCGAGCACACGCGCCGCACCTGCGGTGCGCGGCGCTTGATCCACGCGACGAGTTCAGGCTGCAAGGTGCAGGTTTCGTCGATCGGGACGCCGGGGACGATCAGCGTGTCGATCGGTTGGTCGTCGAGCGAGCCGAGCCGCTCGGTGACGATCGGCAGGCCGGGAAAGGTTTGCAGCACGCCGCCTTCGATCGACGCGACGGTGGTTCGGTAAGCCACTGGCGCCGCGGGCTTGCCGCCTGATCCGGCGCCCACAGCGGCAGCGACGGTCAATTCGGCGCGGCAGAACGCTTCGAGCGGACCGCTCGCGTCGAGCAGCACGAGGTCGGGGGCGACCGCGAAGACGATATGGCGAACCGGCATCATGAAAGCACCGCCGACGAGCGCTGGCGCGACCACGCAAGGCCAAGCGTCGCGAGCGCCGCCAGGCCCAGCAGCGGAAAGATCGCCGCATTGATCGTCGCCCAGCCGAAATGCGCGAGCAATTGCCCAGCGGACAACGAACCCAGCGCGGAGAACGCAAAGGTGGTGAATTCGCTGGCAGCTTGCGTCTTGGCGCGCTCGGACGGCCGATACGATTGCGTGAGCAGCGTCGTGCCCCCGACAAACATGAAATTCCAGCCCACGCCGAGGCATGCGAGCGCCGCGTAGAAATACGGCAGATCGGTCGAACGCAACGCGAACACGCCGCACAGCGCCGACAGCGCAATCCCCGCGCCGATCACCGGCAGCACGCCGAAGCGCTTGATCAGCCGCGCGGAAAACAGCGACGGCGCGAACATGCCGACCAGATGCCACTGGATGATCGCCGCGCCGTCGCCGATCGTATGGCCGCAAGCGACCGCGGCAATCGGCGTCGCGGTCATCACGAACATCATGACCGCGTAGCCGAGCGCGTTGTTGGCGAGCGCCGCGGCGAAGATCGGCTGGCGCACGATCTCGCCGAGCGGCCTGGCGGGCTCGTGAGCCACCGCCACGCTCGCGGACGGCGCGGCGTCGCGATACAGCAGCGCCAGCAGCGCAATCGACGCAAGGCCGAAGCCGGTGACGAGCGCATAGGAGCCCGCGAACGCGACCGGCGCGAGCCAGTCCTTGCTCCACGCGGCCAGCAGCGGCCCGCAGACGGCGGCCACCACGCCGCCGGTGAGCACGGTCGAAATCGCGCGGCTCTTGCCGTCGATCCCGACGGCATCGGCGGCGGCCAGCCGGTAATACTGCGCGAACGCCTGAAACACGCCGACCGTCGCGGTACCGGCGCAGAACGCCCAGAAACTGTGGTGAAAGATCGCCCATACCGAAACCGCGCCGCCCAGCGCGCCGACACCCGCGCCGAGCACGAAGCCCGCGCGCCGCCCGATCCGCGCCATCAGGAACGACGCGAAGATCGTGGTCAGCGCGGCGGCGACGGTGATCAGCGAAAACGGCAGTGTCGCGAGCGCCTTGTCGTCGGCGAGCGAATAGCCGACGAGGCCGGTCAAAGTCAGATCGATGGAAACGGACGAGGTGTACAGCGCCTGGCAAACCGCCAGCACGCGCGCGGCGCGCCTGCCGTGCGGGTCGGAATGATTGGAGCCTGCGTTAGCGGCGCAAAGAGAGGGAGCAGCGGATGGCGGCATCGGTCAGGCTCGAGCGGCGGAAGTGGCGATGCCTGAATCGTCACATGGACGATGATGGCAGAAATGACAATGATGCATCAATTCCAGCCAGCCATCGCCATTCATTGCTGGAGCTATTGCCCTTGGCCGCCGCGAACCGTGACCGCGGCACGCGGGCTTATTTATGAAAGGTAACGCCTTCGTCGATGGTGCCGTACATGGTGATGCTGCCGGTGCCCGCACCCGACGACGACCCCGAACCGCCTTGCGCGCACGCATTGAATAGCAGGACCGCGGCGGCGACGGCAAAAAGAAGTTTCATGGCAGCGTGTTCCCGCAAAGACAGACTGCGATTCTAGCCTGGCGGCCCGGCACGGCGCCGCTAGCGCCGCCGGCGGCCCGCGCCCACCGACTTTTCGTAGCTGCCGCATTCCATCGTTCACGCTAAGCTGAAACATCGAATACCGCAGACAGATACAGTGATCTGTATGGCGCCATGCAAGCGCCGCCCCACCGGAGACACCCTATGCCCGCCCCCCTCGCAGATGAACCGGGTCACTTCCCAGGTTTGAGCCGGATTGGCGCGCTGCTCGCCGACCCGGGCCGCGCCGCGATGCTATGGGCGCTGATGGACGGCAGCGCCCGCCCGGCCGGCGAACTGACGATGATCGCGGGGCTGTCGCCGTCCGCGGCCAGCGCCCATCTTGCGCGCCTGACCGACGGCGGCCTGCTCGCGCTCGAAGTGCGCGGCCGGCATCGCTATTTCCGGATCGCGTCGCCGGATATCGCGGCGTCGATCGAAGCGCTCGCCAACGTCGCGCAAGTCAGCGCGCCGCAGCGGCCGGTACCGCGCCCGGCGCGAACCGTGCCGGTCGATATGCGCTATGCGCGCACCTGCTACGACCACATGGCGGGCGAGTTGTCGGTGCGCGTGTACGAACGGCTGGTCGAGCGCGGCCTGCTGACGCTGCACGGCACTTCGCTCGAAGCCACCGCCGAGGGCGCCGGGCAATTTGCCGAATGGGGGATCGACATGGCCGCCCAGCACACCCGCCGGCGCCGCTTTGCCTGCACCTGCCCCGACTGGAGCGAGCGGCGTCCGCATCTGGGCGGCGCGCTCGGCGCGGCGCTGCTCGAATCGTGGTCGAGCCACGGCTGGGTCGAACGCACCGAACGGCCGCGCATCCTGCGCATCACGCCGGCCGGTCATCGGCATTTCGACGCGTTTCTGGCCGCGTGAGACGGCATTCCAGACCCGTTTGAATTACAGAAACGCCGCAGTTGGCTTACAGGAAAACGGTGGAATCGGGGCATTGAGACCTTTTGTTACACGCTGGTGAGGGAGCCTTACAAAACTGGGAGCCTTGAAACAAACCGTACGGGTAGAGTTGATTCACGGACCTCGCAAAACGCGGCGCCGTCGGAGAAAACTCATGAGAACAGTCACCAGTCACCCAAGCTCGACCCGGCACATCATCGGCTACACGCTGATCGCTGCCGCCGCTTTCATGTTCGCGGCCCAGGCTGCCCTCGCGCAGGAAGTCCAGCAGGCGCCGCCGGGCGTCGCCGGGCCAGTGGCCGCGAGCCAGAACACCGATCCGCCCGCCCGCGTCGCGCGGCTGAACTACATGGCCGGCACGGTGACGACCGAACCGGCCGGCGCGACCGACTGGTCGTACGCGCAGCTCAACCGCCCGCTCACCACCGGCGACCAGTTGTGGAACGATCAGAACGCGCGCTCCGAATTGCACATCGGCTCGACCGCGGTGCGCCTCGGCCAGTCCACGAGCCTTGACCTGCTGAATCTCGATGACAACAGCGCGCAACTGAAGGTCGCACAAGGCACGTTATCGGCGCGGGTGCGCGATCTCGCACCGGGGTCGGCGTATGAAATCGACACACCGAATCTGGCGCTCGGCCTGAACGGCCCCGGCGACTACCGTGTCGACGTCGCACCGGACGGCAGCAGCACGACCGTCACCGTACGCAGAGGCAGCGCCACCGTGTACGGCGACAACGGCCAGGTGCCGGTCGCCGCCGGTCAGCAGATCAGCTTTGCCGGCACCAACCTGCAACAGGTCGCCGACAACGGCGTGCCGGGCCTCGACGGTTTCGATCAATGGGCCGCGGGCCGCGACGCCGCGGAAGACCGCTCGGTGTCGGCGCGCTACGTATCGCGCGAGATTCCGGGCTACCAGGATCTCGACGCCAACGGCACATGGCGCAACAGTCCGCAATACGGCGAGGTATGGGTGCCGCGTGACAGACCCGCCGGCTGGGCGCCCTATCACGACGGCCATTGGGTATGGCAGGCGCCGTGGGGCTGGACCTGGGTCGACGATGCGCCGTGGGGCTTCGCGCCCTACCACTACGGCCGCTGGGCGTATGACGACGACTCGTGGGAATGGGTGCCGGGCCCGATCGTGGTCAGCGAGCCGCCTGTGTATGCGCCGGCGCTGGTCGCCTTTGTGGGCGGCGGCGGACCCGGAATCGACTGGGGCGTGAGCCTTGCCATCGGCGGCGCGGTCGCGGCCGGTTGCGCATGGTTCCCGCTCGGCCCGGGCGAGCCGTGGCACCCGCACTGGGGCGATCACGATCACTGGAGTCCGCGCTACTACGACCGCGTCAACCAGACGACGATCGTCAACAACTACAACCACAACGTCAATGTGACGAACGTGAACGTGACCGACATTCACAACACGTACGTCAACTATCGCGTGCCGGGCGCCGTGACCGCCGTGCCGGCGACGGCTTTCGTGCACGGTCAGCCGGTCGCGCGCTTTGCGCAGAAGGTCGATCCGCAGCAATGGCGCAATGCGCGGATCAACCCGGGCGCGCCTGGAATCGCGCCGGTGCAGCAAAGTTTTGGCCCGGGGCTGCGCAACGCGAACTACCGGCCGCCTGCTGAAGTGGCAGGGCGCCCGGTGGTTGCGACGCGCAATCCGGCGATGCCGGCGGCGTTCCACGACAGCCTCGCGCAGCGTTTTGCGCAAAGCGGCGGGCGGGTGCCGGGCGCGGGGGCGCCGATCGTGCGGACTTCCGTGCCGGCGCACTTCGCGGGTGGCCCGGGCAACGCGGGTGGCCCTGGTGCCGCAAGTGGGATACCAGCGCAAAACGTGCGGGTCGTGCAGTCGCATATCGCCGGCCGGCCGCCTGGCATGGCGCAGGGCGCGCCGGGAACGCCGGGGGCACTGCAACAGGCCGGACAGCGGCTGGGCGAAGCAGCGCCGCTCAATGGGCAGCCGCCGCAACGCGGCGGAGAAACGCAAGCACGGCCGGGCATGCCGCCGCAGATGGCCAACGAGCGGCCACAGCCTGGTCAGGTCGGCCAGCCCGGTCATCCGTCCAATGGCGTGCCGCGTCCGCCGCAAGCGGGCGGCGGCAATCTGAACGGCTTTGCGCAGCCACAGCCGCAGTCACAGCAGCACGGCGTGCCGGGGCAAGCGAATCCGCAGGCGGCCCAGCTGCCGGGCGCGAACGGGCAGCGCGAGCCGGTATGGACGCGGCCGCATACGCCGATGGCGCAGCAGACGCAGCAGCATGGCGGCCCGCAGCCGCAACCGGGACAGTCGGGGTTCGCGCCGCAACCCGGTGCGCAAGCCAACGCGGGCATGCAGCAGCATGGCGCACCGCGTCAGCCGGGAAACCCCGCCACGACGGCCCAGCAGCCGCACGGCCAGCCAGGCCCGGCCGAGAACCCGGCCGCGGCGCAACAGATGCGCCAACCGCAACTGCAATCGCAATCGCAGCCGCAGCAGGTACAGCGTCAGCCCGAACCGCAGGCGCCGCGTCCGCCGGAAGTCCACGCCCAGCCGCAAGCGCCGCGGCAGCAGGAATTCCGTCCGCAACCGGTACAACAGGTGCCGCAGGTGCAACAGTCCCAACCGCGCCAGGAGGTCCATCCGCAACCGGTGCAGCAACCGCGGCCGCAGCCGATGCCACAGGTGCAACAGCCGCCGCGCCAGGAGGTCCATCCGCAACCGGCACCGCAGCCACGGCCGCAGCCGATGCAGCAGGTGCAGCAGCAGCCGCGTCAGGAATTCCACCCGCAACCGGCGCCGCAGCCACGGCCGCAGCCGATGCAGCAGGTGCAGCAGCAGCCGCGTCAGGAATTCCACCCGCAACCGGCGCCGCAGCCACGGCCGCAGCCGATGCAGCAGGTGCAGCAGCAGCCGCGTCAGGAATTCCACCCGCAACCGGCGCCGCAGCCGCGTCCACAGCAGGTGCAGCAGCCGCGCCCGCAACCGCAGCCGCAGCAGCAACACGCGGAGCAGCATTCGGGCGGGGGCAACCGGGACGAGCGCCACAAGGGCTAATGACGGTGGCACACCGTCGTTTGACGGCGGCATGATAAAACCCCCGCGATTCACATCGCGGGGGTTTTTCTTTGCATCGGCCGGCAGACGCTCAGATCGCCATCGGCGCGGTCAGCGGCTCGTGATGACGGTAGCCGACCAGCGAGAAATCCGACGGCTCGATCTTCTCGAGCCATTCCGGCTCGTACACGCCGGTTTGCGCGTAGTCGGGCACCCGGTCCGAGATCGCGAAGGCCGGACTTTCGTACGGCTCACGCGTGAGCTGTTGCTGCAACATATCGAGCTGATTCTCGTAAATGTGCGCATCGCCGATGAAGTACGTGAACCAGCGCGGCTTATAACCCGTCAATCGGCCTACCAGATGCAGCAACGCCGCGCCTTCGGTCAGATTGAACGGCGTGCCGAGCCCGACATCGTTGCTGCGAATGTACAGGCACAACGAAATCTCGCGGCGCGCCACGTTCGGCAGGAATTGATATAGCAGATGGCAAGCCGGCAACGCGATCTGGTCCAGCACCGCGGGGTTCCATGCATGAAACAGAATGCGCCGGTCGGCCGGATTCTGCATGATCGTGTCGAGGCACTGGCGCAACTGGTCGATCGCCTTGTACAGCAGCACTTTGCGGCTGCCGTTTTCGTCGAATTCGGTGATCACCTGAAAGCCGCGGGCAACGGCGTCGGCGAGCTGCGCGCTCGCGCTGGCGGCCAGCACCTTGTAGGCCGGCCATTGGCGCCATTGCACGCCGTATACGTCGCCGAGATCGTCCGGGCCCTCGCGATACGGATTCGCCAGCCATTGCGGATTCTGGTTGGCGTTGGCGTCCCACACCTTGCAGCCGAGATCGCGAAAATCCGCCGCGCTGCGCGACGCACGCAAAAACCCGACCAGTTCGCCCACCGCCGACTTGAACGCCAGCTTTTTCGTGGTGACCGCGGGGAAGCCCTGCTGGAGGTCGAAGCGCAACATCGCGCCTGGCATGCTGATGGTGCGGATGCCGGTGCGGTTCTCCTGCCACGTGCCGGTGTCGAGAATCGTGCGGACGAGGTCGAGGTATTGTTTCATGCGGGTTCCTTCGGCCGGCGCGTGCGCGCGCCGCGGAAATTGGAGGAAAACCCGATTTTAACAAGCGTAGCCGCGCGGCGCCCGGCCGCGGTTTGCGAAGTCGAAAATACCGGCGGGGATGCCGCGGCGAGCCAGACTCGCGCGGTCTGTCAGAGATGCGGCACCGAAGCCGGTATGTCGCTGTGCGGCGTGACCAGCGGCTCGCCTTCCATATGGCGCATGCCGTGCGAGCAAAGCAGTCGGTACAAGGTCACGCGCGAGATGCCCAGCTCCTGCGCGGCGTCGCCCAGACGCCCTCGATGGCGCAGCAGCGCCAGCTCGATCGCCTGGCGCTCGGCCGCTTCGCGCGCCTGCGCGAGCGATACCGGCACGATCTCGACGTACTCGGCCAGTTCCAGATCGCGCGCTGTGATCGCGCGCCCTTCCGACATCACGATCGCGCGCCGCACCCGGTTGATCAGCTCGCGCACATTGCCCGGCCAGCCGTAGTTATGCAGCGCCGCGATCGCGTCGGGCGCGAAACCGCGCAAACGGCGGCTTGCATCTTTCTTGAAACGTTCCAGCATGTGCCGCGCAAGCAGTTCGATATCCTTACCACGTGCGCGCAACGGCGGTTCATCGATTTGCAGCACGCACAGGCGGTGGTAGAGGTCCGAACGGAACCGCCCTTCGATCATGGCGGCGGTCATATCCACGTGAGTGGCCGAAATAATGCGCACGTCGACGTCGACCGACCCGTGGCCGCCCAGACGCTCCACCTTGCGCTCCTGCAAGAAGCGCAACAGGCTCGCCTGGCTTTCGAGCGGCAGGTCGCCGATTTCGTCGAGAAACAGTGTGCCGCCGTTGGCCGCTTCCACCCGGCCGATCTTGCGCTGATTCGCGCCGGTGAATGCGCCGCGCTCGTAGCCGAATAGTTCGGATTGCAGCAGATGCGGCGGAATCGCGCCGCAATTGATCGGCACGAAAGGCGCGTTGCGGCGCGCCGAGCGTTCGTGGATCGCTACCGCCGTCAATTCCTTGCCGGTGCCCGATTCGCCCGAGATGAACACCGGCGCGTCGGTCATCGCCACTTTGCGGATCGAGCGGAACAGCGCGAGCATCGCGTCGCACGAACCAACCATTTCGCCTTCCGCACCTTGCGAACCATCGTTCGAAGCGGGTTCGCCCAGCGAGATCATGCCGTACGCGTGACCGACCGAATCGACGATCCTGTCGCCCGGCGAAGGCACCGTTACATAGTCGAAACAATAGTCGCGCACGAGCCGGCGCAAGGCGGCGTCCTGCAATTGTCCCGGCATGGTGGCCGCGACCCAGCCGACGTTCGGCATGGTCAGGCAAGACTCGAATGCGGCGATTTCGTGTGGCTGAAAATGGCTGGACAGATCGAGCAGTCCGCCCGCTGCCATTCCGGCGCGAACGGCACGGCGCACATCGCGCGCCGATCCAACGACTTCGACATGCCAGCCGCGCTGATGAAAGCGAGTATTCAGTTCCGCGCTCGGATCGCGTGAAACGTAAATCAGTTGCCGCGTTGCGGGTTCCATTATTCAGATCCTCTCGTCAACGAACGTTAAGGATGACGCACGCACCTGAACCCAGGTTCAGACACGCTGACTCATCCGGGATTCGCGAGTCGCAAAAACCGAACGGCCATTCCATTCCGTACGGACAGCTGATCCCCAAGAAAGCGGCGTGTGTGTTTGAGACGGCCCGTTAGCGGGCTTTTTTAAATCTGAAGCTGTTTTCGAGAGCTTACTATACGCGCGCCGCTTGGAAAACAATTATGAGAATTTAATCGTTGACCCCTTACGCCACAAGGCTTAGCGGGCAATCGACAGGTATTAAACCTACGAATAAAACCAATGTGGAAGCGCTTTTCCTGGCGTTCACCCCGGGGTAGCGCGTCGCGCTGCGATTTAACGATTCGCAGGTATTTTCCGCGTGCCGTTTCAGCGCTGAAACGTTTTAGTACGATTTTTCAGGTTTTACTCCACGGTTTGCGGGCCGCATCCAGATGCGCCAATGGATTGCGACTCATGGCACATGTTTCGCTAAATGCCATGCACCAAGGAGACACATCATGCGACTCGCTTTCCGCATCGACATGGCCGGTATGGCGCCGTGCGCCGCTTTTTGCGTCGCGCTTTGCGCCGCTGGGGTGCTGATCGCACTGCCCGCCGGCGTCAATGCCCAGGAATCCGCGCTAGTTCAGGCCGCCAATCCATCCGATTCCGCCGACGCCGGCTCCGTCACCCTCGCGAGCACGACGCCCGCAGCGGCGGCCTCGCCGGATGAGACGGCGGTTGAAAGCGGCCAGCTTGTCGGCGAAGTGCTGAGGATTCCGGCCGATGCTGCATCCGTGAACGATATTTCGCTCGACGACCAGGTGTTGTCGCGGCAACGCGGGGGCGCGGTCGGCATGGTGATGGTGGCGACGACGCCGCAGTTGATGCGCGGCGACAGCAGCGGCCACAGCGTGACGCTGTGGGACGAGATTGCGCCACCCACGCCGCTGCCGATTCCGGTCGACGCCGCGCGCGCCGCGCAAGGCAACGTTGCGAGTTACCAGAGAAAGTAGCCGGCCAAAATCAGCGGCGCAATTCAGCGGTGCGCCGCGTTCCCGGCGCACCGCACGCTCACAAGACAAAGCAAGGACCGACATGATCACTTCAGCCCGGACTTCGCGCGCACTCAGCTCGGTGGCGGCGCTAGCCGCCCCGGCGGCCGCCGTCGTCCTCCTCGCCGCCGGCTTCAGCGTCGATGCCGCCGCGCAGCAGGTCACCAATCCGGGCGACATCATCGTCGAGCGCACGATCACGCCGCGCGACGCCTTCGTGCCGGTGCCGAAGAGCGAGGACCCGGTCGCGGTGCGAGCCACCACCTTCCCGGCCACTTCGTTCGATCCGGCCATCGCCCAGGTGGTCGGCGATACGGATCTGACGAATGCGCACGGCTCCACCGGCGTCGCCGAAGGTGGCGTGCTCGGCAGCAGCGGCATGCAGGCGGTCACGCAGATCCTGAGCGGCAAAACGACCGGCAACAATGTCGCGCTGAACGCGGGCACCATCGGTATGCCGGCTCCGGGCGTCGGCGGCACCATTACTTCGTCGGTGACCGGCGCACTGGCCCCGCTCTCGAACGCACTGACCGGCGCGCTCGGAGGTATGAAATGAGCCCGGCCACCAAGCTTGCGCGGCTGCGCGCGGCCCTGCTCGCCTGCCTGCTTGCCTGCACGAGCGGCGCGGCCCTCGTCGCCGGCGCGGCCCTCGCGCAGTCGGTGCCGAGGATCGGCGCCGACTCGACGATCGGCAACGGCGCGGCGGCCGGCGTCACCGGCGCGCTCACGGTCAATGAAACCGCCGGCGTCGATAACGCGCAGCTCAACCAGATCACGATCTCGACCGGCGGCGCGCTCGCCAACGACAACGCCAGCGCGCAAAGCGCCTCGGTGGCCGCCAGGGTCACGACCGCGCGCGCGTCGATCGAGGCCAATGCTTTTTCGAATTCATCCGGTGCGGTGCTGGTGAACCAGTCCGCCGGAGCAGGGAATCTGCAGCGCAACAGCACCCAGTTGGGTAACGCGGCGCTCGGAGTCGAGACCGTCTCGGATAGTGAGCTATCCGCGACGGCCCCGAAAAACGGCGGTCCGGGTCAAGCCATCGGGGTTCATAGCGTACGCGAGGCAAACATCTCCAGCGATGCCTTCAAGAACGTCAACGGGATCGTCCAGATCAACCAGACAGCCGGCGCCGGTAATGCCACGGCAAACAGTTTTGTGCTCCGTCCCCCGGCGGGCACTTTTTTTAACTGACCACACTTGTATCGGAGCGAAATCATGAAGCGCACTCTTATCGCCGCAGCCGTACTCGCAGCAGCATCGAGCAGTGTATTCGCACACAGCATAAAGAACCCTTATATCTTCAACGCCACGCTGGTCGGCGAAGAAGTCGGCATCGAAGGCTTTGTCACGCTGTTTGGCTGCGTGCAGGTCTCGGGCACGGCCGGCGCTGTCGTCAACAATACGCAAAACGTGATGACGAACGCGACGCTCAACCCGAACGCACAGACCTACACGTCGGGCCACATCACGACCACCATCAACAATAGCTACGACTCGATCAAGGGCAGCGGCACCGCGTTCGCGACGGTCACGAATTCGAATTCGTCATCCTCGTCGTTCTCCGATGGATCCCACAAAACGTCCAGCTACTCGTATGACGATCAGAGCAGCACGTTGACTGGCGGCGGCAATCAGTACAGCCAGAAGAGCGCGCAAATCCAGGGCAGCTTCAGCCACGACAGCCAGAACCAGGGCGGCCATGTCTCGGCCGGCGGCCAGATCGGCGGCAGCTACAGCTACTCGGTCGACAACGGTCCGAACCAGGGGCAAGGCTCCTTCCACGCGCAAGGCGGCTACTCGGCCGGCTACCGGGCGTCCAGCTATAGCAACTCGAGGAGCGTGTCCGGTGGCTTCACCGCAGCATCCAGCTCAGAGCAGGGCTCTCAGTGGACTTTCAGTGCTGACCAGGGTTCGGGCCACCAGGCGTCTGCCATGGACGAAGGCGGCTATAGCAACCAGTCGTCGACCGAAACCCACAGCGTGGCTGCCGCATGGGGTATCGACGCCACGCTCGACAAGACCGACGTGGATGTGACCGGCCGGGTCACGGAACACATCAACACGCAAAAGGCCGGCAATCTGACGGCAACCACCGGCACCGGGGTCGGCAACGGGGTGTCGGGCAACGTCGGCATCAACGTCGCGGAAGGGGTCGACAACGCGCAAAGCAACGAAGCATCGCTGGCATCGGTCGATGTCGGCAACGTGTTCGGCAACGCGCAAGTCTTCAACAGCCAGTCGTCGGGCGGCAGCGCCAAGATCCACAACTTCATGGTCAACGCATCGGTCGGCGACAACTCGTTGCAAGGCGCGTCGGGCAACATCGGCGTGAACGTGGCATCCGGCATCGGCAATGCGCAGAACAACAGCCTTGCCGCTTCCACCACGACCGTCGCTGCGAATCACTCGAGCGACGTTGCAATGGTCGCGACCGACCAGAACTGCCAGACGGCTAGCCTGGGCTTTAACGGTTCGTTCGAAGGCACCGCGATGCTGGGCAATAACGTGCTGGCGTACTCGAGCGGCAACATCGGCGTGAACATCGCCGGCGGCGCGGGCAACCTGCAGCACAACGGGCTCGCGATCGCAGCGTTGAGCGTGAGCAAATAAGCAGGCGTAACAGGGGCGGGTAGCGCCGGCGGCCGCAAAAGCAAGGCCGCCGGCGCTGATAAAAACAGGAGGCCAGCATGTCCGGGTTCGAGGGATTCCCGGCGCTACGGTTCGCCGCGGCGCTGGCGAGTGGTGCCTTGTGCGCGGCTTTGTGCACGGCTTTGTGCGCGGCTAACAGCTACGCGCAGGCGAGCGTCGACACGTCCAGGTTGGCAGGCGTTCCGCTGACCAAGACGGTACGTTCGATGAAGGACATCCGTTACAACCACATCGTCAATCAGCAGTTCGATTACAGCTGTGGTGCGGCGGCGCTCGCAACCCTTCTCAGGTACGGCTACGGCATCGATATTCCGGAAACCGAACTGATTCGCCGGATGATGGTGTTTTCCACGCCCGAAGTCGTGATCAAGAACGGCTTCTCGATGCTCGACATGAAGAAGTTCGTCGAGACCATCGGCTTGCGCGGCCGCGGCTTCCGGGTCAACGCTGAAGCGCTCCAACACCTTCAAATCCCCGTGATGGTTCTGATGAACATCGACGGGTATGAGCACTTCGTGATCGTCAAGCATGTCCAGGATGGCCGCGTCTTCATTGCGGATCCGGCGCTCGGCAATCGCATCGTGCTCGAAGAGGACTTCGCCAGGACCTGGAACGGTCTGGTGTTCGCAGTCCTCGGCAAACCCTTCAGGGAGGATTCACCGCTGTTGCAGGACAACGAGTCTCTGGCGCTCAAGCTGCGCGCAAACGCGCTTGCCACCGGCACAGCGGCGACTCCTTTTGTCGAATACGGCTTGATCAAGGCAGACCTGTTCTGACCCAACCATGAAGCGCCATCTCTCACTGTCAGGCCTCGCAATCTGCACCACGATGTGCGGCCTGACCGGCAGCGCCTATGCGTCACCAGGCGCCGGCTCGCCGCCGGTGCCCGAATTTCTCGCTTCGCACGACATCGGCTCCGCCGCCATCAAGGTGCAGATGGTGGACGACGATGTCCTCGCCAACCAGACCGGCAAATATGCCGGCGCCACCATGATTTCCGGCTTCGTTCTGAATGTGCTTTCGCGATGGGAGTTGCCCAACGGCGCGAACGCCCTCGCCCAGGGCACGCTGAGCGCCGTGCAGAACGCGGCCGGCCAGATGGTCAGCACCGTCAACACGCATGCACACGTGAACGACGACGGTCCCGGCCATACCGGGGCGAATCCCAATGCTCAAGCGAACGACGGCGGTCCCGGCCATACCGGGGCGAATCCCAATGCTCATGCGAACGACGGCGGTCCCGGCCATACCGGGGCGAATCCCAATGCTCATGCGAACGGCGGACAGAGCGTATCGGTCAACGGCGTCTCGCAAGTCACGCAAGTGGCCGGCGATCGAAACATCGGCGCCAACTCGGCACTCATCGATTTCAACAACAACGTCGCGTCGCCGGCAGGCACCGCTACTGCCCCGTCCGCCGCGGCCAGCAATTCGGCCGGCTCGATCAAAGCCGGCATTTCGTTCGGTAGCAACGGCGTCAGCGTCGCGCTGCAAACACCCGCCGGGCTCGCCACCCAGACCATCACGCCGGGCAACGGGCAAATCGCCCAGTTGCTCCAGATTGCAGGCAATAACCAGCAAGTCGCCAACCTGTTGCAGTTGCATTTGCAGACGCAGCAAATGTCGGCCGCAATGATCCGCCAGCTTGGCGTACTACAAGCCCTGCAAAACTCCAGGAGATAAGAATGCGGGCCGCCACCCGCCACAGCGGCAGAAGCAGTACTGATACGGCAGCGCAATGCCAGCAGACAGGCGGCGCGCTGCCGCAATACCGGGGGAACACAAAATGACCAACAGTACATCGACAAAGGTGCCGCGCATGGCACTCGCGGCCATTCCTGCCGCGGCCATGCTGTTTGCGCTTTCGCAAGGAGCCGGCGCTCAAGCGCTTGCTGAACAGTCGGTTGAAGAACGTCTGAACACGCTGATGCGCGTGATCGACGAGCAGCAGCGGCAGATTCACTCACTCGAGCGCCAGGTCACCAATCTGGAAATGGCGCAACGCGGCCGCGGCGCGCCAGGCTATGGCGCGCCCGCGGGCAGCGAAGCCGTGGCCGAGCAACCCGGCGCGGACGGCCTGCCGATGCCGCTGCCGCCGCTCGCCCAGGTCAATCCGGGCGCTCCCGCGACCGGCGGCAACACCGGCACGGCGACCGGCGTGCCGGTCTATCCGCCGGTTCCCGAGGGAAATACGGCAGGCGGCTTGCCGCCCGCCACCGACGGCAGCGGCGCGGTCGGCCAGACCCAGAAAGCCGCCGAGCCGGTGCGCACGCAGGCGGAACAAGCAGTCGTGCAGCGCGAACATGCGCCGCTCTTCGATCACAAGCTGACGATGGACTGGGGCATCAGCGACACCTATTACGATCGCCGCCAGTTGCAGTTGTCGGGCTTCCTGGCTCTCGATGCGATTTTCCTCGGCAACATCAATCTGGGCGAGACCAAGTCGCACCAGGTGATGGCCGATCTCGACACGCGCTATGGCCTGACCGAGCGCATCAGCATCGACGTCGACGTGCCGTACATCTACCGGCACAGCAACTTCATCGTCGGAGGTGCAGGCGGCGCGGCGAACACGCTGTCGGACGCGTCGGTGAACGGCAGCAATATCGGCGACGTCAACTTCGGGATCTACTACCAGTTCCTGAAAGAGACCAACGGCCTGCCGGACGTCGTGGGCAGCTTGCGCGTCAAGGCGCCGACCGGCACCTCGCCGTTCGGCCAGAAGCTGGTGCAGCTCGACAGCAACAACACCAATCTCGTGGCGCCGAGCAGGCTGCCCACCGGCACCGGTTTCTGGAACATCACGGCCGGCGTGTCGCTGTTGAAGACCTATGACCCGGTGGTGCTGTTCGGCAGTCTTTCGTACACGTACAACGTCGCACGTTCGTTCGCGGATATCTCGTCGGTACAGGGGCAAACCCAGCCGGCGACGGTCAAGCTCGGCGACATCGTGCAGTTCGGCGGCGGCGTGGCGCTGGCCTTCTCCGACAAGGACTCGGCCAGCATCTCCTACACGATGGCGCTGGAACCCGAGTCGAAGACCCGTGCACCGGGCGGCTCATATGAAAAAGTGCCGGGCAGCGAGACCACCGCCTCGGCGCTGAATTTTGGCTTGAACCACGTCGTGAACAAACACCTGACCATCAACGGCTCGGTGTCGGTCGGCTTGACGCCCGATGCGCCGAACTTCGTGGTGGGCCTGCGGTTTCCCTATACCTTCTGACGTGCCAACGAATCGAGGTCGAACGTGCGTGAATCACCTCATCTGACTAGTGTGGCTCCGGGTGCGGGAGCGGGAGCGCATATGACGCTTGCGCTGCCGAAGGAGATGCCGGTGGGCCGTCCCATCGAAGCCGTGACGAACCGTGCCGCTGTGACAACTGTGGCGCCGGTTACCGCGGCTGCCGGCGCGGCAGGCGCCCGCGCGCAAGCGGAACGCCCGCTGCTGTACGTCTCGCGCACGCCGGACGATACCCTCATCGCGCATCTGCAAAGCCGCGGCTGGCACGTCGCGGTGGCGCGCTCGGCGCACGACCTCGGAAGGCTCGTGAAGACGGACGTGGCGTGCGCCGGCATTGTCGATCTGGCGAGCTTTTCACTGCGCGACCTGGGTGGGCTCGAAGCGAGTTTGCGCCAGCAGCAGATCGGCTGGATCGCACTCGCCACGAGTGAACGCATCACCGATCCGGAGGTACGGCGGCTGGTGCGCCACTATTGCTTCGACTATGTGAAAGTACCGGTGGCGAACGCGACGATCGACTATCTGGTGGGCCACGCGTTCGGCATGGTGACCTTGTGCGAACCGGAACTCGCCCCGCCCGTCGACGAGTCCGGCGACGACGAAATGGTCGGCACCTGCGAAGCGATGCAGCAGCTCTTTCGCACCATCCGCAAGGTGGCGAACACCGACGCGAGCGTATTCATCTCCGGCGAATCGGGCACCGGCAAGGAACTCACCGCGCTGGCGATCCACGAACGCTCGCCGCGCCGCAAGGCGCCGTTCGTCGCGATCAACTGCGGCGCGATTCCGCACCACCTGCTGCAGTCCGAACTATTCGGCTACGAGCGCGGCGCGTTCACCGGCGCCAGCCAGCGCAAGATCGGCCGGGTCGAAGCGGCCGACGGCGGTACGCTGCTGCTCGACGAAATCGGCGATCTGCCGCTCGAAAGCCAGGCGAGCCTGTTGCGCTTCCTGCAGGAAGGCAAGATCGAGCGGCTCGGCGGCCGCGAGTCGATTCCGGTCGACGTGCGGATCATTTCGGCCACGCACGTCGATCTGGAAGGCGCGATGCGCGAAGGGCATTTCCGCGCCGACCTGTTTCACCGCCTTTGCGTGCTGCGCGTCGACGAACCGCCGTTGCGCGCACGCGGCAAAGACATCGAAATCCTCGCGCATCACGTTCTGCACAAGTTCAAGATCGACAGTGCGCGCAAGATTCGCGGCTTCACGCCGTCGGCCATCGAGGCCATGTACAACTACAACTGGCCGGGCAACGTGCGCGAGCTGATCAACCGCGTGCGCCGCGCGATCGTGATGGCGGAGAACAAGCTGATTTCCGCCGACGACCTCGATCTCGCCCAGTTCACCGAGCAGCAGACCATGAGCCTCGCGCAAGCGCGCGAGGCCGCCGAAAAGCGCGCGATCGAAGCGGCGCTCTTGCGCCATCGTCATCGGCTGAACGAGGCGGCGGCGGATCTGAATATTTCGCGCGTCACGCTGTACCGCCTGATGGGCCACCACGGCTTGCGCGAAATGGGCGCGGTCGACGACAAACCGCCCTTCGGCGCCGACGATCCCGTCCAGGAGTGACGCCACGCTGGCCAAGGCTTGCCTGCCCCCGGTGCGGCGTCGCGGCGCGGCGTCACGGCTCGCCGCCTGGCGGCAACGGCGGAGCCGGCTCGCGCGTCAGGTAGAATCAGTCCGGTTACGTTCCCCTTTCCATTCGATGACGACGCTCACCCTGATCGTCGCTCGCGCCAATAACGGCGTGATCGGCCGCGACAACCAGTTGCCCTGGCGACTTCCCGAAGACCTTGCGTTCTTCAAGCGCACCACGATGGGCGCGCCCATCATCATGGGCCGCAAGACGCATGAATCGATCGGCCGGCCGCTGCCGGGACGCCGCAACATTGTCGTGACGCGCGACGCCGCGCGGCGTTTTCAGGGCTGCGATACCGCGACCACCCTGGAAGAAGCGCTCGAGCTGGCCGCGCAGGACCAGGCGCCGGAAGCGTTCCTGATCGGCGGCGCGCAGCTGTATGCAGAGGGCTTGCGTCAGGCGGACAAGCTGATCGTCACCGAGATTTCGGCGGACTTCGAAGGCGACGCCACGTTCCCGAAACTCGATGAAAACGAATGGGAAGAGGTCGCGCACGAAACGCATCGCGCGCATGCACCGAACGATTTCGATTACGCGTTCGTGACGTACCGGCGTAGGGACGTTTGAGATTGTTGTTCAGCGCGCGAAGCTCAGTCCTCGATCCTCTACACGCACACATGAAAAAACGCCACGCAATGACTGCGTGGCGTTTTTGTTTGTAGCGTAGCGCCGAGGCGCGATTAAAAACCGCTTATTGCCCCGCGATCGTCATCCGTTCGATCAGCACCGAGCCGGTCTGCTTGGTGCCGCGCGTGATCGTATCCGCGCCGATCGCGACGATATGGCGGAACATCTCCTGCAGCGTGCTCGCCACCGTGATTTCCTCGACCGGATACTGGATCTTGCCGTTCTCGACCCAGAAGCCCGACGCGCCGCGCGAATAGTCGCCTGTCACGTAGTTCACGCCCTGCCCCATCAGCTCGGTCAGCAGCAGGCCCGTACCGAGCTTACGCAGCATTTCCTCGAAGTCGTCTTCAGGACGCGTGTCCGAGCTGCGCAGCGACAGGTTGTGTGAGCCGCCGGCGTTACCGGTGGTCTGCATGCCGAGCTTGCGCGCCGAGTAAGTGGACAGGAAATAACCTTCCACCACGCCGTCTTTCACGACCGAGCGCTGTTTGGTGCGCACGCCTTCTTCGTCGAACGGCGCGCTGCCCATCGCGCGGGCGACGTGCGGGTCTTCGACCACCTGCACGTGCGGCGCGAACACCGGCTTGCCGAGGCTGTCGACGAGGAACGAGGTCTTGCGGTACAACGCGCCGCCGCTGGTCGCCTGCACGAACGCGCCGAGAATGCCGGCGGCGAGCGGCGCTTCGAACAGCACCGGGACCTTGCGGGTGTCGAGGCCGCGCGCGCCGATACGCGCCAGCGCGCGTTGCGCCGCATAACGGCCGACCGCTTCCGGATCGGCGAGTTCGTCGGCGCTGCGGGTCGACGTGTACCAGTCGTCGCGCTGCATGTTGCGGCCGCTGCCGGCGATCGGCGCGCACGCGATGTAGTGGCGCGAATACGGGTAGCCGGCGAGGAAGCCGCGCGAAGTGGCCAGCACGAACTGCGAGTGCTGCGCCGAGACGCTCGCGCCTTCCGAGTTCTTGATCTGCGGATCGGTGGCAAACGCCGCGTCTTCCGCGCGGCGGGCGATGCCCACCGCTTCGTCAGCCGTGAGGTTCCACGGGTGGTACAGGTCGAGATCGCGCGGCGCGGTTTCGAGCAGCTCGGCTTCGGCGAGGCCCGCGCAGTCGTCTTCAGCGGTAAAGCGGGCGATGTTGTACGCCGCCGCGACCGTGTCCTTCAAGGCCTGCGACGAAAAGTCCGAGGTGCTCGCGTTGCCGCGCTTGTTGCCGATGAACACCGTCACGCCGACCATCTTGTCGCGGTTGTGCTCGATCGTCTCGACTTCGCCGCGCCGCACGGAGACGGACAGGCCGTCGCCTTCCGAAATCTCGGTTGCCGCATCGGTGCCGCCGAGCGACTTCGCGTGACGAAGGATGTCCGAGGCGATTTCCTTCAGTTCATCCTGGGTATGCGGAAAAAAGCGCTGCTTGACGTCCATGTCTGCTGCCATTGTCGTTGCCGTCCTGTTGGGGCCGAGCGGCCCTGGGTGTTCGCAAATGCATAGCATGTGCGTGCTCATTTGCATGGTTACGCATCCCGCGATCATAGCAAGGTACGCGGCGCCGTACCTGGCATTCGCCGAGCTCGTTTATCGACCTCATTCGCCTGACTTGAGCGCGCTTCCCTTCGCCTCGGCTTCGCGGGGCGCGCAGCCTTGTGCATGGCGGCGCGGCGGGTTCGGCGGGCGCGGCACGCTACAATATCGGTATGACACGCAAAACCCGCATTCAACCGATCGAAGCCGCCGAGCCGGAAGTCGACGAAAACGGCTACGACCGTCCCAGCAAGTCCCAGCTCAAGCGCGACATGCACGCGCTGCAGGAGCTGGGCGCGGCGCTGATCGCGCTGCCGAAAGACGCGCTCAAGCGCATGCCGATGCCCGAAAAGCTCGATGACGCCGTGCGAGAAGCGCGCCGCATCACCGACCACGAAGGCAAGCGCCGCCAGGTGCAGTACGTGGGCCGCGTGATGCGCTCGCTGCTGGACGAGGAGACCGCCGCGCTGCGCACCGCGCTCGACACCTACAACGGCGTCAACAAGGCGGAAACGGCCAAGCTGCACTGGATCGAGCGCACCCGCGAGAAACTGCTCGCCGACGACGCCGCATTGACCGAATTCATCCGCCTGCACCCGAACGCCGACCCGCAGCAGGGCCGCACGCTGATCCGCAACGCCCGCAAGGAAGCGCAGCAGAGCAAGCCGCCGCGCTACTTCCGCGAGCTGTTCCAGTGGATCAAGAACGCCGACGGTCCGTCGGCCGACACCGATTCCGGTGCCGAAGACGCCCTGGAAGACGACGATGACGACCGCGACGCCTAATCTGCCACATAAGCCGACTCATCAGCCGACACGTCAGCATCCCGACGAAATCGTGATCGGCCTCGTGTCGATCAGCGACCGCGCCTCGACCGGCGTGTACGAAGACCAGGGCATTCCGGCCTTGCAGGAATGGCTGGGCGCAGCGCTGACCTCGCCGTGGCAGGTCGTCACGCGCCTGATTCAGGACGACGCGCCGACTATCTCCGCGACGCTGATCGAACTGGTCGATGAAGTGGGCTGCGATCTGGTGCTGACCACCGGCGGCACCGGCCCGTCTCGCCGCGACGTCACGCCCGAAGCGACCCTGGCGGTGGGAACGAAGGAAATGCCGGGATTCGGCGAGCAGATGCGGCAGATCAGCCTGAATTTCGTGCCGACCGCGATTCTGTCGCGCCAGGTGGCGGTGATCCGCGAAACGCCTTCGCGCGCGGCGCTGATCGTCAACTTGCCGGGTCAGCCGAAGTCGATCAAGGAAACGCTGGAAGGTTTGCGCGACGCCGGCAGCGGCGCGGTCAAGGTGCCGGGCATTTTCGCCGCGGTGCCTTATTGCATCGACCTGATCGGCGGGCCGTATGTGGAAACCAACGCCGACGTGGTGAAGGCGTTCCGGCCGAAGAACGCGGTGCGCGCGCCCCGGCCGGCTTAGCCACGCTCGTTTATCCCGCGGCCGGCGCGTGCGCGTCCGCGGCCGGCGCTTCCGGCGCGGCCGGAATCAGGAAGTGCTCGCGGTAATACTTCAGTTCATCGATCGATTCATGGATGTCGGCCAACGCGGTGTGCATCGCGCGCTTCTGGAAGCCTTTGTAGATGGCCGGCTGCCAGCGGCGGCACAGTTCCTTCAGCGTGCTGACGTCGAGATTGCGGTAGTGGAAGAAACGCTCGAGGTCCGGCATCCAGCGCGCCATGAAACGGCGATCCTGACAGATCGAGTTGCCGCACATCGGCGATTTGCCCGGCGGCACATACGCGCTCAGGAAATCGATAATCTGCGCCGTAGCATCAGCCTCGCTGACCGTCGAAGCCTTCACGCGGTCGATCAGGCCCGAGCGGCCATGCGTGTTCTGGTTCCATTGATCCATCCCGGCGAGCGTCTCGTCGCTCTGGTGAATCGCCAGCACCGGGCCTTCGACCATCCTGTCGAGCGTCGAATTCGTCACCACCACCGCGATTTCGATGATGCGGTCGGTGTCGGGTTCGAGCCCGGTCATTTCCATGTCCAGCCAGATGAGGTTCATGTCGCTGCGGACCAGCGGCGGCTGTTCGGTGGAGGCGAGGATGTCAGTCATGAAAGCAACCTTGGTGGCCGGGGCAAAAGGCGCGTTGAGAGCGCTGGCGCCGCGGCGAATGTTCGTTTGAGATTGGTTTGAGCCGGTTTGGGCTTATCCCCCGCCTACCGGCGGGAAGAAACATATAATTCTCGCATAGATACCACGGAATCCCCGGATGCCTACCCTGTACTTCACCGTTCTGTTCGTCGTTGCCGTCGTGGCGATGGTCGGCACCAAATTGTGGCTCGCGTCGCGGCAGATTCGCTTCGTCGCCGGCCATCGCGAGCAGGTGCCGAGCCAGTTCGCCCGCACCATCGCCCTGACCGCGCACCAGCGCGCTGCCGATTACACCGTCGAGCGCACCCGGCTCACCATGATCGAGATCGTCGTGAGCGCCGCCGTGCTGATCGGCCTGACGCTGCTCGGCGGCGTGCAGGCGCTCGATCTGGCGTTCTCCGACTGGCTCGGCCGCGGCTACCTCGGCCAGATCGCGCTGGTCGCCGCGGTAATCGCGATCACCAGCGCGATCGACCTGCCGTTCGACTACTACCGGCAGTTCGTGATCGAGCAACGCTTCGGCTTCAACCGGATGAGCAAGGGCATTTTCTTTCTGGATCGTCTGAAGGGCGTGCTGCTTGGCGCGGCTTTCGGCCTGCCGCTGCTGTTCGTCGTGCTGTGGCTGATGACCCAGGCTGGAAGCCTCTGGTGGCTGTGGACGTGGGTCGTCTGGGTCGCGTTCCAGATGCTCGTGCTGGTGCTGTACCCGACCTTTATCGCGCCGCTTTTCAACAAGTTCGAGCCGCTCAAGGACGAAGCGCTGAAAAGCCGCATCGAAGCGCTGATGCAGCGCTGCGGTTTCGCCGCCAAGGGCCTGTTCGTGATGGACGGCAGCCGTCGTTCGGCGCATGGCAACGCGTATTTCACCGGCTTCGGCGCGGCCAAGCGGATCGTATTCTTCGACACGCTGCTCGCCCGCCTGTCGGGCAAAGAGATCGAGGCGGTGCTCGCGCACGAACTCGGGCACTTCAAGCGCCGTCATGTGATCAAGCGGATGCTGGTCACTTTCGCGCTCAGCCTGGTGATGCTCGCCCTGCTCGGCTGGCTCAAGGAAAGCGTGTGGTTCTACGAGGGGCTCGGCGTGCGGCCGTCGCTGATCGGCGGCAATAGCGGCCTCGCGCTGGTGCTGTTCTTCCTCGCGTTGCCGGTGTTCATATTCTTCGTCACGCCGCTCGGCAGCCTGAGCTCGCGCAAGCATGAATTCGAGGCCGACGCGTTCGCCGCGACGCAAACCGATGCGCAGGACCTCGTCAACGCGCTCGTCAAGCTGTACGAGGACAACGCGTCGACGCTCACGCCGGATCCGCTCTACACCGCGTTCTACTACTCGCATCCACCGGCGTCGCAGCGGATCGACCGTCTGCTGCGGCACGCATGAGCGGCCGCGCTCAGAAAGCGGTGCGCGCGCCGTCCAGCACGCGCGTAGCCGGCCTCGTGGTCGCCGCACACGGCCGCCACTACCTGGTCGCGCCCGAAGACGGCGGCCCGATGCTGCAATGCTTCCCGCGCGGCAAGCGCAGCGAGGTGGCCGTCGGCGATCGCGTGATTTACGAGCCGACCTCGGCGGATCAAGGCGTGATCGTCGAGATCGGCGAACGGCGCAATCTGCTGTATCGCTCGGATCAGTACAAGTCGAAGCTCTTTGCCGCCAATCTCGATCAGTTGCTGATCGTACTCGCGACCGAACCGCATTTCAGCGAAGACCTGCTCGGCCGCGCACTGGTAGCCGCCGAAGCGAACGAGCTGAAGCCATTGATCGTACTGAACAAGATCGACGTCGTCGCGCAGCTGGAAGGCGCACGGGCACGGCTCGAACCTTATCGGGCACTGGGTTATACGGTCGTCGAAACATCGATCAAGAGGCAGCCGGAAGACGCACGCGCCGCTTTGGTCGAGCATCTGCACGGTCACTCGACGCTGCTGCTCGGCCAGTCCGGCATGGGCAAATCGACGCTGGTGAATCTGCTGATTCCGGATGCCGAAGTCGCCACGCGCGAAATCTCGACCGCGTTGAACAGCGGACGCCATACCACGACTTTCACGCGGCTCTACCCGCTGCCGGACAGTCCAGATGGCGATGGCGGCGCGCTGATCGACTCGCCGGGCTTCCAGGAATTTGGCCTGCATCACTTGACCGAAGGCCGGCTCGAACGCGCATTTCCCGAGTTTCGGCCGCTGCTGCCGAACTGCCGCTTCTACAACTGCCACCACTTGCACGAACCGGGTTGCGCGATTCTCGAAGCGGTCGCCGATGACCGCATCCGGCGCGAACGGCATGTGCTGTACGCGCAACTCGTGCACGAAGCCAGCCAGATCGTGCGCTGACGCGCGCTGCGCCTCGTCTCCCTGGACCTACGATGAAACTGATGCGCGCGCCGAACCTGATCATCGGGCAGCATTGGGTCAATGTGCTGGCTGCGGCGGGCATCGCGTGCGAGTTGCACAACCGCTATCTGAACGGCGCGCTCGGCGACATTCCGGCGGACCAGTGCGCGCCGGAGCTGTGGCTGGTCGATGAACGCGACGAGGCGATCGCGCGGCGCTTGATCGAGGCGGCTTCCCATGGACCGGCGGAGGGCTCGCCTGGGTGGCGCTGCCGCCAGTGCGGCGAGATGCTCGAAGCGCAGTTCACCGTGTGCTGGCAGTGCGGGACGGAGCGCGATCCGCTGGATGGGTGAAGCAGTCACGGCGTAGGCAAAAAAAGAGACCGGGTTTTTGCCCGGCCTCGTTTATACGGCAGCGCTAGTGTTGGCTTGCGCTCAGGCGAGCCACACCGCGATCGTCAGCATCAACAACAAGATCATCCACAGCACCACCGCGCGCCACACCAGACCGACCGCCGATTGCAGCGTACGCGGCGTGCAATCGTCGCCGACCTGCATCGGGCCGCCGTCGCCGGTGGCGAGCGCGTCCAGACTCGACGGCTCGGCGAGCGGGCCGCTCAGACGCGCGCCCAGCGCCCCGCTGCCCGCGGCCAGCAACACGCCGTCGTTCGCGTCCGGCCACTGGCGTGCATGGTTGCGCCACGCGTAAATCGCGTCTTCGAAATTACCGACAATCGCAAAGCCGAGCGAAGTCAGCCGCGCGGGCACCCAGTCGATCACGAAGAACGCCCGCTGCGCAAAACTCGAAAACGCCACCGTACGATCGTCGACCGGCCGCGCCCACGTGCGCGCCAGATATTCGGCAATCCGATACAGCACCGCGCCCGCCGGCCCAACTGGAATCAGGAACCAGAAGAACACGCCGAACACATGCCGATGCGACGCGACCACGGCATGGATCAGCGTATGACGCACGATCTCGCTGACCGGCATGTCGACCGTATCGAGGCCGGTCCATTCGTTGAGAATTTCACGCGCGCGCGGCACGTCGTCGTTGTTCAACGCGAGGTGGATATCGGTAAAGTAATGGCTGAACTGCCGGAAGCCGAGCGTGAAGTAAAGGACCGCGACGTTCCACAGGAACGCCAGCGCAAAGTGAATGTGGTATAGCACGTAGTAGACGAGCGCGACGGCCAGCGTCCACGGCACCACCACCACCAGCCACGCGAGCAAGCCATGCTTGGGCTTGCCGGCATCGAACCCGTGCGCCGCCGACTCCGCATGGTATTGAAGCAACGCCGACACCGGATTGTTCGGCGATAGCGCGCGCACCTGTTCAATGATCAGAGCCAGCAATACGGAGAAAAAAGTCATGCGATGCGCCGTGCTTTTCGAGTTTTTACGATTGTTTTATAACGATAGCACAGGGTCGGATGCGACTGAGCGCAGACGTTGACAAACAGCCGACAACTGCACAGCTCAGGCGGCGGCTCATGTATGGCTCAGGTATGGCTCAAATGTGGATCAAGCCGAGAGGAAGCGATAGAAGTTGCGCAGCATCGCGGCTGTCGCGCCCCAGATGAAATGATGGCCGCCTGTCTGATGGTCGCGATCCTCGCGACTGTTGTGCTCCGCCGACGCCGCACGCGGGTAAGGCATCGCGAAAAAGCGGCGCTCGCCGCCCTCCCAACGGAACACGCGCACTTCGTGATGTGCGGGGTTCATCAGAAAACCGAGCGGTACTTCGAAGACTTCAGCCACTTCAAGCGCATCGGCTTTCAAAGTGAACGGCGGATGCACCAAGCCGATCACAGGTGTCACGCGAAAGCCCGTGCCGGTGAGATAGTCCGGCAACGCACCAAGAATCTCGACGCGCGCAGGGTCGAGACCGACCTCTTCCTGTGCTTCGCGCAGCGCGGTGGCGGTCGCGTCGGCATCGAATGGTTCGTGGCGGCCTCCGGGAAAGCTCACCTGGCCGGCGTGGTCGTTCAGATGATCGGCGCGCTGCGTCAGCAACACAGTCAAGCCGTTATCGCGGACCACCAACGGCACCAATACCGCGGCGACTCGCGGATCGGCATGGATATCGCGCCAGGGCGCTTCGACAATCGGCTCGGGCGTCCAACTCAGACGCTGCTCGAATCGCGCGCGCAAGCCATCGGGCGTCAGACGCCCGGCAGCAACCGGTGGCAGATCGGCGCCTATCGCTTCGACAGGCAGAGTTTCGGGCTCAAAGACGGGACGGGTCAACGGGTCTCTCGGAACGAGCGGATAGGGGACATGCCTCTATTTTGACCTGGCAAACAAAAAAGCACCCGCGAGGGGTGCTTTTCCTTACAGCATTTACGCTTGGGAAGCAGCGCGGTCTTTCGAGACCAGCTTTTCCTTGATCCGGGCCGACTTGCCCGAACGGTCGCGCAGGTAGTACAGCTTCGCACGACGCACATCGCCGCGACGCTTCACGACGATGCTTGCCAGCAGCGGCGAGTACGTCTGGAACGTACGCTCGACGCCTTCGCCCGACGAGATCTTGCGGACGATGAACGACGAATTCAGACCACGGTTACGCTTGGCGATCACGACGCCTTCGTAAGCCTGAACACGCTTACGCGTACCTTCAACCACATTCACGCTGACGATCACCGTGTCGCCGGGGGCGAATTCGGGGATGGTCTTGTCGCCGAGGGCGCGCGCGATTTCTTCCTGCTCGAGTTTTGCAATCAGATTCATCACTGACTCCTAAGTCCATCTTGTCGGCGTTCGTACCTGCCTCGCGCTGAGTTTGTATTGCGCTCGGCTACGGCCCCGATAGAGGATGGGTTCACATCTGGCGCCGTACACGCATGTGCGGCGCCGCCTATGTCCGCTCGAAAGATCAAGGCTTTACGCCTTCGACGCTTCCTTCGCGAGACTCGCAAGCCATGCCTCGTCGGCACGGCTCAACATCTTGTTCTTTCTGGCCTTCACGATCAGATCGGGCCGCTTGTGCAACGTATTGCGCAATGCTTCGCGCCGGCGCCACGCTTCGATTTCCGCATGATGGCCACCAAGCAGCACATCGGGCACACGCACACCGTTGTATTCCTCCGGACGCGTGTAATGCGGACAATCCAGCAGCACGTCGACAAAGCTGTCCTGCACCGCCGACTGCGAGTCGTTCAGCACGCCGGGCAACTGGCGCACGACGGCATCCATCAACGCCATGGCAGGCAACTCGCCGCCTGACAGCACGAAGTCGCCAAGACTGACTTCTTCGTCGACGACCCGGTCGAGCAAACGCTGGTCGATCGCTTCATAGCGCCCGCACAACAGAATCAGTCCGGGCTCGGCAGCAAACCGCATGACGCGTTCGTGATTCAACGTGGCGCCTTGCGGCGACATCATCACGACGCGCGGCGCACCGATACCCTGCTCCACTTGCGCGGCTTTCGCCGCGCTGATCGCGTCTTCCAGCGGCTTGGCCAGCATCACCATGCCGGGGCCGCCTCCATATGGGCGATCGTCGATCGTGCGGTAGTTGTCGGTGGTGAAATCGCGCGGATTCCACGTACGCAACCCGTAGCGCTCCTGCTTCGCCGCACGGCTGGTAATCCCCCAGTCGGTCAGCGCACGAAACATTTCAGGAAAGAGCGTCACGACATCGAACTGCATCGCTCTCTCCGTTCAGCGAATTGTTTAGTAGTCGGCTTCCCAGTCGACGATGATTTGCTTCGCCGCCTGATCCACCGTTTTGACAAAGACGCCGACGAACGGGATCAAACGCTCGCCGGTGACCGGCTTGCCGCTCTTGTCGGTAGCCGGATATTCGATACGCAACACCGAGTGCGCACCGTTGTCGATCATGTCTGCAACCTTGCCGAGAGCGACCCCGGCAACGTTCACCACATCCAGGCCGAGCAGGTCGACCCAGTAGAATTCGTCGGCCGCGAGGGCCGGAAATTCGCTGCGGCTGATATAGACGCGGGAGCCGCGCAGTGCCAGCGCCACATCGCGGTCAGTGACGCCGCCCAGATGGGCCACCACACTGTCGCTATGCGTTTTCGCCTGCAACGACGGCGCCGACTTGCGCTCATGGCCTTTCATCAGCCACCAGCGCTTCGCGCTCAGCAACGCGTCACCGCCCTGCCCGGCATCCGCATGAGCGGCTACCTTGACCCAGCCTTTGAGGCCGTAAGCGTCGACGATCGCGCCGACCTCGACCGCGTCGGCCGGCCAGCTTTCCGCCGTTTCCGCGCGCATTGCTGCTGCCCTGGAACCGACGTTTGCTACAGTGGCTTTCGCCTTGCCTTCGGTTCGCTCGACCGGCTTGCGGACGAATGCACCGAACGGCGCCTGATCAGACGTCTTGGCGCGCGGATCTGCCGGGGTTGCCGGGGTTGCCGGGGTTGCCGGGGTTGCCTTTACGCGACCTGAACTGCTGGAATCACGCTCAGACATAGGAGAACCTCGCTGCCGACTTCGACGCCTGCTTCAGCACTAATTGCGACACCAATCGCGCATCGGACTGCTCACGCAAGCTGCGCGAGCCGCCGGCCGAACCGACGACGATACGCATGCTAGCTACCATTAAGCAGCCGGCTGCGCCTTTTGCGCTTCTTTCACGAGACGCTCGACGGTCGGCGACAGTTGTGCGCCAACGCCTTGCCAGTACGTGAGGCGGTCTTGAGCGATACGCAGCGACTCACCCTTCGTAGCGACCGGGTTGTAGAAGCCAACGCGCTCGATGAAGCGGCCGTCACGACGGTTACGCGAATCGGTTGCGACGATGTTGTAGAACGGGCGCTTCTTGGAGCCGCCACGAGCCAAGCGGATGATGACCATACTAGAATCCTTGAAAACCGGGGTTCGGAACGACTGAAACACGCGATTATAGCGGGAAACCGACGCCATAACAAACACTTACGGGGATAAACTGAACGACGAGGTTGCGCCGGCCATACAGACGGGCGCGCCAGCCAACGTGGAAACACCCGAATTGCCTGACGGAATGCCCGTGAAACTCCTGCTGCCGCCTGCGTTTTTGTTCGCTTCGTTTGCGCTTTGCGCCCTCTTTTCCCTTTTTTCCCTGGCAACGCCTTTTGCCCTGGCAGCCTCCTTGGCAACCTCGCTCACCAGCTCCACACGCGCCGCGCGCATGCGAGCCCTACGCACCGCGGCAGCGTTGTGGTTTGCCGCTGCCGCCCTGCCGGCGCTAGCCGCATTGCCGGTCGAACGCATCAAACTGCCGCCCGGCTTCCAGATCGAGGTGTTGTCGGACACGGTGCCGAGCGCGCGGGCGATGGCGTTTTCGCCGAAAGGCATTCTCTATATAGGCAGCCTCGACGGCCACGTCTACGCGCTCGAATTGCAGAACGGGCGCGTAATGGCTCGCCATGTAATCGCCTCCGGGCTACAGGCGCCGGCGGGCGTTGCGTGGCGCGACGGTGCGCTGTATGTCTCGGCGGTGTCGAAAATTCTACGCTTCGACGCGATCGACGCCCACCTGGACGATCCGCCGAAGCCGGTCGTCGTGACCGACAAACTGCCCACGGAGACCCATCACGGCTGGAAATTCATCGCTTTCGGGCCTGACGGCAAACTGTATGTGCCGCAAGGCGCGCCGTGCAACGTCTGCCTGAAAGACCGCGACCGCTTCGCGATGATCGGACGTATGGACCCGGACGGCAGTCACTATGAGGTGGTGGCGCGCGGGGTACGCAACACGGTCGGCTTCGCGTGGCACCCGATTACGCACGAGCTCTGGTTCACCGACAACGGTCGCGACATGATGGGCGACGATGTGCCGGACGACAAACTCAACCGCGCGCCACGCGCCGGCATGGATTTCGGCTTTCCGTTCTGCCATGGCGGCGACACGCCCGACCCCGAATTCGACAAGGACCATTCGTGCAGCTCGTTTACGCCGCCGGTGGTCAAACTCGGCGCCCACGTCGCTTCGCTCGGCATGCGGTTTTACACCGGCCCAATGTTTCCGGCCGCTTATCGCGACAATATTTTCATCGCCGAACACGGCTCGTGGAACCGTAGCAAGAAAGTCGGCTACAGGGTCGTGCGGGTGATCACCAGCCCCGACGGCAGCCATGCCCGTCAGGAAGTATTTGCCGAAGGCTGGCTTCAACCCGGCGAAGCGGTATGGGGCCGCCCCGCCGACGTGCTGCCGATGCCTGACGGGGCACTGCTGATCAGCGACGATTACGCGGGCGCGGTTTATCGCGTGACGTATGCATCGCCCTGACATCCCTACCGAAAACACAAGCGCCGCAGCAGACACAAAGCGGCCCACACAAATAACCCGCTCTGTTGAGCTGGCCGCACGCCCCGTGACCGCCGACACACCACGGGCGTAGAATGCGCGTCGGTCCGCGTCCACCGGCTCGCCGCTCGCTTCGACCGCCTTGCCACTCTGCTCTCGCCTACATGTCCACCCTTGCTTCGACTTCCCCGCGCTTCAGATCCAAGACGATTACCGCCGCGCTTGCGTTCTTCTTCGGCAGCCTCGGCGCGCATCGCTTCTATCTCTATGGACTGCGCGACATTTACGGCTGGGCACACCTGATCGGCACGCTCATAGGGATTCCCGGCGCAATGCTGGTGGCGGCAAGCGAGCGGACCTCGATGCTCGGCTGGGCGCTCGCGTTTCCCGGCGCGGTCTCGCTGCTTGCAGCGTTTCTCGCCGCAATCGTCTACGGTCTGCGTCCTGACGAAAAATGGGACGCGCAGTTCAACGCGCAAACCCAGCGCAAGAGCCGCTCGGGCTGGGCGGTCATTTTCGTCGTGATCTTTTCGCTGCTGATTGGCGCGTTCCTGCTGATGACGGGTCTTGCACTCTCGTTTCAGACCTACTTCGAAAGCCAGGTGCAAGCAGCCAAAGCGCTGTCGCAATAACGTGCCACCATCGTGCCGCAATTGCGCTAAAAAAGATCGAGTTGCGGATCGTCGCGAAGAGGCGAGGCCGGGCGCGGCGACTCGATACGACGAAAGTGCGACATATCCAGAATTCCGCGATCGCGTTCGTTTAGCCCAAGACGGCGTACTGCCTTGTGGAACCGCTGCTTGAGCAGATCCGCCCACAGGCCCTCGCCCTTCATACGATTCGCGAACGACGAGTCGTAGTCCTTTCCGCCCCGCATATCGCGCACACGGCTCATCACCCGGTCAGCACGATCGGGGAAGTGGGCGGCGAGCCAATCCTTGAATAGCGGCGCGACTTCCCACGGCAAACGCAGCACGATATAGCTCGCGTTGCTTGCGCCAGCCTCCGCACAGGCTTCCAGCACGCGCTCCATGTCCGGTTCGGTGACGAACGGAATCACCGGGGCGATGCTGACGCCCACCGGAATCCCCGCCTCGCTCAACGTACGGATGGTGCGCAACCGACGCAACGGCGTGGCCGCTCGCGGTTCGAGCGTGCGGGCCATGTCCGCATCCAGCGTGGTAATCGTAATGGCCGCCATGAATTGCCCGCGTGCAGCCATCGGCGCAAGCAGGTCCAGATCGCGCTCGATCAGCGATGATTTGGTGATCGCCGCGAACGGCTGGCCGCGCTCGCTGAGTACCTCGATGACGCGCCTCGTGAGACGCAAGTCGCGCTCGGCTGGCTGCCATGCGTCGGTATTGACGCCCAGCGCGATCGGTTCCGGCACATAGGACTTCTTCGACAGTTCGCGTGCGAGCAATTCCGGCGCATTGACCTTCGCGTAGATGCGGCTTTCGAAGTCGAGCCCGGGCGACAGGCCCAAATAACTATGCGTAGGCCGCGCGAAGCAATAAATACAGCCAGAGCTTATACGTCAACGACCTTGTTCACTCATTCATCAGCCACAAAGAAGCAGCTGCTATATACTGTGTTTTTATACAGTGTTGGCTAGAGGCTTGTGATGACGACTGCACCGCGTAAAGGCCGAGGGAGCGCATCAAACTCGACAGCACGCTTTGAATCTTTGCAACGAGAAAGCTTCTTCGATGATTGGCCGCAGGGTGCTTCGGAGGAAGACGCTCCACCGTTGAAAACAATTATTTTCATCGAAAAAGCAAAATCAATAGTTTCAACAAATGACTCTCCTGACGTCCCCTTCGACCAGTCTGTTAACGTATACAGGGGGTGTGAACACGGATGCGTGTATTGCTTTGCTCGGCCAACCCACGCCTACCTAAACCTTTCACCAGGGCTAGATTTCGAAACGAAACTCTTCGCAAAGAAGAACGCAGCTGAATTGCTCCGGCAAGCGCTTTCGAAAGCGTCGTACACGCCAAAAGTAATAGCGCTCGGAACAAATACAGACCCCTATCAGCCGATTGAGCGTCGATTGTCGCTGACCGCATCAGTGCTGGAGGTGTTAGAAGAATTCAACCATCCCGTCGCCATCACCACTAAATCAGCGCTGGTGACTCGCGACTTAGCACTGCTAGCTCGGATGGCAGAGAAGAATTTGGCCCGCGTATACATATCGGTCACGTCTCTCGACAAGGAAATCGCCAGAACCTTAGAACCGCGAGCGAGCACCCCAACCAAGCGCCTTGATGCAATCAAGCTCCTGAGTGACGCAGGCGTGCCCACCAGTGTCTTGGTTGCCCCCATAATCCCATCGCTGACCGACCAAGACATTGAGAAAATTCTCTACGCCGCAAGTGAAGCTGGAGCGAAATATGCAGCTTACGTTTTGTTGAGACTTCCTCTCGAAGTGGCGGGGTTGTTCCGAGAGTGGCTCGCAACACACCACCCGCTGAAGGAAAACCATGTGATGAGTCTCGTTCGCCAGATGAGAGCTGGTAGAGACTATGACTCAGATTTTCGGACCCGTATGAAAGGTACGGGCATATTTGCGGACCTTATACAACAACGCTTCGAAAAGGCGTGCGCAAAGGCAAGGCTAAACAACGAAAGGGTTCCCTTGAGAACTGACTTGTTTCGCCGCCCCCCAAAGTTCTCTCCGCAACTCGACCTGTTTTGAATTTGCGTCGATGGACCAAGTCACCGGACCGTGGTAACTAATCGATTCATAGACCGGGGCGAATAAGTCATCACAAAGGACCTCAAGAATCATCGGCCTCGCGACCAGTCAAAACTTCAGCGAGTACTGACTTTCTTCGACTCGGTCCGCAATTACAGCCACCTTGCGCATCACGCGGATGCGAACGGGCAGCCTGAGGACTATATGGCTTCGTTACTATAGTGTCACTCTAAATTCGTTGAAAATATGAATATAATATACATCAGCATCGTATTTTTTGAACCTTGACTTTAATCTCAAGATTCTCCATATATCACTCCGAATGAGCCACGAATGCAAGAAAAACTGAAAATTATTGTCGAAGGAAGAGCCGACGTTGCCATCATTGAAAACCTCATCTTGGCTCTGGAATATCAGTCCGAAGGCATTGTCGTTGAAGCATGGGGCGGAAAAGACGAAATAAAGAAGCGAGTGAAGAAACTTGAGTTGCGTCAGCCTCAGAAAGACAAGCTGATGATTCTGATAGACTCAGACTTGCCTTCTGTTGAAGACTCCCGTGAACACGCGCGTTACGAATTGGGGAATCCCGACGTCTCAGTTTTCTGTGCGGTTCCGACCATTGAAGCGTGGCTGTTCGCTGACAAAGAACTGGCACTCACACGGGCGAAAGGCCCGAATGCCAAGAGTGTCATAGAACGCATCACATCGCCAGAAAGCATCCCTCATCCCAAAAATCTTGCACGCTTGATATTGAGAACGAGGGACGATTCGCCCGAGAGCTATAACTTTTTTTCTCACGTGGACGTGCTTGCCGCTGCGTCAAGGAGCCCATCGCTAGCAACATTTGTGGAGGGCGTAAACGAAAAGCTGGGGCGACACTCGGATATCTTATCTGAGGCAATCGCTAGCCATGTGCCTCAGAGCATATTTGCAAATTTGCTTAAAGAGTTGCCTGGAGGAATGTTGGCATGGCGTACTCTTGATAAAGACTACACCGCCGAAGAACTATTTCAACTTGTCGACGATGGCGACCCGATTGGTCTGCAATATCTAACAGATTTACTTCGTCTGTCGCGGGATATCTTGGCTGCACGAAAGGCAGGCGTCCAATCTGATGAGGGTACGCAACGCGATGACTAAAGTGTTCGCCCCATCTTATGACCCAGCGACCCGTGACAATGCCGCAATCGCCCGCCTAGTTGAAGTCTTCTGGCCTATAAACATAGGCTTAATCGGGGAGCATGCAAACTCTGACGATTTTTGGGAGACGTTAGTCTCCTGCGACGAGCCGTTGGTAATTATGTCTCACGGGGACCACGACTGTGTGTGCGAGTCGCGCTCAAAGGACCTAATTACCGTTGTCGATATAAAAAACAACAAGAATGATATTTTGAACAAAATCTTGTTTGTTTTCGCGTGCAAAACAGCCTTGACCCTTGGCTCTAAATTCGGCTCTACCGGGAAACAGAAAGCTAAGAAAGGCGTATGGTGGGGTTACAATCGCTCGATATCGGCACCCGAAAAATCCGAAAAGGCGAATTTTGTGAGAGTTTTCGAACACATCGCCGTCGCGATTTCTGGTGCTCAGACGCCCGAAGCCGCGCGAGTTTTGGTTGAGGCGCTGAAGAATATGTGCACAGGGTTTTACGATAATGCCGTCCAGAGCATGGCGACCGCGCGGATACCAGCGAGGGCCCAAGAGGTCGCGACTTTGTATCGTCACTTTTGGGAACATCTGGAAGTTAACTTTGCCACTGGAGAATGGGTGGCACCTTACGCACCACCTCCCGTTCAAAATATGTGGAAACCGACGCAAAAGTAGTTAAGCGCGCTGCGAGCTGACGACTGTGAGTTGAACTTCGCCGAGTTTCTCTACGAGAGCCTCGGAGGCGCACAGTCGTCCACAGAAGAACTTGGCCAAACATGTCACCTCACGCGTGTTGTGGCATAGGTCGCGACCCTAGCGCGTGAGTCGCGAGCCGACAAGCGACATAAAAAGTTGAAGAACGTCTACTTTCGTTCTTCCACTGCTAATAGTTGATATGAAAGAGTCGACTCGGATAGACACCTCTTCGCCCCTGCGAGGGTTGAGCAGGATGAGGTGTTCCCATTCTTTGCCCCGCCCCTCTAACGTGGCCGCATAGCTCAAGAGCCAGTATATGGCGACCTGTCGGTAGTCTGAAGCAGCGAATCGTTTGGCCGTGCATTTGACCTCAATCAATGCTCGCCCCACCGAGAAGTCGCCCCGCCCACTCGCTATCCATTCCAAGCCCGGAATTGCCGGGCTCAGCATGAGAGGCAGGCTACGTTCCTCGCTGATGGTTCGAAGTCGAGCTGCCAGATTTTCTCCGACAATCGTAGCGAGCGACTTGTCACACAACGATATCTCTTCCGGCTGCTTCGCATCAAAGAAAGCTTGTTGGCGCTGGAGCGCCACGTCGATGCATTCATTCCAATCGATTCCGGCGTTTGTTAAGAGACGCTCCCCAACGGAGTAGCCAAGCTCGAACAGCATAGCCCGTTGAAGCGTGGACTGCGCAAGTAGGGCTGCCGGCAACTGCTGAATCTCAAAGTTATCTGCGCCGGAGTTGAAGTGCGCAACAATTCCTGGCGTCAGTTGCGGAAAGACCTCGTCAAATATTCCGGGAATTTCGCGTGCGACTGTGCGAGGGTCAATCTGCATCTTTGGCCCCTTTCGACCATTGCTCGTACACCATCGCGAACAGAGGCTCCGCGCCGCGTGGGTGCTTTTTCAGTTTCTGTTTGTCCTTTTCCTTATCCAACGGAACCTCCACGCCGAGTGCCCAGGCCTGTGGCGTAGCATGGCGGAATTGCCGTCGTGCGGCGTCCCCTTCGTCGTCGAAACTATATGTCGCGAGCCAAAACAGGCGTTTGCAATCAGCGCTCAATTGAGGCCACCGATTCCGTAGGAAGTTGAATCCGGTCCTATCGCCCCAAATTCGCCAGCAGTCAATGCAAGCACGCCGTACCGCGTCGAGTTGCGTCGCGTCCCAAAGTTGTCGCACATACATCGCTCGCTCGGGCGTCGAGCAGAATCTTAAGCAACGCATGTAATGGAGAAGGCTCGTATCGGCCCTGAGCAGATGTGCCGAATGGCCCGGAACTGCATCCAGCAATGAATCGATGTCTTTGTGTATGGATTCGAAGCGCGAGTCACCGCGTAGATGGGCAACGCCACGCATGATAGTAGAGAACGACGAGCGGAACGCATGGAGATTCGTTCCGTTGAGCAAAATCGATGCGATTTCGAGTGCAACGTTCGGCTCGTGGAGTCGCATGGTACGTCCGATTTGCGCGACTAGGAAAGTGTCAGGTAACGCCTTCTCTAGTTCCCGATTCAGCAGATTCCGGACTTCAAGCGTCTCGACAGTCTCCTTCAGCGATTCATAGTCGTGGCTCGGGTTGTCGGAGTACGGGTCAAATTTCAGGTCAATGGTCCGGAGCTTGTTTGCCTCGTCGTCCCCAGCGCCAAGCTGCGAGTTTACATAGTCTCGGTAGTGCTTCGTTGAGAGAAAAACGGTCTTCGACTTGTTGAGGCTTAGACCGTAGTCCATCAAGCTTTGCGCCAGTACTCCCAGAACACGGTAGGCATCCGCGGTGTCGGCGGCAATCAGCACGTAGTCGTCAACGTACCGGTGCCACATGACACCTGCCACCGTAATGGCCGTATCGACCTGGTTGAGGAACAATTCCGCCAGAATACGGGCACCTTGTCCGCCAACCGGCAGTCCGAACGACCTACCCGCAGAAAACTTGCCTAGTAGCGCATTAACTTGCTTCGAGACTTGCTTGCCATCACCGCCAAGGTCGTTTATGAAATTTTCAATGTAATGATGCGAGACGTGCTCGTAGAAGCCCGAAATGTCAGTCTGGACAATAACCGCGTCGGGACCTGCAGCCTCAAGACCCTGAACAGTCGCCTCCTTGAACGCGCGCCACGAGCGGTTTGAATCAAACAACTGCGCTCCGCCACCGTCCAGGAACCGGTACGAGTGCACATTGGCTTTGCGTTGGGGTTCCAGCACCTCTGCCACCGATACGGCCAAACCGTTAAGGTAAATGTTCCAAAACGGATGAATCTTCGTTACCACTCGGAAGCCAGCAGGACCCGACGGTGCAATAAGTCGTTCGCTGGGTACGTGCAAACCGGCGATTCGCTCATTGTTTTCCTTAATCGGCCCGCAGCGCAACTCCTCGTAAAACCCGAGCGCGATGGTCGCCAAGTCTTGCACCTGGTCTCCACAGAACCGAACGTCCATGTCGAACGGTAGCGTGTCATTGTCGCCGTGTGCTGAAATATCTAAAGCGGCGCGTTCGAAATGACTCAAGGTTGGCTTTAGCAATTTTGGCCCCTTCTTCGGTAGCGCATTATGTCCGGTAGGGAGGTTGCATTGTTTTGCGCTCCATCGGAAAAGAGCGCAAACCGCCTCGATGCAGGCGCATGATTTTTTTACAGTTCCCACTTTAACCGCCTTCACTTTCAGCACTGCTGCTGGCTCGCCGGGTCTATGCAGTCAAAAACTTCGACCGGTCCTTGGCACCGGCCAGCCACGCCGAAGCACGCCCAAGCCACCTTGCCCGAGCAACACATCCTTGGCGCCATGCTGAATTCGTTTCGACCCAAGTGCCAGAGCGCTCATCTCAGTAGCCACATGGCGGAACTTCCCATGCAAAGCATTCTGGATTTCTGATTCCATGAACCTCCGCTAACTCACTTCCGCAAACGAACTGAACCGGCCTTCAAAGCCACTGCCGCTTGGACTCTCCCGTGGGTCAGCGCCCGAGAAATTCGTATGCCGGCCTCGGCGGTTGTCCTAGCCACACCGAGTAGTCGACAAACCGCCTTTGCCAGTCCATCTTGCGACGTGCCACCTTGTTGCATCAGGATGTACACGACCGCATTACCCAATTCTTCGAGGCTAATCTCGTCGATACTGCGGCGTGTTTCGGTGTCACTTCCAGGCACCCGGATACCTTCCCATGTACTCGGGTTTGCATGCTCTGGCCAATAAAAAGTGATGTCGTTGTCCGCCCTACGGGCCAACTGCCTAGGCACCAATGCACTCAAGTGAGCCTCGATGCGGCTACCAACCCTGGACAACCCCCAAGCCCGCGTCACGCGCTTGAACACTATCGCCTGCGATACTGGTCCTTCCGTTTCGATTACTTTGAGTAACTGACTGGCCAAAGTCGACATTGAGCGGCTCTCGTAGAAGAGGTCTGGGTTGCCTTTGTCCAAGCTAGTCAGTACGTATTCGGGCAACTGAGTGGCATGCGCAATCGACTCTACGACCGATTCGGCTCCGGCGTACAAAGCGTGCGGCTCTTCCTCACACTCCGCATCTTCCGGCGGTTCAACAGCCGGTTCGTCCTCGGTCGGCACGGTCGATACCAACTCTTCCAGTCGGGCCACAAGCTTTCGTATCGGCTCTTCCGGATTCAACCACCAGTCGGTAGACCAGATGCGGTACAGTTCCCAGCCCAGCCCTTCAAGGACATGCTGTCGGAGCCGGTCACGGTCGCGTGCCGTCGCGCCGGAGTGATACATGGCACCATCGCATTCGACACCCAGCAGATAGCGGCCCGGCGCACGCGGGTCGACGACGCCAATATCAATCCGGTATCCGGACACGCCGACCTGCGGGTGGACTGTCCAACCTTTCTCACGGAGGGCGGAAATAACCTGCCGCTCGAACGGGCTATCGGGCTCCCGTCCAGTCGCCATACTTTGCTCAACCAAGGCGCGTGGACCTCGAATGGCGAACTCCAGATAGTTCTTCAGGTCTCGGACGCCGGCGGCCCGGACGCGCGACAGGTCAATCTGTTCGGGAAGAAGCGTGCTGAAAATCACGACGCCCACGCGGGCACGCGATACGGCCACGTTGAGACGCCGATGGCCACCTTCCAGGTTCAACGGCCCGAAGTTGAGACTGAGCTTTGCCGACGTATCCGGGCCATAGGTGATGGAAAAGAAGATGATGTCCCGCTCATCACCCTGGACGTTTTCCAGGTTCTTGATGAATAGCGCCTCCTGCGCCGCCTGCGCAATAGCCTGGTCCAGTTGCTGAGATGCCCGGCGGCGTTCATCCAGCATCCGCTCAATCAGGATTTGCTGCGCCTGGTTGAAAGTCACTACACCGAGCGTCAGATTCCGCTTCCCCGAGTCCAGGTAGTGCCGCTCAATCGCCTTGACGATGGCATCGGCTTCCGCCCGATTGGTTCGCGAGCCACCGCGGTCGTAGACCCCCTGTACGCGTTCAAAGCGCACGCTCTGGTCGTCTGTCACCGGCGACGGGAACGTGACCAGTTCGTTGTCGTAGTACGTGACATTGCTGAAGGTAATCAGCCCTTCATGCTTGCTTCGGTAGTGCCAGTTCAACCGCAGTTCAGGCAGGCCGATACTGAGACATTCGTCCAGGATACTCTCGAGGTCCTGAACGTCATCGCTATCCGCTCCATCCTCCGAGTCATCTGACCGCGCGAAGAAGCTGGTCGGCGGCAGTTGCTTTGGGTCGCCGACGCAGACAAGCTGCTTACCGCGAGCGATGGCGCCGACGGCATCCCACACCGGAATCTGGGAAGCCTCGTCGAAGATGACCACATCGAACTGGGCGTGCGACGCGTCCAGATACTGGGCGACCGACAAAGGTGACATCAGCAGGCATGGCTTCAGTCGGGTCATCAGGCTCGGCAAGTTTTGCACCAACTGCCGAATCGGCATGTGCTTGCGCTGCTTCTGCAATTCGCGCCGCAGCTTCCCCAGTTCAGAATCAGCACCAGGCACAACCTCGACGCTCGCCGGAATCTGGCCCGCGAGTCTGGCTGCAATGTATTGCTGGGTCAGCTTCTGAAAACGCTCGTCAGCTTCCTTGAACTCAGCAATCTTGCGGTCATGCTCGGCACTCGAGAAGTTGCAGAGCACCGGCTCCCGGTCAATAGCTTTCCGCAGCCACCAGCTCTGGTAGCTGTATTCAAAGAACGTCGCCACACTTGATAACGGCGTCTCTCCAGACTCCAGTGCATCAACAATACCCCGTAGCCCGCTGCTGATTGCATTGGAGCGGGATTTCCGCCACAGGCACCACGGCTGCAGCTGGCGCGAAGCAGATTGCCATCCTTGAAGCAAGCTCAACAGCCGAGGAATCACGCCGGCGGCCGTCGGGTCAAGACCGAGGTCAGCCTGACAGTGTCCAAGCTCAATGACCCGGCGGAGTTGAGTCACGACGTCCCGATAGCAATCGCGGTACGACAACAAACTGGAGCCAAGAGGCATGTCTGCCTTCAGCATGCCCCGATTGTCGGAAACAAGCGGCTGCAGCTTTGCGCGGAGCGTCTGGGCCAACTCGATGTCGTTGCCCGCGATTGCCGTTACCGCGTCCGCGAATGACGTCGCCCACCGCTCGACCGACTCGACGGTGTTCCAGTCCGTCTTCGACGCCGCGAACGTTTCATGCAGCAGTCGCGACGCGTCGTGAGCCATAGACTCAATGACCCTGTCCTCGGCATTGACGGCGGTCAGTGCCGTAATGACGGCCGGAACATCCCCACCTTGTGGGCGACGCTGGTCATGTCGATGCAAGCGCAATCGTCCGGTCACCGCGCGCTGGGCGAACAGGCTCTTCGGCCACCAGGTGTTGGTTGCTGCCGCCCACTGCAATTTCAGCTCGGACGCACTCAGGGTGGCGACATCGTCCATGTAGTGTTTGCTCAGAGGCTCCCACGCCTGATTGCGCGCCAGGCCGTGCTGTCTGAGGCTGCCAAGTCGGTTGCGAGCGGACTCCTCATGCGCCGACCGGGCAACCTCGACCGGAATGGTGGGCGCGGCGGAAAGCACGTCGGCCAGTACATCGAATTTGCCCAACCCATTCAGGGAGAAAGCAACTCTGGGAAGGTCCAGCTGATTCAGCAGGTTCGATGCAGCCTCATCCAGCTTCTTGATTTGGGCTTCAAACACCGAAACCGCGTCGAGAAACTCTTGCTGCCAGGACGGCATCCATTCGGTCTTGTGTACGACTGCCAGAGGATGGTTCTGCAAACCGGCTAACTGGCCGGCCAGAGCGCCCATCTGGCGGCAGGCCTCACGCAGAACCTCGAGCTGGGCGCGGTTATGCAAATCTGCATCTGCCCACGGCATCGCTCCAGGCCGCATTTCCGCATACTGCAGGGTGGTTCCGATGGCCTCGTAAACGGTCAGGTCATTCGGATAAATGCGATGCAGCGCACGCGCGACCCCATTGAGGTCTGTGCGGAGCGTCAGGAGTCGTTCGGACTCTCGCTCCCAGTCCTTCACCGTGCGCGCACCGGCGGCATCAAGTGCAATGCCTAGCTGTTTCAGGACATCCGCTTTCTTTGCCTTGGACGAATGCAGCTCGAGACAAAATGGCCCCAGGCCAAGACTGCTAAGCCGGCGATGCACCACCTCCAGCGCAGCCATCTTCTCCGAGACGAACAACACCGTCTTCCCGGTGGCCAACAGGTGGGCAATCAGGTTCGAGATGGTCTGGCTCTTACCCGTTCCAGGCGGGCCTTCAATGACAAGGTTCTTGCCTTCAGCTGCGACGCAAACGGCACGCAACTGTGAAGAGTCCGACAGCAACGGCGTGAACAGGTCTTGAGGCCGGAACTTCTCGTCCAAGGTGCTGGGCTCGAAGCCCGTCGCGCTGTCAGCAAACGCCTTGCCGGGATTGTTAATCAGATGTGCAACAACACTGCTTTCCTGGAGCTGCTTCTGGCGGTCCTGGAGGTCCTTCCACATCAGGTATTTCGTGAACGAGAAGATACCAAGATGGACCTGCTCCTTGACCTCCCATCCCTTCAGTTCGCCCACATGCAGCCGGAACGTCTGCAGAATCCGGTTGACGTCGATACCACGGTCATCGGTCGGCAAGACGTCGAGCGGAGGCAGCTTCAGGCTGAAATCCTGCTGAAGCTTTTGCAGCAGCGTCGGGTTCACGAGTGCGTCGTCGTCGTGACGAACCAAGCGGAAACCACTCCGGACGGACTGGCGGGATAACGTAACGGGGATAAGTAGAATCGGAGCTAGATGGCTGGATTCTGCATCCTTGCTCTCCTGCCATTCCAGCATCCCGAAAGCCAGAAACAGCGTATTGGCGCCGCCTTCCTCCATTCCCGTGCTGGCCGCTCGGAATATATCGAGAAGCCTGCCTTCAAGAGCTTCCTCCTCGATGTCCGTGACGATTTCGTTCCGGCCGAGCGCGTCCGTCGCCAAGTCATCCATTGCCGCTGTACCATTTCGGCCGGCGTACACATTGGCATCGCGACTATCCGAACCGGACATCATCTTCGGCTTCGCGCGAACCCGAAATTCCTTTCCATCCGCAAGCCGGTCTTCCAGCGCGCCCGGGTCAGGGCAAATGACGCGTAGCGTGGATTTGGTCGGCTTGAAATTTAGGAGCTTGTTTCGGAGCGTCAAGTCGAGCAGCTTGCTCTTCCATTTCGCCAGACGACCTTCTGGTGTCTCAGGTTCTGCTTCGTCACGCCGCGGTATGACGACCGGGTCCAGCGGCGGCAACTTCGGCACGTCCTCGATGATGGGCGTTTCGGCCTGGGCAATCGGGACAGTCTGCTCATCTACGTGCGACGAACGGGACGGGAGTGGACGAATGTGCACTTCGCGCGCGCGCCGGACATCTACGGCATACGCGAACTCGGCTTCGTCGTTCAGGTGTTCCTCGCCACGAGTGCAAGCCCAGCGGAGGGACGGTTTCTGACCTCCCGCCACGCCGGTGGTCTCGAAGACCATGAACTCGCCGGATTTCACCCGCTTACGAACTGCCTGAACATCGTCCACCAATGCGGTCGGAAAGCTGGTCTCTATCAGCCAGACGCCAACCCAGGCATGGCCTTCCTTGAACAACACAACAGGGTGTAGACCGGCTTGCTCCAGGCAAGACGCGAACAGCATGGCGAGGTCCAGGCAGGTCGCAAGCTTGCCATCCAGAATGCGTTCTGGCGTCCGGATTTTCTGGCCGTCATTTCCGAAGGATGCCGGCGGATTGGAGTATTGGATGTCCTCGGCAACTATCGTGCTGTAAATGGCCGATGCCTGCTTCCAGACCTTCTCGCGATTCTTGGACTGGTACCCGTCCATCGACAGGTCGGCCGACGTCTGGCGCAGAAGCCCGGATGCCCGAGCGAGAAGTTTGTCCACGACCCGCGAGTTCGGCATGCAGAACGCGGCCAGCAACTCGGGCAACGACCGCGTGCCGGCCCATTGGTCGTAGGCGAGCACATCGATGTTGTGAGTCGCCGTTACAAGTTCCGTATCCTGAACACGCACCGATGCCGTGATGACGGCCCGCTCTGATTCGTCGAGCTGGCTGAAGTAGTGATGGTCGGGACGCAGGTCGACAGGTGCGAGACGGCGGCTTTCGCCGGGCGCCAATGCTTCGAAACGGAAACGTGCGCTCTCGGCAAAGGCCGGCACACATTTGACGAGCAGCTCGACATCAGAGAACACCGCCTCCCCGTCGTTCGTGACCAGAATTTCACGGATGACCGGAACGTTGTTCTGAATCGCCGCATACCCTATCGTTAGGTCGGCAATGACCTGAACGCTCGGTAGCTTTACATCAGTATCAGTCGCCAACTCCTCGGCGTCGTCTGCGTGCCCGTGCGTCATAACCCCGTTCCCCATTATTGCCACCGAGTTCAACCATAGCCGTTACTGTGGACGACGCCATCCTGGTTGAACCGTGATATTGATTGCGCTATTACCAGTAGTGTTTTGCAGGGCGTGCGTCGGCGCTTTTGCTTATGCGAATTGCATGGAAATCACGCCTTTATGCATTCCCGTTGTTGACTGAAATATACGCTTTTTTGACCGAGAGACGGGAATGGGACCCCTTTGCAACACGCACTGAATTGCTTAACCGGGCGGCAGCGCCCGCGGTCGGTGTCGATGAATACATCGAAAGTGTCGGCGGTTTGGTTATGGTATCGCGCTATGTGGCGTTCCTGCCGCCGCACGTCGCAGCAGTCTCAATGATTGAAGGGCCACGTCTACTGGCAAGCTTCAGTGGGGGATGGAAATTCCGGCAGATGTCACCCACCCACTGCAGTGCGACCTTCACATACAATTTCAAGACTTCGCCGATTTGGCTTCGCTGGTTGACGGAGCCGATTGCCGACTTCTGGTCCCAGCGACAGGCACGCGCACGGCTGGATGGTTTCAAGGCATGGGCAGAGGTTGGTTCTACCGAATGAACAAATACCGAACCCGAACTGCAGGCCCGTGATTTCGGTTTGAACAATCTGGCGGTTTCCACCGTGACGTAGCGTCCACCTTACTCGGCTTTTGCTGGCATGAGCCTCAAACGGACCTGCACCTCTGCAGTCGGTGATGCTGACGCTATAGCGCTCGCATACAGCCCGCTTTGCCGGCCTTCCTTTGACAAGAGGTAGGACAGATAGTGATAGGTGCCGCCCTGTCCTTCAATATCCCTGTCCTCAAGAACCTTTACCATGAGCCCAGGTCGCCCCGTTCCGAGGACAATGCGTTTGAACTGGTTGATTGAGGTCGCTGCATCGGCTCTCCTCGCCCAAACGGAGCATGAATTGTCAGGCTGCGAAATCACCACATATTCACCCACGGAACTCGAAGCAGACCATACTTCGCCGGGTTTCCCACGAAGCACCGTCTGCGAGAACGAAACGTCAGTATGGCGTAGATGGTAACGGTCTGCCAGCTCGCGGAGCTTTGCAGTGTCCCCAGCGGATGGAATGCACAGGTCCATGAACAACCGGGTAGCTGCATTCGCTTGCGCGATGGGACCAGACGGTGATTCCTGGGCGTGAGCGCAAACGAAATTCATAAGAGCCACTGCCAGTAAAATTCTCTTCATGGCATTCCTTTCTCCAGGCCGCGGAGCACGTCAACGTGCTGCAACATATGCCGCCACCCCACCGGAACATCACTTGCCGACGGACTCGTTACCTCACGGTGAGTGAAAAACCCGTGGGGCGCGTCAGTTCGCTGCTGCTTTCGTTCGTACGGCCGATGGCTCGCCGGTTTGCTTGAACATCTCGTCCATCAGGTCCTGCACGACGCCGTCAGCATTAGGAAACTGGTGCAACACGGAGTTCTTCCAATGCCCTGACGCGATAAGGCCGCCATTTGGTGCCTTGTAAAAGCGAATGTCCATCGAACGCAGGTACATAACGATGTCCCAAAACCAGCTGTCGGTGTAGGTGACATTCATGTCCGCCTTGTCGCATGCCGGCGCAAGCGATACCGACACACCATGATTTTCCAGGTTGCGTTGGATTGCTGCGTCCATGTCAGCAGACTTGCCGCCGTGCGCGGTAAAGCACGCTGTCGTCATCGGCGAGCCTTTCGCCTGCGGACCAGCGGTGACGTTTTGAGTCGTTGAACATCCAGAAAGAATGGCGAGCGCCAACACAGCAGCGACAGCGAAGACCAAAGTGCGCATTTTATTTTCCTGTTTGAATGCAAAGACGGCACTCTGTATATCGGCAGCTACGTCGCGTATCTCACAGTGACTGAACACCTTCAGGAACGTGAACCTGCCGACCCCTTTGCCTCCGAGCTTCACCTTGGAAAGCGTGTAAGTCTCCCCGAAAGAAGCGATGTTCGCGTCGTTAAATCCGACACCGTCGTCCGTGACCTCGAAGCCGTCGGTAATCTGGGTTTCGTCACCACCTTCCCTAGCTAGGTCATTGGCGACAAGTAACCGAATTCGTATCGAACCGGACGTTGGTCCTCCACGCTTGTCTTCAATCGCATCCATTGCGTTGGACACAGCTTCGAAGAGCGGCATGAGCCCCTTGGATGGCGCCAGGTCCAGTCTGTCTACCAACCCTCGGATATTGGTTAGCACGGCATCCCCTTCTTTTAGTTTTGATGCGGCAGGCGGCCACGATTCTGCCTCGATGAAATGTAGATTCTAATCCACATGCCGTTTCTCGGAACGGCGGAAACGCAACTCCCAGCGGGATGACTGACCAGACCGACTTTCGGCTTACATATGAGCCTGATAGGGAACACCTTGGCGGAGGTGGTTTCATCGAGCAAATCGGCTTGTTGCGTCGGCATCGTTTTCCTCGCAAATGAGTTTGTCCGATGTCGTGTAGGGAGGAATGTGAGGGGCGGCGAACTGATAAGGGTTCTTTTCGAAGGGCGGTTTCTCGATAACGCGCTAGTATTATTGGACTACGGGGTCGTATGGGCGTTTGAGCCGCTCAGCGTGAGGTAAATAAAAAATGTCATGTTTATCCAGACGACGGCGCAACGCCGCAATTTCGGCGCGCGGGATGCGCGAATTCTTGGCGCTGGCCGGCACCGTCGCCCTGAGCTTCGTCCTGACGGCGTGCGACCGCCGGCCTGCGCCGGACACCGCGAGCACGGCAACTGCACCTGCCGCCCTCACAGCGACCGCTCCGGAGACGACAGCGGAAGCGAAGGACCCGTTGGCGCTGCCCGCCGGCGACCTCGATGATGAAACGATTGCGAACTACCTTTATGCCGCCATGGATTTCAAGCGGCCGGACGAGTTTTCCAAGGGCTTCAACGATGCCGCGCTTGTCGGCCGGCACTTCGAAATTGAAATCCCGTCCGACAAGCCAGGTAAGCGCGGGCCGACGTATTACTACGACCCGGACAAGGAGCAACTCACTCTCATTGTGCGTCCGGCCTACGGAAGTTATGAAGGTGGCGATAACTCCCTTGACTATCTCACTTTCGTACAGGAAACCTCGTACGGAGCGCCCAAGCTGGCGTCTAACGCTTTTAAGGTAACCAAGGAGGTCACCCCCGTTTCCTACCGGGTCATCGGCATTGGCGCCGTGGCAGGAACGTACATGGGAGTCTTTCCGAAAGATAGCTTATCGACCAAGGAGACCATTATTTATCGGGACCTCACCAAAACGCTCAAACTCGACCCGCGCGCAGCCAAGACGGCCGTCGAAGGATTGACGATGAAGGTGGAGGGTACGGTCGCCAAGGACGGCAACGGCCACTCGATTACGTGCAAGACCAGCACTCGAGGGGCGACGCTCGACCACCTGTACGAGGAAAGCTGGCACCAGTGCGTCCTGTCGGCGAAGCTCAGCCGTATCACCGTCAGTTCGCCAAATGCCGGTGTGCTGGCCCAATGGGGCGCGTCCCGCCGAGCAGAGGGCAAAAAAGGCGAGAAAACGTCGAAAACGGTTTCGACAACAGGGTGACGCTTTTCCCTTTCGGCCCAGCCGCCAACGCGCTTGCCAGCACACTTGAAAATGGAGGCCGGTCGCGAATCGCGTGTCGTGATAGATTTCTGCTCACCCGAAGGAGTCGATGATGCAGACAAAAAATCGCTGGGAACGGGGACACGAGACTTTCCGTTGGGAGTACGAGACGTATGACATCAGCAGACTACTGGAGGACATCTCTCGAGGGATTCCGGGTATTTACGGTTGCGTCCTCAATCTCGAAGAGCTCGAAAGTTACCGGGCTATCCTTGAGGGCATAGCTCATCCTGACGTACCGGAGGGACTAGCTGAGAAACACCGTATTCAGCTCGACAGGGCCTACGTCGAAACACTTGAGGAAGCCGACTTGCACGAGCCCATCGTAATGCTCCATGTTGGAGACAACGAAGGTATCGTCCAATTCGAGAAGCTTGAACCAGGCGCGAACTACGTTGTGGCCGACGGCAATCACCGGCTAATCCGCGCCTGTCAGTTGCAACTCCCCGAGATTGAGGTGCACGTCGTTCCTCGCGAAATCGCGAAGAGATATGTCATCGCGCAAGACGACTACGTGGACTAGCTTCGTGGCGCACCCTAATCCGTTCGCGACCTTCCTCCGTTCGAGCTTATCCGCGCTGTTACCGTGTGCATGCCACAGGCTGTTCTCGGCAGGCAAATTGATTCGGTATGCTCCATATACATGTCATTGATGCGGCGTCGGTATTCGGTAACGACTTCAGCCATTCGTTGTCGCCCAACTTACACTTTTCCCGGCTTGCAATTCACTAGTTGCTGGCCTACGCTCAACCTACATATCTGCAATATCGCCTCACCTCGTTGTGAGTCGACTGGTGTCCGGGGGCGGTGTAGTTAACTAAGGCCAATTGGCGACTATGGACACTTGCTTCCAGCACACATTCTCGATACATCGTCAGTAGCGCCTCGGCGCGCCCTCTCCGGCGCATGCACGCGCTCGTCTCTACGCCTTGAAAAGCCGCGGAGGCGACACATGCGTTCGCACCTTTTTGTCCGCACTTGGAGATGGCCGCGGAATGGCACGTCGTGCGGAGCCGGCTGTTACCTCGCCGCAACCGATGAAGGAGTGCAGCCGTGCAGAAACTTCTAATTTCTTTTTTAGGTGCGTTGTCGTTAGTGATGGGACTGGCGGGAGCGCCGAGGGCGCTGGCCACGACGACCACGCTGACTTTCGATGACATACCCTCAGGAAGCAATCTCACGACCCAATACCAGAATGTCGGAGTAGCGGTTTCGGGCGCCTCTGTATACGCCGCATCTTTAATCGGTGTGCCAGCCAACACGCAGCCGAACGTCGCCTACGCGCCTTCCGGCTTGATGTCGTTCACCCTGAATACCGCCATCACCGGTAATGTTCAGAGAGCGTCGGCCTACCTTACTGGACCCGCCGGCATCGGCATCTACGCCTATGATGCTTCGAACACTTTGGTTGGGCAGGTGAACGTGCCCGTCAACGTCGTGAATGAGTTCGTCACCGTCACCACCTTCGGAAACCCGATTGCCCTGTGCAGATTCATGACGGGGGCAGCCAATTCTTCGTCGATACCGTGACCTTCACCAGCGCAAACACGCCATTCGCGAATTTCGCCGCAACACTGTATCTGGCGACGAAGCAACCCATATTTGCGGCCAGCGAAACATTCACACACGGGGCCAACAGCACGGGCATCAACCCGGCAACGCGGGCCGTCACGCTGACGATTGGCGCACTTACTATCGACTTACCGGCGGGGTCATTTGTGCCCGACGCACCGCCTCGGAAGGGGGCTACGTTTATCGGGGAGCCACAAATGGCGTCGATTTGTTTGTATACATTTACCCGACTAAAACACCAAAGACTTATCAGTTGTTCGTGCTTTGCGGGTACTCATTCCCTGCGGGCGTGAGCGTGATGCCAGTGGCACTTACTATTGGAGACAATTCTGGAAGTGTGAACGTGAGGCCGAGCTATGTGAAGGTGGCTCCGACGTCGCCGTGACGCTCTAATCACGGACGTACATGGGATAGTGTGCCGGCTCATCGCGCGCGGGATGAGCCAAGGCCTCTCGAACTCGGCTTGGTTGAATCCTCAGGAACTGAACTCTCACATCATCCGTGGTTGATGCCGACCGAGATACGCACGAAAACAGCTTCTAATACAAAGCAATTCTAGCGGACTTCATGCGAGCGCTGATGCCGTTGTATGTGGCGAGCCAGCCGGGAAAATTGGCCAGCGAACTGCTACCACTCGGCGCGTCGCGGCGGAGAATTGGAACACTGTAGATGCGCCGTTTCTCCCTGATGAAATGACCTCGCGCCGTTAGCAAATGTAGTGACACGTCCACGCGGCCCGCTCACGCCTTGAACCGGTTCTCCCTATGCCAGGCTAGGAAGCCCTGCTGCTCAACGCTCGGGCGCTGCTTCAACCCATCTCGTTATACACAAATCGACGCTTCCAGAAACGATGGTGGAATAGCAAAGCAGCCAGAAGGGGGTTGTTAACAATGCGGATTTCGCGTTTACTCTCGGATTTTCGGCATGAAGATC
>NZ_QHKS01000010.1 GCF_003353175.1 Paraburkholderia lacunae | reverse complement strand
CAGATCTACAACCAGGAACGACCGCATCATTCTTTAAAATACAGAACGCCCGATGAAGTTCATCGGGCGTTTCTAACCGCGAACAGCGGTGCGTAGGTGTCAACCTATGTCAGGACGGGTCACTTGATCTGCGACACACGGCGTTTCGTGCATCCGCATTGGATGACAACCCAGACAAACCAAAATGAGAACCAAAAAAGCGGCCTGGCTGGCTGCGACGGCTGGCTTGGTGTCTGCACGAAGGGGTCTAGTTCTCACGTGCAAGCCGTCGTGGCTGGCTAATGCCCAACACCTCTCGAGGAGGTGGTCCCCACAATACCCGGTAGTTACCTCTGTTCGTTACTTCGTCAGGATCAGCTTGCCCAGACGCGTGGCGCGCAACTGGTAGGTCTCGCCGTTATGGATGATGCTGACGTGGCTATGTCCTTGCAGCAGTGCGTCGCTGCGCACGACTCGATCCGATGTCTCGCCTGAACTGCTGACACGGTTCGCGGCGGGCTTCGTGGCGACGGCCGTAGCCGTCGACGGTTTCGGACGGCTGGTCAGTGCGGCCGCCGGGCGGCGCAGGCTGAGCGTGGAAGAGCGCGTGAGATCGGTCATTCGTTTTTGCTGTTGGTCGATTCGATGGACTAATTCTAAATGATAACCATTCCCATTTACAAGAAAGAGAAATTGATCGGAATCGACTTTCGATAGCTGATTGGGTGGGGCAGGGCGAACAGAGACGAGGGACACGGATAAGGGCGCGCGTTCGACGTGGCAGCCTGACCGGCGCGTGCGGGCAGCGCGCCCGCACGCGGAGATTCAATGCAACGAACCGGGTTCCTGCTTCGTTTGAACGTACTGGCGAATCAGCCGGACGGTATCGATATCGTTCTCGCGATACGCCGATTTGACGATTTCCTGCGTCTGCACGGCATCCTGGTCGTCGGAGACGGGCAGGGTTGTCGCATATTCGAAGCGCAGGAACAACTGCAGTTCATCGGGCTGCTCAATGGTCATGGTCAGCGAGCCGCCGACATGGTCCGCGGTCGGCAGAATGTCGTAGCGCACGCTTTGGCGTTCTTGCAGCGTGACGCGGTCGTGCACGGTGGCCTGGCCGTAGTGCAGCTCCCGCTCGAGGATGTTGCCTTCGCGAGAAAGGATGGTGCAACTGTCGAGTCCGATCACAAACAGTTGCGGCTGCTCGGCGCGCAGCACAAGACCCTCCCATAACTGCTCGCGGGTCATCGCGTCGACTAACGGATTCAACGGATCGTTGATCTGGATAAGGTGTTCGAAATTCAAGACGACAGCTTCCTATGAAAGCGTTGCATTACGTTCTGCCCTGTTCAGCGGGGTCTTGCGTATATCGCCGCGCCTCGCGCGACGTTGCGCGACATTATGCGACGGCGAGCCCCGTGCGGATCGTGATCGAATGCGTCAGGATCTTGTGAACCGGACACGCATTGGCAATTTGTAAAAGCCGTTCCCGCTGCTCGTCGGACAGATCGCCCTCCAGTACGATTCGGCGGTCGATGGTCGAGCCGGCGTCGCCGGTTTCCATCGATAGCGCCACGCGCACGCCAGCGAGCGGCCAGCTCTTGCGTTGCGCATACATCTTCAGCGTGATCGACGTGCAGGCGCCGAGGCTCGACAGCAATAGCGCGATGGGCGCCGGCCCGCGATCACCACCACCCAGCGACTCGGGTTCGTCGGCGAGCCACGTATGCTTGCCGTCGTCGAAAAGAACCTGGAAATTTGTCGCGCCGATGTGGGCGGTGACGGTGGACTCTGCCATGCGCGCTCCTGAACAGGGACGAAAACCGCCGCGCGCCGGCGCCCGTTCGGCTACACAGCGGGCTAAACGGCGCGGCGCGCGGCATGAATCGCTATTGTGAACGAATTCAGCGGTGTCCGCGTCACGGGGTGCGGCGCGCGGTTTGACGCGACGCCAGGAGCGCGCCGCGCCGTTGCCGCGTGCGGCCACGCGCGCGCGGCGCCCGATCAATTCACGATCAGTGTGTGATACGGCCCATGCGTCCGGCCTGGTAGTCGGTGACGGCCTGGCGGATTTCATCTTCGGTGTTCATCACAAACGGGCCGTAACGTACCACCGGCTCCTTCAGCGGTACGCCGCCGAGCAGCAGCACTTCGAGCGGCTCAGCGCCGGCTGTGAGCGTGACACTGTCGCCGTCGTTCTGAAATACGACCATCTCCCGCGCGTCGATCTCCTGGCGCGCTTCGCCTTCGCCGTAGAAGCCCTTGCCCGACAGGCCGTAGGCGAACACACGATAATCCGCCGGCACCTGCTGCGTAATCGTCGCGCCCGGCTGCAGCGAGAAATGCTGATACAGGATCGGCGTACGCGTTTCGATTGCCGCCTTGACGCCGAGCGCCTCGCCGGCGATCACCTTGACACGCACCTTGCCGTCCGCGGAAGTCGCCACCGGAATGCTCGACGACGGTATCTCCTGGTAGCGGGGCGCGATCATTTTGTCGCGGCGCGGCAGATTCACCCACAGCTGTAAGCCGTGCACACGCCCGCCGGTGCGGACAAACGCCGGATCCGGCATTTCGCTGTGCACGACGCCGGCGCCCGCGGTCATCCATTGCACGTCGCCGGCATGCAGCGTACCCGAATGGCCTGCTGAATCCTTATGGCCGAACTGACCCTCGAGCGCGTACGTGACCGTTTCGAAGCCACGGTGCGGATGGTCCGGCGCGCCTATGGCCTCGCCGGGCGCGTAGTCGATCGGGCCCATTTCGTCGAGCAGCAGGAACGGGTCGAAATCCATCAGATTGCGGGTCGGAAACGGCCGGTGGACGATAAAGCCGCCACCTTCAGTCGTGCGAACGGCGGGATACGTGCGTTCGATCGTGCGGGTCGTGCTCATCAAAGTCACCTTAAAAAATGGGGAATAGCGTCATTTTTGAAACATGGAGCTATTATAGGGACCGTTTTTCGAGGTACCAGCCACCGTCACGCAATGGATTGTTCTATTACTGGAACGATGAGATGAAGATCGATTCACACAATCTGAATGACCTGATGTACTTCTCGCAGGTCGTCGAACATGGTGGTTTTTCCGCTGCCGAGCGCGTGCTGGGCATCTCGAAGTCGCGGCTCTCGCGCCGGCTGACTGAACTGGAAGCGTCGCTGGGCGTGCGTTTGCTGCAGCGCTCCACCCGCAAGCTGGCGCTGACCGAAGCCGGGCAGCTGTTCTATCAGCATTGTCAGGCGATGCTCGGCGAGGCGCAGGCCGCTGTTAACGTGGTGCAGCAGTTGCGTTCGTCGCCGCGCGGCACGGTGCGCGTGAGCGTGCCGGTGACCATTTCGCAGACCATCCTGTCGCAGATCCTGCCGGAATTCATGCATCGCTACCCGGAAGTGCGCGTCGTGCTGCGCGTGACGAACCGCGTGGTCGATCTGTTCGAAGATTCGATCGACGTCGCGTTGCGCGTGCGCTCCGATCCGCCGGACAACGCCAACATCGTCGTGCGGCCGCTGTGGCGAACGCAGCAGATGCTGGTCGGTGCTCCGAGCCTGTTGCAGCAGAATGCGCCGCCGCTGTTGCCCGCCGACCTGAGCCGTTTCGAAACACTCGATGTGCCGACCGGCGACGGCCGCCACGTATTCAACCTGATCGCGCCTGACGGCACGCGTCATGCTCACGAACACGAGCCGCGTCTGGTGACCGCCGATCTGATGACCATACGCGAAGCGGTGCTGGCCGGCGTCGGCATAGCGGCGCTGCCGGAAATGATGTACGGCGCCGCGCTGCGCGCGGGGCAGTTGTCGCCGGTCATGCCGGGCTGGACCTTGCCGACGCCGCAGTTGTATGCCGTGTTCGTGTCGCGGCAGGGGATGGTGCCGGCGGTGCGCGCGTTCGTCGACTATCTGGTGGAGATGCTGGACCCGGACGACGGCAAACACATCGCTGGCGAATGTCCGACGAGCGAGGCAAAGAAGACCGGCGCGCAGCAGGTTCTGGCCGTCGTGTCATAGCACTTGTTGCGCGGCACGGCATCGCTTTTAGCATTTAAGCGCCGTTTGTCATGAGTACTTTCAATGGCTGCTCACTTGAATGCGCGCCCTTGCAGGGATATATTGAAATCCCTTCGCTAAGGAGTCTCTTATGCGGAAACTCATGGCCGCTATAATAGCCGGCCTGATAGGGCTGACAGCGCTGTCCGTGTCGACCACGGCTGTCGCATGCGATGGCTCCGGCTATCATTCCGATGGCAAGTGAACCCGCCGCCCGAAGGCGCCGAGTGCGCACAAAAAAAGGCCTTCATCTGACGATGAGGGCCTTTTACTTTGAGTCATTGAAACAAGGGCATTTCTGTTCTTCGGCAGGCGCTGCTTAACAGCGTTTTACCTCGCGTTTATCGGGCCTCATTTGGCCTTGGGCTGGGTAACGAAGCCGATCTTGGTCAGGCCGCCGGCCTGTGCCGCCGACATCACCTCGGCCACTTTCTCATACGCGACCTTGCGGTCCGCATCCAGATGCAATTCCGGCTGCGGGTTCGCTTGCGCGGCCTGGGCGATCTTTGCGTGCAGCGTTGCTTCGTCGACCTTTTGCTGGTCCCACAGCACATTGCCGTCCGCGTCGATCGAAACCGAGATCTGCGCGGGCTTGGTGTCTTCCTTCTGGCTGCTTGCATGCGGCAGATCGATCTTGACTGCGTGACGGATCACCGGAATCGTCACCATGAAGACGATCAGGAGAACCAACATGACGTCGACGAGCGGCGTCATGTTGATTTCGTTCATCAGGCCGTCGTCCTCGTCGCCGGCGAAGGGGCTCATTGCCATCGGAGTGCCTCGCTAATCAGTTTGCGCGCGCGGCGAGGCGCAGACCGTCGCCGCGCCTGGACGACGACAGACGGGCGCCCGTCACGAAGAACGCGTGCAGGCCGTGTGCAAAACGGCTGAGCTTGGCGACGATCGCCTTGTTGGCGCGCGTCAATGCGTTGTAGCCGAGCACAGCCGGAATCGCGACGAACAGGCCGAACGCGGTCATGATCAGCGCTTCGCCGACCGGGCCGGCCACCTGATCGATCGACGACTGGCCGCTCGCGCCGATCGCCAGCAGCGCGTGATAAATGCCCCACACCGTGCCGAACAGCCCGACGAACGGCGCCGTGCTGCCGATCGACGCGAGAATCGCGAGGCCGCTCTGCATGCGTGCCACGCTTTCGTCCATCGTGTCTTTCAGGCAGCGCGTGACCCAGTCCGACACATCCATGCGGTCATGCAGATGCGGTTGCGTCTGATGATGGTGGTCGGCCGCTTCCTGGCCCGACAGCGCCAGCGCGAGGAACGGGTTGTCCTGCGGCGTCGACGATTCCGCGCCGAGCTTTTTCACGCCGTCGGCGAGATCGTCCGAATGCCAGAACGCCTGCTCGGCATTCTTCGTGAGACGCTTCAGCCGCATCACGTTCCAGCCCTTGATGACGATCACGCTCCAAGACATCACGGACATGATCAGTAGCGCGAGCGCGATACCGCGCGTCACGAAATCCCCTTGCGCCCACACGTGCGCCAATCCGTAGTTTTGCATTGCAATTCCTTTTTCTTTGAAATCTGCCTCAATCGTTCAGATTGAAGTCGTAAGGCTGGGTGTAAGCGGCCCGAATCGGCTGGCCATTCTCGAGATAGGGTTTGCAGGCGCTCGCGTGCACGGCGGCGAGCGCGGCGTCGTCAAGACGGCTGAAGCCGCTGCTCTTCTTCAGTTCGATGTTTTCGAGCTTGCCGGTCAGGCCCACCACGAACTTCACATACGCGGTGCCGGTTTCGCCGCGCCGCCTCGCCAGCGACGGGTATTCCGGCTTGGCGATATTGCAGTCGAGGTGCGAGACGTTCTTCGGCGCGGTGATCTCCATCGTCTGACGGCCGATCGCGGGCGCGGCCTGAGCGGCGGGTGCCGCCGGCGCTGCGGGTGCGGGCGGAGCCGGATCGGGCGCAGCGACCGGCGTCGGCGACGGCGCGGCGGCCTGCGGCAGCGGCGTAGGCGCCGGTTTGGGCGTTGGCGTGGGCTTCGGCTGGAGTTTCGGATTGGTGTGAACCTGCGGCGTCGGCTTCGGCGGCGGCGCGATCGACTGCAGCGCGACGGGTGCCGCGACCGGTGCGGGGCTCAGCAACTCGGCCACCATGGTGCGCGACTCGACTGGTCGTACGACGGGTTCGTTGCGCAGGGTGAGCGCGATGGCCAGCAGCGCGACGTGAATCGCGACCACCGCGGCAGTCACGGTCAAGGCGTGGGAATTCATTCGGACGGAAGCGGCCGGCGCGGCGCCGGCTGAGACGGTATGCGAAGCCTGCATGTTAGCGTGGCGGCGCGCCGTCGATACTGCACGTCAGACAAGACAGCGTCATGTTCGGAAGATCAGCAGCGAAATGCACAAAGTAGTCACGAAACCGATCAGCAATTCCATCTCAAGCTCCTTTTAACGGGGGAGGCGGGTAGCTGGCTGGTACGGGTACTGGCTTGCTGACGGCAGTGGGATAACGCGTGAAGCGGCGCGCAAAGCAGCGCGCAAAGCAGCGCGTGAAGCAGCGCGTGAAGCAGGGTGAGTCGGCGAAGCGGTGCGATAAGCGAGCAATGAGCGCTTCTGGCGCGGCATGGGCCGCGCAGTGGACGTGGCTTCAGGCCGCCTTGCGTTCGTAAAACGTCAGCGGCATGGCTTGCGGGTGATGCTCGAAGCCGCAGCGGCTCGCGCAGACGCCGCTTTGCATCATGACGTCGCGCACGGAGTCCGCGCACTTGCCGCAGCAGGAGGCGACGCCCAGTTCGAACTGGAGCTCGTCGAACGAATCGACGCCTTCCGCGATCGAGGCACGGATCTTTCGGTCAGAAACAGACTTGCAGACACAGACAATCATGGTAGAGCGTCATAGCTAACGTTAATGCGAATTATTATCATTTTGTTTGGGGCGTTTGGCAAGCGTCCTGCGGGAATTTTTGTAACAAAACCAGACTGTTAGAAGGGTTTCGTCTATGGAGGCGACGGGGCGCGAACGGCCGCGAAGGGGGGCGCGGGAAGAAAGCCACCGGGCGCGGTGCCAGGCTGGGCTCCAGGCGGACGTCAGTCAGGCCGGCTGGGAATCCGGCGCTGCTGTACGACGAGACGGGATCAGCACCCGTTCGACCGCCGCGTCAATATGCAGCAGGGTGGCGGCGAGCTGTTGCTGGTGCGCGCCGTCGCCCGTCGAATAAAAACGGGGCAGAGTACTGCCGTTTTGCGGAGCGGCGCGCAGGCCGTGCTGGTCGAGTACCCGCTCCAGCTGGCGCGCAATCGCGATGCTCGTATCGATCAGCGTCAACCGGTCGCCGACAATGTCGCGGATCGCCGCATCGAGAAAAGGGTAGTGGGTACAGCCGAGCACCAGCGTATCGGCGCCGGCATCCAGCATGGGCTGCAGATAGCTGCGCAGCAGCGCACGCAATTCGGCCGAATTCACGTCGCAGCGTTCCACCGCCTGTACTAGCCCGTGGCCCGGCTGGCACAGAAAGCGGCAATCCTCGGCGTAGCGTTCGAGCAGAGCCTGAAAGCGGGCGCTGCGCAAGGTGACTTGCGTGGCCAGCACACCAGCGACGCGCGTTTTCGATTGCAGCGCGGCCGGTTTGACGCCGGGCTCCACGCCCACGAGCGGAATCGGCAGCTTTTCGCGGACCAGTGCGATCGACTGCGCGGTCGCCGTATTGCACGCGACCACCAGCACTTTCGCGCCTTGCTTGACTAGCCATTCGCCGATCGCGAGGGTGCGGTCAGCGATGAAGTCGTCGTCGCGTTCGCCGTAGGGCGCGTACAGTGAGTCGGCGACATACAGCATCGCTTCGTCAGGCAGTTGCGCGCGAACCGCACGCAGCACCGACAATCCGCCGAGACCCGAATCGAAAATACCGACGGGTGCGCGCAAGCCGGCACCGGCAAGCGTTGCAGCCGAAGAAGGCGATTCTGTAGGCATAGGCGAAGAGGATGCTCGCGGCACAGCGGTCAGGGAAAAGTCGCGAAAATAGTGAGACGCGCGGGAAAATGCGCAGGAAAGCGCGTCAGTATATCGCCCGCGCGGCGCACAGCCTGACACATGGTCTGGTGGATGAGCGCGGACATGGGCACGCGAGCGGGCTTTCCAGCCTGGTTCGATCAGGATTCGGACGAACCCATTGCCGATTGCTGGTAGTTCTGAATGCCGACCTTGTCGATCAGGTCGAGTTGCGTTTCGAGCCAGTCGATGTGCTCTTCGGTGTCGTCGAGAATCTTGACGAAGATTTCACGCGAGATGAAATCGCGAACCGATTCGCAATACACAATCGCCTCTTTGCAGGTGCCTTGCGAAATCTGTTCGAGCTTCAGATCGCATTCGAGAATTTCCTTGGTTTCCTCGCCGATCAGCAGCTTGTGCAGGTCTTGCAGGTTTGGCAGGCCGTCGAGCATGAAAATGCGTTCGATCAGCCAGTCGGCGTGCTTCATTTCGCCGATCGATTCGTCGTATTCATGCTTGCCGAGTTTTTCGAGGCCCCAGTGCTTATACATCCGCGCATGCAGGAAGTACTGATTGATGGCGGTCAGCTCGTTCTTCAACTGAGCGTTCAGATACTCGATAACTTTCTTGTCGCCTTGCATGATGATTCCTTGTTGGGGGCTTTGAATTTTCAACAACAATAAACGCCGGACCTGAAAAAGCCAAGGAAACGTATGCATCTTTTGACATTGTTTCCAGCCTCACGCGCTGCGTTTGCCTCAGTCGCGAAAAAACCGGGGACTGCGGCCCCGGCTTCTCGACAAACGTGACAGGCGTTAGCAGCGCATCAAACCGTCGCGACCGGAATCTTACCGATCTTTGCTTGCCATTCCTTCGGGCCGGTCTGGTGCACGGACGTGCCGTTCGAATCGACCGCAACCGTGACGGGCATGTCCTGCACGTCGAACTCGTAGATCGCTTCCATGCCGAGGTCTTCGAACGCGAGAACCTTCGCGCTGCGAATCGCTTTCGACACGAGGTAGGCGGCGCCGCCCACGGCCATCAGATACGCGGCCTTGTGCTTCTTGATCGCCTCGATCGCGACCGGGCCGCGCTCGGCCTTGCCGATCATCGAAATGAGACCGGTTTGCGACAACATCGTCTCGGTGAACTTGTCCATCCGCGTGGCGGTGGTCGGGCCGGCCGGGCCGACTGCTTCGTCGCGCACCGGATCGACCGGGCCGACGTAGTAGATCACGCGGTTCGTGAAGTCGACCGGCAGCTTTTCGCCCTTGGCCAGCATGTCGGCGATGCGCTTATGCGCGGCGTCGCGGCCCGTCAACATCTTGCCCGAGAGCAGCAGCGTCTGGCCCGGCTTCCAGCCGGCGACTTCTTCCGGCGTCAGCGTGTTCAGGTCGACGCGCTTGCTGGTTTCCGTGTTCGGTTCCCACTGCACCTTCGGCCATGCGTCGAGCGACGGCGCTTCGAGCCTGGCGACGCCCGAGCCGTCCAGCGTGAAGTGCGCGTGCCGCGTGGCGGCGCAGTTCGGGATGATCGCGATCGGTTTGCTCGCGGCGTGCGTCGGCGCGGCCATGATCTTCACGTCGAGCACCGTTGCGAGACCGCCGAGACCTTGTGCGCCGATACCCAGCGCGTTGACCTTCTCGTGCAGTTCGACGCGCAATTCTTCGATCCAGTCTTTCGGACCGCGTGCGATCACGTCCTGGATGTCGATCGGATCCATCAGCGATTCCTTGGCCATCACCATCGCTTTCTCAGCAGTGCCGCCAATGCCGATGCCGAGCATGCCCGGCGGGCACCAACCGGCGCCCATGGTCGGCACGGTCTTCAGGATCCAGTCGACGATCGAGTCCGACGGGTTCAGCATCGCAAACTTCGACTTGTTCTCCGAGCCGCCGCCCTTGGCTGCGACCTGCACGTCGACCTTGTCGCCCGGCACGATCTCGTAGTGGATCACGGCCGGCGTGTTGTCTTTCGTATTCTTGCGAGCGCCTTCAGGCGGGCTCACGATCGATGCGCGCAGCACGTTGTCCGGGTTCAGATAACCGCGGCGCACGCCTTCGTTGATCATGTCGGTGACGCCCATCGTCGCACCGTCCCAACGCACGTCCATACCGACCTTCACGAACACCGTGACGATGCCGGTGTCCTGGCAGATCGGCCGCTTGCCTTCGGCGCACATGCGGCTGTTGGTGAGGATCTGCGCGATTGCGTCCTTCGCGGCCGGGCTCTGTTCGAGTTCGTACGCGCGGCCCAGGGCCTGGATGTAATCGAGCGGGTGGTAGTAGCTGATGTACTGAAGCGAATCAGCAATGCTCTGAATCAGATCTTCCTGTTTGATGACGGTCATGGCTAGCTCAGTGGGGACAATTGGCGCTTGTTTTCTGGTCGCGGGCTATGCGGTCAGTCGTGCGCCTTCAGGGGAGTGGAATCGTGTGAACTGGTTGAACTCACGACATGCAATGCCGTGGGTTCCTGAAAATGTTTGGGGTGCGTGTGCGTGGTGAGGCGGTCGACCAGCGCCATGACCAGTGCCGAGACGAGGAACGCGACGTGAATGATCACCTGCCACATGATGGTATGCGTCGAATTCTGGTCCGGGCTGATGAAGGTTTTCAGCAGATGGATCGACGAGATGCTGATCAGCGCCATCGACAGTTTCACTTTCAGCACGCCGGCGTTCACGTGGTCGAGCCATTCCGGTTCGTCCGGATGACCCTCCACGCCGAGGCGCGACACGAAGGTTTCGTACCCGCCGATGATCACCATGATCAGCAGGTTCGAGATCATCACCACGTCGATCAGGCCGAGCACGACCAGCATGGTGTTGGTTTCGTCGAGTGTCATTGAAGCCGAGACGAGATGCCAGACTTCTTTGAGGAACAGCACTACGTATACAGCCTGGGCGACGATCAGGCCCAGATAGAGCGGCACCTGCAGCCAGCGGCTCATGAAGATGATGACGGGCAGCGGGCGCATCGGACGGCGCTGACGGGCAAAGTCGGGTCGCGTGGCGGACATGGGCTAGAGTCGGATGAGGCGCAGGTGATGGAATGCGGATTAAATACGCGGACTAAACGCGCCGGCTTTGCGCTCGGGCTCAACGGCCGGATCGGGCACGCGGCAAAGCACACGGACGACGCGCGGACGGCCCGCTGAACGGCCCGGGCGGGCCGGAAAACTCGCGCCAGGCGCGCTATTGTACAGCGCCTCCTGAATTTGCCGCGACGGCACGGGCAGGATGGGCGGGCGGACGATGCCGTCAATCGCCGCGGCCACAGGCAGGACAGCGCGATTCAAGCTGGAATCCGGACGGCTAGTTCAGTTAGCATTGTAAAAGGGCGCGTTCACCAGCGTGAATGCCGGCGCGGGCGGCGCGGCAGCAAACGTGATGATGCCGCGCGTTGCCATGCGCCGGGCCGAACGCATGAATGGAAAGTGGCGCGTAGCATGCGGGACATGAATTGCGTGAACGTCGAAGAGCTTGACCGCATTGGGGTTTTCGCCGGCAACTCGATGCCGCTCGCGTAAGTGGCCGGTAAGTTGCGACGCTTATCTTTGCTGCGAGAGCGGGCATTTCATTGAACGCGCATCCATGCTGCACCGCCGCATGGATCGCCTGTTCAAGCGGATGGCTTGCTGTGCTGCGGCCTATGCGGCCCGGGCACGAGGGTTGGAGACAAGGCGCCGCACATTGCGGCGTCACCATGACACGGTGCGTCACTGGCGCGCCGGCACAGGTTTTACGTTTCATCTTCACCAAGGGGTTGTCGATGTCTGCGATTGAATCGGTTCTTCAGGAACGCCGCGTTTTCCCGCCCTCCGCTGAAGCAGCGGCCGGTGCGACGATTTCCGGCATGGATGCGTACCGGGCGCTTGCCGCCGAAGCGGAACGCGATTACGAAGGTTTCTGGGGGCGCCTCGCCCGCGAGACGCTCAGCTGGCACAAGCCCTTCACAAAGGTGCTCGACGAATCGAACGCGCCGTTCTATACGTGGTTCGAAGACGGCCAACTGAACGCTTCGTACAACAGCATCGACCGTCACGTCGAAGCCGGCAACGGCGAGCGCGTCGCGGTGATCTTCGAAGCCGACGACGGCACCGTTACCAACGTCACCTATAAAGATCTGCTGCAACGCGTGTCGTGCTTTGCGAACGCGCTGAAGACGCGCGGCGTGAAGAAGGGTGACCGTGTCGTGATCTACATGCCGATGTCGATGGAAGGCATCGTCGCGATGCAGGCGTGTGCGCGTATCGGCGCGACGCATTCGGTCGTGTTCGGCGGGTTCTCGTCGAAGTCGCTGAACGAGCGGCTGGTGGACGTAGGCGCGGTCGCGCTCGTCACCTCCGACGAACAGATGCGCGGCGGCAAAGCGCTGCCGCTGAAGAGCATCGCCGACGAAGCCATCGCCATGGGCGGCTGCGAAGCGGTCCGGAGCGTGATCGTCTATCAGCGCACCGGCGGCAAGATCGCCTGGTACGAAGGCCGCGACCTGTGGATGCATGAAGTCACGCAGGCCGAGTCGGATCAATGCGAGCCCGAGTGGGTCGGCGCCGAGCATCCGCTCTTCATCCTCTATACGTCGGGTTCGACCGGCAAGCCGAAGGGCGTGCAGCACAGCACCGGCGGCCTTCTGCTGTGGGCCGCGCAGACCATGAAGTGGACCTTCGACTGGAAGCCCACGGATGTGTTCTGGTGTACCGCCGACATCGGCTGGATCACCGGGCATAGCTACATCGGGTACGGACCGTTGACGCTTGGCGGCACCCAGGTCGTGTTCGAAGGCGTGCCGACCTATCCGAACGCCGGCCGCTTCTGGGAGATGATCGCAAAGCACAAGGTCTCGCTGTTCTATACGGCGCCGACGGCGATCCGCTCGCTGATCAAATACGCCGAAGCTGACGCGAAGGTACATCCGAAGAGCTACGACCTGTCTTCGTTGCGCGTGATCGGCACGGTCGGCGAGCCGATCAATCCTGAAGCGTGGGTCTGGTATTACGAGAACGTCGGCGGCAGCCGTTGCCCGATCGTCGATACGTGGTGGCAAACCGAAACGGGCGGCCACATGATCACGCCGCTGCCGGGCGCCACGCCGCTCGTGCCGGGTTCGTGCACGCTGCCGCTGCCGGGCATCATGGCGGCGGTCGTCGATGAAACCGGTCAGGACGTGCCGAACGGGCAGGGCGGCATTCTGGTGGTGAAGCGGCCGTGGCCGTCGATGCTGCGGAACGTGTGGGGCGATCCGGAGCGCTACAGGAAGAGCTACTTCCCCGAAGAACTCGGCGGCAAGCTCTATCTCGCCGGCGACGGTGCGGTGCGCGACAAGGAAACCGGCTACTTCACGATCATGGGTCGTATCGACGACGTGCTCAACGTGTCCGGCCACCGCCTCGGCACGATGGAGATCGAGTCGGCGCTGGTGTCGAACCCGATCGTCGCCGAGGCCGCCGTCGTCGGACGCCCTGACGATACGACCGGCGAAGCCGTGTGCGCATTCGTCGTGCTCAAGCGCGCGCGTCCGGAAGGCGAGGAAGCGGTGAAGCTCGCGAACGAATTGCGCGCGTGGGTCGGCAAGGAGATCGGTCCGATCGCCAAGCCGAAAGACATCCGCTTCGGCGAGAACCTGCCGAAGACGCGTTCGGGCAAGATCATGCGCCGCCTGTTGCGTTCGCTCGCGAAGGGCGAGGCCATTACGCAGGATGTGTCGACGCTGGAGAACCCGGCGATTCTCGACCAATTGGGCGAGTCGCTCTGAGCCCGAGTGGCCTGGATAGTGCGGCAAGGGCGCAAGCAATCATGCGCCCTCGATCGACTGCCAGTATCGCGCCTCCGACCCGTTCATTGAAGCCACCGCGCGGACAATCCCGATTGCCTGCCCGGTGGCTTTTTGATACATAGGCGCATGGCCGCGCCGCATCACTCCTCTCACGCTACGCTCAATCCAGCGCCCGAACCGCCAGCGGTTTCGGCAGCGATGGCGCGCGCGCATCAGAAGTACTGGCGCTTCAATATCGCGCTGATCGTGACGTTGATGACCTTGGGCTTCGTCGTGTCGTTCGTCGTGCCGCTAGTGGCGCCGGCGTTGGCGCAGGTGCGCATCGGCGGCTTCAGAATGCCGTTCTACTTCGGCGCGCAAGGGGCGATTCTCGTGTATGTGGCGTTGATCGTCGTCTATATCGTGCTGATGCAGCGCGCCGACCGACAGTTGCAACGCGCTCTCGATACCGACGCCGGCGCCGATTCCACCGCGCGCGGAAGCTGAGCCGATGAAGCTCACGCATCGGCTGATCCGCTCGTACGCGCTCTATACGCTCGGCTTCCTGCTATTCATCTATGTGATGTGGCGCATCGAGCGCACCACGGGTCCCGGTGTATGGATCGGCTATGTGTTCCTGTTCGTACCGATCGCGGTGTATGCGGTGATCGGCTTGCTGTCGCGCACCTCCGATCTGGTCGAATACTACGTCGCGGGGCGGCGCGTGCCGTCCGCCTTCAACGGTATGGCGACCGCCGCCGACTGGCTGTCCGCGGCCTCCTTCATCGGCCTCGCCGGGTCGATCTATGCGACGGGATATGACGGTCTCGCGTACGTGATGGGCTGGACCGGCGGCTACTGCCTCGTCGCGTTTCTGCTTGCGCCTTACGTGCGCAAGCTCGCGCGCTACACGATTCCCGATTTTCTCGGCACCCGGTTTTCGAGCAACGCCGTGCGTGGGCTCGCGGCGTTGGCGGCGATCTTGTGCTCGTTCGTCTATCTGGTCGCGCAGATTCAGGGCGTCGGCCTGATAGCTACGCGTTTTATCGGCGTCGATTTCGCCGTCGGCATTTTCTGCGGACTGGCTGGCATTCTGGTGTGCTCGTTTCTGGGCGGTATGCGGGCTGTGACCTGGACCCAGGTCGCGCAATACATCATCCTGATCGCGGCGATTCTGATTCCGGTGTCGATGATCGCGCATAAGGACGGCCTCGGCTGGGTGCCGCAGTTCAACTACGGCCGTCTGATGGAGCGCGTGGAGGGATTGGAGAAGCACGTGCGCGACGCGCCTCTCGAGCAAACCGTACGCGACGACTACCGGCGGCGCGCAGCGTTGATGCAGACGCGCCTCGATACGTTGCCGCAGTCGTTCGTCGACGAGAAGCAGCGGCTCACCCAGGAAGTGGCGGACTTGCGGCGCCACAACGGTCCGCTGCGCGAGATCAAGGAGCGTGAGCGGGCGCTCGAACAGTTTCCTCGCGATGCCGCCGCCGCGCAGATCGTCTGGACCCAGCGCCGCGACGAGATGTTGATGCGTGCCGCCGCACCGGTGCCGATGCATGAACCGTTTCCCGCCACGAGCGATGAGGACCGGCGCACCCATGAGCGCAATTTTCTGTCGCTGCTGTTATGTCTGTCGCTCGGCACGGCGAGTCTGCCGCATATCCTCACGCGCTACAACACGACGACCTCGGTGGCTTCCGCGAGGCGCTCGGTCGGCTGGACGCTGTTCTTCGTGGCGCTGTTTTATCTGACGGTGCCGGTGCTCGCCGTGCTGATCAAGTACGAGATGCTCAGCAATCTGGTCGGTCATCACTTCGCCGATTTGCCGCAATGGCTGACGCAATGGAGCAAGGTCGAGCCGAGTCTGATCAGCCTTGCCGATACGAACGGCGACGGCATTGTGCGCTGGAGCGAGATCCAGATGCAGCCTGACATGGTGGTGCTGGCCGCGCCGGAGATCGCGGGGCTGCCGTATGTGATGTCCGGGCTGATCGCGGCGGGCGCGCTGGCCGCGGCGCTTTCGACCGCGGATGGTCTGCTGCTGACGATCGCCAATGCGTTATCGCACGACGTCTACTATCACATGGTCGATCCGTCGGCATCGAGCCAGCGTCGCGTGACGATCTCGAAGATTCTGCTGCTGGGGGTGGCGCTGTTCGCGTCCTATGTGGCGTCGCTGAATACCGGGAATATTCTGTTTCTGGTGGGCGCGGCGTTTTCGCTGGCAGCGTCGAGTCTGTTTCCCGTGCTGGTGCTGGGCGTGTTCTGGAAGCGCACCACACGCCTTGGCGCAGTAGCGGGGATGGTGGCGGGGCTGGTGGTGTGCATTTACTACATCGTGTCGACGTATCCGTTCTTGACCCAGATGACGGGCTTCGCGGGCGCGCGGTGGTTTGGAATCGAGCCGATCAGCTCGGGCGTGTTTGGCGTGCCGGCCGGGTTTCTGGTGGCGATCGGCGTGAGTTTGATCGACCGGAAACCGGATGCTTATACGCGGGCGCTGGTCGACTACATCCGCCATCCGTAAGCGGGTTTGCAGGCGGGTGTGGCGCAAGGCCCGAAGTTTGCTATAATTCGGCTCCCCGCCGGAGAGATGGATGAGCGGTTTAAGTCGCACGCCTGGAAAGCGTGTATAGGTTAATAACCTATCGGGGGTTCGAATCCCCCTCTCTCCGCCAGGACGCCCTTCCGAAGCAATCCAGAACCGTCCGGTTCAATCGCCCAAACCCTTGCTGCACAAGGCTCACGGGGCAAAATCCCAAAATGGAACAGTCCGGAACGATTGCGTTTAATCCGGTTTAGTCGTAAAGTTTTTGGTGGGTCGGTAGGTGGGTAGGCGATTTTTCGCATCCACGCCTAGGCACTTGCTGCCATGTCTCCACCGAACTGATCCTAGCCCCCGCTAGGCGGGCCTTTTGTGCGAACAGTTCGAACCACACATGCCCAGAACGGCGAAAGAGCTTGGCGCGCTGGCGGTATCACGTCTGTCGGCACCAGGGCGTCATACGGTTGGCAAAGTCGCAGGTCTCGCCTTGCAGATCACGCCAAGCGGCGCCCGCTCATGGGTGCTTCGCATCACCATCGGCGAGCGTCGACGCGAGATCGGACTTGGCGCTTATCCTGGCGTATCTCTGAAGGAAGCCCAGGAGAAGGCGCAGGCGGCTCGCGACGAGGTCGTCGCCGGCACTGATCCAGTTATGGCGCGACGAGAGGCTGCTAGCCGGTTGCGCGCGGAGCAGGCGCTCGAGGTGACTTTCGAAGAGGCCGCAAAGCGGTTCATCAAAGCGAAGGCGCCCGAGTGGCGCAACGCGAAGCATGCTGCACAGTGGACCAATACTCTGACGACCTACGCCTATCCCACTATCGGGAAGTTGCTGGTCCGGCACGTCGATCGATCGCATGTCGTCGAGGTGCTGGAACCGATCTGGACGACCAAGACAGAAACGGCGTCACGTGTGCGCGGCCGCGTCGAGGCGATTCTCGATTGGGCGCGGGTGAACGGACTCCGGGAGAACGGGATCAATCCGGCCGCGTGGCGCGGCAACCTCGAAAAGCTGCTCTCAAAACCGAAAAAGACGACGCGGGTGCGGCATCACCCCGCATTGCCGATCGAGCAGATGGGGGACTTCATGACGAAGCTGCGCGCGATGGACAGTATCAGCGCCCGGTGCCTTGAGTTCGCGATATTGACCGCGGCCCGATCAGGCGAGGCGCGCGGCGCCACCTGGACCGAGATCGATCTCAAGAAGGCCATCTGGGCGGTGCCCGGGCCGCGAATGAAAATGCAGCGCGAACACCGCGTCCCATTGTCGCCGGCCGCGGTGAAACTCCTGAAATCTATCGAGCGGAAAGAGGACGTCAATCTGATTTTCCCGAACCAGCGATCGGGCAGCATGCTCAGCGATATGGCATTGCTCGAGCTCATGCGTGGTCAGAAGCTGGAAGCTACTCCGCACGGATTCAGATCGACCTTTCGGGATTGGGCGGGGGAGTACACCAACTATCCGCGCGAGCTGGCGGAGGTCGCGCTCGCCCACTTGAAGGGTGACGCCACTGAGGCTGCGTACTGGCGAAGCGACGTGCTCGAGAAGCGCCGCCGCATGATGATCGACTGGGCGGTTTTTATTGCTAAGCCTCGCAAGGCAGGTGCGGTGATTCCAATCAACAAGCACGGGTAACCGGTTTGGCGCGCCTAGCCCGACGGGGCGAAAGCCGGGTGCCCTACCCGGTCGGCGCGGCTCCCTAATAGGGCTTTGCTACAGGGCGAGCAAATGGGCATCTTGGACGACCTTAAACGCGGGATCAAACCAGGTATATCGGTATTTGAGGCACTCACTTGGCTGGCTGAATTCGAGGGCGTCACCATGGCACAGGCTGCCGCGTGGCTTCACGACCAGGATGGAGCAGACCATTTGTCGCCGGTTTTGATCCGATGGGACAGACAAGAGTTTGGGCCGAGTCGACGAGAGCTTGCATCGGACGCAGATCGGGACGAGACACGCAAACTCATCAGAGCCGGGTTGGACTTCGCGGTCTCCTATCCTCGCGATGACATCGACCGGTCAGCAATGAAGGCTTGGGACATGGTTGGTTGGCTACGTGACGACTTCTGGAAGTTTGTATCCGACCGAGGTGTATCTCTTGATGCAAATCTGTTTCCGGAAATCGACCAATGCCCCACCTTCCTGCAAGCGGCGTTTTCACTGGACGGTAAAGGCACCATCGCTTCGCCACCGGAAAAGAAGGCGCTGCCAGTGTCAGCCAACGAGACTTTGGGCGAGCGGGAACGTTCGTCCCTTCAGAAGCAGGTCGCCGCTCTAGCACTCGTGCTAGCGGAGAAACACAACCGCTACCGGAAAGGCGATCGCCCTAACGCCAATCAGATTGCTGATGCCGTCGACGAGATTTTGGCGGCGCTCCCCGATGCGCGGACTCACGGGGTTAGCAAGACGTCTATCCGCGAAACCATCCGCACCGGCATTGCGCTGCTGGAGTAATGAGGTTTGCCAACTGGCAAATCTCACTGCCAGCTGGCAAACAGGCGCCCGGTTAGTCAATAAATTTCGTATGGCCCCGTCCAACCCGGTCGGGAATTGGAGCCATACGGATGAAATCGACAGACAAACTCAAAAACTTCGACAGCCTTCCGAACGCGGCGGCTGTTGACGTCCACACGGTCGCCGCGCTTTGTGGTTGCAGCGTCGCCACAGCCTGGGATCGTGCGAGGCGCGGCGTCCTCCCCAAGCCTCGAAAAATCGGCGGATCGACCCGCTGGAACGTCGGCGAGCTGCGTGCCGTTCTCTTGGGAGTGCCGGCATGACGTCGCAATCCACTGAGATCGCATCCAGCGCCAATACGTTCCTCGACATTCGCAAGAGCGACAGCGAGCGCTTGCGCGTCACCATCTCCGAATACCGCGGCAGGATGTTCGTTGATCTGCGCGCCTGGTACGTGACGGAATCCGGCGAGTTCAAGCCGGGCCGTGCGGGCGTCTCGCTGCGCCCCGATCAGATTGCGGAAGTCACACAGGGTCTCTTGCTGGCGTCTCGCGCGATCGATCCCAAGGGGGCTAATTGATGGCGCGCCTCAAAAAGACCTTGCAAGCCGTAAACCCCGGCGCGTATACTTTTTATGTGTCTGAGACAACAGACGCCAGCTTTAGCAGGCTGAACAATCGAAGCGCACAGCCGCGCCGAGCGGCTTTTTTGTGCGTGCTGCCTTCGTGCGCCCCTTTCAATGGGCGGGCCTTGGTGGGGGCATCTTCGGATGCGCCGGTTCCTTCGGTTGCCGGTCTGCTAACCCTGCCTTGTGCCCGCTCACCCCATTTAGCAGTGGGGCGCGGGTTTAACCCAAACCGAAGAGGCCGCACCATGCGCCGTATCCTCGCTCGTCCTGAGCAAACGTCTCTCCCGAATACCCTCACCGAAAGATTCCCCCTGTTCGCCTACGCCGGCCGCAATGCTGCCGAGCTCTGGCTTCTCGGTGCCCCGCTTAGCGCCTGCGACTTCCGCGATCTGCGCTTTCGCAACCTGGTCGCTGGCGACACTTCGTTCGCCGGCGACGCCGCGCGACGCGACGCCTTCAACGACGCATTTGCTCGAGAGATCGCTCTGTCGATCGCCCGTCAATCCCGTGCGGAGGTGCGTCATGGCTAAGCCCCTGGATATGGCGAACGAGTTCGAACTCGCAACTGATGCGCACGAAGACCTAACCTGCCTTGTCGGCGTGTTTGGTTGGCTCAATGAATTGTTTGCATCTATCGATGACTGTGCGAGCGATAGGGAGATGATCCCTGGCGCCGCGCTTCTGCGAATACACCGCCTGGCTGAGCTTGGCAGTAACGTCTCGACCAACTGGATGGGCACGGCCGAGTCAATGGCCGACAAGTTTGCAATCGAGTTGAATAAGCAGGGGTATGCGTCATGACTGAGATGACAACTATCGCCGCCGCAGCAAGCGTGATCCTCAAACTATGCGAGGACGAAAGTGATGTGCGAACGAAGCTCAAGCGTATCTCGTATGCGGCTGCTGTACTCAAACGGCAAGCGGATGCAGGGCTCGAAAAAATTGATTCAACGGCAGAGGTAGACCATGACTGAGAACCGAACCAGAGCGCCATCCGGGGAGCCGATCGACATCAAGGAAGTCGTGGGCCATGTCGATACGGCCTCAGGCCTGCTTGCATATGCCGCCCAGTCGTTCGCCGACACCTGCGCGATCTTCGAAGCGATCCGGGCCGCGGCGGCGGAGGGGTCGCTGATCAGCCGGCTCGCGCAGCTGGGCATCAACAACTGCGAAACGCACGAAGGCGATTTCACCAAGTACTGCGGCGACTACAACGCTCACACCGAGCGCTTCTCGGTTGCACTGACAGGTAATCCATTTCGGCGTTTGCACAGCGCTGAGGACTCCTTACGGGGCGGCGCATGAGTGCATACGTTGAAGAAGATCGCATTCGTGCGGCACTGAGCCACGTCCCAGCGGACCACAGAGAAACGTGGGTACAGATGGGAATGGCCGTCAAGGCTGAGCTCGGCGAGGGAGGCTTTGACCTTTGGGACGATTGGTCGAGAAGCAGCGACACCTACAACGAGAGCGGCGCACGATCCGTCTGGCGTTCGTTCAAGGCCGGTGGTATCACGATCGCGTCGCTATTCAAGGAAGCGATCGCCCACGGCTACACCGAGAGCGAACCGCTTAAGCCGATCGACCCGGCCGAGCATGCGCGGCGGAGGGCCGCTCGCGAGCAGGAAGCAAAGGAGGCGGCGGCGCGCCATGGGCGCACCCAGGCCGAAGCCGCCGACAAAGCGCGCGAACTATGGGAGAAGAGCGGAACGGTCCACGCCGATCACGCATACGTCCGATCGAAGAAGATCAAACCCTACGGTGCGAAGCAACTGCGCGAGCAGCTCGTCATTAAGATTCAGGACGTGGACGGCGCGCACCATTCCGCGCAGTACATTCAGACGGACGGCGGCAAGACGTTCCAGACTGGCGGCCGGATCAGCGGATGCTTTGCGGCCGTGACTGCCGGCGCAAAACCGGGTAACGCCTCGCCCCTGCTGATCTGCGAAGGCTTCGCGACCGCCTGTTCACTGCACGAGGCGACTGGCTTCCCGGTGGCGGCGGCAATGAACGCCGGCAACCTGCTGAACGTGGCGAAGGCATGGCGCGCCAAATATCCACGCGTGCGGATAGTCATCTGCGCTGATGACGACGCCGAAACCGCCGGAAATCCGGGCATGACGAAGGCACTGGAGGCCGCACGCGCGGTCGGTGCGCTGCTGGCCGTGCCTGACTTCGGACCGGACCGTCCCGGCCGATCTAGCGATTTCAACGATTTGCATGCGCTCGATGGGCTCGATGCTCTGCGCCGGTGCGTCGACGCCGCGGCTGCGCCTGGTGGCATTGAGCCGCCGCGCGCGCCGCGCCCGTCTGCCCTGCTCACGCGAGCGTCCGACATTGTGCCGGAGGCTATCCGGTGGCTTTGGCCTGGCTGGCTCCCGGAAGGCAAGTTGACGCTGCTCGCCGGGTCTCCGGGAACGGGTAAGACAACGCTTGCAATTGCACTGGCGGCGGCAATCTCACGCGGGGGAAAGTGGCCGGATGGGTCCGCATGTAGTCGTGCGGGCGACGTGCTGATGTGGAGCGGCGAAGACAATCCAGCCGATACGATCGTCCCGCGGTTGATGGCGGCCGGTGCAGACATGCACCGCATCCACATCGTCACCGGTAGCACCGATAAAAACGGCGAGATCCAGCCGTTCGATCCATCGTGCGACATTCCGCTTCTGAGCGAACGCCTGGCCGATATGGGCGGCGCCGCGATGCTGATTGTTGACCCGATTGTGTCTGCGGTGTCCGGCGACGCGCACCGCGTCAACGATGTTCGGCGCAACCTGCAAGCGCTGGTCGACATGGCCGCCGGATACCGATGCGCCGTGCTGGGTATCAGCCACTTTGCAAAGGGAACCAAGGGCAGCTCCCCTGCTGAGCGCGTTATCGGCTCGCAGGCGTTCGTGGCACTCGCCCGAATGGTCCTGGTGGCCGGAAAAGACGAAGCCGCCGAGCGGCGCATCCTTGCTCGAGCCAAATCGAACATCGCACCTGATGACGGCGGCGTGAGTTACACGCTCGAGCAGATCGAGACGGACGGTATCGAAGCGAGCCGCGTTGTCTGGGGCGAACTGATCGAAGGGACGGCTCGGGACATTCTCGGGGATGTGGAGGAAACGGACACCGAGAAAGGCCCACGCGAGGAAGCTAAAGAATTCCTCGCGGCGGTGCTTTCGGATGGCCCAGTCAACGCCAAAGAGCTGCGCAAGGATGCCGATGGTGCCGGCTTCAGTTGGCCGACGATTCACCGGGCAGCGTCGGAGCTGGGCGTTGAGAAGCGCAAGCTCGGGATGAAAGAGGGGTGGGTCTGGGCGCTCCCGAAGATTTCAGCCGGCGAAGATTTCACGAAGATTTCCACTCTCTATACCGTGAAATCTTCGGGAGGCCGTGAAATCTTCCGCAACCACGCGGGTTTGCGGGCGGTCGATTTTGGGTCTGCCGCCGAAGATTTCACGGGACAGGGAGTGCAATCTTCGGCGAATTCTTCGGAAACTGCACCCGGCCAACCGGAGGACGACCTATGAACGTCACCACACTTGTCAACGAAGCGAAAGCCGCCGGTGTCCGGTTGTACCTGAAGGATGGCAAGGTCAAATTGCGTGGCCCAGTCGAGGCCATGAAGGCGGTCAAGCCAAAGTTGGCTCCGCACAAGGCAGAGATACTGGCCTACCTGCGGGATGCCGAGAGCAACGGCGTGAGGGCTGGCGAGTTTTGGCCGTGGGCGCCATATTTGGGCTCCGACGACGTTCGCCGGATGCGTGCCGAGCTTGTGGCGATGATCGAAACGCTTGCCGACATGGAACGCTGGCCCGCGGATCATCGCGATGACGTGCTGAGCCGGGCGATACGCGGGCCGCTGGCCGACCTGATGCCGAACATGCACCACTTCAACGAGCGGCTGACGGCGGCGCGTGCCGAAGCCGCAACGCGTGCCGCACTGGAGCAGAGAACTTGGAGATTCGACCGATGACGGACGACAAGACAAAGGACGCGTTCGAACTGATTATCCGCGTGCGCCGCACGCTCCGTTCGGCCGCTCGTGCGCGTGCCCGCCTGCATGACGACAGGCGCCACATTGAACGACAGGCGCGGGTGCTCAAAGCCGGCGGGAATCCCTTCGACAAAGCACGGATTCGGAAGCTTCACAACATGGTGCGCGAACTCGACCCACGTTTCCGTGAACTGAGGGAGAAGAGTAACGAACTGGCGAGGCTACTGATGCATGCTGCGCCAATCATTGACGCATGCACCACGCTCAACGAGCGCTGCGAGGTCTTGAACGTGAATATCGCTGATCGTGAAGGGCTGGAAGAGTCGACGGGCATTGTGCATATAGTTTTCGCCCATGGATTAGAGGATTCCGCCGAGCGGCGACGGGAGGACTGCAAGGGCGGTCCACTCTTCTACGCGATGCAATTAGTATTCTTGGACTTCCTGTGCGACACGCCAAACGGTCGGGCGCTCGGCGCTAGCCTGTTTAAACCCGGCGGGATGTTCGGAGGCGCGCCAAAGTACACCCGGCATACAGACGGAACGATACTGCGCAATCCCCCGTCGCTGTGCATCGTGAACGCCACCGGAGATGTAGCCGAAACAGGCGCCACGGCGCCAGCCGCACCATCTGTTTAGCGGAGACCCATATGATTGAGTTCTACACCCGGGACCAGGCAGCCGCCGCGATTGCCGCAGAGCTTCACCCGGACGACAAGGCGATGCGACTCGATGTCTGCGAGATCTATCGAAACCTGATTTATGACGCCCTATGCGCCGGCGGCCTGATTGGCCGCTACCCTGACACGCGAATCCAGATTGACCGGAATCGGCCCGGCAGTACCATCGCATTCAATGGATGCATGATACGCGAGCGCGATCTGAACGCGTGGCTGGACGGAGTTGGCAACGGCGTGCAGATCGACGGCAAGCATCGCGAGCAGTTGAACGTCGGTATCGGGGCAAGGCCCGACGGATCGCTTCCTGACACTGCAAAGCTTGCTGAAGATCTGGGACCATTCCTCTCTGGAGGGAAGGACGCCGCATGGCTCAAGAAAACGCTAGGCGATCTACGGGGTAGGCCGGAACTGAAGCGCTACCGCGTTCTGACTTCGAGGCCACGAGGATCAGCTTGGCGGGCAGCGGGGGTCGTGATCTGGCTAATCAAGAACGGGCACATGTCTCAAAAGTCCGTAAAAGCCGCGCTCAAGGACAACTATCCGGATGATTACGACATGATGGACCGCTAGTCCTGCGGCCATCATCGATCGGCCGAGTGCGCCGGCAACGCACTAGACCGCACGGTGTCGCCACGAGTGCCGATACCGTGCAGCTCTCCGAGGATCAATATATATCTGCATCGAGGGTGAGTCTGCGGATCGGCACGGCGTCCGGCAAGAAGGAACCTTTCCGACGGACCCTAAATCGGATGTCGACGTTCTCGCGGCGCGGCTCGACATCGATCTCGCATAGTTCGAACGAAGGATCAAAAAAATCTACCAATAGCTTCGGGCGCGTTCTCATTGGCACAGCTGGGACAACGCGGTAGACGCCTTTATCATTCTTCGATGCCGGAGGAAAGATGAGCAGGCCGTCCCAGCCATTGATCCTCTGCTGAAAGTCTACGAAAGCCTGGTCTTCTCTGACGGCGGGCGTCGCGTAAATGCCCGCACTGGGCTGGCAGGTTACGAAATGCCCTTGCACTTCTGCCGGAAGATTGTCTGGGCCGACAGTCTCTAAAAGCCGAAGTGAGAATAATCCGTTGAAGGTTATTTGAGCCTCTCCAGGGTGCACTGCTTCAGTCGGCGGGCAGACGCAGATGTTGAATGTCCGCACCGAATCGGAATCGGCTGGAAGAACCAGGTCAGTGTCGCGCGCGTCCGCATCGTGCAGATCAAGGTGATCGGCGCCCGGAATTCGATAGGCGGCAAACGCGTTCCGTCCGGTAAGCCGCATAAGCGGCTCTAGGAAAATCTTCTCCTCTTTTTTGTGGTCAAAGTGCACGCGCCCTGTCGCGTGGTAAGAAAGCTTTTTTGTGCGGGGTTTGCCAACACGCGCGGCATCCTCGCTCGGCACCCCATCCAGGCCATTGAGCCTGTAACTGGCTTGGACTTCGCCTGAGCGGTAAAACCAAAGGTACAGTGAACCGTCATCCTCAAGTGCATACCTGATTAGTTTTCGGAGCGAGTCCTCGACCTTCAGCAAGACCCACCCACCAACGCTTTTCGCCATCTCCACTCCCCAGCTTAAAAAAGTCTCGCAGTCCCACTTCCGTGGCGACCTCGACAGAGCGTTCGGTCGTCCGGTTACCGTAGCGTCCGCTATCTTGACCGTATTGTTTGGTTCGGTCTATCCCTGAATTCGCCGTAGTCGTGCTGCTCTCATGGCGCATCCATTGACGCTGTCACCGTAGGGCAGCCTTCACCGAGCAGTACGGTATGCATACTGCGCTCATCGAATCCCCAAACGAGAGCGCATCAATGAAGAAAACACCCGCGGCAGCAGCACCGGCCAACGAGTTCGCCGATCTCGAGGCGCTGCGCGAGTTTAGCTCCCTGCTTGAGCAGCGCAGCAAGCTTGAAGCTCTTGCCAACGAGATCCCCGCTCAAATCGCATCAGCGCAATCCGAGATCGACGCAATCGGCGCGAAGACAGTCGACTCCGAACTCGCGTCGCTGGAGGTAACGGAGAAACAACTTTCGGCCACGCTGAAACAGCGTGAAGACCTGGAGCAGCAGCAGGTTGAATGCGGCCTCCGCCTTCGCCGACTGCAAACCCGACTGAACGCCATCGAGGCGAAGATGCCCGACATCGATGCGCAAATCGATCTTGCCATAGGTGCGATCCGCATCGAGGCAGCGATGGCATCGGAAGCCATACAGGTCGAACTTGCCGAAGAGATTCGGAGCAAAGTTGCCGATCTGCAGGCCGTCTACGCGAAGGTGCGCGCCCTTCAGCGCCTCATTCCAATGGCTCGCACGAGCGATTTCATTCTCGACGCGTACCTGCCCGATCTCGAAACGTGTATGCGAATTGAATCCGGCACTGGCAACCACTACAACCGTTCGCCGAATCTCCTGGCAGTTACCAACCCGGACACGCACGCGGCCGAAGCGCAGATTACCGACGCGTTGAAGCCAATCACCGACGCGCTGATTCGGGGACGCAACCATAAGTCGTATGTGCCGCTGGCAAAGCGCCCTCAACCGTATATCAGGAAATCGATCGTGCTTGAAGGCAGTTCCAGCTCAATCGGAGCGGAGCTGGCGCGGCAGAGATAACGAACTGGGGCATGAGGCGAAATGAGCGAGATTGCCGCAGCACTTAAATCACAGGTGAAACGATGGCGATCAAAAAATCAGCACTTTCCGAGAAGGACTCTCGATTTGCGTATCTCTCTGATCTGAGCCCGGAGCAGATTGCTGGAATCACCCAAGCGGCGAACGCGCGAACGTTGGTGCGTGGGTGGGATGCGGCAATGCGTAAGTATGTGCCGGCGGCGCAGGCGCCTAACCGTCGATACGGGTCTGCGCGATAGGACACATCAGATACCGCTTTTGAACGGCGAGCGGAGCACCCCAGCCGGCTAGTGGGCAATAACCCCGGCAACTGCGCGACGCTCATGGAAGCGGATGGCTCTCCGGTCTATGGGCCGGCAATATTCGCGGCGGGCGCGCAGTAATCGATGACAGGAAAAGAGGCATTGACATGGCAACCAAAACCGCAGATCGATACGGGTATCTTTTGCACCTACTCCGGCCAGCTGCCGCAAAGTTTTCAGCAGCAGCGAAAAGACCTTTCGTGAGGCGAGCGAAAGCGCAAGCGATCTTGCCGGCGACGAAGACTTTTGTCGAGATGGTTGCCGCAGCGCAGCCGACGCGTCCAAAACTGGACCCATCGGAGCGAGCCAAGGCAGTGCGGATCGAGCGCGATCGATGCAAGACGATCGTTCGATATGGGCTCGAAAAGGGGCAGATGAATCAAGCATCGCACTTGGCATTTCAGTCGGATTTTGACGTCGAAGACGCGATCCGCATCATGGATGTCACCGCCCAGATAAAAGCGAACGGCCCCGACACTGCTCGGCGCCGATAGCCTCACCCACCAGCAACACTCCATTTTCAGTAGAGAGGAAAAACATCATGGCATCAACAGCATCCGCAGCAAAAGAGAAGTTGGTTAAGGCAATCGTGAGGCGCGGCACGGTTTTCACCGATGTGATAGCCGTGAAGGGATGGGATCACGTCCTTCACAAGGAGGTCGACATCGTCAAACCGGCCGGCGAGAAGGGCCCCGGCGAGATGGTCGAGCTGCCGGCCTCGGAAGTCGAGCGACTGACGCGGCTTGGCATTCTCGCCAGCCCAGACGACGTCGCGGCCCCCGCTCAAGAAAGCGCCGCAAGCATGCTGAAGCTTCTGGATCGTTCCGAAGTCGGTTTCGCGCAGAAAGCGATTTGAGAAACAAGCCCCGGCCGGCCAGTGGGCGTTAATTAACCCCGGCATCTGCGCGGCGCAGTGACCCAGTAGCGCGGTCTTCGCGAAAGTTTCAGCCGCCTTACTGGGGCGGGCGGCAGAACCTGACTGATTCAGAGTAACGAGATTAGCAGTACTTATTTGGAGATTTCATGAAAACGAACGTCGACGCCGACGCAACACAGCGAGCTGATGAACCGATGGCCGAAGCCGGCACCGCAGGGCATATGGGCCTCGTGCGTATGGGCGACCAGATGGCACGTGGCGAGATCGCTCACCCTAGCGCAGAAGACTCGGCTGGTAACGCAACGGCCGGCGGACCTGATCACTCTGGCGTCTTTCGCGCTGGTGATCGCTGTGAGCGCGGCGTCGTGCGCGAGTCTTCCACCACCGATCTCAACGACTAAGCAGAGCAACAGGGGAAATAAGCATGTTCCAAACCGATCAAGCAACAGCAGCGACCGTATTGCCGACACCGGCAGCAGCGGCCACGCAGGGCTATTTCACGAACGGCAATCCGGGAACGGGGGTGCCGGCGACGATTCTCGACGCCGACTTTCTCAACATGACCATGATGGAACTGGTCAATATCGTGACGGCGGCCGGGCTGACGTTGAGCAAGACGACCTATAACCAGGTGCTGCTCGCAATCAAGCGACTGGTGCAGAATCAGGCGGTTCTGACCGATACGGGCGCAGTCAACGCCTATACCGCAGTCAACGTTCCGCCGCTGACGGCTGGCACCTGGACGAATGGCGTCACGCAGCAGATCGTCGTGGCGCATACGAACACGGGCGCATCGACCTATTCGCCGGATGCGCTGACCGCGATTCCGATCTACGGCCTCGGCCTGCAACCGCTTCAAGGCAACGAGATGTTCGCCGGCGGCACCGCGATCATGATGAAGCAGACGATCGCCGGCGTGAATAGCGGCAACCCGATTGCCGTTTTGCTCGAGTGCTCTGGCGGCGCTCAACAGATCCCTGCCGCTACGCAACCGCTACATGCGCTTCAAGCGGGGCAGGCACTCGGTCTTTACCTTGGTACCCAGGTGATTACGGCGAGCGGCACTTACACGCCAGGGACTTACACGGTCGCGGGTCGAAGCGTCACGGCCACAAAAGCGCGTTTCCGCGGTACGGCGTCTGGCGGTGCGGGTGGCGGCGCGTCGGCAACCGGCTCAGGCCAAGCTTCAGCGGGCGGCGGCGGGAGCGCAGGCAACCCATTTGAATTTTTGGTCACTAGCGGCCTTGCCTCTCAGACGATCACCGTTGGCGCGGCCGGCCTTGGCGTATCGGGCGCAAACGGCGGAAACGGCGGCGACTTGGTAATCGGGTCATACGCAACGATTCGCGGCGGTAAGGGAGGTGGTTTGGGCGGCACGTTGGCAACATTCCCTGGGGTTAGCTCAAACGGCGTATTCAACGCCACATCTACGTTCGGGAGTGTGACGGCGATTCTCAACACGCTCGGCCAAGTCGGTGGCAACGGGATTTGCTTTTCGACCGGTGCAACCCTAAACGGCGATGGCGGAACATCGCCTTATGGCTCGGGCGGCCGAACCGCTGCTGCGAACGGCAATGGATATGGCGCGGGCGGCATGGGCACGGGCAATGGGCAAAGCGCTGCGGCTGCGGCTGGGAATCAGGGCGCTCCGGCAATTATGTTTGTTGATGAATACGCGTAAGGGGGTGAAATGATCAGCCGATATGCAATCGTAGAAAACGGCGTTGTCACGAACGTCATCTTGTGGGATGGCAACACGGAGACGTGGCAGCCGCCGGGAGGGGCAACTGCGAATCTGTTGCCTGGCGGATCTCCTGTCAGCTCGGGTTTCACGTTCGACGGCACCAACTACGCTCCGCCGCCGTCCACTCCTGTGTAACGAATCGCCAAAATGGTGAGGCGGCACGCTAAAACTGACAAGCGTGCCCGCAAACGAAGGGGACTTTGAGATGAAACGACTGTATGCGCGGCTGACTCTTTGGCTTATACGCCCGGCGCTCGAGGAGAGTGCTACTCGTGGGCGATTTATTCGAAAGACGACGATTCGCGTGGATGTTACCCCTCGGGTGTGATCTGCTGACCCGCTGCGCCGTCTGACGGCGGCGCATTTTGCAGATCTGTCAGTTCGGGTTTTTCCCGCGCGCTTGCCTTCCAAGTTCGATCTGGGCACTCAGTAAGCCCTGCAGCGTCTCTAGGCTTTCCAAAGGAATTCCAAAACCAAGCCATCCAAATGCGGGATGCCGGACATATAGGGACGAGCCATCGATCATCGGATTTGGCTCCGTGTAGAACTTGGGATCGAGCGACACGTGAGTCATCTCTCCCAAAGGAGGATCACTCTGGATTGGTGGATTCAACTGCTCTCTGACTTGGGCAAGTCCGTTCATGAACGCCGACAGAGTTTCGGGCGTAAATGATTGGGTATGGCCTTCGTAGGTTATTTCAACGCGATGCGTCTTGTCAGGCATCTCGTAGAAATCTGCTTTGATTTCGACAGTCATGCGTCGTGCCCCTTTCGTGAGTGGGTTGAGGAAGTAGAGAGCTTCGATTCTCGCACGTCGGCGGTTCGCACCCTTTGCTTGGGGGTTGGGGAATCCATGAAATACAAATTGTTCAAGGTCGGGAAGATTTGGCACTACCGGTTCCAGGTCGACGGAAGCCGGGAGCAGAGATCGACCTTCGAGACTGATCGGTCCATCGCTGAAAAGGTTGCGGCACGTGCTTTTCGAGAGGCCACATTGTGGGCTCGCAATGGCAGGAAAATTCCGACGATGCAAGAACTGGTTGCCGAGTGGTTAAGCACGCACAAAGCCACAGCTAGCCAATCGCATTGGCGGGGCATCGATGCCTTCTGCCGCTTGCACCTGTACGGCCTTGAAGGAATGCCCATAGACGAGATCACGACGACCGCAGTCGAGCAGGCGCGGTGCGAGTACCTGAAAGACCATGCGCCGACGTCGGCAAATCACTGGCTCAAAACGGTTCGGCTGTTGATCAATTGGGCGGTGCGGCGCAAGATCATTCCGACATCGCCATTTGTCGTGCTGGTCCTGAAGATCCAGAAGAAGCCGCGCGTTGTGCTTCCAGTCCCGCTCGCGCAGGCATGGATGGCCGCGCTCGACGAGCGTGCCGGTAGGCGCCTGGGTATTCGTATAGCCGTTCGCTTGATGATCGGGCTTGGGCTCCGGGAGGCGGAAACGCACACCGCGAGATGGGAGTGGATGGACTGGGATCGGCGCACGTACACACCCGGCGAAACCAAGGGACGCGAGGCGGACCCGTTGCCGTGCCCTAACTGGCTGATCGACTTCCTGATGCCATACAGGCAGGCAACGGGCCCGATCGTCACGAAGCCCACTGGGCAGCCATACACACCTGGCTTCACCCGTCACGCAATGCTCTGCGCCAACAAGGCTGTAGGCGCTCCACACGTCACGCCTCACCGGCTAAGGGCGACGTATGCAACCCTGCTCAGCGAAAGCGGCGTACCGGTCCAGAACGTCCAGAAAGCACTCCGCCACAAGAGCGCACTGACCACCATGGGCTATCTGGAATCGAGCATGGACTCAGTGTCACGCGGACAGGAGCGCATCGGCGAGAAACTCGGCTTCGGATTGCGTCAATCAGGCGATGGCGCGCCAGTGGCGATGGATGCCCCCCAATGAACCACTGCGCAAGGCTTCAAGAATTACCAAGAGTAATCGGGAATTCGCACCGCCGAGCGGAGGCGCTTGAGGCCCAAACCAGCCCTTCAGGACAGTCCGTCGACGGTCGATGCCACCTTACAAATAGCTTGGGTCCCTCTGGAGGCACTCCTACAGGCGGGCCATTGCACACCGCAAGGTCTCTGCAGGTATGAACTTTCAAAATTGGGTAACAAAACCTCGGAAAGGTAACAATAGGAGAAAACTATGACGCTGGTCAGTCAGGCAGAATTCGCGCGGATGTGTGACGTATCGCGCAAGACGGTGACAACCTGGGCATCGCTTGGAAAGCTTGTCATGCAAGGGAAGCGGGTCGATGTCGAGGAAACGGAAGCTCGCATGAGCAGGCTTCATCGGGAGGGTTCGCCGATCAAAAACGCGCCCGAAAAAATTGTTACCCTGGCGGATGATGGGGTAACAAAACGCAGGCGCGAGAGCGATTTTGTTACCCGCAAAGGTAACAAAACTGCCAGCACCGAGCTGCTATCGGTCGGTGAACTCGAGGCACGCCTGCGCGCGCTGGACTGGAAACAGACGTTCGATTGGTCACCGGCGGCGGTCGACCAGCGAGTTAGGCGGGCGGCAAGGTGCATCGGTTGGGACGCCGTTACCTCCGCCAGCCGGGACGACGGTCACTGGGGTGGCTATCAACTACGGATCGCTCAGTTCTCGGCCGATGAGCTGAGCTGCGATGTGATTCAGGGTGGCCACGGCTTCAATCTCGACGCTTTCGACGTCCTCGAGATGGTGCGTGACCATATAAGCGCTCGCCTTGATGTCGACGGCGCGATCACCCAGGACGATGACGACGTGATACCGGTCGACCCCGATTCGCTGGATCTGTTGGCTCGCCCGTTTGGCGAACTGCAGACTCAGCCGTAATGAGGGAGACCCCAGCGGGCGGTGGGCAGAAACCCCCGCATGTTGCCGACGAAGTGTAAGAGGGGTACCTCTCCTGGATCCTGTCAGGCTAACCCTCGGCGGGCGGCAATTAGGCACCTCGCCTCGCCGAGACGGCCGAGTGAACTTACAATGCATAGCGGCGGAACGTCGCCGATCGACCGTGGCTAGTCAGTAAGCCTGCGGTCGACGGTAGGGACAACCGAGTGCCGGCATCATCGATGAACGCAAGGAAGACTATGCCAAGAAAGCGCGACCCTCGCCTCGAAGTCCGGGATTGGTCGAAGGTCCCACGGCACCTCAAACTATCGATCAATTTGATCCCGCGGCCGTTGCACCGCCGAAATTTGCGCGTTGCGCTGGGAGACAGGTGGCGGCCCTTTGCCGACAAGATCAAGCGTGAGCGCGGCCCGCTGTGCGAGATCTGTGGCGCATTCCCAGCAACTGCGTCGGACTGTCACGCCCACGAAGAATGGTCCTACGATGAACACGCTCATCCAAGCGTAGCCAAGCTCGAACGCATTGCAATAGTCTGCTCCAAGTGTCACAGCGTCGAGCATTTTACGAACACTGGAATCCGATGGAGGGAAGGCAAACTCTCTGGAGAGCAGTTTGCTGCAATCCGAAGTCACTTCTACGTGGTGAATGGCATAGATGCTAACGAGCTACCTTGGTATTTGGATTACCACTACGAACACGCGCAGCAGATAGAGCAGCGCAGATCAATGTGGTTATGGCGGATCGACTTCGGTGAGTTTGCAAGCATGCTGTCATCCGTCGAAATCGAGAGGATGCAGCCGAACGCGGGCACGCTGCGATAGGCCTCTACGCAAGGCTTAAATCGGGGGATACATGGACAACTGGTCATCCAAGAAACGCTGGACAATTTTCGCCGCGATCTTTGTTGGCGCGTTCTTGATTTTCCACAACAGCGAAAAGATAGCTGCATGGGTGCAGGCAGGGGGCTCCATCGCTGCGGTGCTTATCGCGTTGGAGATTGCAAGTAGGCAACATCGCGAGACGCTTTTGATGGAAGAGCGTCGGCGCGTCTGGGCGCAGAAAGCGCTGCTAACGTCCGCGTTGGCGATTTCGAGGGAAGCAGTGCGCTTGCTGGACTCACTGCCAAATGAGAAGGATGACGAGACCCATGCTCAAGGCAAGGTGAATCAGTCTATTGATCTTGCGTCAATCGAAGACGTTCATGCGGCTCTGGATAAAATACCCGTCGACCAATTCCATGACGGCGCCACTATCGTGGCTGTCTTCGAGGTAAAGCGCTCCCTGCGTGGCGTGCAGCACGACTACACCGCGGTTCAAACTCAAATCTGGGCATCCAACCCAGGGTGGCGCGGCAACGCCGCTGAAATTGGCAAACGCCAAACGGTCGCGCGCGAGGCTGTGGCAAAGATAGAGCAAGCAATAGCGGCGACGGCCACTCCTTGATGGCGGCGGCCGGTCTCGCCGGTCGCAAGTGCTACGATGGTTGAAATGGTTGCGGAGGCTGCGATGCAAAATCCCCCTCTGTTTCACGTCCTTTTGGACCATCTGGAAGCGATCGACGCTCCGGCCACCGACATAGACCGCTTTGTCGACCGATGGCACCGCCTGCGGCCGCACGAGGCGTTTCCGTGTCCCGTCTGCTATCTAGCCGGCGAGGAGCAGCCGCTGGCTGCGCTACCAGCTCAGGGCAAGTTTGAACCCGTCAAATGCCCGCACTGCCGCACGCAGTTCGATATACCGATCGACGAATAAAGTCACTTCATTGCTCGCGCAGGACGTCCACCGCTAGATCAGCCATCTCGGCGAGCCGGAAGCCAATTTCTCCGAACGCTGACGCAAATGCGCGGGTACACGTTGTAGATCGCAATGGCCTACCAAAGGTCGCGCGGCGATACCGAGACATGAAACTTGGTATCGTGGACGAAGGCACGCGCAAATCAGATCTTCGGTATGCGTCCGGCCCAGATCTTGATGCGTTCAAAAAGAAGGAGCGATAGCGTAGTGCCGCAGCAAGGTGCGGTCGTCAGTTCGAGCGCCAGTCGGTGCGCAACGAGTCTTCCGCCTTGTTTTCGTCTGACATTGCGATGGCCTTTGCGAATAGGGGATAGAACTCGGATTTGGAAAGATTCGATCCACAATCTTGCATCCCCTTGAGCGCTTCAGACTGCGCGTCAGTGGGGTTCGCTAGTAGCTTAGGGTTGTGGACCAGGGTCCAGTTGTAAAATACCCGCGCTTCGAGCGGAAAACGTCCATTGAAAGCGCGAAGCGCAGTCACGCAATCCATCAGTATGAATTCAGATGTGCTCGGTCGAAAAGAATGAAACGAAAATGGATCACGGTCAGCGTGCTTTATAAAATTCTCGGTCTCGCTAAGCAAAGCCAAGACTTCGTCTCGATATTCAGCCCGCACATTCTCTAGAAATACCTCCCGCATTGTCTTATACCCGGTCGCGTGCTTCTGATGGAGTTTCCAAAGAATTTTCCAGGCAGCGCAAGCCAGTCCATGGATCGGGACCGGATCGAAATCGTGGAACCAAAGCCATATGGCGGTGCAGAGTTGACGCTCCGCAGCATCCGACTTCGAAATCACGAGATCGCCAAGGCTTTGATGCCGCTCAATTTTTTTTTCGACCATGAGGTCTCCGCTTCACGTGTTTAATGATGTTGGACGGCCCTGAGGAGGCGTCTATTTTCTTGCCTCAGGGCCCCTCTGCCCGATCCTCCCCACAGCATCAGCCAAACGGTCAGTCGCCAGGTGCGAATATCGCTTCGTCGACACGACCGATTTATGTCCGAGGACGCCGCCGACCGTGAAAAGGTCGATGCCGGCGTTGATCATCTCCGACGCCGCGCCATGCCGTAGGTCATGAAAATTGGTTTCCGGATGCCCGGCCGTCTCGCGCGCCTTTATCCATTCCGTCTCGAATCTCTTTACCTTGACCGTGAAGCGCACCCGCCGCGCGAGCACCGCGATCCTCGGATGGATCGGGATGATGCGCGGCCGGCCGTTTTTCGTGTCGGCCAGTGAATATCCGTTGCGCGTCACCCTCGCTCGCATGATCTCGCCGCGGCGCATCCCCGAGTAAAACGCGATCCTGATCGCTGCTCGCACCTCCCGGTCTCCGCAGGCCCGCGCAATCTCGAGCATCTCCCGTCGCTGCGGGTAGTGGTGCCGCTCGTTGTTGACGGCCGGGATTACCATGCGCGCGGTCTGGTCGACCTCCAGGCGGCCGATCTTGTGCGCATACTTGATTGCCGCGCGCAAGTAGGCCATAACGTTCCGGATCGCACCGTCGGTCAACGGCCTCTTGGGTTGGCCAGAGTGGTCACGGTTGGCGCGCAGATACCCGGCAAACCTCCTGGACCACTCATGGAGATCGAGCGCGTCCTGTTCGCTGTATTCGCTCTTCCACTTCTCCAGCGTCTGGATTCGTTTTGTGGCGTCCTTCCATCTCATGTGCTTGTCGGACACATGTGCCAGTACGCAATCACCGATAGTCACGGCCGGCCTGATTAGCCCACTAACCAGCACGTAGAGTTCGCGTTCCCATTTCCGCGCTAGCTCGTCCGCTTCTTGGGCAGAAATTCCCGCAGGGAGAAGCTTGGTTTTTCGAACGCGGCTACCTTCGATGACGCGTTCGAACGTCCAGCGGTAGCGCCGACGGCCGGCCTTTGTGATGGTTTCGATTGGCATGATGCAAGAAATTCGTAGAGCGAGTCGAGTTCATACACGTGGGTTTTGTGACCGAGCTTGTACCGTTTGATGACCTCACCGGCCCGGTCGAGTCTACTTATGGCATAACGCGGGATGCCGAGGATCTCGGCCGCTTCGGTCGCGCTTACGCGCTTGCCCCGGGCAATAGCAATGAATTCAAGATCCGACGGACGCTTACTAGATGATGGCATTCGTGCCTCCGTCATACGCTTGGGGTAAGGCAACAAGGGGGGGCGACCGGGCATTCCCTCAGCCAATTTATCCTCCGTGCCTCTCCTCTTCAATAGCACACACACTACGCACGTAACAAAACCCGTGAAAAATGCCAGCAAACCCTTGCGGGCATTATGTTTACGGCGCTAACGCTGGCAAAGCAGCGCGCGCGGCACCTCATTTTCTGTTTTGGTGGGTGCATTGGTGGGTAGAGGTGGTGAATATCGTGGAAACCGTTGTCAGATATAGAACAACAGCGGACCCTCTCTCCGCCAGAATTACCTTCCATGTGTTTTCAAGACGACCCGCAAAGCCACGCTGTATAAGGCTTCGCGGCGATCCGATACCTCCGCGAGCATTCAGTAAAAGTCGTAAAATCGAGCAATTTGCCGGGTACTCTTTCGGGTACTTTTTGACGCCGATTTCACGACGATGCCTGCGAGTCTTCTACGCGATTTGCAATGCCGCATAGCCAAGCCACGCGCGAACGTATATCGCCTGAACGATGGCGGCGGCCTGGCTCTGTTGATCAAGCCGACCGGGCTGAAGTACTGGCAGTTCCGATACGCCAAGCCGGATGGCCGGGAAGGCCTGATCCAGATCGGGCCGTACCCGCGTGTCACGCCTGAGCAGGCCCGGACGGCGCGGAACGACCATCGGGTGACCGTCTCACGGGGCGACCATCCGGCGACCTTGCCTAAACACGACAAGGCTCGACGCAAGGTCGAGTCCGCGCAATCGATGACGTTCCGGCAATGCGCCGAGGCGTACGTCGGAGCCCGCGGTGCGGAATGGATAAACTCAAAGCATGCGCAGCAGTGGACGAACACGCTAAAGACCGATGCCTTTCCTGTCATCGGGGCACTACGCCCGCAGGATATCGATACGGACCTCGTGCTACGCGTGCCGCATCCTATCTGGCTGACGAAGAACGAGACCGCAATTCGCGTCCGTGGTCGCATTGAAAGCGTCATGGACTGGGCGAAGGTGCGAGGCTTGCAGATTTGCTGTTCACATTACGCTAGGCGTCTAAACGGAGGCAAACGATGACACGAGTTCGCGTTGAGGGCTTCACCATCTCGCTCGACGGATACGGAGCGGGCCCGAATCAAGACATCAACAATCCGCTCGGCGTTGGCGGAACGGAACTGCACCAGTGGCTTGTCCCAACACGCACGTTCCAGCGGGCCTTGTTCGGCAAGGACGGCGGTACGACCGGGGTTGACGATGATTTCGCCGCCTGTGGCTTTCAGAATGTTGGGGCCTGGATTCTTGGGCGGAACATGTTCGGACCCATTCGTGGGGACTGGCCGGACACAAACTGGAAAGGCTGGTGGGGAGACAATCCACCGTATCACGTTCCAGTCTTCATCTTGACCCATCATGCTCGTCCCCGTATCGAGATGGAAGGCGGCACGACGTTCCACTTCATAACAGGAGGCATTCGCGAGGCGCTCGACCGTGCACGCGAGGCCGCTGCCGGAATGGACGTGCGGATCGGCGGTGGGCCGGACACAATCCAGCAGTATCTTCGTGAGGGCCTCATTGATGAACTGCACATTGCTATCGCGCCGGTCCTGCTCGGCCGGGGAGAATCGCTGTTCGGAGGGGTTGACTTGCGGGCCCTGGGATACGAATGCGTTGAATTCGTAGCATCGGAGAAGGCCACCCATGTCGTCCTACGGCGCCAAGGGCACACGGACGCCTAACCACTCGCTGAAGGCCGACGTCCCTGACTATAGCGGCGCACCACGACCGGGGACCGTAGGCGATCACGCCACGCACTGCGCGTCGGCGCGCTCATAGAACCTCGCCTGCTTCGACGGCGTGTCCGTCAGCGTGTAGGTCAGGCGGCAAACCGTCCCGTCCGGCAGCTCCGCCCGCAGCGACGAGGAAAGCGCCGCCCCTTCGAGAATAAGCCTGCCGTCCTCTCCGGCGACCGCGACGAATTGGTCGCCGCTGTCGATGACCGTGGTCAGTTTCGGCAGCGGTTCGCCGTTCGCGAGTCTTGCAGTCAACAGCACGCGTCGCGTCTGTTGCACCGAGAAGTCGAGCTGGCTCACCGAGCCGCGCGCGACGTCGACCTCCTGCACGCTGTTCTTCAGATCGACGTTGCGCGGCAGTGTTTTCGTGTTGATCATGATCCGGGCACTCGAATACGCGGGCAGCGAGGCCAGCACGGCGTGGCCGCGCGGGTCGGTCCACACCGGTCCCGACGGCGTCGACAGTTCGATGTCGGGCTGTTTGCCGATGGTCGCCACGCCGAACGTGTCCCTCACCTCGTAAGGCGACAACACGACACCGCCGCCGTAACCGACGACTCCGCCGCGCAGGTTCGCCGTGAACGACGAACTGGCAGCACCGTAGGTGCTCGCCGTGACACCCACTTGGGTATAGCGCGGAACGGCGCTCAGCGTGGCGCGCGCCGATGCGGTGCGACGCGCGTTGTCGTAGTCGGCAGCGACACTGTAGCGTCCGGTTCGGCCGAACTGGTCGGCATAGCGGGAGCCGAAGCGCGCGGCGCCATCGGACAGGTTCGCGTAAGTCGTGACGCTGCGCTTGCCGAGCGGCACGTTGACGCTCAGGTAGAGCTGATCGCCGCCGGGCGTGCCGCCACCGATGCTTTTGGCCAGGTTCAGCGACACTGCAGCGCGCTTGAACGCGCGGGTCCAGGCGCCAGTGACGCGTTGCATGTTCGACGCGCCGAACTGTTCGGTGCGTGTGTAGCCGAGCGTGAAATAGCCGAGTACGCTGGTGTTCCAGTTCACGCCGGCCGAGTATTGGGTGCGAAAGGACGGCGCGGCCTGGCCGTCCTCCTGTATGGCATCGGCAAGATCCCGGTATCCGGCGGTACGCTGATTGACTGACGCGTAGAAATTGAAGTTGCCCTCCCACGCGCTATTCAACGAGACGGCGGCCTGTGCGCCCGTCGCGCCTCCTGTTGCGCGCGCGAGCCAAAGCCGGGTGGCCGCCTGGATGCCGAGCAGCGGCGCGAACTCGGCGCTCACGGCGCCTGCCTGGTAAGGTGCCGACGCCAGCAGGCCCGCACTGACGTTGACGCGCTGGCCGAACTGCCAGCCCCGGCTAACGGTCGCAAGCCAGGGCGTCTGCCCGTCACCGGCGCCCTCCAGGCGGCCCGCCGCAAACGACAAGCCTTGCACGGCGCCGAATCCGCTCCGGTTGAACGACGCCGCCGGCACGACGAAGTGCTGCCTGTCGCCATCCTCTTCGACGATCGTGACGTCGAGGTCCGCGTTACCGCTGACGAGCGGCAGCGCGCGCAGCGCGAACGGTCCCGGCGGCAACTGCGACGAGTAGATCAGCGCGCCGAGCTGGCGTACTTCTATGCGCGCCTGCGTGCGCGCGATCCCGCTGACGACGGCGCCGGACTCCGGCGGCGCGACGAGCGCTTCTTCGGGAAATAACTGGACGCCGTACAGCGAGCCGATCGCAAACGGCGTCGACTGCGGGTTGATCTGGCCGGCCTGCAACACGGTCTCGTGCGCTGCGAACGTTCGTTGCGCGTACGCGGACTGATGATCGAATCGCGTGCGGCCGTCCTGGGACGTGGCGATCTGGCGGCTGCGCACGATCCAGCCGCTGGCGTTGACGCCAAGCTCGGTCGCGGCTTGCCAGTACTGCGACGTGCCGCCCGGATTGCGGGCGGACATCGACAGCAGGTCGTAGTTGAGGAGTCCGGCGACGCCGCCCGTCGCGTAGTCGGTGGCGCGGCGCGTTGCCGTGGCGAGCGCGTCGGTCGGCACGACGAAGTCGATCGCGGCTTTCTCCGGATGCAACGTGACGACCGCCTGCGCAAACGCACTGCGATAGTCATAGCAAGGCGTGTCGTCGCGCAATGCCGGCGGCACGACGAGGCCGGCCGCGCGCAGCAGCGCCGGCGACACGCATAGCCGGCCGTTGTCGTCGAAGCGCGCGTCCGCGCGGCCTTTCTTCCGGCCGTTGACGCTGATTTGAACCGGCACCACGCCGGGCAAGAAGCGCGGCGCATCCGCGAAGCGGCGAGCGAGGCTCGTATCGATACCAAGCTTGGATAACGCTCCGGCATCAAACTCGATCGAATCGGCTTGTGTGCCGGGATGCGGATCAGCCGGCGCTGGCGCGATGCTGGAAAAAGCGGCGCGGGTACTCAGCGCGAACGACAGAAGGCACATCAGGAGGCACATCGTGCCCCTTCGCGTATATCGCCCGAGATCGCGTGTCGAGACGCTCGACCCGTTGGCCATTATCAGTGCTCCGCGATACCGTCGGCCGTAGCGCCGAGGGGGGCATCGTAATGCTCGACGGAATAGCCGTAGACCGTAGCCGGGAAGATCCGTACCTGCTGCGCGTCGACGGGCGACTCGAGCGCGACCTTGATCGAGTCGCCCGGCAGCACGTAGGGCTTCGGCAGCACGACGATCTGTTGCTGCGGCAGCAGTTGAACCTTCTGTTCGAGTCGCACGACATAGCGGCTGTCATTGCGCAGGATCAGCTCGCCGTCCTGGCTCGACCACTTGAGCAGCTTCCACGGCTCATCGTTGCGTGCGAGGTCGCGAGGGCTGACGATGACGGGCAGGTTCTGCTGGATGACCGTCTGGATCTCGTTCTTGCTGGGCCGCTTCGGCGGGATGCCTTCGAAGATCACGCGGCTCAGACGCTGCGCCTTGAGCGGCTCGTTGGTGTCGAGCACGAAGCGAACCAGTTGCGACGCCCCCGGCTCGACGCGGGCGATCGGTGGGGTCGCGACGAGCAGGTCGGCCTGGTCCTCGGGAATGTGGCGGATCGTCGTATAGAGCAGCGTGGGCGTGCTGTCGGTGTTCTTGACGGTGATCGAACCTTCGCCGTCCGCTTCGTTGACGATGATGACCGATGTTTCGGGCACGACGCCCATCGCGTGCGAGGCGCCCGCACCGAGCAGGCAGGCGATGAGGGCCGTAAGGAGTGTTGCAAGCTTGCGAATCGACGGGTTTTTCATGAGATCAGGCGCGCGAACGCGGATTCGTCGGCGCGCTCGCGCCGATCGGGCAGGTATGGATGGGAAGGTCCGGCAAGCGCACCGGGCTGCCGCCCTGGGGCGGCCCGGTGATTCGCGCCTGCCGAACGAACAGACGTTACAGGTAGACGAGCGACACGCTAGCGAGACCGTCGAGGTCGATTTGCTTGCTCATGTCGAGGTTGGAGGTTTTGTCGATCGCGGCTTGCAGCTCCAGCGTGCCGGTGAAGACCTTCGCCGCGACGGGAACCGTCAGGCCGGTCTTGGCCCAGGATCCGATCCACGAACCGTTCGACGCCAGGAAGCCGGATGATGACGTCCAGCTACTGCCGGCGTTGGCCGAGTCAATCGAGTCGACCTTCGCGCCGTCCGCAGTGAACGTGCCCGGCTTGAAGCGGAACGCATAGGAACCGATGTTCTTGCCCGATGCGGTGCCGAGACCGTACTGCCAGTTGGCACCAACGTTCAGGCCAAAGAACCCGACGGCGCTGGTGAACGCGCCGGTCCCGGCGCGATTGTCCGCGCCCTTCAGCGCGACGCGTGCGACGGCGTCACAGGTGATCGTGAGCGTATCGGACTTGACGTCGAGCAACGTGAGCGCGGTCGGATTGAGGGCCGCCGTGCCGATGTTGCCGTAGTCGAACGTGCCGCCACCGGCGAGCGTCGGCGTACAGGCGGCCGGCTTGATGACGCCGCTGACCTTGATGTCGAACGAATCCGCGAAGGCGGACGAACAGGCGACGGCGATGGCGCCGGCCATGAGGCATTTCGGAAGATTGAATTGCATATGAGATGTATGAGTTGACGCGGCACACGTCGCGGCACGAACAGGCACGCCCCTGGAGGGAGCGCGCCTCGCTGCATGAATAGACGCGGGTGGCTTCCGGGTTACAGGTAGACGAGCGACACGGTAGCGAGACCGTCGAGGTCGATTTCTTTGCTCATGTCGAGGTTGGAGGTCTTGTCGATCGCGGCTTGCAGTTCCAGCGTGCCGGTGAAGACCTTCGCCGCGACGGGAACCGTCAGGCCGGTCTTGGCCCAGGATTGGATCTGCGAACCGTTCGACGCCAGGAAGCCGGATGACGACGTCCAGCTACTGCCGGCGTTGGTCGAGTAAATCGAGTCGACCTTCGTGCCGTCCGCAGTGAACGTGCCCGGCTTGAAGCGGAACGCATAGGAACCGATGTTCTTGCCCGATGCGGTGCCGAGACCGTACTGCAAGTTGGCATCAACGTTCAGGCCAAAGAACGCGACGGTGCTGGTGAACGCGCCGGTTCCGGCGCGATTGTCCGCGCCCTTCAGCGCGACGCGTGCGACGGCGTCACAGGTGATCGTGAGCGTATCGGACTTGACGTCGAGCAACGTGAGCGCGGTCGGATTGAGGGCCGCCGTGCCGATGTTGCCGTAGTCGAACGTGCCGCCACCGGCCAGCGTCGGCGTACAGGCGGCCGGCTTGATGACGCCGCTGACCTTGATGTCGAACGAATCCGCGAAGGCGGACGAACAGGCGACGGCGACGGCGCCGGCCATGACGAGACGAGTGATTTTTTTCACTTGGTTGGTTTCCAGCGAAATGACAGGACAAAAGCGACGGCAAACGCCGCACGCTCCATTTAAATTGCCTTGAATAAAAATAAAAGGCACAACCCAATTAATTATTCCATTGGGTAATCTGGATTTTAGAATTTGAGACGCATTCTCAGAATAGGACTCCGGATGGATTAATTATCTTGAATTAAGACAAGTCTTATGTGCATGGCGAACGAGGCGCGCAGCGATCAGCCTGAGCGGCGTGTGGCCTTATTTTCGGCGTTGACCCAACTGAAACGGACGGTCCGTATCCGCGCGGCACAGGTTTCATTCGAACGCAAGTATCACGTCATTCAAGCTACAAACGGTGCGATGCATGGACAATTGGACTTTGGTCCGATGCAACGGAAACCAACAGCGTAGTGGTGCGGTTATCGCTCGTGCAACTGCGTATGCCGGACGAAATGCCGGGTCGCGTGAGCGAGGTCAATTCATTTTTTAATCTGAATGTCGAATCAACCGGGCTAGTTCGAATCCGCCGTGACGGCAGGGTGGTGGGGCGCGCAACTGGCCAGGCGCCATGCCCATGTTCTCAGTTTTTGAAAGACTGGTTCCCGATATCGCCGGGTTCTCGTTGAACATGGAAGCCTGTAACGTTGGACGTGCCACCTGCTGAGGCATCCGCGAAAAAGGAGCCGTTCAATGATTCGCCCACATCCGTATTCGAGCGACATCGCGTTCACGCCCACTGTGAAGGCGTTCCAGACGCGGCACGGCTCGCGTGCCGCCTATGCGCGCATGGAAACCGAACGCGGCTGGCAGACCCGCATTACGCCGGATGTCGCGAGATTCATCGAACGCCAGACGAGCGTGTTCTTCGCCACCGCGAACGACGAAGGGCAACCCTACATTCAGCATCGCGGCGGCCCCGCGGGTTTCCTGCATGTGCTCGACGACCGCACGATTGCGTTCGCCGATTTCGCCGGCAACCGCCAATACATTACGCAGGGCAATCTCGCGGACAATCCGAAGGCGTACCTGTTTCTGATCGACTACGCACACCAGCAGCGCATCAAGGTCTGGGGCGAGGCGCGCGTGGTCGAAGACGATCCCGCGCTGCTGGCAAAGCTGATGCCGCAAGGGTACAAAGCGCGCGGCGAACGCACGATCGTGATGACGGTGAGCGCATGGGACGTGAACTGCCCGCAGCATATTCCGCAGCGTTTCGACGCAGCGGACGTGGCCGCTGCGTTGGACGAACGCGACCGGCGCATCGAAGCGCTCGAGGCGGAGCTCGCGCAACTGCGGAAAGCGTCGCGCGCATGATTTGACGCGGGCTTCGATCCGCTAGGATGGTGTCTACGTCACTCGATCGTCATTATCATGCGTATTGCTCCTTTACCTCGGCTCCTTTACCTCGGCTCCTTTACCTCGGCTCCTTTACCTCGGCTCCTTTACCTCCGCTCCAGGGTTGCTGCGCAAATAGCCACGCCAGCGCCGCACCGCCGGCGGCGACCACGCCCGACTGAGCCGCGGTCACCGACAAAGGCGGCAACGACGAATCGCGCATCACGCGTTTGGTCACGCACACAGGTGGCGGCGTTGATCGATTACCTCGTCGGGCATATTCACGACACGGCGTGATGAGAGGTTAGGCGCGTCGCGCGGCGCGGATTTGGCTTGCGCGAAAGACAAACGTAGAATCGCTCGCTTGACGACGCTACCTAGCGAATGCATCGCGATCGAAAAAACGGGAGGAGCACAAGCATGAGTCAACGCGAAACCGGGCCGATCGCGGCCGCAGTCTATCGTGGCGGCGTGATCGAGAACACGCACATCGCTCATGTTGCGGTAGTTCAGGCCGACGGCCGCCTGCTGTATTCGTTCGGCGATCCGTCGCGCTTGACGCTGGTGCGCTCCGTGGCGAAGCCTGCGCAGGCGTTGGCCGTGATCGAAACCGGGGCGCTCGAGCGGTTTGGTTTCAACGAAGCCGACCTCGCGCTGATGTGCGCTTCTCACAGCAGCGAGCCGCGCCATATCGAACGCACCCGGCAGATGCTGGAGAAGGCGCAGGTCAGCGAGGCGGATTTGCGTTGCGGCGGCCATCCTCCTTTGTCCGATGCCATTTATGTCGACTGGCTGAAGCGCGACTTCAAACCGGGCGCGGTGTGCAGCAATTGCTCGGGCAAGCACGCGGGCATGCTGGCCGGCGCGCAGGCCATCGGCGCGGCGCTGAAGGACTATCACCTGCCCGAACATCCGTTGCAGGCTCGCGTGAAGCATACGGTTGCCGACGTATGCGATCTGGCAGACGATGCCGTGCAATGGGCGACCGACGGCTGCAATCTGCCGACGCCGGCGTTTGCGCTCGATCGCCTTGCGCGTCTCTTTGCGAAGCTTGCCGATGCCGCCGGAGCGCAGCAACGCGCCCCCCTCGATGCATACCGCACACCGCCGATGCGCAACACGATGGGCATCGAAACGGGACATCTTTCGATCACGCTCGCGCTTGAACCGCGTCCGCAGTAACGGCACGTGTACGAGCGTTGCCTAACGCTTCGTGTGCGTCATCGTCAAGCGGGCTTTGCGCCCCCCGGGTCGGCCGGCTTGAAGCGGCTCTGCACGGCAACGAGCTGATCGTCGCTGATGGCGACGAGCCACAAGCGCGCCCGCTCGACCATATGCCGGTTGTGATCCTTCAACGAGCCCATCGAGACCGCGGTTTTCCACGCCACCGGCGCGACACGGCTCGTTCTTCCGGACGGCGTGCCGACCAGCAGGGAGTAAGGCCCAAGCGGAAGCGAGACGAGCGGCAAAGCCGGGCTCGCGCGCACCCGCCAATCGATAAACGGTGTTTCGCTAAAGAGCAGTGGCGTGGGCAAGCCGTGCAGCACGGTGAAGTCATAAAGCGCGAGTTGTTCACGCATGCCGACATACACACGCCGGATATCGGCGACGACGGCAGCGCGGATTTCATCGTCGAACATCGCTTCCTGTGCGTAGCGTGCCATCGCCTGCTGGGCATCGAACTGATAGGCGCTAAAGATGCCAAGCTCGACGCAATCGTGCACCGCGCGTTGCACCTCGGCCGCCGAACCCGCTTCTTCCGGTTTGCCGAACTGGGCGGCGCGCAGGAAGCGGGCGAGCCCGGCTTCCTGAATGGCGGGGCCCTCGGCCTGCGGATCGTCAGCGGCGTCTTTGCCGAGCGCCACGTAGACGTATTTCTCGGCGGCGAAACGCGACTTCTTGCCGTCGTCGAACTTGATTTCGCCATCGACGCAGTCGAGATAGCGCGTCCCGACCCGGCCATGCTCCCACACGTAATTCTTCAGGAAGGGACGTAACGGATGCAGCGTGTCGTGGTCAGTCATTGCCAACTCCGGTGCCGCAGTGAGGTTTCCGGATGTTCGCACAACATCGCGGCGCTGCACAGAAACCTCGTTACCCGTCGAATGGGCCAGCCAGGTTTTTTGCGTGAATCCGGGCGGCGGCTCCCGTTTGTTGTGCCTGCATACTTACGATGACGGTGCGTCGATCTCCAGATCCAGCAACGCGGAACTCAAAGACTTGCCGTGCGCATCGAGGGCGAGCGAGCGCGTGACGCCGCCGCCTAGCGCTTGCGTCAGCACGAAATTGAACGCGCCGAGGTTGGGCAATTCAAAACGCGTCACCGGACCTTGCACGACGTCAGCCAGATGGGCTTTCACGCGTTCGGCGCTGACTTGCTGCCGCAGATGCTCATAATGCCGCGCGTCGTAGCAAATCACCGAAACGTTCAGCGTATTGCCTTTGTCGCCGGTTCGCGAATGGGCGAGGTCCCGCAGTTTCATCTCAAGCCTCCACCCATTCGAATGACGGGCTGACGTGCGTCCTCGGCAACAGAATCGACTGCACGGCGAGCACCTCGCGGGTTGCTTTCGTCGCGCCGCCACCGCCTGCGGGGCCATTGGTATAAAGCGTCTCGACCTCGTTGCCGATCTGCTCGGCGTGCTCGGCCGAGGCTGTGCGCGCGACCACGCGAGCGCGCACCTCATACGGCTCGGCGCCGCGCGCGCCCGCCTTTTCGCCGTGCAAGGCATTCAGGCCGATCAGGTCGAAACGCAATTCGCGCGTTTCGACGCCGCTCAGTTCGAGCCTTTCCCGAACGATATCGAGTGCGAGCCGCGCCCGTTCGACCGCGCCCGGACCGCCGTAAGAAATTTGCCCTTCGCCGATAAATCCGTCGACATATGCAACCGATACCTTCAGCGTATCCGTGCGCGGCGTGCCGCGGCCGCCGGTGACACGCACGCGGTCATGCGCTTCCTCGATCACGCGAACCTGCGTAAAGTCGGCGACCACATCCGGTTGCAGATAGCGTTGCGGATCGTGAATCTCGTAGAGCAATTGTTCCTTGCAGGTCGCCTCGGTGACGCAGCCGCCCGCATGCGGCACCTTCGTGATGGAGACGGAACCATCGGCACTGACCTCGCCGATCGGAAAGCCGAGGCGCGCAAGGTTCGGCACATTCCTGAAGCCCGGATCGGCGAAGTATCCGCCCGTCACCTGTCCCGCGCACTCGAGTAGATGGCCGACGACGGTCGCCTGTCCCAGCGTCGCCCAATCGTCCATGTTCCAGCCGAATTCGTGAATCAGCGGCGCGGTGAAGAGCGACGGATCGGCGACCCGGCCCGTCAATATGATGTCTGCGCCGGCCGCCAGCGCTTCCGCGATCGGCGCGGCGCCGAGATAGGCGTTTGCCGAAACGAGGCGGTCATGAAAGGACGCGACGCTTTCGCCCGATTCCTCGAAATGGAAATCGCCTTGTCGCACGACGTCGAGCACGTCGTCTCCCGTGACCGCGGCGATCTTCAAGCCGGTGATGCCGAGCGCCTGTGCGATTCGCGCCGTTTCGCGCGCAGCGGCGCGCGGATTGGCGGCGCCCATGTTCGAGACGATCCGCACGCCATTGCGTACGGCGATGGGCAAGACAGCGTTCATCCGTGCCGTCAGCAGCGGGTCATAGCCAAGCTCAGGATCTTTGCGCCGCGCCTGCTGGGCGATCGCGATGGTCCGCTCGGCCAGGCACTCGAATACGAGGTAATCGAGTGCGCCATGTTCCGCCAGTTCGACCGCGGGTTCGATGCGGTCGCCTGAATAGCCGGCGCCCGCGCCAAGCCGGACCACGCGCGCGTGTGAAGTTGCTGCCATGCTGGTATCGCCCGTGAATGCGCTCATAGAGGAAAAACGCCCAGCACGACACACGCGATCGTCATCACGATCGATGCGCCGAACAGAAGCGGGAATGTAAATTTCTGGTGGTCCGCGAGATCGATGCCGCATAAGCCGACCACGAGGAACGTAGCGGGCGTCAGCGGACTGACCGGAAAGCCCGTCGTCATCTGGCCGAGCAGCGCCGCCTGACCGACATGCACCGCCGGCACACCGAGCTGCGCGGCCACTTCGGCGATGACCGGCAGCACGCCGAAATAGAACGAGTCGGGATCGAACAGCATGCTGAGCGGCATCGCAACGAGGCCGAGCGCGACCGGGATGTGGCCGGCCATGGCGGGCGGCACGAAGCCGACAGCCGCCTGCACCATCGCCTTGAGCATGCCGCTGCCCTGCATGATGCCGGTGAATACGCCTGCCGCGAGAAGAATGCCCGCCATCATCAGCGCGGCGCGCGCGTGCGCATCGATCCGCTTGCGCTGCAGCTCCACGTTCGGATAGTTCACCATCAACGCAATGCACAAACCGACCATGAACATGATCGCCGGCGGGATTTTCTCGCCCATCACGACCATCGTGCCCAGCACGATCAACGTCAGCACAATGTTGAACCAGAAGTTTTGCGGGCGGCGCAGCGCCTGTTCTTCCTGCGTGAGTTCACGTTTGGGCATCGGGATGGCGCCGTCGGCGGCGGACAGGCCGAGGCGCTTTTCTTCACGCCGGCCGAGCCAGAACGCGACGCCGAAGACGAACACGAGGCCGGCGATCTGAACTGGAATCAGCGGATTGAACAGCGCGGAAATGGGTAGATGAAGCGATGCCGACGCACGGATCATCGGTCCTGTCCACGGCAGAAAGTTGATGCCCGCCGCCATCGATACCGCCGCGGCCAGCACGCGCCGATCCATGTTCAGGCGGTCATAGAGCGGCAGCATCGCAGGCACCGTCACCAGAAAACAGACCGCGCCGGAGCCGTCCAGGTGAATCAGCAGGGCGAGCAGCGTGGTGCCCACGACGATCCGCGTCGGTTTCGTGCCGACCGCGCGAAGAATGCGATCGATGATGGGATCGAGTGTGCCGGCATCGGTGATCGTGCCGAAATAGAGGATCGCGAACACGAACATGCCGACTACCGGCGCGAGGCTCTTGAGTCCGTCGATGACGAATTTGCTCGTTTGCAAGCCGAAGCCGCCGATCAGCGACGCGGCGATCGGCACGATGATCAGCGCGACCAGCGGCGACATGCGTTTTGAAAGGATCGCCCCGAGCAGGACGGCGATGGTGGCGAGCCCCAGCAATGGCAGCATCTGCTTGTCTCCGAACTTGTTTTTTAGTGCGTTCCAGCGTAGTTTCGCGGTGACAATAAAGCAATTGAAATGATTTGATCGCAGCAATCACGGAATGTAATGGATCTGAATCTTCGCGATATCCGGGCGTTCATCGCTGTGGCGCAGACAGGCAACTTCACGCGCGCGGCGGCGCAGTTGCATCTGTCGCAGCCTGCGTTGACGGTGCAAATCCGCCGCCTCGAGGAGACGGTCGGCGCACGGCTGTTCGATCGCAATAGCCGCAACGTAGCGTTGACGCCGACAGGACGCGAGCTGCTGCCGGTGCTGCAAAAATCGCTCTACGACATGGAGCATGTGTTGCTCGACGCCCGCGCGCTCGGCGACGGTTCGACGGGGACGGTCCGCGTTGCGTGCTTGCCGTCGTTTGCGGCGAGCCTGCTGCCCGATCTGATTCGCGCGTTCAAACACGATTTCCCGCGCGTGAGATTTCATATTCGCGACGTGGTGGCGGGCATGGTGAACACGCTGGTGCGCAACGAAGAGGTCGACGTTGGCTTGACTGGCGGCGAACTATCCGATTCGGCGCTCGAGGTGCTGCACGTCGGGGAAGACCGGTTGGTCGTGGTCTGTCCACAGGATCATCCGCTGGCACGCAAGCGCCGCATCACGTTGAAGGATCTCGTCAGCGTGCCGCTCGTGTTGACGGCGCGCGGCACGAGCGTGCGCGCGGTCGTCGATGCCGCGCTGGCGAACGCTCACTGCACGCCCGAGGTGAGTTGCGAGCCCACCTACATGATGACGGCGGTGGCGATGGTGCGCGGCGGCCTCGGCGTGACGATACTGCCGGGCTCCGCGCGCGAAGTGCTGGCGGAGCCGAACCTGGTGGCCCGACCGATCGACGAACCGGCCTTCGTGCGACCGATCGCGCTAATCAGAAAGCGCGGACGAACGCTGTCGCCGGCGACGGAGGCCTTCGTTGCCGTGCTGCTGCAAAGACTGGAACGCGAATCCGCGATGCGGCTGCGATAAGGCTGCGATAAGGCTGCGATAAGGCTGCGATAAGGTTGCGATAAGGCGGGGCACCCAAATACACGCTTTGCAAGGCAAAAAAACCCGAAAAAAATCCAAAAAATAAACCGTTACCTAAGGTTACAGAAACGACAGCACCGTTGCACACACCACGTAAAGCGGCTCCTAGAATGCAAAGCGATCGATCGCGGCATCGCTACTCGCCAGCAAGTCAACTGCAAGCCGGTAGCCATGCACCGCGCATCGGTGCTCTTTCGCTTCCATTACAAGGAGAACGTATGATTCGCTTGCCTCTCGCCATCACCAGCGCCTGCATGGCCAGCCTTCTGGTTGTCGCTACGGCCGCCAGCGCTCAAACTTCGCCAGCTGCGCCGTCGGCCGCAACGCCGGAAGCCGGTCGTCTGCATGGCGCCGATCAGGCGTTCATCGCGGATGCAACCCGGGCCGTCTCCACGCAGCGCGATGCCGCGCGCATCGCCACGTCGCGCTCCACCGATAGGGAAGTCAAGGCATTTGCCGAACGCGTGTCGAACGACAACGCCAAACTGTCGGAGGCACTGCGCGCCGCCAGCCCGCGCGGCGTCGACGTGCCGAAGAACGATCCGGACACCGCGCTGCTCGCGAGCATCAACAACCTGCGCGGCGCCGAATTCGACAAGACCTACATCGAGCAGGTCGCGCTCGCCGGCGAGCAAAAAGCAATCTCGGCATTTCAGGCGGAAATCGCGTCGGGTCGCGACGAACAATTGAAGGACGTAGCGAAAAAGGGGCTCCCGACCGTCCAGGAACACTACGCCATGGCTCAGGAACTCGCTAAACGCAAGCATCTGCACGCAGCAGCGCAGTAATGCCTGAAGCGCGTCACGCGGCGGCGTGACGCGCGCTACTACCATCGCCCGTTGCGTGCGCGGTGATTCAAGTCGCGTAGTTGCGGCCGTTCGAATGCGTTCTTTTCGGCGATAATCGGCGTCATTCTTTCGAGTCAGGGTTGCGCAGCGTTTTGCGCGGTTCAGCAATTCGAAAGCTGTCTTCCGATCCCACACGCATTCGATAAAAGCTCACCCATGAGCAAGCCTGCCAATCTGCCGCAACAGTTGGACAACATGCTTCGGCAAGCCGTCGCGCTTCAGCAGAACGGCGCATTCGCCGAGGCCGAAGAACTCTATCGCGAGATTCTCGAACTCAAGCCACGCCATGTCGGCGCGCTGCAACTGCTGGGCGCGCTCGCCCTGCAAGCGGGCCGGCTGCAAGAGGGCATCGAGCTGCTCAGGAAAGCCATCGGCATCGATGCGAAACAGGCGCCGATCCATTCGAATCTCGCCTATGCGCTCAACGCGTTGCAGCGTTTCGACGAAGGCCTCGCGAGCGCCGATCGCGCGCTGGCGCTTCAGGCCAGGTTTCCCGACGCGTTGAACAATCGCGGCAACGCGCAGGCGGGTCTGAATCGGCCCGCGCAGGCGCTCGGCAGCTTTGATCGCGCGCTCGCCTTGATGCCGGATTTCGCGCAAGCCTGGAATAATCGCGCTTGCGTGCTGCGCGATCTGGGCCGTCCGGCCGATGCGTTGGCAAGCTGCGATCGCGCGCTCGCCTTGCAGCCGAATTATCCCGACGCCTGGAGCAATCGCGGCAATGCGCTCAGCGATCTGAACCAGCCGGAAGAGGCGCAACGCAGCTATCGGCGCGCGCTCGAACTCGCGCCCGCGTTGGCCGACGCCTGGAACAATCTCGGCCTGACTCAGATCGATCTCAACGAGCACGCGCAGGCGTTGCTCAGCTACGAGCGCGCGCTGGCGTTGAATCCCGCTTCCGCCGAGACGCATTGGAACGAAGCGCTGTGTCTGCTGCAACTGGGGCGGCTCGAAGCGGGGTGGCAGAAGTACGAGTGGCGTTGGGAACGCAGCCGGATCAAGCAAAGCAGGCGCCGCTTTGCCGAACCCCTCTGGCTGGGCGATTTTTCACTCGACGGCAAAACCATTCTCCTGCACGCGGAGCAGGGCCTGGGCGACACGCTGCAGTTTTGCCGCTATGCCGCGCTGGTGTCGAAGCTCGGGGCCAAAGTCGTGCTCGAAGTGCCGCCCGAATTGATGCGGCTCATGTCCACACTCGACGGCGTGGATCAATGGGTCGAAGCCGGACAGGCGCTGCCGCCGTTCGATTGTCACTGCCCGTTGCTGAGTTTGCCGCTCGCATTCAGAACCGGCATCGCGAGCATTCCGTCGAAGACACCCTACCTGTTCGCCGACGGCGAGGCCGCCCGCTTGTGGCATGACCGTATCGAAGCACACGCGGACGGCCGCCTGAAAGTCGGGCTCGTCTGGGCCGGCGGAAATCGGCCGCATATCGCCGAACTTCGCAAGAACGACGCGCGCCGCTCGATTACGTTCGAGCGGCTCGCACCGATTCTCGACGTGCCGAACGTGCGGTTCTTCAGTCTGCAAAAAGGTTCGGCGGCGCAGCAACTGCCCGCCGACGAATCGGCTCACCGCGTCTTCGACTACACCGCGGAACTCGATGATTTCGCCGATACCGCGGCATTGGTGGCGAACCTCGACCTGGTGATTTCGGTGGATACGTCCACCGCGCATCTGGCCGGTGCGCTGGACAAGCCGGTATGGATTCTGAATCGCTTCGACACGTGCTGGCGCTGGATGCTCGAGCGCACGGATACGCCGTGGTATCCGTGCGCGACCCTGTTCCGGCAGCCGGCCCTGGGCGATTGGGACAGCGTGATTCGAGCCGTGCGCGACGCGCTGGCCGCATGGAGTAGTGCGGCCTTGCCGGCGGCAGACCCAGGATAAAAACCCGAAGCGCGGCGCGCGGCGGCGAGCCAGCTGACGTGTTTGCGCCGACGCGCGTAGACTGAATGTCCGTTTATCGACGGCTATGCCATGGAGATTCATCAATGGAATACAGACATTTGGGTGCGTCCGGTTTCACGGTGCCGGTGCTGAGTTTCGGCACGGGCACGTTCGGCGGCAAGGGCGAATTCTTCGAAGCGTGGGGCGCCACCGACGTGGCCGAGGCGCGCCGTTTGATCGACATCTGCTTCGACGCGGGCGTCACCATGTTCGACAGTGCGGACATCTATTCGAGCGGCGCTTCCGAGTCGGTGCTCGGCGAAGCGCTCAAGGGCAAGCGCGACAAAGCGATCATCTCGACCAAGGCGACCTTCCGCTTCGACGATGATCCGAACAGTGTCGGCTCATCCCGCTTTCATCTGATTCGGGCGGTCGATGCGGCGCTCAAGCGCCTGCAAACGGACTACATCGATCTGTTCCAGTTGCACGGCTTCGACGCGAAGACGCCGATCGCCGAAGTCCTGTCCACGCTCGACGATCTCGTGCGCGCCGGCAAGATCCGCTACACCGGCGTGTCGAATTTCTCCGGCTGGCAACTGATGAAATCGCAGGACATCGCGGATCGCTACGGCTATCCGCGCTATGTCGCGAATCAGACGTACTACTCGCTCGTCGGCCGCGATTACGAGTGGGAGCTGATGCCGCTCGGCATCGATCAAGGCGTGGGCGCGGTGGTGTGGAGTCCGCTCGGCTGGGGGCGCCTGACCGGCAAGATCAAACGCGGTCAGCCGCTGCCGGATACGAGCCGTCTGCATAAGACCGCCGACATGGGGCCGCCGGTGCCGGACGAGTATCTGTTCCGTGTGCTCGACGCGATCGACGAGGTCGCCGCCGAAACCGGCAAGACGGTGGCGCAAATCGCGCTGAACTGGCTGTTGCAGCGTCCAACGGTATCCACGGTGCTGATCGGCGCGCGCAACGAAGAACAGTTGCGGCAGAATCTCGGCGCGGTCGGCTGGAATCTGACGCCCGAACAGGTGACCAAACTCGATGCCGCGAGCGCCGTGCGTCCGGCTTATCCGTACTGGCATCAGGAAGGGTTTGCCGAGCGCAATCCGCCGCCGGTTTAAGCGCTTTGCAATAAGCGTCAACGTTCTCCGGCCCGACGTCGTTTCACGAGTTCGGCCGGAGCGGCGAACAGTTCGCCGTCATAGCGGCGGCGGGCGAGGGCGCCTTTTGAACAGGTTCACGCGGTTTCAGGCGAGCCCGCCGTTGGCCCGCAGGATCTGGCCGTTGACCCAGCCGGCGTCCGGACCGGCGAGGAACGACACCACCGACGCGATATCGTCCGGCTGGCCAAGGCGTTGCAGCGGCGGCATCTTCGCGAAGGTCTGGATCTGCTCTTCGGTCTTGCCGTCGAGGAACAGCGACGTGGCGATCGGGCCCGGCGCAACGGCGTTGACGGTGATGTTGCGGCCGCGCAGTTCCTTGGCGAACACGTGCGTGAACGCTTCGACTGCGGCCTTCGTTCCGTTGTAGACCGCGTAGCCAGGCATGTTCAGCGCGAGCGTGGTGCTCGAGAAGTTGACGATGCGCCCGCCGTCGTTCATCCGGGCCGCGGCTTCACGCAAGGTGTTGAAGGTGCCGCGCACGTTGATGTCGAAGGTCTGGTCGTACAGCGCGTCGCTGGTGTCGGCGAGCGGCACGGTCTTCAGCACGCCGGCGTTGTTGACCAGTACGTCCACCTTGCCGAGTTGCTGTTCGGTGGTTTCGAACATGCGGCGTACCTCGTCGGCCTTCGAGACGTCGGCCTTCACTGCGATCGCCCTGGCGCCGGCAGCCTTCAGTTCGGCGATCAGTGCGTCGGCTTCCGTCGAGCTCGATGCGTAGTTGACGGCGACTGCGAAACCGTCTTTAGCGAGGCGTTGCGCAACCGCTGCGCCGATGCCGCGGGACGCGCCGGTCACGATGGCGACTCGAGCGTTTTTGATCGTGTTCATGGTTCGTTTCCTTCTGTGTGATGAGTGGGTGAGACGAATCATCGGTGTTTTCTTCTCGGAGATAATCAGATTGAAATTGCTATTAGAATTCCATTTGCTTTAATAATTATCGGGTGGCCTTCCGGCGGACCCGATATATAGGCGTTGAACATGGATCGTTTCGAGGAAATGCGGGTGTTCGTGCGGATTGCCGAGCGGCAGAGCTTCACGCGGGCGTCAGACGATCTGCAGATTCCGCGCGCCACCGTCACCAATCTGATGAAGCGCATGGAACAGCGGCTCGGCGCGCGGCTGCTGGAGCGCACCACGCGCTCGGTGCGCCTCACGCATGACGGCGAGGCGTATTACCGGCGTTGCGTGCGTCTCATCGCCGATATGGAGGAGGCGGAGGGCTCGTTCACGAACATCGCGCCGAAGGGCCTGTTGCGGGTGAATTTGCAGGGCACGCTGGCGCGGCACTTCGTCGTGCCGGCGCTGCCGGAGTTCCTCGCGCAGTTTCCCGGGATCGAGCTGACGATCGGCGAGGACGACCGGCTGGTCGATCTGGTGCGTGAGGGGATCGATTGCGTGCTGCGAGCGGGGCATTTGCAGGATTCGTCGATGGTGGGGCGGCGCGTCGCGCAACTGCCGCAAGTGACAGTGGCGAGCCCGGCCTATCTGGCGGCCCACGGCGAGCCTGCCGAGCCGACGGAGCTGTCCGCGCACCGGGCGGTCAACTACCTGTCGAGCGCGACCGGCAAAGCGGTGCCGCTCGAATTCACTGTCGACGGCCGCGAGAGCGCGGTGTATCTGCCGGCGACGGTGTCGGTGACCGGCGCCGATCTCTACACCGGCTCGGCGCTGGCCGGCCTCGGCATCGTGCAGGTGCCGCAGTACCGCGTGGCGGCAGAACTGGCCTCAGCGCGGTTGAAGGTCATCCTGGCGGATTTTCCGCCGCCGCCGCTGCCGGTGTCGGTGCTCTATCCGCAGAACCGCCAGTTGTCGTCGCGCGTGCGGGTGTTTGCGCAGTGGCTGCGCGATATCTTCGAAGCCGCCGGCGCGGCCAATGGCTCGCCGTGAACGCGAGGCCATGCACTGAACTCAGGTGCTGTTTAGCGTGGGATCATGCGTGCCGTGCCGGCGATATTGTTTTTTTGCACGATGAGCGGATAAGAGGAGCAGGGCAATGATCGATGGACTGGTGGGCGGGAGGCTGTTCGGCGACGCGCAGGTTCGCACGGGGCAAAACGGCAAGCGGTTCGTGACCTGCAAGGTGCGGGCCGCCACTAATGACGGCGATACGATTTTCGTCAATGTGATTGCGTTTGATGACGATGTCCAACGTGGACTGCTGGCGCTGGGCGATGCCGATAGCGTCGCCCTGAGCGGGGCGTTGACGCCCAAGGTCTGGACCGACAAAAATGGCCTGGTCAAGCCGGCTATGGATATGGTTGCACACAAGATGCTGGCGGCTTATGGTTCGCGAGACGACGAGGGCTGAGGTTGATTGCCTGCGCGCAGGCAATCAACCAGGCAATGATCGAGGCCGCAGGCGGCAGGCGTCCAGACAGATGCCGCCGCCCAAGGAACCGCTCAACCCGCTCAACGTTAACCCCATGTCATACAACAACCCCATAATGCCATCTTCAAACCGCGCAAAAGCGGCCTAATATCAAAGCCAACCAAGCCGACGGGGGTCATCATGCAACGCTATCGTTCGCTGGGCATCGTGACCGGCGCGGCGCCGCTGGCGAGCGCCGACGTATTGAGCAAGATGACCGCCGGCGGGCGCCGTTCGCCCACCGCAAGACGATTCGACCTCGTGCTCGAGCAACAGCCGTGGCATGGCCCGGCGTTGATCGACGCGGCGAACGCCGAATTCAAACTCCACGTTTTCGACTCGATCCGTACCTTCGAAAAACGCGGGGTCGATGCCATCGTATTGCCCTGCTTCCTTAGCCATACCTTCATCGACGAGCTGACGGCGAACGCGTCCCTCCCGATCGCCGACATCATGCGGGCGCTTTCGCTGCACGTGCGGCAGGCCTTTCCGTCGGTTCGGCGCGTCGGTGTCCTTACTTCCCATTACATACGCGGCAACGGCCTCTTCGAGCGCTATTTCGACGCCGCGCAATACGACGTGCTGTATCCACGCAATGAACACGGCGTGGATTGCGTCGCCCGCGCGGTGTATGGCGACGACGGCATTAAAAGCGGCCGTCTCTACGGCCGGCCAGTCGAGTTGCTGCGGGCGGCCTGCGTGGACCTCGTCGCGCAAGGCGCGCAAATCATCGTGCCCGGGCTCGCCGAAATCGCCATGGTCGCGCGCGCGCTCGGAACGCTGGACGTGCCGCTGGTCGACGCCAATCGGGTCTACGCGCGCTACGTCGCGGCGGCACAATTCCCGCAGCCGCAGCGGCGCTTCAAGGTGGGCGTGCTGGGCGGTGTCGGACCCGCGGCGACCGTCGATTTCATGGCGAAGCTGGTGCGCAACACGCCGGCTGCGCGCGATCAGGACCATATCAAGGTCATGGTCGAACAGAATCCGCAGATTCCGGATCGCACCGAAGCCCTGCTCGGCAACGGCGACGATCCGACGCTCGCCCTCTACGCGGCCTGCAAGACGCTCGAAGAGGGCGGCGCGGATATCATCGCGATTCCATGCAATACCGCGCATGCGTTCGTCGAGCGGATCCAGCCTGCGCTTAACGTTCCGATCGTCAATATGCTGACCTGTACCGCCGATTATCTGCGCGAGTCGTTCCCGAACCTGCGCGAAGTCGGCATGCTGGCGACTTCGGGTACGCTCGCAAGCCGCGTCTACGAGAAAGCGCTCGCAGCGCGCGGCCTCGTGCAGGTCGCGCCGTCCGCGGCGGCACAGGCGCGGCTGATGAACGCGGTGTACGGACGCCATGGCGCCAAGGCCGGCCATACGTCGGGCGAGTGCAGCGACGACGTCGCCGCCGCGGTCGACGACCTGGTCGCGCAAGGCGTGCAGGTGATCGTGCTGGGCTGCACCGAGCTGCCGCTGCTGCTGCGCGGCTCGACGCTGGCGCGGCCCGGCGGACTGGTGGTGCGGCTGATCGATCCCGCCGAGGTGCTGGCGAGACGCTGTGTGGCAATAGGGCGGCTGATAGTTCGGGTGCCTATGTGCCGGTCGACACGCCGGTCGATACGCCGGCCAACACGCCGGCCGACACGCTGGTCGATTCAGCAGCGCCCACGACGGACCGGTTCAACATGGCGAGCGTATACGGCTAGATCGGGCTAGCCGATGCGCAGCACATAACCCGCAGTGCGTTCGATCGCTTCACCCGCGGCGCCGGTCCGGCCGCTGCCGGAGCGCCACCGCTCACGGTTTTACGCCACCCTTTCAAATCGCTCCCAACCCACGCTGACCGGCCAGACGGCGCGTGTCCGGCGTCGCCGGCTATTGGCCGAAGCGGTGCCGCAGCGACGCCGTGCCGCGGCATGGAAAACTGTATAAATATACAGTATAGTATCCCGCTGCAGCCTGGCCTTCAGCGAGTCGTTCCGCGGGCCCAGGGTGCGCCGAACTTGCGCGGTCGCGAGGCGTCCGTGAGAGGTGGCCCACTCATTCAGACGGTCGGATAAATTGGCATCTAACGGCATTATCAAGATTCGCGGCGCGCGTCAGCACAACCTGAAGAACGTCGATCTCGACGTGCGAACCGGCGAAATGACGGTCGTCACCGGCCCGTCCGGTTCCGGCAAATCGAGTCTCGTGTTCGACACGCTGTACGCGGAAGGGCAGCGGCGCTACGTCGAAACCTTCAGCGCTTACGCCCGGCAGTTTCTCGACCGCATGGACCGGCCCCAGGTCGACCGTGTCGACGGCGTGCCGCCCGCCATCGCGATCGACCAGACCAATCCGGTGCGCAGCTCGCGCTCCACGGTCGGCACGATGACCGAGCTCAACGACCATCTGAAGCTGCTCTACGCGCGGGCGGCCGAGCTGTTCGATCGCAAGACCGCGCAGCAGGTGCGCCACGACACGCCGGAAACGATTTACGCGGATCTGCTGGCGCGCACCGCGGAACACGATCCGCGGCTGGTCGTCACGTTCCCGGTGGAGCTGCCGGAGTCCGCGTCGCAGCAGGAAGTCGAGCAATGGCTGTCCGCGAGCGGCTACACGCGGGTGCAGGCGCAGCGCGAAGTCGATTCGCCCACCGGCAGGCGCAAACTGCTGGACGTGGTGGCCGACCGCTTCCGTTTGCGCCAGGTCGACAAGCAGCGGGTGGTCGAAGCGATCGAGGCGTCGCTCAAACGCGGCGGTGGCCGCGTCAACCTCTACGTGCTGCCGCAAGCGTCGGAAGCGCCCGAGGCTAACGAAGCGGAGCCGCAAATCTGGCGGTTTTCCACCGGTCTGCACAATCCAGAAAGCGATCTGCGTTATGCCGACCCGCAACCGGCGCTGTTCTCGTTCAACTCGGCTTACGGCGCGTGCGAAGTCTGCCGCGGGTTCGGCCGGGTAATCGGCGTCGATCTCGGTCTCGTCATTCCCGACGCGCGCAAGACGCTGCGCGAAGGCGCGATCAAGCCAATGCAGACGCCGGCCTGGAAGGAGTGCCAGGACGATCTGATGCGCTATGCGGCAAAAGCCGACATCCGGCGCGGCACGCCGTGGGGCGAACTGACGGATGCCGAGCGCGATTGGGTCATCAACGGTTCGCCGGACTGGAACGGCAAGTGGCAAAGCCATTGGTACGGCGTCAAACGCTTCTTCGAATATCTCGAGTCGAAAGCGTACAAGATGCACATTCGCGTGCTGCTGTCGAAGTACCGCAGCTATACGCCGTGTGAAACCTGCGGCGGCGCGCGCCTGAAAACGGAATCGCTGCTGTGGCGCCTCGGCACCAAAGCGAATGCCGACTCGGTGCTCGCGTCCGAACGGCGCTTCATGCCGTGCGGCGTCGAGTGGCGGCGCACGCAGCTCGAGGCGTTGCCGGGCCTGACCGTGCACGATCTGATGCTGCTGCCGATCGAGCGCATCCGGCGTTTCTTCGACGAGATCAGCCTGCCGAGCGCATTGCTCGACGACGCGCTCAAACTGCTGCTCGCCGAAGTGCGTACGCGTCTCAAGTATCTGTGCGACGTCGGTCTCGGCTATCTGACGCTCGACCGGCAAAGCCGCACGCTGTCGGGCGGCGAGGTGCAGCGGATCAACCTCACCACGGCGCTCGGTACGTCGCTCACCAAAACACTGTTCGTGCTCGACGAGCCGAGCATCGGCCTGCATCCGCGCGATCTGAACCGGATCGTCGAAGCCATGCACCGGCTGCGCGACGCGGGCAATACGCTGGTGGTGGTCGAACACGATCCGTCGGTGATGCTCGCGGCGGACCGCCTGATCGACATGGGCCCGGGGCCGGGCGAACGGGGCGGCTCGATCATTTACGACGGCTCGCCCGAGGCGATCCGTTCGTCCGGCACGCTGACCGGCGAGTACCTGGGCGGGCGCCGGCACGTGGCGGACGCGGCGCACTGGTCGCAGCGTCCGGTCGATGCAAGCACGCCGCGCATCGTGCTCGAGGGCGCGACCGAACATAATCTGCGCGATGTCACGGTTGATATTCCGTTGCAACGCCTCGTCTGCGTGACGGGCGTGTCGGGTTCCGGTAAATCCACCTTGCTGCAGGACGTGTTGTATCCGGCCATGGCACGGCACTTCGGTCTCGCCACTGAATCGCCGGGTGCGTTCAGGAGCCTGACGGGTGCCGATCAGGTCACGGACGTCGTATTCGTCGACCAGTCGCCGATCGGCAAGACCGCGCGTTCGAATCCGGCCAGTTACGTCGGCGCGTTCGACGAAATCCGCAAGCTGTTCGCCAGGGCGCCGCTGGCGAAACAACGCGGTTACGGCCCCGGCATGTTCAGCTTCAACTCGGGCGAAGGACGTTGCCCGACCTGCGGCGGCTCGGGCTTCGAGCACATCGAAATGCAGTTCCTGAGCGACGTGTATTTGCGCTGTCCGGATTGCGACGGCCGCCGTTATCGCGCCGAACTGCTCGAAGTGAAGATCGAGCGAGGCGAGCCTGCGCGCGCCTTGAGCATTGCCGACGTGCTGGAACTGACGGTGAGCGAAGCCACCGCCTACTTCGCGAAGGATGCCGAAGTGTTGCGCGTGCTGCAGCCCATCGTCGACGTGGGCCTCGAATACGTGAAGCTCGGCCAGCCTGTGCCGACGCTATCCGGCGGCGAGGCGCAACGACTCAAGCTCGCCGGGTTCCTCGCGGAAGCGGCGCAGGCGCGCACCGCGCGCAGCGCAAAACAGGCGGTCGCGAAACGTCTGTTCATGTTCGACGAGCCGACCACCGGCCTGCATTTCGACGACATCGCCAAGCTGATGCAGGCGTTCGGCAAGCTGCTCGCAAGCGGCCATTCGCTGATCGTGATCGAGCACAATCTCGACGTGATCCGCGCGGCCGACTGGCTGATCGATCTCGGCCCCGAAGGCGGGGACGGCGGCGGCCGGGTGCTGTGCGCGGGCACGCCCGAAGACGTCAAGCAGTGCGCTGAATCGCATACCGGCGAGGCACTGCTGCAATACGACCGTGCGATGAGCGCCGCAGCCGAGCCGTCGCCACAAGGTATTCCGTTGCAAAAGGCGCTGAGCGCAGCGCGTGCGCGCCGGGCGATCGAAGGCGAGGACGTGGTGCGCATCGTCAATGCGCGCGAGCACAATCTGAAGGCGCTCGACGTCGATATTCCGCACGGCAAGTTCAACGTGATCACCGGCGTGTCCGGTTCGGGCAAGTCCACGCTCGCCTTCGACATTCTGTTCCACGAAGGGCAGCGCCGTTACCTCGAATCGCTGAACGCCTACGCGCGGTCGATCGTGCAGCCGGCCGGGCGCCCCGAAGTCGACGCGGTGTACGGCATTCCGCCCACCGTCGCGATCGAGCAGCGTTTGTCGCGCGGCGGCCGCAAGAGTACCGTGGCGACCACGTCGGAAGTGTGGCACTTCCTGCGTCTGCTGTATGTCAAGCTCGGTCTGCAACATTGCATTCACGACGGCACGCCGGTCACGTCGCAGAGTGTCGAATCGATTGCCGCGCAGTTGCTGCGCGATCACAAAGGCGAGCACGTCGGCTTCCTCGCGCCGCTCGTCGTGAACCGCAAGGGTGTCTATACCGATCTCGCGAAGTGGGCGAAAGCGCGCGGCAATACGCATCTTCGCGTGGACGGCGAGTTCGTGCCGGTGGACCCGTGGCCGAAGCTCGATCGGTTTCGCGAGCACACCATCGAGTTGCCGGTGGCCGACATCGTCGTGTCGCCGGACAACGAAGCCGAATGGCGCCGCGCGCTCGGCGAGACGCTCGAAATCGGCAAGGGCGTGATGCATCTGCTCGCGCCGCTCGACGGTTTGCACGACGCGATCAGCGGCGGCCATCCCACGGCCACCCTCGGCACGGTGAAGGTGCTGTCCACCAAACGCGCGTGTCCGGTGTGCGGCACGAGCTATCCCGAGCTCGACCCGCGCATGTTCTCGTACAACAGCAAGCATGGCTGGTGCACCACGTGCGTCGGAACGGGCCTCGCGCTGACGCGCGAGCAACGCGCGGCGTACGACGACACCGTGATCGTCGACGACAATCGCGGCCGCGAGCAAAGCTTGCCGTCGGAGGAGCAGGAACCGGAAGGACTCGTCGACGAACCGTGTCCCGATTGCGCCGGCACGCGTCTGAATCCGACCGCGCGCGCGGTCACGTTCGAAGCGCAAGCGATCGTCGATGTCGCGCAGTGGACGGTCTCCGATACGCGCAAATGGATCGACACGCTGGACATGACGGGCCGTGATGCGGAAATCGCGCGCGACGTGATCAGTGAAATCGGCAGCCGTCTGCAGTTCCTCGAAGAAGTCGGGCTCGGCTATCTGAGTCTCGATCGCGCGGCGCCGAGTTTGTCGGGCGGCGAAGCGCAGCGCATCCGGCTCGCCGCACAGCTCGGCAGCAATCTGCAAGGCGTGTGCTATGTGCTCGACGAACCCACGATCGGTCTGCATCCGCGCGACAACCAGATTCTGCTGAACGCATTGCGCAAGCTGGGGGAGAAGGGCAATACGCTGGTGGTGGTCGAACATGACGAAGACACCATTCGGCGTGCCGATCACATCATCGATATCGGGCCCGGCGCGGGCAAGCGCGGCGGTACGCTCATCGCGCAAGGCAGCGTTGCCGATCTGTCGGCGCAACCCGATTCGCTGACCGGGCAGTTTCTCGCGCAGCCGATCGTGCATCCGTTGCAGCCGCGCCGCAAGGTGGCCGCGCCGACCAAACGGGCAGCGGCCGTCCCCGAGAACTGGCTGACGGTGCATGGGGGCAAGCTGCACAACCTGCGCAACGTGACGGTCGGCATTCCGCTAGCGCGGCTGGTCGCGGTGACGGGTGTGAGCGGTTCCGGCAAGTCGACGCTCGCGCGCGATGTGCTGATGGCCAATCTGCTGGATGCGGTCGGCCGCTCGGTGCTGTCGTCGCCGGCTACGCGGCGTGCGCGTGCGGCGGCTGCTCAGGAGCCACCTGCGGCGAACCGGCGCTCGAGCGTATTGGCGCGCACGGCGCCCCGCGCACCGCTCAACGTTACGCACGCCTGGCAAGGATGCGATGCGGTGACCGGCTGGGAAACCATCGACCGGGTGCTCGAAGTCGACCAGACGCCGATCGGCAAGACGCCGCGTTCATGTCCGGCGACCTACATCGGCGTGTGGGATGCGATTCGCAAGCTGTTTGCCGGCACGCTCGAAGCGCGCGCGCGTGGCTACACGGCGTCGCGCTTCTCGTTCAACACGGGTGAAGGCCGCTGTCCCGCTTGCGAAGGGCAAGGCGTGCGCACCATCGGCATGAGCTTCCTGCCCGACGTGAAAGTGCCGTGTGACGTTTGTCACGGTCAACGCTTCAATCCGGAGACGCTCGCGGTCACCTGGCGCGGCAAGAACATTGGCGACGTGCTGACTATGGAAATCGACGAAGCCGTCGAGTTCTTTGCGCCGATTTCCAACATCGCGCATCCGTTGCAATTGATGAAGGACGTTGGGCTCGGTTATCTCACGCTGGGGCAGCCGTCGCCTACGTTGTCGGGCGGCGAAGCACAGCGCATCAAGCTGGTCACGGAGTTGAGCAAGGTGCGCGACGACCTCACGCGGCGTGGACAGAAGCCTCCGCATACGCTGTATGTGCTGGACGAGCCGACGGTCGGCTTGCATATGGCGGACGTCGCGAAGCTGATTCGCGTGCTGCACCGTCTCGCGGACGGCGGCCATAGCGTCGTCGTCATCGAGCACGATCTCGACGTGATTGCGGAGGCCGACTGGATCATCGATCTTGGTCCCGAAGGTGGCGTAGGCGGCGGTTCGATCGTTGCGGCCACCGACCCCGAAGGGCTAGCGCAAGTACCCGAGAGTCACACGGGGGCGGCGTTAAGACCGGTGCTGGCTCGCACTGAAAACGGGCGCGTCGCGCCACTCGAAGCGGGCGAAGGCACCAACGGTTAGCACGAACGCGCGATGCATATCAGCGCAATCACACGGCCTGCTTCGCGGCAACGCGATGCAGGCCGTGTGCTTTGTGAGCCATGCGAATTGTTTCGTCCCCGGCGACACGTTGTTTAGTTGCGGCCTGATCTGTTCATCAGGCGGCGTGCGCGCATCACGCTCATATTTTTAGAGACATCCTTCTAATTGGGGCCGTGGTTCCAAATAAGGTATGTCTCCATCAAAAAAAGTTTGACGCGCGATTTTGGTTTGATATCGTCCCCTTCCATTAAGCGCTTTTACAACGATTAGCGCTTGGCCGGCGAGACACGCGCGAGTTCTGCGCATCGTTTGTCTTCAAGCTTCCACACGTCGATTAAAAAGTCGCGCGACTGCATGCGGGCCGCGTCTTTCGCTCGCGCTGGATTTTCTCGTCGTCGCCTGGGCGACCGGATGTCAGTCCGGCTTCCGTCTCAGGCGAGCGCCGTTCATTTCATACAAGTCTCAGATACGGTATGTCGCACCGAATGAAACAATATTTACTTATATCAAACAAATTTTGACTCCACGATTCTGTCTTGCTATGTTTCCGCCACCCGATAACAAGGAACAGGCCGCGGTTGTAACGCGGGCGATAGGTAGAAAGATTCGCGCTTTGCGTCACAGGCTCAAGCGCACGCTGGAAGACACCCGACCGCGGCGGGGATATCGAAACCGTTTCTGTCGCAGGTGGAGCGCGGTCAGGCGACGCCGTCGATTACCTCTCTCGTCGGCATTGCGCGTGCGTTGGGTGTGACGGTGCAGTACTTCATCGACACGCCGACAGAAGCCGGGTCGGTATGCCGGGGCGCCGAGTTGAAGTACTTTGGTTTTGCCGATTCGGCCAACCTGTTCGGCAGGCTGACGAATCTATCGGATAGCAGGAAGCTGGAAGCCATCCTGGTGAGGATGCCGGCGGGCCAGCAACCGTCGGAAGTGACGACGCATGCCGGCGAAGAGTTCTTGTACGTGATGAGCGGCGAGATCTCCCTCACGCTCGAAGGTACGACATTTGTGTTGCAGGCGGGTGACACCGCGCATTACGAGTCAACGGTCCCGCATGCATGGACCAACACCGCAGGTGAAGAGACTGTGCTGGTTTGGGTTGGCACGCCGAGGTTGTTCTAGCTGGATAGGCACAGCCGAAGTTGCGAAGCAATCAAGAAATAAAGATTAGTTATACAGAGTTTATATATTTCAATCCCACCGACTGAAGTCCCATGGAAAAGACATTCCGTGAGTGAGTCGATTCGCGCGGGTTGAAATGAATTGGAAAGTTAGTCGCCAATTGCTTTGTAAGAAATTAGGACGGCGATATTAAAAAATGACCGAAGTGTTCTGGTATTGCCGAATCGGTTCAGGTCGTCTTGACCGATTAGGCGTTTTTGCACAGATACGGGGCAACTTTGGCTAAACGTGGTGCGTCGTCGCTGCAAATCGAGGGAGAAGTTCACAAGACTTTTCTTTGCACAACAGGTGTGGGTCTTACTGACGAGTGAGAAGGGGAAAATGAAACAAAGGGCATTGGCGTTAGCCATAAAAAGAATACTTTGGGCTGAACTCGCGTTGTCGGCTGCTATTGCCGCTCCGGCGTTCGCACAAAGCCAGCCGGTCACGACCGGCAGTACTGCTGCAGCACCGGCGTCTGAAGCCACACCGGCCGCAACGGACTCGGGCAACGTGACGAAGATGCAGCGGGTCGAAGTGACCGGCTCGCTGATCCGCACGTCGGACAGGGTCGGCAACACGGAAGTGCAGACCATCACGCCGAAGGAAATCGAGCAGAGCGGCTACACGACGGTCGCCGACTTCCTGCGCGGCACGTCCGTGAACTCGGCCAGCAGCTGGGGGCAAACCAACATGAACAGTTCCGCGCAGGGCGGCGCGGGGATCGCGTTGCGCGGGCTCAGTGAAAAGTACACGCTGGTGCTGGTGGATGGACAGCGGGTGGCGAATTACGGCAAGGCGGTGAACTTCACCGACACGTTCTTCGACGTCAATTCGATTCCGCTCAACATGGTGGACCACATCGACATCGTGAAGACCGGCGCTGTTTCAGTGTACGGTTCCGACGCGATTGCCGGCGTGGTCAACATCATCACGAAGAAAAACTTCCAGGGTTTGCAGATCGATGGTCAGCTTGGCAAGGCGCAGCATCCGGGTGATGCGCAAGGCACCTTCAGCGTGCTCGGCGGCTTTGGCGATCTGAATTCCGACCGCTTCAACGTCACGGCCGCGGCCAGCTACTATCGCGACACCGGCTCGTCGCTCGGCGACCGCGATTTCACCGCGAACCAGGATTTCAGCCAGTTTCCCGGCGGCCTCGCCGGTCCGCTCGGCCCGAATCAGCAGTCGTACTGGACAGCGCCGGACGGCACCAAGACGGCGCTCAACCCATGCCCGCCCGGCAGCGTATCGGCGGACGGCGGCGCGGAGTGCAAGTCGAATCCCGCCAATGCCACGTCGCTGGTGCCGTCGACCACGCGCCTGAACGCGAAGGTGCGCGGCACCTTCAAGATCAACGACGAGACGCAGGCGTATGCCGACTTCTGGGTGAGCCGCAACGAAACCGTGCAGAACCAGGGTCCGGCGGCGCTGAGCAGCAACACCAACGCATTCAATCCGGCCACGGGTTCGGCCTTGCCGCTGTCGCGCATCGTACCGGCGAGCAATCCGTACAACCCGTTCGGTTTGCCGGCGAAAATCAACTACACGTTCCCGGAAACCGTTTCGGCAGACACGGTGTCCACCTTCTGGAGAGCATCGACCGGTGTGAAGGGCTCGTTCACCACGCAGAAGCTCGGCGACTGGGATTGGTCTGCGGACTACGGTCATTCGCAGAGCACGGTCGACACGCACTATTCGAACGTGCTGAACGCGGCGGGCGTCGAAAACATTCTGCAGAACGGCGTGTTCAACTTCTCGAACCCGTCGGCAACGCCGAACGGCTTGAACGGCGTCTTCATGAGCGACTACGATCAGGCGATCTCGAAGCTCGACAGCGTCACGGCGAAGACCTCGACCGGCAACCTGTTCAATCTGCCGGGCGGCCCGGTCGGCGTCGGTTTCGGCACCGAGTTCCGTCACGAGAGCTCGCTGATCAACTCGCGCACCTATAGCGCGCTGGGCATCAGCGCGCCGGCCAACGTGCAGACGGTCGACGGTTCGCGCAACGTGGCCGCGGTCTACTATCAGGTCGATATTCCGATCATCCGCAACCTGACCTTCACGCAAGCGGGCCGTTACGACCACTACAACGACTTCGGCGGTGCGTTCTCGCCGAGCTTCGCGCTGCGCTATCAGCCGGTGCAGGCAGTCACGACCTACGCATCGTACAGCCGCGGTTTTCGCGCGCCGACACTGGTGGAAAACTCGCAGGCGACTTACCTCGCGCACCAGAACCTGGTCGATCCGAACGATCCGAGCGGCGTGCCGACCAAGCACTTCACGACCGAACAGGTCAACGGCAATCCGAATCTGCAGCCTGAGCACACCAAGAACTACAACATCGGCTTCCAGCTCTCGCCGGATTCGTCGACGGATATCGGTGCGGCGTTCTACAAGATTCACATCGATGGCGTGATCGGCACCAACGATCCGAATGCCGTGATCGATGCGAATAACCCGTCCACGGTGATCCGCAATCCGGACGGCACGGTGGCCTATATCAAGGAACAGTTCATCAACCTCGGCTCGCTCGACACCGACGGCTTCGACATGAATTTCCGCAAGTCGGTCGGCACGAAATACGGCACGTTCACGCTGGCGGGCGACTGGACCTACGTGTGGCACTTCAAGCTGAATAGTCCGGGCGCGCCGACGCAGGACTTCGCCGGCAACAACCTCGCGCTGCTGCAGCCGTTCGGCGCCAGCAATCCGCGCTGGAAGGGCAACACGAGCTTGACGTGGGATTACCGCAAGTTGACCACGACGCTGACCTGGCAATACACGGGTCCGTACACCAACGCGGTGGCAGCCGAATTCGGCGACGGCGGGACGCTGTCGGTGGCGTCGTACAGCCAGTTCAACCTGATGGCCACGTATCGCGGCTTCAAGAACTGGACGATCTACGGCGGCATCAACAACATCTTCGACCGCAAGCCGCCGTTTGACGTCGAGTGGCAGGCCACCCCGGATATCACGGGTTACGACCAGTCGCTCTACACCAATATCGGCCGTTTCTTCCAGGTCGGTGCGACGTACCGCTTCTAACGCTTTTTTGATGCACCCGCAGTCTGTTTAGTCGGTCGGCCGCTCCGGCTCCCGGTCATCCTCACCGGAGCGGCTTAACTTTGTTATAGACGTACTTTGGAGTTCCCCGTGCTCAATACCCTTATCAACTATTCAGTTCAATCGATGGGCCTGATTCCGCTGCTGGCCCTTATCTTCCTGCTGGGCATCTCGATCATCGTCGAGCGTTTCATGTTCTTCTCGCGGGCGGTCAAGGCGGGCAAGACGCTCGAACATGATCTGAAGATGGTCGAGCCGGCTAATCTGTCCGACGCACAGAAGGTCGCCGAACACTACAAGCAGACCGTGCAAGGCGAACTCGTCAAAAGCGCGTTGAAGGTCCAGGGCAAACCGGAGGCGGTGGTGGAGCGCGAGCTCGAAGAAACCATCATGTTCCAGATGCCGCGTCTCGACCGCAATCTGTGGATTCTCGATACGGCCGTGACGCTCGGCCCGCTGCTCGGCCTGCTCGGTACGATCATCGGCATGGTCGAGTCGTTCAACGTGCTCGGCACGAGCGGCACGGCGAACCCGAACGGCGTCACGGGCGGCATCGGCCACGCGCTGACGGCGACCGCCTGCGGTCTGACGATCGCGATCATCTGCGTGATCTTCCTGAACTATTTCAACAAGCGCATCCGCATGACGGTCAACCAGTTCGACCTGATCAAATCGCTGCTCGTGTCGCGGTTCGCCGCCTGAAAATCCGCATCGAAGGAGAAGGATCATGCGTAACCATCGCAGCCATTACCTGGGCGCGGAAGAGAAGGCGCGCATCGAGATCATTCCGATGATCGACATCATGATGTTTCTGCTGGTGTTCTTCATGCTCGCCACGCTGAAGATGATTCAGGGCGCGGGCATCAAGCTCGATCTGCCGCAATCGAGCACGGCGGAGCAGTTGCAGCAGACGGTGAAGGTGTCGATCGGCGTCACCAAGACCGACGAGATTTACCTGGACGCGAAGCCCGTTACGCCGACTGAACTGACCGCGCATCTGCAAGGGCTGGTGCACGACTCGAAGAAGGTCGATGTGGCGATCGCCGGCGACGAAGGCACGAGCTACAAGAACATCGTCAAGGTCATGGACCTGGTGCGCGCGGCGGGCATCAGTTCGGTTGCACTGGCGACAAATCCGACGACATGAGCTCTCCGGTACTCGACATGAAAGACCCGCAAAGGCGCCTGAACGGCGCGCTCTGGGCATCGTCCACGCCGGCGCATCATGGCCGCATGTCCATGAAAACGGCCGTGGGGGTCGCGCTCGCGGTCGAGCTGCTGGTGATCGTCGGGCTTTCGCAGGTGAGCTTCAAACAGCCGCCGCCGCCCGAGCGCAAGGTGATGCAGGTGGAGATGGCGCCGCCGCCTCCGCCGCCCGAGGTGAAGAAGCTCGAGCCGCCGCCCGCGCCCACGCCTGCGAAGCCGGTGCCGAAGCAGGTCCAGCCCAAGCCGCTGCCGACACCCAGGCCGCCGCCTGCTGTGCCGTCGCCCACGCCGAAGCCGGCCAACATCGCGCCCGCTGCCAGTCCGAGCGCGAACGCGCCCGCGTTGGCGACCGCGAACGCGACGCCGGGTCCTGCCACGGCGCCCGCCGCGCCGCCCGCGCCGGCGGCGCCACCCGCGTTGCACGGGGTGGTCGACGGTCGCGGTCATTGTCAGGCCGTACAGCCGCAGATTCCGCGGCGCGCGCTGCAGGAAGGGATTTCGGCGACCGTGATCGCGCATCTGTCGATCAGCCCGGACGGCAGCGTCAGCGACGTGAAGATCATGCGCGTGACCCCGCCCACTTCGGTGTTCAACGAGGCGGTCATCGCCGCGGCGAAGTCGTATCGATGCGAGAAGAACGCCGAGGCTTATGTCGGTGAAGTCGCATTCTCGTTCAAGACCACACCGGGCGACGACGACCAGTAAGCCGGGGCGCAGTGCTGCGCTGCCGGGGAAAGCAACGCGAGCGATGGCGACCGGCCGCCGCTCGCGCCGATTCGATGTACCGCGCGCCGGCTCCCAACCGGCGTGCGTCTTCAAGCATGCCGAAGATGAGACTTGTGACGTTTCGCTGGCCGCGCGCCGTGTGGGCGATCGCGCGCATGCCGGTGCCGACCTTGGGCGCTGCATGGCTGGCCGCGCTGTGCGTTGGCGTGAGCCTGAGCGCGGCGCCGGCGCAGGCCAAACCGTCGATTTCCCAATACGACGAGCCTGGATATCCCGCTGATTTCACGCACTTCGACTACGCCGATCCGACGGCGCCGGCCGACGGCACGCTCAGCTTCCAGAACTTCGACGAGCTGCAGAGCTACGACTCGCTGAACCCGTTCCTCGTGCGCGGCGCGCCCGCACCGGACATTCTGCATCTGATGTTCGATACGCTGATGCAGCGCAGCTGGGACGAACTGGCCTCGGAGTATCCGCTGATCGCCGATGACGTCGAGGTGGCGCCGGACCTCGGTTCGGCGACCTTCCACATCGATCCGGCTGCGCGCTTTTCGAACGGCGATCCGATCACCGCTGCCGACGTCAAATATTCGTTCGATACGCTGACGAGCCCGCAAGCTTCGCCGGTATACAACGCGCAGTTCTCGGTTATCAAGCGCGCCGTGGTGGTCGACCGGGCCACGGTGCGCTTCGATTTCAAGCGCGCCGAGCGCGGCGCGCCGCTGATTGCCGGCGACCTGCCGATCTTCTCGCCGAAGTGGGGCATGCGCGCCGACGGCACCCGTGCGCCGTTCGATCAGATTGCGAACCAGGCGCCGATCGCGAGCGGCCCGTATCTGATCGAAGCGCGCAAGAACGACAAGCAGATCGCCTATCGCCGCAACCCGAACTACTGGGCCGCGAATCTGCCGTCGCGGCGGGGCATGTATCGCTTCGCGAGCATCACGTTCAAGCTGTATCACGATCACTACACCCAGCTCGAAGCTTTCAAGGCCGGCGACGCGGACGTCATCGTCGAATACAGCGCGACCCAGTGGGCGCGCAAATACGTCGGGAAGAACTTCGGGAACGGTCTGCTGAAGAAGGGCGAGTTCGCCGACGGTCCCGCGCAAATGCAGGGCCTCCTGATGAATCTGCGCAAGCCGATGTTTCAGGATGTGCGCGTGCGCCGCGCATTGACGATGGCCTTCGACTACGACTGGATGAACCGCATGATGTTCCACGGTCAATACCGGCGCACCAACAGCTATTTCGACGCGAGTCCGTTCGGCGCGACCGGCATGCCCGGCCCGAAGGAACTCGCTCTGCTCGAACCGTATCGCGCGAGCCTGTCGCCGGAAGTGTTCGGTCCAATGCTCAGGCAGCCCGACACCATCGCGCCGAATTCATTGCGCGGCAATCTGCGGGTGGCGCGCGATCTGCTCGCGCAAGCCGGCTGGCACTATCGCGACGGCGCGTTGCGTGATGCGAACGGCACGCCGATGACCATCGAGATCATGGACGACCAGCCCGGCATGGACCGTTTGATCCTGCCGTACATGCAGGCGCTCGGCACGCTCGGCATTGAGGCGCATATGCGCGAGATCGACAGTGCGTTGTACCAGAAGCGGCTCGACAATTTCGAGTACGACATGACCACGTACATCTATCCCCCGGTGACGATTCCGGGCGCGGAACTGCAGCGCCGCTTCGGTAGTGCGGCTGCGTCACAGCCCGGTTCGGACAACTATCCGGGGATCCGTTCCAGCGCGGTCGACGCGCTGATTCACGCCGCGCTTGCGGCCACCAGTCTGGACGACCTGCAGGCAGCCACGCGCGCGCTCGACCGTGTGCTGATCAACTCGTTTTATCTCGTGCCCGAGTACTACGCGCCGGGCGCGCGGATCGGCTACAAGACCACGCTTGGGTTTCCGAAGGTCGTGCCGGTGTCCTATGTGTACGAAGACTGGGTCGTCAGCTACTGGTATGCGAAACCACAGACCGCGCAGACCGTCACCTCCGCGGCTCATTGAGGTCGCACCGAGTTCACCGGGGTAAAGCATGCTTGCCTACATTCTCAGACGTTTGCTGTTGATGGTGCCGACGCTGCTCGGCGTGGTCACGCTGACCTTTGTCGTCACGCAGTTCGTGCCGGGTGGGCCGGTCGAACAGGTGATGACGCAACTCCGCCACGGCACTGGCCGTGGCGGAGAGGCGGGGGCGGGATCGGGCGGCTATCACGGCAGCCAGGGCGTCGATCCGTTGCAGATCGAACAGATCAGGAAGCAGTTCGGCTTCGACAAGCCGCCGTTCGAGCGCTACCTGCTGATGCTCAGGCACTACGCGAGCTTCGACCTCGGCCAGTCGTACTTCCAGCACGACAGCGTGTGGGACGTGATCCGTTCGAAGCTGCCGGTGTCGATCACGCTCGGCGTGTGGACGGTGCTGCTCACGTATCTGATATCGGTGCCGTTGGGCATTGCGAAAGCGGTGCGCAACGGCTCGCGCTTCGATACCGTGACGAGCATGCTGGTGCTGGCCGGCTACGCGATTCCCGGCTTCGTGCTCGGCGTGCTGCTGCTGATGCTGTTCGGCGGCGGCACATTCTGGCAGGTGTTTCCGATGCGCGGTCTCACGTCGGACAACTTCGGCGAACTCAGCACCTTCGGCAAGTTACTCGATTATCTGTGGCACATCGTGCTGCCGGTCGCGGCCTCGGTAGTGGGCAACTTCGCGATCGTCACGATTCTGACCAAGAACACGTTTCTCGAAGAGATCGGCCGCCAATATGTCTTGACCGCCCGAGCCAAGGGCGCGCCGGAGCGCGACGTGCTGTGGAAGCACGTGCTGCGCAATGCCGCGATTCCGTTGCTGACAGGTTTGCCCGCCGCATTTGTCGGCGCTTTCCTGAACGGCAACCTACTGATCGAAACGCTGTTCTCGCTCGACGGCATGGGTCAACTCTCGTACGACTCGGTGATTCGCCGGGACTATCCGGTCGTGCTCGGCTCGCTCTTTCTGTTCACGCTGATCGGCCTCGTAACCAAACTTATTGCTGACGTCTGCTATGTCCTCGTCGACCCCCGCATCCAATTCAACCGCCTGGACCGCTGACGCGGCGGGCGTCGCGCACGCGGCGTCGCCTTCGCCCTGGCGGCGCACGTGGCTGCGCTTCAAGCGCCAGCGGCTCGGTTACTGGAGCCTCGTGATCTTCGCCGCGCTGTTCGCGATCAGTCTGCTCGGCGAAGTGCTGGCCAACGATCGTCCGCTTGTGGTGCGCTATGACGGCCACTACTACTTTCCGATCGTGAAGGACTATCCGGAGACCTTGTTCGGCGGCGACTTTCCGGCCCGCGCGAACTACCTCGATCCGTATATCCGTTCGCGGCTCGAGTCGGCAGGCAACTTTGCCCTCTATCCGCCGAATCATTTCCACTACGACACGATCGACTACTTCGCGGCGCATCCGTATCCTGCGCCGCCGTCCTCGAACAACTGGCTCGGCACCGATCAGTACGGTCGCGATGTACTCTCGCGGCTCCTGTACGGCTTCCGTTTGTCCGTGCTGATGGCGCTCGCGCTCACTGTGTCCGGCGTGCTGATCGGCGTGTTCACCGGCGCGGTGCAGGGTTTTTACGGCGGACGCACCGATCTGATCGGGCAACGCCTGATCGAAATATGGAGCTCGATGCCGGATCTGTATCTGCTGATCATCTTCGCGTCGATATTCGAGCCGACCCTTTGGCTGCTGTTCATTCTTCTTTCGATGTTCGGCTGGCTCGTGCTGTCCGACTACGTGCGCGCCGAATTCCTGCGCAACCGTTCACTCGATTACGTGAAGGCGGCGCGCACGATGGGCCTGTCGAACTGGCAGATCATGTGGCGTCATGTCCTGCCCAACAGCCTGACGCCGGTGATTACGTTTCTGCCGTTTCGCATGAGCGCGGCGATCCTCTCGCTGACGAGTCTCGACTTTCTCGGCCTGGGCGTGCCGCCGCCGACACCGAGCCTCGGCGAGTTGCTTCAGGAGGGCAAGAACAATCTCGACGCCTGGTGGATTTCGTTGTCGGCGTTTGCGGCGCTCGTGACTACGCTGCTGCTGCTGACCTTCATGGGCGACGCGCTGCGCAACGCGCTGGATACGCGCTCGCGCGGCTCGGCCTTCGGCGGAGGACCGCGATGAGCGACCCGAAGCTGAACCGCCCTTTGCTGGAAATCGACCGCTTCTCCGTGCGTTTCGGCGAGAAGGTCGCAGTGCACGAACTGAGCCTCTCGATCGCGCGCGGCGAGCGGGTTGCGCTGGTCGGCGAATCGGGGTCGGGCAAGAGCGTCACCGCGTTGTCGATTCTGCGCCTCGTCGAGCATGCCGGGTTGAGCGGGCGCATGCTGCTCGACGGCGAAGATCTGCTGCAAAAAACCGAGCAGCAGATGCGCGGGATTCGCGGCGCCGACGTCGCGATGGTGTTTCAGGAACCGATGACGGCGCTCAATCCGCTCTTCACGATCGGCAAGCAGATCGCCGAAAGCTTGCGCCTGCACGAGGGCCTGCGGCCGAACGCGGCGCGCGAGCGCGGCATCGAATTGCTCAGACGGACCGGCATTCCCGAGCCGCAGCGGCGCATCGACAGCTTTCCACATCAACTGTCCGGCGGCCAGCGGCAGCGCGCGATGATCGCGATGGCGCTCGCGTGCCGTCCGCGCCTGCTCCTCGCCGACGAACCCACCACCGCACTCGACGTCACCGTGCGCCAGCAAATCGTCGATTTGCTGATCGCGTTGCAGGAACAGGAGGCGGCCGAGCGCGGCATGGCCGTGCTGCTGATCACGCATGACCTGAATCTGGTCAGGGGCTTCGCGCAGCGCGTCGCGGTGATGGAGAAGGGCGTGCTGGTCGAAACCAATACGACCGAAGCCTTGTTCGCCGATCCGCAGCATCCGTACACAAAGCGCCTGCTCGACAGCGCCCCGCAACGCGCGATCGAGCCGATCGAAGCCGGCACGCGGCGTCTGCTCGAAGTGCAGGGGCTCGCCGTCGATTACCGCACGTCCGCGAAAGGCTGGCGTTCGCTGTTCCAGCGCTCGACATTTCGCGCGGTACAGGAGGTCGATTTGAGCGTGCTGCGCGGCGAGACGCTCGGCATCGTCGGCGAGTCGGGTTCCGGCAAGTCGACGCTGGCGGCCACCGTGCTCGGCTTGCAGCAGCCGGCCGCGGGCTACATCCACATCGACGGCATGCCGTTGTCGACGCTTAAGACCGCCACCTCGCGCCGTGCGCTGTATTCGCGCATGCAGGTCGTGTTTCAGGACCCGTTCGGTTCGCTGTCGCCGCGCATGACGGTGGAGCAGATCGTCGGCGAGGGTCTCGTCATGCATCGGCCGGGAGTGGACGCCAAGGCGCGGCGCGCGCGCGTGGCCGGTCTGCTCGAAGAGGTCGGCATGCCCGCCGACGCGATGCTGCGCTATCCGCATGAGTTTTCCGGCGGGCAGCGCCAGCGCATTGCGATTGCGCGCGCACTGGCGGTCGAGCCCGAGTTGCTGGTGCTCGACGAGCCGACCAGCGCACTCGACGTGTCGATCCAGAAGCAGGTGCTGAACCTGCTGACAAATCTGCAGAAAAAGTACAAGCTTAGCTACTTGTTCATCACGCACGATCTGGCGGTAATGCGAGCCATGGCGCATCGCGTGATCGTGATGAAGTCGGGACGCATCGTGGAAGCCGGCGACACGCTCGACGTGTTGCACGCGCCTTCGCATCCCTATACTCAGTCGCTGCTGGCATCGTCGCTGGTTGTGCCGGCGGCTGGCTGAGCACGGACTCATACGGGAACCTCGAATGATTGACGAACGTTGGGCGCAAGCCGCCCGGTCGCTGACGAGCCGTGCGGCGTTCTGGTCGCTGCGCATTGTCGACGAACAGATCGACGACCATGAAATCCGCAACGACATCGCCCAGCCGCTGCGCACGGTGCGCGATCGCGGTGCGATGCTGATCGCCTGGGTGGGCGCGGGAGCGGGCTACGCGGCCACGGCGAATCTGTCCGCCGCTGGTTTGCAGGCCGCGCTCGACATAGCGACCGCGCGCGCGGAGGCGAGCGCCGCGCTCTCGCTGATCGATCATCGCGAGGTGGCGCGTCCGGCTGCGAGCGGCCGCTATGTGTCGCCGAATGCGCAGCGCGCGTTACCCGGCCGCGCCGAATGGCTCGACCTGTTGGGCGTGGAATGCGCGAGCGCGAATCTCGATGCCCGTATCGTCGAGCGGGTGGCGGCTGTGCAGATCACGCATACCGATCAGCTTTACATCACCGGCGACGGCGTGCGGATCGATCAGCAGTTCCGCTTTGTCATGCCGCAATTGAGCGTGGCCGCTCATGCGAACGGGGACACCCAGGTGCGCACGCTCGGCGGCGACTACGGCACGCTCGGGCAGGGCGGCATCGAAGTGCTGGCGCGCTTCGGCTTCGAAGGCTCGGGCGTGCGGGTCGCCCATGAAGCATTGCAGTTGCTGGCCGCGCCGAATTGCCCTTCGGGCAAGCGCGATCTGCTGCTGATGCCCGATCAGATGATGCTGCAGATTCACGAGTCGATCGGCCATCCGCTCGAACTCGACCGCATTCTCGGCGACGAGCGCAACTTCGCGGGCTGGAGCTTCGTCAAGCAGGAGATGTTCGGTTCGTACCGCTACGGTTCGGAGCTGCTGAACGTCACTTTCGATCCGGAACTGCGCGAGGAAGCCGCCGCGTACGCGTTCGACGACGACGGCAGCGAAGCGCGCAAGCAGTATCTGATTCGCGACGGCGTGCTTGAACGGCCGCTTGGCGGCGCGCTCTCGCAGCAACGCGCGCAGATGCCGGGCGTCGCCAATTCGCGGGCGTCGAACTGGAACCGGCCGCCGATCGACCGCATGGCGAATCTGAATATCGAACCCGGCCACAGTTCGCTGGACGACATGATCGGCAACATCGAACACGGCATTCTGATGCGCACCAACACCTCCTGGTCGATCGACGACCATCGCAACAAATTTCAGTTCGGCTGCGAGTTCGGCCAGCTGATCGAAAACGGCCAGCTAGCCCAGGTCGTGAAGCAGCCGAACTATCGCGGCATCTCGGCGAATTTCTGGCGCAGCCTGAGCGCGGTGGGCAATGCGGGCACGCGCGAGGTGTACGGCACGTCGATGTGCGGCAAGGGCGAACCGGCGCAGATCATTCGCGTCGGCCATGCCTCGCCGGCTTGCGTGTTCAGCAACGTCGACGTGTTCGGAGGCGCCTGATGAGCCAGTTCATGTCCTCTCGAACCGGTGCGTCGCTCGACTGGCAGCAGCATTTCACGGCGTTGGCCGAGGCGATCGAGCGCTTGCAGCAGGGTCGTGAAATCACGCTGAGTTCGTTTGCCGGCGAGCAGTCCGACTTCATTCGCTTCAATGCCGGCAAGGTGCGGCAGATCGGCAGCGTGTCGCAAGGCAAGCTGACCGTGCGGCTGATCGACGGCGCGCGCCAGGCCTATTCGACACTGACCGTATGCGGCGACCTGCAACAGGATCTGGACGAGGTGAGCGCGGCGCTCGACACCTTGCGCGACGGCCTGCGCAACGCGGCGGACGATCCGCATCTGCTGTTCGATACATCGCGATGGCAGCGCGCCACGCAGCGCTCCGGCAAGCTGCCGGATCCGCAAGCGTTGTTGCGCACCGTCGCCGGGTGCGCGCAAGGGCTGGATTTCGTCGGCTTTTACGCGGGCGGCACGATCGTGCGCGGCTTCGCGTCCACCCGCGGCAGCCGCGGCTGGTACGAGGTCGACAACTTCAATTTCAGCTGGTCGCTGTACGACCCGAGCGGCCGCGCGATCAAAACGACCTACGCCGGCGACGACTGGAGCGATGCCGTTTTCGCGCGCAAAGTCGAGCAGGCGGCGGGCCGCCTTGCCGTGCTCGCGCGCACGCCGCGTGCGTTGGCGCCGGGGCGCTATCGCTCGTATCTGGCGCCCGCGGCGGTGGCGGAATTGCTCGGCACGAGCTCATGGAGCGGTTTCTCCGCGCGAGCCCAGGCGAGCTCGCGCAGCGAGTTGTACAAACTGCACACCGGCGAAGTCGCGCTCGATCCGCGCGTGAGCTTGAGTGAAGACCTCGATCTCGGCATCACGCCGGGTTTCAACGACGACGGCTATCTGCGCGAAAGCGTGCCGCTGATCCGGGCGGGGCGGAGCGCCGAACGCCTGACCAATGCCCGCAGCGCACGAGAGTACGGTTTGACGCCCAACGGCGCGCTGGCGAGCGAATCGCCGGCGGCGCTCTCGATGGAGGGCGGCGATCTGGCGGAACAGGACGTGCTGGCGAAACTCGATACCGGCCTCTACATCGGCAATCTCTGGTACGTGAATTTCTCGGACCGGATGAATTGCCGCCTGACCGGCATGACGCGCTTCGCGACCTTCTGGGTCGAGCAAGGGCAGATCGTCGCGCCGCTCGAAGCCATGCGTTTCGACGACAGCCTGTACCGGCTGCTCGGCGGCGAGCTCGAACAGCTCGGCGCACAACCCGAGTTGCTGCTGAGCGACTCGACATGGGGCGAGCGCGCAACCGGCGGCATGCAATTGCCCGGCATCCTGGCGAGATCGTTTGAATTGACCTTATGAGCCTATGGATCAAGACATAAAAACCCACGCCAGCGATCCGCGGCTGAAACTCTGTTCAGCGGATGAAGCTCTGTTTAAGTACAGGGGAGCGAAGGGATATTCGAACCGCTCAATCATCTGATGTTTTCGATGTCGCGATGCAAGATCGTCAAGTTATGTAAGATATTAAGATCTCTGATGTTTCAATAATGAAACAATTTTTGTCATTCCAAATCCGGCACCGAATTACTTAATCTGGCGTGCAGCAATATAATGCGCGGATTACCACGTCTGTCGAGTCAATAAATTCCCGGTTTGCGAATTTAAAACCGGATTGAATGTTCATTATCTGCGAGGTTTGTATTTCAGGTTTGAAACACTTTTGTCAGCCGGAGTCGCGAGTCGAAGCGACGGATTCACAGTGTGGGAATAAACTGGGGCGGTTGTCCGACGCGCGCCTGACCCGGCTTGAAAGGTAGTGTGCATAAGGGTCTGCGAGATCGAGGCGCGGCGCGCTTCGCCGCGAATCCGCCGTAGTCCGTAGTTTCGCGGGCTTATCTCCTTGCGCTCGCATGAAACACGCGAAAATGGTTTTCTTCATACATTCCGATTCGCGCTGACCGATCGGATTTGAACTGACGGATTGTTTTTTGAAATTTACTATGGCGGTGCATTCCGCTAACATCTCGCATAATCAGCCAAACAACCTTGCCGGCGAATTTCAGAGGCCATAATACACACACTTATATCGGCCGGCCTGACGGTTCAACGGGGTCCACAATGCATTACCGCTTTGGGGAAAGATCATGTCGCACATGAGCATCGATACGGCGAGGATCACCTGGTTACGCACGCCGACCCTGAACGTGCGTTCCGCCGCGCGGCGCATCGGCGTATTGCTGTTCGACGGTTTCTGGCTGCTCGGACCCGCCACGGTGGTCGAGATGTTCCAGACCGCCAACGAACTCGCCGGTTCAAGGACCGGAGAATACCCGCCCTATGAAGTGCAGTTTCTGTCGATGGACGGCGGCAGCGTCGCCAGTTCTTCGTCGGTGCGCATCTGGACCGACCGGATCGATGCGCGTTACGGCGCCGGTTTCGACGTGCTGTTCATCGCGGGAGGCTACGGCGCGCATGTGGCCGCGCGCGACGAGCGGCTGTTGAGCTGGCTGCGATCGGTGCAAACGCGCACTCGCACGATCGAAACGATCGGCGAGGGCCGTCTCGTGCTGGAAGCCGCCGGCCCGCTCGAGCGTGACGGCCTGCAGGCGAGCCGTCATTTGGGCGGCGTTGCGGCCGAGGCCGCGCCCAACTCCGCCGACGACCGTCACGACTGCGCGCGCAGCGCGCTGATGTTCATCAAACGCGATCTCGGCGCGGATCTCGCGCGCAGCGTCGCCAATCGTGTGATGCCGGGCATGGCCGCCGCATGGGTGCCGCTGCCGGCTGAAGGTGGCACGCTCAGCGTGGCGGAAAAAATCCGTGCCGCCGCGCGCTGGATGGAAGCGAACTGCGACCGTCCGGTGTCGGTTGCCGATGCTGCGCAGGTGGCGGCCATGAGCGAGCGCAATTTCCTGCGCCGCTTTAAGCATGAAATGCAGGTGACGCCATCCGACTATCTGCTGCAGATGCGGCTGCGCATTGCCTGCAACTTCCTGACCGAAACCGAATTGCCGGTCGACAAGATCGCGCGGCGCAGCGGCACCGGCAACGGCGATCGTCTGGCGAAGATCTTTCGCAAGCGCATGGCGCTGTCGCCCACCGAATATCGTGCACGCAGCCGCGTAACGAGCGAGGCGTAGACCTACGCCGGCGCCGGGCCGACGATGCAGGGAACAAAACCGTTCAAACCGTTCGACATGGCTGGATTGCCGGCCGTGCTTTCGCCGGGCAGGCTTCTTTCGGGCACAGTGGCAATGGGCAACAAGGTAACGGCGACGGCATTGCCGGATGTGAAGATCATCGAGCCTGAGGTGTTCAGCGACGAATTTGGCTTCTGCTTCGAGAGCTTTAGCGCGGACGAGTTTACCGACGACGTGGCGCACGGATTCAGCTTCGTGCAGGATCGTCATCTGCGTGCGGTGCGTGGCGTCCTGCGCGGTCTGCATTATCAGGTGCAGCGCCCGCAAGGCCGGCTCGTGCGGGTGGTAGTGGGCGAGGTATTCGACGTCGTGGTGGATGTGCGGCTTCGTTCACCGAGCTTCGGCAAATGGTGCGGTGTGCATCTGAGCGCGCTCAACCATCGGCAGGTATGGGTGCCGCCGGGCTTCGCGCACGGCTTCGTGGTGTTGTCCGACAGCGCCGAATGCCTGTGGAAGACCACCGAATACTGGTTCCCCGAACTCGAGCGCTGCATCTTGTGGAGAGATCCGGACATCGGTATCGAGTGGCCGATCGATTTCATGCCGACCCTCGGCGCGAAGGATGCGGCCGGGCGGCGGCTTTACGAAGCGGAAAACTTCGCCTGAGGGGGCGCGCGGCAACCAGAAGCAGCGCAGGCAGCTTCATGCAACCGTAGGCGGCAACCGACTACGGCGAGGCGCCGCCTGGCGCATGGCCACCACCGCGCCGACGCTGGCGGTGACCACCAGCAGCGTGCCCACCAGCTGCAACAGGCCCATCGGCTGATGCAGCACCACGAAACCGGCCAGTGCGCCGATGGCAGGCTCGACGCTCATCAGGATCCCGAACGAAGCGGCCGGCATGTGGCGCAATGCCACCATTTCCAGCGCATACGGCAGAAGCGGCACCAGTAGCGCGAGACCCGCGGTCGCCGCAATCTGTCCGGTGGCGATGTGCACGCCGCTCTCGGCAAGACCGAAGGGCGCGGCCACCAGCGCCGCCGCGAGCAGCGATACCGACAATCCTTCGAGCCCCTCGAACATCTTGCCGGTCTTTTTCATCAGCACGATGTAGCTGCCCCAGCCGAGCGCCGCACCGAACGCGAGCAGCACGCCGAGCGGCTCGCCGATCCAGCCGGCGCGATCGCGCGCCAGCAGCACGACGCCGGCAATCGCGAGCACCGGCCACAACAGTGCTCGGGCACGGCGCACCGCGAAGGTCGCCACCGCCAGTGGGCCGAGAAAGTCGATCGCGACGGCAAGCCCCAGCGGAATCCGCTGAAGCGCCGCGAAAAAGCACAGCGTCATGCCGGCCATCGCCGCACCCAAGGCGCCGGCCGCGAGCCACCGTGAACGCGAGTAGGCGAGAAACCGCGGGCGTACCAGCAGCGCGAGCACGAGCGCTGCCCAGCATAGACGCAGCCACGTGGTGCTGAGCGAGCCGTACGCGGCCATCGTCGGCGCCGAGAGCGCCGCGCCGAACTGCACGCTCGACATCGACAGCACGCACAGCAGGGCCGCGCCGGCCGCCGCGTTGCCGGTCTTCAGCGGCGTTGTTGCGCTGGGCGCGGGGTTCAGCGCCGGTTTGATGGTGGTGTCTTGCATGGCGATTTGATGGGGTGGTTTGCGGTGGTGGTTCGCGGCGTTCGTCAGAGGCTATCTTATCGGCGCAAGCGCTATTAAGATAAGTTGATATTTCTTATGCGATCTTCAATAAATTTGATGATGCGAGATCTCGACAGCAGTCTGTTGCGCGCCTTCGTCACCGTCGTGGAGACCGGCGCGGTCGGAGCGGCCGCGGTGCGCCTCGCGCGCACCCAGGCCGCAGTGAGCATGCAGTTGCGCCGGCTCGAGGAGGAACTGGGGCAGCGCTTGCTCGACCGTTCTCCGCGCGGTGTGCAACTGACCGAGGCGGGGCATCTGCTGCTGCCCTATGCGCATGCGATTCTCGGCGCCGGGGCCGACGCGCGGCGAGCGCTGAGCGCGGAGCAGGTGTCCGGCGCCGTGCGGCTCGGCATGCTGGAAGACATCGCGGTCGGGCGGCTGCCGCGCGCGTTGCGGCGCTTTTCGACGGCGTATCCGCAGGTGGCGCTGGAGATCGTCGTCGATACGAGCGCGGCGCTGTCGAAGCGTCTCGCCGACGGCGGCCTCGACGTGGTGGTCGGCGATCCCGCGCTGGTCGATGCGGCGCCGCTGCTGACATGGACTCAGCCGCTCTTCTGGGTCGGCGCGCGCGGTTTCAGTCATGACGGTGAAGCGCCATTGCCGGTCGTGGCATTCGGCGGCGCGTGCCTGTGGCAACAGCAGGTGCTGACGGCGCTGCGGCGCGCGGGGATTGCCTGGCGCATCGTGTGTACCAGCACGAGCTTGCCGGCGGTGCAGTCGGCGGTGGAAGCGGGGCTCGGCGTGTCGGTGCTGCTCGAGGGCAATATCCGCTCCGAGTCGATGCGTGTGCTAAGCCAGGCCGATGGTTTGCCCGATGCGCCCACCGCCGATTTCGGGCTCTTCATGCGCGCGGTCTCCGGTGCGCAGGAGGCTGCCGTGCAGACTTTGCAGACCTTTCTCTGCGAGGAACTGCACCTCGGCTGATGCGAAAGCGAGCCGCGCGTGCCGACGGCGGCGCAGAATCCGGCGCGAACGCTGTTACGCTCGACGACCCGCTCAACGAAGGCTCAACGAAGCTGCGTCACCGCGAGCAGCAACACCATGCTGCCGATCGCACCGTCCAGCACGCGCCAGGCGGTTGCGCGGCGAAACAGCGGCGCCAACGCTCGCGCACCGTAACCCAGGCCGAGAAACCAGATCCCGCTCACCGCCATGGCGCCGAGCGCGAACGCCACGCGTGCGCCTTCCGGTTCACGCGCACCGGCCGTGCCGATCAGCAGGAACGTGTCGAGATACACGTGCGGATTGAGCCACGTAAAGGCCAGCGTCATCAGGATGATCGGCATCGCGCGCTGCACGGGAGGCGTAACCGTGCCATTCGCGTTCGCGTCCAGAACAGCATGCCCCGGCCGCAGCGCGCGCCGCAGCGCATTGATGCCGAACCACGCCAGATAGGCGAGCCCCACGTACAGCATGGCGTGCACGAACACCGGATAGCGCTCCACCAGCACCGACGCGCCGCCGACGCCCGCGCCGATCAGGATGAAGTCCGAGAGCGCGCACAACGCGACGATCTTGCCGACGTGCGAGCGCATGATCCCTTGCCGCAGCACGAACGCATTCTGCGCGCCGATCGTCACGATCAGCGACGCGCACAGCGCCGCACCGTGGGAAAAAGACAGCCAGTTCATAATCGATCCAGTAGACGGGGGAAACGAACAGCGCTAGTCTGCGGTGTTGCTTCGCCTAAGAGAAGCTAATTTACTTAATGCAGATTAAGGAGCGCTAATGCTCGACTATGCACTGCTCGATGCGCTGGCCGCCGTGGTGCGTCACGGCTCGTTCGACCGCGCGGCCAGCGAGCTGAATGTGACACCGTCCGCAGTATCGCAACGGGTCAAGCTGCTGGAGGAGCGGGTGGGCAGCGTGCTTGTCAAGCGTGGTCAGCCGTGCGTGGCGACCACCTCGGGCGCGTTGCTGTGCCGCCATACCGAACGCGTTCAGTTACTGGAGGCGGAGCTGACCGGCCGGCTGCCGGCGCTGCCCGGCGCGCTGGTCGAGCCGTGGCCGGCGCTCCGCGTGGCCGTCAACGACGACAGTGTGGGCACCTGGTTTATCGATGCGGTGGCGGGTTTCTGTGCCGAGCGGGAAATGCTGCTCGATCTGGTGATCGACGATCAGGACTACACGGCCGAGCGGATTCGCGACGGCAGCGTGCAGGGCGCGGTGACGACGCAAGCCGAGCCGGTGCAGGGCTGCCGCTCGACACGCCTCGGTCGGATGCGCTATCTGGCGGTCTGTTCGCCCGATTTTCTGGCGCGCTATTTCGCCGGTGGCGTCACGCGCGAGACCTTGCGGCGCGCACCGTGTGTCGATTTCAATCCGAAGGATCAGTTGCAAAGGCGCTTCATGCGCCGCATCACGCGGGCGGACCTCGATCCGCCGCTGCACTGGATTCCGCACGTTGCCGGCTTCCTGCGCGCCGGCGTGATGGGGCTCGGCTGGGGCATGTGCCCGGAACGGATGATCGCGCCGTATCTGGCCAGCGGCGAACTGGTCGAGATGGCGCCCGGCAAGCATCTCGACGTCGATCTGTACTGGCAGAGCTGGCGTCTCTCGATCGGCTGGCTCGACGATTTCGGCGCGATGCTGCGTCAACGGGCGGCCGAGTTTCTCGACTGAGGCCGCCCGCGGCCCTTCCGAAGCAGATCCGCGGCGCTTGTCGAAGCTTGCCGGCTTCAGTGCAGCCGGATCACCGGATGCACGCGCCTGCGCAACCAGTGGCTCGCCGTATCGAGCGCCATGCGAGCGAAGCCGGTCAGCGTCATCACGTGGCGGCGGTAGATGAGCTTGTAGACGGCCGTTGCCAGCCAGCCGTCGACGAACACCGGCCGCGTCAGCAAGCTGCTGCTCAGGCTGCCGATCGTGCCTTCACGGCCAAAACCGACCAGCGTGCCGGCGTCGCGATACGCGAACTCGGGCAACGCCTCGCCGGCCACCCGACACCTCAACGCCCGCGCAAGGAACAGCGCCTGCTGATGCGCGACCTGGGCGCGCGGCGCCAGAAACGCACCCGCGGTGTCAGAAGGGCAGGCCGCGCAATCGCCTAGCCCGAATAGGTTCGCGTCGTTCGTGCACTGTAGCGTGCGGTTCACCAGCACCTGGGCGTTGCGATTGACCGCGATGCCGTCCAGCGTGCGCAACACCGGCGGCCCCGCGATACCCGCGGTCCAGATCGCGATGTCGCTCGCGAGCGGCGCGCCGTCGTCGGTCAACACAGCGTCGGCGCGCACTTCGGTGACGCGCGTCGCGATCAATACTTCGACGCCGAGGTTCTCGAGCATCCGTTGCGCGCGTGTCGAAATCGTGTCGGACAACCCGGGCAGCACACGCTGGCCGCTTTCGATCAGACGGATGCGAAAGTCATGCACCGGATCGAGTGCGAACGGGCTATAGCGCTTCAGCAAACGCACGGTGTCGCGCAGGGCCGCGGCGAGTTCGACGCCGGTCGCGCCCGCGCCGACGATGTTGATCGACACGGGGGTGTGCGCCTGCGAAGTGCGAGCGCGGCGCGCATGGTTCGCGCGGAGACAGGTGTCGAGCAGCTTGCGGCGGAACGCTTCCGCATGCGCGACCGATTCGAGCGGCAATGCGTGTTCTGCCGCGCCGGGCACGCCGAAATATTGCGTGACGCTGCCCATTGCCAGCACCAGCGTATCGAACCCAAGCTGACGCGCGGGCAGGATTTCGCGGCCGTCGGCGTCGTGCAGCGCGTTCACGGTAATGTGCTGTTGCGCGCGATCGAGCGCCGCGAGTTCACCCTGTTCGAATTCGAAGCCGTACCGCTGCGCCTGCACTGCGTATTGCAGCTGATGCGTGGCTGGATCGAGCTGGCCGGAAGCGGCTTCGTGCAGCAACGGCTTCCAGAAATGCGTCGGCCAGCGGTCGACCAGCACGATCTTCGCGAGCCCCTCGCGGCCGAGCGTTTCGGACAGACGCGTAGCGAGCCCAAGGCCGCCGACGCCACCGCCGACGATCACGATCCTGTGTGCCGCGCTTCGCGTGAGCTCTGCTGCTGTAGAGCATGCTTGCCGATCGACTGCGCCCATGATCCGTATCCTCCCGAAGTTATTCGAACTGCTTATCCGAGCTGCTTATCCGAGCTGCTTATCCGCACTGGTTATTCACAATGAGCCGCAGACGCCGTCAACCTGTCGACGCGCCGTACAAACCATGCGCGGACCTCATCTGTCAGGGCCAGTATAGAATCGGCCTAATCAGCAGCACAATTTAATGTTTATGAAGAACATATAGGTTAGGACTTATGTTAAAGGCAGCCACGTTCCGTCAATTGAAGGCCTTGCATACCGTCGCGAAACTCGGCAGCGTGTCGCGCGCGGCGGAAGAGTTGCGCCTCACGCAACCGGCGGTATCGCTGCAGCTGCGTCTGCTCGAAGACGCCGCCGGCGCGCCGCTATTGCAGCGGGTCGGCCGTGGCGTGCAATTGACGGCGGCGGGCGAAATCCTCGCTCGCTACGCGCTGGAGATTCTCGATCTATGGAACGGCGCGGCGGACGATCTGGCCGCGTTGCACGGAGAGCAGGGCGGCACCCTGCGGATCGGCGCGATCACCACCGCGGAATATCTGATCCCGCCGTTTCTGGTGCGCTTCACCGAATTGCGCCCGCAAGTGAAGGTGCAGTTCAAGGTCGGCAATCGCGCCGACATCATCCGCATGCTCGCCACGCACGAGATCGATCTCGCGGTGATGGGCAGCGCGCCGCGCGAATTGCGCACGGTGGCCACCGCGTTCGCGAAGCATCCGATGGCGTTCGTCGCCTCGCCCGCGCATGCGCTGATGAAAAAAAAGCGTCTGTCGCTCGACGACCTGCAAAGCGCGAATCTCTTCGTGCGAGAGCGGGGCTCGGGCACACGCTCGACTGTCGAGAATCTGTTTCGGCAAGCCGGTCACAAACTGCATATCGGTTCTGAGCTGTCGAGCAACGAGGCGATCAAGCAACTGGTCGAAGCGGGATTGGGTATCGCGTTTCTGTCGCTGCATGCCTGTTCGCTGGAGTTTCAGGCCGGCTTGCTCGCGTTGCTGCCGTTGCCCGCCAATCCGATCGAGCGCGACTGGTATGTGATGCACGTGTCCGATAAACGCTTGCCGCATGTCGCCAGCCTGTTCCGCGATTTTCTGATCGAGCAGGGCGTGTCCGGCGCAGTGCCGATTCCGCTGCCCACCCTGGCGGCGGCCAAGCGGCGGCGCGCGAGCTGAGGGCAGGTCTGAGTTTGGGTTCGGCGTCGCGGCGGCTGGCGCCGTCTGTGGATCAAATCGATCAAGGCGCTGGGCTTTCCGATGTAATGACCGGGGCCGCGGCGGCAGCAAGTTTTTATTGCTGCCAATATAAAAAACCCGCACCTTACGGGGTGCGGTTCCTTATCGAGCAGTAGTGAAGCAGTGGTGGTGACGCTGACTGGACGTCTGATCCAAACCATTCATGTAAAGGACAAGCCCATGCAACACGCCAAACGGTTCTACATCGACGGCAAGTGGGTCGACCCTGTCGTACCGGCCGACTCGCTCGAACCCGCTGCGCTCGACGTGATCGATCCGTCCACCGGCGCCGCGTTTGCGCAGATATCGCTGGGCAGCGCCGCGGATGTCGAGCGCGCCGTGGCGGCTGCGAAACGCGCCTTCCCGGCGTATAGCGACACGACAATCGCGCAGCGCATCGACTTGCTGCAGGCGATTCTCGACGTGTACCGCAAACGCTACGACGACATGGTGCATGCGATCAGCCGCGAGATGGGCGCGCCGCTGCAATACGCGAACGACGCACAGGCGTGGACCGGCGTCGCGCATCTGGAAACGATGATCCGCACGCTCGATACCTTCGAGTTCGAGTACACGAAGAACAGCATCCTGATCCGCAAGGAAGCGGTCGGGGTATGCGGGCTGATTACGCCGTGGAACTGGCCGGCCTTGCAGATCACCACCAAGGTCGCGCCGGCGCTGGCGGCCGGCTGCACGATGGTGCTCAAGCCTTCGGAACTGGCGCCGATGAGCGCGCTGCTGTTCGCCGAAATCCTCGACGAAGCGGGCGTGCCGGCCGGCGTCTTCAACCTCGTGAACGGCGAGGGCCGTACCGTGGGCGAGGCGATGTCGCGTCATCCGGACATCGACATGATGTCGTTCACCGGCTCGACGCGCGCGGGCGTGCAGGTCGCGAAGGCAGCGGCGGATACGGTCAAGCGCGTGCATCAGGAGCTGGGCGGCAAATCGGCCAATCTGATTCTCGAGGACGCCGATCTGAAGGAAGCCGTGCTGCGCGGCGCGCGCGCCTGCTTCGACAACAGCGGCCAGTCGTGCGATGCGCCCACGCGCATGTTCGTGCCGCGTGCACGCGAAGCCGAAGCGCTGGCGTATGCGAAGGAAGCGGCTGAAGCGCTGGTGGTCGGCCCGGCGGATGCGAAGGGTACCGATCTCGGGCCGGTCATCAGCGAGCAGCAGTTCGACAAGATCCAGCGGCTGATCGGCGCCGGCGTGGAAGAGGGCGCGACGCTCGTGGCCGGCGGCCCGGGGCGTCCCGAAGGTGCGGGCCAGGGCTATTTCGTCAAGCCCACGGTGTTCGGCCGCGTCACGCCGGATATGACGATCGCGCGTGAGGAGATTTTCGGTCCGGTGCTGTCGATCCTCGCCTACGACTCCGAAGACGAAGCGATCGCGATGGCCAACGACAGCCTCTACGGTCTCGCCGGCTACGTGCAATCCAGTTCGATCGAGCACGCGCGTGCGGTGGCGAAGCGCTTGCGTACCGGCACGATCTATCTGAACTACGCGGACTACAGTCCCGACGCGCCGTTCGGCGGCTTCAAGCAATCGGGCAATGGCCGCGAGTATGGCGAGTTCGGTCTCGAGGATTTTCTGGAGATCAAGGGCGTGGTGGGTTACGCCGCTTAAGCGCCTCGCCTAAAGCAGCAGTTCGATCGAATGAAACAGGCGGCGCTGCTCGGGGTCCTGCGAGCGCGCCCCTTCGTCGATCACTTCACGCAAGCAATCGAGAAAACAGGTGGCCGCGGGACTCGTCGGCGCGCCGCGGCGTGACGTGATGCTGACGGTGGTTTCATCGACCGTTTCGCGCAGCGGCAGCGCCCACAACTTCTCCTTCGCGATGCTCACCTCGACGAGCGGCCACGGGAAGATGCTGAGCATGTCCGTTTGCGCGAGCAAGCCGAGTACGATCGCGAGCGAATGCGCGAGATGGATCGTGTGCGGCACTTTCATGCCGCGCTTGCGGAACAGATTGTCCGCAATCGACTCGCGGCTCGCCGGGTCCCAGTTCAGCACCCATTCCGCGTCTTCCAGTTCGAGCAGCGTGCGGCAACCGGCCTTCGGATGATCGCGGCGCGCGACCACGGCCGAATGCGTGGAAAAGAGCGGCACGTTGTGAAATTCCGATTGCGGCGATGCAGGGGGCGGGCGGCCGATCGAAAAGTCGAGGCTGCCGTCGCGCAAGCGCGGCTGCACGACCGCCAGCAAGCCTTCGAAAAATTCCAGCTGCACTTGCGGCATGCGTTGCCGGAACCGCTGCACGGTAGGCGGCAGAAACGTCAGCGCGACCCACGGCGTGACGCCGATCGACAGTTTGCCGGCCGCCGCGCCGCGCAGCGCTTCGATCTCCGCTTCGGCGCGCTGCAATTGACCCAGCACGAGCCGCGCGTGCACGACCAGCGCGCGGCCGAACTCGGTGAACGCGACGCCGCTTGCGCCGCGCAGCAGCAGCGGCGCGTGCAGATCGGCCTCCAGTTCGCGCATCGCCTTGGTGACGGCGGCCGGCGACAGGTCGAGCGAGCGGGCTGCCGCCCGGATACTGCCGGTATCCGCAATCGCCGCTAAGGTACTGAGTTGATGCAGTTTCATCTGACAAAGTGTTAGGGAGGTGGCAACCATAGGTTGCTGCCGCAACGATTCTACGCCTGCCGCTGGAAAATCGGCGTCGCTATGCTCGGTCCACGCTTTCATAGACGGAGACGACATCGTGAACACCATGGCCATCCCGGCGGGCATCGCCGAACTCGAAGACGAAATGATCGCGCTGCGCCATCGCATTCATGCGCAGCCCGAGTTGGCCTACGAAGAGTTCGCCACCGGCGACCTGGTGGCGGAGCGCCTGCAGGCGTGGGGCTACACCGTGCATCGCGGGCTGGGCCGCACCGGTGTTGTCGGGCAGCTGAAAGTCGGCAAGGGCACGCGCACACTCGGCTTGCGCGCCGACATGGACGCGCTGCCGATCCACGAAACCACCGGTCTTCCGTATGCGAGCAAGGTGCCCGGCAAGATGCACGCTTGCGGCCACGACGGCCACACGGCGATGCTGCTGGCCGCGGCCAAACATCTCGCGCAGCAAAAGTGCCTTGACGGCACGCTCAATCTGATTTTCCAGCCTGCCGAAGAAGGCCAGGCCGGCGCGAAGAAAATGCTCGAAGACGGCCTGTTCGATCAGTTTCCTTGCGACGCAGTCTTTGCGATGCACAACATGCCTGGCTTTCCCACGGGCAAGTTCGGCTTCCTAGCGGGCTCGTTCATGGCGTCGTCCGATACGGTGATCATCACCGTGACCGGCCGCGGCGGTCACGGCGCGGTGCCGCATAAGGCGGTCGATCCGGTGGTGGTGTGCGCGCAGATCGTGCTGGCGTTGCAGGCCATCGTGTCGCGCAATATCGCGCCGCTCGACATGGCGATCATCACCGTCGGCGCGATTCACGCGGGCGTTGCGCCCAACGTGATTCCTGAAACCGCGGAGATGCGTTTGTCGGTGCGTGCGCTCAAGCCCGAGGTTCGCGATTATTTGCAGGAGCGCATCACGGCGGTGGCGTGCGCACAGGCAGCGGTGTTCGGCGCGCGGGCGCAGGTGGACTATCAGCGCCGCTACCCGGTGCTCGTCAACGACGCCGACATGACCGGCCTCGCGCGGCAAGTCGCACTCGACTGGCTCGGTGAAGACGGCCTGATTGCCGATATGCAGCCGCTCACCGGCAGCGAGGACTTCGCGTTCCTGCTGGAGCGTTGCCCCGGCAGCTACCTGATCATCGGCAATGGCGACGGCGAGGGCGGTTGCATGGTGCACAACCCCGGTTACGACTTCAACGATGCCTGCCTTGCCACCGGCGCGGCCTATTGGGTGCGGCTCGCACAGACGTTCCTCGTCTGAGTGAGCTGCGATCGTACGCAGATCGAACGCAGGCGGTCGCAGAGCCGCCCATCAGCAGGGGGGACACGATGGAGACACAGATGGACTATTCCGCTACACCGCAACCCACGGGCGCCGACATGCAGGACACACTGGCCGCGCAGCCCGTTCAGCGCACGAGCCACGTGAAAGCGATCGCCGCGATCACGCTTGGCAACGGACTCGAGTTCTTCGATTTCACGATCTACAGTTTCTTCGCGACCATCATCGGCAAGCTGTATTTCCCGGTTGAAGGCCAGCTTGCGCAACTGATGCTGGCGGTCGGCACATTCGGCGTGGGTTTCATCATGCGGCCGGTGGGCGGCATCGTGCTGGGCGCGTATGCGGACCGCGCAGGCCGCAAGGCCGCGATGAGTTTGACGCTGTGGCTGATGACGCTCGGCTCGGCGATCATCGCGTTTGCGCCGACTTACGCGGCGATTGGCGTGGCCGCGCCGCTGCTGGTGATTCTCGCGCGGCTGATTCAGGGTTTTGCGCTGGGCGGCGAGATTGGCGCATCGACTTCGCTGCTGCTCGAATACGGCAGCGACAGGACGCGCGGTTTTTATGGCAGCTGGCAGTTCGTGAGCCAGGGATTGAACACGGTCTGCGGCTCCTTGCTCGGCGTTGCGCTGGCGGCGGCGTTGTCGACGGCCGCGCTCGAAAGCTGGGGTTGGCGGGTGCCGTTCGTGATCGGCATGGCGATGGGTCCGATCGGCATCTATATCCGGCGGCATCTGGATGAGACGCTGCCGGGCGTCGAAGACGGTACGGTTCAGGCGGATTCGATGCCTGCCGCGCAACCGGTGCGCAAGTTGTTTCGCGACCATTCGCGGGTGATTACGACGGGCGTGCTGACGACTATCGGCGGGACAGCGGCCAACTATATCGTGCTGTTTTATCTCTCCACTTACGCGATCCGGATTCTGCATTTGCCGATGTCGTCGGCGTTATGGGCCGCCTGGACCGCGGCGGTTGTCACGGTGATCTGCTCGCCGTTCGCGGGGGCGTTGTCCGATCGCGTCGGACGCAAGCGGGTGTTGTGGGTGGCTCGCGCGCTGTTGATCGTGGCGGTGTATCCCGCGTTCATGATCATCAATGCGTCGCCGACGGTGCCTGTGTTGTTGTCGGTCGTTGCCGTGCTGGCGGTGTTCGTGGCTTTTACCGCCGTGCCCAATATCGTCATGCTGCCGGAGCTGTTTCCGCGCGAGATTCGCGCTACGGGGATGTCGATTGTTTATTGTCTGGGTGTGTCGATTTTTGGCGGGTTTGCGCAGTTTTTCGCCACCTGGCTGATTCAGGTTTCCGGGAATAATCTGGCGCCGGCGTGGTATCTGATTGGATGTGGCGTGGTGTCGTTGTTGCCGCTTCCGTTTATGCGGGAGACCGCGGGACAAGCTATCGATTGAGGCTTGTTTTTGCCTTTGACGGGGGTGTCTGAATTTGCCGCCAAAGGCAAAAAAACCAGCCTAACTTTTCGCCGGCTTCCCCCCGTCAGGCACAGCGGCCGTTTCATCATCGGCCGCCGCATCGCGCGTCTCGGGCATCGCTGCCCAGACCAGCAGCACGGCCATCGCGCCGGCCGCCGCCAGCGCAAAAAAGCTCACGGCATTGCCAAAGTGATCGGCAATGAACCCGGCAGCCGTTGTGCTCAACGTGGCCCCAATCCCCGCCGCCAGCCCGAACAGCCCGATACAGAGGTTGTATCGTCCCTTGCCGCCGGCCACATCGGCGGCAATCAACGGCAGCATCACGCCGAACACGGCAGCGCTCAAGCCGTCCAGCATCTGCACCGGCACGAGCAAATAAGGGCTGCTGATCCCGGCAAACAACAACGCCCGTATCGGCAGAGCAGAGAACCCGAGCAGCAGGATCGGCCTGCGTCCCCATCGCTCGGCGGAACGCCCGACCCACGGCGACATCATCGCCACAATCGCCTGCGGCACGATGATGCAGGCAGCAATCACGAGCTGAACGTTGTCTCCCATGCCGGCCGTCACCTCGCCGGCGGCAAGATTCAACATCGCCGCATTCGACAAATGGAACAGCACGATGCACGCAGCGAACAGCAGCATGCGCTTGTCGCGCAGCAACTCGCGCAAGCTCTCGCGCCGTTCGATCTGTGCCGGCGTGGGTGCGGCCTTCGGCAGTTCCACCGTGTCGGTGCGCTGGATCATCGTCAACGCAAAGAGCGCAGGAAGCGCGAGCGCCGCAGTCAGCCAGAAGACGGCTCGCGGCGAATAGTATTCGCCGAATACGCCCATCAACCCGGCCGCGACCGCGCTGCCGATCGACGCCCAGCGCGCGTTGCGCCCGAGCCGGTCGCCAAGATTTGCACGTCCGACCAGCGCGAACGAGATCGCCGCGAGCGCGGGCGTCAGCATGCAACTGGCGAAGCCGTGGAATACCTCGGCGACGATCACGGGCAGCACGGTTGGGCTCGCGGCCAGCAGCACCGCGCTGAAGATGATCGCGAAAATCGCCCAGGCGGCGGCGCCTTTCTTGTTGCGCAATGCGTCGACCGCGGCGCCGCCCGGCACCTGGCTCACCATCGCACTGATGGTGCCGACCGAGAGTGCCATACCGATCTCGCCCTGCGTCCACTTGTGCGACGCAAGGTACGACGCGATGAACGGCCCAAAACCCGTCTGCACATTGGCAACGAAGAAGTTCAGCCAATCGAGCGCGCGCAGGCTGCGCGCAGTGACCAGAGTGCGGCCCGTCATCGGGTCACCCGTGCACTGGAAACCGCCGTGGCAGTGGCCGGCGCCGCCGGGGCCGCTACCGCCGGGGCGGGTGCAGGCGCGGGCGCGGGCGGCGGCGCGGGCGACACCGCGCGGATCGGCTTGTCGCTGGCGTAAGGCGGCGTCGCGTTGATCTGCGCGTCGCTCAGATCGATCAGCGGATGCAGTTCCTTGTCTTTGGTGACGAAGCGCAGCGCCGACCAGTTCGCGGCAATCGTGCGCCGCTCCGTGCTGACCATCCCGTTGACGTCGAGCACGACGGCTTGCGGTTGCGCGTTGCCGTCGATCAGCACGTCGATCACGCGGCCAACCTTGGCGCCGTTCGAACGCTCGACGGTCGCGTCGAGCAACGGCAACTGCGCGACGTTGGACTTGACCGCGGGCGCCGGCACGGCCGGTGCGGTGAGCGTGATCGGCGCGGTCTTCGCGGTCGGCGTGAAGCGGAACGCGCTCCACGGGAAATTCACCTTGCGATCGCCGACGCCGAGGAAACCCTGCAGGTTGACCACCATCTCGCGTGGCTTGCCGCCCGCGTCCGTGAGCATGTCGACCGCGCGGCCGACCACCTTGCCGTCGGGTTTCTGCACCGGGCTATCGAGCAGTCCGTGCGCTTCGTTGCGCTCGATCGTGCGCAACACGATCAGCGGCGGGGGCGGCGGAGGCGGCGGCGCGGGCGCGGGCGCGGCGACCGGCGGCGGAGGTTCGACCTTGTGAGGCTTGACGACCGGCTTCTTCGGCTTTTGCGGCTGCTCGGGCCCGGCCGTTTCGGTCTCGGCCGGTTCCGGCTCGGAGGCGGCTACCGGCGCGCTCGCGGGTTCGACGGGCATGACCGTGGCTTCGACGATCGGCGCCTGCACCGGACCCCACAGCAGGCTGCAACCGGACAGCGCGAGCATTGCGAACACAGCAAGAATCAGAAGACGCCAGGCAGGACGTGCGAAACCGCCACTCATCAAGAAGGACTCCATGGACCAGTGCGGACGAGCACTGTGGGCCGCCGCAATTAAGGCGCGCGTCAAGGCGCGCAATCAAGACTGTTACGGGCCAGAGTGTAACCCGCGACGCCGGGCCGGCCGCTTTTGCAGGCCATCCGGCAGGTCCGCTGCACGCACGGTTCGTGCCGCCTTTCGTCCTTTAGCACCTCGTTCAGCCCCTCAAAACCGCAGAAAAAACTGCGAGAAACAAAAAACCCGCTTCGCCATTCGATGGCAAACCGTAGGTGTAAACGCGCGGACTGCGCGCGCGATCGGCCGTCGCCTGAACGATATAAGCATCGTGACATGTCGAGCATGCCATTCATGCGATTGGAGACATATTTGTGTTGGCCTACATTTCGGGACAGCAAAAGAAGATTAGACAAACTCAACGAGACGAACCTGATGGCGGCCGGATCGACGGCCGTTTCAGTACGCTGATAAAGGAGGCACTCATCATGATGGAACCCCACGCCCAACCGATTTCCGAAGTCGGCGCCGAATCATTCGACGGAAAGGGCTTTCTCGACCGCTACTTCGAAATCTCCTCGCGCGGCAGTTCGCAGCGTCAGGAAATCGTCGCGGGTATTACGACCTTCCTCGCGATGGTCTACTCCGTGTTCGTCGTGCCGGGCATGTTCGGCAAAGCGGGCTTCGATACCAGCGCGGTGTTCGTCGCCGTGTGCCTGACCACCGCTTTCGGCTCGCTGCTGATGGGCGCGTGGGCGCGTCTGCCGATCGCAATCGGCTGCGCGATCTCGTTGACCGCGTTCACTGCGTTCGGTCTCGTGCTCGGCAAGGGCCTGCATCCGAACGTCGCGCTCGGCGCGGTGTTCCTGATGGGCGTCGTCTTTACCGGGATCTCGGTAACGGGCGTGCGGTCCTGGATCCTGCGCAATCTGCCGACGGGCATCGCGCACGGCACGGGCATCGGTATCGGCCTGTTCCTGCTGCTGATCGCCGCGAACGATGTCGGTCTCGTCGTCAAGAATCCGGGCGCCGGGTTGCCGGTGTCGCTCGGCCATATCACGGCGTTGCCGGCGATCATGTCGGTGGCGGGTCTGGCCGCGATCTTCGGTCTGGTGCGCCGTCGCGTGCCGGGTTCGATCCTGATCGTGATCGTCGCGATCTCGGCGATCGGATTGCTGATCGATCCGGCGGTGGCGTTCCATGGCGTATTCGCGCTGCCGTCGCTGAGCGCGCCGGGCCATGCTTCGCTGATCGGCGCGATGGACATCAAAGGCGCACTGTCGATGGCGGTCTTGCCCAGCGTGCTGGCACTGGTGATGACCGCGGTGTTCGACGCCACTGGCACGATCCGCGCCGTCGCCGGACAAGCGGGCCAGCTCGACGAGAACGGCCGCATCATCAACGGTGGTCGTGCGTTGACGGCCGACTCGCTGAGCTCGATTTTCTCGGGACTGCTCGGCGGCGCACCGGCGGCTGCGTACATCGAATCGACGGTCGGCGTCGCAGCCGGTGCGAAGACGGGGATGGCGGCGGCGGTGGTCGGTCTGCTGTTTCTGGTGGTGATGTTCTTCTCGCCGCTTGCCGGCCTGGTGCCTTCGTATGCGACCGCGCCGGCGCTGATGTACGTGGGGCTCCTGATGCTGTCCAACGTCAGCAAGCTGCATATGGACGACATGGTCGACGCGATGTCGGGCCTCATGTGCGCGGTGTTCATCGTGCTGACGGCCAACATCGTGACGGGCATCATGCTCGGCTTCGCGACGCTGGTGATCGGCCGCGTGGTGAGCGGCGAGTATCGCAAGCTGAACGTCGGCACCGTCGCGATCGCTGTTGTGCTGGTCGGTTTCTATGTCGGCGGCTGGGCGATCTGAGGTTGTTGAATGTTGCGGTAGCGCGAGAGCGGGGCGGTCACTTCCGGCTGCTTTGCTCGAACGAGTAGTCGGTTGTTCTCCACCTTGACGCGGCACGTTGCAGGGTTTGTCTGCGATACGCCGCGTATCTTTTTTGCCCGCTCCCTCCCCGCTGAATCTTGTCGACGCATCAGACGGCACGCGCATCCCTGCTTGAAAAAGCGGGTCGTCACGCGCCTTTGCGTCCCGCCTCGTAAAACAGCGCGAACAGCTCCGACTGCGAATTGACGCTCAGCTTCGTATAGATGTGCTTCTTGTGCGCGCGCACGGTCTCGAACGAGATCGTCAGTTTTTCCGCGATTGCGCGCGTCGAGAATCCGCTCAGCGTCAGCATGGCCACTTCCACTTCGCGTGCGGTGAGCGCCGCGCGGCCGCTCACCGACGATACCTGTTCGAAGCGCGCCGCGTAGGCTGGCGCGTCGGTCGGCGCGAGCGTTTCTGTTTCCGTCGCCGCGAGGTTCGATGACGCGCCCGATGTGTCGAACGCCTCGTACGGCAGGCGCTGCCGCATCAGCGCGATCACCCACGGCGCGCATGAGGCGAGCATCGTGAGATCGCGCTCGCCGTAGCGCTGCGTTGCGCCCAGCGAGAACGCCAGCGTGTGCCGCGCGTCGATCATGTAGTTGAAATGTACTTCGTCGCCGACGATGTTCTTCCTGAAGTAGCGCTGGTAGTAATCGGTCATCGTGAAGTTGTCGGGCGCGACGTCGGCAAGGGTGACGAAGCCCGACGCGGGCTTTTCGATGGCGGCGAGATAGAACGGGTCGAGTTGATAGAGCGCGGCCAGATAGTCCTGGAACATCACATCCACCGCGCCGTCCGGCGTCGGCGATTCGGCGCATACGAGCGGCGCGGCTTCTCGCGTGAAGCGCAGCGCGACCCAGTTGTCGAACGCGACATAGCGTTCGAGCGCGCGCGTAAGGCGGGTCCAGAATTGCGCGCTATCGAGTGCTTCGATGACCGCACCGATCTCCCGATGAAACGCCAGATCGCGCCATTCGAGTTCCATGCGTGCTCCGTTGAGGGTAACCCAGCCGGGTGATTACGAACAAAAATATGTCTGGTAATAATAGGCCCGACCTGATCGCAAGGGGCTCACAGCAGCCGCCATTTAACGCGAAGCGGGGCGGCAAGGACAGGAGACAAAATTGATTCAACTCGAACTCGCGCAGATCCCGATCGAAGACAGCGGCACCGCCACAAACTTGCGGCGCGTGCTCGACACCATCGCGCACCGCGCGCCCGGCACGGAGCTGATCGTCTTTCCCGAGGCCACATTGTCGGGTTTCCCGACGCGGCACAACATCGGTGAAATCGCCGAATCGATCGACGGGCCGTCGCTGACCACGGTGCGTCGTGCCGCGCGTGAAGCGGGCGTGGCGGTCGCGGTAGGTCTCGCCGAGCGCGACGGCAGCCGCTTTTTCAACACCACGGTGCTGGTCGACGAACGCGGCGACATCGCGCTGCGCTATCGCAAGACGCATCTCTGGGCGTCGGACGTCGGCGTGTTCGAAACGGGCGACCGTTACGAAGTGTGCAGCTTCAAAGGCATGACCGTCGGCATGCTGATCTGCTACGACATCGAGTTTCCCGAAACGGCGCGCGCGGTCGCCTCGCTCGGCGCGGATCTGCTGATCGTGACCAACGGCAATATGGACCCGTTCGGACCCGTGCATCGCCGTGCGATCGTTGCGCGGGCCATGGAGAACCAGATGTTCGCCGCGCTCGTCAACCGCACGGGTTCGGGCGACGGCGATCTCACGTTCCCCGGCGAATCGGCGTTGATCGACCCGTTCGGCGACGTGGTGTGCGACGCGGGCGCCGGCGAGAAAGTGCTGCGCGCCACGCTCGATCCGGCGCGTCTGGAGGGCGCGCGTGAACATTACCGTTATCTGCACGACACGCGCATCGCGCTCGATCTCGCCACCGTGGAAGGCGAGCGGGGAGCACGTGCGCGGGTGATCCGCGCACCTTAAGGCGCGCGGCGAACCGCATTCCGGGCTGCACTTCGAGCCGTACTTAGGAAAACCCGCAAGGCGTGCAACCCGCGCATCCGGCAAGTCTGATTGATAGAACCCGAGACTCGACCGGGCGGCACCTGCGCCGCTCGCGGCGACGCTCGCCCATTCGCCTGAGGAGACATCGCATGACCCCTTCATCCACCGCAGAACGCCCAGACACACAGGCCGCGCATCTGAAGCGCACGCTCGGCCTGCCTTCGGTATTGCTGTTCGGACTGGCCTATATGGCACCGCTGATCGTCTACGGCACCTATGGCGTGCTCGCGGGCGCCAGCAACGACACCGCCGCGCTCGCGTATCTGATCGCCCTGGTCGCGATCGTGTTCACCGCGCTTAGTTACGGCAAGCTCGCGCGGCTCTTTCCGGTGGCCGGTTCGGCCTATACGTACACGCGCAAGACCTTCAATCCGCATCTGGGCTTCATGATCGGCTGGGCCACCTTGCTCGATTACTTCTTTCTGCCGATGGTGATCTGGCTGATCGGCGCCGCGTACCTGAGCGCCGCGTTTCCGCACATTCCAAGCTGGATCTGGATCGTTGCGTTCATTGTGCTGACGAGCGCGCTGAACATTCTCGGCATCGAACTCGCGAACCGCTTCAACATCGTGCTGATGGTGGTGCAATTGGCGATCGTCGCGTTGTTCGTCGTGCTGTGCTGCCACTACGTGACGGCAGCCGCCGGCCCCGGCGGCCTGATTTCAGCCGAGCCATTCTTCAAGCCGCACGTGCCGTTCTCGGCGACGATGGCCGGCGCCGCGATTGCCGCCTACTCGTATCTCGGCTTCGACGCGGTCTCCACGCTGACTGAAGAAACCGTTGCGCCTGAGAAGACCATGCCGCGCGCGATCGTGCTGATTGCGCTGATCGGCGGCGCGATCTTCGTGATCGCCGCGTACACGGTGCAACTGGCGCATCCGGGCGCGGTGTTCAAGGACCCCGATTCGGCGGCGTTCGAAGTCGCGCGCAAAGTGGGCGGCGATATCTTCGTGACGGTGTTTCTGGCCGGCCTGATTCTCGCTCAGTTCGCCTCGGGCATCTCGGCGCAGGCGAGCGTGGGGCGTCTGCTGTATGCGATGGGCCGTGACGAGGTGCTGCCGAGGCGCATCTTCGGTTTCGTGCATCCCCGCTTCAAGACGCCGGCATTGAACATCGCGATTGCCGGCGCGGTGGGGCTGGTCGCATTGAAGCTCGACGTGGCGACGTCGACCTCGTTCATCAACTTCGGCGCATTCCTCGCGTTCACCGCGGTCAATTTGTGCGTGATCCGCCAGTTCTTCAATGCGAAGGGCGGCGCGCATGCAATGGGGGTGATCGGCGGCCTGCTGTTTCCGCTGGCCGGCGCAATCGCGGACGTATGGCTGCTGGTGAGCCTGGAGAAGACCGCGCTGGTGCTCGGCGCGGCGTGGTTCGTGGCGGGGCTGTGCTATCTGGGCTGGCTCACGCGGGGCTTTCGCCGGGCGCCGCCGGAAGTCGCGGTTTGACGCTTATAGCGCCATCTCGAACGCTGGCCTGAGGAAGACTTCGATCGCCATCACGGCGAGGCTCATCGCGGCCGCCGACAGGGTCAGCGTGCCGTATTCGTCGTAGCGTGCATCGTACAGGCACGCCACGACGAAAAGAATCGCCAGAAAATTGGTCAGCCAGTCGAAGTTCAGCACCAAGTTCATCGATCAACCCCGGGCTTGCGCGCGACCCGGATTGTCGAATCGCGCTATTAATTTCGCGCGATTCTAACGAGCCGAGCTTACGTATTCGCAACGCCGGCGCTTACATGGCTTACGCCCCGGAGGAAGCCCCCTTAGGGGGCGCACCGGAGGAAGTCCTCTTGGGGGGCGCCCCGGGGAGGAAGTCCCCTAGTGGGCCAGCATGCCGTGCTCGATCCAGTCGATCACGGATGTGCGGCCAGGCTGCCAGCCGAGCAGCTTGCGCGCGCGCTCGCCGCGCACCCGGCTGTTCGAACCGAGCCCGTACGACGCCATTTCATAGCCCCATTCTTTCAGCGCTTCTTCAAGCGGCCAGTCTTGCGGCGCGCCCAGCTTCAGCGCGCGGGCGATCGCGGCGCTCATGTCGCGGAACGACGCTTCACCGCTTTCGACGAAATAGAACGTGCCGGCCGGCGTTTTTTCCAGCGCGAGGCGATAGAGTTCGGCGACGTCGTCGAGATACACGTTCGACCAGATGTTGCCGCCGCTGCCCACATGCCGCACCACACCGCTCTTCTGCGCCTGGCGCACGAGCCGCGGCAACTGCACGCTCGCGCTGCCGGCCACCGCGCCGTTGCCGTAGATCAGCGTGTTGCACAGCACGGCCGAACGGATGTTCTGTTGCGCCGCGTCGAGCACGAGCCGGTCGATCGCGACACGTGCCGCTTTATCCGCGCCCGGCTCGGGCAGGGCGTCTTCGTGATAGATCCGCGCCTCGCCCGCTTCGCCGCCCGATGCATCGCCGACGATGCTCGAACCGCTCGTGTGCAGAAACGGCTTGCCGGAGCCGGCAAGGCCTTCGATCAGCGCTGTGACGGCGCCTTCATGGTCGCTGCTCGCGGCATTGATGACGGCGTCCGCCGCTTGCGCCTCGCTGATCAGCAGCGCGCGGTCGTCGAGCGTGCCGATGACGGGTTCGATGCCGAGGCGCTGCAGTTCGGCGGCGTGTTCGGGCTTGCGGATCAAACCGCGCACGCGATGGCCGGCGCGCACCAGATGAGCCGCGACGGAACCGCCGATAAAGCCGCTTGCACCGGTGATGAAAATCTTCAAGACGTTCTCCTGTGAGTGGAAATGCGATGACAGGAAAACAGTATCCGTCGTCTTGATTCTCGCAAAAAGCGCTTGAGTAACAAATCAATCTTGATTTGAAATCAACAATCAGACCAAGAGTGGCCAATCACGAACTGAACCGGCTGCGCGCGCCCGGACCCTGTCTCATGGCGGCGGGGCGAGGTTCGGGCGGGCTGCGCCGGGCGCGCGAAATCTTTTTGTCCGCTTGTCTGGGGACATTTTGAACGTGTAACGTGTATAGACAAGTTGATGTGAGTGAAGCACCGAATGCCGTGCCGGGTGCCCCCGGCGCGCGGGGTCAGGGTTCTGGCGGCATACCGTTATGCAAGCTGTATATCAAGCGCCAGGCAAGCATCCCGCCCTAATGGAAAGCCCTGGGCCGAAACCTGCAAAAACAAGTTGTATATACAAGACGACGCCGCTAGACTTCTTTCAAATTGTATAGACAGGACACAAAACCATGATGATTCTGAAGCCCGGCTACCTGACCCTCCCGCAACTGCGCCAGATCGCACGCGAACACGTCGCGCTGCAACTCGATCCCGCCAGCCATGCCGCCATCGACGCCTGTGCGAAAGCCGTGGCCGATATCGCCGCCAAGGGCGAACCGGCCTACGGCATCAACACGGGCTTCGGGCGCCTTGCCAGCACGCACATCCCCCGCGACCAGCTCGAACTGCTGCAGCGCAATCTGGTGCTCTCGCACGCGGTCGGCGTGGGTGAGCCGATGTCGCGTCCGGTCGTGCGCCTGTTGATCGCGCTGAAGCTGTCGAGCCTCGGCCGCGGCCACTCGGGCATCCGCCGCGAAGTGATGGAAGCGCTGATTGCGCTGTACAACGCCGACGTGCTGCCGGTGATTCCGGTCAAGGGCTCGGTCGGCGCGTCGGGCGACCTCGCGCCGCTCGCGCATATGTCGGCGGTGCTGCTCGGCGTCGGCGAAGTGTTCGCGAAGGGCGAGCGCATGCCGGCCACCGAAGGCCTCGCGCTCGTCGGCCTCAAGCCGCTCACGCTGCAAGCCAAGGAAGGTCTCGCGCTGCTGAACGGCACGCAAGCCTCCACCGCGCTCGCGCTCTACAACATGTTCGCGATCGAAGACCTGTACCGCACCGCGCTGGTGGCGGGCGCCTTGTCGGTGGACGCCGCGGCGGGTTCGGTCAAGCCGTTCGACGCGCGCATCCAGGAGCTGCGCGGCCATCGAGGTCAGATCGAAGCGGCAGCCGCTTACCGTTCGCTGCTGCAGGGCTCGGGCATCAACGTCTCGCATGCCGATTGCGACAAGGTGCAGGACCCGTACAGCCTGCGCTGCCAGCCGCAAGTGATGGGCGCGTGTCTGGACCAGATGCGCCATGCGGCCGACGTGCTGCTGATCGAAGCCAACGCCGTGTCGGACAATCCGCTGATTTTCCCGGACACCGGCGAAGTGCTGTCGGGCGGCAACTTCCACGCTGAACCGGTGGCGTTCGCAGCGGACAATCTGGCGCTCGCCGCCGCCGAAATCGGCGCGCTGGCCGAACGCCGCATCGCGCTCCTGATCGACGCGACGCTCTCGGGCCTGCCGCCGTTCCTCGTGCGCGACGGTGGGGTGAACTCCGGCTTCATGATCGCTCACGTGACGGCTGCGGCGCTCGCGTCGGAGAACAAGACGCTCGCGCATCCGGCCTCGGTCGATTCGCTGCCGACTTCCGCGAACCAGGAAGATCACGTGTCGATGGCGACCTTCGCCGCGCGCAAGCTGGGCGACATTGCCGAGAACACCGCGAACATCCTGTCGATCGAACTGCTCGCCGCCGCGCAAGGTGTGGATCTGCGCGCGCCGCATAAGACCAGCCCGAGCCTGCAGAAAGTGATGGACGCGGTGCGCAAGGACGTCGCGCACTACGAGCTCGATCATTACTTCGCGCCCGATATCGCGGCCGTGACGCGTCTCGTGCAGGACGGCACGATCGCGAAGCTGAGCCCGTTCTCGTTCGTGTCCGAACAGTAAGCGGGCGCCCAGCACTCAGTCAGGCAGAACAAGCCAATGAACGCACCGGCCTACCAGGGCATCAAGGACTTCATCCTCGCGCGCATCCATGCGGGCGAATGGGCTGAAGGCGACCAGGTGCCCTCCGAAAACGAGCTCGCGCGCGAATTCAACGTCGCGCGCATGACGGTCAACCGCGCGCTGCGCGAGCTGACCTCGGAGCAGGTCCTCACTCGCGTGCAGGGCTCGGGCACCTTCGTCGCCCGGCCCAAGTACGAATCGACGCTGGTGGCGATCCGCAGCATCTCCGACGAAATCGTCGCGCGCGGTCATCGTTATCAGGCGAAGGTGCTGCACATCGGTGCAACCATCGCGGACGAATCGCTCGCCGAAGAAATGCAGGTGAGCGAGGGTAGCCCGGTGTTTCATTCGCGCGTGCTGCATTCCGAAAACGACGAGCCGGTGCAGCTCGAAGAGCGCTGGGTGAACCCGGCGGTCGCGCCCGAGTATGCGTTGCAGGACTTCACGAACACCACGCCGAATCAGTATCTGGTGAGAGTGGCGCCGTTGCAGCGCGTGGAGTACCGCATCGAGGCGCTCGCCGCCGACGCCGCTACGCGCCAGTTGCTGACCATGGACGAAACCGAGCCTTGCCTCGTGCTGCATCGGCGCACGTGGTCGCAAAGCCAGGTCGCCTCGATCGCCAATCTCTGGCATCCCGGCAGCCGTTATCGCTTCACCGGACATTTCTGATTTCGCCGCTTTTTTCGAACATTTCCCGAACATCTTCAAGCATTCCGAGGGCCATCATGAACAACCCGAAACACATCGACCCGCGTCTGGACCCGAGCCGCACGATCCGCGCCCCGCGCGGCGCGGAAAAGATCTGCAAGACCTGGATCGCGGAAGCCGCGTACCGGATGATCCAGAACAATCTCGACCCGGAAGTCGCCGAGCATCCGCATGCGCTGGTCGTGTACGGCGGCATCGGCCGTGCCGCGCGCAACTGGGATTGTTTCGACCAGATCCTCGCGTCGCTGAAGGATCTGAACGAAGACGAAACGCTGCTGATTCAATCGGGCAAGCCGGTCGGCGTGTTCCGCACGCATGCAGATGCGCCGCGGGTGCTGCTGGCGAATTCGAATCTGGTGCCGCATTGGGCGACGTGGGAACACTTCCATGAACTCGATCGCAAGGGCCTGATGATGTATGGCCAGATGACCGCGGGCAGCTGGATCTACATCGGCAGCCAGGGCATCGTGCAGGGCACCTACGAGACGTTCTTCTCGGTGGCGAACCAGCATTTCAACGGCGAGCCGAAAGGCCGCTGGATTCTGACGGGCGGTCTCGGCGGCATGGGCGGCGCGCAGCCGCTCGCCGCGACGATGGCAGGCTTCTCGATGATTGCCGTCGAATGCGACGAGACGCGCATCGATTTCCGTCTGAAGACACGTTACGTCGACAGGAAGGCGAAGACGCTCGACGAAGCGCTCGCCATGCTGGAACAAGCGAAGCAGGCCGGCAAGCCGGTGTCGATCGGCCTGCTGGGCAATGCAGCCGACGTGTTCGCCGAATGCGTCGCACGCGGCATCACGCCGGATTGCGTAACCGACCAGACGAGCGCGCACGATCCGATTCACGGCTACCTGCCGCAAGGCTGGAGCGTCGAAGACTGGCGCGAGCGTCAGAAGACCGCGCCGGATTCGATCGTCACGCCCGCCAAGCAGTCGATGGCCAAGCAGGTGCAGGCGATGCTGACGCTGCAGGAACGCGGCGCGGCCACGCTCGATTACGGCAACAACATCCGCCAGATGGCGCTGGAAATGGGCGTCGAAAACGCGTTCGATTTCCCGGGCTTCGTGCCGGCGTACATCCGCCCGCTGTTCTGCGAAGGCAAGGGTCCGTTTCGTTGGGTCGCGCTGTCGGGCGATCCGGAGGACATCTACAAGACCGACGCGAAGGTCAAGGAACTGATTCCCGACGATCCGCATCTGCACAACTGGCTCGACATGGCGCGCGAACGTATCGCGTTCCAGGGGCTGCCGGCGCGGATCTGCTGGGTCGGCGTGAAGGATCGTTATCGTCTGGGCCAGGCGTTCAACGAAATGGTGAAGAACGGCGAGCTGAAGGCGCCGATCGTGATCGGCCGCGATCACCTCGACACCGGTTCGGTGGCGAGCCCGAATCGCGAAACCGAATCGATGAAGGACGGCTCGGACGCAGTGAGCGACTGGCCGCTGCTCAACGCACTGCTGAACACGGCAGGCGGCGCATCGTGGGTCTCGCTGCATCATGGCGGCGGCGTCGGCATGGGCTTCAGCCAGCATTCGGGCGTCGTGATCGTGGCCGACGGCACGGAGGCGGCAAAAGAGCGTCTCGGCCGCGTGCTGTTCAACGACCCGGCGACCGGCGTGATGCGCCACGCGGATGCGGGCTATGAACTCGCGCAGGAAACGGCGCGCGAGGCAGGCCTGAATATGCCGATGCTGGGCCGTTGATCGTGACGCTTCACAGCACGCCTCACAGCACGCCTCACAGCACGCGTGACGGCACGACGGCGCAGCCGGCCAGCACCACGCTGATCCGCGGCGCCGACCTCGTGGCGACGCCATGGAAGAACGGCGGCGGCATCACGCGCGAAGTGGCGGCGTTTCCCGAAGGCGCCGGACTCGACACGTTCGTGTGGCGCGTGAGCGTGGCCGACGTGGCTCAGGCCGGGCCGTTCTCGCGTTTCGCGGGCATCGACCGCACGCTCGTGCTGTTGTCCGGCGCGGGTATGTTGCTCGATGAAACGGATCACGCGAGCGTGCTGAATACGCATGCGTTGACGCAACCGCTCGATATCGCGCGTTTCGCGGGCGAAGCGCACATCGACGCGCGTCTGGTCGACGGCGAGACGCGCGACTTCAACCTGATGGTGCGGCGTGGCGCGGCGGCGGGCGAGGTCGAAGTATGGCGCGGCGGTACGCAGCGCGACTTGTCCGCCGACGTCGTGCTGCTGTTCTGCGCGAGCGGCCCGGTTGCCATTTCGCTCGGCGCCGGGGTTCAGCCGTTCGCGCTCGATACCGGCGACACGCTGCGCATCGACACGCCGAACGCGCTGTCATGCACGGTCGAAGGCGCGGGCGCCTTGCTCGCGATCAGCCTGCGTTACGCGCAACGATGACGACGGTTCGCGGCCACGCTGGAAGAACAAGCGCACCGCGAACCACTACAGACACGCAACGAGCTGCAAAGAGCACGCGATGAAGCAAACCGTCTGGCATCACCTCAAACTCTGCCCCCAGGGCGATCCCCAACACACGTTGCCCGACGCCGCGATTGCCGTGCAAGACGGCCGGATCGCGTGGCTCGGCGCAGCCTCCGGACTGCCCGCCGAATACGCCGCGTGGCCGCGCGAAGATCTGCACGGCGCGTGGGTGAGCCCGGGTCTCGTCGATTGTCATACGCATCTGGTGTACGGCGGCCAGCGCGCCGACGAATTCGCGCAGCGTCTGGCCGGGCTCAGCTACGAAGAGATTGCGCGGCAGGGCGGCGGCATCGTCTCCACGGTGCGCGCCACGCGTGCGGCCGACGAAGAGTCGCTATTCCGTCAATCCGCCGCGCGGCTCGAACCGCTGCTCGCCGAAGGCGTGACAACCGTCGAAATCAAATCCGGCTACGGCCTCGACCTCGCGAGCGAACGCAAGATGCTGCGCGTCGCACGCCGCCTGGGCGAACGCTATCCGGTGTCGGTCTACACGACCTTTCTCGGCGCGCATGCATTGCCGCCTGAATTTGCAGGCCGCGCCGACGCGTACATCGAAGAAGTCTGCAACACGATGTTGCCGGCGCTCGCCGGCGAAGGCCTCGTCGATGCGGTCGACGTGTTCTGCGAGCGCATCGGTTTTTCGCTTGCACAGAGCGAGCGCGTGTTCGAAGCCGCCGAGCGCTACAAGCTGCCGGTGAAGATGCATGCGGAGCAGCTGTCGAATGGCGGCGGCACGGCTCTCGCCGCGCGTCACCACGCGCTGTCCGCGGATCACCTCGAATTCCTCGACGAAGCCGGCGTCGCCGCGATGAAAGAAGCGGGCACGGTTGCCGTGCTGTTGCCTGGCGCGTACTACTTCATCCGCGAGACGCAATTGCCGCCGCTCGACTTGCTGCGGCGCTATCAGGTGCCGATCGCGATTGCCACCGACAGCAACCCCGGCACGTCGCCCGCCACCTCGCTGCTGCTGATGATGAACATGGCGACCACGCTGTTCCGCATGACCGTGCCCGAAGTGCTGCAGGGCGTGACGTCCCACGCGGCACGCGCGCTCGGCAAGGCGGATACGCACGGTTCGCTGGAGGCAGGGCGCGCAGCGGACTTCGCGGTGTGGTCGGTCGAGTCGCTGGCGGAGTTGGCTTACTGGATAGGGCGTCCGTTGTGCGCGCGGGTCGTGCGCTCGGGCGAGACGGTTTATACGCGGCGTGAATTGAACTAAGGCCTGAAGATGACGCAATCGAAGCAATCGTTATTCGCCGACCATGCGTACCTGCCGGACGGCTGGCGCCGCAACGTGCTGCTGGAGTGGGACGCAACCGGCATCTTGAAGTCGGTCACGCCCGATTCGGCGGCCGTGCCTGCCGGCGTGCAAAAGGCCGCCGGTCCCGTGCTGCCCGGCATGCCGAACCTCCACTCGCACGCCTTCCAGCGGGCGATGGCCGGCCTCACCGAATATCGCGCCGCATCCGGCACCGGCGCTACCGACAATTTCTGGAGCTGGCGCGATCTGATGTATCGCTTCGCGGCAAAGATCACACCGGAAGGGCTGGCGTCCGTCGCGCAGTGGCTCTACATCGAAATGCTGAAAGCGGGCTATACGTCGGTCTGCGAGTTTCACTACGTGCATCACATGCCGGACGGCAGCCGCTATGTCAATCAGGCGGAACTCGCGCAGCGTGTGGTGGACGCCGCATCGGCGAGCGGCATCGGCATGACGATGCTGCCGGTGCTGTATCAGTACAGCGGTTTCGGCTCGCGTGCGCCGCGTGAAGATCAGCAGCGCTTCATCAATTCGCCCGACAGTCTGCTCGAGCTGCTCGGCACGTTGCGCGCGGCGCGCCCTGAAAGCGCGGCGTTGCGTTACGGCGTGGCGCCGCATTCGCTGCGCGCGGTATCCGAGGATTCGTTGCGCGCGCTGCTGGGCGGCATCGATGCGAGCGCGCCGGTTCATATTCATATCGCCGAGCAAACCGCTGAAGTCGACGCCTGTCTGGAAACCGAAGGCGCGCGGCCGGTGCAATGGCTGCTCGATCGTTTCGATGTCGATAGCCGATGGTGTCTCGTGCATGCCACGCACGTCGATGCGAACGAAACGCTGGCGCTCGCCCAAAGCGGCGCGGTCGCCGGATTGTGTTTGACTACCGAAGCCAATCTCGGCGACGGCATCTTCCCGGCGCAGGAATATCTCGAAGCGCGGGGACGTATCGGTGTCGGCTCGGACAGCCATATCGGCGTCGATTGGCGCGCCGAGTTGCGTTTGCTCGAATACGGCCAGCGCCTCACGCGCCGTGAACGCAATGTGCTGGCATCGGCGCAAGCCTCGCATGTGGCCGACCGCCTGTTCGACGCCGCGCTCGAAGGCGGCGCGCACGCGACGGGCCGCGCGGTCGGCGCCTTGCAGGCCGGCCGGCGCGCCGACTGGCTGGTGCTCGATGCGGATCATTCGAGCATCGCCGAGCACGCCCCGCACGCCTGGCTTTCTGGCGTTGTATTCTGCGAGCACGGCGAGACGCCGATTCGCGACGTCTACGCGGGCGGCGACAAGGTCGTCGATAACCGCCGGCATCGCGACGAAGAGGGCGCCTACGCGCGCTATCGCGTGGCGCTTGCCGGCTTGCTGAAGTGAATTCCCGAGACGAATTGCTGAAGCGGGTTATAGAAGTGATTGCGCCTTCGATCCCATTGATTCAGGACTGACATGACTGCTTCGTCTACTCAAACTACGCCGGCTAGTGCGCCGGTTGTCACGCTGCATCGAGGAAGCCTGCCGCTGCTGATTTCGATCCCGCATCTGGGCACGCGGATTCCCGCCGACATCGCCGCAACGATGACGCCCGTCGCGCAGCGCACCGACGACTGCGACTGGCATCTCGACCGTCTGTATGCGTTCGCGAGGCGCATGGGCGCGTCGATTCTGTGGCCGTCGTACGCGCGTTATGTGATCGACCTGAACCGTCCGCCCGATGGCGCGAACCTCTATCCGGGCCAGGACACCACCGGTTTGCTGCCGGTCGATACCTTCGACAAGGAACCGCTGTACCGCGAAGGCCATCTGCCGACCGACGCCGAAGTCGCACGGCGGCGCGAGGCCTACTGGAAGCCCTATCACGAGGCGCTGCAAGGCGAACTCGCCGCGTTGAAAGCCAATCACGGCAAGGTGCTGCTGTGGGAAGCGCATTCGATCCGCTCGCATGTGCCGCGCTTTTTCGAGGGACGTCTGCCGGATTTCAACTTTGGCACGTCCAACGGGGCGAGTGCGGCGGCGGGACTGGGCGAGGAATTGGCCGCTGTGGTCGAGCGGCATGGCGGTTATTCGGCAGTCGCGAACGGGCGCTTCAAGGGCGGCTATATCACGCGCCAGTACGGGCAGCCGGCGCAGGGCGTGCACGCGGTGCAGCTCGAGTTGTCGCAGATTACGTATATGGAAGAGCAGATGCCGTATGCATATGACGAGACGCTAGCCGCGAAAGTCGAACCTTTGCTGGAAAAATTGCTGACGACGGCGTTGGAGCGGGTCGGCTCGGCCTGAAGATTCGCGCCGCGACGCGCAAGACGCCGCACAACACGCCGCACGACACATCGCTCTGCACACCGGTTTCCCTCCAGCGGCGCCACCCCCCCGGCGCCGCGACAGCGTTCGTATCATCTCCCCCCACCGCCTTGATTACGTTGATCCGCGTGTTGCGAGGCTCAGCCTTGATCACCTGAGCGCCGTTACGCGGCAAGTTTCGCGGCAAGTTTCGCGACAAGTTTCGCGGCAAACGTGTAACAGCGTGTGTCCGTGATTGCATGCCGCCGGTTTCGCGCGGAACGTATAGGGCCGGATAGCGCGCCGCGCCGCAACATTTGCCGGTGACCGCCAACCGTGTGCGACGTCATTGCGCGCGATGCGGTGAAGCGGCTACCCTTTCAGGGCGATGGTGCGCGCGAGCGCATCATCCGTACCTCGGGCAAAAGAGATGGAAGACCCAGCGATGGAAGATTCCGACGAATTGTTGCTCCCGGTCTGGCGAGCGAACCTGGTGCTGCTGACCCGCGAGGTTGGCGCGGCGACCCGTCTCGCGCGCATGATGACCTTCTCCGCGACCTACCTGAAATTGATATTGTCCGGCCAGCGTGAATTCAGCGATGAATTCGTGCGCGGCATCGAGGCGGTCACTGGACTGCCGCACGGCTGGATGAACGCGCCGCACGCGGAGCACGAGATACCGGCCAATGCGCGCGAGGCGATCGACAACGAAATGCCGCTCGCGCGGTTTCGCGGCACCGCGCATCCGGTGCGCAAGAAAACGGTGTTGCGTCCCCCCGAACCGATTTTCGGCCAGACGGGGCCGGCAAGGCGCGTGGAAGAGGAGACGCTCGACGCCGAAGCGCATCGGCGCCAGGCGCATTTCCGCAAGGTCCGCGACCTGGCGATGCAGGACGTGCGGCGCTTTGAGCGGCATTTGAGCCATGCGCCGGTGGAGTTGGCGGCGGTGCGCGCGAAAGTGGAAGAGGTGATGGCCGCTGCCGATCTGGATGACCCGATTCAGGCCGATCTTGCCGGGCGGCTCGAGCAGATCGAGAAGCATCGGCATTTGTTGCTGCGGCATGTGGAGAAGTTGCAGGCCCTGCTGGGGCAAATTGGGGATTGAAACCGGCCGACAACCCGGTTCAATACCCCAGGGATTCAGGCGCGTCGGCGCCGGGCATGGAATTCGGCCTCCAGCCGCCAGCTCACGCCGTCTTGCGCGAGCGCCATGCCGCTCCACCGAAACGTATCCCGCGTGATATCCGTAAAGCTCCATCGAATCGGCGTGCCGTCGGCATGCGTGCCGATCTGCACGAGATCGTCGCCGACACGCCTGCCGACCAGTTCATCCCGCTGGCCGGTCAGCGGATTGACATAGGTGACTCGCCACGCGCGCAGCGCCGGGTCCCACAGGCGCAACGTGGTGCCGTACATGCTGTCGGCGGCGGCGAGCCCCGTGTGGCGTTCGCCGCGCGGCGGCATGATCCACACGTCCTGCACGGCGCGGCCTTCCAGTACCCAGCCGAAATGAATCTCGCCGCGCCGGCGTGCGCCGCCGAGGTCGACGCGATAGTGCACCACGTCCATGTCCCAACTGCCGATCAGCCAGCCATAGACGTCGTCGGCGGCGTCGATGTCGGCGGCGCGTGCGGGCGCGCCCAGCGCATCATGGAAACCGCGCGCCGTCTCGTTGTCCAGCATGTTCATCGTGCGTCCTCCTTCGGGTGTTGAGCGGGTCGGCGGCGTCGAAAGCGGGAAAACCGCGGGCCCCGCCGATGTGCTAAAAACAGAATAAGGACTCGGCCGAGGTGCATCTTGGGGAAAATTGCCGTCACTCTGCAGCAGGCGCTCGCGCAACGCGCACGCGAAGGCACGCGCGGCAGCACGGCTGCGCGCCCGTTGGCGCAGGGCGCGGGCTGGGACGTCGCCGACATGCTCTGCACCTTCGGACCACGCGACCAGCCGTTCGAGGAACGGCACGGCGGCGTGTGCATCGCGATGGTGGTCGCCGGCTCGTTCGGCTACCGGGTAGCGGCGGGGCGCGAGCTGTTGACACCGGGTGCGCTGCTGCTCGGCAACAACGGCGACTGCTTCGAATGCGGGCATCGGCATGGAGCGGGCGATCGTTGCATCGCGTTCCGTTATGCACCGGCTTACTTCGAGCGGCTTGCCGCCGATGCAGGCATGTCGAACGGCAATCTGAACTTCAGGGGCGCGCGGGTGCCGTCGCTGCGGTCGCTGTCGCCGTTGATCGCGCGAGCTTGTGCCGGGGCGTCGGAGGTGGGCGAACCGGTGTGGGATGAACTCGCCGTCGAACTGGCCGTCGCGACCCTGGATGCCACCGGTGCATTGACGCGTGCCGCGCAGCCGGCCAGCGCCGCGGCATGGTCGCGCGTTGCTCAGACCGTGCGCCTGATCGACGACGCGCCTGGCGCGCCGCATACGCTCGCGAGCCTCGCCGCCGCGGCAGGCTTGAGCGAGTTCTACTTCCTGCGGACCTTCCAGCGGGTGACCGGCGTGACGCCCCATCAATATCTTCTACGGGCGCGTTTGCGAGCGGCGGCGCTGCGTCTTCACGACGGCAGCGCGAAGATCGTCGATGTCGCGCTGGATTGCGGCTTCAACGATCTGTCGAATTTCAATCACGCGTTTCGCGCGGAGTTTGCTTCGAGTCCGCGGACATGGCGCGCGCGGGGCAGGGCGCGCCGCGCATGACGCGGTGTTTCGCGTTCATGCGGCTGGCTGCCGCGTTAGCGCTCGGTGCGGTCGCCGCCGCGCATGCCGGCGACGGCCCTGCCGGCGACGACCTCGCGCCGTCGACGATGGAGCGCGACGTCCACCTCTTCGTGATCCAGAAAGACGGCTCCGTCGAAGAACACGACGATACGATCTTGCGCGCCAACACGACGAGCGGCGTCGACGATATCGCGCAGCGCTACGTGTGGTTCAACAAGGACATCGAGCAGGTGCAATTGCTGGGCGCGGAAACGCTCGACCCGAACGGCGTGGCGCACGCGGTCGGCCCGGAAGCGATTCGCGACGTGCAGGAGCCGCGCTCGGCGGGTGCGCCGAGTTTCGAAGACGGCGTATTGCGCACGGTGATCTTTCCGGGCGTCGAACCCGGCTCACGCGTGCATCTGTCGTTTCGCAAGACACGCACGCGACCCTTGCAAGCCGGCACTTTTGCGTACCTCGTCGAACCGACGCGCGAGCCGGTCGAGATGCAGCGCCTGATTTTCGATTTGCCCGCCGACGTGCCGCTTTATGCCGACGCGCGTGGCTATGTCGCGCTGCCGCCGGTCACGGAGAACGGCCGCACCCGCTATGAGTTCGATTACCGGCACGGCACGTATGCACCGCTCGAAGCGGGCGCGGTCGGCTATGCGAACTGGGGTGACCGGCTGATGGTATCGACGGTGCCCGACTTCGCGAGTTTCGCGGCGCGCTATCGCGGCCCGGCCATCGACCCGACGAAGAGCGACCCGGCGATCGTGCGGCTTGCGCAGGGTCTGACTGCGCAGGTCGCCGATCCGCGCGCGAAAGCGCAGGTGCTGTACGACTGGATGCGCTTGAATATTCGCTACGTCGCGTTGTTTCTCGGCGAGACGGCGGCGATCCCGCATAAGGCGGTCGACATCCTGCGCAACCGCTACGGCGACTGCAAGGATCACGTCGCCTTGTACAGCGCGTTGCTGGCCGCGGTCGGTATCGGCAGTGAAGCCGTGCTGCTCAATCTCGGCCCGTACTATAGTTTGCCGGATGTGCCGGGGTATGGCGCGAGCGCGATCAATCACGCGATCGTCTGGATTCCTGAGTTGTCCTTGTATGCCGACACGACCGCGGGTGGCGTCGGTTTTGGCTATTTGCCGGCGAGCGCGATGGACCGGCCCGTGTTGCTGGTCGACGAGGGCGTGCTGTCGCGCACGCCGGCCACGCAGATGCGCGAACGGACTGCGCGCTTGCAGATCGATATCGATGAGCGCGGTGCGGCTGATTACGCTTATCGCGTGGAGGATGCCGGTTCGACGGCTGAACTGGAGCGCAATATATTTCGCCGGGCGACGCGGCAGCGGACCCAGCAGATTGCCGCGAGCCGGCTATTGCAGACGGGATTGCATGGCACTGCGCAATTGCGCACGGGCGATGTGGCCGCGACGGAGGGGCCGTTTTCCACTTCGATGCAGGGACGGGTGGAGCATTTCGTCTGGAAGGACGGGACGACGGCCGTGCCGGCTTTGACCAGCCTGTCCGGCGGCATGGAGAGTCAGGTGCAGGCGTGGCTTGCGGAGCCTTCGCGGACCCAGCCTTGGGCGTGTATCGGCGGGGAGTTCGATGAGATTCTGCAGATGACGCTGCCGGGGTTTGGCCAGGTGACGGATGTGCCGCCCGATGCGGTGGTGAAGGATCGGTTTCTGGATTTTTCTTCGCACTATGTGCTGGATGCCGCGGCGCGGGTATTGCAGATCAGGCGGCACCTGCGGGCCGGATTTGGGCATCAGATGTGTTCTCCTGATGAGTTTGCCGATTTGAAGCCCGATCTGGTTCGGATTCAGAGGGATCTGGATTCCGTGGTGGTCGTCAAGGCTTTGAAGTAGCTACGCAAAGCGGCGCCGAGCTGGCGCCGCGCAGGCAAAAAGACCTTAACTCCCGGTCTTGGTCACAACCGGCACCCAACCCCCACTTTTAACCTGATACAGCGTGGAAGCACCGCTCTTCAACGCGCCGGTATTGTCAAACGAAATCTTCCCGGTGACGCCTTCAAAATCGATCGCCTTCAGCACAGGACGATAAACCGTCGGCGAGCTGGATTTAGCCTGCTGCATCGCGTGAATCGCCGCCCAGGCTCCGTCATACCCAAACGGCGCGTACGACAGGATATCCACCCCAAAGCGCTTCTTGAACCTGGCAGAAAAATCCTTCCCGCCGGGCAACTGGGCCAACGGCCTGCCATATTCCCATGCCATCACGCCTTCAGCTGCGTCGCCGGCCAGTTTGATGAACTCGGGATCCACCACGCCGCCGCCGCCCACCAACTGCGCGTTCATCCCCAATTGCTTCATCTTCTTCGCGAACCCGGCAGCCTGCGTATCGAGCCCGCCGAAGAAAATCAGATCCGCATTCATCGACTTGATTCTGGTGAGCTGCGTGCTGAAATCCACCGCGTGATTGTCGGTGTACTCGCGCGTCACGATGTTGCCGCCGTGCGCCTTCACCGCTTTCTCGAACTCGTCGGCCTCGCCCTGGCCGAACGCGGTGCGGTCGTCGATGATCGCAATCCGTTTGGCCTTCGTCACCTCGACGGCATACACCCCCGCATTGCCGGCGTTTTGCGCATCGGTCGAAATCACCATGAAGGTGTTCGCAAATCCTCGCCCGGTAATGATCGGGTTGGTCGCGGCCGGGTCGATCACTGGAATACCGGCCTGCTCGTAGATCTGCGAGGCCGGAATCGTCGTGCCCGAATTGAAGTGGCCCACGATCGCCGCCACGCTCTGGTCAACCAGTTTCTGTGCGGCCTGCACGCCGATGCGCGGGTCGGCCTGGTCGTCCTCGGAGACCAGCTGGAATTGCGCGACCTTGTCGCCGATCTTGACCTTCTGTGCGTTGGCTTCCTCGATTGCGAGCCGTACGCCGTTTTCCAGATCCTTGCCGTAGCCGGCGTTGGCCCCCGTCATCGGCGCAGCGAAGCCGATCTTGACCGGCAGGTCATCGGCGAAACTGGCCAGCGGCCCCGTCGCGAAGACGGCGCCAACCAACAGTGCAAGCGGTTTCAGCGTGTTGTGAAGACTCATGGTCTCTCCTTCCATCGACAGTTTCAGGTGTGAAAGCAGCAAGACAGTAACGCTGGATCGATGCGCGCGAACCGGACGCTGTCCGCCTCACGCGTATCGTCAGGCTGCGGATGTTCCGTCGCTGTAAACAATGCTGGGATACGCGGAGTAGCCAGCGCGCGTCGGTCAATCTGGCGCGAATATAAAAAGCCAATTTGCATCCGTCTTGGCAGTTCGTGGCGCTTTGAATGAGCATTTCGGCATAGATCGCAGAGCGCCTTGGCGGGCGGCCTGTCAGGCCGCAGCCGCGGATGCGGATTGCGGCACATGCTTAAGAAAGACCGCGGCGCAACGCTGGGCGAGCAAGGGCGGAGGAGCGCGGTGCGGACGAAGCGGTGAGAGGAGATGGCGGGAGAAAGCGGGAGAAACCGACGCGAGCGCGTCGGCTTTATCGCAACGGCGTCGCAACAGCGCGTCCGCCGACGCAAAGCTGCGATTGCGACGAGAAATCAGCGGGCCAAAGCCACGCTTTCAGTGCTCGCCTTGCTGACGCAGCAACTCTTCACGCAGACGCAGGAGCGGCGCCTTGGTGTCTTCGTCGGCCCACGTGTCGAGGTCGTCGATCGCGCGCTGGCAGCCGTCGAGCACCAGGTCGAGATCGACCGGCACGCCGTTGTTGAGGGCGAACTCGATGGTCTCGGCGAATTGCTGGCATTCGTCCTCGCCGTAGGAGATGTCGAGGTTGTCGGCGATCACTTCGGAGATGTTGCTGCGCGCCTTGTCGTCGGGCGTCACCATGTCGATGATGCCGCGCGCCACCGCCGGCGAGTAGTAGAGCGCGATGTCGAGCCACTGCGCCGGATCGAAGTCGGCTTCGTCGAACTGGCTCTCGAAGTACTCGATCGCTTCCTGCTCGTGAACTTCGTCAGCATCGACGCTGATGCACAACTGCTCAAAATATTCTTCCCGCTCGCTGCGGATATAACCGTCCATCGATGCCTCGTCTGCTGAATGCTGAATGCCGGATGCTGAACATGCGCTGTGGACGGGCGGCTGCTTCGTCCACGCGGCAGGCATTATAGGACGCCCGAATGACAATCGCGGACCGTATGTCCCACGGCCACTCCATCGCGGTCCCACGGCGGTCCCACGGAAAGCCCACGGCGGTCCCACGGAAAGCCGACAGCGGTCCCCACGACAACCCCACGGCAAACCCCACGGCAAAACCCACGGCAAAACCCACGGCAAAACCCACGGCAAAACCCACGGCAAAACCCACGGCAAAACCCACGGCAAAACCCACGGCAAAACCCACGGCAAAACCCACGGCAAAACCCACGGCAAAACCCACGGCAAAACCCACGGCAAAACCCACGGCAAAACCCACGGCAAAACCCACGGCAAAACCCACGGCAAAACCCACGGCAAAACCCACGGCAAAACCCACGGCAAAACCCACGGCAAAACCCACGGCAAAACCCACGGCAAAACCCACGGCAAAACCCACGGCAAAACCCACGGCAAAACCCACGGCAAAACCCACGGCAAAACCCACGGCAAAACCCACGGCAAAACCCACGGCAAAACCCACGGCAAAACCCACGGCAAAACCCACGGCAAAACCCACGGCAAAACCCACGGCAAAACCCACGGCAAAACCCACGGCAAAACCCACGGCAAAACCCACGGCAAAACCCACGGCAAAACCCACGGCAAAACCCACGGCAAAACCCACGGCAAAACCCACGGCAACCCCACGGCAACCCCACGGCAAAACCCCACGACACTCGCCGCGGATTGCCCACGCAGCGCGCAACAGTGCCTTTCGCGAGCGGGGGATTTTCTTACAGGCGGCTGTCGCTAGACTTCGTTTGACCGTTCGGGTCGAGTCAATCGGAGAATCATGATGAAGGTTGTTTGGGTGTCGCTATGTGTCGGTTTGCTGGGCGCCACTGCTGTTGGCGCATCGCCAGCGCGGGCTGCGGGATTGACGCGAGCGGAAGTACTCGCCGAACTGGCCGACTACAAGACGGTCGGCTATGAGTTCAGCGACGCGGGCTACCCGCAGGAGGCCATTGACGCATCGCGTAAGGTCGTCGCACTGCGTGCGCAACGCGCGGCGGCCGCCGCGGCCCGCACCGCCAACGTGGCCAATCAGCCTGGCGCGGGTTCGGCCAGCAACTGACGTAACCGCAATCTCGATGATCTACGCCGTCTCGGCCACCCACGCGTCGAACCATTCGCGCGGCTGCGCGATTTCGTTCTGCGCGGCAACCAGTTCCAGCTCGTAGCGCCCTGCCTGCCAGGTCGCCTTGACCACCGCATTCACGGCGGCCACCGTGTGCTCGAAAGCCGCGCGAATCGAGTCGCCGAGCAGCGTACGTGCGACGAATACCGCGCTCGTCAGGTCGCCGACACCCACCGGCTGCCGCGCGAACGGATAGAGCGGGCGCTGACCCATCCATGCCTCGCGCTCGGTGACGACCAGCATGTTGAAACGGTCGGCGGGACTGTCGCGGTCGAGCAGGTGCTTGACCAGCACGAGCTTCGGCCCACGGGCGATAAGCTCGCGGCAGGCCGTCACGGCTTCTTCGAGCGTCTCGATCTCGCGGCCCACCAGACGTTGCAACTCGGTATGGTTCGGCGCCATTGCGTCGGCCATTTCCGGCATCGTGCGCACGAGGAATTCCTGAATGCCCGGCTCGACCTTGTAGCCGCTCGCCGCGCCCATCACCGGATCGCAGAAATACCATGCCCGTGGATTGGCGGCCTTCACGGCCTTGACGATTTCCAGTACGGCTTGCGCTTGCTCGGGCGTGCCCAGATAGCCGGACAGCACGGCGTCGCAGCGCGGCAGCATGCCGATCGCGCCGATCCCTTCGACGAGCTCTTCCATCTGCGATGCGTCGATCGCGCTGCCGCTCCAATGGCCGTATTGCGTGTGATTCGAGAACTGCACGGTATTGAGCGGCCAGACGTTGACGCCGAGCCGGCGCATCGGGAACACGGCCGCGCTGTTGCCGGCGTGCCCAAACACGACATGTGACTGGATGCTCAGAACGTTTTTCGTCATGGTGTTGGCTCGCGCAAGCCCTGATGCGCGAAAAGTGAGAAGGCGGAGGATGCGCCACGGCGGTGCACCGGCCTTGGCCGGGCGGCTGTTGCGGCATGGCTGTTTCAGACTATGCAAGCAAAATGTACCGTCTGCATAGTCAGGAAACAATACATGAGTTTGCCGCGCCCCAGTTGGTCCGTCCCCGTGTTGTTGCGCCGAACCATCAAACGCATCGGCAGCGAGGCAGCTGGGCGAACAGGCGAACAGGCGAACAGGCGAACAGGCGAACAGGCGGACAGGCGAACAGGCGAACAGGCGAACAGGCGAACAGGCAAAGGCCGGAGCTCCGGCTCACGCGCAAAAGCGCGGTTCAGGCGGCTCTGGCCGGCCTAAGCGGCTTACGCGAGTTCGCGATACAGCGCGAGATAACGCTCGGCCGATGCGCCCCAACCGAAATCCTGGCGCATCGCGCGCCGCTGCGTCGCTTTCCATTCGGTGCGCCGCTCATAGAGCGCAAACGCGCGACGGATCGCGGCGGCAAGGCCCTGCGGTTCGAAGCGTTCGAACACGAAGCCGGTGGCGAGATCGTCGGCGAGATTTTCGAGCGACGCGTCGACCACCGTATCCGCCAGACCGCCGACGCAGTGCACGAGCGGCAGCGAGCCATACGCCAGCGCATACATCTGCGTGAGCCCGCACGGCTCGAAGCGCGACGGCACCGCGATCACATCGCTGCCCGCGACGATCGCATGAGCCAGCGTTTCGTCGAAGCCCAGTTCGACCGCGACCGATTCCGGATGCGCGTGCGCGGCGCGTTTCAAGCCGTTTTCGAGTGCCGGGTCGCCGGTGCCGAACACCACCAGCTGGCCGCCTCGCCTGACGATTTCGGGCAGCGCGGCGAGCAGCAGATCGAGGCCTTTCTGCTCGGTTAGCCGGCTCACCACGCCGAACAGCAGCGCATCGCTTTTCTGCGCAAGGCCGAAACGCTTCTGCAAGGCGTCTTTGCACGCCTGTTTGTCGGCCAGATGCGTAGCGGTGTAGTGATCCTCGAGCAGCGGATCGGTGGCGGGGTTCCACACCGTATAGTCGACACCGTTCAGGATCCCGCTCAGGTCGTGCGAGCGATGGCGCAGCAGCGCGTCGAGGCCGCCGCCCTGGGCGAGCGTCTGGATTTCGCGTGCGTAAGTCGGACTGACGGTAGTGATGCGGTCGCTGTAGTAGAGGCCCGCCTTCAGGAACGACAGCTGCCCGTAGAACTCGACGCCGTGCATGCTGAAGAAGTCGTCCGGCAGACCGAGCAGGCCGAACTGATTAGCGGGAAAAACGCCCTGATACGCGAGGTTGTGCACCGTAAAGATGCTGCGCGCGAACGGGCGGCCATGCTGGCGTTCGGCCGCCTTCAGATAGGCGGGCGCGAGCCCCGCATGCCAGTCGTGCGCGTGGACGATCTGCGCAGACCACGCCGGATCGAGTTGCTGCGCCAGTTGCGCGGCGACCCAGCCGAGCAGGGCGAAGCGCTGCGCGTTGTCGCCGTAGGGCACATGTTCGTCGTTCAGATAAGGATTGCCGGGCCGGTCGTACAGCGTGGCGGCGCGGATCATGTAGACCGTGAGGCCGTTCGAGGGCAGGGTGCCCTGTTCGAGCGTGACCGCGGGCGCGTCGAAACGGCGGCCCAGTTGCGCCACCGTGCGCACGTCGGTCAAGCCGGCGACGACCGCGGGAAAGCCGGGCAGCAGCACCCGCGCGTCGGCGCCGCGCTCGATCAGCGCGGGCGGCAATGCGCCCGCGACGTCGGCGAGACCGCCCGTTTTCAGAAGGGGATACAGCTCGCTTGCGACGTGCAGGACGCGAATCGTCATAGGCTCTGTCTCATTCCTGTTAGTGCGGGACGTCGTTCAGCCGCGGCGCGGGCGGCGCATTCATGCGGCGCTTGCTTCGCCGACGCAGTCGCCAATGACCCGCGGATCAGCCGGCCTTCTGCCTGAGCGCCTCGGGCGTGACCAGCACGACGCCGTCGTCGGTACGGTAGAAACGTTCGGCGTCGCTCACCGGATCCTCGCCGATCACCGTGCCGTCCGGAATCGAGCAGCCGCGGTCGATCACGACTTTCTGCAGCCGGCAGCTCGCGCCGACGGTGACTTGCGGCAACAAGACTGCCTCATTGATGTTACAGAACGAATTCACCTTCACATTCGACGACAACACCGAGCGCGAAATCTGCGAACCGGAGATCACGCAGCCGCCGCACACGATCAGATTGTTGCCGGTCCCTTGCAGGCCTTTCAGGTCGCGTACGAACTTGGCCGGCGGCAACTGTTCCTGATACGTCCAGATCGGCCAGTTGCGATCGTACAGGTCGAGTGTCGGGATCGTCGAGGCCAGGTCGAGGTTGGCGGCCCAGTAGGCGTCGATCGTGCCGACGTCGCGCCAGTACGGCTCCACGCTCGGATCCGACGACACGCACGACATGCTGAATGGATGCGCGATCGCCACCCCTTGCGTGACCACGCGCGGCAAGATGTCCTTGCCGAAGTCGTGATCGGTGTCGACGGTGGAGATGTTTTCTTCGAGCAGCGTGTACAGATAGTCGGCGTTGAACACGTAGATGCCCATGCTGGCGAGCGCTTTATCCGGCTGACCGGGCATCGCGGGCGGATCGGCCGGTTTTTCGACGAAGCCGGTGATGCGGCGGTGTTCATCCACCGCCATCACGCCGAAGGCCACCGCGTCCATGCGCGGCACCTCGATACAGCCGACCGTGCAATCCGCGCCGCTTTGCTCATGATCGGCGATCATCCGCGTGTAATCCATTTTGTAGATGTGATCGCCCGCCAGCACCACGACGTATTTCGGCCTGATCGAGCGGATGATGTCGAGGTTCTGGAACACCGCGTCCGCGGTGCCGCGGTACCAGTGCGCTCCTTCCACGCGTTGCTGCGCGGGCCATAGGTCGATGAATTCGCTGAATTCGCCGCGCAGGAAGCCCCAGCCGCGCTGCAAATGGCGCAGCAGCGAATGCGCCTTGTACTGCGTGACGACCGCGATGCGGCGGATGCCGGAGTTCAGACAATTGGACAGCGCGAAGTCGATGATCCGGTATTTGCCGCCGAAGTGCACTGCCGGTTTCACGCGCTTGTTGGTGAGCGGCCCGAGCCGCGTGCCACGTCCGCCCGCAAGGACGATGGCGAGGGTGGTGCGTTGCAGATCGTTCAGGCGTGCCGGACTTTCCATGTCTGTCTCCTTGGTTGGTATACCCCGGATGGCCGTGCTGGATTTGTTCTCGCCATGGGTTCAAGCGCTTGCTTATGACTGTTTTTCGAGCGTTTGCCCCGGATGGCTTTCGTTCGCTTTCCTGTCCGCTTCTGGATCGTGATGTCGGGCGGTGCCGTGTTTTTCGGCTCCGTCTGCTAGTTCTAGCACCGATTTACCGCGGGCGCGTAGTCTGAATTGTGCGGATGCCGCTTGCGCTGGCTCTTTGCGCACGATCAACCCTTGCACACGATGCATCCGTGCGCCACGACACATAGAGCGCGTGGTGACGCTCCGCAATATGCGTGCCATGTCGACTGCCGAGACCATGGCGAAGATCGGCCGTTACCCGGAACTGGGCGAGGCCAAGCCGATTGCGCATGCGACGCTCGTCGAATTCGCGGCGTTGGGGCGCGCGCCGCAGAGGCAGGATCCCCAGGCGTTTCAACTGGTGCGGCTCGACGGCCTGGCGGCAGTGGCCAATTCCTCGCGCACTTGCGCGGCGATTTCGAACGACCGCAAGCGGGCGGCGTGATCGTAGATTTGCGCGGTCAGCATCAGCTCGTCCGCGCCGGTTTGTTCGATCACTGACAGCAGACCTTCGCGGACCGCATCGCGATCGCCGAGCACGGTGCAGGCGAGCGAATGCGCGACGCTGTTCAACTCCATTTCCGCCGCTTCGAGACGCTCGACCGGCGGCTGCAACTGACCGGGCGTACCGCGGCGCAGGTTGATGAACTGTTGCTGCAACGAGGTGAACAGACGCTGCGCTTCGGCGGTCGTATCGGCGGCGAACAGATTGACGCCGACCATCGCGTAGGGTTTGTCGAGCGTCGCCGAGGGCCGGAATTGCGCGCGATAGAGCCGCAGCGCGGTGAGCATGTGATCGGGCGCGAAGTGTGACGCGAATGCGAACGGCAGGCCGAGCGCCGCGGCGAGTTGCGCGCTGTAGAGCGACGAGCCGAGCAGCCACAGCGGCACATGGAGACCTGCGCCGGGTACGGCGCGAATGCGCTGACCCGGCACGGGATCGGCGAAATAGCGTTGCAGTTCGACGACGTCGTCGGGGAACGACTCAGCGCTGTTTTGCAGATCGCGGCGCAACGCGCGGGCGGTGGTTTGATCGGTGCCGGGTGCGCGGCCGAGGCCCAGGTCGATGCGATCGGGATAGAGCGAGGCGAGCGTGCCGAATTGTTCCGCGATGACTAGCGGAGCATGGTTGGGCAGCATGATGCCGCCCGAGCCGACGCGAATTTTCGTGGTGCCGCCGGCGACGTGGCCGATCACCACCGAGGTGGCGGCGCTGGCGATGCCGGTCATGTTGTGGTGTTCCGCCAGCCAGTAGCGGCGATAGTTCCAGGCTTCCGCATGCTGCGCGAGGTCTAGCGTGTTCCGGAAGGCTTGTGCCGGGGTGGCGCCCGCGGTGACGGGCGACAGGTCGAGGACCGAGAAGGGGATCATTGTCTGTTCAATTGCTGTTTTTTGCGCTTTCGCGCGATGGGGCATTGTGGCAAAGGTTTTGTTTGCTTGCTGATGGCACGGGGATGTCCACGTTCACCGAAGGGGGTTTGCGGCAACGGGGGCTGCCAAAGGCGAAATCCCCAAACCCGATACCTGCAAAACCGATATCGATATGGCCGATCGATATTTAACAAGCGCATGGGGCGCTGCTACCTTAAACCCCTCGAACGCGACAGCAACCGCCGTCGCGACAAAAGCAAAGCCACCGCCCGCCGGGCCAACCAACGTGATTGGGAGACACAACGGTGTCAATCGAATTCATCGGCATGATTCAGACCCGCAAGGTGTCTGAAACCCACGCGCCGCAAGGCCCGAGCATCGACCTCGACTACGTCGGACAATTTGCCCGCGCTCACGAAGCCGTGGGCTTCGACCGCATCCTCGTGCCGCATCATTCGACGAGCCCCGACGCGCTCCTGACCGTGGCCCACGCGGCCAGCGTCACAGAAAACGTGCACTTCATGCTGGCCCACCGCCCGGGCTTCGTCGCACCCACGCTCGCCGCGCGTCAGCTGGCAACGCTCGATCACTATTCGCGTGGCCGCCTGGCAGTCCACATCATCTCCGGCGGCGACGATGCCGAACAGCGCCGCGACGGCGACTACCTCTCGCACGACGAACGCTACGCCCGCACCGACGAATATCTGCACGTGCTGCGCCGCATCTGGACCGAAGACACACCCTTCGATCACGCGGGCCGCTACTACCGCTTCGAACAAGGTTTCTCCGAAGTCAAGCCGGTCCAGCAACCGCATATCCCGGTGTACTTCGGCGGCGCGTCGGCGCCCGCGCTCGAAATCGCCGGCCGTCACGCGGATGTCTACGCGCTGTGGGGCGAATCGAAGGCGCAAGTGCGCGAGCAGATCGCCCGCGTGCGCGCCGAAGCCGCCAAACATGGCCGTACGGTGCGCTTCTCGGTGTCGTTCCGGCCCATCCTCGCCGCCACCGAAGCAGCCGCCTGGGAACGCGCGGATCGCATCCTCGAAGAAACGCGCCGGCTGCGCGCGGCTCAAGGGCTCGGCGTCGGCGGCCCGGCGCAAAGCGAAGGCGCGCGGCGTCTGCTGGCGGCCTCCGGTGAGTCGGATCGCGTCGACGAACGCCTGTGGACCGGCATCGCCAGGGAAATCGGCGGGCGCTCGAATTCGACCGCTCTCGTCGGCACGGCGGAACAGGTTGCCGATACGCTCGCCGACTATTACGCACTCGGCGTCTCGACCTTCCTCGTGCGCGGCTTCGATCCGCTCGAAGACGCGATCGACTACGGCCGTGAACTGATTCCGGCCACCCGCGAACGGATCGCGCGCGTCGAGCGCGTCGCCGCCTGAACGGAGCGCCAATGACCGATCTGTCTGCCGCCGCCTTCACGAACACGCCTGTGGGCAATGCAACGGCGCTCCGCCGCCGCGAACCCCTGCGCAAGTTCTGGTTCGACGACGTGCCGCCGCGTGAAAGCATCGCGGATGAACGCCGCCATCGGCAAGAACGACTCGCCGTGGCGTTTCGTCTGTTCGCGCGCTATGGCTTCGACCAGGGGCTCGCCGGACACATCACCGCGCGCGATCCCGAGTGGCCCGATCACTTCTGGGTCAATCCGTTCGGCAAGCACTTCAGCCGGATTCGCGTGTCCGATCTGCTGCTGGTGAATGCGCAGGGCGAGATCGTCGTCGGCGAGGGGCCGGTGAATCAGGCGGCCTTCGCGATTCATGCTGCGATTCACGAGGCGCGCCCCGATGTGATCGCGGCGGCGCACACGCATTCGCTCTATGGCAAAGCGTGGTCGACGCTCGGCCGCACGCTCGATCCGCTGACGCAGGACTCGTGCGCGTTCTATCAGGACCACGCGCTGTTCGACGATTTTCGCGGCGTCGTGCTCGACACCGGCGAAGGCGCGCGCATCGCGGCGGCGCTCGGCGAGCGACGCGCAGTGATCCTGAAGAATCACGGCATCCTCACGGCCGGCCCGAGCATCGAGGCCGCCGCATGGTGGTACATCGCGCTCGACAATGCCTGCCACGCGCAATTGCTCGCCGAAGCCGCCGGCACGCCACAAGCCATCCCGCACGATGTCGCCACGCTCACGCATGAGCAGGTGGGCCGTCCCGGCGGCGCGCTGTTTGCGTTCGAGAGCCTGCTGGAAGGGCTCGTCGAAGCCGAGCCCGACGTACTGACCTGAGCAGCTCCCGATATGACCCAACGTTTCGATCCGCCGGTTTCGCTCCGGCGCCGCCGGCTCATGTCCGCCTTGCCGGCCGCGACGGCCGCGGCCGCCGTGACACTCGTCGGCGCACGCACGAGCCTTGTTGCGGCAGCGGCGCAAGTTGCGTCGACAGCGTCGGCAGCAACCGGCCAGAACGGCCCGCACCTCGACCTCGGCAAAGCCCGTCTGCGTGTCGCGACCTACAAGGGCGGCGACGCCACGCTGCTGAAAACCGCCGGCCTCGCGGACACGCCCTACGCGATCGATTGGTCCGAGTTCCAGTCCGGCAATGCGATGATCGAGGCGATGAACGGCGGCTCGCTCGATATCGCCTCGGGCAGCGAGATTCCGCCGATCTTTGCGCGCTTGCAAAACGCCCAGGTGCGCGTGATCGCCGTCTACAAGGACGACGTCAACAACCAGGTCGTGCTGGTGCCGAAGGGCTCGTCGATCCGCTCGATCGCCGATCTGAAAGGCAGGCGCGTCGGCTATCTGCGCGCGACCACCACGCATTACTACCTGCTGCGCATGCTCGAAGAAGCGGGGCTGTCGTTCAGCGATATCCAGGCAACGTCGCTCGCACCGCGCGACGGCTTCGCGGCCTTCAACGCCGGCTCGCTCGACGCATGGGCGATCTACGGCTACAACGTGCCGCTCGCGATCTCGCAGGCGGGCGCGCGCGTGCTGAAAAACGCCAACGGCTACCTGTCCGGCAACTATCTGTACTACGGTCATCCGGCGGCTCTGGCCGACCCGCTGCGGCGCGCCGCCGCCGCGGATCTGCTGGTGCGGCTGCAACGCGCATGCACGTGGTTCAGCCGGCATCAGGATGCCTACGCGAAGGTGTTGTCCGCCGAACTGCGCGTGCCGGAAGAAGCGATTCTGTCGTTGTACCGCAACCAGAGTCAGGCGCGCCGCATCACCGGCGTCACGGCGGCGGACATCGCGAGCGAGCAGCAGGTTGCCGATACCTTTGCCCGTGCGGCCGTGATCGATCGGCGCGTCGACGTTGCGCCGTTGTGGACCGACACCTTCAACGCGGCGCTCGCCCGCGGCGCCTGAGCCGATTCCGGATTCCCGTCACCCTTTCCTGAACCTTCGATGACTCAAACCTTAAGCACCGCCTTAAGAGCGGACCGGCTGCGCACGTTCGTCGGCCGGATCGCGTCGCTGGTCGACGACGCCGTGCCCGAAGCGCAACTCCTCGAAGCCGGCGGCGCGCATCTGCGCGAACTGGTCGCCCACGACGACTGGTTGCCCGACGCTTTCGCGCGGCCCGATCCCGAGCGCTATCAGCAGTTCCTGCTGCACGCGGATGCGCGGCAGCGCTTCTCCGTGGTCAGTTTTGTCTGGGGACCGGGGCAAGCGACGCCGGTGCACGATCACACCGTATGGGGTTTGATCGGCGTGCTGCGTGGCGCGGAAATTGCTCAGAATTATCGCGCCACGCCGACCGGCTCGCTGGCGGAAGAGGGCGCGCCGCGGCGTCTCGCCGTTGGCGCAGTGGAGGCCGTGTCGCCGCGCATCGGCGACATTCATCGCGTGAGCAATGCATACGATGACCGTACATCGATCAGCATTCACGTATACGGTGCAAATATCGGTGCGGTGACGCGCTCGGTATACCCGGCCGGCGGTGGCCGTAAAAATTTCATCTCCGGCTACTCGAACGACGTGTTGCCGAATATCTGGAATGTTTCGAAGGAGTTCCCGATCCCATGAGTTTCGCTACAGAGTTCCGTACCCTTTCATTCAAGGACGTGCGCCGCGCGCTGCTGGAGCGCCAGGAAGTCGCGCTCGTCGACGTACGCGAGGAGGATCCGCACGCACGCAGTCATCCGCTCTTTGCCGCCAACCTGCCGCTGTCGCGGCTCGAACTGGAGGCGCCGCTGCGCTTGCCGTGTCTCACTGTGCCGATCGTCGTATTCGACGACGGCGAAGGACTCGCCGAACGCGCCGCGCGCCGTTTGAGCGAGTTGGGCTATACCCAGGTCGCCTTGCTCGAAGGCGGCCTGCAAGGCTGGCGTCAGGCCGGCGGCGAGCTGTTCCAGGATGTCAACGTGCCGAGCAAGGCATTCGGCGAACTGGTCGAAAGCGAGCGGCATACGCCGTCGCTCGACGCGCCGCACGTGCAGGCGCTGCTCGATCGTGAGGCCGGCGTGGTGGTGCTCGACGCGCGCCGCTTCGACGAATACCAGACCATGAACATTCCCGGCAGCATCAGCGTGCCGGGCGCCGAACTGGTGCTGCGCGCACGGCAGCTTGCACCCGATCCGGCCACACGCATCATCGTCAATTGCGCGGGCCGCACCCGCAGCATCATCGGCGCGCAGTCGCTGATCAATGCGGGCGTACCCAATCCGGTTGCGGCGCTGCGCAACGGCACGATCGGCTGGACGCTCGCCGGCCAGCCGCTCGCGCATGGCAGCTCGCGCCGCTTCGAGCCGATTCTCGGCGACGAAGTCCGTCTGGCCGCCGCCGACGCCGCACGCAAGGTGGCGGATCGCGCGCAGGTGGGCCGCACCTCGCGTGACGAAGCGCGCCGTTGGGCCGACGAAGCGGTGCGCACCGTCTATCGCTTCGACGTGCGCACGCCGGAAGAATATGAAGCGGGCCACGTGCCCGGTTTTCGCAGCGCGCCGGGCGGCCAGCTCGTGCAGGAGACCGACATGTTCGCACCGGTGCGCGGCGCGCGCGTGATCCTCGCGGACAACGATGGCGTGCGCGCGAACATGAGCGCATCGTGGCTCGCGCAGATGAACGTCGAGGTATACGTGGTGGATGGCCTGAGCGCCGCCGACTTCAGCGAACGCGGCGCGGCGCCCGCCGCGCGGAACGCGCCCACGCCGCCGGATGCCGATGAGATCTCGCCCGCCGAACTGGCGGCGCTGCTGCAAGCGCCCGGCACCGCCGTGCTCGATTTCACGACGAGCGCGAACTATGTGAAGCGCCATATTCCGGGTGCGTGGTATGCGATTCGCGCGTTGCTCGACGCCGCCGTGCGCAAGCTGCCCACCGCGCAGCGCTATGTGGTGACGTGCGGCAGCAGTTTGCTGGCGCGCTTCGCCGCGCCCGAGGTGGCCGCCTTGACGGGCAAGCCGGTGCAGGTGCTGAGCGGCGGCACGAACGCATGGATCGAAGCGGGCTTGCCGGTCGAAAGCGGCGAGACGAGGCTCGCTTCGCCGCGCATCGACCGTTACCGGCGTCCCTATGAAGGCACCGATAACGGGCGTGAAGCGATGAACGCGTATCTGGAGTGGGAATACGGCCTCGTCGCGCAACTCAGGCGCGACGGCACGCATGGTTTTCATGTGATCTGACGGGCGGGCGGCATTAGCGGGTGGCATTCGCGGGCAGACCGGAGCAGAGGATCGAGTGCGTCCGCGTGACGGTTTGGCCGCCCGCAGAATTCGCATATTTGCTTAGAAGAACAATGCGTTTGCCTTATACCGAAGCGTGCCTTATCGTCGCTGCAAACTTTCATCGCATGCATCGCGTAAGTGCCGATATGACGATCACCCGCTTTTCTTTTGCAGTCTCATCCGCGGTGCGCCGCGCGTCGTGGTTCAGACCAGTCGTTGCTTCACTGCTGGCCGTGTGCGCCACGTCCTCTCCGGTGTGCGCGTATGCCGCCGATTTGCCGGTGCTGAAAGTCGGCGACCAGTCCTTGCAAACGCGCGGCATTCTCGAAGCATCCGGTCAATTGAAAGACCTGCCGTACCAGATCGAATGGTTCAACTTTCCCGCCGCGCAACCGCTCGGCGAAGCGTTGAATGCGGGCGCGGTGGATGTCGGCGGACTCGGCGATGCGCCGCTGGTGTTCGCGCTCGCTGCCGGCGCGCGCGTGCGAGCGGTCGCGGCAACGCGTTCGACGCCGCTCGATCTGGCGATCGTCGTCGGTGCTGATTCGCCGCTGAACGATGCGGCGAGTCTGAAGGGCAAGCGCATCGCGACGACTCGCGGTTCGATCGGCCACTATCTCGCGCTCGCCGCGTTGAAGAAGGCCAACGTGCCGCTAGCCGACGTCACGTTCGTGTTTCTCGCACCCGCTGATGCGAAGGCGGCCCTGGCTTCGGGCAGCGTCGACGCGTGGTCGGTGTGGGACCCGTATACGGCGCTGGGCGAAGCGCGCGATCACGACCGCATCATCGCCAACGGCGTGGGCTTGTCGGAAGGACTCAGTTACCAGGTCGCCACCGAACGTGCGATCGCGGACAAGCGCGCGCAGCTCGCCGACTTCCTGCGGCGCGTCGCGGTCGGGCAACGTTGGGCGCTCTCGCATCCGGACGAAGTCGCGGCGATGCAATCGCGCGTGACCGGCCTGCCGACCGACGTGCTGAAAACCGTCTATCGGCGCGGCCAGGTGCATCCGGTCGCGATCGACGACAGCGTCGTCGCCGCGCAGCAGCGCACCGCCGATACCTACGAAGCCGCCAACGTGATCCGCGCGCATCTCGATGTGCGCACGAGCTTCGATCGCAGTTTCCCTCTGCCGTGACACGGCGTGCCGGAGTTCCCGCATGAATGCCCCGATTGCCGACAGCGCGGTGACACGCCGTCATCCGCCGCTCGATAGCGATGCGTTCGACGCGCTGCTCGCGCAGCTCACTGCCGAGTTCGCCGCGAGCGCCGCGCACTATGACCGCACTGCCGAATTTCCGCACGCCAATCTGGCGCGCCTGCACGCGCTCGATCTGCTCTCGCTGACGGTGCCTGCATCGCTCGGCGGTGCGGGCGCGAGCTTGCTGCAGGCGTTGAAAGTGATCCGCGCGGTGGCGCGCGGCGAGCCGTCGACGGCGCTGGTGCTGGTCATGCAGTATCTGTTTCACCATCGCTTGCAGGGCAATCCGCATTGGCCTGTGGCGCTGCGCGAACGCGTCGCGCGCGAAGCGGTGCGCGACGGCGCGCTGATCAACTCGCTGCGCGTCGAACCCGGGCTCGGTACGCCGGCGCGCGGCGGCTTGCCGTCGACCGTCGCGAAGCGCAGCGGCGACGGCTGGCGCATCGACGGCAGCAAACTGTATTCGACCGGCAGCCCCGGTCTCACGTGGCTCGCGGTATGGGCGCGCAGCGACGAGACGCCGCCGCGCGTCGGCGTGTGGCTGGTGCATCGCGATGCGCCGGGCGTGCGGGTCGGCAGTGAATGGAATCACCTTGGCATGCGCGCGACCGGCAGTCACGAACTAGTGTTCGACGACGTGTTCGTGCCGGTTGCGCATGCGGTCGATGTGCATCCGCCGGGGGAGCCCGGCGCCGGGCTCGATCCGCTCGGATTCGCGTGGATGAGCGTGCTGCTGTCGGCGGTCTACGACGGCGTGGCGCGGGCCGCGCGCGACTGGTTCGCGCAGTGGGCCGCGCTTCGCACACCCGGCAATCTCGGTGCGCCGCTCGCGAGCCTGCCGGCGTTTGCGCAGACGCTCGGCCGCATCGATGCGCTGTTGTTCGACAATCGGGTGTTGCTCGACGCGAGTGCGCGCGGCGAACACGTGACACTCGACGAAGCGCCGCTCGTCAAATACACGGTGACGAATCATTCGATCGAGGCGGTGCAACTCGCCGTCGAGGCGAGCGGCAATCCCGGCTTGAGCCGTGACAATCCGCTCGAGCGCCACTATCGCGATGTGCTGTGCGCGCGGATCCATACGCCGCAAAACGATTCAGTGCTGCTGGCCGCGGGGCGGGCGGGTTTCGCTTCGTTGATGCCCGTATGAGAAAGCGCTGCGGACCGGCGTCGCGCCTCTTGCCGTTCAGCTGGAAATCATCTGCCGATTCGGTGTAAACGCGCTCTCGTCTAATACATCCAATGCGTTTAGATTAGTTTCACTTGGAAGGCTTATCGAGGGACCAGGGCGGCCAAACAAGCAGCGGTCCGCTATTGCGGCGATGGTGTCAGGCCGGAGGCCACGGTCTCTTGCCGCCTCGCCCCGAATCGGGCCGCTGCGCGTCGTCCACGGTGCTTCGTTTCGGGCGGCTGTTCTGCCGCCTCTACCGCTCGGTGACCGTACCGACCGGCCTGGCGACGCGTTGCACAGCGTCGCCTTTTTGCTTGTGCGCCGCATTTTCCCCACCTTGTCCATCTGCGTCGACCAGCGGCCCATCACGCCGCCGCCGCGCGCGCCGCAAGAGGGCCGACAGCCTTCCTGCAGGCGGCGCTCGCGGTTTTTTCCCCACGCGGTTATCCTGTAAGACACCCCGAAGGAAGTCCCCTTGGGGGACCCCCTACACAACGGGATGCGTACGCATGACGCGCCCGCATCCCTACAGGAAACTTGCTGTGAGCCTCAAACTGCTAACCGTCGCCATGCTGAGCACGTGCGTAGCGCTGGCCGGTTGCGACGAACAACAGAGCGACCGCGCCGTGCAAAAACTCAAGGAATTTTTCAACGCCGTCAAACCGGACGCGTTACTGCTCAAGAATATGACGCCCGGCGTGACGAGCGAAGCGCAGGTCCGCGACCAGATGGGCAAGCCGGAAACCGAACGGACATTTACCGACGGCTCGAAGCGCTTCGAATATCCGCGCGGCCCGCAAGGGCTGAACACCTACATGGTCGACATCGACCGCGACGGCAAACTGCAGGCCATCACGCAGGTGCTCACTGCCGCCAACTTCGCGAAGATTCGCATCGGCATGACCGAGGACGAAGTGCGCCGCCTGCTCGGCAAGCCTGGCGAAGTCGCCGTGTTTCCGTTGAAGCCGGAAACCGTGTGGAGCTGGAAGTGGCGCGAGGGCGGCGTGACGGAAGAGGGCATATTCAACGTGCATTTCGACCAGTTTCAGAAGGTGTACACGACATCGCGCTCGGACGTGGTGCGCGGGCGATAGATGAGAAAAGACGAGAAAAGTCGAGAACAGAGAACAGGCGGGAAAAAATGATGCGTCGACGTCGATATAGCCGTATCGGGCTGGTGTTGGGCGGGGGTGCCGCGCGCGGCTGGGCGCATATCGGCGCGATTCGCGCGTTGCTCGATGCGGGCATCAAGCCGGATGTGGTGTGCGGCACATCGATCGGGGCGCTGGTTGGTGCGGTCTATGTGAACGGCGACCTCGACTGGCTTGAAGAATGGGTCTCGCAGCTCACCTGGCAGACAGTGGTGCGTCTGCTCGATCTGCGTCTGTCGGGCGGATTGCTGGGCGGGCGTAAGGTGATCCAGTTATTCGCCGACAAATTCGACGGACGCTCGATTGCGCAGTTGAACATGCCGTTCGCCGCAGTCGCGACCGAACTCGACACCGGGCGCGAAACCTGGTTGCAGGACGGCAGCGTGGTCGATGCCGTGCGCGCGTCGATTGCGATTCCGGGGATTTTCACGCCGGTCTGGCATAACGGCGTGTGGCTGGTGGATGGCGGCCTGAGCAATCCGGTGCCGGTTTCGGTGGCGCGCGGCATGCGGGCGGACTGCGTGATCGCGGTCGATCTGAACAACGATATTCTGAACGGCCGCGATTTCGGCGGGGCGGTGGTCGATACGCCCGCGATCGATCCGACGGCGCCGCCGCCGGTCGCGTTGCGCCGCAACGGCAAACCTTGGCCGCGCTGGCTTGCGCCTGCCGAGGTGCGCGCCAGCGACGACGTGCGGGTGCCCCCTGCACCGAGTGCGCGGGTGCCTTCCATGCTGAGCTCGATTGCGCAGAGCATCGACATCATGCAAGTGCGGATTTCGCGCAGCCGCCTTGCAGGCGAACCGGCGGATATCCTGATTCAGCCGCGCCTCGGCGGCATGGGAATTTTCGATTTTCATCGCGCGGGGCCGGCGATTGAAGAAGGGCGCGCGGCGGTTGAGTATATGTTGCCGGCGATTCGCGCCCGCCTCGGTATCGACGACTAGGCCAAAGCGTTGGCGCAGCCGCGCCGTCTATCGAAAAAGCGACCCGAAACATGCTAAATCGCGGCGGCCCAAGCCGCACGCGAGCTGGCTTACAAACCGATATCACCCGCACAACCAAGCCCCACGAGCCTTCAGCGGCGGAAAACCGCCTCATGTTGCGACGCAGCAAAGCGCTCGCCCTCCATTTGAGCAATTAATTTTCGCTTGCGAGACTCCGCGCCATGTCGGACGAGCGAGGCTAGGAGAACTGCACCGCCCGTCCGTGACATCCTCAATGAACCTGGATGGAGACGCGCGTGTTCCTTTACGGCTTTGGTCCGGTGCTGCTGGCCGGTACGATCCAGACGATCGAGCTGTCCGTCCTCTCGCTGGCGGCCTCGGTGCTGCTCGGCCTCGCGGGCGCGGCGGCGAAACTCTCGTTGAACCGCCCGCTGCGGGCGATCGCGACCGGCTATACGACGCTGATTCGCTCGGTGCCCGATCTGGTGCTGATGCTGCTGCTGTTCTACAGCATCCAGATCGCGGTCAACAATCTGACCGATGCGCTCAGTCTGCCGCAGTTCGACATCGATCCGTTCGTGGCCGGCGTGCTGACACTCGGCTTCATCTACGGCGCGTATTTCACCGAGACCTTCCGTGGCGCGTTTCTCGCGGTGCCGCGCGGTCAGCTCGAAGCGGGCGCGGCGTACGGCATGAGCGGCGTGCGCGTGTTCACGCGCATCCTGTTTCCGCAGATGATGCGCTTCGCGCTGCCGGGCATCGGCAATAACTGGCAGGTGCTGGTGAAGGCGACCGCGCTGGTGTCGATCATCGGTCTCGCCGATGTCGTCAAGGCCGCGCAGGACGCCGGCAAAAGCACTTTCAACATGTTCTTCTTCATTCTGGTCGCCGCGCTGATCTACCTGGCGATCACCACCGCTTCGAATCTCGTGCTGATCTGGCTGGAACGGCGCTATTCGATTGGCGTGCGGCACGCGGAGCTCTAAGACCATGATCGACATTCTCAACCAGTTCTGGCGCGCGTTCCTGTACTGGGACGGTCAGCGGATTTCCGGTCTCGCGGTCACGCTGTGGCTGCTGGTGAGCTCGATCGGAATCGGCTTCGTGGCGTCGATTCCGCTGGCGGTGGCGCGCGTTTCGAAGAAGCGCTGGCTGTCGACGCCGGTGCGTCTCTACACGTACGTGTTTCGCGGCACGCCGCTGTACGTGCAGCTGCTGCTGATCTACACCGGCATGTACAGCCTTGAATTCGTGCGCTCGCATCAACTGCTGGACGCGTTTTTCCGCAGCGGTTTTCACTGCGCGATTCTCGCCTTCGCGCTGAACACCTGCGCGTACACCACCGAGATTTTCGCCGGCGCGATCCGTTCGACCTCGCACGGCGAAGTGGAAGCGGCGCGCGCCTACGGCATGAGCTGGTTCACGATGTACCGGCGCATTGTGATACCGTCCGCGCTGCGCCGTGCGCTGCCGTTGTACAGTAACGAGGTGATCCTGATGCTGCACGCCACCACGGTCGCGTTCACGGCCACGGTGCCGGACGTCCTGAAGGTGGCGCGCGACGCGAATTCGGCCACGTACCAGTCGTTCGATGCGTTCGGACTCGCGGCGCTGATTTACCTGGTGGTGTCGTTCGCGCTGGTGGCGCTGTTCCGGCGCGCCGAGCGTCACTGGCTGGGTTACCTGGCGGTACGTACGCGCTAACACGTACTGAGTGCGCGCGTTGGCATCGAGCGGCGCAGCCGGTGTGACCGGTGCGCGCCGTCACGAAGATCGATCTGTATTTTCATTGGGAGAGCATCTTGCTCCACACGACTCAAACCGAAGCTTGCAAGCTCGCCGTGCAGGACATCCACAAGCGCTACGGCGACAACGAAGTGCTCAAGGGCGTGTCGCTCAACGCGAACAAGGGCGACGTGATCAGCATCATCGGCGCGAGCGGATCGGGCAAGAGCACCTTCCTGCGCTGCATCAATTTTCTGGAGCGGCCGAACGCCGGTCAGATCGTCGTCGACGGCGAAACGGTGAAGACGAAGGCCGACCGCCACGGCAACCTCGAAGTCGCCGATCACAAGCAGCTGCAACGCATCCGCACCAAGCTCGCCATGGTGTTCCAGCACTTCAATTTGTGGGCGCACATGAATGTGATCGAGAACATCGTCGAGGCGCCGATTCATGTGCTCGGTTTGCCGCGTCGCGAAGCGGAAGAGCGTGCGCGTGAATATCTCGAGAAGGTCGGTCTTGCGCCGCGTCTGGAAAAACAGTATCCGTCGCATCTGTCGGGCGGTCAGCAGCAACGCGTCGCGATTGCCCGCGCGCTGGCGATGAACCCGGACGTGATGCTGTTCGACGAACCGACTTCCGCGCTCGACCCCGAACTGGTCGGCGAAGTGCTGAAGGTGATGCAGAAGCTCGCCGAAGAGGGCCGCACGATGATCGTCGTCACGCACGAAATGGGTTTCGCGCGCAACGTGTCGAACCATGTGATGTTCCTGCATCAGGGCCGCACCGAAGAAGAGGGCTTGCCTGCCGAGGTGTTGAGCGCACCGCGCAGCGAACGCCTCAAGCAGTTCCTGTCCGGCAGCCTGAAGTAACGCGCGCCCCGCGCTTTTTCGTGTTGCACTCGTCAGCGATGGCTCGCACGTCCGGCCCGGCACGCACCACGCAGGTTGCAATCGTCGCATTGCCGCCTGTGTCGATGTCGGGCGTCGGGCCGATTGTCGACGCGCTCAATCTCGCCAACGAAATCGACGGCCGCGCGCTGTACCGCGTGCAGGTCTGCTCGTGGGACGGCCGTCCGGTGCCGCTCGCGGGCGGCGCGCACTGGCCGGCCGATGCCGCCTTCGGCGATGCGCTCTCGTGCGACTGGCTGATTATCGTCAGCGAACGGTTTCAGCAATTCGCCGATTACCGGCTCTTTCTCGCGAGCCTGTCGCGCGTCGGACAGCGCACGCCGCTCGTCACGGGCATTCATCACGGCGTCTGGTGGCTCGCGATGGCGGGACAATTGTCCGGCTATCGCGTGAGCGTCAACTGGGAAACCTATCAGCAGTTCTCCGAGCAGTTCGAGCGCTCGATCGTCACCCAACAGATCTTCGAAATCGACCGCGATCGCGCCACTTGCGCGGGCGGTCAGGCCACCGTCGACTTCATGCTGGCGATGATCGGCCGCGACCACGGCCCGGAACTCGCCGACCGGATCGCCGATACGCTGGGTGTCGGCGTATTGCGCGCGGGCGAGGAGCGGCAGCGCATTCCGTTCGTGACCGCGCCGGGCGAGCGCCATCCGCGCCTGAACGACGCGCTCCTGCTGATGGAAGCGAATATCGAGGACCCGCTCACCACCGATGAAATCGCCGGCCTGGTGGGCGTGTCGCGGCGGCAGCTGGAGCGCCTGTTTCGCCAGTATCTCGGCTCGATGCCGTCCAAATACTACCTGGGGCTGCGGCTTTCGAAAGCGCGCACGCAATTGCAGCGGACCAGCAAGTCGGTGGTGCAGATCAGTCTCGCATGCGGATTTTCATCGGCGGCGCACTTTTCGAATGCGTATCGCGAACGCTTTGGTGTCACACCGCGAGAGGATCGTCGTAACTGGATCGACAAGCAGACCGGCGCGACGGGCGCCGCGGCGAGCGAGCCGCGCCCCGGTGCGTTGATCGAACGGCCTGACCGGACTGAATAAGCGGGCTGCCCGGGTTGGCCGAATGAGCGGCCAAACGAGCGGCCGAACGAGCGCCGCACCGCGCATGCCCGCGCGGAAGCTCATAGAAAGCGTCGCGTATGCGCAAGACGCAGCGCGTGCGGTTTCCTACACTACGTGTATTACCTCTCACCTGTAACGAGGATTTGCCATGAACGACCTGACTGTGACACGCCAGACCTTCGACGAAGTCATGGTGCCGGTGTTTTCGCCCGCCGCCTTCGTACCGGATCGCGGTCTCGGCTCGCGCGTCTGGGATACGCAAGGCCGCGACTATATCGACTTCGCCGGCGGTATCGCCGTCACCGCGCTCGGTCATGCGCATCCTGAACTGCTGAAAGTGCTGCACGAGCAGGGCAGCAAACTGTGGCACATCGGTAACGGCTACACCAACGAGCCGGTGCTGCGTCTAGCGAAACGCCTCGAAGACCTGACCTTCGCCGACCGCGCGTTCTTCGCCAATTCGGGCGCGGAAGCCAACGAAGCCGCGCTGAAGCTGGCGCGCCGCGTCGCGTTCGAGCGCCATGGCGCGGACAAATTCGAAATCGTCTCGTTCACGCAGTCGTTTCATGGCCGCACCTTCTTCACCGTGAGCGTGGGCGGCCAGCCGAAGTATTCGGAAGGCTTCGGCCCGGTGCCGGCCGGCATCATCCACCTGCCGTACAACGATATCGAAGCGGCAAGGAAGACCATCGGCGCGAAGACCTGCGCGGTGATCGTCGAGCCGATCCAGGGCGAGGGCGGCGTGATTCCGGCCGATCCGGCGTTCCTGAAGGCGCTGCGTGAAGCCTGCGATCAGCACGGCGCACTGCTGATTTTTGACGAGGTACAAACGGGGGTGGGCCGCAGCGGCTATTTCTACGCGTACCAGGAAACCGGCGTGACGCCGGACATCCTGACCACCGCGAAGGCGCTCGGCAACGGTTTCCCGATCGGCGCGATGCTGACCACCAACGAACTGGCCGCGCATTTCAAGGTCGGCGTGCATGGCACGACCTACGGCGGCAATCCGCTCGCCTCGGCGATCGCCGAGAAGGTGGTCGAGTTGATCAGCGATCCGAAGCTGCTCGAAGGCGTCCACGCACGGAGCGTTGCGCTGAAGGGCCACCTCGCGAAGCTCAACGAACGCTTTGGTCTGTTCAGGGAAGTGCGCGGCAAGGGTCTGCTGATCGGTGCCGAATTGACCGACGCGTACAAGGGCCGCGCGAAAGATTTCGTCACCGCCGCGGGCACCCACGGCGTGATCATGCTGATGGCGGGTCCGGACGTGCTGCGGTTCGTGCCGTCGCTGATCATGCCGCTCGAAGATATGAACGAAGGCTTCGAGCGTCTGGCGAAGGCGATCGAAGAGATCGTCGGCGCGCAGGCCGAAGCGCCGTCGAAGTGAGTTGCCGCATCGAGTTGCCACCCCGATTCATGCGCCCCATTCAACAGGAACGATGATGCTCTTCGTACGCCCCGGCCGCCTCGCCGATCTCGATGCGCTCGAACACATGGCGCGCACCGCGCAACCGGTGCTGCATTCGCTGCCGCACGACCGCCGTGCGCTCGAAGCGCGCGTCGCGTTGTCGGAGGACTCGTTTCGCGCGGACGTCGATTTTCCGGGCGAGGAGTTCTATCTGTTCGTGCTCGAGGACGCGGAAAGCGGCAAGTTGATGGGTACGGCGAGCATCGTCGCGGCGGCCGGCTATTCGGACCCGTTCTACGCGTTTCGCAACGACGCACTGATTCATGCGTCGCGCGAGCTGCACGTGAACCGCAAGATTCACGCGCTGACCATGTCGCATGAATTGACCGGCAAGAGCCGCCTTGCGGGCTACTACATCGATCCTTCGCTGCGTGGCGATGCGGCCGCGCATCTGATGTCGCGGGCGCGGATGATGTACATCGCCGCCAATCGCAAGCGCTTCACGTCCGAGGTGTTCTCGCTGCTGCTCGGCGTCACCGACGACGCGGGCGTGTCGCCGTTCTGGGAAGCGGTGGGGCGCAAGTTCTTCGGCCGCAACTTCGCCGACATCGAAATCGAATCGGGCGGCCGCAGCCGTACCTTTATCGCGGAAGTCATGCCGACCTATCCGGTGTACGTGCCGTTGCTGCCGGAAGCGGCGCAGCGCGTGCTCGGCGAGCCGGATTCGAAGGCGCTGCTCGCGTATGAAATTCATCTTGAAGAAGGCTTCGAGACCGACCGATACGTCGATATCTTCGACGCCGGTCCGGTGCTGACCGCCCAGGTGGATCGCAGCGCCTGCGTGACCCGTAACGAAACGCGTGCGGTGCATGAAGCCGGCGCGGCAGCGGACGGTTCGACGTATCTGATCGCGCATAACGCCGCCGGCGGCGAATTCCGCTGCGTGCTGGGCGAACTGGCGGCCGGCAAGGAAGCCGGCGCACCGTTGCCGCACGCGGCGCGCGCCGCGCTCGGCGTGCAGGAGGGCGACGCGGTGCGCTGCGTGCCGCTGCACCAGCCGTATCAGGAAGAATCTTCGGGAGACGCACAATGATCGTCGTTCGCGTTGTGCAACGGGGCGATGTGGACGCGCTGATGGCGCTCGCCCAGGAGACCGGCCCCGGTCTCACCACCTTCAAGCCGGATCGCGAGGCGCTCGCGGCACGCGTCGAACGCGCGCGCCGCACGATGGAAGACAAGGCCGCGCCGCACGAAGCGGGTTACTTCTTCGTGATGGAAGACACCGAGACCGGCGACGTGGCGGGCGTCTGCGGCATCGAAACCGCGGTGGGCCTCGAGCAGCCGTTTTACAACTATCGCGTGAGCACCGTGGTGCACGCGAGCCAGGACCTCGGCATCTGGACGCGCATGCGCGCGCTGAACATCTCGCATGATCTGACGGGTTATGCCGAAGTGTGCTCGCTGTTCCTGAGCCCGCGTCACCGCTCGAGCGGTGTCGGCGGTTTGCTGTCGCGTTCGCGCTTCATGTTTCTCGCGCAATTTCGTGAGCGCTTTCCGGAACGTCTGTGCGCGGAACTGCGCGGCCATTTCGACGCGGACGGCACCTCGCCGTTCTGGCGCGCGGTCGGCTCGCATTTCTACCAGATCGATTTCAACGCGGCGGACTATCTGAGCTCGCACGGCCGCAAGGCGTTTCTCGCCGAACTGATGCCGCGCTATCCGGTGTATGTGGAGCTGTTGCCGGAAGAGGCGCAGCAATGCGTGGGCCTCACGCATAGCGATACGATTCCGGCGCGCCGCATGCTCGAGGCGGAAGGGCTGCGCTACGAGAATCACGTCGATATCTTCGACGCGGGTCCGGTGCTCGAATGCCATATTGCCGACTTGCGCACCGTGCGCGAAAGCGTGGTGGTGCCGGTCGAGATCGGCGCGTCGAATGCGCCGGCGGATGGGCCGAAATCGATGGTGTCGAATACGTCGCTGGGCGATTTTCGCGTGGGCGTGGCCGCGGGTGTGCCGGAAAACGGCGTGTTCCGGTTGAGCGCCGCGGAAGCTGCCGCACTCGACGTCAAGGCAGGCGCCCCGGTGCGGGTGCTGCCGTTGAAACACAAACAAGGATGATCATGAGCGAGCTTTTCATCGACGGCGAATGGGCCGCCGGCACAGGACCCGCATTCGCGTCGCGCAACCCCGGTACGGGCGCGACGGTTTGGGAAGGCAATAGCGCGTCGGCGGATGACGTCGACCGCGCGGTGCGCAGCGCCCGCCGTGCGTTCGCGGCGTGGTCGGCGTTCAGCCTCGACGAGCGTTGCGGCGTGGTGCGCCGCTTTGCTGCGCTCGTGACCGAGCGCAAGGAAGCGCTGGCCGAAGCGATCGGCCGCGAGACCGGCAAGCCGCTGTGGGAAGCACGCACGGAAGCGGCTTCGATGGCGGCGAAGGTCGAGATCTCGATTCAGGCTTACAACGAGCGCACCGGCGAAAAGCGCTCGGCGATGGCGGACGGCACGGCCGTGTTGCGGCATCGTCCGCATGGCGTGGTCGCGGTGTTCGGGCCGTATAACTTCCCTGGACACTTGCCGAACGGGCATATCGTGCCGGCGCTGATCGCCGGTAACGCGGTGGTGTTCAAGCCGTCCGAACTCGCACCGGGCGTGGCCGCGGTCACCGTGCAGATCTGGCGCGATGCCGGCCTGCCCGCGGGCGTGCTGAACCTCGTGCAAGGCGAGAAAGAAACCGGCATTGCGCTCGCGAACCATCGGCAGATCGACGGCCTGTTCTTCACCGGTAGTTCGGATACCGGAACGTTGCTGCACAAGCAGTTCGGCGGCCGTCCGGAAATCGTGCTGGCGCTGGAAATGGGCGGCAACAATCCGCTCGTGATCGGGCCGGTGGCCGATCTCGACGCCGCCGTGCATCACACGATCCAGTCGGCGTTTCTGTCGGCGGGGCAGCGTTGCACCTGCGCGCGGCGCATTTTCGTGCCGAACGATGCGTTCGGCGACCGCTTTATCGAACGCCTCACCGAGGTCACGTCGCGCATCAGCGTCGGCGAATACAACGCCGATCCGCAGCCGTTCATGGGCGCGGTGATTTCCGCGCGGGCGGCGTCGCGTCTGGTCGCGGCCCAGGAACGCCTGCTGGCCGACGGCGCGAAGTCGTTGCTGACGATGGAGCAGCGCGATCCGCAACTCGGTTTCGTGAGCCCGGCGATTCTCGACGTGACCGGCGTGCAGGACTTGCCGGACGAAGAGCATTTCGGGCCGTTGGCGCAGATCATTCGCTACGGCAGCTTCGACGAAGCGCTGGAACAGGCCAACGACACCGAATTCGGCCTGTCCGCGGGCCTGCTGGCCGACGACGAAGCACTGTGGACACATTTCCAGCGCACCATCCGCGCCGGCATCGTCAACTGGAACCGGCCGACCAACGGTGCGTCGTCGGGCGCGCCGTTCGGCGGTCCGGGCCGTTCCGGCAATCACCGGCCGAGCGCGTACTACGCCGCCGACTACTGCGCGTATCCGATGGCTTCCGTCGAAAGCGCGCAACTGCAAATGCCCGCGAGCGTTTCGCCGGGCCTTCAATTCTGAGGATCGACGATGCAAGCCACTGAAGCCAATTTCGACGGCCTGGTCGGCCCGACCCACAACTACGCAGGACTCTCGTTCGGCAACGTCGCGTCGCAGAACAACGAGAAGTCGATTGCGAATCCGAAAGCGGCGGCCAAACAGGGTCTGCGCAAGATGAAGCAGCTGGCCGACCTCGGTTTTCATCAAGGCGTGCTGCCGCCGCAGGAACGTCCGTCGATGCGCCTGTTGCGCGAACTCGGCTTTTCCGGCGACGACGCAACGGTGATCGCTCGCGTTGCCAAAGACGCGCCCGAGTTGCTGGCCGCCGCGAGTTCGGCTTCGGCGATGTGGACCGCGAATGCGGCGACCGTCAGCCCCTCGGCCGATACGCACGACGGCCGCGTGCATTTCACGCCGGCCAATCTGTGCAGCAAGCTGCATCGCGCGATCGAACACGAATCGACGCGCCGCACCTTGCGCGCGATCTTCAGCGATGCCGACCGTTTCGCGGTGCACGAAGCCTTGCCCGGCACCCCCGCGCTCGGCGACGAAGGCGCGGCGAACCACACGCGTTTTTGCGCGGAATACGGCACACGCGGCGTCGAATTCTTCGTGTACGGCCGCAGCGAGTATCGCCGCGGACCGGAGCCGAAGCGCTTCCCGGCACGGCAAACCTTCGAGGCGAGCCGCGCGGTCGCACACCGTCATGGTCTCGAAGAAGCGGCCACGGTGTACGCGCTGCAAAACCCCGATGTGATCGACGCGGGCGTGTTCCATAACGACGTGATCGCGGTCGGCAATCGCAACACGCTGTTCTGCCATCAACTCGCGTTTGTCGATCAGAACGCGGTGTACGACGAACTGCGCTCGAAGCTGTCGGCGCTGAAAACCGAGTTCCGTGTGATCGAGGTACCGGACGCCCAGGTGAGCGTGTCCGATGCCGTCACGTCGTATCTGTTCAACAGCCAGTTGCTGACGCGCCCGGACGGCAAGCAGGTGCTGGTGGTGCCACAGGAATGCCGCGAGAACGCACGTGTCGCTGCATATCTGGACGACCTGACTTCGCATACCGGCCCGATCGACGACGTGCTCGTGTTCGATTTGCGCGAAAGCATGAAAAACGGCGGCGGCCCGGCCTGTTTGCGCTTGCGTGTGGTGCTGAGCGATGCGGAGCGCGCAGCGGTGACGCCCGGTGTGTGGATCGACGACAACCTGTTCGGCCGCCTCGATACGTGGATCGAAAAGCACTACCGCGACCGTCTCGCGCCGGCCGATCTGACCGATCCGCAGTTGCTCGCCGAGTCGCGCACCGCGCTCGACGAGCTGACGCAGATTCTCGGTCTGGGTTCGCTGTATGACTTCCAGCGCTGAGCAGGGCATGGCGGCTTCGATGCTCGACGATTTCCTTGCGTACACCTTGGCGGGCAAGCGGCCCGCCGCGCACGACGCACGAGGAATGTGCGCGAACGGTGTGCGCTGGCGCTGGCTCGATGACGGGGTTCTGCAAATGGACCCCGCGTTGCAGGAAGAGGGCACACGCAGCGTTCTCGCATCGGCCGGCGTACACGGCGACGAGACCGCGCCGATCGAGCTGCTGTCGTATCTCGTGCGCGATATCGCTCGAGGCGACGCCGCGCTGAAGTGCCGCTTGCTGGTGATTCTCGGCAACGTCGATGCGATGCGCGATGCGTGCCGTTATCGCGACGACGATCTGAACCGCCTCTTCAGCGGCCGTCATGCGCAAGTGCCGCACAGCCACGAAGCACCGCGCGCCGCAGCGTTGGAACGCGCGGCGGCGCAGTTCTTCGCGACGGCATCGGCTGAACGCGGCGCGCGCTGGCATATCGACATGCACACGGCGATCCGCGCCTCCGCGTTCGAGCGGTTTGCGCTGCTGCCGCATACGGGCGAGCCGTTTTCGCGCGCGATGTTCGAGTGGCTCGGCGAGGCGCGCATCAGCGCGGTACTGCTCCACACGACCAAGGGCAATACGTTTTCGCACTTCACCGCGCATGCATGCCGCGCCGAGGCGTGTACGCTGGAACTCGGCAAGGTAGGTCCATTTGGCCAGAACGATCTGACGCGCTTCGCCGGCGCGGACGAAGCGTTGCGTCATCTGCTGGACGGTACCAGCGGTGCGAAGGGTGGTGCAAAGCGTGGTGGGAAGGGTGTTGCAAGCGCAGCGCTGCCGCGTGCATTCACTGTGATCGACCAGATCACCAAGCAAAGCGACGCATTCGAACTGCGGGTTGCAGCGGACGTGCCGAACTTCACGCCGTTCGTGAAGGATACGGTGCTCGCCTGTGACGGCGACTATCGGTATGTCGTGCGTCGCGACGAGGAACGCATTGTGTTTCCGAACGCGACGGTCAAGCCGGGCTTGCGAGCCGGTTTGATGGTGGTAGAGACGACCGAGGACACGCTGTCCAGACTGGTGTAGTCACGTTGCATGGTGTGAGACATTGCGCGCTTGACTCGCGACGTCTCACACCATGCACGCTTCGCGCAGCTTTAAGCGGCGTTCGCCTTCACTAATCCCTCCGCCATCATCGCTTCACGCACCTTCGGCCGCGCCGCGACGCGCTCCAGATACGCGCTCAGATGCGGATACGCGCTCAAATCCACCGACAACATCCGCGCCCAGCTCAACACCGTGAACGCATACGCATCGGCGACCGAGTACTGTCCGGTCAGATAATTGCGTTCAGAGAGCACCCGGTCGAGTTCGCCGAACCGCGTGGCGAGTTTCGCGCGGCATTCGGCTTTCGTCGATTCGGCTGTCTCCTGATGCCAAAGCCACGGGCTGAACGTCTTGTGCAGTTCCGAGCTGATGTAGGTGAGCCATTCGAGCGCTGCGAGCCGTTGCGGCGAGCCGGCGGGCGGCAACAAGGCGTGCTCCGGCGCGAGATCGGCGATGTATTGCAGCAGCGCGGCGCCTTCGGTGTGGCGTGAGCCGTCGGCGAATTCGACGAGAGGCACATAGCCGCGCGGCGAGATCGCGTAGTAGTCGTCGCCGTTGGCGAGCTTGTGCGTTTGCAGGTTGACGTTGATGGTTTCGAAGTCGAGCTCCGCTTCGCGCAAGGCAATGTGAACGGCCAGTGAGCAGGCGCTCGGCGAGTAATAGAGTTTCATGGTGTCACCGCTATAAACGAGTGTGAATTCCCGGCATGCGCCGGTGGCAAGGCTCGTCGGCCGACAAGTCGATGTGGTAAAAGTAGCCCGGATCGCATTCGGAATAAACAGGCGGCTTGCCAAACCATGCGTGCAAAAACGCAATACGAACTGACTTCGGCGGATACCCAGACCATCCTCGCGCTGGTGCGCGCCGGCACGCTGGCGGAAGCGGCGCAGCGTCTGAGCATCGACGCGTCGACGATTTTCCGCTCCGTGCAGCGGATCGAGCGCGGGCTCGGACAACGTCTGTTCGAACGCTCGCGCAGCGGTTATCGCGCAACGCCGCTCGGCGCGCAACTGGCGCGCCACGCCGAGCGCATCGAAAGCGAACTGGCGGCGGCGCGCTCGACGGTGCAGGCGAGCAGCGACCGCGTGTCCGGCAGCGTTCACGTCACGACCACCGATACCGTGCTGTACGGCCTCGTGCTGCCCGCTCTGCGCGATTTCGCGGCATTGCACCCGGCGTTGTCGTTCGAGCTGACCGCCGCCAACAGCCTGGCGAGCCTGACCAAACGCGACGCCGATATCGCCGTGCGCGCCACGCGCCGTGCGCCGGATCATCTGGTCGGCAAACATGTGGGCCCATTGCGTATCGCGGTGTTTGCCGCGAAGGGGAGCGGCATCCACGCGAGCGACGCCGACGCGCTGTCACGCTGCGACTGGGCGGCGCCGGATAGCTCGCTCGGCGATCATCCTTCGGTGCTGTGGCGCAAGCGCCATTGCCCGACCGTCGAGCCGCGCTACAGGACCAATAGCGTGATGGCGGTGTTCGAACTCGTGGCGCGCGGCTTCGGCGTCGGTATCTTTCCGACCTTCCTCGCGCGAGGCCGCGACGATCTCGTGCAATTGACCCCACCGCTCGATGAAGCCGAATCGCAGGTCTGGGTGCTCGCGCATCCGGAATCGCGTCATTTGCCGCATGTCGCGGCGGTCTATACGCATCTGTCGCAGCAGCTCAGCGGCGCTTTCGCGGCCGGTGACGGCGCGCTCTGACGCGCATCGGGACGCGCGTTTGTTTGTCTGAACGCGACACGAAATTGCACCTTTACCTGCGTCGTGCCGGCTTCGCCAAACGAGGCACGAGCGAGGCACAGGCGCGCGCGCCAGCCAGGCATGCATTGCGAAGCCTGTACAATCGCGCCCTCGCGGCTGTTGCGCTGCACCACACCGGCCGCACGAGTTTGAATCGCAATTTTGGCGCGGCAATCATGCCTGCCAGATTCAGCTCCGTCTTATTCGATACCGTAGAGGAACACCCGTAATGAAGATGAATTGGCGAAACACGGTTGCGCTCGCGCTGTTCGCGGCGGCAACGGTAACGGCAGGCACCGCACAGGCGGCCGCCGCGTCGGCTGCGGATATCAAGGAAGTGCGCTTCGGCGTCGAGGCGTCGTATGCGCCGTTCGAATCGAAGTCGGCGTCGGGCGAGCTGCAAGGTTTCGATATCGATGTCGGCAACGCTGTGTGTGCGAAGCTGAAGGCGAAATGCGTGTGGGTCGAGAATGCGTTCGACGGCCTGATTCCGGCGCTGCAGGCGCGCAAGTTCAACGCGATCAACTCGGACATGACGATCACCGACCAACGCCGTCAGGCGGTCGACTTCACCGATCCGATCTACACCATCCCGAATCAGATGATCGCGAAGAAGGGCAGCGGGCTGCTGCCGACGCCGGCATCGCTGAAGGGCAAGCACGTCGGCGTGCTGCAAGGCACGATTCAGGAAGCGTACGCGAAGGCGCGCTGGGCGCCGGCCGGCGTCGACGTCGTGCCGTATCAGACGCAGGATCAGATCTACGCCGACCTTGCCTCGGGGCGTCTCGACGCCGCGTTCCAGGACGCGGAAGCCGCGTCGAAGGGTTTTCTGAAAAAGCCGCAAGGCGCCGGTTTTGAATTCGCCGGTCCGGCGGTCGCCGACGAGAAACTGCTCGGCGCAGGCGTGGGCTACGGCATCCGCAAGGGCGACAAGGCGCTGAAGGATGCGCTGAACCAGGCGCTCAAGGAACTGAAGGCGGACGGCACGATCGACCGCTTCGCCGCAAAGTACTTCGACGTGAAGGTCGTGTTGAAGTAAAGCGTGGGTTGCGTTATCCGCTGTATGCAAACCGGCCGCCTTGTGTGCGGCCGGTTTGCATTTCGGCTGTCATCTGATCTGTATGGCTAACTAAGTCAACAGGCAGCGACCGCAAGCTGCCGTTGTCCGGATGGCTCGGCACGCTGCCGTGCCGAATGCGTCGCCGGTTAAAACTACCTGAGATAGTCGAACACGACCTCGCCGAGACCGAGCGTGAGGTCGGCCATCAGATGCCGCGCCTCGACGACTTCGAGCACCGGCAATTCGGCGACTGGCGCCAGCGCGTGCGGCGCCAGTTCGAGCGCGGCCGGGCCGGTCCATGCGCCTTTCAGGTCGATGTCCTGCAGGTAGTAGCGCACCAGTTCGCAAATGCGCGGCGTGCCGTCCACGTGCGGAATCACCTTCAACAGGAAGTTCGGCGCTTCCAGGCGTTTTTTCTGCTGCGCGAGATCGAGCTGCCGATGCTTGTAGCCCATCGTGCCGGTGGCGATGCGCACCGGGCCGTAGTCGAGCGTGCCGACCAGGGTGTCGGTGTGAACTTCGAGCACCGGCTTGGCGAGCTTTTTCGGAAACCCCCACAATTCGCGGCCGCCGGCAATCGGCGGGTGATCGTCCAGATACATCGCCAGCGTGTAGCCGCCCGCCACGCCGTTGTACGACACCGGAATCACCTGGCCGCTTTCCGTGTAGTCGCCGAAGCCGGTCGAATCCGGCATGCGAATAAATTCGTAATGGACGAGCGGCTCGCCGATCTGCAACGGCTCGGGAACGACGGCCCGCAGTTTGTCCGGATCGGTGCGGTAGGTGATGATCAGAAATTCCCGATCGGTGAACCGATACGGGCCCATTGGAAACGCCGGGCTGGTGATCGGCATCGCGAAGGCATTTGACAGCACGCTTTTGACGTCCATGGTTTTCCTTTCGGTGGTGAGCGAAGGGTGGAGCGCGGGAGAGCGCTTTTGCGCTGCACAACAGTATCGTCGATTCCTTCCCGGGGTTCAGCGACGACGGCATCCAATTATTTCAAGATATTGCGGCATGGCCGCGCCCGAGCGCGGCGGCCTGCGCTAAAATCGCCGGGCGCCCATAGCCGGCGCCGCACGGTGTCGCGAGCCACGGGGGTTTGGACGCGCCGTCAGCGCAAACCAAAATACAGCAGGAAGCGCCAGGGCGGCGCTTAGCGGGGGACCGGAATGACCACCATCGCATTCGAGAATCCGAGCCGGACCGGCGCTGCGCCGGACGGCGCAGACGACGCGCAATTGAACGCCAGTTTTGCCCGTCAGCCGATCCTGACTCGGGACGGCATGCTCTGCGGCTATGAACTCAAGGTGCGCGCGCCGGCGCTGGCGGCCGCGGACACGGCCGCGGACCCGGGTGCGGCCGCGGCAACCCAGGCCGCTGATGGGGGCGCGAACGCAAACGTTGGCGCGTTGCCGGGCCGGCCGCGCGAGCCGACGCAACAAGCGCAACAAGCGCAACAAGCGCAACAAGCGCAACAAGCGCAACAAGCGGCACGAGCCGTGCTTCGCGGCCTGATGCAAGGCAATGTGCGCGGCGCGCTCACCGGGCATCCCGCCTACGTCGACGTGAGCCGCGAGATGCTGTTCGACGACGCGATCCTGCACTTGCCCGCCGAGCGTTTCATGTTCGAACTGTCGACTTCGATCGAGGTCGACGAGGCGTTGATCGCCCGGATCGTTCAGCTGCATGGGCGGCGCTATCGCTTCGTGCTCGACGAAGTGGCCCAGCCCAACGACACGTTCGCGCGGCTCCTGCCTTACGCGGACGTCGTCAAGATCGATTTCACACGCGCCGCGGGCGCGCTGTTGCCCAAGCTGAGCAGCGTACTCAAGTCCGCGGGCAAGCTGCTGATCGCATCGGGCGTCGATGCACAGGCCGATTTCGAAACGGCGCATGGTCTCGGCTTCGACCGTTTCCAGGGCTACTTCTTCGCGCGTGCCCAGTCCTCGTCGACGCGGCGTGTCAGCGCGCCGCGGCACGCCTTGCTGAATCTGCTGCAACTGCTGGCGGGAGACCCGACCGTCGCGCAACTCGAAGCGGAACTCAAGCTGAATCCGGTGCTGGTGATGCATCTGATGAAGCTCGCGAATTCGAGCGGGCTGGCGGTCGGGCACAAGGTGACGACGCTGCGCGAAGCGATCAATGCGACCGGCACCGACCGGATCGCGCGCTGGACACAGTTGCTGCTGTACGCGGACGGCCGCAAGGTCGCCCTGGAAGACGATCCGCTGTTGCAACTGGCGGCGACCCGCGCGCGCTTCATGGAACTGGCGATTGCGCGCTTGCCCGAAGCCGGGCGCAATGAAGCCGACGCGGCCTTTCTGACCGGCGTGTTTTCGTTTGTCGACGCGGTGTTCGGCGGCTCGCTCGAGAGCACCTTGAATGTGCTGACGCTGTCGCGGCCGATCCAGGCGGCGATCCTGCATCGCGAGGGCGTGCTGGGGGCGTTGCTGAGCGCGGTCGACGCGCTGGAGCGGGGCGCCTGGGATGAGCTCGGCGCCGTTTGCGCGCGCTTGCAGCCGTTGACGGTGGAAGAGCTCGCGCAGCTTGGCCTCGCGGCAGGGGCGTGGGCCGGAGTCGCGGACCGGAGCGCGGAGGGGTTGGAGCGGATCGAGGACTGAGTCCGGCGTATCGGCCGACGCAGCGAACCAGGTAATGACCCTCGGCGGGCTAAAGAAACCTTTAGCCCGAGTCTCCATTGCGCCGCTAGAAACCCCTATCGACGATGCGTTAAGCTGCGTTCAGACCTTTGCATGGCCGTCACCGCATGGCCGTCACCGCATTGCAGTCACACTTAGCAGCCGGGCCTGAACGCATGGAAACTTCCGCCGCATTCGAACTGTTGGACGCCGATCGCCTTGCGCTTCTGCAATCGCTGAAGACGTGCATGATCCTGCACGATGCGCAGACCAAGGCCATCCTGTGGGCTAACGCCGCCGCTTGCCACGCACTGGGCTTCACCGTCGAGGAACTGCTGCCGCTGAAAGCCCCCGACATGACCCGCAACGCGTGGAAGTACCGCCACGAGATCGGTTTGCAGTGGCTGGAAGACGCGGTGGCGAACGGCGAGAGCATCATCGAATGGTGCTATCGCGCGAAAGACGGCACGGAGATTCTGTCCGAAGCCGTGGCGACACGCGTCAAGCTGCACGATCGCGACGTGCTGATGGTCCAGTTCCGGGATATTGCCGCCGAGGAGCGCATCAAGAAGGACCTGAAGCGCTTCGAGACCCGCCTCAAGGAATTCATGCATGACCTGAGCGAAGGCATCGCGGTGCTGTCCGAAAGCGGCGAGATCAAATATCTGAGCGAGTCGTCGTGCCGGCTGCTGGGTCTGCCGGCCGACGCTTCGACGCCGATGAATTTCACCGCGTTATGCGACGGCGCGTCGCGCCAGGTCGTGCTCGCGCAACTCGCCGAGGCAGGGCTGCAGCACGAGCCGGGTTCGGAGCCGGTTGCGTTTCGCTACCGGATCCGCAATGGCGACGGATCGCTGCGCTGGCATGACGCGTTCTGCCGCCATGTCGAACTCGAAGACGATCTGAGCGGCATCCTGCTGCATTTTCGCGACGTGACGCCTCAAGTCGAGGCCGAGGAAATGCGCCGCGCGAGCGAGCGCAAGCTTGAATACCTGGCGCGCTACAACGCGATGGGCGAAATGGCCATGACGCTCGCGCACGAACTGAGCCAGCCGCTCGCGTCGGCGCGTAATTTTCTCGAAGGCGGGATGATGCGCCTCAACGCGTCGCCCGGTACGCCGGACGATGTGATGTGGGGGCTGGAGAGCGTACTCAAGCAGGTCGAGCGCGCGTCGGTCATCGTCAAGAGCGTGCGCGACTACGTGGTGAAACTCGAGCAGGTCGAGGAAGCGATCGACCTGAATGCGATCGTGCACGACGTCGAGTATTTCATCGCGCTGAAGGCACGCGAGGCCGGCGTGTCATGCAAATTCGCGTTGGGCGATCGCCCGTTGTGGGTGCGCTGCGAAAAAATCCTGATCGGACAGGTGATCCTCAATTTCGCATTCAATGCGGTCGAGGCCATGCTCGAGGTGCCCGAGCGTTCGCGCTCCATGACTATCGGAACGTGTGCCGAGCGCGGCCGGGCGGTCCTGCGCGTGTCGGATACCGGCGTCGGCATCGATCTCGGCCGGCACGAGAAAGTGTTCGATGGCTTCTTCACGTCGAAGCTCGGCGGCAACGGCATCGGGCTGTCGCTCTGCAAGAACATCGTTTCCCGGCACGGCGGCGACGTCTGGGCCGAAGCCAATCCGGAGCGCGGCACCTCGTTCTGCTTTTCGTTGCCGCTTGAATCAGGGCAAATGCCGGAGGAGTGACGCAGCGTGATCAACGGTCACGCCACGTCTTCACATCTTCTCCATTTCCTGCATCTGCCCCAGGCCGAAAAAACGTCCTAACTCCCTTGCCAACTCGTTCAACGCGCTCATTTCCTTCTGGGATATTCGCCGCGGCTCCTGAGTATGCGACCAGTCACCATATAGCAGCGCCACCGTCTGATCGGTTTCGTCGACTACCGGCAACAGCACGAAGGCGCGGGCATCGTCGAACGAACGTCGGAACCATTCCGGTAATCGCGCGACCATCTTCGGGTCGCGTGCGTTCTCGATGAAGATGCCGACCGAGTTCGCGATCGCGAGATGAAACACGTCGGGCTCGAACGCGGTGTTGAACGACAGCTTCGGCAGCGCCGCATCGATCTTCGGACCGAGCCCGAGGCGCGCCTTGAACGTACCGCCGCTGTGCTTGACGAACACGACCGTGCGCGCAAAGCCGAGCGCCGCCAACACGGTTTCCGCGGCCAGCGCCAGCGCCGGCGCGAGCGCGCTGCCGTCGGGCAGGCCGCGCAGATCGCCCACGCCCGCCACGATGCGCGCTTGCGGATCGAGCGCCTCGCGCGCAATCGCGTCCGCATTGGCGCGCAACTCGACGATCTCGCGCATGACGCCGTCGCCGCCTTCTTCGCGGGCGAGCGCGACGCTCATCTGATGCAGCACTTCCGGATCCGTATTCAGCGCGTGGCTGTATTGTTGCGCCAGTTCGGCGATGCGTTCCTCGCGCTCCCAGTCCGGCATGTTCTGCTGGGTCAGCACGTCCGCCACGGCCGTCGAATAGTTGGTAATGGCGCGCAGCCACTGCACCTGGCGCGGCTGCTCGATATCCTGCGGATCGAACTCGCCCATGCCCGAGCGGATCATGTCCGGCAAACGCCAGCGCGTGGCCGCTTCCATGCCGATTTCGTCGAACGTCACGCCGAGCACCAGCACGCAGGCGTCAGCTTCGAGCGCGCCGGCATCGATGTGGCGGCGGATCTGATCCCATTCGGCGTCGAGATAGAACACCACCAGCAGCTTGCCGATCTGGCGCATCAGCGTGCAGACCACGGCCTCTTCGCCGGCGCGCAGATCGCCGCGCTCAGTCAGCTTGCGCGCGACGCAGCCCGACAGCAGCGTACGGTTGAGTTCGAGTTTCGCGTCGATGCGGCGCGGCGCGCTGTGATGAAAGTGATCGACGATCTTCAGCCCGACGACGAGGTGGCCGACCGCATCCATGCCGAGCACCATCAGCGCGCGCGACACGGTCGTGATATTGCCGCCGAACGCCATGTACATGGCCGAGTTGGCAAGGCGCAGCACTTTTTGCGTCAACGCGAAATCCGACAACACGACTTGCACGAGGCCGGTGAAGTCGAGGTCGTCATTGTTCATTGCCGCCATGGTGGTGCGCAGCGACTGCGACAGCATGGGGAAATCGCCGCGCTCGCTCATCCGCGTCCAGAGCCTGTCGAGCACCGTCGCCTTTAGCATGTGATTCCCGCAAAAACCATACATGTTCCAATGAGTGCCACGCCGGCGTTGAGCCGGCTTCTGCTGCGCAAGCTTCTGGCCTGCATCGCTACGCAGCGTGCAAGTGAAGCGAGCGCGTTTCGAAACGCCGCGCGAGTTCGTCGGAAGGCAACGCCTTGCAGACGAGCCAACCCTGAATATGGTCACATCCCATTTCGGTCAGAAGGGCGCGTTGTGCTTCCGTTTCGACGCCCTCGGCGACCAGTTCGAGATCGAGCGTTTGCGCAAGACCCACGACCGCGCTAACGATTGCCTGATCGTTTCGCGAGGTTAGCAGATTCTCGACAAAGCTCCTGTCGATCTTGAGCTTCGCCAGGGGAAATCGTTGCAGGTAGGCGAGACTCGAATAGCCGGTGCCGAAGTCGTCGACGGCGAAGCTGATGCCCATCGCGGTGAAATCCTCGAGCAGGCCCTTGGCGTGCGCCGGGTCGTGCATCAGCAGGCTTTCGGTGATCTCGAACACGAGGCGGCGCGGGTCGATGCCGGTCAGCTCGATGGCTTCGCGCACGGCGTCCTTGAAACGCGGATCGCGGAACTGCTGCGGCGACACGTTGACGGCCACGTACTGCAACGAGATGCCCTGGGCGTCCCACTGGATCAGCTGCATGCAGGCCACCTTCAGCACCCAGTTGCCGAGGAAGTTGATCAGGCCGACCGACTCCGCGAGCGGAATGAACGTCGAAGGAGGCACGAGGCCATGCATCGGATGCAGCCAGCGGATCAGCGCCTCGACGCCGACCACGCCATGCGTGCGGCTGCTGGTGATCGGCTGGAAGTGCAGCGAGAATTCGCCGTTGCGCACGCCGTCGTACAGATCGGCCTCGAGCTTCAGACGTTCGGCGTCGGCGGGATTGTCGTCCGGCACGTAAAAGGCGAGCGTGTTGCCGCCGGCCGCCTTGGCCTGCTGCAGCGCGTGGTCGGCCCAGCGCAGCAGATGGGCGTCGTGCACGGCCGTGTCGTTGGCGTGGCGCACGTCGGGATAGAGCGCAATACCGATGCTCGCCGACAGATGCACCTGCTGGCCGCTGAAGACATACGGCTGCTGGATCGCGGTCAACAGGCGCCGGGCCAGTGCTTCGGCGGCGGCTGCCGCATGGGTGCGGTTCGCGGCCGCCTTGACGAGGATCGCGAATTCGTCGCTGGCCACGCGCGCGACCGTCTCGCCCGGGCTCGTCATGTTCAATAGACGCCGCGCGGTGTCGCGCAGCATCTCGTCGCCGGCATCGTAGCCGAGCGCGCGGTTCACGCGTTGATAGTCGTCGATGTCGAGCAGCAGCAGCGCGGCCGGCGTGCCGTGCACATCGGCTTGCTGCTGGGCTTCGAGCAGCGTGGGGATCAGCGCCGACTGATTGGCGAGGTTGGTCAGACGGTCGTGATGCAGCGCCTGGGTCAGGCGTTCCTCGGTGGCGCGCCAGGCCGACACGTCGAAGCCGGCGATCGCATAGCCGTCGATGCCGTCATGGCTATTGCGCACCACGCGCAGTTCGACCGTGATCGGGTAGGTCAGCGACTTGATGAGGCTGAGCGTGGCTTTCTCGACGTTGCCCGTCGCCGCGGCGCGGGCGAGCAGCGCGTCGAGGCGCTGGACGTCGGCGGGCGCCACCAGATCGTGCAGCGTGATGGTCTCGAGATACTCGCGGTGATAACCGATGAAGCGCAGGCTGGCGTCGGAAACATAGAGAAAGCGCAGTTCGTGATCGACGTGCGCCAGCAGGTCGACGGCGCCGACTACCTGTTCCAGTTGCGCAGTGCGGCTCGCGCCCAACTGCGGCTTGCGCTCCGCGCGCCGGCCGAACGCACGAAACCGGTCGATGACCGTGCGCAAGGGGCCCCGGCGGGGCGCGGTGATCCTGTTCGCTTCCATGTTTGTCGCTGGGAACCCGTGTTCGTCTGCAGGCGGGGCGGCTCGCTGGCCGCCGTGCCCGGGCGGCCGGGAGGTATCAGGCCGCCTCATCAGAACAAGATAACGACCCGCGATGGGAAATCTTTAGCGCGCCGGCTGCAAAAAACAATTGGTAAGGAATGGCTCCGCGAGCCGCCGCCGCGGCGGGATTGATTCGGTTAAAGTGCGGGCTCGTTGTATCCGTTAACACGACAGACCCAAGCACCAACACGAGGGCCAACGCAAGGGCCAACCCGAGGGTCGTTCCGAGGACCAACCCGACGACGGCAAACCCCTGCGGCAAGCCGCTATGCTGCGTCGGCGCGTCACGCCACTGCATAGCGTTTCCGAATCCACGCACCGATGATCCATGTCTGAACGTCACCCTCTCAGGTCAGAGCCCGGGCACGTCGAGGTGCTTGCTTACGGCGCCGACAGCGTCGATCCGGCCGCTCAGGCGCAGTCTGTCTCGCAGTTCGTCTATCTGGGCCGCCAGCCGATTCTCGATCGCGACGGCGCGCTCAATGCTTACGAATTATTGTTTCGATCCGGCGCGCATAACTACGCCGAAGTCAGCGACGACGCCCAGGCGACGGCGCAGGTGGTGGCGCGCACGATCGGCGGAATCGGTGTGCCGGCGGTGCTGGGCCCGCACCGCGGCTTCGTCAATATCGACCGCGCGCTGCTGTTCAACGACATCGTCCATCTGATGCCGCCCGAGCGGTTCGTGCTCGAGATCCTCGAGACCGTGACCTTCGACGCGCAACTGGTGCGCCGGCTGACCGAGTTGCGCCGCGCCGGCTTCCAGGTGGCGCTCGACGATGTCAGCGAACTGTCGAAGGAGCTGATCGCCGTGCTGCCGTACGCCGACATCGTCAAGATCGATTTCCTGCAGACCGGGCGCGCGGCACTGCCCAGGCTGGCCTCGATCGTGCGCGGCCACGGCAAGACATTGATCGCCGAGAAGGTCGAGACCCGCGACGATTTCATGTTGGCGCGCGAGCTCGGCTTCGATCTGTTCCAGGGGTACTTCTTCGCGCGGCCGCAGGTGCTGGCCGCGCCGCGCAACCGCTCGCCGCGGCCGGCCTTGCTGCGCCTGCTCGCGTTGCTCTCGCGCGATGCCGGCATCGTCGAGCTCGAAGCGGAACTGAAGCTCAATCCGAGCATGGTGGTGCAGTTGCTGCGCCTGGTCAATTCGAGTGCATTCGGCTTGGGGCGCAACATTGCGTCGTTGCGCGAGGCCATCATCGCCACGGGCACGCGGCAGATTACGCGCTGGGCACAACTGCTGCTCTATGCCGACGGCGATCTGCCGTGGCGCGCCGATCCGCTGGTGCAACTGGCGGGCACGCGTTCGCGCTTCATGGAGCTGGCCGCAAGCTGGCTGCGCCCGGCCGACGACGATTTTGCCGATGCCGCTTTCATGACCGGTATTTTCTCTCTGGTCCACGTGGTGCTCGGCAGCACGCCCGCGGCTGTGCTCGACAAGCTCGGCCTCGCGCCGCAGATCCGCGAAGCGATCGTCTCGCGCAGCGGTCCGCTCGGCACCTTGTTGCGCATTGCCGAAGCGGCGGGCGAGGGCGCCGATGCCGCGTCTATCGCAGCCGGTCCCGATGTGCCGGCCGGCTTCGCCGCGCTGACGCCGGAGGTGCTGGCCGAACTGAACCTGTCGGCTGCTGCATGGTTCGGCGCGCATATCGAAGAGGCGGCTGCCTGAAGCGTGCACGATGCGCATGCCGCGCGCGTGCCGCTCTTTGGCCGCCCCCTGGGTCGCTTCCCACGCACTTGCTCCGAACGTGGTCCAATAGCGAACGAGGGCTGCGCGGCGTTCGGATGAACGCTGCGCCTCTCGCTCATTGCACGAACGGCGTGCACCGCGTGTATTCACGCTCTTAACGCTTCGAGGGACTGCAGATGAAGAGAAAATTCATACCGGCAGCGCTTGCTGCTGTCATGTCGGTGGGGTTCGCCATGCATTCGCTGACTGCGTCGGCAACGCTCAAGCCGGGCGACGCAGCGCCGCAATTTACCGCGCAGGCATCGCTGGGTGGCAAGACCTACACCTATTCGCTCGCCAGCCAATTGAAGAAAGGGCCGGTGGTGGTGTATTTCTATCCGGCGGCTTTCACGAAGGGCTGCACGATCGAGGCGCACGAGTTTGCCGAGGCGGTCGACGAGTACAAGAAATATGGCGCGACGGTGATCGGCGTGTCGCACGACAACATCGACACGTTGACGAAGTTTTCGGTCAGCGAATGCCGCAACAAATTTCCGGTGGCCGCCGATGCCGACTCGAAGGTGATCGGCGAATACGACGCCGGCTTGCCGATGCATAGTTCGATGGCTAATCGCGTGTCGTACGTGATCGCGCCGGACGGCAAGATCATCTATGAGTACACGAGTCTGTCGCCGGAGAAGCATGTCGAGAACACGCTCAAGGCGGTGAAGGATTGGGCGGCGGCGCACAAGCAGCCATAGGTTCTTGCCGCGCCGCGCAGGCAAAACATCAGGAAGGCGCCACTCCGGTTCGCCGAGCCTTCCTCGTCTCCCACCGAACCCGAATCCGGTCCATATAGAGATACACCACCGGTGTGGTATACAGGGTCAGCATCTGACTGACAATCAGTCCACCCACAATAGCGATCCCCAGCGGAGCTCGAAGCTCAGCCCCTTCCCCCCGGCCAAAGGCCAACGGCAAGGCCCCCAGCAGGGCGGCAAAAGTCGTCATCATGATCGGCCGGAACCGCAACATGCACGCCTGATAAATCGCATCACGCGACGACAACCCCCGCCGGGAAGCTTCAATCGCAAAGTCCACCATCATGATCGCGTTCTTCTTCACGATCCCGATGAGCAGGATCACGCCGATCAAAGCGATGATGCTGAACTCGGTGTTGAACAACAACAAAGCCAGCAACGCCCCAACCCCGGCCGAAGGCAAAGTGGACAAGATCGTCAGCGGATGGATATAGCTCTCATACAGCATCCCCAGCACGATATACACCGCCGCGAGAGCGGCCAGAATCAGAAGCGGCTGGTCGGACATCGACTGTTGGAACGCCTGGGCCGTCCCCTGGAAACTGCCGCGGATCGTCCCCGGCATGCCGATCTGCGCCATCGTTTCGTAGATCACCTGCGTCGCCGTCGATAAGGACACGCCCGGCGGCAGATTGAACGAAATCGTCGACGCCACGAACTGGCCTTGGTGATTCACCGACAACGGCGTATTCCCCGGTCCGAATTTCGCTATCGCCGAGAGCGGCACCATCGTTTCCTTTGAAGTCGAAACCGCCGCACCCGACGAAGCACTCGACTTCCCGCTCGCCGCAATCGAATTGATCGCCTGGTTGCGTGCGGAATCGGCTGCAATGGTCGCCGCACTCGATGCCGTCGTACCCGCCGTGCCGCCCGTCGACGCACTCGTGCTCGACGATGTCGTTGCCTTCGCGGTCACGGTCCCGGCCGGCGCGTTGGTGGTCTGCGCACCGCTCGCACTGCCGCCCGAGGTGCTGACGTAAATCTGCTTCAGCATATCCGGGCTCTGCCAGTACTTCGGCGCGACTTCCATCACGACGTGATACTGGTTCATCGGGTTGTAAATCGTCGACACCTGGCGTTGGCCGAACGCGTCGTACAGCGTGTTGTCGATCTGAGCCGGCTTGATGCCGAGGCGCGCGGCGCTCGCGCGGTCGATCGTCACCATCGCTTCGAGGCCGCCTTGCTGCTGGTCGGAATTCACATCGGCGAGTTCGGGGCGCGCCTGCAGCGCTTCGGTGAGCTTAGGTCCCCACAGGTACAGATCGGAAGTCGAGTCGGCCAGCAGCGTGAACTGATACTGCGCGCTCGATTGCCGCCCGCCGACGCGAATGTCCTGCACCGCCTGCAGGAAAGTCTGCGCGCCGGCCACGTCGCGCAGCGGCGCGCGAAGTTGCTGGATCACCTCGTCGGCGGATAGCTTGCGCTCGCTCTTCGGTTTCAGCGAAACGAACATGAAGCCGGCGTTGGTCTGCCGGCCGCCGGTGAAACCGGCCACGCTGTCCACCGCCGGATTCTTGCCGACTATCTCCATCATTTCCGCGAACTTGCCCTTCATCGCCTGGAACGACGTGCTCTGGTCGGCCTGGATGCCGCCGATCAGCCGGCCCGTGTCCTGCTGCGGGAAGAAACCCTTCGGCACGATGATGTACAGCCAGATGTTCAATCCGATGGTCGCGAGCAGAATCGTCACGATCAGACGCGGATGCAGCAGCGCCCAGCCGAGCGTGCGTTCATAGCCGCGATGCATCGTCGCGAAGCCGCTTTCGAGCCAGCGTCCGAAACGTCCTTCTTCCTCCTGCTCGTGCGGCTCGCGCAGGAGGCGCGAACACATCATCGGTGTGAGGGTGAGGGAGACGAGCAGCGACACGGCGATCGCCAGCGAGAGTGTCAGCGCGAACTCGCGGAACAGCCGCCCGACGATGCCGCCCATCAGCAGAATCGGCAGGAACACGGCGATCAGCGAGATGCTGATCGACAGCACCGTGAAGCCGACTTCGCGTGCGCCGAGAAACGCGGCCTGCATGCGCGGCACGCCGTTCTCGATGTGCCGTGAAATGTTCTCCAGCACCACGATCGCGTCGTCGACCACGAAGCCGGTTGCGATCGTCAACGCCATCAATGAGAGGTTGTCGATCGAAAAGCCGAGCAGGTACATCGCGGCGAACGTGCCGATGATCGAGATCGGCACGGCGACGCTCGGAATCAGCGTGGCGCGCCAGTTGCGCAGGAACAGGAACACCACCATCACCACCAGCGCCACCGCGATCATCAGCGTGCGCTCGGTGTCTTTCAGCGAAGAGCGGATCGTCGTGGAGCGGTCGGCGGCCGGCGCGATGTCGACGTCGGCGGGCAGCGACGCATGCAACTGCGGCAGCATCGCGGTCACGCGGTCGATCGTGTCGATGATGTTCGCGCCCGGCTGGCGATACAGGATCACCAGCACCGAACGCTTGCCGTTGAAGAGGCCGAGGTTGCGCAGATCCTCGACCGAATCGACCACTTCGGCGACATCGGAAAGTTTCACCGCCGCGCCTTTACGATACGCGATCACGAGGTCGCGATACTGCGCCGCCTTGCTCGCCTGGTCGTTGGTATAGATCTGCACGCGGTTCGGGCCGAACTCGATCGAACCTTTCGGACTGTTCGCGTTGGCCGCGGCGAGCGCCGCGCGCACGTCCTCGAGACCGATGCCGTAGTGGAACAGCGCCTGCGGTTCCAGTTCGACGCGCACCGCCGGATTGGCCGAGCCGCTCACATCCACTTCGCCGACCCCCTCCACCTGCGACAGCGACTGCTGCAACACGGTGGCCGCGGAGTCGTACAACTGGCCGGCGGTCATCGTTTTCGACGTCAGCGCGAGAACCAGGATCGGCGCGTCGGCCGGATTGAACTTGTGGTACGTCGGGTTGCTGCGCAAGCTCGCCGGCAGATCGGCGCGTGCGGCATTGATGGCCGCCTGCACGTCGCGCGCGGCGCCGTCGATGTCGCGGTTCAGGCCGAACTGCATCGTGATGCGCGTCGAGCCGACCGAGCTCTGCGAGGTCATTTCGGTCACGTCGGCAATCGAGCCGAGATGCCGTTCGAGCGGACTGGCGACACTCGTGGCGACCGTCTGCGGGCTCGCGCCCGGCAGTGTCGCCTGCACCGAAATGGTCGGGAAATCGACCTGCGGCAGCGGTGCGACCGGCAGCCTCGTGAACGCGAAAATGCCGGACAGCGCGATGCCGATCGCCAGCAAGGTGGTGGCGACCGGGCGGGAGATAAACGGACGCGACAGGCTCATCGGTCAGTTCCCTGCATCGGTGGCGGGCGGCGTAGGCCTGCCGCGATTGAAGCGCTCACGCGCGCGGCGGCCGAGCGAGTCGAACGCGAGATAGATCACCGGCGTGGTGAACAGCGTGAGCAACTGGCTGACGACCAGGCCCCCGGCAATCGCGATACCGAGCGGCCGGCGCAATTCGGAGCCGGCGCCGGTGCCGAGCATCAGCGGCAGCGCGCCGAGCAGCGCGGCGAGCGTGGTCATCAGAATCGGCCGGAAGCGCAGCAGACACGCCTGATAGATCGCCTCGCGCGGCGCCTTGCCTTCTTCGCGCTCGGCATAGAGCGCGAAGTCGATCATCATGATCGCGTTCTTCTTCACGATACCGATCAGCAGCACGATGCCGATGATGCCGATGATGTCGAGATCGTGCCCGGTCATCAGCAGCGCGAGCAGAGCGCCGACCCCGGCCGACGGCAGCGTCGACAGAATCGTGATCGGGTGGATGAAGCTCTCGTACAGCACGCCGAGCACGATATACATCGTGACGATGGCCGCCAGAATCAGAAACAGTTCGTTCGACAGCGACGCCTGGAACGCCAGCGCCGCGCCCTGGAAGCGCGTCTGGAACGAAGCCGGCAAGCCGATATCCTTCTGCGCCTGAGCGATCGCTTTCACCGCCGCACCGAGCGACGAACCGGGCGCGAGGTTGAACGAGACGGTGGTGGCCGGGAACTGGCTCAGGTGCGTGACCAGCAGCGGCGCGGGTTTCTCGACGAAGCGCGCGATGGCCGACAGCGGCACCTGGCCGCCCGACGCCGTGGAAGAGGGCAGGTAGATCGCATTCAGCGAATCGGTGTAGTGCTGGATCTGCGGCTGCGCTTCCAGAATCACGCGGTACTGGTTCGATTGCGTGAAGATGGTCGAGACGATGCGCTGGCCGAACGCGTCGTACAGCGCGTTGTCGACGGTGGCGGGCGTGATGCCGTAACGCGACGCGGTGGCGCGGTCGATCTCGATGTAGACCGACTGGCCGTTGTCCTGCAAGTCGGTGGCCACGTCCGCCAGTTCCGGCGCCTGCTTCAGCCGGTCGACCAGCTTCGGCACCCACGTGGTGAATTCGCCGATGTTCGGATCGGTCAGCATGAACTGGTACTGCGTCGGGCTGACTGTCGAGTCGATCGTCAGATCCTGCACCGGCTGCATATACAGCGACGCGCCGGGAATATGCGCGACGTCCTGCTGCAGCTGGCGGATCACTTCGCTCGCGGTGTTCTTGCGGTCGTCGCGCGGCTTCAGGTTGATCAGCATGCGGCCGCTGTTCAGCGTGATATTGCTGCCGTCCACGCCGATGAACGAGGTCAGGCTGTCCACGTCCGGGTTATTCAGGATCTGCGCGGCGAGTTCCTGCTGCCGCTCGGCCATCGACGCATACGACACCGACTGCGGCGCCTGCGTGATCGCCTGGATCACGCCGGTATCCTGCACCGGGAAAAAGCCCTTCGGAATGAAGACATACAGCACACCGGTCAGCACCAGCGTCAGCACCGCGACGAACAGCGTCGAGCGTTGCCGGTTCAGCACCCACGTGAGCGCGACGGCATAACGGGCGATCACGTGGTCGATGAACGCGTGCGCCTTCGCTTCGAAGCGGTGGCTTTCGGGCGGCGGCGTGTGGCGCAGGAGTTTCGCGCACATCATCGGCACGAGCGTCAGCGAAACGATCGCCGAGATCACGATCGTCACCGCCAGCGTGATCGCGAATTCGTGGAACAGGCGCCCGACCACGTCGCCCATGAACAGCAGCGGAATCAGCACGGCGATCAGCGAAACCGTCAGCGAAATGATCGTGAAGCCGATCTGTTTCGAGCCTTTCAGCGCGGCCTCCAGGGCCGAGTCGCCTTCTTCGACATAACGCGCGATGTTCTCGATCATCACGATCGCGTCGTCGACCACGAAACCGGTCGCGATGGTCAACGCCATCAGCGACAGATTGTCGAGCGAGAAGCCGCACAGGTACATCACGGCGAGCGTGCCGATCAGCGACAGCGGCACCGACAGGCTCGGGATGATCGTGGCGTAGACGTTGGCGAGGAACAGGTACATCACCAGCACCACCAGCACCACCGACATCAGCAATTCGAACTGCACGTCGCGCACCGATGCGCGGATCGTGGTGGTGCGGTCGGTGACGATCTGGACGTCGAGCGCGGCGGGCAGCGACTGCTGCAGCCGCGGCAGGAGCGCCTTGATGCTGTCCACCACCTGGATCACGTTCGCGCCCGGCTGGCGCTGCACGTTCAGGATGATCGCCGGCGTGTTGTTGGCCCACGCGCCGAGCTTGGTGTTCTCCGCGCCTTGCACGATGGTGGCGACGTCCGTCAGCATCACCGGGCGGCCGCTCTTGTAGGCGACCACCGCGCTCTTGTAAGCCTCGGCGTCGGTCAACTGGTCGTTCGCGTTGATCGTGTAGTTACGCGTGGGGCCGTCGAAATTGCCCTTCGGCGTATTGACGTTCAGGTTCGAAATCGTGGTGCGCAGGTCGTCGAGATTCAGCCCATAGGCGGCGAGCGCGCGCGGGTTCGCCTGAATCCGCACGGCCGGGCGTTGACCGCCCGACAGGCTCACCAGACCCACGCCCGCCACCTGCGAAATCTTCTGCGCGAGGCGCGTGTCGGCGAGATCCTGCACTTGCGTGAGCGGCAGCGTTTTCGACGTGATCGCGAGCGTGATGATCGGCGCATCGGCCGGATTGACCTTGGCGTAGATCGGCGGCGCGGGCAGGTCGGACGGCAGCAGGTTGCCCGCTGCGTTGATCGCCGCCTGCACTTCCTGCTCGGCGATGTCGAGCGGCAGATCGAGGCTGAACTGCAGCGTGATGATCGAGGAGCCGGCCGAGCTTTGCGACGACATCTGATTCAACGACGGCATCTGCCCGAACTGCCGTTCGAGCGGCGCGGTGACGGAGGACGTCATCACGTCCGGGCTCGCGCCCGGATAGAAGGTCTGCACCTGGATCGTCGGGTAGTCGACCTCGGGCAGCGCGGACAGCGGCAGGAAGCGCAACGCGACGAGACCGACCAGCATGATCGCCGCCATCAGCAGGGCGGTGCCGACGGGACGCAGAATAAAGGCGCGGGAGGGATTCATGCGGTAACTGCCATGCCTTTATTGCGAGGCTTGCGCCGGGTGTGGGCGGTGCTGCGCGCGTGCGCCGGAGGCGCCCGACGCCGCCGCCGCGCCGCTCGCGCCACGGGCACCCGAGGCGGCGCGCGGCCTGTCGGCCGGAATCGTGATCTTCGCGCCTTCGCGCAGCCGGTCCGAACCGTCGATCACCACACGCTCGCCGACTTGCAGGCCGGATTTGATGCTGGTGTGTTCGCCGTCGACCGGACCGATCTTGACCGGCCGCACCGTGACGGTGTTGTCCGGCTTCACGATGTACACGAACTGGCCCATCGAGCCGTTCAGCACGGCCGTGGTCGGCACGATCACCGCGTCTTTGATCGTATTCACCAGCAGGCGCGTGTTGACGAACTGATTCGGGAACAGCAGGTTCTTCGTGTTCTGGAAGATCGCGCGCAGTTTGACCGTGCCGGTGGTGGTGTCGATCTGGTTGTCGAGCGTTTCGAGCGTGCCGCCTTCGAGCGACGTGGTATTGCTGCGGTCATACGCGGTGACCGAAAGCTTCGCGCCGGTTTGGGTTTGCTGGAGGATCTGCTGGAGGTTGTCTTCGGAGGTCGTGAAGATCACGCTGATCGGCTGCAACTGCGTGATCACGACGATGCCGTTGGTCAGGCTCGGCGTCACGTAGTTGCCCGGATCGACCTGGCGCAGACCGACGCGGCCCGACACCGGCGCGGTGATGCGCGCATAGACGAGGTCGAGCTTGAAGGTGTCGATGTTGGCCCGGTCGGATTTCACCGTGCCTTCGTACTGTCTGACGAGCGAGGCCTGCGTATCGACCTGCTGGCTCGCGATCGAGTCTTGCGCGAGCAGCGTCTGATAGCGCTTCAGGTCGAGGCGGGCGGTTTGCAGCAGCGCCTCGTCGCGCGCCAGCGTGCCTTGCGCGTTGTCGAGCGAGATCTGATACGGACGCGGGTCGATCTGCGCGAGCACATCGCCTTTCTGGACCATTTGACCTTCCTTGAAATACACGTCCTGCAGCACGCCGCTCAACTGCGGCAGCACCGTCACGTTGGCGAGCGGCGTGACCGTGCCGAGCGCGCTCAGCACGACCGGCATTTCGCCTTGCGTGGCGGTTGCGACATGGACCGGTTGCGGCAGGTTGGCCATGCCGCCGGGACCGCCGCGGCCGGGGCGGCCGCCGCCTGGGCCGCTCGCGCCGGCAGCCGCGTTGGCACCGCCGGCCGGTCCGCCCCAAGGATGCCAGCGCCACAGCACGAACCCGAGGATCACCAGCGCCGCGACGATCAATGCGATGTTGCGGCCGCGATGCCGCCGCACCTCGCCTGGCGCGTTCGCGGGACCGCCTGCCTGCGTGCCGGTGGTGGCCGGTTGCGAGCCCGGTTGCAGGCCCGGTTGTGCAACTGGCTTTGAAGCCGGAGCGGCAGGGCGTGAGGTTTCCGAATGCTTTTGTTGTTCGTCCATCAGTTCGTCAGGTGGCTGGCTTGGATGTGAGCCGCTGCGCGGGTGGCCGCCTCGACAGTTCGGCGGCTCGGCACGCACTCGGCGTAACAGGCGGTTTCGGCAGCGGGGCGCCGCGCTTGTTCAGCGCGATGCTACCCGAGGCGCGGGACAAAGGTGTTAATACAGTGCGCCATCACGACAGGTCGGCTGGGCCGTTATGGACCTGTGCTGTGAGCCGGATTGCCGCAGCGAATTCGGTCCACAGCGCGGTGCACAGCGCGGTGCCTAGCGCTTTGCGCAGCGGCGACGCACTGCGACGATTCACAGCGCAGCGACGATGCCGGCAAGGCGCCGCGCCGGATGCAGTTGCAAGCGAGCCGCGCGCCCATCTCATAGCGGCAATCCCGGCAGCGCCCCGCAACGGGAAAGCATGATCCTACGTCGCACGCTCTGTAACAGTCCACCCGGGTATTTTTCTTTTGATTACGAAAGTTACAGGATGCATTGGGCGTCGACTGGGGGCGCTTCGGCGCGGTTTAGTTATCGAGACGGCGCCCGGGCGTGCCGCCGATTTCGAGCGTGATTTTCGAGATGCATTCGAGCAGCGCCGGCGCCGCGTGCGATACCAGCCAGTCGCGCGGACACTGGTCCGCCGAGCCGCCGCAGTTGACCGCATAGCGTTCGCCCGAGGGTCCGATGAAACCTGCCGCGATCGCATTCAGACCGTTGTACCATTCGCCCGTCGCGATCGCGAAGCCTTGTTCGGCGGTTTCTTGCAGCGTGCTGGCGAGCCGGTTGCCGATATGCCCCCAGTCGTCGCCTTCGGCGGCCTGCAAGCCGATCAGCAGCTTTTCCCGTTCCGGTTCGCCGAGCACCGCGAGATAGGCGCGGCCGATGGCGGTGCGGCTCAGATCCATCCGCGAGCCGATTTCGAGGCGCGACACCAGCGCCGCCGAACGCGGCCGGATTGCGTCGATCACCACCATGTCGAGGCGGTCGCGCACGGCCAGATGCACGGACAGGGCGGTGCGCTCCGCGAGTTCGATCAGGAACGGCCGCGCGCGGGCCCGGATGTCGAAATTGCGCAGAAAACCGTTGCTCAGTTCCAGAACGGACGAGGTCAGCACGAAACGTTCGCTGTCCGGCAGGCGGAACAGGAACCCCGCGCTGACCAGCGTGGCCGTGATCCGCGAGACGGTTGGCTTCGGAATGCCGGTGAGTTCGGTCAGTTCGCGGTTGCTGAGCGGTGCGTCGGCCGAGGCGATCGAGCGCAGCACGGTCAAGCCGCGTGCCAGTGCGGTAACCTCGTCCCCCGAGCCCTCTTTCTCTCTGGCGAGGTCGGCAGCAGTCCGGGAAGGCGTGGGTTGGGTCATTGCGGTTTTTTGGAACTATATTTCAATTTAACCGTTCACATGCTGATGGTGACCGTCCGGCAATGTTCTTCCGACGGACCCCTGGTGGGGCATGTAGTCCATTTTTGTTCTGAAGATTCATTGTATCGGAATATTTTGCCGAGACGAATGAAGGCTCGCCAGATTTTTCTTGACTTAGTCAGCATAACCATAAAAAATGGAACCTCATTTCGAAAGACGGTTTGGTGTTTGAAAGTTTAAAGTTTTTGAACCAAACTTGGTCCGCGCCACTGTCCGCATGGAATTTGCCAGTTGTCCGCGCTGTTCACGTCCGCGTCGCCGGGCAAAACTTTCGAAATACCGTCTCTCAGGTTCTAGCACGGCCCTCGGAATGGCTAGAACTTTTAAGGCGTCACGGGAACGTGACGCCTTTTTTTTCGTACTAATGGGACACAACAAAGTTGGAGCCAAACCGTTTCCGACGCTAGAGTAGCGGTAAAGTTGGTGCCAACAGCGGTAGTTCATTGTGCGACGCAGCGATATGCGAATGTCGGCAACGGTGACCCGAGAGCGCTGGGTCACGTGGTGCCAACCGTCGCGGCGACGGTCCAAAGCAGTTCATGATTGGTTTGAAGACAGTTTGTAAGATTTTCTAGCCGGCGCTCAGATGCTGTCTTTAGTTTGGCCCTTCGAAGCGCTGGGCGCCGGACTTGGTGCCATACATCCTTCGACCAGCATCCATTCCAAGCCCCCGGCCGGGTACTCCCGCGGCCACTTCCTTGCCAACAATTCCACCGACTCGTACATCAATTCGCCGATTTCGGGGCAAGAGGCTGCTACCTGCTGTCCAACGAGCAGGCTTCTAACTACCGTCAGCCGGTCCCGTGCGCGGCGCAAGCGCGTGTAACTCTGGTCTGCAATCCCGAGGTCATTGGAAGCAACGCCAATGTCCGACAGCGAATCGCTGAGCAGGGCGCGGAGCAAGTCCAGACGCCACCGTTCGCAGTTACAAGTGGAGGCGGCGGCCGGATAACGACCAGTGTTGTGTTCAACGGGCATCCTCACGGGCAACTGACTGTTCCATCCGGGTGTCAAAATCCGGCGCTTTTTCGACCCTGGAATTCGCAGCAACATCGAGCGCGCATCGACTTCCGGAGCGCATCGAGCGAATTGGAGACAGGCGAAATGAAGCGTCTTGCCTGCGGTCTTTCGAGGGTAGCAGTGGGGGGGGCCGATGAATGCGCGCCGCCTTCCCACATCTTCTGAAAGCTTCTTCACGGCCACGCGTACCGCATTGCTCGGATGGGCTCGCGGTGATGGCCTTGCGTGGCTTCACATCTTCAAAACCGTGCTCGCCGCGCTGCTCGTCATGGGCCTGTCCATGCGGATTGACCTGCCGTCGCCGCGCACGGCGATGGTGACTGTCTTCATCGTGATGCAGCCCCAGACAGGCATGGTGCTCGCCAAGAGCTTCTACCGTTTCGCCGGCACCATTATTGGCGCTGTCGTGACCATCACCATCACGGCTGTATTCGGTCAGGTTCCCGAACTTTTCCTGCTTTCCATTGCAATCTGGATTGGTGTCTGTACCTTCGGCGCCGCGCTGAACCGTAACTTTCGCGCATACGGATTTGTGCTCTCGGGGTACACGACGGCGCTCATCGGCATTCCTGCGCTAGCACATCCGGACGGCGTGTTCCTGGCTGCCACCACACGTGTTTCCGAACTGTCGATGGGCATTTTCTGTTCGGCGATTGTCAGTTCCATCGTATTTCCGCAGCGTGTGGCCGACACGCTGCGAGACGTCGTGCGCGCACGGTATTCGCGTTTCACGCAGCTCGTGACGGAAACCTTCTCGGGCGCAAGCACGCCCGAAAGCGCGAAGGACTTTCACGCGCGCTTTGCCGCCGACGTGGTCGCGCTCGAGGCGCTCAGCAGCGTGGCTGTCGCCCGCGCGGCCGTGGCTGCGCAAGCGGCTCCTGCGGGACTTGCTGGACCAGGTGGTGGGGGCCTGCACCCGGCGCATGACGCGAGCGCGGCTCATCCTCGAGAGCCATACGCGCGACATCGGCCCAGCTCGCCGCGCTTTCAACCGATGACCCGGAGTTCCAGGCGACGGCGACCAGCTGGATGTTCACGGTGCTCGACGTCGGCCACGCCGTGCTCGAGCTGCGCGAGCAACTTGCAACCATTCCGAAGGTGTGGAATGACGCGGAGGACGCGTGCCAGTCCGTGGTCGACGGGATTGCCTTGCTGTTTGATTCGCCGACGGCGGCTCACCTCGCTGCGGCGCGGGGAGCGGTCGACCAGGCGGTGAGTGTGGTGCGGGAAGCCGCACGCAGCAAGCGCGCGCCGCGCGAGGCGCACACGAAATTCGAGCGCATGTCCGGCTATCTGCACTTCATGCGCGTGACGCTGGCTGAGCTTCCGACGCCCGTGCACACGGATGCTCCGGAGTGGCTTCAGGCGTTTCTGGCCCGCCGCTGATGCTCGCCTGCGCGAGGGCCGGGCGAGCGTGCGAGCTTGGATGTGAACCTACAGGACCGCGTCCGCGACCAGCTGCAGGGCGGGAGCAAGCTTCTTGCAAAGCTCCGGGCTCTCTAAGGCGTAGGTGAGGTTCATCTGGGCAATCTGCACGTGCTCCGAGGCCAGCGCCTGCGCCCGCGCGCCTTCGCCTTTTTCCATCGCCTGCACGAGGCTGTGGTGCTGCTGGTGCGCCATGAAAAGCCAGTTGCGGCCTTCCTGCAGCGCCGACTGCATGGGCAGCATCGCGCTCGCGGCGGCGAAGGGCAGCCGATTGTTCATCTCGATGGCGCGGATGAGCGCGGCATTGCCGGACGCCTCGACAACCAACTGGTGAAAGCGGTTGTTCATGTCGGTGTACACCGCATAGTCGTCGAGCGTCAGCTCCTGCTTGGCAAGAAGCCGGTCGCCTGTGCGCAGGCACTCATTGAGCGCGTTCGAGAGCTGGCGCGGTACCCCGTGCTCGGCGACCAGGCGAGCGGCCATGCCTTCCAGGTGTCCGCGGACCGCGATGGCGTCGGCAATCTCGGTAGCCGTGATGCGGCGCATCACATAGCCGCCCGCCGGCGAGGGTTCGACGAGCCCCTCCTGCTCAAGCGTGGTAAGCGCCAGGCGCACGGGTGTGCGCGAGGCCTGCAGGCGCTCGGCAAGCGCCACTTCGGCCATTCGCTCGCCTGGCGAAAATTCGCCCTTGAGAATCAGGTCGCGCAAATAGACCAGTACGCGCTCTTGCTGGGATTCCATGCTCATCTCCTGCGGCCAGTCTGGCGGACCACATCCAGACAGTTTTCATTGCATGCATTGTAGACCAAGGGGACAACAGGTGTCGCCATATGTTTGTTTATGTTAAACATAAGTTTTTTGATGTATGCAATATGTTCTCATGTGAACGATTTGCTGTTCCCAGGGAAAATCCTGGTAATTGAATAAAATAGTCATGAAATCAAACATATATGTTTGTAGTGAGGTGTCAGTTCTTCCCCGGGAAGGCGCGGTATTCCCGCTGCAATGTATGCAGCAATTGAATATTGGAATTCTTCTACATATGCTGCAGTCTCAAGCAGTGACGAGATGCATACATTGTCAAGCGTGCTGCATTCCTTCCCCACCGGAGAAAAGCCATGATGAGTTCCCAGCAAAACGACCTGATAACGCGCGTAGGCAAGGGCACGCCCGCCGGCGAACTGTTGCGCAACTACTGGCAGCCAGTGGCGCTGGTCGATGAATTGCCTGCCGAGCGGCCGGTTTGCGCCGTGCGTCTGATGGGGCAGGATTTCGTCGTCTTCAAGGACGAGCAGGGGAACTACGGAATGCTCGACCGTGACTGTCCGCACCGCGGCGCCGACCTGGCGGCGGGCCGCCTCGAAGCCGGCGGCATCCGCTGCGCGTTCCACGGCTGGCTTTTCGACCACAAGGGCAAATGCCTGTCGACGCCGGGAGAACCCGTTGGCAGCACCCTGTGCAACCGCATCCGCCAGAGCGCCTATTCCATCGTCGAGCGCAGCGGCATCCTCTTCGCCTACATCGGCAAGGGCGAGCCGCCGGCATTCCCGAATTTCGACTGCTTCGCCGCGCCGGGCGAATACACGTTCGCCTTTAAGGGTGTTTTCGAGTGCAACTGGCTGCAGGCGCTCGAAGTCGGCATCGACCCGGCTCATGCATCGTTCCTGCACCGCTTCTTCGAAGACGAAGACGTGAGCGAGAGCTACGGCAAGCAGTTCCGTGGCGCGTCGGCGGACTCCGACATGCCGATTACGAAGGTGTTGCGCGAATACGAATCGCCCGAAATTCTCGTGAGCCCCGCCGATTATGGCCTGCGCCTGATTGCCAAACGGCCGCTGAATGACGAGCAGACGCATGTTCGCGTGACCAACGTTGTGTTCCCGCAGGCATTCGTGATTCCGATGAGCTCGGAAATGACCATCTCGCAATGGCACGTGCCCGTCGACGACGAGAACTGCTACTGGTACGCCATCTTCACGAGCTTTAGCGCGCCGACCAACAAGCAGCAGATGCGCGAGCAACGTCTCGAACTGTACGAACTGCCCGACTACACGTCGCGCAAGAACAAGCGCAACAACTACGGCTTCAACCTGCAGGAGCAGCTGACCGAGACGTACACGGGCATGGGCTTCGACATCAACGTCCACGACCAGTGGGCCGTCGAATCGCAGGGTGTCATCCAGGACCGCACGCGCGAGCACCTCGGCACCACCGACCAGGGCATCATCGCCTACCGCCGTCTGCTGGTCGATGCAATTGAGAAGACGCAAGCGGGCGAAAAGACGCTGATGATGATTGACGAGCAGCAGGCGGCCCACCTGACCGGCCCCGCGTCAATCGACGGCATTGGCCCGGCGGACCGCTGGGATGAGTACTGGAAGGAGTCGGACATCAATCGCCGCACGGCCGCCCCGTGGCCGGTGCCGAAGGCTTGAGGACCATCCCCGCAACCTGAATGGAGCGCGCGGCCGTCCTGTTGCCGCGCGAATCAAAAATGTCTTTCGTAGAATCCCATGGCTTGTGGACTGACGCCCAGCACGCTGCGTACAAAGCGTTGCTGGAGCGCCTGCAAAAGAGTGATGTCCGGGTGGTGCGTTTTTCGTTTTCCGACCAGCATGGACTGCTGCGCGGCAAGACGCTCGTCGTCGATGAAGCCATCAAGGCGTTCAGGAGTGGCGTGACGCTCACGACCACGCTCTTTGCCAAGGATACGTCGCACCGCACGGTGTTCCCGGTGTTCACCGCCGGCGGTGGCTTCGACATGCCTGAAATGCAGGGTGCTTGCGACACGCTGATGGTCGCCGACCCTGAAACGTTCCGCATCCTGCCCTGGGCGCCGCACACCGGTTGGGTGCTGTGCGACGTCTACTTTGCCAATGGCAGGCCGGTGCCCTTTGACACGCGCCATCTGTTCCGGCGCACGCTCGAGCAGCTCGGAAATCACGGCTTCGAATTCATGTCGGGCCTTGAAGTCGAGTTTCATGTCTTCAAGGTCACCAATCAGAACATGAAGCCCGAGCACTCAGGGCAGCCCGGTACGCCGCCCGACGTCGAACTGCTCTCGCACGGCTACCAGTATCTGACGGAGGTGCGTTACGACGCCGTCGACGACGTGATGGAACTGCTTCGTCGCAATATCGATGGGCTTGAGCTGCCGGTACGCTCGCTCGAGGTCGAATATGGCCCGAGCCAGTTCGAGTTCACGTTCGCGCCCACTAAGGGCATTCGCAGCGCCGACGACATGATTCTGTTTCGCAGCGCGGTCAAGCAGATTTGCCAGCGCAACGGCTATCACGCCACCTTCATGTGCCGCCCGCGGATTCCGAATGTGGTGTCGAGCGGATGGCATTTGCATCAGTCGCTCGTGCATGCCGCCGATGGCAAGAACGCGTTCATGCCGACCAGTGCTGACGAACCCCTTTCGTCGACCGGCCAGAAGTATCTGGCGGGGCTTCTCGCGCATGCTCAGGGTGCCACGGCCTTGTCGACACCGACCATCAACGGTTACCGGCGCTATCGCCCGTATTCGAATGCACCGGACCGCGCCATCTGGGGACGCGACAACCGTGGCGTGATGCTGCGCGTGCTCGGCGGCCCGAGCGACCCGGCAAGCCGTGTCGAAAACCGCGTCGGCGAGCCGACGGCGAACCCGTATCTGTACTTTGGCTCACAGGTGCTCTCAGGCCTTGATGGTCTGCGACGCAACCTGGAACTGCCGCCGTCCGCGGATACGCCCTACGAAACGCAGGCCGAATTTTTACCGCGCACATTGGGCGATGCCATCGATGCGCTGCGAGCCGATGAATGTCTGCGCGAAGGTTTTGGCAGTGCATTCGTCGACTACTTCTGCAAGCTCAAGGAAGCAGAGCTCAACCGCTTCAACCTGGAAGTCACCGAGTGGGAACACCGGGAGTATTTCGAAACGTTCTGATGGTGTTCCATCGTAAAGGAGAGATGTTATGCCTATCGTCACTTACATTCTGCGCGACGATGAGCGCCGGGAAATCGAGGTGCCTGCTGGCACCAGTGTGATGGAAGCTGCCATTCACAACAACGTGCGCGGTATCGATGCCGAGTGCGGTGGTTGCCTGTCGTGCGCAACGTGCCATGTCTATGTCGACGCGTCGTCGACAGCGGACCTGCCGTCGCCCGATGAGTCCGAACTGGAACTGCTCGATGGCGTGGCCGCCGAGCGCCGTCCCGAGAGCCGGCTGAGCTGCCAGCTCGTCATGACACCCGCCATGAGTGGTCTGGTCGTGCAGATTCCCCAGAAGCAGGGGTGACATCATGAAACAGACGCTTGTGATTGTTGGGGCATCCTATGCGGGCATCCAGCTTGCCGCGTCCGCGAGGGAATTCGGTTTCGACGGACATATCGTGCTGCTTGGCGATGAGCCCGATGCGCCGTATCACCGTCCCCCGCTGTCGAAAGGCTTTCTGACGGGAAGTTATGCGGAGGACCGACTGCCCCTGCGTTCGCAGGCGTTCCTCGAGGAGGAGAAGATTCAGTGGATGCCATGCACGCGCGCAATCTACATCGACCGCGAACGGAAAGAGGTTGAACTGCATGACGGCACGCGAATCACGTACGACCATCTTGCACTGACAACAGGTGCGCGCGTGCGCAAGCTCGACTGTCCGGGCGCGGCGCACGAGGCGGTGCACTACCTGCGCGACCTGCGCGACGCGAGACGGCTGGCTGAAACGGCACGTACCGCACGACGTGCCGTCGTAATCGGTGGCGGCTACATCGGCCTTGAAGCAGCAGCTTCGCTGCGTCAGCAGGGGCTCGAAGTGACCGTCGTTGAGACGGAGTTACGTCTGCTGGCACGGGTCGCCTCACCGTGGCTATCTGAATTCATGCTGCGCGCTCATACGGACCGCGGTGTCGCGTTCGAGTTCGGTCGCAAGGTGGTGGCCCTGCATAGCACGGTCGATGTCTGCTCGGTCGAACTCGAGGATGGCACGCGCCTGATGTGCGACCTCGTCGTCGTCGGTATCGGCGTCGTTCCCAACACGGAACTGGCGGCAGACAGTGGGCTGAAGTTGGCAGGGGGTATTGCTGTCGACTCCTTCGCGCGCACCAGCGACCCCTCGATTTTTGCCGCGGGTGACTGCGTTTCGTTCGTCCCGTACTGGGCGCCCGCCGGCATGCCTGCCTGCCGTATCGAGTCGGTGCAAAACGCCAACGATATGGCAAAAATCGCTGCCGCTTCCATCGTCGGACGGTCGGAGCCGTACCGCGCGCTGCCGTGGTTCTGGTCGGACCAATACGACCTGAAACTGCAGATGGCAGGGGTGAACACCGGGTTCACAGAGTTCGTGCTGCGCGGCGCGGTCGAAGACCGTAAGTTCTCGCTCTTTTACTTTCGTGGCGTGAAGCTCATCGCGGTCGACAGCATCAACAGGCCACAGGACCACATGCTCGCGCGCAAGCTGCTCGCAAATGGCGCGCAGCCGACACCGCAGCAGCTCGCTGACCCCGACTTCGACCTGAAAGCACTCGCGAACCAGCCGGTCCCCGTTGCACAGGGAGTCGCATGATGAGCGCGGGTGAAATCTGCCGGCCACTCGTCGGGCTGGTATGTGACCGCTTCTTTGTGGGCGAACACGACCTGCACAGCGCAAAGCACAGCTACATTCGGGCATTGATCTCCTGCTCGCGCGTGAGCCCCGTTCTGATTCCAGCCACGCAGGAAATCGAGACCACCGAAGGCTATCTCGACGGTGTGAGCGGTCTGCTCTTTCCTGGCGGCGCTTCGAATGTCGAGGCGCGGCGGTATGGCGGCCTGACCGAAATCGGGATGCTGGTCGACCCCGAACGCGACCATGTCGCGCTGGAACTGATGCGGGGCGCTGCCGTGCGCGGCATGCCGTTTCTGGCCATCTGCCGCGGCTTTCAGGAAATGAACGTGGCTTTTGGTGGCACGCTCCATACCGACATTCATGCGGCGGGGCACGCCGCTGACCACCTTGAAGACCCCAACGAGGATTTGCCCACCCGTTATCGGTACAAGCACGACATTGACCTCACCGCCGGCGGCAGGCTCTCCGCACTCACAGGCGAGCAGCGCGTGCGTGTGAATTCGCTTCACCGGCAGGGCGTGGCCGAGCTGGCGCCGTCACTCGCTGTTGAGGCGCGGGCGCCAGACGGATTGATTGAAGCTTATCGACTCGACGGCAACGACTTTGCACTGGGTGTGCAGTGGCACCCGGAAGTGACGGTGGAAAGCGATGGGATGTCGCGCTCGCTCTTTGAGGCATTCGGGGCCAGTTGCCGTCGTTACGCCGCGCAACAGGCCGTTGTTCACAATAAGGGTTAGGACCATGTCCTCAGAACGCATTGACCTTAACCTGCTGCGCGTGTTTGACGCAGTATTCGAAGACCGCAACCTCGCATTGGCGGGCAAACGCCTGAATCTCAGTCAGTCGGCTATCAGCCACGCGCTCACGCGCCTGCGGCAGGTACTCGGCGACGACCTATTTGTGCGTACGGGCAAGGGGATGGAGCCGACCGTGCGTGCGTACGGCATGGCAGCGCAGGTTCGCGGCGCGCTTCAGCAAATCAAGGCCGCGCTGGGCGTGGTCGTTCACGATCTCGCCATGCGTGCCCTCTCGCAATCCTTGCTCCGCAAGATGCGTGGCCGAAATCGCTTTCTGAAGTGCTTCACGCTCGGAAGGCGTGAGTTGCTCGGCGTTGCCGAATAGCATGACGGGTGGCGATGTGGGGGCGCCAGCGACGCGGACACCAACCGGGCGTCGATCGACAATTACCTGAGTGTTCGCCTTCAGCAGATTGACTTCCGCCTTGAGCTTGTCACGCTCGACGATGACGGACTGCATGATGGAGCGAATGGCAGGGTCATTGATACGCATCAGGTATTCGTGGCTTGCCAGCGGCTTCGATGCCTGCGGCGGCGGCTGGCCAACAAGGGTCGCCCAAGCCCCTACCAGCACGCGATAGTCGGCTGATTGAGCATTGTAGAGGACGCGTCCTTTCAGGATTCCTTTGGTTTCGGCCAGGCGCCCGATGGTTGGGAGCGAAAAATCGCGGGATCCTGATTCGTGGTGCTTGCGACAAATCTCGTGCATCGCCGTTAGTTTGGCGCGCCGATGAGAGCGTCCGCCTTTGGCAAGCAGCGTGTCGAGAACGACGTCCGGGTGGTCGATCGTCATGTCGTTCGCGCGTCCGAATCCGCGAGCGTTCGTGATTTGCGGGCGAACGTCGGAATGGAGTTGCCCTTTGGCAGCAGCGCGGTGAGATCGACACCAAATCGCTCGCTCAAGCTTTCACCGGCGTCCATCAGATTGATCACTTGCCGCTGCCCCAGCACCGGATTCGCCGGATTCATCTGCTGTGCGAGACGACGCATAAAGGCATTGCCCGCACGGAGTTGCTCGTCTTCACTCAGCATCATGAACATGGGCGGCACGTCATCGCGATAAAGCACGGCGTCGAGCAGCTGGCTACGACGGAATACAGCCTTGCCAGCATCAAGATCAGGATAGAGTTCAACGTTTTCGCAAACACCAGCGAGTTGCAGCAATTCCGACTCCGTCTCCTCGAACGCGAGGTGCACGTCGGTGGCAGCGCCTACGGCCACCAACTGTGTGTCCCCTTCGCGTGCCACGTCGAGCGCGGACTTACAGCGTTCGATCAGGCGCCAGCAGGCCGCCAAATCCTCAGCCAGGTCGTTAAATCGCTTCATCGTCCCTTCCCACACACGTTCCGCCTGTCGGAAGGTATCGAGATGGGTAAACACATGTCCGGCTTCCTCAGAATCAGCCTTCTGCTTCTTCAGATCAAGAAGAGCCTTATCACTGGCGAGGCAAGTGTTGCGCGCCTCGTCGAAATGGTAGGCGACCGTGTTGAAGTGCGCCGCGAGCGCCGGCAGATAGTGCGGCTCAGTCACAAACCAGCGACAACGAATGCAGTTGCGACTGCCTCCGGGGACCGGGGCATGTTTTGGATTACTGAAAGGAGTACCCGGAAGAATCAACGCGCCTCCGTTGTGACATCCGCCTACGGCTCGGTTCTCCGTCGTGTCATGGGTGTTGCCGCCCACGGTGCACAGGCCGTGGTGCATCGGCATCCAGCCGACGGGATTACGCGCTGCGGGATGCTCCGGGATAATGTTTCCGACGCTGGACGAACTGTTGCATATCGCTTTCTGCAGAAGCTCGTCGTGACTTGTGTCGAGCAAAAAATTCTGGATGCTCGCTTCTTTGTTCGCTTCCAGACGCTCTTTCGCATCGAGCAACATGTCGTGAATATAGGTCGCGCCGGGCTTGGTGTAGTACAAGGTCATAACGAGGCGGCTATGACCGACGAGCTTTTGCAATACCGGAAACGGCACCTGACCTTCGAGTGCCAGTGCCGTAATCAAGGAGACGCGCAGACTGTGCAGCGGAAACAAGGTCCTTCGCCCTCCTTGTTCTTCTGTGGATGGGAGGAGTCGAATCGGCGCCCCATTGCGATGAGTCTCGGCCCGGTCAGCGAGGCGCAGTTCAAGGTCTCCCAACAAGCGAAACCAGCATAGATCCATCGCCGCATCATTGAGCGGAAGATGGCGCATATGAGCCGGGGACTCGCGCATCCGGAACAGAAAGCACATGTCAGGATAACGCGCCAATTGCACATCGCTCTTGGCGTTGATATGACGGCGATCTAATTCCATCCATGATGTCAGGCGTGCGACGGGGTTGTATTTCTCCTGCCAGTCGCGCAGCTTCTCCAGCCAGTAAAAAACATTCTGATGCACCTCTCCGCCGAGAGTCCACGGCATCACATAGCCATTCTCGGGTCTAGACCTCGCAATATCGGCGGTCTTGTTTGTGTTGATGTAGAGGACCACAGACGATGCTTCACCGTCGATGAGAGCACGGAACACCCCCTGTTGTAGAGGCCTGGACTCGCTGCCCCGAGCAAGGCCGCCTAAGTTCACCTGCCATCTACCACATGCATACCGCCAAGTATCCGCTTCCCCAGAGTCGAGCACACGAACTTGGGATGTGCGCAGCGGTAGGATGAGCTTCACGAGCATGGCAACCCATCGTACTGGACTCCACATCTGCAAAACCTGCCCGCCGCGATAGTTCCTGCTTAACTTGCGTATCCGCCACACGCAGTCTGGGTCGTCATGATCAATCTGGTCTTCGGTTACATCAAACCAGTCGGGGGCATTCGCACCATAGCAGCCAAGCCTCGCTCCGAGCGCATTCTGCGCCCACCGCCAGTCGCGAAAATGTGGTCCTGCTGCCAGGATTTGACGCAATTGGTCGATGTAGCCGTACGGTAGCGGTGAATGCACGCTCTCGTCGCGCTTCGGAAATCCGCTTTTCGACATGCGAGGCACGGGGTTGTGGAACACCGGCATCACTACAGGTTTGCCAGCCTCGTCGATTTGACTGAAGTGTCTCAGCAGTACGAATTGCAGGAAAGCGTGGACGTGGTTGTTTGCGCTGATGCCATACTGAGAATTTGAACAAGCTGTCCGATGGAACTCGGGGACATGTGTAGTTTGTGCCAGGAATACGGTCGGATCAAGAGGCAACCTCTGGATGAAAAGGTAACGCTCAAGGAAGAGCGATAGCGCGCTGAGTTTGTGGCCAAGGTTATGCGTTTCGCCTCTTATCCACTCCAACGCCAAAACGCGCCAGGCGTCCAGCTCAGGATACTGTTCCTCGACCCAGCTAAGCGTCGGATCTGCATCGCGACTCTTACTGCGCTCAGTCCTTGCGGCCTTGCGGCGTCCTTTGGGCTTGGTTGCAGAAATTTTTACCATGGGAATTGTTCAATCGTTACGGGCGGCTGGTCAGCATGGATATGCTGGACCTGGATGGGAGACGACTGGATCTCCTTGCAACCGTCGCACGGCTGCATCGAGTGCAATCCGGGCTTCGCGGGCACTTGCTCGCGTGTAGATTTCCTGGCTTTCAATGGACGAGTGATGCATGAAGCGGCGGATCAGTGCCTTGTCGATGCCAGCGCGCTTCAAGCGCTGCCCATAGGCGTGGCGGTGCCCATGCGGAGTCGTCCCGAGAGCCTTTCCGACGTTGAGACCAATGCGCCTGCACGCGGCAGCGTGAGCCTTGTTGTATTGGGTAAGCGTATACATCGCCCCGAATGGTTCTCGCTTAAGATTGACGAAGGCAAACGGATGGTCCCGATCGAAGCGTGCGACCTGTTTGAGGTAGCGATGCCATAACTCGAGAAACCATTCGCCGTATTCGGGTACAAACCAATACGCCTGTTTGTAGTAGGCGCCATCGTGCATGCCGCCTTTCCAGCCCGCATGACGGCGATCCATCAGGTCGGTGCGGGGCACCAGGCCGAAGTGGTGGGCGAGATATTCAGCGCGATTGGATTTTTTTTGTTGTCTCCGGTCGTCACGCCAGTCGGATGGTGCGGCTCCATAGTGCGGATGGTGGATGAGGACTTTGGCTTGTCGGGGACTTGAGGGATCTGGGAATACATCCTGGACGTAGAGGTGGAAAGGCTCGGACTCTCGAAAGCCCGCGCCGTGCAGCAACAGGGTAATCAGAATGCCACGATAGTCGTACCGATCCCCGGTACAGAAGCCCTTGAATAGCAAGTCTTCAAACTGGTCTTCGGGAAATACTGGGGGCTCACCTTGATCGACCGTGGGCAGGTTTCGATAGCGGACCCGATGCCCTATCGACTGCATAGTCGCGTTTGCTGCCCATGTGTGTCCGAGGAACGCCTTGTTTCGCCGGTACTGATAGGCAGCTTCGTCGGTTTGTCGGTCGAAAACCCCGCCGGCATATCGTGGATTGATTTTTGATTCTTCGGATCGCACCTCCCCCAACCAATCGAAGAAGTCGGTCAAATGGGTAATGATGCGCGCCGCGTCGTGCGGCGATCGGGGCGACCAGCACAACCCGGTGGAGTCAATTCCGGTTTCGCGATTGCAGGTGCCCGTGTACAGGCGTTGCGCAAAGTTCTGAAACAGACAATGGGGATCGCGTTCAGTAGGATTGGCCTGGAGGTATTCGAGGAAGAGTCGAATTGACCGTGTTACTTTCCGCATCCATTCCAGACTCCGATCATGGTTCCGGTGCAGGAAGTAGTCGATCAACGGCTCGAGAACCCCTGACGCGGTAAGAAGCGCGGGGATCTCGGTGTAGACGCTGGTTTCGTCCGTAAGGACCCTTGCTTTGACGCTGACGAACATGGCTCGACGGCATAAAAGTCATCATCCTGCGGACAAATTGAGTCACCACGTTGAAGGCCACTATCGGGAACGTGCCCGGCGTGCGCCAGACTGGCTAAAGCCTCTTCAGCGTAACTGTCGCAGGGCCGGCGCATGCGTATTTCGGAGGCTGATGCGCATCCCCATCGGTAGCTCGTGAGCACTCGCTTCGGCAAGTGATGAACAACCGAAACGGCGTCGTGAACGCCTTACGCGTCGGGCGGGTAACGGATTGAGTCGCTTAACGGGATGTCTGTGGAAGAGCGGGCAAGATCAAGCCAAGGTTCACTCAGCACGACGGCCTGAAGATCACCCTCGTGAAGATGTTGCACAACACCGCTTCGGCCGAAGCGTTCGGCAGCTCGTTGGGCATGGTCATGTTGTAGTAGAGGACACCATCCATCAGTGCGATAGCGGCGAGCGCATGGTCGGCGCAAGGGCCTCGCAACTGCATGTTAGCGCGCTTGCAGAACTGCTCGATGATGGACGCGACCATATCGCGCTTTTCCAGCCACAGAACGTTCACGCGTTGCCGGAATTTCTCGTCGCGCATGGCGTGCAGACGTGCCTCAGCCCAGATGACGTAGTGGTTGTCGTCGCGATAACACCGCGCATACAACAAGGTAAGCTGCTTTTGCGGCTCTTCGCTGGACGGGGCGGCGTCTAGCAGCTTGCGCAAGTTTTCCCGGATGTTCTGATGATCGAGACGGAGCAGTTCGACAAACAGGTCGCTCTTGCTGTTGAAATTCGAGTAGAACGCGCCGCGGGTATAGCCGGCCCGGGCGGCGATTTCCTCTACGCTGGTCGCGGCCAGCCCTTTCCTGGCGATGCTCAAGGCCGCTGCGTCGAGCAGACGCATGCGGGTCTGTTTGCGGGCTTCTTCCCGTGTCAATCGTTTGCGTGGCATACGACAAGGTACCCAGCCATCTGGTACATGTAATTCGCGTTATTGAATTTTGGACGTCCAGCCTTGTAATGAAATCCGTTTGCCCATCCCCCGGGTTGACGTGCGGGTTGCGGACCGAATACTCCCATCAGCGCACCCAAACATGAATCAGCCGGGTGCTGCGCGTCGTGCAGGCGAAACGCTCCGCTTCCATTCCTTGATGGCAAGTGACGGCGGGGACGGTTCGACAGGCAGTCGTTCCGGTGCCCGGGTGAAATGGAGTCCTCAGCAATGGCCATGGAGCGACGAAGATGGCGAAATTCCATGCTCTTCCTTGAGCGCTATAGGCGCGCGTAGTTTGCTACCTGATGGCTACCGCCGCCTCGGATTCGCCGGGTTGCCAACCACCCCCGAGTGCCTTGAAGGCAGCGACCGCTGCACGTGCTGATTCCGTTTGCGCCTCCGCTCGCTCATCCGAGGCGCGGAGCAAGTTTTCGTCGGCCTGCAGGACCTCGATCAGGCTGACGACGCCTTTTTGATAGGCCGCAAACGAAGCCCCTCGCGCGCGGCCGAGCGAATCCACGCCCTGGGCGAGTACAGCAGCCTGTTCCTCGCGCTTGACCAGTGCCGAAAAAGCGTTCTCTACGTCCTCAGTTGCATGTAGCGCAGCAAGCCGATACGCAGCCAGCATCTCGGCCTCCCGGCCCCGGGCCTCGCTGATCTGCGCATTAATCCGACCAAAGTCGAACAGACGCCAGCGCAGACCCAGCACGCCGGCCGCCTGGCTGGCGCCGCTCGAGAACAGATCGCCGCTGGCCACTGATGTCGCGCTGCCGATCAGTCCACTCAGGGAGAGCTTGGGGTAGTACTCGGCGATGGCGACACCAATACGTGCATTCGATGCGGCGAGGCGTCGCTCGGCCACGATCAGGTCAGGCCGGCGCCTGAGCAGTTCGCCCGGCGATCCCGTGGCTCCGATCTGCGGGGCGGCCGGAATGTCGCCCGCTTCGAACAGTTCCGCCCGATGCGTGCCGGGCTGCGCGCCCAGCATGACATCCAGTGCGTTCATGGCCGCGTCCAGGCCCGTCTCGAGGACCGGGACGGATGCCCGGACCTGGGCAAGCGCCCCCTCGGCCTGCCTCACCTGAAGTTCGGCCGCCAACCCCTTGCCATACAGAAGGTTGATCGTTGAGAGCAGATCCTGCTGCGTCTGCACCTGCCGCCGGGCAACGATCAGACGGGCTTGCAAGCCACGGATACTGATGTAGGTGTCGGCGGTCTGTGCCGCCACAGCCAGACGCGTGGCCGCTGCGCCCGCTTCCGAAGCCTGGTACTCGGCAAGCGCCGCTTCCTTTCCACGACGCAGTCCTCCAAACACGTCAAGTTCCCAGCTCGCGCTGAGATTGGCTTCGTAATCGTTGCCGTAGCGGTCGAAACCTGGCGTCGAGTTCAGGACCCGCCCCAGGGGCGTTTCAACGGATTGATAGACTCTGGCTGCCTGGCCGCTGACATTGCCGGAAGGCAGCAATGCGGCATTCGCCGCCCCAAGTCCTGCACGCGCCTGGGCGACGCGAGCGGATGCCTGCACGAGGTCAAGGTTCTGCTCCAGCGCAAGCGCGACGAATCGTGTCAGTTGCGGATCGCCGAAACCCGTCCACCAGGTGACGAGGTCGGCAGTGGCCGTCGCATGCCGCTGATCAACCGCGCCCTGGCCCTGGAACCGCTCTGGCATCGGTACGTCGGGCCGAACGTAATCAGGACCGACGGCGCAGCCTGCCGAGAGGCTGGCGACGATGAGTAGGGCAAGGGTGCGTTTTGGCAGCATGAGCTTCTTCCGGCGAAGAGAACGGGTGATGTGACTATAATACACTTTAGTCACTTGTTGTCGATTCCAGAGAGCGGCGGTAAGCTAGGAACCATGAAAAATGCAGCCCCCTATCCCATTTCGGCTCGCGGCCCGGCCGACCACGACGTGCGCGATCAGATCGTTGCGGCGGCCACCGAGCACTTCAGCCGGTATGGCTACGAGAAGACAACCGTTTCCGATCTTGCCAAGGCCATCGGCTTTTCCAAGGCGTATATCTACAAGTTCTTCGAGTCCAAGCAGGCTATTGGCGAGATGATCTGCGCGAACTGCCTGCGCGAAATCGAAGGCGAGGTCAAAGCGGCCGTTGAAGAGGCCGACCGGCCGCCAGAGAAGCTGCGGCGGATGCTCAAGGCGATCGTCGAGGCCACCCTTCGCCTGTTCTCCCAGGACCGCAAGCTTTACGAGATTGCCGCGTCGGCCGCCACCGAGCACTGGCAGGCGACGATCGCCTATGAAGAGCGCATCCAGAAGCTGCTTCAGGACATCCTGCAGGAGGGCCGGCAGAGCGGGGACTTCGAGCGCAAGACGCCGCTGGACGAGACCACGATGGCGATCTACCTGGTCATGCGCCCCTACCTCAACCCGTTGATCCTGCAGCACAGCTTCGACTACACCGTGGAGGCGCCGGCGCAGCTGTCCAGTCTGGTGCTCCGCAGTCTGTCCCCTTGAAGCGATGCGATTGTGACTGTTGACTATATTGGTCACTAGAACCATAATGGAAGCCGTCATCACTTCGTCGATGGGACTTTCATGCTTTCGCGTCGCTTCGCCACCTCTACCGTCGTCTGTGCCTTGCCATTTGCGCTGGTCGCTTGCGGCGCAAAAGCACCATCCGATCCGCGCACCGAGGCGCCCATGGTGCGTGTCGCCATCGTCCAGAGCGCGACTCAAGCGGCGCGTTCGTTCACGGGAACCGTAGCCGCCCGGGTGCAGAGCGACCTCGGGTTTCGCGTCTCTGGCAAGGTGCTCGAGCGGCTTGTGGATGCCGGGCAAACCGTCCAGCGCGGCCAACCGCTCATGCGCATCGACCCCGTCGATCTGAAGCTCGCTGCGCAGGCGCAGCAGGAGGCAGTTGCGGCCGCGCGAGCGCGGGCGCAGCAGACGGCGGAGGATGAAGCCCGCTACCGCGATCTGAGCGGCACCGGTGCGATCTCGGCTTCGGCCTACGACCAGATCAAGGCGGCGGCGGACGCGGCCAAAGCCCAGCTCAGCGCAGCCGAGGCCCAGGCCGACGTAGCCCGGAATGCGAGCCGCTATGCAGAGCTCGTGGCAGATGGCGATGGCGTCGTCATGGAAACGCTGGTCGAGCCTGGCCAGGTCGTCAACGCGGGGCAGGTCGTGGTGCGCCTCGCACACGCCGGGCGCCGCGAGGCCGTTATCCAGTTGCCGGAAACCCTGCGCCCTGCGGTCGGTTCGGTCGCGCAAGCCGCGCTCTTCGGCAAGGAAGGCATTAGCGTTCCGGCCACGCTCCGGCAGCTCTCGGATGCGGCGGATCGCCTGACCCGAACCTTTGAGGCGCGGTATGTGCTGGACGGGGAGTTCGCCAACGCACCGTTGGGCGCCACGGTCACGATCCGGATTCCAGATGGACATTCCTCGGCGCAAGGCGGCTTGCAGGTGCCGATCGGCTCCCTGTTCGATGCGGGCAAGGGGCCCGGGGTGTGGGTCATCAACGGCGAGCCGGCAAAGGTTGCCTGGCGCCCGGTTGCGATCCAGCATCTGGACGACGATGGCGCACGCATCGCCGGTCAACTCAGCCAGGGCGACCGGGTCGTCGCGCTCGGCGCGCATCTGCTGCGCGAAGGTGAGCAGGTCCGGGTGGCAGGCCAGGCCGCCGCCCCTACGACCGAGGGAGCCCGTCCGTGAGCGAAGGTCGTTTCAACCTGTCGGCGCTCGCCGTACGCGAGCGCTCCATCACCCTGTTCCTGATCTGCCTGATCTCGCTGGCCGGGCTCATTTCATTCTTCAAGCTGGGCCGGGCGGAGGATCCCGCATTCACGGTCAAGGTGATGACCATCATCACCGCCTGGCCTGGGGCCAGCGCGCAGGAAATGCAGGATCAGGTCGCCGAAAAGATCGAAAAGCGCATGCAGGAACTGCGCTGGTATGACCGTACGGAGACCTACACAAGGCCGGGCCTCGCCTTCACGACCTTGACGTTGCTCGACAGTACACCGCCTTCGGAAGTGCAGGAGCAGTTCTACCAGGCCCGCAAGAAAGTCGGCGACGAGGCAGCCAACCTTCCGCCCGGCGTCATCGGGCCGATGGTCAATGACGAATACGCCGACGTCACTTTTGCGCTGTTCGCGCTCAAGGCCAAAGGCGAACCGCAGCGCCTGCTGGTACGCGACGCGGAGACGCTGCGCCAGCGGCTGCTGCATGTGCCCGGCGTGAAGAAGGTGAACATCATTGGCGAGCAGGCGGAGCGGATCTATGTCGAGTTCTCGCATGACCGTCTGGCAACGCTGGGCGTCAGCCCGCAGGACGTGTTCGCCGCGCTCAACAGCCAGAATGTGCTGACGCCGGCCGGCTCCGTTGAGACCAGGGGCCCTGAAGTGCTGATTCGCGTGGACGGTGCCTTCGATGAAATGCAGAAGATCCGCGACACGCCGGTGGTGGCGCAGGGGCGCACGCTGAAGCTGTCGGACTTTGCCACCGTCAAGCGTGGCTATGAAGATCCGGCGACGTTCATGATCCGCAACGGCGGCGAACCTGCGCTGCTGCTGGGCATTGTCATGCGCGACGGCTGGAATGGGCTTGATCTCGGCAAGGCGCTGGATGGCGAGGTCGGTTCGATCAACGCCGGATTGCCGCTGGGCATGAGCCTGACCAAGGTCACCGACCAGGCGGTCAACATCAGCTCGGCGGTCGATGAGTTCATGGTCAAGTTCTTCGCCGCACTGCTGGTGGTCATGCTGGTCAGCTTCGTGAGCATGGGCTGGCGCGTGGGCCTTGTGGTCGCGGCGGCCGTGCCGCTGACACTGGCGGCGGTCTTCGTGGTGATGGCCGCGACCGGCAAGAACTTTGACCGTATCACCCTGGGGTCGCTGATCCTGGCGCTGGGCCTGCTGGTGGACGACGCCATCATCGCCATCGAGATGATGGTGGTGAAGATGGAAGAGGGTTACAGCCGCGTCGCTGCCTCCGCCTATGCCTGGAGCCACACCGCTGCGCCCATGCTGTCGGGCACGCTGGTCACGGCCGTCGGCTTCATGCCCAATGGCTTCGCCCGATCCACCGCGGGCGAGTACACCAGCAACATGTTCTGGATCGTTGGCATTGCACTGATCGTGTCCTGGGTAGTCGCAGTGGTTTTCACACCCTACCTGGGCGTCAAGCTGCTACCCGACTTCAGGAAGGTCGATGGTGGCCACGGCGCAATCTACGACACGCCGCGCTACAACCGTTTCCGTCAACTGCTGGGGCGCGTCATCGGGCGCAAATGGCTGGTCGCCGGCTCGGTGGTGGGCCTCTTTGTCGTGGCCATACTCGGTATGTCGGTGGTCAAGAAACAGTTCTTCCCGATCTCCGACCGCCCTGAAGTGCTGGTCGAAGTGCAGATGCCCTATGGCACGTCGATCGCCCAGACCAGCGCCGCCACGGCAAAGGTGGAAGCCTGGCTGGCCAGACAGAAGGAAGCCCGGATCGTCACCGCCTACGTCGGCCAGGGCGCGCCGCGCTTCTATCTGGCGATGGGACCGGAACTGCCTGATCCGTCGTTTGCCAAGATCGTGGTGCGCACAGACAGCCAGGATGAGCGCGACGCGTTGAAGCAGCGACTGCGCCAGGCGATCGCAAACGGTCTCGCGTCCGAGGCGCGCGTACGCGTCACACAACTCGTATTCGGCCCGTATTCGCCGTTCCCGGTCGCCTACCGGGTCACTGGTCCGGACCCGGACAGGCTACGCGGTATTGCGGCTCAGGTTCAGCAGGTGATGGATGCCAGTCCGATGATGCGCACGGTCAACGCTGACTGGGGCACGCGCACGCCCACGCTGCACTTCACCTTGCAGCAGGACCGGTTGCAGGCGGTGGGACTGACCTCCAGCGCGGTGGCGCAACAACTGCAATTCCTGCTGACCGGTGTCCCTGTCACTACGGTGCGTGAGGACATCCGAACAGTGCAGGTCATTGCGCGTTCGGCCGGCGACGTCCGTCTCGATCCGGCCAGGATCGGCGACTTCACGCTGGCTGGCGCCAACGGGCAGCGCATTCCGCTCTCACAGGTGGGCAAGGTCGACGTGCGCATGGAGGAGCCGATCATGCGCCGTCGCGATCGCATGCCGACGATCACCGTGCGGGGCGACATCGCCGATGACCTGCAGCCGCCGGATGTATCGGCGGCGATCACCAGGCAGCTCCAGCCCGTCATGGACAGGCTGCCGGGCGGCTACCGCATCGAGCAGGCCGGCTCCATCGAAGAATCAGGCAAAGCGACGGTAGCCATGTTGCCGCTATTTCCGATCATGCTGGCGATCACCCTGCTGATCATCATCTTCCAGGTGCGCTCGATCTCCGCGATGGTCATGGTGTTCCTGACCAGTCCGTTGGGGCTGATCGGCGTCGTGCCAACCCTGATTCTTTTCCGGCAGCCATTCGGCATCAATGCGCTGGTCGGCCTGATTGCGCTGTCGGGAATCCTGATGCGCAACACGCTGATTCTGATCGGGCAGATCCACCAGAACGAACGGGCGGGCCTTGATCCGTTCCACGCAGTTGTCGAAGCAACCGTGCAGCGTGCCCGACCGGTGATTCTGACCGCGCTGGCGGCGATCCTGGCCTTCATTCCGCTAACCCATTCGGTGTTCTGGGGAACCCTCGCTTACACGCTGATCGGCGGCACTTTTGCAGGGACGATTCTGACCCTGGTGTTCCTGCCGGCCATGTATTCCATCTGGTTCAAGATCAGGCCGGGCAATACGGACGGTCGGAAAGACCGTCACAAACAGGCCCAGCCTGTGGAACAGATGTTTGAGGACTTGCCCGCCGGTCAGAGGTAAACAACGCCGCGCAGCGAGGAAACGAGATGACGATCGGAGACTGCGTTGCCCTGGTCACAGGCGTAAAAGGTAGCGTATTCGTCCGACTCTTCTCACCTCTGGCACAAGTGAACCTTAACCGCAAGACCAATCCGGCTGCTGATCTGCCTTCCTGTTCCAAATCACCTGTATCGAAGGGAACTGCTATGTCGAATTCCACCGTTGTCGTTGTAACTGGCGTCTCATCGGGTATCGGACGCGCTGCCGCTGAAAAGTTTGCGAAACGGGGATGCCGGGTATTCGGCACCGTGCGCCGTTTAACCAAAGCGACCCCACTACCTGGAGTCGAGCTTATCGAGATGGATATTCGCGACGACGCTTCTGTTCAACTCGGCATTCAATCCATCATCGACCGGGCCGGCCGCATCGATGTACTGGTGAACAACGCGGGCATGAACATGATCGGCGCAGTGGAGGAAACCGCGATCACAGAAGCGGCGTCTCTGTTCGATACCAACGTATTCGGTGTACTGCGCACGACACAGGCAGTCCTTCCGCACATGCGAACGCAACGTCACGGAAGAATCGTCAATGTCAGTTCCGTGCTCGGTTTTCTGCCGGCTCCGTACATGGGACTTTATTCGGCTTCCAAGCATGCCGTGGAAGGACTGTCTGAAACGCTCGATCACGAGGTGCGTCAGTTCGGCATCCGCGTCACGCTCGTCGAGCCGTCCTATACGCGGACCAGTCTGGACGCCAATTCGCCTCAGGCAAGCTCACCAATTGCCGACTATGATCGCGAACGCGACATCGCATCGCGCTCTGTCGCTAACAGTGTCAAGGGCGCCCCTGAGCCCGATGGCGTGGCAAACACGATTGTCGCAGCGGCGCTCGGGAACTGGCGCATGCGTCGCACTCCGGCCGGACAGGCAACTCTCCTGAGCAAATTGCGCCGTTTCATGCCGGCCGCTCCCGTCGATTCCAGCCTGAGAAAGGCACTTGGACTCGCCTGAAATCATCGCTCCGATTTCACACGAGGGGCGGAACTGCATATGCCGTTGTTCTTAAAAATTCGGCGCACGTATCCATAGCTGAATCCGCAAACGTCGGCTTGGGCGAGCGATGAATTCCCGCGTCCAGACCGATGGAATCTCCTACTCCTGCGCACGAGAGGTAGAACATGGAAATTGGCATCATTGGTATCGGCAACATTGGCGCCACGATCGCTCGCAAGCTGAAGGCCGCAGGGCACACCATCCGAGTGGCGAACTCAAAAGGACCGGATGGCGTTCGAGGCTTTGCTGATGGAATCGGTGCAACAGCCGTTGATGTAAATGGCGCGGTCGGGGGCGCTGAGGTGATCATCCTTGCGATCCCGCTTCCCGCCATGGCCCATCTTCCCACAAGCCTGTTTGAGGCGGTTCCTCCGGAGGTGCCGATCGTCGATACGAGTAATTACTACCCCGGCTTGCGCGACCAGCGGATCCCGGAGATCGATGAGGGAATGCCTGAAAGCGCGTGGGTGTCGAAGCAACTCGGCCGCCCTGTGATCAAAGCCTTCAACAATATCCTGGCGTATTCGCTTGCAGAGCTTGGTGTTCCAGAGGGGACGCCTGGTCGCCTGGCCGTGGCCGTAGCGGGTGACAACTCCAGGTCGAAGCAGATCGTTACGACACTTGTGAATGAGGCCGGATTTGATCCCGTCGATGCCGGTCCGCTTGAACAATCCTGGCGGCACCAGCCGTCGACACCCGCCTATTGTTGCGACTACGGCGCGGAGATGATGCGCAAGGGGCTCGCCGCAGCTGTCAAGGGTGACGCGCCGAAAAAGCGCGATCAAATGCCTGAACTGTTCGTCAGGCTCGGGCCCAACCCGAGCCATGACGATGTCATCGCCATGAACCGTTCGCTTAATCCGCTTACTTGAACGCAACATCGGCCGCCTTCGGGTGCGAAGCGGCCGCTCGAATGACATCCTGTGTATGGTGACGAGCCGCGGAAACTGGCCACGTGCTGCCTCATGCAAAGGGCATACGCAATGTGAGCCGCGTAAGTCTGTGATCGGTAGCACGCGACCCTTTGCAGCCGGTGGCTATACTCGCGTCGAATGGCTGGTGATGGTCGGACTCCGGCCGCTGGAATCAAGGCGCTTTTCCGCTCGACCGGAGCCTTGCCTACAGGCGTTTGCAACGTGTGCGATGCGCCCGAGGACCGTCACCCGAGCTACCGTGTGACAGCTGCGCGAGCGGTCAAGTCTCTATGACGTCTCCCATCACATCTTTGAGCGCTAGTAAAACGCTGAGCGAGGAAAGCGTTTGTAGGCGGCCTTTTTAGCTCGATGATTTCCTCTGTACTTAGATGTTTCGACTGCTCGGAACAGAGAGTACGCTGGACGACTAAGTCCCATTTTCGCTGATAACTTGCAGACGCAACTCCTTCCGCATTACCTTACCGGTGGCGGTCATTGGCAAGATTTCAACGAAGCGAATTTCGCGAGGATACTCGTGAGCAGCAAGCCGGGTTTTCACATGTTGCTGGATATCACGCGCCAGATTTTCATCACCGACAAACCCCGGGTTGAGGACGATAAACGCCATCACGATCTCCGTGCGCGCACTATCGGGCGCCCCTATAACCGCAGCCATATAGACAGCAGGGTGGCGCAATAAAGAGTCCTCAATTGCCCCGGGCCCGATGCGGTATCCTGCGCTCGTTATAACGTCATCGTCACGGCCGACGAAACGAAAGAAACCATCCTGATCGCAGGTCGCCAGATCTCCCGTGACGAGATAGCGGCCCCGATACTTCTCGCGGGTCGCCGCGTCAAGTCGCCAGTAGCCCAAGAACATGACAGGGTCAGGGCTCTCGACGCCGATATTCCCGATCGTCCCGGGTGGCTGCTCCTGTCCCGCATCATCAACGATCTTAACGCGATGCCCCGGCACGCACCGACCGATTGCACCAATGCGTGGCTCGTAGAGGGCAGCGCAAGATGAGAGAACGACGTTGCACTCGGTCTGACCGTAGAACTCGTTGATTGTCACGCCCAGCGTGTTCCTGCCCCACTCGATCAGTTCCTCGCCTAAAGTCTCACCTCCACTTGCAACGGATTTAAGCGACAACGACCAGCGTTCCGGCCGCTCCACAGCCCGCATCATCTTCAAAGCTGTCGGCGGAAGAAATGTATGCGATACACCGTGACGCTCCATCAGATCGAATGCCGCCTCCCCATCAAATTTCGCAAATCGCCTCGCGAGCACCGGGACGCCGTGATGCCACGCCGGCAGCAGGACATCAAAGAGCCCCCCAATCCAGGCCCAATCAGCAGGGGTCCACATCAAGGTTGCGTCGGTCGGAAATCCTTGCTGTGAAAGCTCGACGCCCGGAAGATGTCCCAGCAGGACCCGATGCGCATGAAGCGCCCCTTTAGATTTTCCGGTAGTTCCAGACGTATAAATAATGACGGCGGGGTCATCGGCCGTCGTTTGGGCGGGCGTGAAATCACCGGACGAAGCTTCCAACTCGCCCCAGAACGAATAATTCCCCGCTTGAGTTCCCGCCTCTCCACCGTCGACGTTGTAAATGCTTTGCAGTTCTGGCAGCGACTGTCGGATTTCCCGTAATTTCTCGATGCCTGAAAGATCGGTAACTAGTGCGACGGTGCCGCTGTCGCCCAAGCGGTGCTCAATAGCATCGACGCCGAACAAGGCAAAGAGTGGAACCGCAATCATGCCCGCTTTGTACACAGCCAGATGCGCTATCGCCGTTTCAGCAGACTGAGGAAGGAAAATCGCGACCCTGTCACCACGGCGCGCACCATGACGCAGAAGCGAATTTGCAAAACGGTCCGACAGCGACTTCAACTGATCGAACGAATACTTCGTCGCCTTCCCATCATGGTCCTCATAAATGAGGGCAAGGCGCCCGCTACCGTCGGCCCACTTGTCGCAGGCGTCCACACCGATGTTGTAGTTTGCAGGGATATTCCACGCAAAGTCCGCTGTAATACTCTCGTACGTCTGTCCTTCTAGCTTCATCTCCGCCCCCAACTATCAAAGTACCTCTGTGCTTAGTCCTGGAGCCCTATAGGCGGGTCGTAGCGAGAGAACCCGTTATATTCGGTGATTCGCTCAGCGTTGGCGAGCGGCCAGGAATGTCGGGCGTTCGGAACGCCGCCGTCCACGCGGATCACTGTACCGTTAATGAAGGCCGAGGCCTCCGAGAGCAGGAAAACCGCAGCGCTCGCAAGCTCAGATTCGGTACCAAAACGTTGAAGCGGCACTTTATGCTTCAGTTGGCGAAGCAATGCCTGATATTCTTCGTTATAGCTGTCCATGCCTGCGGAGGCGATCCACCCCGGCGCCACCGCGTTCACCCGAACGCCGGCATGCCCCCATTCACAGGCTGCCGTCTCGGTCAAATTCCAAACACCCGCCCGTGCGGCGCCCGAATGACCCATCCCGGGCATGCCCCCCCAAATATCCGCGAGCATATTCACGATCGCGCCACCGTGACCTGCCATCCATTGGGTAAAGCACTCGCGCGACATCAGGAATGTCCCGTGCAAGTTGTTGCGCACTACAGCGTCCCAGCCATTCAGGGAGATTTTTTCCAGTTTTGCCGGGAATTGTCCGCCGGCGCAGTTAAACAGGCCATCGATGCGACCGAAGTCGGCGAGAGCCGCAGCAACCGTCTGTTTCACACTGGCTTCTTCGCGAATATCGCAAGCATATAAGCCGATTCGGTCCGCACTTTCCGGATAGTCCGCGTTAAGCTCGTCACGAACCGCAGTCAGTTTGTCCGGATTCCGTCCGACCATGATCAGCGTCGCGCCCAGCGAGGCAAGCTCATGTGCCGTGCAGCGACCAAGACCACTTCCGGCACCAGTTACCATCACAGCTTTTCCATCAAACAGGCCCGGCCGGAACACCGAGCGGTAGCGGGTACTGGCTGATGCATTTACGCGGTCCTTCATATCGTCTCTCCGAATTGGCGACGCGGGCGCCCGACCTCTGGTGCCGATTGTTCGTAAAAAGGGCTGTTCGCCAGGGATAGTGGCTCGGCAGGCGTTTAACCCGCATCAGATACATATCGTGAATCATGCTTCCATCTGAGCGGATATCCGCCGCTGACTGTGTCGGGTCAGGCCAGGTTGAACGGCAACTGGCGCTGCGGCTTGCCGGTGAGGCTCGCAATGGCGTTGGCAAACGCGGGCGCCAGCGGCGGCAGGCCGGGTTCGCCCATGCCGGTGGGTGCATCGGCGCTCGGCACGATGTGGACATCGAACGCCGGTATGTCGGTGATGCGAGCCACGGTGAAGTCGCCGAAGTTGCTTTGCTCCACCTCGCCGTCCTTCAGTGTGATGGCCGAACCTGGCAGGCACATCGACAAGCCCATGACCGCTGCTCCCTGCACCTGGGCTTCCACACTTCGGGGGTTCACGGCCAGGTTGCAATGCACCCCGGCGGTGACACTATGCAGCACGGGACGCGACTCCCGCATCGAGGCCACCACCACGTAGGCGACCACCGAGTCGAAGGACTCATGCACAGCCACGCCCCAAGCACGGCCGGTCGGCAACTGCTTCCTGCCGTAGCCGCTCCTGTCCACCGCCAGTTGCAGCGCAGCGCGGTGGCGCGGATGCTTGTCGCCGAACAGGCGCATGCGGTAAGTCACCGGATCCTGCTTCGTGGCGCGTGCGATATCGTCAAGCAATGTCTCCATCACGAAGGCAGTGTGGGTGGAACCCACGCTGCGCCACCACAGCACTGGCACGTTGGGCGTGGGGTGGTGCACGGTCAGGCGCATCGGCAGCGGGTAAGGACCGCGCATGCCCTCCGTGGCGGTGGCGTCGATGCCGTTCTTCACCTGGAATTGCTCGAATACCGTGCCCGACGTGATGGACTGGCCGACGATGACGTGGTCCCAGGCTAGCACCTTGCCGCGCGCGTCGAAGCCGATGCGTGCGCGGTGCAGGTGCAGGGGGCGGTAGTAGCCGCCCTTGATGTCGTCCTCGCGGCTCCAGAGCGTGCGCACCGGCGCGTTCAGGCCGGCGGAACGGACGGCCTTGGCCACCTCGCAGGCTTCGACCACATAATCGCTCGTGCCCGCGAAGCGCCGGCCGAATCCACCGCCCGCCATCTGCACGTGCACCTTCACCTGCTCGGGCTTGAGATCCAGCACACGCGCGGCCGCGACACCATCCAGACCGGCGCACTGGGTGCCCACCCATAGCTCGGCGCGCCCGTCAAAGAGCTGGACAGTGCAGTTCAGCGGTTCCATCGGCGCATGGGCCAAGTACGGGAACACGAACTCGGTTTCCAACTGATGAGGGGCAGCGGCCAGCGGCGTCATATCGGCGTCGAACTGGCGCGGACCAGGGCGAATGGCCAGCTCGCGGTACTGGGCCAGCAACTGTTCGCTGTCCACTTTCTCCACGGAAGCCGTGTCCCACTGCAGCTTCAGAGCGGCGCGTCCCTGCCTGGCCGGCCAGTAGCCGTCGGCGACCACGGCCACGCCTTCGCCACCGCGGTCCAGCGGCACACGCAGCACGGCCTTTACTCCCTTGATGGCACGCGCGGCGCTGTCGTCCACCGTGGTCAGTCGCGCGCCGAACACCGGTGGATGTGCCACCACGGCGGTGAGCTGACCGGGCAGGTGCGTATCGATGCCGAAGTCCTGACGTCCACTGCTCTTGGCCTGCGCATCGAGGCGCGTGGTGGGGCGGCCAATGATGCGGAAGTCCTTGGGGTTCTTCAGCGTGACCTTCTCGGGCACGGGTAGCGCCATGGCGGCTTCTGCCAGTTCGCCGTAGCTCAGCTTACGGCCACCGGCGCCCAGCACGGTCCCGGCCCGCGTGCGCAGCGTGGCCACGTCCACTTTCCAACGTGCTGCCGCCGTGGACAGCAACATCGCCCGGACGCGCGCGCCGAGCTCGCGGTATTGGGTGAAGCTGTTCTTGACCGACTGGGAACCGCCGGTGAGGTGAATCCCGAAAAGCGGGTCGACGTAGGCAGCATCGTTCGAGCCCTGCCGGCTGCGCACCAGATTCCAGTCCGCGTCGAGTTCTTCGGCAAGAATCATCGGCAACGCAGTCTGCACGCCTTGCCCGAACTCCAGCCGGTTGATGGTCACCGTGACTTCGCCATTCGGGGAGATCTGTACGAAGGCCGACGGCTGTTGCGTCGGCTTCAGGGCGCTGGCCGCCTCGCCGCTGCCATTGGTCTGGCCGATGGCGAGGTAGGGAAACACGCCAAGCGCCAGTCCGCCGACACCCGCCAGCTTCAGGAAGCTGCGGCGCGGCAGCGTGACGGCTTCCCCGGCCCGGCCCCTGGTCAGCAGGTGCTGCAGGGCGCGTGGCATTTCGCTGTAGTCGAATTCAGGCAACATGGTGGCTCCTTCAGGCTAGGGCCCTGGCGGCGTCGGCCACCGCGGCGCGGATGCGGGCATAGGTGCCGCAGCGACAGATGTTGCCGGCCATGGCCGCGTCGATCTCGACGACGGTAGGCTGCTTGCCGCGGGGCAACGATTGCAGGAACGCCGCGGCGCTCATGATCTGGCCGCTTTGGCAGTAGCCACACTGGGCGACGTCGTGCTTGACCCAGGCTGCGTGCACGATGGCGCCGACTTTGTCGCTGCCGTCGGTGGTGGCTTCGATGGTGGTGACCTGCTTGCCCTGGGCCACCGAGATCGGCGTAATGCAGGAGCGGATGGCCTGCCCGTCCAGATGCACGGTGCAGGCGCCGCACAGCGCGGCGCCGCAGCCGAACTTCGTGCCCGTCAGGCCCAGCGTGTCGCGCAAGGCCCAGAGAATGGGAGTGTCCGGGGCGACGTCGACCGTGTGCTCGCGCCCGTTGACGTGGAGCGTACTCATGATGGGTCAGTCCTTCGCAGTTAGATGTGTCGTGGCAAGGGCAACTCGCCTCGCAATCAGAAGCTGCCGTCCGTCGACTTCGAAAGCGCCTCGAAGGCGTGCACTGCCTTCAATCGAGCCTCCACAGCCGGCCCGACCGCCGCAAGTGCATCGCTTCCGGCCACGAACACTCTGGGCGGAGTATCCATGCCCACAAGCTTTACCAGGACCTGCCCGAGCTTGTCCGGATCGCCTGGTTGCTTGCCGGCGTAGGGAGACCACATCGCCTCGGCGCTCACCTCGGCGGCTGCGTAATCGTCGATGCGCTTGTCCGGCCATTTGGCGTTAGCTGCGTCGAGCAGATCCGTGCGGAAGAATCCTGGCTCGACCACCGTGATCTTGATGCCGAACTTTCCGACCTCCTCAGCCACAGCAAGCGAAAGGCCCTCCACGGCGAACTTGCTCGCGCTGTAGGCGCCGCAGTGCATCAGGCCGACAGCGCCTGCCACGGAACTGACGTTGATGATGTTCCCGGAGCGCTGCTTGCGCATGACCGGCAGCGCTGCCCGCATCACGTTGCTCACGCCCCAGAAGTTTGTCGCGAACAGGTGTTGAATGTCTTGCGTTCCCAGCTCCTCGTAGTTGCCTAAGAGGCTATATCCAGCACTGTTCACCACTACATCGATACGGCCGAACTTCTTTTGCGCCTCTTCGACCACGGTCGTTGCCTGCGCCTCATCGGAGACGTCGAGCCGGAGAATCTCCAGGTTCTCGCCGGCCAGGTCGCGCAGGGCATTGCCCACTTTGTCCAGGTTCCTGCCTGTGGCAACGACCCGATCACCCGCCTTCAATGCGGCCCTCGCTGTACCAGCGCCGATACCGCTGCCAGCACCCGTGATAAACCACACTTTGCTCATGCTCAAACTCCCAGTCCTGGTCAATGCCCTTCACTCTAGGCAGATTGACTGAGAAGAAAAACACCCTGGTGCTGAACACGCTTTGAAGATATTCTTCAAAGTATGAGACTCAACCAGCTTGATGGACTGCTCGCATTCTGGAAGGTCGCAGAGCACCGCGGGTTCTCTGCCGCCGCGGCAGCGCTCGAGGTCTCGCCTTCTGCGCTCAGCCAGGCGATCCGCCATCTGGAGGCCCGGCTCGGCGTCAGGCTTCTCAACCGGAACACGCGCAGCGTCAGCCTCACTGAAGCCGGGCAGGCATACCTGTCCCGGATTGGGCCGGCGTTGAGCGACGTGCTGGAAGCCGGAGAGCAACTTCATGAGCTTCAGGGCCGGCCATCGGGCGTCCTGCGCATCAACGCAGCGCGAATCTCGATCGCCATGGTCCTCCAGCCGCTGCTGGCCGGGTTCCTGAAGGCCTATCCGGACGTCCACGTGGAACTGACGAATGACGAGGGCTACGTGGACATCGTCGAAAGAGGGTTCGACGTCGGCATTCGAATGGGAGAGAGTGTCCAGAAGGACATGATCGCTGTGCCTCTCGGTGGCCCGGTTGCCGTATCCATCGTTGGATCACCCGGCTACTTCAAGCAGCATCCCGTGCCACGGCACCCCTCCGATCTGATACATCACAACTGCGTGCGATTCAGGTTTTCAGGCAGCGGGGCCATTCACAAGTGGGAGCTCGAGGTCGACGGCCGTATCGTCGAGTACGAGATAGGCGGCAATCTCACGATCAGCGACTCGTTGTTCTCGGTTGAGGCTGCGCTGGATGGGATTGCACTGGCCTACACGTTCGAGCAGCTCGCGCTTCCTCACATCCGGGCCCGGAAGTTGAAACGCGTCTTGAGCAGCTTCTCACCGACTTTTCCCGGATTCTACCTGTACTATCCGAGCAGGCGGCAGCAGCCTGCCAAGCTGAAGGCTCTGGTGAATTACGTACTGGCGTATTCCAGCTCCGGGACGATTGGAATGCCAGCAACCGTGCCCGCGACAGACGTGTAGTAGTTCGCACATTTTTTCGGCGACCGAGAGTCTGCGTCGGGCCGATAAATTCCGCACGAAGGTCAGCATCGCGCGACCATTAGACAGTGGAAACAACGAGACGACCGCCGACTGTACCGACGGCCATTCGAATCAGGATGCAAAATTCGAATGGCCGGTTTGCCCCAATCAACGGTCAACCGTTACACGAACGTGAGCGGCCGCTTGTGGCCGAGGGTGTGTCAAAACTCAGGCTCGTGCCTCTCGTTCAAAAAGTCGGCTTTCGAGAAGGGCCTACAGCGGCTTGGTGGCGCGTCGGGACGGGTAAGGTGAGCCCTCAAAACCTTCAACTTTTATGTTTTGACACACCCTCGGCCGACCGTTGCCTGCCCAGCTTCTATTACCAGCCCGTGATTCAAAGAAACCGGCACCCGCTTGACGCACTGGCGCCCGACCGCTGCCCCCACCGCATGCCGACCGGATCTCGGGGGTCCACCCGCAATCTTGAGATATTGCGCTAGAATTACTGTATATTTATACAGTACTTTTGGAGCTGGATCGTGAATCGCACTGACGCGCCCGCTCAGCAGATACGTGCCCCCGATGAACGGGCGCGCTCCATCGATGCTGCCCTCGACTCAAGTATGTATTCGGAGGCGGGGGGAATAACTCTCTGGCGGGCGTCGCAACTCGCGCGGGGACGGGGACGAGTCGTGGAGACTGGGTATCCGGCGTTGTCCGCAGAACTGCCCGGCGGTGGCTGGCCCGTCGGCGCGCTTGTCGACTTACTGGTCCAGCAGGCCGGCGTGGGTGAAATGCGGCTGCTTCGTCCGGCGCTGAGCGAACTGGGCAAGCGGCCGGTCGCGATGGTGCAGCCGCCGCACATACCCAACGGGCTTGGCCTCGAATATATCGGGTTGTCGCCAGAGCAACTGATGCAGATTCGGGCCTTGAAGGCAGCGGACGCACTGTGGGCAGCAGAGCAGATTCTGCGCGCCGGCAGTTGCGGTGCACTGCTGTTCTGGGCGCAATACGTCCAGACCTCTTCGCTGCGTCGGCTGCATCTGGCCGCGCAGGCCTCGGAGACGCTTTTCTTTATGGTCCGCCCGCTGGCGGCAGCACAGGATGCTTCTCCAGCGGTTTTAAGACTGGCGCTCAGGCCAGAACGAGACGGTCTGACCGTCGACATTACGAAGCGACGAGGTCCAGCACGCGCAGAGCCTCTGTCCATCCCACTTCAACCAACCCCTGTCCTGTTTTCGCACCATGCGCGTATTTCTCGCCGTTCACCTGCCCCGGTTGCAGCTCGAGGTCTTCCGACCAAAGTGGCTGCCTGAGCCCGCACACGGCTGCGTGGGCCTGGACAGGGACAAGGTGCTCATCGCAGACGGGGTGGCCAGGTGTGCGGGCGTGCGGGTCGGCATGAAGCGCGGCGGTGTATTGACGCTCGCGCCGGAGATAGAGATGTACGAGCGTGACCTCGGCCGGGAACATGCCGCGCAACGTGAAGTGGCGGTGGCGCTTATGCAGTTCTCGCCCGATGTCGCTGTGCTCGAAGAGGCTGTTGTCGTGGTCGACATCGGCGCAAGCCTTCGGCTTTTTGGTGGACTGCTTGCTGTCTGTCGGCAGGCCAAAGCAATACTCGACGCCATTGGACTGACCGCGCGGATAAGTGCCGCACCCACCGGGCAAGGCGCGTGGCTGCTCGCAAAGCACCGGAATCGGCGCGTACTCAAGGTCGACTCGCTCGAACGGCAACTGTCTGCATTGCCACTGCTATCAGTACCGGAAGTGCGACCGTTCGCCGACTGGTTTGCCGGGCTGGGCTGCGAGACGATTGCAGACGTGCGACGACTGCCGCGCGCCGGACTGCAGCGCCGTTGCGGCGAGCACCTGCTTGACTCACTCGACCGCGCTTTCGGCACAGCGCCAGAGCTGTTTGACTGGCTGGAATTGCCTCCAACGTTTTCTGCCCGCATTGAAATGCCCGACCGCATCGAGCATGCGGAAGCGGCGCTTTTCGGCGCGCATCGCCTTGTTGTGCAGCTTTGTGGCTGGCTTTGTGCAAAGCATCTGGCACTCACAGGCGCGACGCTTCTGCTCGAACACGAGCGCGGCAGGCAGGCGATAGACCCTACACTCATCGAGATTGCGCTGGGCGAGCCAACATGGCGCGAGGACCATCTTGTCCGGCTCATCAAGGAGCGGCTTGCCCGCGTAGAACTGACCGCGCCGGTCATCGCACTGCGACTCGATGTATCGAACGTGCAACCGGCGGTACCTGCATCGGAAACCTTGTTTCCAGAGCCCGGTGGCTCCGCAGAGGACCACGCCCGTCTCGTCGAACTGCTGGTCGCAAGGCTTGGCGAAGACAATGTGCTCAAGCCCGCGCCAACCGCAGACTACCGACCGGAAATTGCAAATCGATGGGTGCCGGTCGGCAGCGCGTCGAAAAGCACCACGCCCCCAGAGGCGCTCCCACGGCCGACCTGGCTGCTGGAAAAGCCCGTGCGCCTGCTGATGCGGAAGCACCGGCCATTCTATGGCTCACCGCTGCGCCTTGTGTCGCCGGGAGAACGAATTGAAGCCGGATGGTTCGATGGCGAACTCATGACGCGTGATTATTTCGTCGCTCAGGGCGAAGACCAGAGCTGTTTCTGGATATACCGTGAGCGTGTAAGCAGCCGCGACGCAGAAGAAGAGCCGCGCTGGTTCCTCCATGGACTGTTCGGATGATGTGCCATGGACACTACTTTCAACGTTCTGCCGGCGTACGCCGAGCTATTCTGCTTTTCGAATTTCTCATTCCTGCATGGCGCTTCGCATGCAGAGGAACTGGCTGAGCGCGCGGCGCAACTCGGCTACTCGGGTCTGGCGATAACTGACGAATGCTCGCTTGCGGGTATCGTGCGGGCGCACGTCGCGGCCAAGGAAGCGAAGCTTCCGCTCGTCATCGGCTCGTACTTCCGGTTGGTCAATGCCGACGGCTCACCAGCGTTCGGCCTCATCCTCCTCGCCCAGAACCGTGAGGGATACGGGAATCTGTCCGAGCTGATTACGCTCGCCCGCACTCGTGCGCCCAAAGGCCAGTACCGGCTGACGCCACAGGACCTGTCGCGGCCGGACCGGGAAGACAGTCACCTGCGCGGCATGCCAGACTGCCTCGCGATACTGGTGCCAGACTTTCCTGCGAAAGAGGATGTCCTGAATGTGCAGCTTGAGTGGCTCGACCAGACATTTCCGGGGCGCGCGTGGTGCGGGTTGGTGCTTCATCAGCGGGCAATGGATGACATTCACCGTGGCGCCGTTGAATACGTTGCCGACAGGCACGGCATACCCGTCGTCGCGCTCGGCCACGTGGTGATGCACGTGCGCTCGCGCAAGCCGTTGCAGGATACGTTGACGGCTATCCGTGTCGGCAGGCCGGTGCACGAATGCGGATACGACCTGGCGCCAAATGCAGAGCAGCATCTGCGCTCGCGACTGCGACTCGCAAACCTCTATCCGGAGTACGCGCTCAGCGAGACGACGAACATCCTCGCGCATTGCACGTTTTCGCTCGACGAGCTTCGATACGAGTATCCCGACGAACTTGTACCACCCGGATTTACGCCCGCAGCCTATCTGCGGCAGGAGACGTACATCGGCGCGCAGCGACGTTTCCCCTCAGGCATTCCGCACAACGTTCAGGAGCAGATTGAACACGAACTTGAGCTGATTGCGGACCTGCAATATGAGCCGTACTTCCTTACCGTATATGACATTGTGCGGTTTGCGCGCAGCCAGCACATCCTGTGTCAGGGTCGGGGCTCGGCCGCCAATTCGGCGGTGTGTTATTGCCTCGGCGTAACGGAAGTCGACCCGGCGCGCGGCAACATGCTTTTCGAACGTTTCATTTCGAAGGAGCGCGGCGAGCCGCCAGACATCGATGTGGACTTTGAGCACCAAAGACGCGAGGAGGTTATCCAGTACATCTATCGCAAGTACGGTCGCAACCGTGCGGCGATTGCTGCAGCCGTATCGACATACCGTACGCGCGGCGTGTTGCGGGAAACAGGCAAGGCGCTCGGTGTCGACATGCAGATAGTGGACGCGGTGGCGAAGTCGCATCAGTGGTTTGATAACCGTGCAGACCTGCTCAAGCGCTTCGAAGAGTTCGGACTAAATCCGGAGACGCCTATCATCCGGGCGTGGGCATCACTGGCCGCGCAACTGTACGGTTTTCCCCGGCACCTGTCGCAGCACTCGGGCGGCTTTGTTATCAGTCGCGGAAAGCTCACGCGCCTGGTGCCCGTTGAAAATGCTGCCATGGCCGACCGCAGTGTTATCCAGTGGGACAAGGACGACCTCGAATCACTGGGCCTGCTCAAGATTGATGTGTTGGCGCTCGGCATGTTGTCGGCTATCCGCCGCACTCTCGACCTTGTCTCTGAGCAGCGCGGAGAGCGGGTTGAGATGCAGGACATACCTGCCGAGGACCCAGAAACGTACGACATGATTTCGCGCGCGGACACCGTAGGCGTGTTCCAGATTGAGTCGCGAGCGCAGATGAGCATGCTACCAAGGCTCAAGCCTCGCACTTTTTATGACCTCGTCATTGAGGTTGCGATTGTTCGCCCGGGACCCATTCAGGGTGGCGCCGTTCACCCGTATCTACAGCGCCGGCAGGGATTCGAGCCGGTGACTTATCCCAGCGAGGCGCTGAAGACTGCTCTGGGTCGCACGCTTGGCGTTCCGATTTTCCAGGAACAGGTGATGCAGGTTGCCATCCTGGCAGCCGGCTTCACCGCTGGGGAAGCGGACCAGTTACGAAGGGCGATGGCAGCCTGGAAGCGCAAAGGTGGCCTGGATAAATACTACGACCGTATCGTCAACGGCATGCTCGAGCGCGGGTACGACAAGACGTTTGCGGATGGCATCTTTCAGCAGATTCTCGGTTTCGGCGAGTACGGTTTTCCGGAGAGCCATGCCGCCAGCTTCGCGCTGCTGGTGTACGCAAGCAGTTGGCTAAAGCGTCACGAGCCGGAAGCGTTCCTCGCAGCGATGCTGAACTCCCAACCAATGGGCTTTTACTCGCCGTCGCAACTTGTGCAGGATGCGAAGCGCCATGGAGTCCAGGTACTGCCGGCGGACGTCACGATAAGTGGCTGGGACTCGTCGCTTGAGCACATGGACGGCGCTGAGAAGCCCGCCGTCAGGCTTGGATTGTCGTTGCTCCGGGGCATGCGCGACGGCGCCGCAGAGCGTATTGAGAATGCGCGAGCCGTGCGGCAGTTCGCGACAGTGCCCGACCTCGCGCGGCGCGCTCAGTTGGACCGTCACGACCTGCAGGTGCTTGCCGCGGCGAACGCACTGTCATCTCTTGCGGGCAATCGGCGCGAAGCGCTGTGGCAGTCGGTTGCCTCGGTACCTGACAAAGACATGCTCTCGGTTGCGAAGGTTGAAGACGAAACACCAGAGCTGGGTGCGCCCTCCGAAGCGGAAGATATCGTCGGTGACTACAGGTCGACGGGGCTAACACTGGGACGACATCCTCTTGCGCTACTGCGCCCCCAGTTGCTCGCCAACAAACTGATGCCAGCCTCAACGTTGCAGACCTATCGAAACGGCCGGCTCGCTCGCGGCTGCGGCATCGTCACCGTGCGTCAACGGCCTGAGACTGCGAAGGGCGTAATTTTTATCACCATCGAAGACGAGACGGGCAACGTCAACGTCATCGTCTGGCCCAAAGTGCTTGAGAAGCAGCGCAAGGAAGTGCTAGGCGCATCACTGCTGGGCGTGCTCGGAGTGTGGCAGTGCGAAGGCGAGGTACGACATCTCGTGGCTCAACGCCTCATCGACATGTCGCATCTGCTTAGCGAGCTGCCATCAATGAGTCGAAATTTCCACTGACTGCGTCGCTTCGGCACCGGATTGCCGCTGCGACGCGCGCCATCGTTTCATTCGACACGTCTCGATACGCGCAAGATAACCATGTTTCTAGTATCATCGAAATATGGATTCACTCAAAACCCCCTATAGCGTGTACAGGCGCGCGCCGCAAGATATCGACGTCGCCGTCGTCGGCGGTGGCCAGTCAGCGCTCGCCACAGCGTACTTTCTACGTCGTGCTGGCCTGAATTACGTCGTGCTGGATGAACAGCAGTCCTCGGGCGGCGCATGGCAGCATGACTGGGATTCGCTGCATCTTTTCTCGCCTGCGCAGTGGAGCTCGCTACCCGGGTGGTTAATGCCGGCTGCTGGCGAGGAGTATCCGTCGCGTGACCACGTCGTCAACTACCTCGCCGAGTACGAAACGCGGTACAACATGCCGGTCCGGCGACCTGTCCATGTCACTGAAGTTTCGCCTCAGGAAAACGGATTGCTCGTGACGACGGACCGCGGGGACTGGCTGGCGAAGGCAGTGGTGAGCGCAACGGGAACGTGGAGCCATCCGTTTGTACCGGAATATCCGGGTCAGGCAGACTACCGCGGCGAGCAACTGCACTCAGCACACTACCGGAGTCCAGAAGCATTCCGGGACAGGAATGTCCTGGTCGTTGGCGGAGGCAATTCGGGCGCGCAGATACTGGCGGAACTGTCGCAGGTTTGTCATGTGAGCTGGGTTACGTTGGACGAGCCGACATTTCTGCCGGACGATGTCGACGGTCGTGTGCTGTTTGAGCGCGCAACTGAGCGTTGGAAGGCACGTTCGGAAGGCCGCCCGGACCCCGCACCTGCCGGAGGTCTCGGCGACGTCGTCATGGTGCCGCCCGTTCGCGAGGCACGCGAACGCGGCGTCCTGACGTCGGTTCGCCCTTTCGCCCGTTTCGTCAATGACGGCGTCGTCTGGGCGGACGGAACCCGCTCGCCAGTCGACGCGGTTATATGGTGCACGGGTTTTCGGCCGGCACTCGAGCATTTGCGGGTCTTGAACGTTGTCAACGCCACAGGCAGGGTCGACGCGGTAGAAGGCCGCTCAGTTGTTGAGCCCAGATTGTGGCTTGTTGGCTACGGTGAATGGTGCGGGTTCGCGTCAGCCACGCTCATTGGCGTGATGCGTAGCGCACGGTTCACTGCAGCGCAGATTAACCAATATCTTTCTTCCCTCGCGGAGCAAACGGCATGACTGTCACGATTTACCATAATCCAGACTGCGGAACCTCGCGCAACACCCTTGCGATGATTCGCAACGCCGGCATCGAACCGACCGTTATCGAGTATCTGAAAACGCCGCCGTCCCGCGAAACGCTTGTAGACCTTATCGAGCGGTCGGGACTTAGCGTGCGCGATGTAGTGCGCCAGAAGGGCACCCCGTATGCGGACCTGGGGCTGGATGACCCATTGGTCAGCGACGACCAGCTCATTGACGCTATGCTGGAGCACTCCATTCTCATCAACCGACCGCTTGTGGAGACCGACCACGGTGTGCGGCTGTGCCGCCCATCTGAAGTTGTTCTCGACATCCTGCCGGAAGCGAGGACTGTGCCGTTCGTTAAAGAAGACGGTGAGGTTGTTATCGACGAACTCGGGCGTCGCGCGAAGTAGAACCTGAAGCGGTGACTGGACGGCGCGCCATGCCGTCATTCTCGATGGACGGAAGAGCGACCGTAGAGTTGGCATCAACCGCCGATGAACGACATTTCGACTTTGGACTGGTCATGCGTGACGCTGCTTTCACCACGTTGCTCTGAATAGCGGTCAGCCCTCCGCATCCACAGGTCCACGACCAGTTGGCGCAACGCTTCATCAGTGTGACCGTTTCGCATTGGCGTACGTATGTCCGTGCCGCGAGAGGCGAACAGACAGGTGAAGAGCTGACCGTCTGCAGACAACCGTAGCCGCGTGCAGCCGCCGCAGAAAGGCTGGGAGACGCTCGAGATGACACCGATTTTTCCTTGACCATCGGCATAGTGAAATCGAATCGACGTGTCCGAAGGCTTCTCGCGGCCAGATGGTACGAGGGGGAATTCCGAATCGATGGCACGAACCACCTCGGATGACGGCAACACCGACTCCATGTTCCAGCCGTTGCTCGAACCGACGTCCATGAATTCGATGAAACGGACTTCCACGCCGGTCCCCCGGAAATGGCGTGCCATTGGCAGAATCTGCATTTCGTTCACACCGCGTTTGACCACCATGTTGACCTTGACCGGAGCGAGGCCGACACGCAGTGCGGCGTCGATTCCCTCCAGCACCAGCGCGGCAGGAAAGCCCACGCCGTTCATTCGTTGAAACACAGCCTCGTCTATCGAGTCAAGACTGACGGTGATGCGCTTCAATCCCGCGTCCCGCAGTGACTGCGCCTTGCGGCTGAGCAGCGAACCGTTGGTCGTCAGCGTCAGTTCGACAGCCTCACCGCGAGGCGTCCGCAACGTGGCCAACAGTTCGACAAGGTACTCGAGGTCTCTTCGCAACAACGGCTCTCCGCCCGTAAGTCGAATTTTCTGAACACCCAGGCCGACGAACACGCGTGCAACGCGTTCAATTTCCTCGAAGCTGAGCAACTCACGCCGGGGCAGGAACACGTAGTCTTTGCCAAACACCTCCTTCGGCATGCAGTAGACGCAACGAAAATTGCAGCGGTCCGTAACTGATATACGTAGGTCTCGCAATGGACGCCGATGCGTGTCCCGAAGCGGTAGCTCTGCTGTCATAACGTCTGGTGCATGGAAACCACGCTCCGCCGAGTCAGCGGCGCTGACTTCGACAAGCGGAATGACTCGCCCCAACGTAAATTCCTTCATCGCAGCTCCACTCCCACGTGCGGATAGCCGCCGGCTCAGAAAGACAGAATACGGCCGGCAATGCACCGGCCGTCGTCACCTATGTATAACGGCGACTCTTAAAGGTGACCGTTTGCTTGTAGTCCTCCATCGACCCGACGCGACGGATGTTCGCCCACGTGCCCTTGTAGTAGGGAATGATGTTGCGGTCGGTCCATGTCGTCGTGACGTTGTCCTGAATGCCGTTGATGTGGCCGAACACCATGAAGGTCTGGTCATGCTTCAGTTCGGCCGCCGGATAAGCCATGGCGTACGTGGACCCAAAGTCGTTGAAGACCTCGACGATATCGCCCGCGCCAATTCCGAGCCCCTGTGCATCGTCCGGGTTGATTTCGATATATGCCATCGGGTCACGGTTCCGCACGAATTCGTTGTACTGGTCGTGGTAGACCGTTTGCCACACTTCGTTCGTACGGCCGTTGTTAATCCAGAAGCGATATTTCCCCTTCTGGTCGGCGACCAGCTTTGGCAGCCCTGGCCACGGAGACGGCTTGAACTGCGCCTTGCCGTCTGGGGTATCGAATTTGCCGTCCATGTACATCATTTCTGTACCGACGAGCTTCCCACCTTCCCACGCTTTCGCTGGCAACTGCACCCCGTTGTTGGCCATCACTCTCAGCCGTTCGTAGGTGACCAGATTTCCGGTACTGCCGCCCTGGCTATCTATCTTTTCGACTCCCGGTTGCCCGGCACGACGGAATCCATCGTTAAAAGCGTCTTCTTCGGTCTTCCAGTCGAAACCGTCAAACCGCGCGGCCATCTTCGCGTTGCCATCTTTCTGATACATGGCACGTAGCGTGTTGGCAACGCGCGCAGCGATGAGACAGTCTGGAATCGCAGTTCCTGGCGGGTCCATGAAACGTTCGGACAGGCGCATGCGACGCTCGCCGTTCATCGACGTCAGATTCATCTCGCCGGGGTGCGTTGCGGGCAGCATGAGATGCGCAGCTTCCTGCAGTTTCGTCGGATAGATGTTGATGTTCGTGACGAACAGCCCACCCTTGCCGGTTGCGTCATAAATCACGTCGACCATCTGTTCCATGCTCGCGCCACGCGCACCCTGCATCGCATCCTTGACGATTTGCGAGCGGCGCAGGACAAACTCGCGCAGTTGCTGCGCGTTGTTGCTCGTCTGGAAGTTGTTGCACGCCCACCACGTCATCATCCGTCCTTTGCCGTGGATGAGTTCCTGGTCGATGTATATCTTCGTGTTGCCGGGATACGGCGGTCTCGTGTATCCCTCCTGGTGTCCGCCCATCCGCACGCAACCCGTACCGCGCCGTCCGACATTGTGCGTGGCCAGCGCAACGTCCAGCAGCGACGACTGAATCAGATAGTTGTCGTTGCCCCAGATGATGCCTTTCTCGTAGGTATGCATCGTCCTCGGAAGTTGTCCCGGTCCCTTCGGCTTGTACGACCATTCTGCCGCCGTCTGAATTTTCTCAACGGACACGCCCGTGATTTTGCTGCACTCGTCGAGCGACAGCTTGTTGGCCTGGACAGCCGCGTCAAACCCATTCGTATGGGCGGCAATGAAGTCTTTGTCAATCCATCCCTGCTGGACCACGTAGGTAAAAATCCCGTTGAACAGTGCGATGTCAGTGCCGGGCTGGATGTCCAGATGCAGCACGTTGTCTTTTCCGGCCACCTGCTCGGCGACTGCAACAGTCGGCGTACGTCGCGGGTCCACGAAGACGACCTTTGTCTTCGGGAATGTTTCGCTGGGGAAGCGCTTCTTTTTCTTGTCGAGCGTCCCACCCTGCAAGTTCGGCACCCAGTGATTCAGGAAATAGTTCGTCTGTGTTTCGTACGAGTTCGCGCCGATAGACCAGATGACATCGGCCAGTTCGGCGTCCTCGTAAGAATTATTCAGTTCGCCAACGCCCATCTCGCGGGTGGCATGGCATTCCGAGTTATACGCAGGACGGTTGTGGATGCGGACCATTGGGGTCTGCAGAGCGGTAAACATCAGCTTGCCGGAACCCCACGTGTTCTCAAATCCGCCACCCGCACCCCCATGGTCGAAGGCAGAAAAGACGATACCGCTCGGACCATCCTTGTCGAGCACCTTCTTCATCAGGCCGGCGTAGAGCGCCATCGCCTGGTCCCAGGTCGTATCGACCCACTGGTCACTCAGATAGATGCGCGGTTGTCTCAGGCGTTCCTGCGTTATGCCGTCCGCCGTATACATGTACGTCGCCATCTTGCCGCCGCGCGTCGAACTCAAGCCGCTATTCACGACGCAGCTCTTGTCCGGAACAATCATGATGGTGTGGCGTGAACCGTCACGGTCGGTGACGACGTTCTCCATGGCGGGGGTCATGACAAGCGTGAGTGGCGGCAACTGCTTGCGAAAATCAACGCCGAGCGCATTCTGGCTTGGCGCGCGGCCGCCTTCCTGGTCTTCCGGCCACTTGTACACGTGATACCCGCATCCAACGATGCAGAAGTGGCAGGTCATATTGGTTCGCTGGGCCGTGACCGGCGGTAGCGCAATGCGGTCCTTATCGGTAGCCATTTTCAGCTCCTCGAACTCAAAGAACGTTGGCCTGACGGCCGTATATCAAGCCTTCCATGCCGACTGCTGACACGGTGCCTGTCTTTTCGTCGTAGTGCAGCCTCACCCGGGGCAGATTTTCGGTCGCCTGCCCGACAATCATCTGTCCGGCCTTCTCCGCATCGAACATACTGAAGTGACAGGGGCACTTGAAAACCTTCGTCGTGGGCTCGTACGCGACGGGACAGCCCATGTGCGTGCACATCGCGCTATACGCAACGATGTCGCCATCCGGGCCGACACCGCCGGGAACGCGGCTGCCCAGCTTGAGGGCGGTGCAGGGAGAAGCGGCGTCCGGATAGGTGAACGAGACTGGCGTGTTCAGCGCCATTCGTCCGACCTGTGTTACGGGCTTCCTTGGATACGGGAGTTTCGTCTTGCTCGTGTCGACCGGGTTCGCAGCAGTTGCTACGTTTGGTGCAAACGCGGACGCAGCGGTCGCGGCAATTGAGCCGCCCCCGAGTTTCAGGAAAGTCCGGCGGCCGATTTTTAGTTCAGACATGGTCTCCTCCTTCGCTTGAATCTTGCTCGTGTAGTCGCTAGCATCGACTGAACGGCAAGACGTATGCCATGCGGTCCAACGTCCGCCGGGAGGCTTGCGCACGGCAGGTTTGCATTCAGCAGACCTGATTGACACCATTACCGTCCGGTAACGGTTCGTGATGGGGAGTGGGCCGTTATGTCACCAATTCGTAACATCCGGCGGCGGCAGATTCTGCTTGTCGCGGTAAGCATGCCGTTCCTATCGGCCTTCAGATTCGCATGCGCCCGCGAAAATTCAGCGGTCGCGTTTGGCACTACCGCTGTGTTTCTTGATAACGAAATCAGCCTGCTCAATCGCTGGAGTCAGGAACTCGCGAATGTGTGCAGCGCGGACGTCCGGTTTGTGCAGCGCAATAGCTATCGTGAGATTGACGACCTGCTCGCTGAAGGCCGACTTGATGTCGCCTGGGTGTGTGGCTTCCCGTACGTCACGCACCTTCAGACAATGCGCTTGATGGCGATACCAGACTACGGCGGGCAACCGCTCTATCGTTCGTACCTGATTGTCCCGAGAAGCGACACGCACACGACCCACATCACGCAGCTCCGCGACCGCGTATTCGCTTTCAGCGACCCCGAGTCCAATTCGGGGTTCCTCGTCCCCACAACGGAACTGATACGTGCGGGTATCCGCCCGACGCGCTTTTTCAGGAAATCGTTTTTCACGTACGCACACCGGAAGGTCGTTGACGCGGTGACCTCCGGACTCGCCGATGCCGGCGAGATTGACGGGTACGTCTACGACACCATTGAGAAGCAGTACCCGGAGCGCACGCGTGACGTGCGGGTGGCGTGGCGTTCACCCCAGTATGGCTTTCCGCCGATTGTGGCGCGCCGCTCTCTCGACGAAGAGTCGTTTCTGCGCCTTCAGCGGGCATTGGTCGGCATGAAAGAACATCCTGACGGTCGAGACATGCTTAAGCGATTAAACCTTGATGGTTTCGTACCTGACGATGACAGGGTGTTCGACGGCATCCGGCGCCTGGTCGCCATTTTGAATGCCGGGCCGCTGTAAGACCGCCCTTATGCTGTCCCATCTCAGTTACCGCTACAAGATTCCGCTCGCGCTGAGTGCAGTTATCCTGCTGACGGAATTGCTCGTAACTGTCGCGCTCGTGAGCGTCGCCGTTTCCGATGCCAGAAATGACCTGGAAAGCAGTGCGGAGAATCTTTGCCGCGTGCTTACGCTCTCGGTTCGCGACCCGATGGTGAAGGATGACCTGTGGCGTGCTTTTGAAGTGATTCGAACGCCGGTGGCGGTCAGGGAGCCCACAAATCCGCTGAAGGAAATAGTTGTCTTTGACGCAAAGGCTCGTGTGTACGCGTCGACATCCCCCCGGAAAGAACCTATCCAGAGTCCAGTGAGAAAGCTTCCGGCTCAGTTTGGCGCGGTCATTTCACACCTCGGCGGTGCGGGCGACCCGTTCTTCTTCGACTTCCCAGGATTACTCGCAAGCCGTGACGTCACCGCCGGCATGCCGGTGAATTCGGACGATGGGAGTCGCCTCGGCTACGTGGTCCTGGTCTATGACGCCAATACCTTTTACGGCCGCGTGCGGTCAACGCTCATCAAACTCGCGGTGGCCACCGTGCCAGCCTTGCTGCTGCTCATACCGCTGGGTTGGGTCTGGGGTGACCGGATGGCGAAACCGCTCCTGCGCCTCACCGCCGCCATGGCTCGGATTGGAAAGGAGCACCCTGAAAAGGTTGGTGCAGGCATCACCGCGCAGGGGAACGACGAAATAGGCCAACTAGAACAGCAGTTTCGGGCCATGCTCGCCGAACTGGCGCAGAAACAGGCGCTGGAACGCGAAGTCGTCGTGTCCGAGAGACTCGCGGCCGTTGGGCAAGTCGCAGCCGGCATCGCGCATGAAATCAACAATCCGCTGGGTGGCATGCTGAATGCCATCGATACACTCAACACGCATGGCGAACCCGACGCTCAAACAAAGAAGACCCTGGGTTTGCTCGAACGCGGTCTCGCCCAAATCCGCGCGACTGTCGGCGCACTGCTGTTTGAGGCGCGGCTAGACTCGCCGGCAATGAGTCTGTCGGACTGGCAGGATTTGAAGCTGCTGATAGCACCGCAGATACAGGCGAAGCAGGCAGCCTTTCACTGGGAAGTCGAGCTGGACGAGGCCGTTGCACTGCCCGCTCACCTGGTGCGCCAGCTCGTCCTCAACCTGCTGCTAAACGCAGTGAAGGCGGTCGAAATTGGCGGACGCGTGGATTGTCTCGTTGCAGTCGACGGGGCTGGACTACAAATAGCGGTATCGAATACCGGCCAGCACATATCAGGCGTTGCGATGGAGCATCTGTTTGAACCATTCGGGTCCGTTGCTATGGCAGAGGGCCGGCGGTCGTACAGCCTCGGTCTGTGGGTTAGCTATCAAATCGCTACGCAGCTCGGCGGCACAATTTCAGTTGATAGCGCGCCGGGGCACACATGCTTCGCGGTGTTGCTGCCAGTTACTCCGTCGTGAAGCAGGAGAACATCATGTCGAACGCTCTTATCTGTGTCGTCGAAGACGACCCTATCATGGGAGAGTCGTTGGCCGACCGCTTCCGTCTGGAAGGTTTCGACGTTGACTGGCATACCGATGGTGAGTCCGCCCTGGACGCCCTGCAGAGCAGGCCATATCAGGCCGTCATCAGCGATATCCGGCTGCCCGACATTTCGGGCGAAGACCTGTTTTCACGTTCGATGGTCGCGCACGCACCTGTTCCGCCATTTGTCTTCATCACGGCCTACGCATCGGTCGACACGGCGGTGTCTCTCCTGAAGAGCGGCGCTGCCGACTACATCACCAAGCCGTTCGACATTGGCGCGCTGGTCGACAAGGTCAGACTCCTCACAGGGACGGGTATACCGGACCAGGCCATGCCGGCGCAGAGCGAGCTAGGTGTATCCGAAGCGATGCGGCGCCTTGCGGAACTGGTGCCGCGAATCGCGGGCCGAGCCAAATCGATTCTAATCACCGGCGAGTCGGGTGTCGGCAAGGAGGTGCTCGCACGCTTCATTCATCGCCATGCGCCCGGCGACGCGTTTCCGTTCATTGCAGTCAACTGCGGCGCCGTTCCGGAGACGCTCCTCGAATCCGAATTTTTTGGCCATGAAAGAGGTGCGTTCACTGGTGCGGAACGGCAAAAGAAAGGCTACTTCGAGCAGGCGGAGGGTGGCACGCTCTTTCTCGATGAGATAGGCGATTTGCCGTTGTCAATGCAGGTGAAGCTGCTGCGCGCGTTGCAGGAGCGGCGTATCACGAGAGTTGGGGGTGAAAGGGAGCTCGAAACCAACTTCCGCCTGGTCTGCGCGACGAATCGGGACCTCGCGGAACTGGTCCGGGTCGGGAGGTTTCGGGAGGACCTGTTTTACCGCATCAACATCCTGCAGCTACGTGTGCCGGCGCTTCGCGACCGGCCCGACGATGTCCTATGGCTTGCACACCGCTTCGTACGCGACATCGCGAGCAGGCTTGGTGAACCGACGAAGCTGTTTCACCCGTCGGCGGAGGCGCGGCTCGCGACGTACGGCTGGCCCGGCAACGTACGGGAACTGCAAAATCGCCTTGAGCGTGCATGCATCGTGTGCTCCCGCAATATCCTGTTTTCGTCCGACATTTTCGAGGAAGACGGGTCTCACGCAGCATCGGCTCTGGATGTGGACACACCGCTCGACGGCTACATGGCTGCATGCGAAAACGCCTTCATTCGCGCTGCTCTCTTGCAGCACCAGGGCCACATTTCCGAAACCGCGCATGCCCTTGGCATTTCCAGGAAGAGCCTGTGGGAAAAGATGCGCAAGCACGCGATTGCGGCCGAGCCCCTTCACTGAACCGCCCTCGCAAGGGTATCAACGTGCAACGGAGTACGCCCATGGAATCTGGCGATAAGGACGAGCCGCTTGAAACCCGGCTGGTGCGGGTACGTGGCGACGTGCAGGGAATCGGCTATCGGGAAGCCTGCGTACGCCGCGCCCATTCGCTCGGCGTCACTGGCTGGGTCCGTAACCGGATGGACGGTTCAGTCGAAGCGATACTGCAGGGCTCGCCGGAGCAGCTCGCCAACATGTGCGCCTGGCTAAGCGAGGGTATGTCCGCTGCGCTAGTTGAAGAGCTTGAAGTAACCGAGGTGCCGCCCCCGTTTCTTCGCTTTGACATCTTCGAGCGCCTGCCCACCCTGTAAGAGCAGGCGAATCGCCAAGGTGGAAGAAAGAGCGCTTCCCCCCCGTCGCCACTAGCGTCTCTGCCCGCCACCCAATCCGGCTACGTCAATCTGCTCAGCCGTCTCCTCACGCAGACGCCCAGCGTCATCGGTGGCACCTTCATTGTTGACCGCTTCAGGCACACTGCCCGATGAATCATGTGTACGCTCCATCCAGCGGAACAGGAGCACTGCGAGGGCGCCACCTACCAGTTCGCTGACGATAAAACCAGGTGCGTCGACAGGTCGGATACCCGCGAAGGTATCGGTGAGCGAGCGCGCAATCGTCACCGTCGGGTTGGCGAACGAGGTCGACGCCGTGAACCAGTAGGCCGCCGTGATATAGCCACCGACCGCCACCGGGACGAACTCCATTCGTCGTTTTGCAACGTTCAGTATGACCGTGAGCAGGCCAAACGAGGCAACCACCTCGCTCCACCATTGCGATGGGCCCGTGCGCACGTGCCGCGATACTTCTATCAGCGGCAGGTCAAACATCCCGTGAGCGGCAATCACTCCGGCAATCGCACCGACGGCTTGCGCCGCGACATAGGCCGCAGCATGTTTCCATCGCAGCTTGCCAAGCCAGACCTCGGCGAGCGTCACCAACGGGTTGAAGTGTGCACCCGAGATGCTGATGAAGGTGGCAATGAGCGCGACCAGACCAGCGCCGGTCGCGATGGTATTGGCCAGGAGTGCGATTGCCACATTGCCGCCGGCAAGTCGTTCGCCCATGATGCCGGAGCCCACGACGGTCGCGAGAAGCAGCGCCGAGCCAAAGAACTCGGCGACGACGGCATGACGCAACCTCATAGTGGTGATTTCCCGATGTCGGAGACTTGCTTTTTCAGCGCGAGGCGGTCAAGCGAGGCGAGCGGCAGGCTCTTGAAGAGTTCGAGCCGTTTGCGCAGTGTCGCTGCCGCATCCTTGAAGGCGCGCTTCTTTGTGTCGTTGGAACCCTCGACTGCGGCCGGGTCGGGAACGCCCCAATGCGCAGTGACCGGTTGCCCGGGCCAGACTGGACAATGCTCTCCGGCGGCCTGGTCGCACACGGTAAAGACAAAATCCATCACAGGCGCATCAGGGGCGGCAAATTCATCCCATGACTTGCTTCGAAGGCCGTCTGTGGGGAGCCCCATTTGCTGCAGGAGCTGCAGCGTCAACGGGTTGATTTCTCCCTTCGGATGACTGCCAGCCGAGTAGGCCATGAAGCGACCACCGCCCAGCACATTCAACTGGACCTCTGCGAGCACGCTGCGAGCCGAATTGCCGGTGCAGAGAAACAGCACGTTGTAGACTTTGTCGTTCATGTGGAACCCTAGGCGGATATGCAGTTGGAAGCCCGTCGGTACCCGTTACGAGGTCGCGCCAATGTCTGTGACGTCGATGTCGCCAACCCTCTGCAACTCGGCACGAATGGCGGCTTCATCAAGTGTCTCAAGCGGCACCTTGAGGAACGCCTCGACCCGGTGTTTTATCTGCTGAAAAACCTGCTCGAATGCAGCGCGCTTCGCTTCATCCGGGCCTTCCGCAGCGGCGGGGTCGTAGAAGCCCCAGTGCGCTGACGACGGATGCCCCGGCCAGAGCGGACATACTTCGCCAACTGCCTGGTTGCACACCGTAATGATGAAGTCCATACGCGGCGCACCCGGTTCGGCGAACTCATCCCACGACTTGCTACGGAGATTGGACACGTCGTAGCCCGTCTTCGTGACCTGTTCGATTGCGAAAGGGTTGACCTTTCCGGTCGGATGACTTCCTGCGCTGAATGTATGGAAGCGACCCTGCCCCAACGTGGCGAGAAGTGCTTCCGCCATCACGCTGCGAGCGGAGTTGCCCGTGCAGAGGAACAGCACGTTGTACGTTCGGGATTCGACCACGAATTTCTCCGGAATGGGTTGCGGCTCGGGATAATATATCTATATATCCAATATAATGGAAATGTTAGAGGCCAGCAACCTCGTTCGATGACATCACATGCTGAACTGAGCCCGGCACCTGCGAGCTGACCCTGAAGCAACCTACGGTCGACGACGCGCCTGCTACGTGAGGCGTTAGAATCATCGTACAGACCCAACGAACGGCACATCATGAAGGAAAAAGACGCAATCACGGCTTTGGCCGCACTGGCGCAACCGACGCGCCTCGGTATTTTCCGGCTGCTGGTGACCGCGGGGCCCGAAGGCCTGACTGTGGGGGTTATCCAGGAGAAGCTTGACCTTGCGGGCGCAACGCTGTCCTTTCACCTGAAAGAGCTGACGCACGCCGGTCTGGTCACGTCACGCCAGGAGGGGCGCTTCGTTTACTACGCGCCGGAAATCGAGCAGATGAACGAACTCGTCGGATTCCTCACCGAAAACTGTTGCCAGGGAGTGGATTCGGCGGCCTGCGCTCCCAGAAAAAAGGTGAAGTGCAAGCCGGTTCCCGCGTGACCTGACTCAAAAGCGATAACGCTGCCCAGATACGGTGCGCTATCGGATGTGAAAGCGCCACGGCGCTGGGCAACCAGTCCCGCCTGGAGTGAATTCCGTGCGAAGCCGGAAGAGATTGCGCCTTCGACGGCCGCCCTTGGACGGCCGTTTGTTTTGATGCCGCAGATTCAACAGCACCCGACCTTTTTCTCTATAACGGCTGGAATTGAAATGGCCGGAGCACAGCAGGCCCCACCCTCGTCGACACCGGCCTTCTGGCGGCTGTCCGCGCCGAACATCGGGATGCCACCGAGCGTGTGGTACGTCTCCCAAGGCACACCGGCCGGGTCCTGCGTCCAGTATTTGTTCGAGCTGGCGTAGCAGCACTGCGCGCCAGGTTGGTCCTGCACCGCAACGCTTCCGGCGACGACCTGCTCGCGAAGAGCGGTCAACTCGTCGTCGCTATCGACCTGAAAGCCGAGGTGATTGACGCCAGTTTCACCGCCGCGCGCTGAGATGGCAAAGTTCATGCGCGGGTCTTCAAGCATCCACTTCGCGTAGTCGTCTTTGAGCACAGAAGGCTCCGCGCCGAACATGCTGCTGTAGAAACGCACGCTCTCGTCGAGTTTCGGGACAACAACGTGCACGTGAAATCGCTTCAATTACGCCTCCGTTTCGTTGGTCGCGCAGCCGCATTGCTCTGCTTGCTCCTCTGCGCAGCAGTTTTCCATCAGGAAATCCATGAGCGTCTGCATGTGGTCATAGCTGGCGCAGTAGATGATGAACCGGCCCTGACTCTTGCCCTCGATGAGGCCCGCGTGTGCGAGTTCCTTCAGGTGGAATGACAGCGTGGGCGCGGGAAGTCCCAGTGTTTCTGCAATGGCGCCCGGACTCATGCCCGACCGTCCTGCGGTTACCAGCAGGCGGAAGACCGCGAGACGAGTCTCGTGCGCAAGCGCCGCTAGCGCCTTGACTGCAAGCTTCGAATCTAGGGTTGCCATCACAGTCCTTTATTGGTTACTCGCCTAGGCTCCTTTGCGGGAATGGTCGGCGATTGCCCGGGAAGCCAGGTCGGTCGCGGGGTCGAGCGGACGGTCCTCTTTCACGCGTTCGCTGTATCGGTCGACGAGATAGTCGGCACGGCCGCGAAGCAACAGGGTGAACTTCACTAGTTCTTCCATCACGTCGACCAAGCGGTCGTAGTAGGACGATGGCTTCATCCGGCCGTCCTCTTGAAACTCTTCAAAGGCCTTGGCGACAGATGACTGGTTGGGGATGGTGAACATGCGCATCCACCTGCCGAGTTGACGAAGCTGATTAACCGAGTTGAACGACTGCGAACCACCGCTGACCTGCATGACGGCCAGCGTGCGACCCTGCGTCGGCCGGATACCGCCGCTGACGAGCGGCAGGTGGTCAATCTGCGTCTTTATCAGGCCGGTGATGGTGCCGTGGCGCTCCGGGCTGCACCACACGTGTCCCTCGGACCACAGCGACAGCTCGAGCAGCTCCTTCACTTTCGGGTGGTTCTTCACGTCGACGTCGTCTGCGTGCGGCAGACCGCGCGGGTCAAAAATCCGGGTTTCGGCGCCGAACGTCTGCAGCAGTCGAGCTGCCTCCTCGACAAGCAACCGCGAATACGAGCGCTCACGCAGCGAGCCGTAGAGCAACAGAATCCGCACCGGTGGCTGCCCCTCCATCCCAAGTCTCGCGGCAATATCGGTGTCGAAAAAATCTGTCCTGGCGGCCGGGAAGCCTTGGTCGCCCTTAATTGCATGAACTGTCATCGGGTCATCCTGCTATTTGACATTTCCAGATACACGGAGACGTCGGGTCGACTCGACGCGCTTTGCTGGGCCTTCGGCGACTCGAATCCGTCACTCGTTGCTTGCATTATACGATATTTCCGGTATTCTGGAAATGTGAAATCTTAGGAGGCTGTCATGGACTACGACGACCGGGTCTTCACTGGATCGCTCCTTCCAGCATCGGGAGGGTGGCGTTGCCGCCTCATGCGGGGGTTACTAATGCTGATGGTGCACGAACGGGCTAGTGCCTCACCGCAGGCATCTGCCGACGAGCGCGCTGTGCCGGAGTCGGGCTGCGCGACACTGGCAGTTGACGTGTCGCGGACGTTTCAGTTGGAGACCGGGTACGCGACCTCAGCGATTGCCTTGAATGCAGCCGTTGACGAGAAGCTCGCGCTCGCTCGTTTTCTCGCCCCGGGCGGCTCGTCCGCCGCTGTCCTGCTGATGGATGCCGACGTGCTGAGCCGCATCTGGCCACCGTGCGACTGGAAAACGCCGTTGCTTCAGGTCCGCAATTGGCTCGCCGACGAGGGCTCGAAGTTCTTCGTCGCGTTGACGACACTGGATAAGGGCAGAGGAGTCAGCGCACCCCTTGGACGCCTGCGGGCGCTGTTTGTCGCGCAACGCGTTGAGAAATTCTGCAGCCAGCAGGGAATGGGCTTTCTCGGTACCGTCGAGTCAGTGCCTGAGATGGTCACTATGCCCCGCGTGAGTCCGATTCACGAGCGGGCCGCCGCCGTCATCGCGCACAGGTTGGCGTCAGCAAAATTCTTTTGCTGCGACGCCTTTCGCATCGGTAGCGGCAATGTCCATAACCTGAGCCAGATGAGGGGCTGACCAAATTGAGCACAATGTCGAGCCGGAGTGAGAACGCCCGTAGAAACAGCGCACCGGCCGATTGTCAGGACAGGCTTGTGACGTGGGCTCTGGCACTAGCGCAACTCGTTTCATGGGGCTCCGTCTACTACTCGTTCTCCCTGCTGGTCCTGCCCATGGAACATACGATGGGTTGGAGCAGGACCGCGACGAACGCCGCTTTGTCTGTGGGGCTTTTGGTGTCCGGGTTTGCGGCCTATCCCATCGGCCGCTGGATTGACCACGGACTCGGGCGACGGGTGATGGTCGTCGGCTCGGTCATCGCGGCGACCATGCTGTTGCTTTGGGCCGACGCGCAGTCGCTGACCGCGCTTTTCGTCGCGTGGATTGGTCTTGGGATTGCGATGGCAGCGACGTTCTACGACCCCGTCTTCGCAGTCGTGACGCACCGGTATCCACGGAGCTTCCGGACCAAAATTACGCTCATTACCTTGGTCGCCGGGTTCGCCAGCACAGTCTTCATCCCCCTGACCCAGTTGCTGGTCGGCTCGGTCGGGTGGCGGGCTTCGCTTGCTGTGCTCGCGGCCGCTAGCCTCGCTATCTGCCTGCCTATCCATGTCGTTGCCATCCGCTCGTCGCGCTCGGACCGGGATTCAAGACCAGGTAACGGTGAGGTAAAGCTGGCGAACGACGCGGCCACACGCCGCGCGCTTCGCACGCCAACGTTCTGGGCGCTCGCTGTGTGCTTCACCGCCTACTACGCGACATTCGCGGCGCTCACATTCCATCTGGTGCCGCTGATGGTCGAGCGAAGCGTGTCGAACGCGGTGCTGGTCACAACCATGGCCCTCATCGGTCCCGCTCAGGTGGCCGCGCGCGCGGTGTGGTTCACATTCGGCCGGACGGTTCAAGTGAGCACTGTGGGTATCATTGTCGTGACGCTTTTTCCCCTGTCGACGGTCATTCTGATTGGCGCTGGCCATTCCGCGGCACTGCTTTGCCTGTTTGCGCTCTGCTACGGGGCCGCGAACGGAATGATGACAATCCTGCGCGGCACCATCGTCCAGGACCTGATGTGGACCGAAGGATACGGCGCGGTAAGTGGCATGCTTTCGTTCCCTTCCAATGTCGCCAAGGGGATAGCGCCGATTGCCGCCGCGAGCATCTGGAGCTTCACGCACGGCTACGTCGCTGTTGAATGGACGGTGTTTCTCGTATCGATATTGTCTGCAATCGCATTCTTCGTGGCCGTCCGGGTCAGCCGCAGGACGACACCTATTGCGGCCTGACGATTCAACTGAACTCAACCACCTATACAGCCGCCATGAAGATACGTACCGCACGAAGCGATGACCTTGAAGCCGTCAAAGCCATGCTCACAGAGAATGACTTGCCGGCCTCCGACATCACCGAGGACTTGTTGAGTGACTTTGCCGTAGCAGAAGATGTTGATGGTTCAGTGGTCGGCTGCGTCGGGCTTGAGCGATTTGGAGCTATCGCGCTACTAAGGTCGCTGACGGTCGGGGGGACTGCCCGCAATGCGGGATTGGGAAGTCGCCTGCGTGCGCATGCTGAAGACCTGGCGCGCGCGAATGAGATATCGGAGCTGTGGCTGCTCACGACGACGGCAGCGGACTTTTTCGCGCGGGCCGGCTATGTAGTTACAAATCGAGGCCGTGCGCCTGCTGAACTGCAAGCGAGTAAGCAGTTTGCCCATTTGTGTCCGGCGACCGCCGTCTGCTTGAAGAAGTCTCTTTAGCTCCGGCGGGTCGCCCAGTTCGGTTTAGGTCGGGGCCGGACAGTGCCTCGAGTGGCACCACAGCGTACACGTCTACTATCATGGAGACGCGAACCGGAGAATCCTATGTGCTACTCGGCTCAAATTCTGGCTGACTACAGGAAGTTTGTGCGCACTTTCGGCGCTCTGATGGACATTCACGAGTTCGCACGCCTGTTCTTCGAGCGCGCAGACGGCACCAGCAAGGCAAAAGTGCCGAAAGCAATGGCGGATGCGTTTGCTCAGCCTCAGACCGAAGCCGAGCGAGAAATCAAAGCTCTCATCGAAAAGTTCAACGCCGAACAGACGTCGAAGCTCGCGCAAGACCTTTTTAAGCAGCGCAAGCGACTGGCGGACGCCGAACGCACACTTCAGACGAAGGTCACGAAGGCGGCCGCCGAAAGCCAGCGAATCGCCACCGACAAAATCGCATGGACGCTCGGCAAGCTCGAAGACATCCAACGGACTGAGCCCAAGGCTCGTGACTCTCGCATATTCCCTGGCCACTACGCGCCCGTCATGATGATGGAAGGCGGCCAACGCGTCATAAAACCCATGCGCTATCAGTGCCGCATTGCGGGCAAACCCCACAGTTACGACATCAAATATCCGGGCACATACAACGCCCGTCGCGATAACCTCGAAGCCTTCTGGAAGCCGCTCTTCGGCCACTCGCATGGCATCCTTGTGGTCAGTACGTTTTACGAAAACGTCAGCCGCGCAAAGATGGAGGGCCGCGAGCTTGCTCCTGGTGAAAAGGACGAAAATGTAGTCCTCCAGTTCAATCCGAATCCGGCCCATGACATGCTGGTCGCCTGTTTGTGGTCATGCTGGTCGGCACCCGGTGAACCCGACTTGCTGTCATTTGCGGCGATAACGGATGAGCCGCCAGCCGAGGTTGCTGCTGCCGGCCATGACCGCTGCATCATTCCAATCAAACCGGAAAACGTCGATGCGTGGCTGAGTCCGGATGCGGCGGACTTGGCGGCAATGTACGCGATACTTGATGACAGGGACCGGCCTTTCTACGAGCATCGGCTGGCTGCGTGACCGCTGGCCCAGAACTCGACCACTGCTGGCGTTAAAGCGTGAACAATCCACTCAACCTAGACCTCCGGGCGCGGTCCGAACTACTTGCCTATCTTGTTTCGTCGCACCTGCTAGCAAAACACCTGACCGGCGACTGGCTTTCGCCCGAGCACGTCGTGGAGTCCACAACCTTGTGGTTGAGCACCAACGGTGCAGGCGCTGATGTTATGCAGCGAGTCATGCTTTCGAGTCGGGCTCTACAGGTACCCGATAAGGTCGTGCACTCGATGAGGTGTGCCTGAACGCCCGCGCCCGGCTGGGATGACAAGTTGGCCGGAGTAACATGAGAGTCCGCTAGCGGGAAAAGTCTGCCGCGCCCAGTCTTACTGGTTCGTGCGGGGCTTTCAGCATCTTTCGCTCAACAGCAGCTGCAATCCGCTTTTGTCCGTCCATATAAGCTTTTAGAAGACGCGCATCGCTTGCGCCGATGGGCGCCCAGAAATACTGTTCGAGTACCTCGCGGGTAATCGAACATTGCACCGCCCGTTCACGGGCAAATGCGATGAAAACTACCAGTTTCCCGTCTGGCGAGACGCTGGCTTCGATTATGAGGGTGCTGACCATGGTTGCGTTGGTTCTTTGTTGACCCAGCCGCCGGGCCGTCGCCGAGAGGAGTCGCGTCGGTACCGGTCTCATCATAAATCAGGCGACCCTACGCCTAGAAGACTATTGCTAACATCTGTTGAGCCGGAGAATGATGACAGGCGCCGGACGTGTGCCATATCGTCAAACAAATGCGGGATGGTCACAGAGTCGGCCGCCGGCGGCGACCGCAGTTGTCGAAATTCACCAGGTCGCGCATACAGCCTCACCTGCCTGTAACGGACCGGAGCACGGTGAGTAACTGAACCGGCGTGAGCGGTTTCGCGCAATGCCCATCAAAACCGGCCTTGAACGCGCGGGCTATGTCCTCGGGGGAGGCACGCGCGGTGAGGGCAACGAGCAGCATATCGCGCGTGAGCGCGCCAACCCGAAGTTGGCGTGCGAGGTCGAGGCCAGTCATGCCGGGCATGGAAATGTCGACAACAACGGCGAAAGGCCGCCACTGTTCGGCGACCGCACAGGCCGCGCACGCGTCGCCGATGCTGCGGACTTCGAACCCGTCTTGCTCCAGTAACAGCTGCAGCGCATCTGCGCAGGCGGGGTAGTCATCGACCACCAGGACGCGCGGATGTGCAATCGGACCCAGTGCGTCCACAGCGTGCCACATGACGAAGTCGTCGGTGCTGTCGACATAGATACGGTGGACCATGATGCTGTCTTCCGGTCGAATGTATCCTGCCCCGTGTGGGACTGGCTTGTCGCGAGACCTGGCTATTTGCGTCGCCGCGGCCGCTCCGTGCCGTGAGTTTCACGCTAACACTTGAAAAAACAGGGGGCAACTCGGCGAAACCACCGATTCGTCGGACCATGAAGGTGACAACAGCACCATCGACGGAGATAGCGGTGATACTTCCTGCTGCTGCAGGCCAGCGTTGAGCATCCTGCTCGAGCGGGTGGTTGCAACAGGTGCAGTCGAAACCGTCAGCATGCATTTCATTATCGTTCTATTGACCGGCCGAAGTCCTTCATGCGTGGGCCGAACTTTTCGCCAAGCTTGGCTATGCCGCTGCCTGCAGCGGGACGTCGCAAACAGTAGATGAACTCGCGACGGACTGGCTGCGACAGATGCGCCGCTCCCGGATTTTCGCCTGACGTGCCCGGTGCTGCTATTTTCGGGTAGCCACGTCACGCCGCACTTGCGTAAGCACGTATGTTAGCTCCTGCTCTCAGGCGGGAACACGCGCCAGCTACCGTCATCGTGCCGGAAGAAAAAAAGCGCAACCGGGCCTTCGGGTCGCAGTGCCTCAACGCATACATAACGTCTCCCGTTAGAGGCTGTGCGACCGAATCGGGTTACCCGAACTGGTGTCGCGGAAGTTGGGGTCAGCCATTTTTCAACCAGCAAACGCAAAGACTTTTCTGCGGTGGTCATCCGCTTCTCCTTCAACCTCGCTCCCGTTGGTTCGGACGTGCCCCGTTGGACTTGGCACGACGAAGTTTCGGCCACAAGGAGTCCGGTCAATTCGCATGATTGACAGTGGACGCAACTCAACTAAGCAACGGCGGCTACCCGCGCAACCATGCCTGCGAATTTCTAGCTCGGGCCACTGCTCCATGACGGCGTCCGAGGCGCGCTGGACGCCGCCGTGCTTCAAAAGTTCACGCGCAAAAAAAAGCGAGCAGAGGCTCGCTTGAAGAATTAGACGGCAGTGGCCGAGGTCAAAAGCGCTGTTACTTCTCAACGGCAGCGACTGGTACGACGGCCTGTCGAGTCCGCTTAGCCGAGACCGACGACGCAGCGCTAACATTGCTTTCGGCAATCTCAACCGCTTGCTTCGTAGCGTTTTTGGCAGCTTCATACGTCGTGCTGGCCGTTTCGCTGGCTGTCGTGATGAATGTCTTCCATGCTGCCACGGCGGTTTCGCTTCCGGCCGGTGCGTACTTCGCAAGCTTGTCGACGAACTCTTGCGTCTCGCGATGGTACTTCTGGAACTGCGCTTCAGCCGCCGCCGCGAATTCACTTTGCGTGCTTGAGATGATTTCGTACACTTTACGGCCGTACGACTGCGCTTTGTCTGTCACGGACTGCGTATAGCTGGCCTGCAGAGCGAACAAGTCCTGTGGGTTTTGGGCCGAAAGCGCCTTGGCCGTAATTTCCTGATTTTCGGTGAGCGTCGATTTGACCACTTGCAGGTTCACTTCAATCAGCTTTTCAACGCCGCCGAAAGCTTTGGTCAGGAGTCCAGATATCGTTTCGAAACCGACCTTCTGCGCTGCGAAAAGTTGTTCAGGGGCGAGACTGCTCATCACTAACTCCAAAAGGGTGAACGTGGCGAGTCTCCGGAACACCGCCGAACGGCATCACAAACGACGAGCCACAGAGTAGGAACGTTGGTGCGGTGCAGCGGAATTCATTCTAGGACTGAGTGTGCGAATGTCAATCGTTTGCTGCGTTGCGGCGATGAGCGGCGTGTGCCAGACACGCTGAATGTCCCGCTGGTATTGACGCACAGCGGTGCTCCAGGGAAAACCCGGTCAACGCCTAGGGCCTTGCTTGGAGACAGCAAATGAACGTTTACTTGGGCGTGTGCAACGCCGCAAAAAAGGTTGCAGTCAACCGGCTGAAGTCGTTATGGCGCGCTATCGAACTCGATGCGCAAAGTGGTTGCTTCGGTGCACGTATGCGTGTCCACCCAGTGGGACGCCATCGTCAACGGTTCAGTCGAACGCCGGCGCACGTTAAGAAATGTTCGCGCTTTTCTGATGAGGCAACGGCGAATTTTCCAGTACCCCCGTCCCAGCTTAAACAAGAGGCTGGCCCGTGCGAGAAACGCTATCGACCGCGCCCGCTATTGGGGTAGTCCATTTGGAGAAATCCAGGCAGGCTCTGGTTTTCACCATGTCGCGTAATGATGGCTTTGCATCGTCTGTGCGATGGGACACAGTTGCCGACCGAGAAAAGCGAGGCACGGGCTGAATACGGCGCAACGACTTCTGCGAATTGTTTTTTGTTTGACACCAATGCGCACGCGGAGAAATAGTTGTGCCAACAACTAACACACAACTTCGGTGCCTTGCAGGCTGACGCGTGCTTGATGCAAACCCCCACTGCCTTTAACGCATACTGCTTCAACTACGCGGTATTTCAACTCTCGATTCTTCAACTGCCTGCGATTCGACTACAACTGCTTGAATTGCTATCAATGGTACGGTTCAAACGACACCGCGAGAGAAGTCAGAAGACCGCGTACATGGGCTCAACAAGTCGCTCCATGGAAACAAGTACAGATGGAAATCTAATTGGGCGCAACGAGGGGCATTCTGCGGGCAGTTTGGCGGATTGCGGGAGGTTAGGTGCCAGCGGGTCGCTTCAGGCGACCAGAAGAAATGACGCGCGCGGTCGTGTACCTGACGTCGGATGAGTCGGCGCGGACGGTAGCGATGCTCTCATGGCTGAGCTTCGTCGGAAAAGCACGATGCCCGGCGAACCGGGCATCGTATGCTGCAGTGACGCAGGTTTTCTCTTAGACCGGTGTGATGTTTGCGGCCTGCTTGCCTTTCGGGCCCATCTTCACGTCGAAGCTGACCTTCTGGTTTTCCTGCAATGACTTGAAACCCTCTGCCCTGATTTCCGAGAAGTGAGCGAACAAGTCCGCACCGCCATTGTCCGGCGTGATAAAGCCGAAGCCTTTCGCGTCGTTGAACCACTTTACTGTGCCTGTTTCCATCATTCAATCCAACAAAGTGTAAAGAGCGCACCCAATTCCGTACGCCTGAATCTTGTACATATTGCAACAGCGGAAGTTACTGCACGGCGCTCAACCACAGTGTTGAAACCGCTATCCAAGACTCCGACACCGAATTTGTAGCCGATTGCGGAGTACGGGTCAATTCGGGCGGCGGTCTCAAATGTGAGGTGCAACACCTTGTCTCGTATAAAGTGTCGAGATGCAAGAAAAGACGCGTTACCAGCACGCCCGATGATTCAGGACTGCGTTCCCGTTGTTTGGTAACCCGTGTGGGGTTTGTCCAGACGAAGTATGTTACTGCGGCTCGAGAGCGTCGAGTCGCACTTGCGCAATCTCGCCCGGGTGTTCGCAGTGGTACGCGTCGAACAACTGTGAGCACAGCTCAGCAAGTGAAGCGAGGTCCACGGCCTGGTCTGCGTGCTCGACCTCTCCTGCGTTGAGTACGTCATCGAGAACCGGAGCGAGACGGCGCAGTCGCACAAACATGGCGGCGTCTAGTTTCATGTTGGACCTCCTGTGGCCAGACGGCGGAGCACCCCCTGAGTCGACCAGCCCCAAAGCGATGTTTCTCCTTCATTTGCCTGGCTCGTTGAATATGCCGGTTGTCGCTGCAACGAATTTCATGATGTCTTTCACCAGAATGCGGGCACACGATGCAGGACCGGCATGGGCCGGCACCGCGCTAGTCCGCAAGACCGTGTCCCAATCCTACGCTCTATCAGCTTTCCTGGCGCTAACACGCCGGTTACGGTTCCTGCTGCCTGGCGCGCCGATGTGAACTGGCCTCAGCCAACGTCCTCGCACGCACACTTCTAGTGCAGCCGAGAGCCTGTTTCGGGACCGGGCAGGAGGTAGATTTCGGCCGACGAGCGACGCGTCTCGTCGCGACGGATGTCTTTCGGCGGGGCCGACTCAGAGGCGGCTTCCTCCGCCGCCAGGCGCATCGTGTTGCGGGTGGCGACCGCCCGGAGCGTCCTGCATTCATGGGCACGCTTGATATCGGACAGCAACCGTACGAGATGTCGCGTCGTGGTTCTCATCCCTTCCTCCTGCCGCAGCGCACAACAGACTTGAGAAACTACTTGAACCTTAGACTGTGAAGGGCTGCCTCGCAAGGAGATGGACGATTTCACCGCACACGTTCATGAAAATAGCAACAGCACGGCAACACCCATGCCCGGACGGGGGCAACCCAGCGGCAGGGGTCACATTTTGGCTTCATCGAGATGTGGCCGCCCCATCAGACAAAGGTGAGCCGGATTCGTCGCCTGTCCGAAAATGAACGTGGGTCGGTTCGCCGCAATCCCGTATGAACAAAACAGACTGATGCCGGCGTCGGCCGTGAAAGCCGCTTAAATGTTGCGGCGCACACATACATAATTGTTAAATCGGGGCGAGAGGGTATACGCTTAAGCACCTTCCCTGCGAGAAGCTCATGGACGTGCCTACTCTCCTGGACCGCAACGGATTGCTGGCGGTATGGCGTCGCCTGACTGCGAGGGCGGAATTTGGTCAGCGGGAACCGTACGAGTTGGACGAGTGCGGTAAGGTGGTGATGAATTCGCTCCCGTCGGCGAGGCGCCAGATAGTGCTCACTGATATTTTCTGTCATGTGACCGAGCAGATTGGCCATCTTGCTGTCATGTCGGTACCCGTCGCCACTCCCTCTTTTGGCATCCGGGTCCCGGACGTCGTGTGGATGCCATGCGACAAGTGGGAAGGTTTCGACCGCGACTACCCCGTGCCGTTCGTACCCGACCTTTGTGTTGAGGTGCTTCTCGATAGCGACAGAACGCAGGACATAGACCGAAGGGTTAAAAGCTATCTGGAAGGCGGTGCCGCCGAAGTCATTGTTGTCGGCCAGCGCGGGCAGGTTGAATTCTGGGGAGCCATGGGCCGGCGACAAGCTTCAATGTTCGGGATAGCGCTATCGCTTGACCGCATGTATTTCGAAGAAGGTGATGTCTCCTCCATTCTCAGCGTTCGTTGTTGAGAACGTATCGTTCGCATGAGGTCCACACAGGGCGAACGTCACTAGCATTTCAACACGGCGACTCGTTCGCTTGAATACCTAGCGCAACCTTCGTTCGACGAAGCCGTAGAGCGGGCGTGAAATTGGCTGCCGGTGGAACTAGCGAACGGGCTGCTTAGGTGCTCGCGGAATCGATGCCGCTCAGTTGCCGGGGCTAAGCCGCTTCGTCACTTCCTGCTGCACCGGGCTACTGCAGCGACGCCAACGCGCCAACGTATCGCTTACCGCGCAGCCTCTGTCGGTAGCGGCGAAAGCCTTCCGCCGCCATCCCAATTTCATTCGGCTCACCATGCGCTCTACGTTCATCAAATGGCTGTTCATTGTCTGCCTGCTCGGCAGCGGGACGTTCTACTCGATAGGGATACTGATGCTATTCCCTTTCGTCGGAAGGTCCGGTCGCTACTGGCTTGCGGCCCAGTGGTGTCGTGCGATGGTTGCCGCGATGCGCTGGCTACCCGGCGTCACATGCTCTGTGGAGGGGCTCGAGCGGCTTCCAGCAGGGCCATCAATAATCTTGTGCCGTCATGAATCCACGTGGGAGACGCTGGCATTCCTTGCACTGTTTCCACGACGCATCAGCTTTGTGTTCAAGGAAGACCTTCTGCGTATTCCGTTCTTCGGATGGGTGCTGCGTGGCCTCGACATGGTCAGCCTGAATCGTGGTTCGCCGCGCCAGGCCCATCTGGCAGTGACACAGGAGTGTGCCGAGCGGCTGGCAAAGGGCGACGTCGTAGTCATATTCCCGGAAGGCACCCGCGTGCCGCACGGGGCACCATTGAGACTGACGTCGGGTGGCATTCGTCTGGCATGCGCGACCGGCGCTCCGGTCGTCCCTGTCGTCCACAACGCCGGAAAAGTTTGGCCCGCGAAGGGATGGCCTGACGGGGTGGGGCACATCCGGGTGGTCGTCGGTCCCGCATTTTCACCCCGAGACACCTCACAACAGGAATTGAGCCGGGCAGTCCACGACTGGATGAAAGCAGAGTTGCTGAGGCTCTGATGGTCTGTGCGTCAGGTGGCTTCCCCATATGCCGTTGTCAGGTCGGAGAGGGGGGGGATGCCGCCGTCGATTTCGCGCGCGCGTGTTGCCGCCGACGCCCGTCTGACCCGGATGCCGACATTCGGCTGAACCGCCAGAGAAAGCCGCGAATCGTTGCTGCTGAAACGTTTTTCTACCTGGAAACAGTGGTCAGTCCGCCGTCGGCATGTGGGTCGATACTGTGTCGGCGTCAACACTCGAGGGTTTCTGGAAGCCGCTCTTCGGTCACTCGCACGGCATCCTTGTCGTCAACGCGCTTTTTTTTGAAAACGTCAGCCGCGCAAAGATGGAGGGCCGCGAGCTTGCTCCGGGTGAAAAGGACGAAAATGTCGTCCTCCAGTTCAATCCGAACCCGCCCCATGACATGCTGGTCGCCTGTCTCTGGTCGCGCTGGTCGGCACCCGGTGAACCAGACTTGCTGTCATTTGCGGCGATAACGGATGAGCCACCGGCTGAGGCATGACCGATGCATCATCCCTATCAAGCCGGAAAACGTCGATGCATGGTTAAACCCGGATGCATCGGACCTGGCGGCCTTGTACGCGATACTTGATGACAGGGACCGGCCTTTCTACGAGCACCGGCTGGCTGCGTGACGGCGAGCCCAGACCTCGACCACTGATTGTGTTGAAGCGTGAACAATCCACTCAACCTAGACCTCCGGGCGCGCGCCGAACTACTTGCCTATCTTGTTTCGTCGCACCTGCTGGCGAAACACCTGACCGGTGACTGGCTTTCGCCCGAGCACGTCGTGGAGTCTACAACCTTGTGGTTGAGCACCAACGGTGCAGGCGCTGATGTTACGCAGCGAGTCATGCTTTCGAGTCGGGCTCTACAGGTAACGGGACTCGCTCCACTCTCAGAGGAGCACAAGCAACGCTTTCAAGCATGGCGCAAAAAAACGGTGCGACACTAGATTTTGCCTAGAAAACTGGTTTGGTGAGCGTCAGCTGACGGTGCTCAAGCAGTGGCATCCCTTGCGGCACCGCAACAAATAATCGCATGCGGAGCTAATTAAAGAATCGCGCCTTGGGGCGTCCCTCGGGCTTGACGCAAGCTTTATGTGATTTTTCAGTGGTCCGGCGACCGATGATGTGCTGCTGAATCCAACATTCTGAGTTTCGGCAAGGAACACGATGAGCGAAGGCTACGGGCTCAGCCGGTCATTTTGGTACCAACTATGTTGTGTTCCATTACGTACTTCGATACTTCGATAGCGGGCAGGATATCCGGTATATCCGGCACATCCGGGCTTTCAGCGCGCCAGCAACGCGACGGTCGCGATGCCGAGCACGGTCATCACCAGCGACGCCCCCACGTGAATGACGATCTCGCCAGCCGCCCAGCCGAGTCGGCCGTCCTGCAAGCGCTGCACGACTTCCGCGGAAAAGGTCGAGAAGGTCGACAGGCCGCCCATCAATCCGGTAATGACGAACAGCCGCCATTCAGGCGCGATTTGCGGCGCCCGCGCGAATCCCGCGACGGCCACGCCGATGATGTAGCCGGCAATCACGTTGGCGGCGAAGGTGCCGAGTGGCAAACCGGCAAACAGGCCGTTCAGACGGATGCCGAGGAACCAGCGGAAGAGTGAGCCGAGCGCGCCGCCGATGCCGACTGCGAGAATGGACAGATACATATCGATAAGACCTGGCAGCAGTGTCGAATGGTTGTTGGAGCGGGTTGAGCGCGCCGGCCGGCGCGTGCGCGGCCAGCTGGGGTGAAGCGGTATCAGGCGAGGCGAGGTCGGACTGCCGTTAGCCCGCAGTGGTTCGCTGCGGTCCGCAGTTGGCTTGGCGCAGACCTCGCAGCAGTCGATGCACACGCAACCAGGCCGCTCCGGCGCGCAAGTCTATCATCGGCGCGATGCCCGCTACATCGATGGTGTGCTCGTAGTGCGTCGGGGAGATATCGATAATCAGCCGATGCTCTCGCGCTCGGGCGTCCGCACGATCCGGATTTGGGCAATTTATTCGATTTGATTGACGTTTTAATTCAAAAGCCTGACACCCAATGCGCATTTCCGGCGCACGGTATCTTCCATCAAGCGGCGCATTGTCGTCCCGCCGCGCGCCGTCTTTGTCTTCGCGTTAAAACGCCGACATAATGTGCCGTCCCCGCGCATCCGCTGCCGGGCCACCGAACTCCAATGCGCGCGCATGAGACTGACTACCAAAGGCCTGCTGCTGATCGCGATTCCGGCCCTGCTCGAGCTGGCGCTGCTGTCCGGACTGGTCAAGGCTCAGGCGGATGCGGCGCAAGCCGAGCAATGGGCCGTTCATGGCGAAGACGTGCTGCGCCAGACCACCGCGGTTCTCGAACCCGTGCTCAGCGAATCGGTGCGCCTGCGTGGCGCGGTGCTCGCCAACGACGCCCGCTTTGCCACGCCTGTCTCGCTGTGGATGGACGTCGACCGGCGCATCGATCAGTTGGCCGAGCTGGTCGCCGACAATCCGGCGCAAGTCGAGCGCGTGGTTCAGGTGCGCCAGACCGTGCAGGCCTATCGCCAGTGGTCGGACCGCATGCAGGACCTGCTGCGCTCGGGGCGGCGGCGCGATGTCGTCGAGCGGTTCCACGATCTGGCGGCGAGCGACGTGCTCGATCGGTTCCGTCAGCAGGTGGTGGCGTTTCAGGCCGAAGAGCGGCGCCTCGACACGCTGCGCTCGAATGCCGCCGATGCCGCGCGCGAACGGCAACAGATGCTGGTGGTCGCCGCTGTGTTCGGCTCCTTGCTGTTTGTCGCGCTCGCGGTCTGGCTATTTACGCGCGGCGTGCGCGGCCGTCTCGCGCTGCTGTCCGACAACGCCGGGCGCCTCGCCGGAAACGAGCCGCTGGCGCCGCTCGGCCCGGGCCGCGACGAGATCGCCCGGCTCGATCTGACTTTGCACGAAACCAGCCGGCGCCTGCTCGAAGCCGAGCGCATCCAGGCGCGCTTCCAGTCCGATCTCGCGGGCCGCGCCCGCGAACTCGCGCGCATCAACGAGACCTTGCGGCAGCAGACCCAGGAAAACGAGATGTTCATTTACAGCGTGTCGCACGATCTGCGTGCGCCGCTGGTGAATCTGCAAGGCTTTTCGAAAGAACTGACACGCGCCTGCGACGAACTGCGCGTGGCGGTGCGCCAGTCGTCGCTCACGGCCGAGACCCGGCAGCGCATCGAACGGGTGGTCGACGAGGATATCGGCGAAGCGCTGCACTACCTGCAGACGGCCGTGCTGCGCGCGTCGCACATCATCGACGCGCTGTTGCGGCTGTCGCGCGTCGGCCGTGTCGAGTACCGGCAGCAGAAGGTCGAGGTGCGCGACATCGTGCCCCGCGTGATCGACGCGATGCAGGCGTCGATCCGGGCGCGCCGCGCGCGCGTCATCGTCGATGAGTTGCCGGCGGTGTGGGGCGACCCGACCGCGCTCGAGCAGGTATTCGCGAATCTGATCGGCAATGCGGTCAATTATCTGGATCCGTCGCGTGAAGGCTGCATCGAAATCGGCACCACGCCGGCGCCGCCGGGCGTGCACTCGCTACGGATTTTTTACGTGCGGGACAACGGTCTGGGCATTCCGGCCGTCGCGTTGCCGCGGCTTTTCAATGCGTTTCAACGGTTGCACGGAAATGTGGCGGCGGGCGAGGGGATCGGTCTCGCACTGGTGCGGCGCATGGTGGAGCGGCACGGCGGGCGCGTGTGGGCGGAGTCCAGAGAGGCTGAGGGGACGACCTTTTATCTGTCGTTGCCCGAAGCCGAAGCGCGCGCGGCGCGTCTGGCTGCCCAGACGACGCATGCCACGCCTGAAGCGGGCGGTCTTCATGAGGTTCGCGATGCGAGGGACATGCACGGCGGCCGCGATGGCCGCGACCTGAGCAGCGGGGCTGCTGCGCATACCGCCAATGCGGCGCATGGCGTCAGTACGCGGTAGTTAATTCGCGGCAATTAATTCGCGGTAGTCAGTCAGCAGTATTCAGTAGATGGGCGAGCGCGCGTTGTCGCGAGGACAAGGCGCCCGCCGCAGGATCAGAGTTCGATGCGCGTGCCGAGCAGCACGAGGAATTGGCGCAACCACTCGGGATGAGCGGGCCATGCGGGCGCGGTGACGAAGTTGGCGTCGGTGATCGCGGCATCGACCGGAATGTCGGCGTAATCGCCGCCCGCCAGCTTCACCTCGGGCGCGCAGGCCGGATAGGCGGAAATACGCTTGCCGCGGATCACGTCGGCGGCGGCCAGCAGTTGCGCGGCGTGACAGATCGCCGCGATCGGCTTGCCCGCTTCGGCGAATTGCCGCACGAGTTCGATCACCTTATGGTTGAGCCGCAAATACTCCGGCGCGCGGCCGCCGGCGATCGCCAACGCGTCGTACTGGCGGGCATCGGCGTCGTCGAAGGATGCGTTGAGCGTGAATTGATGACCCGGCTTTTCGGTGTAGGTCTGGTCGCCTTCAAAATCATGGATCGCGGTCTTGACGCGATCGCCCGCCTTCTTGTTCGGGCACACGGCGTCGACCACATGGCCGACTGCCTGCAGTGCCTGAAACGGCACCATCGTTTCGTAATCCTCGGCGAAGTCGCCGGTCAGGAACAGAATCTTCTTTGCTGCCATCGCATGCCTCCAATTGATCAACGGAACACATCGAACGCTCATTGAACGCGGACTGAACGCTCTGGCAGTCTACCCCAACGCGTTTGACAGAACAGCGACGCTTCCTGCGGCGGTTCATTCGATAGCTCGTGCAATGCGCCTGCCGGATAGCGCAAGCCGGCGCCGCGAGGTTCCCATACAGGCATTCCCAATGCTCGCCGACGAGACCGAACGGCACAACGGCGTATCATTGGCGCTTCTTTGCAAGCAGAAGCCGCCTGGCGCGGCTCACATCCAGACATGACTTCATCTATTCGTTCGCCGTTGTTGCGCCGTGCCGCGTTTGCCGTTGTCGTGTTGGGCGGCCTCGCGGCTTGTCAGAAGAATGATGCGACGGCAGGACAGGTTGCCGGCAAGCTCAACGACGTCGCGCAAGCGGCTGGCCAGAAGCTCGACCAGGCGGCCAGCTACGTCGGCCAGCAGGTCGACGCGAGCAAAGCCGCCGCTCAGCAAAACCTCGACTCGGCGGCTTCCGCGCCGTCGATCACGATCGATCCGGCGTCGCTCGCTTCGAGCGCGCACGCCAATCTGCAGGGCGCGGCGAGCGCGGCCAATGCGCAGCTCGGCAAGGCTGCCGCGCTGACCGGTCAGGGACTGGAGACGGCAGGGCGCAAGCTGCAACAATGGTCGGCGCAGAATGCGGGGTCGGCCGGCGCTTCGGCGTCCTCGTCGGCCTCGAGCGATTCCAGCGATGCACAGAAGCAGATGGACAAGTGATGCGCGGGGACAAGCACGTTCGAGCGTCTGGCCATGATTTGACAGGCGGATTAAATGTAATTACTATGGTTACATATTGTCGTCGCCGGGCAGGTTTGCTGTGAATACGAGTAGCCGGTTTGCGTTTGCGGTGCACGTGCTCGCGCTGCTGTCGATGCAGGAAGGCGTGCCGCTATCGTCTGAGATGATTGCGGGCAGCGTGAATACGAATCCCGCGCTGATCCGGCGGCTGTTGACCATGCTGGCCGAAGCGGGTCTCACCACTTCGCAGCTCGGCGCGGGCGGCGGTGCGCTGCTCGCCCGGGCGCCGGAAGACATCACCTTGCGCGAGGTGTACCGTGCGGTGGACGACGCGCAATTGTTCGCGCTGCATCGCGAGGAGCCGAATCCGGCGTGCATGGTCGGGCGTAATATTCAGGTTGTGCTGCGCGATATCATCGACGAAGCACAGCAGGCCATGGAGGCATCGCTTGGCGCACGCACGCTCGCCGATGCCACCGCCGACCTAGTCCGTGCCGAACGGGCGCGCGAACGCAAGCGGCGCCCACATGGGTGACGCGACAAAGTAGTTGTATGAGAGGGCGCGTGTCGAGTAGTCAGGACACACGCGTCTGATAACGCACGGGGCCGTGGCCCCTCTTTTTTCCGCATAATATGTAATCGATGTGGTTACATATAAGCTAATGACAGGAGCATCGAAATGAGCAAACAGTTGAAAATCGCATTGTTTGGCGCCACCGGCATGATTGGTTCGCGGATCGCTGAGGAAGCCGCGCGGCGCGGCCATCAGGTGACGGCGCTGGCGCGCAATCCGGAGCGCGTGCCCGCCGGCGTGGCGAATCTGCAAGCCGCCAGGGCGGATCTGCTCGACGCCGCCAGTGTCGGCGCCGCGGTGCGCGGCCACGACGTGGTGGCAAGCGCCTACGCGCCGCCGCACGGCGATGTGGCTGCGCTCACGAAAGCAACCCACGCGCTCGTCGAAGGCGTGCGTGCCGCTGGCCTGAAGCGCCTCGTGGTGGTGGGCGGCGCGGGTTCGCTCGAAGTGGCGCCGGGCAAGCAGCTGGTGGATACGGAAGGTTTCCCCGACGCCTACAAGGCGGTCGCGCTTGCGCACCGCGACGCGTTCAACTACTACCGTACCGTGACCGACCTCGACTGGACTTTCTTTGCACCTGCCGCGCTGATCGCGCCGGGCGAGCGCACCGGCAAATTCCGCACCGGCGCGAACACGCTGCTGGCCGACGCCGAAGGCAACAGCCGCATCTCCGCGGAAGACTACGCGATCGCGTTCGTCGATGAACTGGAGCAGGGCCGTTTCGTCCGTCAGATCGCGACGGTGGCTTATTGAGCGTCGCCGTTGCCATAAGTTGGGCGCTGTCACGCGGCCTGCGCACCGCACGCGCGTGACTGCCGGCGCTCCACGGATGTGAGCGCCAGCCCGGCCTCACATTCCGGACATGCGCAAGCGTCCTAACATTCGGTTACGCATGTTCGGTCGCTCGCGGTGCAACTGCGGCTACACTGGCGTCTCCCGTTTTCTTACGGATTGCCATGCAGTCACGCCTGTTGCGGCGTGAGTCCGGGGCTGCGCCGTTCAACGGCGGGCAGCCGGCGACTCGCGCCGCCTTTCATTTTCCTTCTGAACATAGCCTGTGCGGCGCTCGCCGTCGCGTTCGCGCGCACGTCGCCGCGTGGCCCGGCGCGTGGTCGGCGATGGTTTGCCTCGCGCTGATCCTGTGCCTGGGATGGCTGCCCGCGAATGCCCAGGCCGCCGCCGGCAGCACGCCGGTCATTCCGGCATTGCAGAGCCTGATCAACAGCGCAACGGTGGCGCCCGCCGCGGCCTCCGGCGCTTCGGCGGCAGAGGCGGCCTCCGCGCCGTCGCCCGCCAGCCAGGCGGAACTGGCGCGCTCGCTCGACAGCGTGATCGCCACGCTCGACAACGACCGGCAGCGTACCGCGCTGGTCGCGCAACTCAAGAAGCTGCGTGACGTTTCGCAGAACGTCGTGCCGCCGGCGCCCGCGCAGCCGAGTGCCGGCTTGCTGGGCGCGATCGCCTCGGGCATCGCGTCGTTCGAAGCCAATGTGCATCAGGGCCGCACGCCCGTGCGCTATTGGGGCGGACGCCTTACTGCGGCCGGCAACGAGCTTTATACGATCGTTTCGAGCCAGGGGCATGAGAGCCTCGGCAGTATCGTGTTCTCGATGATCGCGATGCTGGCCGGCTGGGGGGGCTGCGCCGGCGCGCTGATCTATCTGCAGCACCGCTTGTACCGGCGCCTCGGCATTGTCATCGGGCTCAATCCGAATCCCACCACGCGCGAGTTGCTGATTTTCGCCTGGCGCCGCGTCGGGCCGTGGATCATTGCGTTTCTCGCGGCGCTGCTGTTCACGCGCGCGATGCCCGATGCGCTCGGCCGGACCCTCGGCATGGTGGTTGCCTATGCGATTGTCGCGGGGGCGGTGTTTTCGGCGATCTGTCTGATTATGTTTTCGCTGTTCGGCTCGGGGCACCGGCGGATCGCGGTGCGTCTCCTGATCGATCACGCGCGGCGTTTGCTGTTCGTGGTCGGCGTGTGCGGTGCGCTCGGCGACGCGGCCGTGAATTACGACGTCGCGCATCAACTCGGATCGAACCTGGCTGGCCTGATTTCGACCGCAGCCAACATGACGGCCGCCGTGCTGACTGCGTATTTCGCGCTGGCGTTCCGCCGCCCGGTCGCGCATCTGATCCGCAACCGGCACTATCAGCAGCGCAACGATCACAAGGCCGCGACCGACGCGTTCGACGTGCTCGCGTCGCTTTGGCACGTGCCGGTGCTGGTGCTCGCGACGGCCTCGGTCGTGGCTACGCTCGGCGGCTCGGCAAGCAGCGAAAGCGTGCTGCAGATTTCGGTGGTGACGGCGCTGTTGCTGGTGCTGGCGTTTTTCCTGTCGGCCATCGTGCTGCGCATGACGCGCCCGCGCAGCGCTCGCGCGCGGCGCCGCTCGCCGTATTTGACGCGCCTGCTGCGCTTTTTCGGCACGCTGCTGACGCTCTTCATCTGGCTGTTCTTCTTTGAACTGGCGGCGCGCTTGTGGGGTTTGTCACTCGCGGCAGTGATCGAGGAGAACGTTGCCGCGCGCGGTATTGCCCATGCTGCGACGGCGATCATCGCGACCGTGTTCATCGCGTGGCTGTTGTGGATTCTGGTCGACACGGCGATTACCGAAGCGCTCAACCCGGGCAGCCCGCGCAACAAGTCGCGCAATCCGAGCATGCGCGCGCGCACCATGCTGCCGCTGCTGCGCAACGTGTTGCTGGTATCCATCATGACGATCGCCGGGATCGTCACCGCGGCGAACCTGGGCATCAACGTGACGCCGCTTCTGGCGGGCGCGGGCGTGATCGGTCTGGCGATCGGTTTCGGCGCGCAGTCGCTCGTGACCGATCTGATCACGGGCCTTTTCATCATCATCGAAGACACGATTTCGGTCGGCGACTGGATCGACGTCGACGGAGGCCACGCGGGCACCGTCGAACATCTGTCGATCCGCACCGTGCGGCTGCGCGACGGGCAGGGCGCGATACACGCGATCCCGTTTTCGCAGATCAAGATCGTGAAGAACCTGTCGCGTGATTTTGCGTATGCGGTATTCGAAGTCCGCATGGCGTTCTCGACCGACGTCGATCAGATCACGCAGTTGATCCGTGAAGTCGGCGCCGAGCTGATGGCCGACTTCCGCTACCGGCGCGAAATGCTCGGGCCGGTCGAGGTGTGGGGGCTGGACCGTTTCGATCCGAACTGGATGGTCGTGAAAGGACAGATCAAGACGCGGCCGTTGCAGCAATGGAGCGTGGCGCGGGCCTTCAATCTGCGGCTCAAACGCAAGATGGATGAAGCCGGTATCGAGATTCCGGTGCCGCAGATGCGCGTGTATACGTCGTCGAAGGATAGCGAAGGGCAACCCCTGCCGGACGACGAGTTCCCTGAGTTCCACGCGCATGGCCATGCGCAGGCGCAGGCCGAAATGGCCTCACCGGTGCGGGCCGCTCATGGCTCCGCCGCGGTGGCGCGCGATGTGTCGCACGAACCGCGTCCCGCGCCGCCGACGACGGGACAGACCGCGCCGATCCCACCGCAAATTCCCACCGCGGGCGAAGCAGGCGGCAAGAGCTGATTGAATGACGGGCGAGGCGGGACGGCGAAGGCTTCGGCTCGCATCGCCACGTTCATCGCCATATGTGAGTGCGCCTAGGCGAACGCCTGGGCGTCGGTTGTGTCGGTGGCGCGCACCACGTCGTTGACATGCGTGGTGATCTGCGCGCCCGAGACGCCGTAGATATGCAGAGAAACGGCGGGCTCATTGCTGCAATTGCCCAGCCGATGAATGCCGCCGCGGCCGCCGCGCACAAACGACACCGCGCCGCTCCTGCGCGCTTGCGTGCGCGTGGCGCTCGCGCAGTGCCGCGCGCCGTTCCATTCGAATACCGTTTCGCTCAGCGTGCCGTCCAGCACCGCGTAGCCGCACCACGTGTGATGCGCATGCACGGGGCTCGCCTGCTGCGGCAGCCAGATCAGGGCGGCAATGGCGTAGCGGCCATGCGGATCGGCGGCCAGCAGATGACGCCGGTAGGTTTCAGCTGACCCTTCGCGTTGCGCGGGCGTGAGCAGCGCGGGATCCGCCGCGGCTTGCTTGAGCGCTACGCGCATGGCGCGGGCGAAAAAAGCGGAGTCCGACGGCACGGGAAAGTTGGCGCAGGCTTCGAACATGGCGTCGAGCCCGTCGCACAGGCGCGCGAGCGGCGCGCTTCGTTGCCCGCCTGGCAAGGGCGCGTCATTGAGCTCGGCTAACTGCGCGTGGCTGGATGAGGGGCGGTCGAAGGATGTCGGACGGAGGCCTTGGTTCATGATGGCGGTGCAGCCGGCGGCTGCCTCCTCAATATTTTTGGATAGCCATATTTATACCGGTTTGCCTGGAGAAAGAGTTTCCATATAATTTCCCTCGAATCCGTAAAAGTAGAATAATTTCCTATGGGGGTGGATTGATGGGAATGGATATCATCGATCGGAAGCTGCTTGAGCTGTTGCAGGAAGACGCAACCATGCCGATTGCCGAGCTGGCGCAGCGCGTGAACCTGTCGCAAACGCCTTGCTGGAAGCGGCTGCAACGTCTGAAAGAGGCGGGCGTGATTCGCGCGCAGGTGGCGCTTTGCGATGCGCGCAAGCTCGGTGTGGGCACGACCGTTTTTGTCGCGGTGCGGACCAACCAGCACACCGAGGCCTGGGCGCAGACTTTCACGCGTGCGGTGCGGGAGATTCCGGAAGTGGTCGAGGTATACCGGATGAGCGGCGAAACCGATTACCTGCTGCGCGTCGTGGTGTCCGATATCGACGACTACGATCGCATCTACAAGCAGTTGATCGCCGCCGTGCCGCTGTACGACGTGAGCTCGAGTTTCGCGATGGAGCAGATCAAGTATTCGACGGCGTTGCCGGTGCGCTACACCACGTAGGCTTTGTCTGACGCGGATTGTCCCGCCTGGCGGGCGATTGCGGCCGATGGATGCGTCTTTTGTTTGCTCGGGTTTTCCCGCGTTTCCCCTTGTTTTTGAGGTGCCAAGGCTCCAAAATGGGTGCCATTTTTCCGTGGCACCACAACACAGAGCAGGAGGCACGAGTGGGCACAATTACGCCGAGAGAGAACAAGGATGGCAGCACCTCGTACAAGGCACAAGTCCGCGTGCGCAAGGGCGGCAAGGTGCTGCACCAGGAAACCAAGACGTTCGAGCGCCGGCAGGCCGCGCAGATCTGGATCAAGCAGCGCGAGGCAGCGCTGTCTCACGCTGACGGCCTGAAAGCGGCGCTGCAGGAGAACCCGTCAGTCAAGGAAATGATCAAGCAGTACATCGCGGAACTGGGCAAGCCGCTGGACCGCACCAAGAAAATGATCCTCAATCAGATATCGGGCTCGACGCTGGGCGACATCAAGGCGGCGCAGCTTGAAAGTGCGGACATCGTTGGATACATGCGCACGGTGGACGTCGCGCCGTCGACGCGCGGGCACTATCTCGCGCACCTGTCGAGCGTGATCACACTCGCGCGGCCGGCCTGGGGCTATCCGGTGGATGCGTCGGTTGTCGCGGACGCGCGCATCGCGCTGACGCGAATGGGGCTAGTTGGCCGATCAAAGCATCGTGAACGTCGCCCAACGCTGGACGAGATGGATCGCTTGATGGCCGAGTTCGGCAAGGTGCGGGAAGGCACGCCCGACAGTATTCCAATGCAGGTACTGGCGACCTTCACGATTTTTTCGCTGCGCCGAATCAGCGAGATCTGCCGGCTTCGCTGGGACGACCTGGATGAAGACGGATGTCGGGTCATGGTCCGCGACCTGAAGCACCCAAACACGAAGGTGGGAAATGACACCTGGGTAGATCTGACGCCGGAGGCATTACGGATCGTCAAGGCGCAGCCGCGAGTGGACGATCGCATCTTTCCCTACCGCGCTCTCACGGCGAGCACCGCGTTCACGAACGCAGTGCAGCTACTTGGGATCGACGATCTGCATCTGAATGACCTGCGGCACGAGGGCGCGAGTCGACTGTCAGAAATGGGATGGACGATCCAGCGGGTGGCGGCCGTGAGCGGCCACCGCAGCTGGAATACGTTGAAGCGCTATACGCACGTGCGTAAGGTGGGGGACAAGTACGAAAACTGGAAGTGGCTGGACGTGATCGCGCCATCGCCGGATTACGCGATGCCCGAGAGCTGATCGCATTCCTTCCTAGCCGCCGCGCGGCGCTCGTCGATGTAGTTGGCCAGGTCCTGCACGTATACGCCCTTCGCGCTCTTTTGCGATGATTCGATCCGGACAAGGGGCAGCTTGATTTCTCCATAAGTGATCTTGCGAAGCAGCTTGTCCACTTCAAGGTGCGGGAAGTACGAGCGGCACACCTCGTCAATCGGAATGACCGCACGTGCGCCGAACTGCGCCATCAGAAGAAAAACAGTATTCATTTGACACCCTATGTCGGCTCTTTACTAGGACGTCGGCCGCATCGCGCGGTCGAGCTGCATTAAACCGGTTTCGATGGACAGGCGCGCTTGCTCGGCCCACGTGCGTGCCTCCTGCGCAGCTTTGTGCCGGCTATAGCTGCCTACCTCGTCGCGCATGAGGTCGAGCAGCTCGATGTCGGCGCCAAGGGCGATGCCCTCGACCAGCTGGCGGATCTCGAGGCGAAGGGCGGTGATCCGCGCGAGGGTGGCCAGTCGGGAATCCGACTGGCCTTCGTTCATCTGGATCGCTTTGGCGGGCGCGAGCCCGCTGCTGTTGACGTCGTGGTGCGATGCGCCCGCCGGGACGCCGCCAGCAAGGGAAAGCCGTGGGCGTTTTTCCGCTGGTTCCCGCTTACGCGGCAGCGGACGTGGGGTAGAAGTGGCCGGGCGAATCGTCATTTGATTGCCTCCGTTGCCATGTCTTCTGTCCAGTCGGGATCAGGCATAGTCCAGAGCCTGTCGAGGAACGCGCGGGCAATCGGTGCCTCTTTGGTCTTGGTGATATCTGCGCGATTTATGAAGGTCGTGAGCTCGCCGACTGCTGCGCGAATCGCCTGCATGCGCGTCTTGTATGTCTCGATGAATTTACCCATGGACGGCAGACCGGAACTCATTGCGTTGCCAAATCGTGTCGACGTCGAGTAGATCCACGTTGTCTCGTCGGGGTGAGCAAGGTGAATCTCAACCGGTGGCAGACCAGTGCGCTTACTCACCGGGGATTTGATCGTCTCGCACTTCACAAAAACGCCGTTCGCGTTCGGCGTGTGGATTGGATGCTTGTGGCGCCTCGTTGAAACGGCATCGAGCAGATCCGCATGGGGGGTTAGCGCGGCGTGCACAGCCGCGATCGTGCCCGGCGAGAGCTTGCCGAACACCGGGTCGTGCAGGACCGACTGCAGCGCCTGCAAAAGTTGCTTTGCCTGCGTGTCGGTGATCTTGCCGCCGGCGGCCTTGGCGAGCACCTTCTTCGTGACCTTGGCTTTGCCGCCAAGCTTCGCCTGTTGCGCGGCGTTCTGCAGGCGCTCCAACGCCTTTTCTCCGCCGTGCGTGCGTATCTCGTCGATGGCGAGCGTCGACGACACGACCTTGTCACGAACAAGTTTGTGGAGCGCTGCCGGAGCGTTCGCGAGCAGCAGGACATCGCGGATCGTCTGGTCGGTAACGTGGAGGCGCGCACAGATTACGCCATTGGGCTCGCCGAGCTCCTGCAGTTCAATGACTTTCTCAGCCAGTTGCAGAGGCGTCAGCTTCTCGCCGTCGTTGTTATTGATGCCGGCGTAAATCAGATTGACGCGATTGACCGACTTGGCTTCGTCGATAACGATCGGCAGGCGGTCGATCATCTTGTCGGCCGGCATGCCTTCCTTAATGGCGAGCAGCGCTGCGTGGTAGCGGTGCTGGCCTTCGTACACGAAAATCCTGTCTTCGCCGCCGACCTTGCGGACGAAGCAGCCGAGCGGTTTCTTGCGGTCGTAGCCGTTAGCCTTCATCAGCTGGGCGAGGTGGCGAACGCGTTCCGGATCCAGCGGGCGAACGTTGTCGCGGGGATCGAAGTGGATCTGGTCGGGCGGTACGGTCCAAAGGTCGGAGGATCCACCGCCCGCAGCTTTGACCGCCGATTTCGTGTTGCCGGTGACGATCATCGCGTCGAGAACGAGAGGGCTGGTCTTAGCCATGGCTAGCCTCCTGCGTGGAAGGGATGCCACCGACGTCTGCGAACGTGGCGTCCGGCGCGTCCTCCTTTGGCAGGATGCTGCGCAGATATTCGGGGCGGCCGTAAATGTGAACGCGGATTTGGGTTTTGGCCTGACGAAGCACAACCGATCCGCCGTGCGCCGTTGCCTCACCCGACTCGACGATCCAGCCGAGAGCGATGAAGCCAGCTATCAGCCTGTCTTCGTTAATGCTCCAGATGCCGACAGAGATGTGCAGTGCCCACTTGGCCCGTCGATTGACGCTGTCCGGGCGGCTGACGTCTTGCAGCCGCATCGAATAGCCGCCAACGTCAAATCCGATACCTGATTCGTCCAGTAGTGAAAGATCCCGCTCGATGGCACGAATATGTCTCTCCGCTCGCTTGAGATCGGCGAGATGGCGGGCATGCTGGTCGCACGCGTGCTGGACGATCTCCTTGTAGGTCGTCGGCCGCTTGAACTTGGTAAGAGGCTTCACGCTGCCTCCTTCACGCGCAGCGCGAGTGGCTTGCGTTTTTTCGCCTTGCCGATGGTCTTCGCGGCGAGCGATTCAGCGGCTTTGCGACGGTGCATGCTGACGGCCGATGCGCAGTCGTCTTCGTTTGGATAGGAGATCGACGTACTGACGACAGTGCTGCCGTCCAGAATCATGTAGAGCGTATGAACGCTGTCGGCGAGCGGCCGACGTGCGACGACATACTTGCCGACCATGATCGGCGTCGTTGCGCGGGGCGCCATAGGATCGTAGTGAACGATCGAGCGCAGGCCGATTGTGTCTCTGCGGATAGGCTCTGTCGGAGCCTTGAACTTTGGTCTTTGCATTTGGCGTTACTCCGTATCGCCAGCGGCAAGACGCTTGCCGTCCGACGTGGGTTGGTCTGTTCGTTTCTGTTTTTTGCGCAGCTCGGCGCAGTTGGCGAGGCAGATCCGCAGGGCGGGATTGGTGACGGCATCGACAGCCGAACCACGTAAGTGACGGAGACGGAATTCCCTGGCTATGTCGTCGTCGCTGACGGGGATTCGGACTGTCATCGCGTCACCTACACCGTCGCGTGGACCGGTTTCTCGGGTGCCGCTGGCGGCGGTGCGAGGACGTTGATCGTGATAACGATGGCTGCGGTGGCAAATGCCAGGCGCCACGCAAACGACTTTTCAAAGTCACTTTGCCGTGGGCATGGCCCTTGCATTTCGCGCAGCCAGGCGCGGCGCCCCTCTCCCGCAGCATCAGGTAACGAATTCATGTGATCTCCTGTTCCGACGCAAATACGTCAGGACGAAAGATAGTCTTTTGTGGCTTATCAAGTCAAGTCACAAATGACTATTTTTCGATGTGGAGATCAGCATGCGGCAGTGGCCGCATGCTTGGCTAAGTCGTCGATGCCTACCTGGGGGTTCGCCAGCGGGTCAGGGCGTATGAAACGCCGACTTGGGCAGCGAGAGACAGCGCGGCATCAACCCACGCCACGGTGTTGACATATGTTGCCGCCATGCAAGCCAGTGAAAATAGGGGGATGAGCCTCGCAAAACCGCCGAGACGTCGTGGAGGCGGGCGGTGGCCGTCGCCGTGCGAATTGATGCGCTTCCTGAGGCGAAGCAGGCCTGCGCTAATCGCCGGCGCGAACTCGGGTTCTATGCCGCTAGCTGCTAGTGTGATGGTGCCGTCTTCCGATAAAAGAACGGCTGCGAATGCGATAGCTGGCGAGCTTTGCGCATCAAATTGAGCAATAGCCTCGGTTCTTGCCAGCCGTGCTCTCTCGCGCGCAGCTGATTCGTTGCCGGGAACGTAACGCTCAGTAGCGAGTTTTTTGTTTCTGTAGCTAGTGAAATCAGCGACGTCCGCGCCTTCCACCATGGGGTTTGGTTTGGTCTTCATCGATGCTCAACGTTTTGTTTGATAGGTCTCGTTGAGCAACGCGCTTAACCATCTCTTCTTGTGCTGGGCTGGCTTTAATTACCTCGGAATATTTAAACGGCGCGTCGCTCGACGAGCCCTTATCCTGCGACACAAACGTGAATTCAATGAAGGACTCGATTTTCGCTCGATCTTCCGGCGATAGTTTTGCGAATTTCTGGCGGTCGTAGCGAAGTTCCGGAGCCCCCGACGAATAGTCGGTTAGCAGTTCGGTAACGGTAACTCCAAGCGCATCCGCGACCGCTTCGACGTGCCCCAATTGTGGATTCACTTCACCGTTCAGCATTCGGCCGACAGTTCGTTGGGAGATGCCAGATCTCTGTCCGAGGCGCATCTGCGTGTCCAGCGTCGGGTGCCTCGCCATCGCCTGACGAAGGTTCGTGGCCAGGACGGTAAGGATAGGGGTCTTTTTCATATGGTCTATATTGCCAAATCTGGCTAGACACTTGTGTCGCATGGCGCACATTTCTCGTGGTTGAAAAATAGCCATAAAAGACTTAAGATCGGGCCTGACCAAACCTCGGAGCAGGCAATGGAGCAAGGACAGGTGTCATGGCTGGCGACCGTAGTTCGCTCTCTGCAGGAAGCCAAGGGCAAATGGCGGGCGATTTCGTCGGCCACCGGGATTCCATACGACACGCTCACTAAGGTGGCGCTCGGTCGAGTCGGCGATCCCCGCGTCTCAACGGTTCAGGCTCTCCACGACTATTTCGCCAGTCGACCAGGACAGCCGACACCGGCCGACAGCGCTCGCGCATCAGGTTCGCATAGTACGAGCGCCTGACAACGGTAAACACCATGAAAAACCGTATCTACAAAGACACCGGGGATTCAAATGACCTGCAGATATAGCGGCACGGATTGGCTTGACGCGCTTTATACATCGGTACGCGGTACGCCTGGGGGCGTAGCAGATGCGGCGACATTTCTGACCCATCGTCGCGGCAAGAGCATCGGCACGGAAACGTTGCGCCTGCGTTTGCGCGGCGAAGGCGAAAACCGACTTTCAATGGAAATGTTCGAGCTGCTGATCGAATGGATGGAAGAAAAGCGTCAGCCGCAGCGCTTCGACGCGATCCACGCGCTTAACGAACGCTTCGGTTTGCGCGCGACCGAGGCGAGCGAGCAGGATGCGCCCGACAGCGTCGACGCCATTGCTCTTGGTGCGTTGGAGGTAGCGCGGCAATCGGGTGTTGTAGCAGGTGAAGTGCGCACGGCCATCGCAGACGGCCGGATCACCGATCAGGAAGCCGACGCGATTGCACTCGCTGCGCGTCACCATCAGCGGCTGCTTGATCGCCTTCTGCGCACAGTACAGGCTGTTAGCAGGTTGGGTCGCCGGCAAGCATGAAGTTTCGCCCCGGAATGTCATGCTGCAATCCGCATCGCGAGCAGGTTGGACTGTCCTGCGATGTGAACCAGCAACTCGCGTGCGGCAGGTCCGCACTTCAGTGGATGGCCGACCGCAATCCGGAACTCGTGCCGCAGTTTATCGCGTCCCTCATCAACACATTCCCCGACCACCTCGCGCTCATCCGTGAAGCGGCATTGTGGGCGGCGGTCATCCCCATCTTCGTCGAACGCGCCGCATCGATCTGTGCGGCTCTGAAGACAAAAACCGAGCGACATGGCTTCAGGCGACAGCTGGAGGGCGGGCTTTCGTCTGCTGATCTGGATCGCTTCGACCAGCTCATGTCCGCTGAATGGCACCGCCTTCGCGGCAAGTAATCACGGAGACCACAAAGTGACTTTGACCGGCGCCAGTTCATTGCTTCGCCGCTGCAACCCATCTTTCAGACGCTCCCCGTCTGGACCTCAAACGTACGCCGCCGGTCGAGCCGTGTGGCGTGCATTTTCCCATCAGCGCGAACGCGAAAGGAGGATTAACGAATGTCTTCGCTAGAGCAGATTGTCCAGCAACTGCAGGATGATGGTCACCCAAAGCTACCCGAAGGGCACCCGATCGCAGATGGCAAGCCGCACCGGTATGGGGCGGGCAAAAAGTACTGGTACTCGCTGCATCAGATTGAACGTGCCGGCCGGATTATCGGGTACACCGGCGCGTTTGGGCGCTGGTCCGGCAACGATAATGGCGCGCAGGCTTTCCAGTGGGAGGGCGAAGCACTGACGCAGGAAGACGTCAATGCAGCCCGGCGACGTCAGCAAGCCGCGGAACGTATTGAGGCGGAAAAGCGCGCGCATGCCGCAAAGATGGCTGCAAACCGGGCTCGCGATCAATGGCAGAAAGCGCACGACGAGGGCACGTCAGCGTACCTCAAGAGAAAGCAGATCACGCCCGAAGGCGTCCGGTTCGACGCTGAAGGCACGACCTTGGTGCCGATGTTCCAGTACGCCGATGGCATACGTCTTGTCGGCCTGCAAAAGATTACGCCCGATGGCGCGAAGCGCTTCAACAAGGGCATGGAAAAGAAGGGTGCTGCATTCCTGCTTGGCGACATCGGCGACGACGACAAGGTCGCCATGATCTCCGAAGGTTATGCGACCGGGCGCTCCATCCGGATGGCGATCGATGAAGCCATTCCTCAGTCGGTGTGTTTCGACGCCGCCGGCATCCTGTTCGCCGCGCGTTACCTGCGCGACACCTATCCGCATCTGCATCTGCTGATCTGCGCCGACGACGACTGGATCATTGAGCAGCGTCTGCGTGCGTGCCTTGCCGAGGAGTTCGGCTACAGGGGCGAATTGACCATCGGCGGCGACGCCGTGCGCATTCAGGCGAAGAACACGTGGTACATGGCTCGCGCGGAGTTCAGGCGCGATGATCATGGCGTTGGCTTTATGGAGCTGATCTACGGCAACGATGTCTCGCCGGAACGCCGCAGGCGTTTTGAGAACACCGGGCTCAAATATGCACACGAGGCGGTCGCGACCGTTGGCAATGCGAGTGTGGTGTTTCCCCGCTTTGCGGATCGCGGCGATCGGAAGCTGACTGACTTTAACGATCTGCACTGCGAGGAAGGGCTCGCTCTCGTGCGACAGCAGATCCAGTCCGCACTGCTTGCAGCCCTGGCGCCTGCAGCTACCGATATTCCACCGTTTGCGCATCTGCATGACACGGATCCACGAGCTGTAGACGACGTCGCCGGCGCCGATGCCGCGACGTCCGCTGGCGCTGCAACCGGGGAATGGGACGGGCGGGTTATCGAGAACGGAGCGCACACGTGGGAGCGGGATCTGGCGCGCAGCGAAAAAGGCAACCTGCTGCCCACGCTCGGCAACGTCCACCTGATCCTTTCGAATCACAAGAAATGGCAGGGCGTTATCGCGCAGGACGATTTCGCCGGCCGCGTTGTGAAGCGCAGGAAGCCGCCGTTTCCGCAAGGCGAGCTCGGCGAATGGTCGGACATGGACGACATTCGCTGCGTGCTGTGGTTGTCGCAGAAATACGGGATCTCGGTGCGGCAGGACATAGTGATGAACGCCGTGTTGCTGGTCGCAGACGCGACGCATTTTCACGACGTGCGCGAATACCTGGAGGGTGTTGTCTGGGATGGCGTGGAGCGCGTGCGTACGTGGCCGACGACCTATATGAAGGTGGCCGACAGCGAGTATGTACGACTGGCCGGCACGAAGTGGCTTATCGCGGCGGTAGCGCGCGTGATGCGTCCCGGCTGCAAGGCCGACAACGTGCTGATTCTGGAAGGAAAGCAGGGCTGGTACAAATCGACGGCGCTCGAAGTGATCGCCGGCAAGCCGTGGTACACGAACTCGCCGATCCGCATCGGCGACAAGGACACGTACGCGGTCATGGCAGGCAAGTGGATTATCGAGCTGGCCGAACTGGACTCGCTTAACAAGAGCGACTCGTCGGCCGCAAAGAGCTTCTTCGCCACCGAGACAGACCGCTTTCGCAACTTCTACGGCAAGCGCGCAACGGACGTGCACCGGCAGGGCGTATTCGCCGGCTCGGTCAACTTCGATACGTACCTCAAGGACGAATCCGGAAACCGGCGCTACTGGCCGCTTCGTGTTGGCGGCCCGATCCATATCGACGCGCTGCGGCGTGACCGTGACCAGCTGTGGGCGGAGGCCGTCCATCTGTACCGGCAGGGTGTCATCTGGCACGTGACCGAAGCGGAGAAACCGTTGTTTGAGATTGAGCAGACCGAGCGCTATGAAGGTGACGTCTATGAAGACCGGATCGCGCGCCATCTGGAACTGACTGGTCGCGTCACGATGGAGGAGATCCTCGGCGACGTTCTCAAGCTCGACACTTCCAAGTGGACGCTACCGGAGCAACGGCGCATTGGCAAGGCGTTGAAGTCACTCGGCTGGGTGCGCAAGCGGGAATCGACGGGGCGACGGGGCTGGTACTACGTGCAGGAAGAAGAAGCTCCAGCGCCTGTCGCAGAACTCGTTACCGAAGGTGCCGACGATGATGCGCCGCTCTGAATCTGTGCGGGCACGGCGCGCTATTCGCACGGTTCCGGCGCGCTTTCGCGCCAGCTTTGGCGCGCTGCGTGGCGGTCCCGAAAGCGTCCGATGTCCCAACGTCCCAAGGGGCTGCCATGCGTGTGCGTGCATGCGGGCGACGTGCGCGACGTGAGGGGGCGCATGTCGCGGGTGCGCACGCACCCACAACCCTTTTCCCTTGGGACATTGGGACATTGGGACAATTAACGGAGGCTTTCGATGATTGACCTTAAAGAGCAGGCCGGGATTGCGATGAATGTGCGGGGGCAGTTCTCCGACCCGATCGTCGATCCAAAAGTAACTTTGGGTGCATTGGCATTCGCGAATGATCTCGGTCGGGCACTGGTGCGAATGAAGTGCGGGCAGGACATACGACCTGATGCGGTGCGCCGTGCGACATTGCTGCTCGCACAGATGATCCGACGATCCGGAAAATTCAATCGTGGGAAATTTACGGGCGTTGATGCACAGGCGAAGCGCGAGCAACGTGCTGGCAAGACGGTCGAGCGGGCGAAAGTCGACATCGTTGAGCGCTTCGCCCTGCGTCTGATCATCGAGTGGGTCGACGATCAGTGTCCGCGCTGCGAAGGGCGCGGCGCAATTGGTCGCACGCCGAAGCCGCAACCAGTCGCGGCGGTGTGTCCCGACTGCAATGGCAAGCGGGTCATTTGTGTTTCTGAAGAGCGTATACCATTCGCCGCCAGTCGAAGTGGTCGTGGGCCGATCGTCTATCGGGAATTCGAGTCCTGTCCCAGATGTCTGGGACGCGGGACCGTGCTGACCGTGCCGAAGAAAAGCGACGGCCGTCAGATCTGTCCGTGCTGCGGTGGCGATGGTCGCCGGCCTGTCGATGAGTCAGCACGTGCCCACGCGCTTGGCGTGTCGCTTCCCATCTATCGGCGCTATTGGGCTGAGCGCTTCACCGCGACGTTGGCGTTACTCGACAAGGTCGACGGCAGTGTTGTCGACACAATGCGCCGGCAGTTGCAACCATGAAATTCTTGCAATCCAAGATTCGATCGAATATATTTCGGCCATCCTTTACCGAGTCACTGGATATCCGCTGGCACCGCGCGTTAGTCGTGCAAACCTTTCGGCGACAAAAGAATAATTATCGGATCCCGTCAGGTCGTGTGGAGGCGTGCGCCTTCACGAAACATCGGATTCAACCCAAGCCCTGAGTGCGCAAGCCCTCGGGGCTTTGTCATTTCTGGAGCATCTATGCATGCGGTCCAACGCTTTGTCTTGTGCGCCTTCGCGCTGCAGTCTTCCGTTGTTGATGGGCAATCAGGCGGTGCAGCATCGTTACCGCCAGTGGCTGACGGCGCAGGCGATGCGGCTGCGAATCAGTCAGCCGTTGCACCGGCGCTCGATGTACATCCGTCGCATCAATGGCTCGATGCGATCGAGGAAGAAGTCTCTGCGTGGTTCATTCACGTCACGAAGGCGGCCCGCATCCGCGAGCTCGTCGCGAAGGCGCGGGCACATCTGCCCGGTCGCGATGCCTCGTAAGGCACCGACGCCGTGCCGTCATCCGGGTTGCCGCGCGCTCGTCGCGTCGCCCGGTTTCTGCGCCGAGCACGCGCGTGATGACATTGGCTGGCAAAACGACAGGCTACGCGGCACGCGACATGAACGCGGGTATGGCACTGCGTGGACGAAGCTACGCGCAATCATCCTCCGCCGCGACGGTGGCCTTTGTCAGCCGTGTCTGCGTGCGCGTCGTGTGACGCGTGCAACGCAGGTCGACCACATTGTTTCGAAGGCCGAAGGCGGCACGGACGACGAGTCGAACCTGCAATCCATCTGCGATAAGTGCCACAAAGCAAAGACGGCGCGTGAAAGCGCCCGCGCGCGCTCCGGCACATAAGGCTGTCAGCGCCTTCCGATAAAGCTGCTTTGTGTCCCCATCGTCATGCCTCGCGCGGCGCACACCGTCGCCGCAAGGCCATCGGCGAGGCATCGTCAAACCGAAGCAGGGTCCTACCGAAGCTCGCACGCGGTGCATCCGGGGGTGGCCAAAAGTCTGGCCGGCTCGCGGACAGGACCGCGTGTTTAGCCAAATTTTTCCGCGCGCAAGTTATCGAGGGGGGGTGTCCAGGCGCCCCTTGAACATATGGGTCAACGTGGTCCGCAACCAGCGCCGGCGGCGCTCAAACTCATTCGCGGCAATCCCGGCAAGCGTCCGATCAACCTGTCGGACGGCGTCAATCCGGAGGTCGCGGTTCCCGACGCTCCGCGCCACCTGAGCAGGGAGGCACGCAAGGAATGGAAACGCGTCTCTGCCGAGCTGGAGCAACTCGGGCTGATCAGCCGGCTCGACCGGGCTGCGCTGGCGCTGTACTGCCAGGCGTGGGGCCGGCTTGTCGAGCTTGAGACGGCGTTCCAGAAGCGGCAGGAACTGTTCGCATCGCAGGGCAGAACATCGTCGGAGGCATTCGTCGATGTAGCACCTTCCGGCTATCGGCAGCAGGCGGTCGAACTGAGCCTGATCAACTCGCTGCAGGATCAGGTGCACAAATTCCTGCAGAGCTTCGGGTTGTCGCCATCGAGCCGCTCGCGCGTGACACCGTCGACCAATCAGCTGTCGCTGCCGGGCGTGGAGCCGGCCAGCGGCGGCTGGGGGCGCTTCGCCAAATGAGCGCGCACCGCGACGAACCGGAGTACGTTGAGCTCGCGAACGGCTACATTGATGACGTGCTCTCCGGACGGATTGTCGCGTGCAAGTGGGTCAAGCTGGCCTGCAAGCGGCAGCGCGACGATCTCGTTCGCGCGGAGGCCCGGTCGCCTGACTTCCCGTATCGCTTCGACACCGAGGCCGCGAGCCGGATCTGCGGCTTCGTTGAGCTGCTGCCGCATATCAAGGGCAAATGGGCTCGAACGCGGCAGCGGATTGTGCTCGAACCGTGGCAGATCTTCGTGCTGTCGACCGTCTTCGGCTGGCTGCATGTCGGCACCGGGCTTCGCCGCTATCGCCGGGCCTATGAGGAGGTCGCGCGGAAGAACGCCAAGTCGACCAAGAGCTGCGGCGTGGCACTCTATCTGTTCGCCGCGGACGGTGAGCCGGGCGCGGAGGTCTATAGCGCGGCCACGACGCGCGATCAGGCAAAGATCGTGTTTGACGATGCGAAGGCCATGGCGCTGCGTGAGCCGGAGATGTGCCGCACGCTTGGCATCGAGGTCTTGCAGCACCAGATGCTTGTGCCGGAAGACGCGAGCAAGTTCACGCCGTTGTCTGCCGAGGGCAGCACGCTTGATGGTCTGAACGTGCACGGCGGCGTCATCGACGAGCTGCACGCGCATAAGACTCGTGCCGTATTTGACGTGATCGATTCGGCGACTGGTGCCCGTGACCAGTCGCTGCTGTGGATGATCACGACGGCCGGCTCGGACCGCACCGGGATCTGCTACGAGCAGCGCACGCACGTCACAAAGATCCTGGAGCGGATCGTCGAAGACGAATCGTTCTTCGGCATCATCTTCACGATTGACGATGGCGACGACTGGGCGGATCCGGCGTGCTGGGCCAAGGCCAATCCGAACTACGGCGTTTCGGTACTGGCCGACGATATGGAGTCGGCGTGCCGCAAGGCGCTATCCATGCCCAGTGCGGTGGGTAACTTTCTGACGAAGCGGCTTAACGTCTGGGTCAACGCCGACAGCGCATGGATGGACATGCGCGCGTGGGACGGCTGCGCAAATAGCGATCTGCGTATTGAGGATCTGTACGGCGAGCGCTGCTACGTTGCGCTTGACCTTGCGAGCAAGGTCGACATTGCGGCGAAGATCCGTCTGTTTCCACCCTCCGGCAAGCGAGCGAAGTGGGCCATTTTCGGCACGTACTACCTGCCGGAGCGAGCCGTCGAGAACGCGCACAACAGCCAGTACGACGGCTGGCGCCGCAGTGGATGGCTGACGGTGACCGAGGGCGAGGTGACTGACTTCGATCTGATCGAAGAAGGCGTGCGCGAGGACTGTGCGCTCTTCGACGTCGTCGAGGTGCCGTTCGATCCGTTCCAGGCGACGCAGCTGTCAAGTCACCTGCTTGCCGAAAACGTTCCGATGGTGGAAATGCGGGCGACGGTGCTGAATTTCAGCGAGCCGATGAAGCAGCTCGAAGCGCTTGTGCTGAAGGGTGACATCGAGCACAACGGCGACCCGGTTCTCGCATGGATGGCCAGCAACGTCGTGTGCCATTGCGATCAGAAAGACAACATATATCCGCGCAAAGAGCGGCCGGAAAACAAGATCGACGGTGTCGTCGCGGCCATCATGGCAATTGGCCGGGCGATCGTGCCAGGCGAAAGCGACGAACACTCCGAAGTATTTGTGGAGCTCTAATGTTCAAAATCTTTAGCCGACAGGGGCAGGCGTCGCCGCCGGCGCGGGCCGAACCGGCGCTGCAGGTATCTCAGGTGCCGGAGGTGCATAACGAAACCGGCGCGACCACGATTGTCAACTACGAAGAGCTCGGCGAGCTGCTAGGGGATGGATCCGGCATTGCGGGCATGAGCGCCGATCAGGCGATGCGAACGTCAGCGGTATACGCCTGCGTGCGCCTGCTCGGCGGTGCAATCGCCTCGATGCGCATGGAAATCTACCGGCGCAACGGGACAGCACGCTCGCTCGCCGACGATCACCCGCTATGGTGGAAATTCAACGAAGAGCCGTGCTCGATGATGACGGCGCCGATGATGTGGGAATACTTCGTCTCATCGCAGTGTTTCTACGGTGACGCATTCGCGCTGCTGCTCCGGGATCCCCGCAACCCGACCCTGATCGAAGATGTCATCCCATTAGATCCGCGTTCGGTCTGGGTGTGGCTGAAGGACGGTCGCTACTACTACGTCGTGTCGTTGCCGATGACCTACGGCGAGGAAATGCTGCCGGTGGCATTCGATCAGGACGACATCCTGCACTTCGCCGGTCCCGGCTTTAACCCTCGCACTGGCCGCTCAATGTCAGTGCTGAAATACGCGGCGAGTCGGGCGGTGCCGATCGCGCAACATGCTGAAGAACTGGCAGACAAGGCCTTCACGAAAGGCAACATGTCGGACGTTGTGCTCAGGTTTCCAAAGCAACTTTCCAAGGAGCAGCGCGAAGACCTGCGTAACTATTGGGTCAGAAAGCACAGCGGTCTCGGCAATGTAGGTGCACCGGCGATCCTTGGCGAGGGTGGTGATGTCGCCCAGCTCAAGATGACGGCCGTCGACGCGCAGCTGCTCGAATCGCGCTCGTTCCAGGTGGCCGACATTGCGCGAGCCTTTGGCGTGCCGCCGTGGATGATCGGCGAGACGTCGAAGACGACGAGCTGGGGCTCGGGTGTTTCCGAGATGGGGCGTGGCTTCGTGCTGTATTCGGTTCGCCCCTATCTGAATCGCTACGAGGCGGAAACGAATCGGAAGACGTTTCGGACAGCACGTTTTTTTGCTGAGTTCGATGTCACGCGCCTTACGCGCGGCGACCCTGCTGCAGAGGCCGCGTATTACCGGCAGGCCATCGGCGGATCGCAGGGGCCTGGGTGGATGTCGATCGACGAAGTGCGTGCGCGTAACAATCTGCCGCCGTTGGGCGGGACGTGTGCACAGGTGTATTTCCCGCAAGCGCCAGCGTCCGGCGATACCAATGCGAGCGATGGCGATAAAGGCCCAACGGGTGGCGATCCGCCACCGAATCCGGGTACAACTGATCCTGAGGGGATTCCTGAATGAAGCACAAAATTTTCTCCCTGTTTAACGCGAAAAAACCAGAATTCCGGGTCAGTAATGCGGCAGAAGGCACCGATATCTACCTGTACGACACGATCGGCGGCTGGTACGGCATCGCCGTGCAGGACGTGATCAAGGAACTGAAGGACGCGAAGGGCGCGGTCAACCTGCGGATCAATTCGCCCGGCGGCGACGCGTTCGACGGCCGCGCGCTGGCCACCGCGATCCAGCAGCACGGCAACGTGACCGCACACATCGACGGGCTTGCTGCGAGCGCCGCGACGTATGTCGCCCTTGCCGCGAAGACCGTCAACATCGCCGACGGCGCATTCATGATGGTGCACAACGCCTGGACGATCGCGGTCGGCAACGCGGCCGAGCTCACGGACACGGTCGCCATGCTGCAGAAAATCGACGCGAGCATTGCCGGCGACTATATGGCGAAGACGGGCAAGTCGCTCAACGAGGTCAAGGCGTGGATGGATGCCGAGACGTGGTTCACCGCGCAGGAGGCGAAAGACGTCGGACTTGTCGACAACATTGTCTCGAGCAAGGCGGCTGAAAACAGGTGGGATCTCGGCGCGTACAGGAACGCGCCGCGTGCGCTCACTGAAACCGGGACTGACTATGCGGCGGCCGATCGAGCCCGCCGCGCACGTATGTTGGAACGCATTGCGTAGGAGTCGCTCCCGCGCATGTCTGGCCGCCCACTGAGGCGGCTATTTTTTTGCCTGCGTGAGTGGGCTTCTTACTTATCTGGAGCATTCAATGGCTGCATCCATTCAAGCACTGCGGGAGCGTCGCGTCGCGATGGCGAAGGAGCTGCGCAACCTCGTTGAAAATCACACCGGCGCTGCGTGGGGCGCGGATCAACAGTCGCGGTACGACGAGCTCGTACGCGACATCGAGTCGACGGACGCCGAGATCACGCGTAATCAGCGTGTGCTCGACGAGGCACAGCACGAATTCGGCCGTGCACAGGCTCGCGGCGAACGCGAAGGCCTGTCGACGGACGAAGCGCACGCGAATGTTGCGATGGAAACGTCGATCTTCAACTCGTGGCTTCGCGGCGGTCGCGACGCGCTCAACGAGCAGCAGCGCCAGTATGTCGCTCAACGTGCGGCGAGCGTTCGCAACGACATGAGTTCCGACATCAATTCGGGTGGTTATCTTGTTCCGACTGATTTCGCCAGCAACCTGATCGAGGCGCTGAAAGCATTCGGCGGCATGCGCAGCGTAGCAAACGTGATCGGTACGAGCAACGGCGTGCAGATCCAGTGGCCGACTGTCGATGCGACGGCGCAGGAGGGCGAGATCCTCGGCGAAAACACTGAGGCCGGCTCGCAGGACTTCCAGTTCGGCATGAAGGAAATCAACGCCTACAAGTTCAGTTCGAAGGCGGTTGCCGTGCCGATCGAGCTGCTGCAGGACAGCCGTATCGACCTGGAAGGATACATCCGCACTGCGCTCGCGACGCGCATTGCACGTATCACGGAACGCAAATATGCGGTGGGGACCGGCGTGGGTGAGCCCCAGGGTGCAGTGACCGCTGCGCCGGTGGGGTATGTCGCAGCGGCGGCGACCGATATCGCATACGAGGATCTTATCGAGCTCGAACACTCGATCGACCCGGCGTACCGCAGCTCGCCGAAGGTTCGCTGGCAGTTCCACGACCAGACGCTGAAGGGTCTTAAGCGCCTGAAGGATGGCTACGGCCGCCCGCTGTGGTTGCCTGGTGTTGCCGTGAAGGAGCCGGACACGCTGCTGGGTTACTCGTACACGATCAACCAGTACATCCCGGTCGCGGCGGCGAACGCAAAGTCGGTGCTGTTCGGTGACTTCACGAACTACCTCATTCGTGACGTGATGCAGGTCCTGCTGTTCCGTATGACCGATTCGAATTTCACGATGAAAGGGCAGATCGGCTTCCTGGCCATGTATCGCGGCGATGGGGGCAGCATCGACGTCGGTGGCGCATGGAAGGCACTGAAGCAGGCAGCGGCCTGATCGGCGGGATGGGGCGGCTTCGGCCGCCCAAAGTCACTTTGCAGCGAGGGCCACGATGGTTCGAATCATTACGCCGCCAGCACAAACGCCGGTATCGCTAGACACCGCGAAAGAGCACCTGCGGGTCGACGGATCCGACGATGACGATCTGATCACGTTGTATCTGAAGGCGGCAACCCGGCGTGCAGAAGACATTACCGGGCGAGCGCTCATTACTCAGACTGTCGAGGAGCTTTTCGTTCGCGTATGCCGCGAGGTGGAGCTCACGCGCTGGCCGGTTCAGTCCATTGAATCGGTCAAAGTCGGCGGTGTCGATCTTGCATCCCATACGGCTCGACTTGGAGACAACGCTTCGCTTGGCGGCTTGCCGAAGGGCGACGTCGTGGTGCAGTACAAGGCCGGTTATGGCGACAGCGGCGATAGCGTACCGGAACCGATCCGGCAATGGATCCTCGCGACCATCGGCACTTTCTACGAAAACCGCGAGACTGAGATCGCCGACAACCGGGCAGCGACGGTCAATATCGGCTACCTCGACTGCCTGCTCGATGGGTATCGGATCTGGTCTGCGTAGGGGGCGGCATGCGAGCAGGAAAACTTGATCGGCGCATTGTCATCCAGCGGCTTCTGAACGCGAAGAATGCCAGCGGCGGCACGGTCGCGACGTGGGCAACAGTCTGCACGCCATGGGCGGGCATCAATTATCAGTCTGGCACGGAGCGCAGCGCCACGACCCGGCAGGGTGGCGAGAGTGCGGATGCACGCACGTTGATCACGATGCGCTACAGGGCCGGGATCAACGAGACGATGCGCGTGCTATACGGCGGCAAGGCGTTCAACATCCGCTTCGTGAACGACGTGCTCGACCAGCATAAGACGCTGATCCTCACGTGCGACACGGGCGCAAGCGAGGGGTTGTGATGGCGACCAGCAACGTGATTCAGGGACTGCAGGCGTTCAACTCGGCGATTGCGACGCTGAAGGATGACATGCAGAGGAAGGTGGCGTTTTCGGCGGCGCTCAGTGGGGCGAACGTGATCAAGCGTGAAGCGAAATCGATCGCGCTGTCCAGGGGGCTGAAGCAGACCGGAGCGCTGATCAACAACATTGCGGTGAAGCGGGAGCAGAACCCGCCGCTGGGCGTTGCGCAGTACAACCTCGGGGTGCGCCATGGTCGCGAGCTCGGTAGCAAGGCGAAAGTCACTTACTCGCTGCGTGCCGATGGCAGCATCCGGAAAACCTACGTCGATGACCCGTTCTACTGGTGGTATCTGGAGTTTGGCACGAAGCCGCACGTTGAGTCCGGTGGCGGTGGCAGGCGGCTGGCATTCGAACAGGAGGGTAAGCCCGTCTTTTCGATGAAGGTTCGCAATCCCGGCATCCAGCCGTTGCCGTTCATTGGCCCGGCATTTGAACGCAAGAGTGACGACGCGTTGGCCGCCATGGCAGACCGCGTTGCGCAGTTCATCCAGAAGGGTGCCGCATGAGCCTGAAAGCAGATATCTACGCTGCGCTCGTCGCTATCCTGCCCAACTCGCACAACGTCGAATTGCCGCCCGATCCGACATGGCCCGCTCTTGTGTACACGACCCATACCGATGAAGAGAGCGGCTGGGTCATGGGTGGCGGTTACGACCTGCACACCGTGACGATCGCGATTCTCGGCCGCGACACCGATGAAAACACCGCGTTGCGCGATCAGATTGTCGAAGCATTCGAGCAGATGGATGACTTCCTTCTGGTCGAGTCCGAAGGCGACAGCAATTTCGAGGGAGCCGCGGCGGTGTACGCGTATCTCATCATGATCCAGTTGCGAACGCGCCGACCTTGACCCACGAAGCCCGCCATGTGCGGGCGTTTTTATTTGAGGAACCGTATGTCCAAGCTGACCCGAAAGACCATCATACTGGCCGCGATCGAGGCGGTCGCCGGCACCGATGCGGTGCCGACCGGTGCGCTCAACGCGATTCTGGCCCGCGCCGTGACGCCGAACCCTGCAGCGGCGACATACGCGTCGCGTGACGTCGTGCGACCTTACCTCGGCAACAGCGAGCAACTGCCGGCCGACATTCACAGCGAGCTCGATTTTGAAGTGGAGCTCGCCGGCGCCGGCATGGCGGGACATGCGCCGAAGTGGGCGCCCTTGTTGCTCGCGTGCGGCTTTGCTGAGACGCTGACTGATGGGGTCGACGCAAAGTACCGGCCCGTCAGCGACAACCCGCCGACGCTCACGCTGTATTACTTCCTCGACGGCATCTTTCACAAGATGACGTCTGCGCGCGGCACCGTCGCGCTGGACCTGACGGCGAAGTCGATTCCGGTGCTGAAGTTCAAGTTCACGAGCCTGTACAACGATGTGGTCGATCAGGCCTTGCCGGCGGGTATCGATTACGAAGACTTCCAGAAGCCGCTGGTGGTGAACAAGGCGAATACGCCGAACTTCTCATTCCAGGGCGTGAGTTCGCCGCTGCAGGCGCTGACGATCGATGTCGCGAATGCGATCAACTATCAGAACCTGGTGAATCAGGAGTCGGTCGACCTGACCGATCGCAAACCTGCCGGCACCGCGACGTTGCAACTGACGTCGGTTGCAGCGAAGGACTGGTGGGCTGCGGTGCGCGACGCCGTCACCGGAGCGCTGACGATCACTCACGGCAAGACCGCCGGCAACATCGTGCAGATCGATGCGCCGCGCGTGCAGGCGTCGAATCTGTCGTACAGCGATCAGAGCGGCACTGCGATGCTCGGGCTGAACCTGACTTTTGTGCCGGTTGAGGGCAACGACGAGCTGGTGATTACCGTCAGGTAATTCTGCTGACGTAACTGCATATCCTTTTGAATGCAAACCATGGCCCGCCATCGAGCGGGCCGCTTCTTCTGGAAAATCAAAATGGCTTTCAAGATCTCCAAATCCGAAACGTATCAACGCCAGATCGACGTGGTAACCGTGTCGGAGTCCGGCAGGCACGAGAAGGAGAATTTCAAAGTTACTTTTCGCCGCTGCACGAACGAGCAGCTTGACGAACTGCGCAAAAAGACCGGGCGCGAAGTGCTGCAGGACGTGGTGGCCGGCTGGTCTGGCATTACCGACGACGACGGCAGCGCATTGCCGTTCAATGAAGAAAATTTCGAGGCACTGCTGCAGATCCCGGCGGTGTCCTTCGCGCTGGTGAAGGGTTTCTGGGACAGCATCGTGGTGGCTCAGGAAAAAAACTGATTGAGGTGGCGAGGTATTGGGCCGGCGAGCGGCCCGACGACTTCGCCGCCGACGATACCGTTGTTGCAGGTCTCGAAGCCGCCGGTGCGCCGCCCGAGGTGATCGAGCGCGCACGTGCGCAGGCCGTGCGCGAAGACTGCTATGTCTGGGCTGACAACTGGCCGGTGTTCGAGGTGTTCGCGGCCTTATCCGGGCAGTGGCGATATCTGCCTGGCGGAACGGGGCCACCCGTCGCGCTCGGCTTCGATTACGTCGCGGTCGACGTGACCCTTCGGCTGATGGATGTGCCCCGTAAAAAGCGAAGTGAAATGTTCCGCCTGCTGCGTGTGATGGAGGCCGAGGTGCTCGATGTGTTTCGCGAGCGTGAGGCATCGGCCTGATGTTGTGCAACGCCCGCGCATGCGGGCATTTTTTCTGGTACTGCCATGCCTTCACTTGGTTCCCTGGTTGCAAAGGTTGCGCTCGACTATGCCGACTTCGAGCTCGGCGCTGATCGCACCAGTCAGGCGTCGCTCAAGATGGGTAACGACATCGAGCGCGCGGTGACCAGGGCGCTCGGCGTGTACAGGAAAAGCGTCGGCGATATGTCAGCGGCGAACGACGATCTCGGGGCCTCGATGGGGCGCGCATCGGCTGGCGCTGCGGCGCTTGCCGAGTCCGAACAGCAGGCCGCCGCCCGTATCAAGGATATGGTCGCGCGCTCAATGGAGGCACAGCAGGCGATGCAGCAGGTTGCGGCCGCGTCTCAGAGTGCCGCCGCCGGCGTCGACGCGATGGGCGCGTCAGCCGGCCAGATCCGGGTGAACGTGCTGGCGCAAACGCAGGCAATGATCGACGCGCAGCGCGCGACCGTTCTGATGAACGACGAAATGCAGGCATTGCGCACGACGATGGCGCAAGGCAATGCGACCTTCGCGACGCTTGGTGATCAGTACAACCGGCTCGATCGCGCGATGGCGACCGGCAAGCTTTCGATGGCGGAATACGACGCCACGCTGGCAGCGCTCGGAAAGGATGAGGACAAGCGGCTGCAGGCGCTCAATGCGCTCACGACGAAGTACGACCCGCTTGGCGCTGCCACGCGCAAGCTCGCGCAGGATCAGGCGCTGCTCGACGATGCCTATAAGGCGGGCCAGGTGACGACGGCGCAGTATCAGCAGGCGCTCGCCGGCATCAAGGCGGATCAGGCCGTTGTCGAACTGCGTCGGCTTGCAGATCAGGAGGCGCAGCTCGAGCGCGCGTTCAAATCGGGTGAGATCTCGTCGGTAGCCTATAAAAAGGCGCTGGCTGACATTGGCACCAATCGCAGCGCGCTCACCGACGTAGCGTCGGCGGCGGAAACGGGCGGCAAGGCGATGGAAGGATTCGGCCTGAAGACGGCCGGCGCGCGAAGGGAAGTCGTCGTCCTCGCCCATGAGGCGCTGACAGGTAACTGGAAAAACTTCGGCGGCTCGATGATGGTTCTGGCCGAACGGATGGACCTGATGGAGGTAGCAACCTCCGGCGCGGCTTTGGCGGTTGCCGCAATCGCCATACCGCTGGTGGCGGCCGGCGCGGCGATGTACAAGGTGTCGGAGCAGAACGCCGCGATGAATGACGCGCTCGTTCTGACTGGTGGCTATGCCGGCGTCACGACCGAGCAGCTTCGCGGCCTGGCGGCTGCGGCGACGGCCGGTGGGGCTACGTTTGACACGGCCGCGGAGTCGGTGACGGCGCTGGCGGCGACCGGACGGCTGACGGGGCAGGAAATCGCCGATCTCGGCCGCACGACGGCGGATGCCGCCACGTACACGTCGATCTCGGTCAAGCAGATGGTGGATGACTTCACCAGACTGGCCGAAGACCCGGTCAAGGCGTCCGTGGCGCTGAACGACCAGTATCACTATCTGACGGCGTCGACGTACGATCAGATCGCGGCACTCGAGAAGCAGGGCGATGCCACCGGTGCGGCGCAGATCGCCGTCGAGGCGTTTTCTCGTGCGATGGACGAGCGCACCGGCGAGATTGCCAAAAACGAGGGCATCATTCTCGCCGGCTGGCGTGACATCAAGAGCATGATCAACGGCGCCGTCGAGGCGCTGGGATCGTTCGGTGCAACTGCCGGGCCGGCTGAGGTCGTCGCGCGCATGCTGGCAAACAGGTCCGCGCGTCAGCCTATCGGGCAATGGGACGCGCAGGATGAGGCCGATCTGCAGAAGGCGATTGCCGCGCGTGACGCAGCTGTCAATGCGGCGCGCGAGAAGGCGCGTCAGGCTGAGCAACAGCAGCAGCTGATCGATGCGAAGCACTGGTATGCGACGTGGAACGACCAGTTCGCCACGCCGGCCGAAAAACGCGTCAAGGCGATCAACGAGTATCTCGACAGGACAGCCGCGTTGAACCTGAGCCCCGAGCAGCAGCTCGCGGACGAACAGAAAATCAACGACAAGGACAAGGATAAGACCGGGCGCAAGGGCGGCACCGGACTGGTCGACCGCACGCAATTGACCGGCGAGGTGCAGGCCATCAAGGACGCGCTGGCGGAGGAAGTGTCGGCCGTCGAGAGCGCGCGCAAGGTGCTCGACGCCCAGTACAAGGGTGGGGCGGTGTCCATCACCGACTATTACACGCTGGATCGTAATCTCCTCGCGCAGGCTGCGAGCGACCATATCGACGCCGCGAATCAGGAGGCCGCCCTGATCGCGCAGGGCATGAACAACCGCAACCTGAGCGCCGTGCAGCGTGCGCAGCTGGCCAATCAGGAAAGAAAGGCGCTGGCGGATGGCGGCAAGGCGGTGGAGGAATTCTTCCAGAAGGTGTCGCTCTCGGCCGCGCAGGAAGACGAGGTGTGGGACAAGTACGGCAAGTCGCAGCTCGATGCGATGCAGAAGCAGATCGAATCGGCAAACCAGCAAGGGCAATCGCTGCGGGACCAGATCGACACGTTCGGCATGACGAAGTCGGCGATCGATGACCTGAAGGCATCGCGTGCTGACGACACGGTTGCAGCGCTTGAGCAGGGCCGGGCAATCGCCTTGCTGCAAGGCAACCTCGCCGACACGAAGTCCTGGGACGAAGCCATCGTCAAGGCAAAGTCACTTGCGACCGCGTTGCACGGTGTCGCTGACGATCAGGCCACGCTCGATAACCTCGCGCAGGCAAAGAAACAGCAGGACGATCTGGTCAAAAGCTGGCAGAGCACGATCGACGGTATTGGCACCGACTTCCATAACGGCTTCCTGCAGATGCTCACCGATGGGAAGAACGGCTGGTCGAGCTTCACGAAGTTTCTGAAAAACACGTTTGAGACGACAGTGGTCGACGAGCTGTACAAGTCGTTCGCCAAGCCGTTCGTGATCAGCGTCGTCGCGCAGCTTGCCGGCATCACGAGTGGCAGTGGAGTCCAGAACTCCATCCTGCAGAACAACGGCATGGGCGGCAACGGCACGGTGAGCAACCTGCTGTCGAACCCGTACGGCACGTACAACAACCTGTCGAACGGTTACAACACCGTGATGGGCTGGATTCAGGGGTACGGCGGCGCATCGACCGCGCTCGGTTCGTCAGCCATTGCAGGGGCAAGCTCTGGCGCACTGTCAGGCGGCGGTGTCCTGTTGGGCGGACTAGGCAGTGGGATTGGCGGGAATGTCGCGGCCAGTGCCGGCACGTACGCATCGACGCTCGGCTCTAATGCTTACGGATTCACTGCCGGCGAGGCCGGCGGCGGCCTTGGCAGTACGCTCGGCTCGTCGGCCGGCCTGATGTATGGCGGCGCTGGCCTGCTGGGCGGTCTGGCTGGCGGCGCACTATTCGGCAACAAGGGTTACTCGTCGCTTGGCGGCTCGCTCGGCGCGATGGGCGGTATGGCAGTCGGCGCATCGTCAGCGGTTGCGGGGACCGCCATGGGCGCGTCGCTCGGCTCGTTCGCGGGTCCGATCGGCGCGGTGATCGGCATGGCGCTCGGCGCATTGGTCGGCTCATTGATCGGTGGCGGTGAAACCCGCTATGGCGCCGACTATACGATCGACAGTAACAACAACGTTACCAAGGTGCGCGGTCCTTCTGGCGGAGACCCGGCCGCCACTGAAGTGCAGTCGTCGATCAAGAATACGTATGACTCGATCACCTCACTGGCAAAGCAACTTGGGGGATCGGTCGACGGTCTTGGCCAGTACTCCGCGACGTATGAGATCAGCCCGCAAAAAGGCAACTCGTTCGTGTCCGCCGGCTTTGGGGATCTGAGCGGCTATCCCAACCGTCAGGATCTCAATGGAGTCAAGGACTCGACGACGGTGCTGAATGACTTCAGCCTGCAGCTGCAGCGCTCGGTGATCGACTCGTTGCAGAAGGCGAATCTGGATGCGCCGTATGCCGCCGTGCTGCAGGGCGTGGATGCGTCGAAGCTGTCGGCGAATGACATCACGTCTCTGCTGAGCGAGCTTAACTCGTTGAAGTCGCTGTTCGACTCGATCCAGAAGATGGGCGACGATTTCGTCAATCTGAAGAACGCGTCGGTCGATGCGCAGAGTGCGGTGCTGAATCTCGCCGGTGGCGTCGATTCTTTCAACACGAGCGCGACGTACTTCTACCAGCATTTCACATCGGCCGCGCAACAGGCTGACGATGCTGCGAAGTCCGTCACGGACCAGCTCTCGGCTCTCGGCTATAGCGGCATCCACACGCGCGACCAGTTCAGGGATCTTGTGAAGTCGCTGGACCTGTCGACGGATGCGGGGCAGCGCTCGTATGTCGCGCTGCTCGCCCTTGCGCCCGCGTTTGATAGCGTCGTCTCGTCGTATGAGTCGGCGGTGTCGTCGGCGTACAGCACGCAGTCGCAGGCGCTGACGTCGTTCAAGGATCAGGTCGACCAGTTCCGTGCGTCGCTGACTACCGGGAGTCTGTCAACCGCATCGCCGGAGCAGCAGTACGGCGATACACGTCAGCGTTTCGAGGATCTGTACAGCAAGGCGATCGGCGGGGACGCCACCGCGCAATCGAACCTGACATCCGCCGCGCAGGATTTTCTCAATGCGTCGAAGGCGTACAACGCGAGCTCCGGCCAGTATCAGTCGGATCTGACGCAAGTCATGCAGTCGATGGACTACGCGAGCTCGTCGGCGAACGCGCAGCTTGACCAGCTGAAGGCGATGGTGACGGGCATTGTCAACGTGAACACGTCGGTGCAAACGGTGGCCGAGGCGATCGCGCAGTTGCAGGGATGGACGAGTGTGAATGGATCGCACGCGCAGGGTCTGTACCGCGTGCCATTCGATGGCTATATCGCTGAGCTGCACCAGGGTGAACGGGTGCTGACGGCGAGCGAGGCCCGCACGCTCGACACCCAGCGGGCTGCGGTGCAGACGGTCGACTTCGCCCGTTACCAGTCTTCAGGTAATGACGCGCTGTTGCAGGAGATCAAGGCACTGCGCGCCGAGGTGGTGCAGCTGCGTGAAGATCGGCGCAAGGCTGATGTAGGCCACGCCAGCCAGCGTGCAGCGCTCGTCAAGGAGCAGACCGATCGGCTCGATGAACAGACGACGGTGATGCGCAACAATGCCCGACCGGGGAAAAAGGCATGATCATTGCGATGGAAGTGGAGGCGTGTCACCTGGCTGGCGGCCAGGTCGATACGCTTCGTTTTTCGGAAAGTGGCTTTGTCACGCGTCCGGACGATACGCCTGCAAATGCGTGGTTCGAGCCGGTCATCAAGACGGCGCCGTCCCTCTCGCGTCTTCTGTTCGATGCGGCCGGCACGTACGGGGCCACGAAAGTGACGATCGGCAACGTGCAGCTCGTCAACGAAGGCGGCGAGCTCGACTACCTGCTGACGGACTACGCGTTCGACGGGCGGCGCTTTACGGTGCGCATCGGCGACGTAGGCACGCCGTTCGCGCAGTGGCTGGTGGTGATGACTGGCACGCTATCCGACGTCGCGGCCAACGGCACCGCAGTGGACCTGATCATTCAGGACCGGCTCGCGGATCTGACGCTCAACGACTGGCCGACATATGCCGGCGACAACGTGGCGCCCAATGGCCTGGAGGGCACGGCCGCCGATCTGAAGGATCAGCCCAAGCCGCGCGTGTACGGTGCTGTCCTGAATGTCACGCCAAAGGCCGTCAACACCTCGAAGCTGATCTATCAGGTCAGCGATGCGGCCTGTGCCGTGTCAGCGGCGTATGACAACGGCGCAGCGCTCACGCGTGGCCCTGACTACGCCAGCACCGCCGACATGCAGGCGACGGAGCCGGCGGCCGGTCAGTTCCGGTGCTTCGCAGGCTATCTCCGGCTCGGCAGTGCGCCAGTTGGCACCGTGACATGCGATGCGGCGGGTGTGGCCGTGCGCGCTGGCGATCTGCTGGTCGCGATTGCCGGCGATGCCGGTGTGCCGGCGTCCGACATCATGCAGGCCGACGTCGACGCGCTCAATGCAGTAGCCGGCGGCCGGATTGGCGTGTGGGCTGATTCGAACCCGACGCCGCAGTCGTTGATGGATACGGTCGCGGGATCGGTTGGGGCGTGGTACGGCTTCGACCGGCTGAGCCGCCTGCGCATGGGGCGACTTGATGCGCCGGCGGGCACACCTGTTGCCGTGTGGGGGCGGGACGTGCAGGAGACGGTGCAGCCGTCGAGCGGAGGCGTACCGGCGTGGAGTATCTCAGTGCGCTACGCGCGCAACTACACGGTGCAGAGCAACGTTGCCGGCACTGCGGGGACTGCGCGGGCTGCATGGCTTGCGCAGGAATACAGGACGTCCGCCGCTACTGACCCGTCCATCAAGGTGCCATGGCCACACGCGCAGACGCTGAGCTTCGATACGGGGCTGCTCGACGCGAACGACGCCGACGCGGAATCGCGGCGGCGGTTGGCCCTGTACGGTCCACGCCGGATGAAGATCGACATCGACGTGCCAGTGGCTGAACTCGGCGAAACCGACCTCGGCGATGTCGTGGGGCTCACCACGCCGCGCTACGGGCTGTCCGGGCGTCTGTTCCGGGTGATTGGTATCAACAGTGGTTTTGCGAGCGGCAAGGCTGCGCTCGTCCTGTGGGGGTAGTGGATGGCGAATATCTTGCTGGGTTTTCCGAACCGGATCGATCAGGCGGTGTTGACCGGTGGTGACTGGCAAACGCCGCTCACCAACCTGCAGGACCGGCGGCTGTCGCGCGTTGCGCGCTCCCGCACAACCGACAGCGCGTCGACGCAATTCGACGTTGACCTCGGCGTACCGCGCAAGGTTTCGGTTTTCGCGATTGTGCGGCACAACCTCGGGCTGACCGCACGTTACCGGGTCCGGGTGGCGCAGGACGCCGCATTTACCAATGTGATCTATGACGCCGCGCAGCTTCCGGCGCAGCCATCCGTGTCAGCGAACTTCCGGCTGCAGCAGTACACGCTGCAGGGGCGCATCTGGCCGCAGGTGTGGCCGAGACTGTTCAACACCGCGTCGCTCGACTGGGAGGATCCGAACTGGTGGGATGGCCGCTTGCCGGAAGAGGATCGCAGGGGCTATCCGGGTCTCGTGATGTGCGTGCTCGATGAACCGGTGTTCGGGCGTTACGTCCGGTTCGAGTTTCTCGACGAGCAGAACGTCGACGGCTATATCGAGATCGGGCGTCTTTTCATCTCGCAGGCGTGGTCGCCGAAGAAAAACGCAACGTATGGCGCGGGCATCGGCTGGGAATTCGACACAACGATGGATCGCGCGGTCGACGGTACAGCGTATTTCGATCGCAAGACCGGTCGCCGCGTGCAAACGCTGGGGCTTGACTGGCTCTCGCGCGACGAAGCGTTCGGCAACGTATTCGAGATCCAGCGGGCCGCCGGCATCGATCAGGAACTGCTGTTCGTTTGGGACGCGGACGATCCGGTCAATCTGATCCGGCGGTCGTTTCTCGGTCGCATGCGCAAGATCAACCCGTTGCTGCTTCCTTTTCTGGGCACCTACACGAACGCATTCGAGATTGAGGAAATTACATGAGCAAAGTGACTTTTCCGCTCACCGGCCATTCCTATTCGGACGATGGCAGCAGCGACCACGACATGCTCAACGGAGGCCATGCCGAGCATCTGCTGCCCATGATCGGCGAAACGGTCGACACCGCGCAGTCGGCGATCGACGCCGCTGCCTCGGCGGCACAGTCGAAGGCATCAGCGGCAGACGCCGCGTTGAGCACCAGGCAGGATGCTGGCGACGCGAAGACGGCACGGCAGGACGCGCAGCTCGCGGCAACGCAGGCGAAAAACTGGGCCGCAACGGTCAACGTCCCCTTGCTCGTCGGCAAGGCGGGATTTGCGCTTTTTGCCAACGACGACGAATCGGGCATGGTGTGGCGTCGTGCGGTGCGCAGCGGTGGCGGGGCAAACCAGACCGATGCGCAGGTCTACTTCGGACAGGACCGCACGAATGCCGCGCGGGTCCGCGTGACGCTCAATACGACCGATCTCGGCCTGGTCGTGACGGACACGGACCTGAACACGGCTCTCGGCGCTCAGGCCACGGCGTTACAGAACGCCATCAACACGAAGGCCGATGCTGCGGCGACAACGAACGCGCTCAACACGAAGGCGAACCAGAGCGATCTGAACAACACCAACCAGGCGATGGCGACGAAGGCGAGCCAGGACGCGCTGAACGTAACGAACAACACTGTTGCAGGCAAGGCAAACGCCGGTGCGCGTGTGCAGTGGGATTCAGGCGTCGTCGATTTCGGGGTCGTTTCAGACAATGGAGCGAACCCCTTGCCCGCTCCGTACGTGGTTTGTGGTCTATCGGGAGGTGGTGCGGCGACAGCCAACGCCATCCGCGTCTATGGCATGCAACTGAGGAACCAGTAAATGCTCAGTCTTGAACAGATGATCTTTTGCATCCAGAAGGTCTATCCGGGCACCCGCCAGGGAAGTGACTATTGGGTTGCCCATCCTGTTGACGCGAGTCTGCAGCAGAGTGGACCGGCTTTTGTCGTCGAATGGAAACTGGATCAGCCTCAACCCACTGAAGAACAAATCGAAGCGCACTGGACGGCGCACGGCGATGAATACCGGGCGATGGCTGCCGATGCCGATGGGCGCGCAAAACGCAACGCGCTACTTGTTGATGCCGACAATCTGGTCGAGATGGCGATCGATACCGGCAATGCCGCGCTGGAAACGTCGGCACGCTCCTATCGTCAGTCGTTGCGCGATCTCCCACAACGTGAAGGCTGGCCCAACGCGATCTCATGGCCCGATCCTGCCGACGCGCAGCCGTCGATCCCGCAAACCTGACCCGCCTCGTGCGGGTTTTTTTATGGGCGGTTCAAGGACAAAAAGATGGCAGATCCCACATTCAGCGATCTCGTGGCATTTACGCGAGCTAGCACTGCGTGGCGTACGAACGCGGACGGACAGCCCGAACAGGTAACAGCCGACGCGCCGCGTTTCGATTACGACCCGGCGACGAAGTCGCCGCGCGGCCTGCTGATCGAGTCGGCCGGCTCCAATCCGGACAGTTCCGCGCGCGCAGCGGACGACACCAAAGTGACTTTGAACGCGGACTGGTTCAACCCGACGCAAGGGGTCTGGATCGTTGCCTTCGAGTATCCGGGCGCGGGTCAGCACACGGTCATCGAGGTCAATGCGGGCGGCGTCGGCTTTGGCATTGAAGTGGTCGACGGTGACGTGTTCGCCTATCTCGGCACAGACCGATTTGCGCTCGATACGGCGGTGCCGGGTGTCGTCACGCAGGTCGTGCTGGGCTATGGACAGGACGGCATCCGTGCGGCGCGTAACGGTGCCGTCGTCCAGTTGTCTGCCGCGCGCACGCAGCGCATCACCGACGTGCGGCTTGGCGAAACGACGGCAGCGGTGCGGCAACTCGATAGCAGGCTGGTTTCGTTCGGCTATGTCGGTAAAGCCGCGAGCGCGGCGGAGATCGCCGCGTACGCCACGCCCGACGAGTGGGCCGAAATCACTGACTACATCGCGCAGAGCTACGGCGACAGTTTCGTGCCGCTGTCCGCTCAGCTTGACACTGCAATCAACACCTGACGGAGATTCAATGAGTGCAATCGACAATCTGAAGGATGCGATTTCGGGCATCGTCGTGAACTGGCCGATCATCCGGAAATTCGCGAACGGCGGTTCAACGGACACTGTCGACACCGATTCGGGAACCCTGCCGGTGATGGCAAAGGTCGTCGCCGATGCGCAGAATATGTTCGAGCAGGCAAAGACGGACCTGATTGCGCAGAAGGGTAGCGAGATCAATCAGGCGGCAGATGGCATCCTCGCGCAGACGCAGGCGGTCGCGGCCGATGTAAATGCGGATGCAGGCACTGCTGCGGGAAGTGCGTTGAGCGCGGCCGCCGCGGCGTCGAGCGCACAGACGGGCGCGAACGCCTCGGCCGCGTCCGGCCGCTACTTTGCGACGGTCGCAGCGGGCGTCGCGGGAAGTGCGGACGGCCAGTCGTTCAGCACGTTGTCGGCGGACGATCATTTCCTGATCGTGTATCAGCGGCAGGCAGGCGCCGCCGTCGAGCAGTTGCGGTTCGCGACGCAGAGCTACCTGGATACGGGTTTCGACTTCAGCAGCTATTCCCGAAGCGGATACGTCGGGGGCATCGTTGATTCGCTGAAACGCATCGCACTTGGCGTGAGGGCGAGTGGCAAGATCGACATCGGCAATGTGCAGGATGTGGGCGGCAAGGTTGCGCAGAACACGAGCATCTCAACGGGGCCGGCCTCGGGCGCATCATCGGTAGTCGCTACCGCCAATGGATCCGCACGAACGAATCCGAGGCTAACGGCCGATGTGACCGCGCTGCAGGCCGCCCCTTCGAACGTGATGCTCACGCAGGGACGATCGAACTATGCGTGGCCGTGGACGGATTCGCAAAGCCGTGTCGCGGGCGGCCTCGATTTCGCGGGCAATTTGTGGTCGAAGGGGCTTAACGTTACGAGCGTCATTACTGCGATCAATGCCGCAGGCGTTGCCAACCTCGTCGCGGCGGCCGGGCTGTCCAGCGTTGTTTCCCTCACGTCGACTTACGCGCGCAGTGGTTATGCATGGGCGGTGATCGGTAGCAGTGGACGCGTTCCGCTTGGCCTCGATTTCTCCGGCAATCTCATCAGCAAGGGCACCAATCTCAACGCGCGCATCGCGGCGCTGGAAACGGCGACGCCTACTGTCACCTTCTCTCCGCAGCAGCTCGACGGCGCGGCCTATGGCGTCTTCATCAGGCAGGTCAGCAGCCATACGCAGCTATTTTCAGTGAACAAGGCGACAGGCGCACTGGTGCAGTTGACGAGCACCGGGAATAACGTGAATCCGGCGTGGAGCAATGACCAGTCAAACGTCCTCTTTTCGACGGACAGGAATGGCGCATCTGAGCAGTATTTTTCACCGGTGACAGGTGGTGCGGCCAATCGCGTGATTCCCTATGCTGACCTGATCGGCTGGGGCGACTCGATGACGGCGGTAGGCTCTGGCTACTTCGACACGCTCGTGGGTCTGCTGCCCGGCAGGATGGGCACTAACCAGGGCATTGGCGGCCAGCAGTCGTATCAGATTGCTGCGCGCGCCGCGGGCTTCAACCTGACTTGTAATGTGGCGGGCGGCCAGATTCCGGCGAGCGGCCCGGTATCCATCACCGGCCTTAGCAATTTCATCCTGAACACGAAATTCAGTGTCGATGTTGTGATTGCCGGCGTGCCGGGGACGATCACCGAGCACTACACGCAAGCGAACGTCGACAACACCTTCACGTTCACACCGGCCGCGAGCTACACCGGTCCTGCCGTCAACGTGACGAATCCGGTAGCGGTTACGCCGACCACGACGTTCTATTCGGCCACGATCGCATCGGTGCCGCTCGCCACTACAAGGCAGCGCATTCACAGCATTCGCGTTGGTCGTAACGATGTTGGCAAGGTCGGATACAACCAGGCGACTACGCTTGCGAACATCGATTCAATCCCGCAAAAGATAGCGTCCTATCACAAATGGTTTTTCGTCATGGGCGTGACGAGTTCCTACGGTGACCTACCGATTAGCCAGGGTGGGAATCAGGCGACTGATGCGGCGTCACAGACGCTTATGGATCAGATCGCGGCGCTCAATGCAGCGCTTGCCGCCAGGTACGGAGCGAACTTCGTCGACGTGCAGGCTGCGATGATCGCGCAGGGGTATGGGCAAACGGCTACCGTCAACGGAAGCCAGTACACCGTTCTTAATAACGTGTGGTCGAACGATGGCATCCATGAAACAACGGTCGGCAAACAGGCGACCGCAAACCTGATTATCAACAGCATCATCACCCCGAAGGGATGGTAAAAAATGAGTCTGATTCTCAAAATCACCGACACAACTTTCACCGATGCAACCCTCCCGGTTCTCCAGCGCGATGGCCTGGTCGACGCGGGCATGAAGTTCCTGTTTGATTTCGCCGACCCGTATTGCTGGCCGAAGCAGGCGGCACCCGTCAACAACGACCAGTTCACGAATTTGGTGAGCGGCGGTGCAGCGGCGGTTACGTTCCTCGCGGCTCCATCAACGATGACTTTCGCAACAGGTGGCATTGGCTTCGATACTGAAACAAACGAAGGGATTCTCCTTCCAAACTCGGGCAATTTGCCGGCCAATAACCAGGGCTTCGTGTTTTGCATATGGTTAAAGCACCTGGCCCAGGCAGATCAGACGAGTGTCAGCGCGGTGGGCGGCTATTCGTATCAGCTCGGCACAAGCAATCAGTATGCAATCATCGGCCAGAATTCATCGAACACTTACCGGATGTACGCGAATGGGCAATCTGTTTCGGTCCCGTTTCCGGCCAACGGCGCGATCTTGCAGCTCGCAGTCGCTGTCGTGAAGGTCGGGTCGAACATGGTATTGCGCGCCTACATGAATGGCGCGCAATACGGAGCAGATGTTGGGCTGGGAGCGGCTTCGACGTTCTCACTCAATCAGGTGGCATCCGCACAGATGGCATGCCCGGAGCTGGGCTTTCTGGCGGGTGCCGGGCAAGGGTGGGTCGGCAGTATCTATCGCACGTGGCTGGACGATACGGGTTCGACGGGCGTCGATCCCCTGGCGATCCTGCAGGCCGACTACGCCGTGAACAGTGCCCGATTCACCTGAGTGCAGGTTTTTCTCTCCTTCATGGGGCCGCGTTATCGCGGCCCTTTTTCTTTTTGGCCGCTCTGATTGCGTATCGGCGCGGCCTTTCTTATTGGGGGCATCGTTTGAACGAGAACCTTAAATATTCGGACCAGGGCATGTCGCTCACCGAGAACGCGGAGACGCTCGTGCTGTTCGCGTACCCGGATCCCGCGTCGCCGCTCGCGAAGTCATTGCAGTCGAGAGGCCTGTGGCAGAGGACGCTGCAGGGATCGCCGATCCCGGCGGATCTTCTTTCGTTGAGTGGGGCGCCGTGGACTGGGGGCTGGGGGCACACCGGCCCCGATGTGCATTACGGGATGGTCATTACGCGCGACATGGCGGTCGACTGGTTACGGGCCGATGTGCGTGGCGCGGAAGCCGTGGTCAAACGCGACGTCAAAGTTGCTTTGAACCAGGAGGAATACGACGCGCTCGTCGACCTGGTGTTCAACATCGGCAGTGGCAACTTCGACACGTCGACGCTGTTGCGCAAGCTGAATGCCGGTGACACCGATGGCGCGATTGCTGAATTCGCCCGATGGAACATGGCGGGAGGTGTCGTGCTGGCGGGACTCGTCAAACGACGCGAGGCCGAACGCGCGCTGTTCCAGATCGGTGCGAATCACGCGAGGGTCGCCGCATGAAAAACGATGCTCTCGCCCGGCTCATTTACGCGTACATGGCGATCTACATCGCGGTATCGGCATTCGCTGCGCCGTGCTCGGCGACGTCGGTGATGCTCACGCGCGATGGATTCTGGGGGTATGCCGTCACGGCAGGGACGGCCGCGCTTGCCCTTGTCGTGGCCGCAGACGTCGCGATCAACGACTGGTTGCCGGACAGATATGTATTTCATTGGGCGCAGTCGCGTCGGCACTGGCTCTATGTGACGTCGGCGGCCTGTTACGTGACGCCCATTTTCGCGGCAAGCGCGTATTTCATCAACGCGGCGCAACTGGTTTTTTACATGGGCATGGCGCTATTCGGGCTGCTGCTCGGTTATCGGGAAACGCAGGCAAAACGGGGGATAACGTGCGCCGATTGATTCAATGGGGTTGGGGAGTGTGCGCGCTGCTGTGGGCCGCAGCGGCGTACGCGATGGTGCGACAGACCGAGACTGCGCTTGCCGAGGGTCTGGCGGGCATTCCGGCCGCGTCGCTGGTGCTGGCGGTGTTCCTGGCGTTGATCGGAGGCACGGCCAGCACGTTCCAGCGTTTTGCGTCGAGTGATCCGCCGGCGCGTTCGGCGGCGATCGAGATCGGCAGTGTGATCACCGCGTCGATCGTCGCCGGGTTGTCGGCGTTCTTTTTTTGCGAGTGGCGGGGGTGGCCAGCGCCGCTTACCGCGCTCGTGATCACGTTGGCGAGCTGGGGCGGCAAGCGCGTGCTGGATCAGGCGCTCGATGCTGGCTTGCGCCGCATTCAAGGGGAAAAGCAATGACAGAAATCACCAGTCGTATCGCGACCGTGGTCGCGGGCTTCATCGCCGTCGTGCTCGCGATCGCGTGCACCGTGCAGTTCTTCGAGCTGCGCAGCGTCCGCTCGGACTACGCGTCGGCTCAGCTGAAGGCGCATGCGGACGATCAGTCGATCGGCACGCTTCGTACGCAGCTCGCGACGTCGCAGGCGGATCTTGCGCAGGCGGCGTCGGGCGCACGAGCGTGTTCGGCTTCGGTGGCGGAGGCGGCGTCCGAGGCGAGTGCGGTCAGGGCCGCCGCGATCGCCGCGCAGGCGAAGGCCGCAACGCAGGCGCAGGCGTACCAGTATCAGATCGACGCGCTTTCCAGGCGTATTCAGGATCCATCCAATCAGTCGGAGACATGCGATGCGGCACTCGATCGTTTGCGTAGCGCTCTCTAGCGCACTGCTCGTTATTCCAGGATGCGGGACGTCGCCGCCGGCGCCAGTTTCGCCGGTCGTTCATACGGAAACCGTTGAGGCGAAAATTGAGGTGCCGGTGCCGTGTATCGATTCAGTGCCGATTGCGCCTGCCTTTCTGTCCGATACCGAGTTGCTGGCCCCGTCAAACGGCTCGGCTGTCGACCGGGTGTGGAGGGATCATCTGCAGCGCAAGCAATGGGAGGGGCAGCTTGAGGCGCTGGTGGCCGCGTGTGTGAGTTTGAGGAAGTGAAAAAGAAGCCCGCCGTACGAGGATCGGCGGGCCGAAAGACTTTTGAGGGAAAGGGAGTTCGCCAGCACGTTCCCTCATAGTCCGAGGTGAACTGAATATAGGGCATGGATAGTCGGTCAGACGGGGAACTGCTTCGCAGGACAACGTATTGGCGGAATGGGCTAACAAAAAAACGGCCCCGTCACAACAGACAGGCCGAAACGTTAGGGAATCGTTTCTACGAGAACGTTGACCGCAACGGGAAGAACGTTGTTTTGCAGTTCGATCCGACGCCGCCGCAGCCGATGCTGGTCGCCCGCCTGTGGGCGCGAACGACGATACCGGATGAACCCGACCTATGGTCATTTGCCGCAATCACTGACGAGCCGCCGCCAGAAGTCGCAGCGGCCGGCCACAACCGTTGCATCGTTCCGATCAAGCCGGAGAACGTCGACGCGTGGCTTAACCCTGATCCTTCCAGTCTGGCGGAACAATACGCCATTCTTGATGACCGGGTGCGACCTTACTACGAGCATCGGATGGCGGCATGACCCGCTGACGACGGCCAGGCGCTGATCGCGCCAGCCATCAATCGCTGTCCATTGCGGACGGCACCAAAGTCACTTTGACCGTGCTTCGCGGCGCGGGAAAAGACAGGGCGACCGGGAGCATGTTCGCGCATTCTCCCGGCCGCCTTTCCACTGACACACCAGTGAATTAGCCAAGGCCCTGACACCTACCGGTAGGCGGGCCGAATTCTAACTGAAAAAGAAAAGGCAATTCCAAATATGGCAACTCCCATCGTTCCCTGGATCGGCGGCAAGCGTCGGCTCGCGGACCATCTCATTCCGCGGTTTCCTGAACATGACTGTTACGTCGAGGTCTTCGCGGGCGGGGCCGCGTTGTATTTCATGCGACCGCCGGCGAAGGTCGAGGTGATTAACGACATCAACGGTGAACTGGTGAACCTGTACCGTGTCGTGCAGCACCACCTCGAGGAGTTCGTGCGCCAGTTCAAATGGGCGCTCACAAGCCGGCAGGTGTTCAAGTGGCTGCAGGACACGATCCCGGAAACGCTCACCGACATCCAGCGAGCGGCCCGCTTCTACTACCTGCAGCAGAACTGCTTTGGCGGCAAGATCGAGGGGCAGTCGTTCGGCACGGCGACGACAACACCGCCGGGCCTGAACCTGCTGCGGCTCGAGGAGACGCTGTCGGCCGCGCACCTGCGCCTGTCCAACACGTTCGTCGAGCGGCTCGACTGGAAGTCATATATCGACAAGTACGACCGGCCGCACACGCTGTTCTACCTTGACCCGCCGTACTGGCAGACGGAAGGCTATGGCGTGCCGTTTCCGTTTTCCGAATATGTCGGGATGGCGGCTCGCCTGCGATCGCTGAAGGGCAGGGCGATCGTAAGCCTCAACGATCATCCGGACATCCGACGGGCGTTCGAAGGTTTTCACATCGAGGCGGTGGACATCAAGTACACGGTCGGAGGCGGCGGAAGGGATGCGTCGCGAAAGGAAGTGATTATTTTCAGTTGGGATGATGCGGCGCAACCGGCAGGACTTTTCTAAGCCACGACGATCACAGGAACCCTGTCGAGGGTTCCATATACCTCTTTTGGGCAATTACAAGCGATCAATTTAGATAGGCTCTTTTTGTCAGACGAATACGATAATCTCCGCGATCAAAGGGCTGCAACTTCATTCATGGCGTCACGGCAACCGCACGGTAGCTCCTTTCAACTCAAAAATTCAGCCTCCGCGCGTATTCACTTATCAGGAGATGGATATGGATTCGAGCACTATTTCTTTCAAGGCATTGGCATCGATACGCTAAGTTACAGGCGTCCGAAAGGAACATCAACCAGGCCATAACGTTCACATCATTCTTCATTTAACAACCTTGTGGGTGCAAACATGTCTGGCAATCTCTTATATGGCGACACGCTGTATGTATCAAACCAAACCACCTTTGACGACCCGAACGCCCCCGGCTATTATTTGGACGTGTATGGGCCCCTGCCATCCAATGGCGGAGTCGGCGCTGTATACGCCGCGCAACCCACGAAGCGAAGCGGAAAATCTGTCACCTGGAAAATAGAGCCTGTTGACCAAACGAAAAACGGAAAGCCGGTAAAATCGGGCGACACAATAATTTTGCGAAGCATGCTGGAAGACAATGAGGCGGTCGTCCTTGCCGCTATTGATGGCAATGCTCCAATAAATGAAATCCATCCCGTAGGCGCAGTTCAAAAAAATGGAACTTCGATCGATGCGAAATCGAAGTGGAAAATCGGACATACAAAAGCCGATGGCTCTGCGCTGAATGATGAGGGCACACCGCTGAACGACGGCGACACCATTTACCTGCTCAACTGTGGGGACAATGGATACCTCGACTCATATGACCGCGCTGGTGTTGAGGGCGAGGCTTATTGCGTTTTCACCTCGTCGACGCTCCCGAGAACATACGTTGGTAATTACCATACCACCTCCTGGAAGGTCATCATCGCGTCAGCACAGGCGGGTGGTGACGGAACGGGCGGTGAGCGCAACGGTATATTCAATCTGCCCCCAAACACAGCGTTTGGTGTAACGGTGCTCGTGAATTCTGCTGCCGTGCAGACGGTTAGCGTTTTTGTGGATGACGCCTCCAAGCCCAGTGCTACATTCACAGGTTCGGGCACGAATGACCGAAACCTCCAGACGCAGATTCTGAACTCGGGGAAGGGGCACGTCCGGGTTATCGTCGAAGCTAACGGGAAGCAGTCCAAGCTTGGATCAAGGCAGGTCGATATTTTCCAGAAGGCTTATTTCGGGCTCGTAGCGTCTGAGGATGGGACTGACAACGACTACAACGACGGGCTTGTAATACTGAATTGGCCGCTTGGTTAATATAGGCGCCTAGGCAGTGCGTCCCGAAGTGGTTAATCGGAGTGGTTAATATTTATAAGTTATTGAATTTAAATGGGTGGATTCGGCCCGCAAAGCCGTTTAGGCCGATTCGACTCCGGCTCGCGCCTCCAGTAGTTGATGAAGAGAAAAGCCCCGACTTGTCGGGGCTTTTCTCTAGTGACGTTTCCTTGCGGGAAGGCAGCAAATACTGCTGCATCATCGGCGTCTAGCCGAGTCTTCAGTTCTTGTAGTGTCTAGAGATCGGTCGCCGACAGGCTTATTCGTTCCCCTGTTCCATGGATGGCCTTTTTTTCGACAGCTTCCAACAGGCGACGCTTGTTGAGCTCGAAAGCAAGTAGCAGCTGTTTTTGCGTCTTGTCTGCGGCACCGAGCGCTTCGCAAACCGCGTCAGGGTCGATTGCGAACGAGCAATATCCCCAGCCGAATTCGTAGGCGGAAAACAAGACCGCCGAATTCGTGACAAAGATAGGTGGCGTGAGCTTTGGGTTAGACGCAGTCATAGCGATCACTTTGCTGGTCGAGACGGGAGTCAATCGATTGTTGCACAGTCGCGTCGGCCCTGGGGCTGCAATGCGTCAATATTCTTCTGCCCAGTGCGGGGCCAATCACTTGCTACAAAATTGCTACAGCAATGGTAGAAGCCCATATCTAACAGGCCTTGCACCTGTCATTCCACCCCCTGAACTATCGCTGCTCAAAGAAGATCCGGCAAAGTGACTTTGAGGGGCTCAGTTCGACCCCAAGCAGCCGTTAGACGTGTCGATCGCCGAATGGCCGGTTAGGGATGCGGATTCAACCGGTGGATGCAACACACTAGAGACTGCGCAAGCAGTGGGAGTGTTGCAGATGAAACAGCGACGCCGGATTTATTACAGCGAGACGCAGAAAGCGCTGATGTGGGAACGTTG
>NZ_QHKS01000001.1 GCF_003353175.1 Paraburkholderia lacunae | reverse complement strand
TGTGAAAGTAGGTAATCGTCAGGCTCCCCAGCAGCAACAGAAACCCCACCCCCAAACGGTGGGGTTTCTGCGTTTACGGCGATAAAACCCGGCGTCGCCGTTGACATCCAGCTGGCCAGACAACGCGTCTCAGTAACACCCGTATTGGCAGCGCGGCACGAGGCGACGCATACATCGTCGCCTCATAACAACCCAGCTGTCGCTATTCTTGCGACAAGAACCGCTGCGCCAACTGGACCCAGTACGTCGACCCGATTGGGAGCAGATCATCGTTGAAGTCGTAGCTCGCGTTATGCAGCATGCACGGCCCGGCTCCATGGCCGGAATCTCGATGGCCGCCGTCGCCATTGCCCAGAAATGCATAACAGCCTGGCTTCGCCAGCAGCATGAAAGAGAAATCTTCCGCGCCCATCGTCGGTTCAACTGCGTCGTCGACGTTTTCTGGTCCGACAATCTCCCTCATGACTGCTGCCGCAAAGCGCGCCTCCTCGCTACTGTTGATGGTCGGCGGATAGTTACGGTGAAAATGGATGTCGACGGAGCACTCATAGGCATCGGCGGTGTTTTCGGCGATCTTACGCATGCGCGCTTCGATCAAATCGAGTGTTTCAGTCGTGAAAGTTCGCACAGTGCCAGCGATCCACGCGTCGTTTGGGATGACATTGACGGCGTCGCCGGCGTGAATCTGGGTGATCGACAGCACCGCTGTATCGAGCGGCTTCTTGTTGCGCGTGATGATGCCCTGCAAACCGTTCGCAATCTGCACTGCCGTAAATACCGGGTCGCGGCCATTGTGCGGTAGCGCCGCGTGCGACCCTACACCTTTGATTTCAATGCGAAATTCGTTGCTTGATGCCATGATCGGACCTTCGGTCACGCCGAAGTGGCCCGCCGGCATGCCCGGCCAGTTATGAATGCCGAACACGGCGTCGACCGGAAATCTGGTGAACAGGCCATCGTCGATCATCGCCTGTGCGCCAGCGCCGCCTTCCTCGGCGGGTTGGAAAATGAACACGATTGTGCCGTCGAATTCGCCGTGCTTTGCCAGATGCCGCGCCGCACCGAGCAGCATTGCCGTATGTCCGTCATGACCGCACGCGTGCATTTTGCCGTCGTTCTGCGAGCGGTGATCGAAGCTGTTCAGTTCCTGAATCGGCAACGCGTCCATGTCAGCTCGCAGACCAATTGCGCGCGAACGGTTGCCGCGTTTCAATATGCCGACTACGCCTGTTTTGCCCAGCCCGCGGTGAGTTTCAATACCCCAGGATTCAAGGCTTTTGGCAACCAGATCCGCCGTTGCGGTCTCTTCGTAACGAAGTTCCGGGTGGGCATGAATCGTTCGTCGGAGGGTCTGAATTTCGCCGTGAGCGGCCTGGATTTCGGGAATCAGTTTCATGATGGAGTGTTGATGCGCTTGTGCTCTGCTTTGCGTGGGATCGCTCGGGGCGCCTTCGCCCGGGCACGGTGATAACCGATTTTACGCCGAAGCATTTTCGGCGGCACCGTACCGGCGAGGTGGCCGCGGCCGTAAAATTCGAGACTACTTCCACACCGCTCTAGTGAATCAATCGCCTATGAATGCTCCGACCGAATTCGCCCGCGCGGTGTGTCCGCACGACTGCCCAGATACTTGCGCGATACGTGTGACCGTCGAAGGCGGTCGGGCGATCAAGGTCGCCGGCGATCCCGATCATCCGCCGACCCAAGGCGCACTGTGCACCAAAGTCAGCCGCTATGCCGAGCGCGTGCATCATCCCCGTCGGTTGACGACGCCGATGAAGCGCGTCGGCCGCAAGGGTGAAGGCCGCTTCGAACCGATCAGTTGGGACGAGGCGTTCGAGTTGGCTGCGCTGCGTCTGTCGGGGATCGCCGGCCGCGCACCCGAAGCTATCCTGCCGTACAGCTACGCGGGCACGATGGGTTTGGTCCAGGGGGACAGCATTGCGCAACGGTTTTTCCACAAGCTCGGCGCGTCGCAGTTGGACCGTACGATTTGCGCGGCCGCCGGCGCAGCAGGGCTGAAATACACCTACGGGGCAAGTCTCGGCATGCACACCGAGTTTTTCGCCGAGAGTGAGCTCATCCTGATCTGGGGCTCGAATCCGATCGCGTCGAATCTGCATTTCTGGACGCGCGCACAGGAAGCCAAGCGCCGCGGTGCGCGCCTGATCGCAATCGATCCGTACCGCTCGTTGACGGCGGAAAAGTGCCATCAGCACATCGCGATAAAACCGGGCACCGACGGCGCTTTCGCGCTCGGCATGATGAACGTGCTCATCACGGAGGACCTGCTCGATCACGCCTACATCGCGGATCACACCTTGGGTTTTTCCGAACTGAAGACCCGTGCGCTCAGCTATCCGCCGTCTCGCGTCGCCGAGATTTGCGGCGTCGACGAGCAGGTGATCGTCGAGCTTGCGCGCCTCTACGGCAGCACGAAGAAGGCCGCGATCCGGATGAACTATGGCTTGCAAAGGGTGCGTGGCGGCGGTAACGCGGTGCGCGCCATCGCTTGCCTGCCGTCGCTCACGGGCGCGTGGCGCGAGCGGGCGGGCGGGGTGTTGCTCTCATCGGCGGGATGGGCGCCAGTCGATTCGCACGCGTTGCAGCGTCCGGACCTGATGCCAGGCTGGCCCGCCAAAGTCTCGCGCGTCATCAATATGAACGCGATCGGCGACGCGTTGCTGCATCCCGGGGACGCCGCGTTCGGCCCCAAGATTGAAGCGATCATCGTCTACAACTCGAACCCGGTGGCGGTGGCGCCGGATTCGGAGCGGGTCGCGGCAGGCTTCGCGCGCGAAGATCTGTTCACGATCGTGCTGGAGCATTTTCAGACCGATACCGCGGACTACGCCGATCTGCTCCTGCCTGCTACGACGCAGCTCGAGCATCTCGACGTGCACAAGTCATACGGGCACACAGACGTAATGGTCAATCTGCCGGCCATTGCGCCGGTCGGCGGAGCACGCCCGAACACGGAGATTTTCCGCGGCTTGGCGCGTCACATGGGCCTGGACGAGCCGGCGCTGTATGACAGCGACGAAACGGTCGCGCAGGCGGCGTTCCGCTGGGACGATGCTGCGCTCGAAGGCGTCGACTGGGAATCGCTGAAGAAGATGGGCTGGGCAAAGCTGAACCTGCCAGACGCGCCGTTCGCCGAGGGCCGCTTTCGAACGCCGTCCGGTAAATGCGAGTTTTTCAGTGAGCGCCTTGCGCAACAGGGGCTGGATCCGCTGCCCGATTATTTACCACCCTACGAGTCCGCTGACAGTGCACCGGAACTTGCCGCACTTTATCCGCTGGCGATGATCTCGCCGCCCGCGCGCAACTTCCTGAACAGCACCTTCGTGAACATCGAAAGCTTGCGCTCGACGGAAGGCGAGCCGCACCTGGACATTCACCCGGCCGACGCACAGCAGCGAAGCATAGTCGACGGCGATCAGGTGCGCATTTTCAATGACCGCGGCTCGATGCAGGCGCGTGCCCGTGTCACCGACAAAGCGCGCGAAGGCCTCGTCGTCGGGCTGTCGATCTGGTGGAAGAAACTCGCGCCCGACGGCCGCAATGCCAACCAGGTTACCAGCCAGGCGCTCACCGATCTCGGCGCGTCGGCCACGTTCTACGATTGCCTCGTCGAGGTCGAACGCACCTGAAAAGGCTCGAAGAATCACGCCGCTATCGCCCACGACCGGTTCGAGGCTGGGGTCTAACCCGGCGGTTTTTCACGAATAGCAAAGGGGTCCGCATGCTACGATGTGTTTTTAGCACGACCATTCGAAAATAAAGAAGGAGACGCTGCATGGAAAAAATCTGGCTGAAATCCTATCCGCCCGGCATTCCGGCAGAGATCGATCCGACCCGTTATTCGTCCGTTGCCGAGCTGCTTGAAGAAGCCTTTCGCGAGCATCGCGCCAAACCGGCGTTCGTCTGCATGGGCAAAGAGATCAGTTATGGCGAGCTCGACACGCTCTCGAGCAAGCTGGGTGCGTGGTTTCAGTCGAAGGGTATGGCCCGCGGCGCGCGCATCGCGATCATGATGCCGAACGTGCTGCAATATCCGATCGCGATTGCTGCGATCTTGCGCGCGGGCTACGTGGTCGTGAACGTGAATCCGCTCTATACCCCGCGCGAACTCGAGCATCAGCTCAAGGACAGCGGCGCGGAAGCGATCATCCTGCTCGAAAACTTCGCCGTGACACTGCAGGCGGTTGTCCGAAATACGTCGGTCAAACACGTTGTTGTCGCCGCAATGGGCGATCTTATGGGTGTGAAGGGCGCACTTGTGAACTTCGTCGTGCGACGCGTGAAGAAGATGGTGCCGGCGTGGAGTCTGCCGGGACACGTCAAATTCAACGCGGCAATCGCAGAGGGCGGTCGTCAGAGCTTCAAGCCGGTCAAGCAAGGTCCGGACGACGTTGCGTTCCTGCAATACACGGGCGGCACGACCGGGGTGGCCAAGGGCGCGACGCTGCTGCATCGGAACTTGATTGCCAACGTGCTGCAGTCGGAGATCTGGCTCGATCCGGTGCGAGCGAACCGCAACGACATCGATCAATTCATCACCGTCGTCGCGTTGCCGCTCTATCACGTGTTCGCGTTGACGGTTTGCGGTCTGCTGACGATCCGCACAGGCGGTCTTGGCGTGCTGATTCCGAATCCGCGCGACATCCCCGGCATGATCAAGTCGCTGCAAGGCTATCCGATCACGACGATTCCTGCCGTCAACACGCTGTATAACGCGCTTCTGAACAGTCCGGACTTTCACAAACTCGACTTTTCGAAGCTGATCGCGGCCAATGGCGGCGGCATGGCGGTGCAGGAAGCGGTCGCCAAGCGCTGGTACGAGCATACGCATACGCCGATCATCGAAGGGTACGGTTTGTCGGAGACGTCGCCATGCGTGACCTGCAATCCGGTTACCGTCACCGAATACAGCGGCACGATCGGTTTGCCGCTGCCGTCGACCGAAATCTCGATTCGCGACGACGAAGGCAATGAAGTGCAGCTCGGCCAGCCGGGTGAAATTTGCATCCGCGGCCCCCAGGTGATGGCGGGGTACTGGAACCGGCCGGACGAAACGGCCAAGGTCATGACGCCGGATGGCTTCTTCAAATCGGGCGACGTCGGCTTGATGAACGAAGGCGGCTTCGTCAAGATTGTCGATCGCAAGAAGGACATGATACTGGTGTCCGGATTCAACGTTTATCCGAACGAAATCGAGGATGTGGTGGCGAAGCTGCCAGGCGTGTTCGAAGTCGCCGCGGTCGGCGTGCCGGATCAGCATTCGGGCGAAGCGGTGAAGCTGTTCGTCGTGAAGAAGGATCCGGCGCTCACCGATGCGGACATCTTCGCGTACTGCAAGCAGCAGTTGACCGGCTACAAGCGGCCGAAAATCGTCGAATTCCGCACGGAACTGCCCAAGAGCAATGTCGGCAAGATTCTGCGCCGGGAGCTGCGCGACGGCCGTGCCTAACAACACCGACGCAAACTAAGGCAGCTAAAGCAAAGCAACGCAGCGCAACTTAGAAAAGAGCCCGGCAGACTTTCGTCTGCCAGGCTTTTTTCTTTGAGCCGCTGCCTCGACACAAGCAAGCCAGCTGGCGCACATGCCATAAAAAAAGGCGCCCGAAGGCGCCTTTGAGGCAAACTGCTTTATTACGACTTATTAGAACTTGTGGCGGATACCGACGCGAGCTGCCAGCTGGTTCTGGTTCTGCGAACCCGTCAGGCCGTTGATGCCAGCATGGGCGTCCACCACAGTACCGCTCGTACTCAACGTCGAGCCCAGAGCGTGCTGGTACACACCAATAACGTAGACGTCGGTGCGCTTGGACAGGAAGTAGTCCACGCCGACCGAGCCTTGGTGGTATTGAGCACGCGATGCACCTGCGATGTCTGCGCCGCGGGTGTAGTCGTAGGCAGCGCCAACCAGCAACGCCGGGGTCAACTGATATTTGAAGTTGACTTCCGCGTTGTTGAACGTAGCCGATTGGCCCTTGAACGGCGATGCGTACGAAGCACCCAGGTTCGCGAAGCGGATGTTCGAGTACGTTGCACCGATCGTTGCTGCGCCGAACGTGTATGCGCCGCCTGCACCGATCACCTGGTACGTGTTAGCCGAAGCGAAGCCAGCGTAGACCGGCGACGACACGGCGAAATCCGGCCCCGTAGCCTTCACCGTGTTCGACGCGATCGTGCCGCCGTCGTTGAACAGGCCGCCCGAAGCTGCCGGCGTGCGTGCGTTCAAGTAGCCAACGCCCAAGACCAACGGACCGTTGTTGTAGCCAGCGCCCAGCGACCAGATCTGGTTGCCCGTGAAGTTACCTGCCTGGCCGCCGAAGCTGTAGGTGCCGCCGAACTTGAAGCCGTTGTAGTCGGCGCTCGTGTACTTGACCGTGTTGTTGGTACGGTACGCGTTGTTGAAGTTGTCGATGTCGCCCGGGTGAGCAGCGATGTAGCCGCCCCATTGGTCACCGGCTTCCAGCGGACCGACGTAGTCGACGACGGAGTCGTACTGACGACCCAGCGTGACCGTGCCGAACTGGCTCGACAGACCGACATAAGCTTGACGGCCGAACATCAGGCCGCCTTGACCCAGCTTGCCGTTGTTCACGTCAAAGCCGTTTTCCAACACGAAGATTGCCTTCAGACCGCCGCCCAGATCTTCCGCGCCGCGCAGGCCGAAACGCGAGCCTTGCAGAACGCCGCTGGACAGGTTGTACAGGTGCTTGCCACCCGCGTTGGTGTTGATGTTGAAGCCTTCGTCAACGATACCGTACAGGGTCACGCTGCTCTGAGCATGAGCGACGCCTGCAAATGCGCCCAATGCTGCGAGAGCGAGAAGCGACTTTTTCATCGAATGATCTCCAAGGATTGCGAATCTTTTGCTACGAATTTTTTGTACAAGGCGAATATTTATGTTGCGTTGAGGCCTTGCTGTCCAACTTCGCGAGAAGTTGCACGTAATGTAACAAAAGGCATACATGGCACAAAGAAAAAGGAGACGCCGAGGAAGGTTCCTGTTTCGTTTACGCAACATGGTCTAAAATCACAAATTGGCCGCCAAATTCGCTCGGGTACAAAGTCTTCGCGAGTCCGGTTTTGCGCCGCAAAGCCTTGTCGAGTGGACCTGTCAGCGTGGTGGGGCGGTTGTTGAATTACGGGAGTGCCGCATGTTTCTGGACGAATTGATCAGCGAATTTGATCGGGGTTTACGCTCGATGACGGGCGTATCGCGGATGAGCCGTCCGTTGCCGGTTCCGCAAGAATCGACGGCGGAGGCCGTGGAGCTTTCGCCGGCCGAACGCGCGCACTCGGCCGGCCTGATGCGGGTGAACCATGTCGGCGAGGTGTGCGCCCAGGCGCTTTATCAGGCTCAGAAGCTGGCGACGAAGTCGCCGTCTTTGCGCGCGGTTTTCAATCACGCGGCGATCGAGGAAGAGGACCATCTGGCGTGGACCGCAAAGCGCCTTCAGGCGCTCGATTCGCGTCCTAGTCTGTTGAACCCGCTTTGGTACACCGGCGCGTTGGCAATCGGCCTGGCAGCGGGCCGCCTGGGTGATCGCGTCAGTCTCGGCTTCATGGCGGAAACCGAGCGCCAGGTGGAGCAGCATCTGGATAGCCATCTGGATGAATTGCCCGCAGCCGATCTCGAGTCACGCGCGATCGTCGAACAGATGCGCGTGGACGAAGCAGAGCACGGTCGATCAGCGATGGACGCAGGCGGCGTCGAGTTGCCGTTGCCGGCGCGAGCGCTGATGCGCGCGGTGTCGAAGGTGATGACCCGCACGGCCTATTACATATAGGTTCAGCGCCTAAACGCGCACCATCATTTCGAAGTGGGACGGCTCACTACGCGCCGTCCGCCAGAATCGCCGAAAACGGCAGCAAACATCGTTCAATCCCGCCTGACAGTCTCTGACATTCCGCGCCTTTCCCCCGCACTTTTCACGTATCACCTTCACAAGTTGCACTAGTTCATTCATTTATAACGGTTTTCCGTTTTATGTCTGACGTGAGGGAGTCGTGCTAAGTCCTTGTTCTAACAAACAAATTTCGCTCGAAAAGCGCGCTTCTCCCTTGACCCCTGTTTAGCGTTACTCTAAAGTGGGAGACAGTGTGAGAAAGTGTATTTTTGTGTGATCTCACGGGCGGTTTCGGGTAGATTTTCATAGATCGGGCAGCCGGCGCTAAAGCGTCGTAAAAGGGGAGAGCGAAGTGTTCCAAGGGGCGTCGGCGCTGACGCTCGATGCGAAAGGGCGGATGTCGATTCCCTCTCGTTATCGGGATGCGCTGCAGACACAGGCAGAAGGCCGGGTGACGATCACCAAGCACCCGGACGGCTGCCTGTTGCTCTTTCCGCGTCCTGAATGGGAGATCTTTCGCGAGAAGGTCGGCAATCTGCCCATGAACGCAACCTGGTGGCGCCGCATTTTCCTTGGCAATGCAATGGACGTCGACATGGACGGCGCGGGGCGCGTGCTCGTGTCGCCGGAGTTGCGTATGGCGGGCTCGCTGGAAAAAGAAGTGACCCTGCTCGGCATGGGACGTCACTTCGAGTTGTGGGACGCACAAACTTACGCCGCGAAGGAACAGGCGGCGATCGCCGAGGGCATGCCCGAAGCGTTAAAGAATTTCACGTTCTGATCGCGGCATACATATATGGCACCTGCGATGGGAAGCGAATTGCAGCATCGCACGGTGCTGCTGGAAGAGGCGGTCAATGCGCTGGTGACGCGCGCGGACGGCGTTTATGTCGACGGCACCTTCGGGCGCGGCGGTCATAGCCGTCTGGTGTTGGAGCGGCTGAGCGAGTCGGGGCGTCTGATCGCATTCGACAAAGACCCGCTCGCCATCGCCACGGCGCAGCAGATTGCGGATCCGCGCTTTGGCATCGTGCACGAGAGTTTTGCTTCACTGCGAGACGCAATTGCGGAGCGCGGGGTAGGGCGGGTGTCGGGCGTTTTACTGGATCTGGGCGTGTCGTCGCCGCAAGTCGACGACCCGGAGCGGGGTTTCAGCTTCCGCGCCGACGGCCCGCTCGACATGCGGATGGACCCGACGCGCGGCGAGTCTGCCGCTGACTGGCTGGCGCGGGCCACGGTGCAGGAACTGACGGAGGTAATACGAGATTATGGGGAAGAACGGTTTGCTTTTCAGATTGCAAAGGCGCTTGTTGCTCGCCGGGCAGAGTCCGACCGTCTTGGGCCTCTCGTCAGCACGGGCGAGCTTGCCCAAATCGTGGCTAACGTCGTCAAAACCCGTGAGAAGGGCAAGGACCCGGCAACCCGCACCTTTCAAGCTATACGGATTCACATCAATCAAGAGCTTGCGGAGCTGCAAGTCGTTTTAGAAGCAGCGTTGTCGCTGTTGGAGCAAGGGGGGCGGCTGGTGGTCATCAGCTTTCATTCGCTCGAGGACCGGATCGTCAAACGATTCATGCAGGCGCACGCCAGTACGCCTGCGGTCGATCGCCGTCTGCCGATTCGCGCAGTCGATCTGCCGAGCCCTCCGCTCAAAATCATCGGCCGCGTGTTCGCAAGCGACGCTGAAGTCGCCGCGAATCCGCGCGCCCGTTCTGCCGTGATGCGCGTGGCGGAGCGGATTGCACCATGAATCGCCTCAATATCTTCCTGCTGATCATCGTGATGGGCTGCGCCTTGTCTGTCGTCAACGCGACCAATCAGCAGCGTCAGATCTTTATCCAGTTGCAGCGCGCTCAATCGCAGGAGCGTCAGTTGCAGCAGGACTATTCGCAGCTTCAATATCAGCAGAGCGCGTTGTCGAAGACCTCGCGCATCGAGCAGACCGCCACGGCTGCGCTGAAAATGCAGTCGGTGAGCACCGGCCGCACTCAATACCTGACGCTCGATCCGGGCGCCGCCAAGGCTGCAGACGCACCGATCCCGACTTCCGACCCGGCGTCGGCGCCGCTCACGACTCGTCGCGGAGGCCTGCGATGAGAAAATCGTCGGCTCGCAAGAGCGTGGCCTTCTCGGCGAATCCGATCCTGTCGGTGCGTCTGCCGATGTGGCGCTCGAGACTCGTCGTGTTCCTGCTGTTCATGGCGTTCGTCGCGCTGACCGCGCGCGCCTTCTGGATTCAGGGGCCGGGCAACGCTTTCTATCTGAAGCAGGGTGAGATCCGCTATCAGCGCCGGCTCGAACTGCCGGCCACGCGCGGCAAGATTCTCGACCGCAACGGTCTCGTGCTCGCCACGAGTCTGCCGGTGCGCGCTATCTGGGCGATTCCCGAATCGGTGCCGGACGATCTCGGCGCGGACAAGCTGACCGCGCTCGGCAAGCTGCTCGGCATGACCAATACGGAACTGCGCGCCAAGCTGTCGGAGGACAAGACCTTCGTCTACGTGAAGCGCCAGGTGCCGGTCGACGTCGCCGAGAAGGTCACCGCGCTCGACATTCCCGGCATTTATGCGCGCGACGAGTACAAGCGCTTCTATCCGGAAGGCGAGATCACGGCTCATCTGATCGGCTTTACGAATGTCGAAGACGAAGGCCAGGAGGGCGTCGAACTCGGCGACCAGAAGCTGCTGGCCGGCATGTCGGGCAGCCGTCGCGTGATCAAGGACCGGATCGGCCACATCATTGAAGATGTGGACGAACAGGTCGTGCCGCACAACGGCAAGGACGTCGACCTGTCGATCGACAGCAAGATCCAGTACATCGCCTATACGAACCTGAAAGCGGCTGTCGAGAAATTCAAGGCGAAAGCCGGCGCCGCGATGGTGATCGACGTGCGTACCGGCGAAGTGCTGGCGCTCGTCAATTACCCGACGTACAACCCGAACGACCGTTCGCACCTGACCGGCGATCAGTTGCGCAACCGTATCCTGACCGACACCTTCGAGCCGGGCTCGATCATGAAGCCGTTCACGGTGTCGCTCGCGCTCGATCTGCACCGCGTGTCGCCGACTACACTGGTAGATACGGGGCCGGGCCGCTTTGTGCTCGACGGCGCGCCGATCACCGACGACAGCGCGTTCGGCGTGCTGACGGTGGGCGGTGTGATCCAGAAGTCGAGCAACATCGGCGCGACGAAGATCGCAATGCAGCTCAAGCCCGAAGAGATGTGGAACATGTACACCAGCATCGGTCTCGGCCAGGCGCCGAAGGTCGGCTTTCCAGGCGCGGCGGCTGGCCGTCTGCGTCCGTGGAAGAGCTGGCGCCGGATCGAGCAGGCCACCATGTCGTACGGTTACGGCTTGTCGGTGTCGCTGTTCCAGCTGGGCCGCGCGTATACCGCGATCGCGCATGACGGCGAGATCATGCCGGTGTCGATTTTCCGCACGCCTGGCGATCAGCCGGCGACTGGGCCGCAAATCTTCGCGCCGACCACCGCGCGCGAAGTGCGAGCCATGCTCGAAACCGTGACGGCGCCGGGTGGCACGTCGCCGGATGCGGCCGTGCCGGGATATCGCGTAGGCGGCAAGAGCGGTACCGCGTACAAGCACGGCGCTCACGGCTACGACCATTCGAAGTACCGCGCGTCGTTCGTCGGCATGGCGCCGATGCCGAATCCGCGCATCGTCGTGGCCGTTTCGGTCGACGAGCCGACCGCGGGCAGCCACTTCGGCGGTCAGGTGTCGGGTCCGGTGTTTTCGGCGATCGTCGGCGATACGCTGCGCTCGCTGAATGTGCCGCCGGACATGCCGGTCAAGCAAATGGTGGTGTCGGACGATTCGGCACCTGCTGCGCCGAGCGCACCGCCCGCAGCCGCAACGGTGAAAAAACTCTCCACCAGCGGCGGCGCGAAGAAAATGACGATCGCCGCCAACTCGAAAAGCCATCCCGGAGTGGAGCGATGAGCGCGCTGCGTCAGACGCATCCGGCGCACCGGCAGATCGCCGATGCCTTGACCTGGCTGCACGCCCACGTGCGGCCAGAAGCGCATCTGCATGCCGACACGCGCTCGCTCGCCGCGGGCGATGCGTTTTTCGCTTACACGGTCGACGGCGCGGACAACCGCCCGTTCATTGGGGGCGCGATCGCGCGCGGCGCGGCGGCCGTGCTGGTTCAGCCGGAAGGTTTCAACGGCACGATCGATCCGGTGACGACGCTCGCCGTACCGGCGCTGAACGAACTGGCGGGCCCGATTGCGAGCGCCTGGTATAAGGATCCGAGCGACGCGATGCTGGCGATCGGCGTCACTGGCACTAACGGCAAGACCTCGTGCAGCCAATGGATCTCGGCGGCGCTGACCGCGCTCGGCACGCGCTGCGCGATCATCGGCACGCTCGGCACAGGTTTGCCGGGCCAACTCGTGCATACCGGCTTCACGACGCCCGACGCGCCGCAGCTTCAGCGCAGTCTCGCGCAGCTGCGCGACGCGGGCGCTCAAGCCGTGGCGATGGAGGTGTCGTCGCACGCGCTGCATCAAGGCCGCGCGAACGGCACCGCGTTCGATATCGCCGTGTTCACGAATCTCACGCAAGACCACCTTGACTATCACGGCACGTTCGAAGCCTACGAAACGGCGAAGGCGCGTCTGTTTGTGTGGCCTGAGCTGCGTGCCGCGGTGATCAACCGTGACGACGCGGCCGGCCGCCGCCTGCTCGCCGGCGCGAAAGACCAGGCGCGCACAATCGCCTACGGTCTCGACGAAGCGCTCGAAGACACGCCGCAAGCCGATGCGTGGCTCACGGCCTCGAACGTGCGCGCCACCGCCACCGGCACGGCGTTCCATCTGAGCACCTCGGATTGGGGCAGCGCCGAAGTCGAAGTGCAAACGCTCGGCGCATTCAACGTCAGCAATCTGCTCGGCGTGCTCGGCGCGCTGCTCGCCGCGGACGTCCCGTTCGACGCCGCGCTCGCCGAACTGGCGAAGCTCGAGCCGGTAAACGGCCGCATGCAGCGTCTGGGCGGCCGCTTGCAGAACGACGAACCGCTCGTCGTGATCGATTACGCGCACACGCCGGACGCGCTGGAAAAGACGCTGGAAGCACTGCGCCCGATGGCGCTTGCTCGTGGCGGCGAACTGATCTGCATGTTCGGCTGCGGCGGCGACCGCGACGCGACCAAACGTCCGCTGATGGGCGCGATTGCCGAGAGGCTCGCCGACGGGGTCGTCGTGACCAGCGACAACCCGCGCAGCGAAGATCCGCACGCGATCATCGAACAGATTGCTACCGGCATGAAAGACGCGTCGAAGGCGCGCTGTATCGAGGACCGCGCGAGCGCGATCCTGCAAGCGGTCCGCGGCGCCGCGCGCGAAGACGTCATCGTGCTGGCTGGTAAAGGGCACGAAGCAACACAGGAAATCATGGGTAAGAAACGCGCTTTCTCCGATCAGGACCACGCTCGCCTCGCGCTCGCGTCGCGTGCGACTCACACCCGCGGAGGTGGCGAATGACCCGGCGAGGTGTCGCGATGTTCTCGCTGAGCGAAGCCGCCGCGCTGATTCCCGGCGCCACCGTACTCGGAGACGGGAGCGTCGCGTTCGAGCGCGTGTCGACCGATAGCCGCAGCGCCGGTCCGGGCGATCTGTTCGTCGCGTTGAAGGGTGAGCGTTTCGATGCGCACGACTTCCTGCCGGATGTCGCGTCGCGCAACGTCACGGCCGCATTGGTCGCGCGCAGTCCCAGCGACTGGCGTATCCCCGCCTTGCACGTGGCCGATACCCGCGTTGCGTTGGGCGCGCTTGCACGCGGCTGGCGTCGCAGGTTCAGCGCGCCGCTCGTCGCGGTGACGGGCAGCAACGGCAAGACGACGGTCAAGGAAATGATCGCGGCGATTTTCGCCGCTGCGGTCGGCGCGGACGCTCGCCTCGCGACCGCGGGCAATTTCAATAACGACGTCGGCCTGCCGCTGACGCTGTTCCGCCTGAACGCCGCGCATCGACTGGCGGTGGTCGAGCTCGGCATGAACCATCCGGGTGAAACCTCGGTGCTCGCGAAGATCGCTGAGCCGACCGTCGCGGTCGTGAACAACGCGCAGCGCGAGCATCAGGAATTCATGGCGACGGTCGAAGCGGTCGCGCTTGAACACGCAAGCGTGATTCACGCGCTGTCCCCGGAAGGCGTTGCCGTGTTCCCGGCTGACGACGCCTACGCGAGCATCTGGAGCGTCGCCGCAACCGGCAACCGGATCTTCGATTTCGCGTTGAACTCGGATGACCGGACGACCGAGGCCGCGGTAACAGGCACGTTCGCCGGCAATCTTCTGAGCGTCGATACACCGGAAGGCCATATCGACGTCACGTTGCAGGTGCTCGGCAACCACAACGCCCACAACGCGCTGGCCGCGACCGCAGCGGCGCTTGCCGCAGGCGTTTCGCTCGACGCGATCAAGCGTGGCCTCGAATCGTTCGGCGCGGTGAAGGGCCGGTTGCAGGTGAAGCGCGCCGCGCTCGGCACGCTCGCCGGCGCAACCGTGATTGACGACACCTATAACGCGAACCCCGACTCGATGCGCGCCGCGATCGACGTGCTCGCGTCGCAAGCCTCGCCGCGCGTGCTGGTGATGGGCGATATGGGTGAAGTCGGCGATAGCGGTCCGGCGTTTCACCGCGAGATCGGTGCATACGCGAAAGAACGCGGTATCGACGCGCTGTACGCATTGGGCGACGCCTCGCGCGACGCCTGCGCCGCGTACGGCGCCAATGCGCATCACGTCGCCGATGTCGGCACGCTGATCGCGCAATTGCAGCAGGCCGGTTTCGGTTCCGCTGCAACGCTTCTCGTGAAAGGCTCGCGCTTCATGCAAATGGAGCGCGTGGTGGACGCCGTAACGAGTCCACAACCCAACGCAGCGGGCAATGCGCCCGCCGCACATTGAAATAGAAGGACCGAAGCATGCTACTGGCGCTGGCGCAATGGCTGCAGAATGACGCAAGCTTCTTGCGCGTGTTCAGTTATCTGACTTTCCGTGCGGTGATGGCAACCATCACCGCACTGCTGATCGGGCTCGTCTGTGGCCCGTGGGTGATTCGCAAGCTGACCGCGATGAAGGTCGGCCAGGCCGTGCGCAAGGACGGCCCGCAAACGCACCTCGTCAAATCCGGTACGCCGACCATGGGCGGCGTGCTGATTCTGCTCGGTATCGCCGTGGCGACGCTGTTGTGGGCCGATCTGACCAACCGCTTCATCTGGATCGTGATGCTCGTCACGTTCGGTTTCGGCGTGATCGGCTGGGTCGACGATTACCGCAAGGTGGTCTACAAGGATCCGCGCGGCATGTCGTCGCGTGAAAAGTATTTCTGGCAGTCGGTGATCGGTCTGTTTGCCGCTGTTTATCTGGCCTTCAGCGTGTCCGAAGCCAGCAATGTGCGTGTGTTCGACCTGTTCATGGCGTGGGTGCGCAGCGGCTTGTCAATGGGCTTGCCGGCGCGTGCCGACCTGATGCTGCCGTTCGTCAAATCGATCAGCTATCCGCTCGGCGTGTGGGGCTTCATCGTGCTGACGTATCTGGTGATCGTCGGCGCGAGCAATGCGGTGAATCTCACCGACGGTCTCGACGGCCTCGTGATCATGCCGGTCGTGCTGGTCGGCGCGTCGCTCGGCGTGTTCGCGTATGTGATGGGCAGTTCGGTCTACTCGAAGTACCTGCTGTTTCCGCATATCGCCGGCGCGGGCGAACTGCTGATTTTCTGCTCGGCGATGGGCGGAGCGGGGCTCGCGTTTCTGTGGTTCAACACGCACCCGGCGCAGATGTTCATGGGCGACGTCGGCGCGCTGGCGCTCGGCGGCGCGCTTGGCACGGTCGCGGTGATCGTGCGTCAGGAAATCGTGCTGTTCATCATGGGCGGCATTTTCGTCGCGGAGACGCTCTCCGTGATGTTGCAGGTTGCGTGGTTCAAGTTCACCAAGCGGCGTTTCGGCGAAGGGCGGCGGCTCTTCAAGATGGCGCCGCTGCATCACCATTTTGAATTGTCGGGTTGGAAGGAAACGCAGGTGGTCGTGCGTTTCTGGATCATCACGCTGATGTTGTGTCTGTTCGGTTTGTCCACGCTCAAGTTGCGTTAAGCGGTATTTAGGGGAAGCAGGCGATGTTTGGCGAGAAGTTTCGGGATCGGCAAAAGCCGATGGTGCTCGTGCTGGGACTGGGTGAATCCGGTCTCGCGATGGCGCGCTGGTGCGCGCGGCACGGCTGTCGGCTGCGTGTGGCCGATACGCGCGAGGTGCCGCCGAACCTGTCCGCGCTCGAAGCGCACGGCGTCGACGCCGATTTCGTCGGCGGCCCGTTTGCGCCGGTGCTGCTCGAAGGCGTTGAACTGCTTGCGATCAGCCCGGGGTTGTCGCCGCTCGCCGACGATCTGCTGCCGCTGATCACGGCGGCGCGTGAGCGGGACATTCCCGTGTGGGGCGAACTCGAGTTCTTTTCGCAAGCGCTGAAGACGCTCGGCGAGAGCGGCTACGCGCCGAAGGTGATCGCGATCACCGGCACCAACGGCAAGACCACCACGACGAGCCTGACCGGCCTGCTGTGCGAACGCGCTGGCAAGCGGGTCGCCGTGGCGGGCAACATCAGCCCGGCCGCGCTGGACAAGCTGACCGAAGCGATCGACAACACCGCGTTGCCCGACGTGTGGGTACTCGAGTTGTCCAGCTTCCAGCTGGAAACCGCGCACACGTTTAGTCCCGACGCCGCGGTCATTCTGAACATCACCCAGGATCACCTGGACTGGCACGGCGGCCTCGACGCGTATGCCGCTGCGAAGGGCCGAATCTTTGGTACACAAACCGTGCGCGTGCTGAATCGCGACGACACGCGCGTGATGGCGCTCGCGCCTTCTGCGGACAGCGACGCTGAGGTGATCACCTTCGGCGTCACCGAGCCGAAGAGCGACGGCGACTACGGTCTGCTGCGCGACAACGGCATCGTGTGGCTGGTCGAAGCGCACGATCGCGACGCGAGCGACGAGCCGCAGCCGAAGCGCCGTCGCAAGAACGAAACGGTCGCGCCGCCGAGCATCGCGCTCAAGCGTTTGATGCCCGCCGACGCCTTGCGGATTCGCGGTCTGCACAACGCCGCGAATGCGCTCGCCGCGTATGCGTTGGCGCGTGCGATCGGTCTGCCGGGCGCGCCGCTGCTGCACGGTCTGCGTGAATACCGCGGCGAGCCGCATCGGGTGGAGTTGATCGCATCGATCGAAGGCATCGATTACGTCGACGACAGCAAGGGCACGAATGTCGGCGCGACGGTTGCCGCGCTCGATGGCCTCGCGCAACGCGCCGTGCTGATCGCCGGCGGCGACGGCAAGGGCCAGGATTTCGAGCCGCTCGCCGAGCCGGTGACGCGCTGGTGCCGCGCCGTGATGCTGATCGGCCGCGACGCGCCGCAGATTCGTACCGCGCTCGAACATACCGGCATCGCGCTGAGCGATCACGCCACGCTCGAAGAAGCCACGCGCGCCGCAACGGCATTGGCGCAACCGGGCGACGCCGTGCTGCTGTCGCCGGCTTGCGCGAGTTTCGACATGTTCAAGGGTTACGCGCATCGTGCGGCGGTGTTCCGCAGCACGGTGGAAGACATCGCTGCCGAACGGGGGACGATGATATGAGCTGGTCGGAACGCTTCGGGTCGCGCCTCGCCGGGTCACGGGCCGGTCAAGGCGATGCAGGCAGTTCAGGCCACACGGGCCGCACGTCCGGCCGCACCGGCGGCAGCGGTCTCGCGAGCGCCGTCAACGGCGTGCGTCCGCTGCGCTCGCGGATGTTGGACTACGATCACTCGCTGCTGTGGGTGGTCGTCGCGTTGCTCGGCCTCGGTGTCGTGATGGTGTATTCGGCGTCGATCGCGATGCCCGATTCGCCGAAGTACGCGTCGTATCGCGATTACGCGTTCCTCGTGCGGCAGATCATTTTCGTGGTGATGGGCTCGGTGATCGGTGTCGTGTCGTTCCGCATCCCGATCTCGACGTGGGACAAATACGCGCCGAAGCTCTTCCTGATTTCGCTGGTCGCGCTGGTGATCGTGCTGATTCCGCATGTCGGCAAGGGCGTGAACGGCGCGCGCCGCTGGATTCCGCTCGGCATCACGAACATGCAGCCGTCGGAAATCATGAAGCTCGCCGTGACGATCTACGCAGCGAACTACACCGTGCGCAAACAGGAGTACATGCACAGTCTCGCCAAGGGCTTTTTGCCGATGGCGGTGGCGGTGGGGCTCGTCGGCGCGTTGCTGCTGCTCGAGCCGGATATGGGGGCGTTCATGGTGATCGCCGCGATCGCGATGGGCCTGCTGTTTCTGGGCGGCGTGAACGGCAAGCTGTTCGGCGGGCTCGTAGCGACGGCGGTGGGCACGTTCAGCTTGCTGGTGTGGGCATCGCCGTGGCGTCGAGAGCGGATCTTCGCCTACCTCGATCCGTGGGACGACCGTTACGCGCAAGGCAAGGCTTATCAATTGACGCACTCGCTGATCGCGTTCGGCCGCGGCGAGTGGTTCGGCGTGGGTCTCGGCGGCAGTGTAGAGAAGCTCAACTACCTGCCGGAGGCGCACACCGACTTCATCCTCGCGGTGATCGGCGAGGAGCTGGGTTTTGTCGGCGTGCTGGTGGTGATCCTGATGTTCTATTGGATCGTGCGCCGTTCATTCGAGATCGGCCGTCAGGCGCTCGCACTCGACCGCACGTTTGCGGGCTTGGTGGCGAAGGGCGTCGGCATCTGGTTCGGCGCGCAGACCTTCATCAACATGGGTGTGAATCTCGGCCTGCTGCCGACCAAGGGTCTCACATTGCCGCTCGTCAGCTACGGCGGCTCGGGCATCGTGCTGAACTGCGTCGCGGTGGCGGTGCTGATGCGGGTGGATTATGAAAATCGTGTGTTGATGCGTGGGGGGAAGGTATGACCCCCGCGCAGCAACACACGATTTCGGCGAAGGCTAACTTCGTGCGCAGCGCGCGCGAAGTTAAGCGCAGCGGCCGGAGCCAAAACGCGTCGTTGTCATTCGTGTTGATGCGTGGGGGGAAGGTATGACCGCTCTGCCGCAACGCACGCTGATGGTGATGGCCGGCGGCACCGGGGGACACGTGTTCCCGGGGCTCGCGGTCGCGCACCTGATGCAGGCGTGGGGTTGGAAGGTGGTCTGGCTCGGCAACCCCGCAGGCATGGAAGCGACGCTGGTACCGAAACACGGCATCCCGATGGAATACGTGCGCTTCGGCGGTCTGCGCGGCAAGGGCATGAAGACCAAGCTGATGCTGCCGCTGAATCTGCTGCGCGCCTGTATGCAGAGCCTGAGCGTGCTGCGTCGCGTGAAGCCCGACGTCGTGCTCGGCATGGGCGGTTACATCACGTTTCCGGCGGGCCTGATGACCGCGTTGAGCGGCTGCCCGCTCGTACTGCATGAACAGAATTCGATTGCGGGTCTCGCGAACAAGGTGCTCGCGAAACTCGCCAAACGCGTGCTGGTTGCGTTCCCGAACGCGCTGCCGCACGGCGAGTGGACCGGAAACCCGATTCGTGCGGAACTTGCGCGCGCAATCGCACCCAAAGCACGCTACGCGCAGCGCAGCGGTCCGCTGAATGTGCTGGTGGTGGGCGGCAGTCTGGGCGCGGCGGCATTGAACGAAGTGGTGCCGCGAGCGGTTGCTCGGCTCGCGCCGAACGAACGTCCGCGCATCGTGCATCAGGCGGGCGCGAAGCATATCGACGCGCTGCGCGAGCACTATGCGTCGGCCGGTTTGCAAACCGGTACCGACGTGCAGCTCGTGCCGTTCATCGACGACATGGCGAGCGCTTACGCGAACGCGGATCTGGTGATCTGCCGTTCGGGCGCGATGACGGTGTCGGAGATTTCAGCGGTGGGCGTGGCGGCGTTCTTCGTGCCATTCCCGTTTGCAGTAGACGATCACCAAACAACAAATGCAGCGTTCCTCGCCGACCACGGCGCGGCGCTGCTCGTGCAGCAACGCGATTTGTCGGCGGAAACGCTCGCCGACTGGTTGCGCAGCCAGACGCGAGAGACCCTCGCGGAGATGGCGGAGCGTTCGCGCTCGCTCGCGAAACCCGACGCCACGGAACAGGTTGCGCAGATTTGCGCGACCGTGGCGGGTTGGACCCCGAGCCCGAGCCTGGAAGGAAAGCAATGAAACACATCGTCAAACACATTCACTTTGTCGGCATCGGCGGTGTCGGCATGAGCGGCATCGCAGAGGTGCTGGTCAATCTCGGCTATCAGGTGAGCGGCTCGGATCTCGCGAGCAACCCGGTCACCGATCGCCTCGCCGCGCTCGGCGCGCGGACCGCTATTGGCCACGCAGCCGAGAACATCGAAGGCGCGAACGCGGTGGTCGTCTCGACCGCGGTGCGCAGCGACAACCCGGAGGTGCTGGCCGCGCGCCATCGACGGATTCCGATCGTGCCGCGCGCCGTAATGCTCGCGGAACTGATGCGCCTGAAGCAAGGCATCGCGATTGCCGGCACGCACGGCAAGACTACGACCACCTCGCTGGTGGCGAGCGTGCTGGCGGCCGGCGGCCTCGATCCGACTTTCGTGATCGGCGGCCGCCTGATCAGCGCGGGCGCGAATGCGCGGCTCGGTACGGGCGACTTCATTGTCGCCGAAGCGGACGAGTCGGATGCATCGTTCCTGAACTTGTTCCCGGTGATCGAAGTCATCACGAACATCGACGCCGATCACATGGACACCTACGGCCACGACTTCGCGCGGCTCAAGCAGGCGTTCATCGAATTCACGCACCGCCTGCCGTTCTACGGAATCGCGGTGCTGTGCGTCGATGATCCGAACGTGAAGGAAATCCTGCCGTTCGTGTCGAAGCCGATCATCCGCTACGGCTTCGCGCCGGATGCGCAAGTGCGCGCGGTCAACGTCGAAGCGCGCGGCGGCAAGATGCATTTCACGGCAATGCGCGAAGACGCTCCGCCGATCGACATCGTGCTGAACCTGCCGGGCGAGCACAACGTGCAGAACGCCTTGGCCGCCATTGCCATTGCGACTGAACTTGAAGTGAAAGATGCCGATATCCAGCGAGCGCTGGCGGATTTCAACGGCGTGGGCCGGCGCTTCCAGCGCTACGGCGAAGTGCCGGTCGTGTCGGAAGGCAAGGCCGCCGGCGCGTACACGCTGGTCGACGACTACGGCCACCACCCGGTCGAAATGGCGGCCACGGTGGCGGCGGCGCGCGGCGCGTTTCCGGGGCGGCGTCTGGTGCTGGCGTTCCAGCCACACCGTTTTACGCGCACGCGCGATTGCTTCGAAGATTTTGTGAAGGTGCTGTCGACGGTCGATGCACTCGTGCTGACCGAAGTCTATTCGGCCGGCGAAGCGCCGATCGTCGCGGCGGACGGCCGCGCGTTGGCGCGGGCGTTGCGCGTGGCGGGCAAGGTCGAGCCGGTGTTTGTCGATACGGTGGATGAAGTGCCGGATGCGCTCTCGGCAGTAGTGCGCGACGGCGATGTGGTGATCACGATGGGCGCAGGTTCGATCGGCGGTGTGCCGGTTCGCCTTGCGCAAGAAACGAAGGTGTGAGATGAGCGGTATCGACCCCAAACATTTCGGCAAGGTGGCAGTGCTGCTCGGTGGCGATTCCGCCGAGCGTGAGGTGTCGCTCAATTCCGGGCGGCTCGTGCTGCAAGGTCTGCGCGACGCCGGTATCGACGCGCATCCGTTCGACCCGGCCGAGCGTCCGCTCGCCGCGTTGAAGGATGAAGGCTTCGTGCGAGCGTTCAATGCGCTGCATGGCGGCTATGGCGAAAACGGCCAGATCCAGGGCGCGCTCGATTTTTACGGCATCCGCTACACGGGGAGCGGCGTGCTCGGTTCGGCGCTCGGTCTGGACAAATTCCGCACCAAGCTCGTGTGGCAGCAACTCGGTATTCCGACACCGCCGTTCGAAGCCGTGCTGCGTGGCGACGACTACGACGCGCGTGCGAAAGACATCGTCGCGAAACTTGGCTTGCCGCTCTTCGTGAAGCCGGCGAGTGAAGGTTCGAGCGTCGCGGTCATCAAGGTGAAGAGCGTCGATGCACTGCCCGCGGCGCTGATCGAAGCGGTCAAGTACGACAGGATCGTCGTGGTCGAAAAGAGCATCGAAGGCGGCGGCGAGTACACCGCGTGCATCGCCGGCGATCTCGATCTGCCGGTGATCCGTATCGTGCCGGCCGGCGAGTTCTACGACTACCACGCGAAGTACATCGCCAACGACACGCAGTACCTGATTCCTTGCGGTCTCGCGTCGGACGAGGAGCAGCGTTTGAAGGCACTGGCGCGCCGCGCATTCGACGTGCTCGGCTGCACCGATTGGGGGCGCGCCGATTTCATGCTGGACGCGGACGGCAACCCGTATTTCCTCGAAGTGAACACAGCGCCCGGCATGACCGATCACTCACTGCCGCCGAAGGCAGCGCGTGCGGTGGGCATCAGCTATCAGGAACTGGTTGTCGGCGTGTTGGCGCTGACGCTTAAGGACTAACCGGGGCGACCCGAAAGCAACACCATGTGGAACAACGTTCGCCAGCTCAATCTCGCCGCCAACGCCTTGCATGCGTTGCTGGTGCTCGCGCTGCTGGCGGCAGGCGGTTACTGGCTGATCCAGCGCCCGAATTTCGCGCTGCGCGAAATCAAGATCGACGGCGACACCGAGCACATCAATTCGCCGACGGTGCGCGCCGGCGTAGTCGGACGCTTGAAGGGCAACTTTTTCACGGTGGATCTCGACGTCGCGCGTCAGGCGTTCGAACAGATGCCGTGGGTGCGTCACGCGAGCGTGCGGCGCGTCTGGCCCAATGCGCTGGCTGTCACGCTCGAGGAGTACAAACCGCTTGGGACGTGGGGCAGCGATCAACTGGTGAGCGTCGACGGCGAGCTGTTCACCGCGAATCAGGGCGAGCTCGACCAGGAACTGCCCGCATTCGACGGCCCGGACGGCACGGCAAAGGAAGTCGTCGCGCGATATCGCGACTTCAAGAAGTGGTTTGCGCCTTTGGGCGCGACGCCGGATGAAGTGACGCTGTCGCCGCGCTACGCGTGGACGGTGAAACTGTCGAACGGCACGCAAGTGGAACTGGGGCGCGAACGCAATCAGGACACGCTGCTCGATCGCAGCCGGCGCCTGACTGCGGCGTGGAACGCGGTGACGCAACGTTGGGGAAAGGCTATCGAGTATGCGGACTTGCGCTATCCGAACGGTTTCGCGATTCGTGCCGCTGGCATGCGCTTTATCAGCGAACCCGACAAGGGCAAGAAGTAAACGGACATCACACGCAATGAGCACGCTATGAGTAAAGACTATAAAGATCTGCTGGTCGCCCTCGACATTGGGACGTCGAAGGTGGTGGCCATCGTCGCCGAGTTGAAGGGCGAGGGTCACTACGAGGTGATCGGTCTCGGCCAGAGCGAATCGAAAGGGCTCAAGAAGGGCGTGGTGGTGAACATCGAAGCCACCGTGCAGTCCATTCAGCGTGCGCTCGAAGAGGCCGAACTGATGGCCGACTGCAAGATCACCAACGTATTTACCGGGATCGCCGGCAGTCATATCCGCAGTTTCAATTCGAGCGGCATGGTGGCGATCAAGGAGAAGGAAGTCACGCAGACCGACGTGGCGCGCGTGATCGAGACGGCCAAGGCGATCAACATCCCGACCGATCAGCAGGTCCTGCACATCCTGACGCAGGAATTCATCATTGACGGCCAGGAGGACGTGCGCGAGCCGATCGGCATGAGCGGCATTCGTCTGGAAGTGAAGGTGCACATCGTGACCGGCGCGGTGAGCGCGGCGCAGAACATCGTGAAGTGCGTGCGCCGCTGCGGGCTCGAAGTGAACGATCTGATCTTGCAGCCGCTGGCGTCGTCGCTGGCGGTGCTGACGGAAGACGAAAAAGAACTCGGCGTGGTGCTGGTCGATATCGGCGGCGGCACGACGGACATCGCGATTTTCAGCGAAGGCGCGATTCGCCACACGGCGGTGATTCCCATCGCCGGCGACCAGATCACGAGCGACATCGCGATGGCCTTGCGCACGCCGACGCCGGACGCGGAAGACATCAAGGTCGATTACGGCATTGCCAAGCAGGCGTTGGCCGATCCGGACGAGATGATCGAAGTGCCGGGTCTTGGCGAGCGCGGTCCGCGCACGCTGTCGCGCCAGGCACTCGCAGCGGTGATCGAGCCGCGCGTCGAAGAACTGTTTTCGCTCGTGCAGCAGGTGGTGCGCGAGTCGGGTTACGAGGAACTGCTGAGCTCCGGCGTAGTGCTGACCGGCGGCGCGTCGATGATGCTCGGCATGGTCGAGCTCGGCGAGGACATTTTCCTGAAGCCGGTGCGCATCGGCGTGCCGGAATACGCAGGCGGTCTTGCGGACGTGGTACGCAACCCGCGTTATTCGACGGCGATGGGTCTGCTCTTCGAAGGACGCTCGCAACGGATGCGCGGCCGCAAGGTCGCGGTGCAGTCGGGGTCGATGGGACAGGTCTTCTCGAGAATGAAGGACTGGTTCCTCGGCAACTTCTAAAGATTACGAATCAGTTGACGAAATACGCGCTGGTGCCGGCGGCCGGCGCGCGACAGGGGGTTGCCCGATCTCCTGCCGAATAACGGCCGAGTGGCTGCAATTTTTTATCTTGACGGAGGCAACATGGAATTCCAGATGCTGGAAACCGAAACGAACGGCACCATCATCAAGGTGGTCGGAGTAGGTGGCGCTGGCGGCAATGCCGTTCAGCACATGATCAACAAGGGCGTACAAGGCGTCGACTTCATCGTGATGAACACGGACGCCCAGGCACTGTCGCGTTCGCGCGCAACTGCGGTGATCCAGCTCGGCAATACGGGTCTTGGCGCTGGTGCCAAGCCGGAAATGGGCCGCGCGGCAGCAGAAGAAGCACGTGAGCGCATCGCCGATGCACTGCTTGGCGCGCACATGGTGTTCATCACCGCGGGCATGGGTGGCGGCACGGGTACGGGAGCCGCGCCGGTGGTCGCGCAGATCGCCAAGGAAATGGGTATCTTGACTGTTGGCGTGGTCAGCAAGCCGTTCGAATTCGAAGGCGGCAAGCGCATGCGTGTGGCAGAAGCTGGTTCGCAGCAACTGGAGGATCACGTCGACTCGCTGATCGTCGTTCTGAACGACAAGCTGTTCGAGGTGATGGGCGATGACGCCGAAATGGACAAGTGCTTCCAGTGCGCCGACGACGTTCTGAACAACGCAGTAGCCGGTATCGCTGAAATCATCAACGTCGACGGTCTGGTGAACGTCGACTTCGAAGACGTGAAGACGGTGATGGGCGAGCAGGGCAAGGCGATGATGGGCACGGCGACGGTTGCCGGCGTCGATCGCGCGCGTCTGGCCGCCGAGCAGGCTGTCGCCAGCCCGCTGCTGGAAGGTGTGGATCTGTCGGGCGCGCGTGGCGTGCTGGTCAACATCACGTCGAGCCGTTCGCTGCGTCTGTCGGAAACGCGCGAAGTGATGAACACCATCAAGAGCTACGCTGCAGAAGATGCAACCGTGATCTTCGGCGCGGTGTACGACGATGCCATGGGCGACGCGCTGCGCGTGACAGTCGTGGCAACGGGTCTGGGCCGTGCGGCGAAGAAGCAGCAATCGGCACCGATGACGCTGCTGCGCACCGGCACGGACAACCAGCCGATCAGCACGATGCAACACGCTGCCTACGCACCGGCGCACGCCAGCACCGCCGATTACGGCGCGCTGGATACGCCGGCAGTGTGGCGCACGTCGCGCGACACGGCGGCTTCGCACGTGCAGGCGCTGCAGGAAAAAGGCGTCGATACGTACGACATTCCGGCGTTCCTGCGCAAGCAGGCGGACTGAGCGCGCGAGCAGGCTTTCGCTGCGGCGCGGTCTTCCAGCGCCGGCAGACGAATGCACGAGCGTGGCGGGTGAACGGCAAACAGGTCGCGTATCGTCAGATTCGCGGCAAGGACAAGTGCCCTCTTCGGATTCGCGAAGCGGATTGGGCGACTGTCGCCGGACGGCGGAGCCTTCAATCGGGCAATCGCTGCATTTCACTGCGACACGACAACGTGCGAGCGTGCTTCGCATCGATGCAAAGGACTGAGCATGATTCAAGTGGGTGAAAAGCTGCCCGACGCGACGCTCTTCGAGTTGGTCGAAGACGAGCGGGCGGGTTGCACGATCGGACCTAACAGCTTCGACGTGCGCGAGCAGACGGCGGGCAAGCGTGTGGTGATCTTCGGATTGCCGGGCGCGTTCACGCCGACCTGTTCGGCCAAGCATGTACCGGGTTACGTCGAGCACGCCGAGCAGTTGCGCGCTCTCGGCATCGACGAAATCTGGTGCGTGTCCGTCAACGACGCGTTCGTAATGGGCGTGTGGGGACGCGATCTGCACGCCTCGGGCAAGGTGCGCATGATGGCGGACGGCAGTGCGGCTTTTACACGAGCGCTCGGTCTCGAGCAGGATTTGTCGGCGCGTGGCATGGGAATCCGTTCCCAGCGCTACGCGATGGTGGTCGACGATGGCGTGGTCAAGACGTTGAACGTCGAGGCTGCCGGCAAATTCGAAGTCAGCGATGCAGGTAGTATTCTCGCTACGTTGAGCTAGTTGCTGTGCGTCGAGGCCTGCGCCCTGGACCTGCGCTGTAAGCGCGTTGTAGCAGGGCAACGGAGAATAAGACGCTTTTGTGACAGGCCGTTACGCGGGCCGATGACCGGGAACGCCTCCGTTCCGGACATCGGCCCGTCACGCTTTCCCTGACGGGCGCCCGTCGAGTAATGCAACGAAACAGATTGAAACGTACCGTGTTACGACGCTCCTTAGGGTATTGGAGTATAATGCGCGCTATGGAATAAAAAGTCCCGATTGGGATTTTCAATCGAATAGAAGATCACCATGCTGAAGCAGCGCACTATCAAATCGATCGTCAAGACAGTCGGCATCGGGCTGCACTCCGGCCGTAAAGTCGACCTGACGCTTCGCCCGGCGGTGCCGGATACCGGCATCGTGTTTTCGCGCGTGGATTTGCCCACGCCGGTGGATATTCCCGCGTCGGCGTTGGCGATCGGCGACACCCGCCTCGCTTCCGTTTTGCAGAAAGACGGCGCGCGCGTATCGACGGTCGAGCATTTGATGTCCGCGTGCGCGGGTCTTGGCATCGACAATCTGTATGTCGATGTCACCGCCGAAGAAATCCCGATCATGGACGGCAGTGCAGGGTCCTTCGTGTTTCTGATTCAATCGGCCGGCATCGAAGAACAGAACGCGGCGAAGAAATTCATCAAGGTCACCAAGCCGGTCGAAATTCGCGACGGCGACAAGTTCGCGCGCCTCGACCCGTATTTCGGTTTCAAGCTCAAATTCACGATCGATTTCCGTCACCCGGCTGTCGATAAGACCGGCCAGGCGCTGGAAGTGGATTTCGCCAATACGTCGTACGTGCGGGAAATTGCCCGGGCGCGCACGTTTGGCTTTGCGCATGAAGTGGAAACGATGCGTGAACTCGGTTTGGCGCGCGGCGGCAGCATGGATAACGCGATCGTGCTGGACGAATACCGCATTCTGAACAACGACGGCCTGCGTTACGACGACGAATTCGTGAAGCACAAGATGCTCGACGCAATCGGCGATCTGTACGTGGTCGGCCATCCGCTGCTGGCTTCGTACACGGCATACAAGTCGGGCCACGGGCTGAACAATGCGCTGCTGCGCGAGCTGCTGGCGCATGAAGATGCGTACGAAATTGTCACGTTCGACGACACCCAGAAGGCCCCGCGCGGCTTTGCGTACGAGACGCAGACAGCGTTTGCCTGACGTCTCTGGTCTTCGGCGCGGATTGTCCGAAGCGAACGGATGAAAAATAAGCGGCCCCTCTGGGCCGCTTATTTTTTGTTCAGCGATTTCTCCGATGCCGCGCGGCCATTTTCGCCAACGCCTCCTGCAATGGCGACGGGGCGAGCGATTCGGAGAGTGCGTGCAAGGCGTCCGCGCCAGCAGGCGTCATGCGTGCCTGCTTGACCGGCGGCGGTCCCTTGGCGGGCTGCGGCCGCACGCGAATCCGCAACGCATTAACCGGCCAGCCGCGCTGCTGCAGATCGGACAACAGCCGTGGCTCGAGATGCCGCAGGCGTGCCGCCAATGCGTTGTGTCCGGCAAACAGGGCCAGTACGCCTTCCTTAATGAAGCCCGGCTCGACGCTGGTTGCCAGATAGTCGGGCAGCAATTCGCGCAGATCCTTTTCGAGCGCGGCAATCTGCTCGACGCCCGCGCGCAGGGCCGCGAACGCGTCGGTGCGATTGAGCACTTCGGCGACGGGCTGCGGGCGGCGCGCGTTGAACTGCTTGGGCGGCGGCCTTGAAAAGGACGGAAAACGGCTCATGTTTGATAGTGACGGCGGGTTCGCGCCCAATGCGCGTTCACGCCGCGATTGTACCGCGCAGGATGCACGCGAACCCGCCCCGATGGGTGCCGTCGAAGGGCACTGCGGCGGGCTTTGGATCCATGTCGCCGTCGCACCGCTGACACAAGCGCGGGCGGGGGCGCGTGCTAAAATGCCCGATTCGAATTCACTCTTGGACTAAGCCGCCGAGGCATTTCCGACCCCGGAGCGCACGTGCATGAACTGCACGCCGCGAACCAGCCGAAGCCGCGACGCAGACACCGATCCGATGACCACCGGTTTCCTACAGAAGATTTTTGGCAGCCGCAACCAGCGGTTGGTCAAGCAATATCAAAAGACCGTCGCGGCGATCAATGCGCTCGAGCCGCAGATCGAGCAATTGACGGACGATCAACTGCGCGCCAAAACGGGTGAATTCCGCCAGCGCATCGCGAGCGGCGAGTCGCTCGACAAGCTCCTGCCGGAGGCTTTCGCGGTCTGCCGCGAGGCCAGCAAGCGGGTGCTGAAAATGCGCCACTTCGACGTGCAGCTGATTGGCGGCATGGTTCTGCACTACGGCAAGATCGGCGAAATGCGTACTGGCGAAGGCAAGACGCTGGTCGCCACGCTGCCGGTCTATCTGAATGCGCTGTCTGGGCGTGGCGTGCACGTCGTCACGGTGAACGATTACCTTGCACAGCGCGACGCCGAATGGATGGGGCGCCTTTACAACTTCCTCGGTCTGTCGGTCGGCATCAATTTGTCGCAGATGGATCACGCCGCGAAGCAGGAAGCGTACGCTGCGGACATCACGTACGGCACCAACAACGAATTCGGCTTCGACTACCTGCGCGACAACATGGTCTACGAGACCGATGCGCGTGTGCAGCGGGCGTTGAATTTCGCGGTGGTCGACGAGGTCGACTCGATCCTGATCGACGAAGCCCGTACGCCGCTGATCATCTCCGGCCAGGCCGAAGATCACACCGAACTGTACGTGCGCATGAACGCGCTGCCGCCGCTGCTCGAACGCCAGATCGGTGAAGAGAAAGCGGATGGCACCGGCGTCGAAAAGCCAGGCGACTACACGCTGGACGAGAAAGGCCGTCAAGTGTTCCTGACGGAATCGGGCCATGAAAAGGCCGAGCGCTTGCTCGGCGAGTGGGGTTTGATCGGCGAGGGCGAGAGCCTGTACGCGCCGCAGAACATCACGCTGATGCACCACGTGTACGCCGCGTTGCGCGCGCATACGCTGTTCTACAAAGACCAGCACTACGTGGTGCAAAACGGCGAAGTGATTATCGTCGACGAATTCACCGGCCGTCTGATGTCCGGCCGCCGCTGGTCCGACGGTCTGCACCAGGCCGTCGAGGCGAAGGAACACGTCAAGATCCAGAGCGAGAACCAGACGCTCGCGTCGATCACGTTCCAGAACTATTTCCGTATGTACGCGAAGCTGGCCGGTATGACCGGCACGGCCGACACCGAAGCGTATGAATTCAACGAGATCTACGGTCTCGAGACGGTCGTGATCCCGACCAACCGTGCGCCGAAGCGGATCGACAAGCAGGATCAGATCTACAAAACCGCGAAGGAACGCTACGACGCGGTGATTCGCGATATCCGCGATTGTTACGAGCGCGATCAGCCGGTGCTGGTCGGCACCACGTCGATCGAAAACTCCGAGCTGCTGTCGCATCTGCTGAAGCAGACCGGTTTGCCGCACGAAGTGCTGAACGCCAAGCAGCACGCGCGTGAAGCGGAGATCGTCGCAGAAGCGGGCCGTCCCAAGCGCATCACGATCGCCACCAACATGGCCGGTCGCGGTACCGACATCGTCCTGGGCGGCAATGCGGAAAAGCAGGCGTCCTTCATCGAACGGGACGAAACGGTCCCTGCGGACGAAAAACAGCGCCGCATCCAGAAGCTGCACGACGAGTGGCAGGCGCTGCACGATCAGGTGAAGGCCGCGGGCGGCCTGCACATCATCGGCACCGAGCGTCACGAATCGCGCCGGATCGACAACCAGTTGCGCGGCCGTGCCGGCCGTCAGGGCGACCCGGGCTCGTCGCGCTTCTATCTGTCGCTGGAAGATCCGCTGCTGCGCATTTTTGCCGGCGACCGCGTGCGCGCGATCATGGACCGCCTGAAGATGCCGGAAGGCGAAGCGATCGAAGCAGGCATCGTTTCGCGCTCGATTGAATCGGCGCAGCGCAAGGTCGAAGCGCGCAACTTCGACATTCGCAAGCAATTGCTCGAATACGACGATGTGTCGAATGATCAGCGCAAGGTGATCTATCAGCAACGCAATGAATTGCTCGAGGCGAATGACATCACGGAAACCATCGGCGCAATGCGTCATGGCGTGATCGGCGATATCGTTCACCAGTTCGTGCCGGCCGGCAGCATTGAAGAGCAATGGGACGTGCCCGAGTTGGAGGAAGTGCTGCGTAACGAATGGCAGCTCGACCTGGCGGTTCAGGAAATGATCAACGAGTCGAACTCGATCAGCTCGGACGAGATTCTCGACGCGGTGCAGGTCGCGGCGGACGAAGCGTACGAATCGAAGGTCGAACTCGTCGGCCGCGAATCGTTCAGCGCGTTCGAGCGCTCGATCATGCTTCAAACGCTTGACCGCAGCTGGCGCGAACATCTGGCGGCGCTCGATCACCTGCGTCAGGGTATCCATCTGCGCGGCTATGCGCAGAAGAATCCGAAGCAGGAGTACAAGCGCGAGGCATTCGAATTATTCGCGGCGATGCTCGACGCTGTGAAGCTCGAAGTCACACGCGTGGTGATGAACGTGCAGATCCAGTCGCCGGAACAGCTGGAGCAGGCTGCCGAGCAGTACGAAGAGCAGGGCAGCCACCTCGAAAACGTCGAGTTTCGTCACGCAGAATTTGCCGAAGCGGCAGCAGCGCCTGCCGCGGCGGAAGCGGCCACCGCCGCAATGATCGGCGAGGCAATGAGCCACGGCTCGTCGCATGCCGCAGCATCGGACGTTAGCATGGAGAATGTGCCGAAGGTCGGCCGCAACGACCCGTGCCCGTGCGGCAGCGGCAAGAAGTACAAGCAGTGCCACGGCAAGATCGCGTAAAGGCGAAGGCGGCGCGCTTCATGCGCGCCGCGTCGTTTTTTGCGGTGCTTTGCTGGTGATTTCGCGGTGACCCGGCAACACCCCCGGGCCATCAGTTTCCGATCCCTCGATGCCGGCGCCTGCCGGCATTTTCTTCGACAGGTCGCGACCATGGCTGTCAATTTCCCTTCGATCGATCCCGCTCAACTCCATCCTGTCGCCGGCGTTACGCTGGGCTGGGCGGAGGCGAATATCCGCAAGCCGAACCGCAAGGACGTGCTGGTCATTTCCGTTCCCGATGGCGCGACGGTGGCCGGCGCGTTCACGCAAAACCGCTTTTGCGCCGCGCCGGTGACGGTGTGCCGCGAGAATCTGGAGCGCGTGCGCGCAGGCGGAAAGCCGATTCGCGCACTGGTGATCAACACCGGCAACGCGAACGCGGGTACGGGCGAACCGGGGCTCGCGCATGCGCGCGAAACCTGCGCCGAACTCGCACGTCTGGCCGATATCGCGCCGGAGCAGGTGCTGCCGTTTTCGACGGGCGTGATTCTGGAACCGCTGCCGGTCGATCGTCTTAAGGCAGGCCTGCCTGCCGCGCTGGCAAACCGCAAGGAAGCCAACTGGTACGACGCCGCGCAGGCGATCATGACCACGGACACGCTGCCCAAAGCCACCTCGCGCCAGGTGACGATCGACGGCCATACGGTCACGCTCACGGGCATCAGCAAGGGTGCGGGCATGATCAAGCCGAACATGGCAACCATGCTCGGCTTCCTCGCGTTCGACGCCGCTGTCGCGCAACCGGTGCTCGACGCGCTGGTCAAGCACGTCGCGGACCGCTCTTTCAACTGCATCACGATCGACGGCGACACGTCGACCAATGATTCCTTCATCCTGATCGCGTCGGGCAAATCGAGCCTGCCGGCGGTCACCTCCATCGATTCGCCCGCTTATGCAGCGCTGCGCGACGCGGTGACCGAAGTCGCCCAAACCCTCGCGCAGCTGATCGTGCGCGATGGCGAAGGCGCGACGAAATTCATGACGGTGCACGTGGAAGGAGGTTCGAGCGTCGTCGAATGCCGACAGATCGCGTACGCGATCGGCCATTCGCCGCTCGTGAAAACGGCCTTCTATGCGTCGGACCCGAATCTCGGCCGCATTCTCGCGGCCATCGGCTATGCCGGCGTCGACGATCTCGATGTCGGCAAGATCGATCTGTATCTGGACGACGTTCTGGTCGCGACGGCCGGCGGCCGCAATCCGGCCTACCGTGAAGAAGACGGCCAGCGCGTCATGAAAAAGAGTGAGATCGGCATTCGTGTCGTGCTCGGTCGCGGTGACGCGCAAGCCACGATCTGGACGTGCGATCTGTCGCACGACTATGTGAGCATCAACGCCGACTATCGTTCGTAACCAGGTTCATTACGCGGTTTCCAACCGCTTATTTCACCGCCATGGACAAACTCGAACAGTTTCTGAGCCGGGCCGAAGCCGTGCTCGGCCGTCTCGAAGCGATGCTTCCGCCTACCGCACCGGATATCGACTGGTCAGCCGCGCTCGCCTTTCGCTGGCGCAAGCGTCAGGGGCGCGGCTATCTGCAGCCGGTGCCCGCCATCTCGGCGATCACGCTCGACGACCTGCAAAACATCGATCGCCAGAAAGGGCTGATCGAGCAGAACACGCGTCAATTTGTGCACAAGCAGCCGGCCAACAACGTGTTGCTGACGGGCGCACGCGGCACTGGCAAGTCGTCGCTGATCAAGGCTTGTCTGAACGCGTACGCGAAAGACGGCCTGCGTCTGATCGAGGTGGATAAAGACGATCTGCACGATCTCGGCGATATCGTCGATCTGATCGCGCAGCGGCCGGAGCGCTTCGTGGTGTTCTGCGACGACCTGTCGTTCGAAGATGGCGAATCGGGCTACAAGGCGCTGAAGGTGGCGCTCGACGGTTCGATCGCCGCGCAGTCGGACAACGTGCTGATCTACGCGACGTCGAACCGCCGCCATCTGCTGCCCGAGTACATGAGCGACAACGAGACGTACAAGCACATGGCCGACGGAGAGATCCATCCGGGCGAACTGGTCGAAGAAAAGATCTCGCTGTCCGAGCGTTTCGGGCTGTGGGTCAGCTTCTATCCGTTCAAGCAGGACGACTACCTGTCGATCATCGGCCACTGGCTTCGCCATTTCGGCTGTGACGACGCGGAAGTCGAAGCGGCGCGCGGCGACGCGCTGGTGTGGGCGCTGGAGCGCGGTTCGCGCTCGGGGCGCGTCGCGTGGCAGTTCGCTCGCGACTGGTCGGGCCGGAAGACCCCGGTATGAGCGACGCGCAAAAGAATGCTGACGGGCGGCCGGTGACGGAAGTCGCCGTTGGCGTGCTGATTCAGCCGGACGGACGCTATTTGCTGGCGCAGCGCCCGGCTGGCAAGCCGTACGAGGGCTACTGGGAGTTTCCGGGCGGCAAGCTGGAAGCGGGCGAGTCGGTCGAGGCAGCGCTCGCTCGCGAGTTGCACGAGGAGCTGGGGATCGACGTCAAGGCGAGCCACCTTTGGCACACCCTCGAGCACGATTACCCGCATGCTTATGTGCGGCTGTTTTTCTGCAAAGTGACGCACTGGACCGGTGAGCCGCACGGGCGTGAGGGCCAGGCGTTCGTCTGGCAGGCACTGCCCGCGGATGTTGCACCGTTATTGCCGGCGACGATTCCGGTGCTGGAATGGCTCGCGGCTGAGAAAAAGTAGAAGAATGGAGCGCGGTTGCGGGCGCTGCATTAGCTACGTTGGGCCGCGTGACCCAACGTAGCGCTGTTGCACTCAGTGCGGGTTGTAGTCCCCGCCAGGCGATTCATCGGATGAAGCTTCTTTATCCGTGCCGCCGATCTTGTACTTCTCGGCGGCCCAGGCGCCGAGGTCGATCTGCTTGCAACGATCCGAGCAGAACGGGCGGAAGCGGCTCTCAGGGGTCCAGCGGACATCCTTTCCGCAAGTGGGACATTTGACGACAGTAGGCATACGGTCAGGCAGTCAATTGCAAATGGAACATGTTTCGAATATAGGGGATTTCGCGCCGCGTTAAAGGCGCGCCCCGTGCTTCGGTTTTACAAGGCGGACATTACAGGCTGCACAAGGTGAGCTGAAATGGCACGTCGACATCCACTGCGCGCGGGCGCAAATCGCCGTCCTGCACCGTGAAACGCACCCACAGCATGTACTTGTTGGCACTTGCCTCGGGGATGACACGCAATTCGGGTGCCACCCGCACCTGCATCAATTGATAGGAACGGCCTGACAGCATCTGCTGATAGCTGCCCTGCATCGCCATCACTTTGGACGCCTGGCCCGATTCGCGCGCGAGACGCAAGACGATTGTGGCTGCGTCGCGCAGCGGCAGCAGCGGTGTGACCCACTTGGCGATGTCCTGGCGGCGCTGATCGGGATGCGTTTGCTGCCACGCGTAGTACGAAGGCAAATCGAACTTGCAGGTGCCGCCCGGGATGATCGCGCGGCTGCGGATGCTGGCGAGCCACTCGTTGTCTGCAAGATGCTGGCCGGTTTTGCCCTGCATCTGCGCAAGCCCCGCCAAGGTCTGTTCGATTTCGCCGAGCACGGCTTCGAGCGCATTCTGTTCGATGCCCGGATTGCCGCGGAACGGCGCCAGCGTTTGCCGTTGCCGCTCGAGTTCCTTCATCAGATCCGACTTCAGATCCGCGCGCCCCGCGACTTCAGAGATTTCGAACAACGTGGTCAGTGCGACGTGATGTTCCCTGGCATCTTCCTGAGTCAGAAAGAACGTGAAGCGCTCGAACAGATCTTCGAGGCGCAATAGCGTCCGGATTCGCTCGTTGAAGGGATACTCGTAAAGGATCAAGCGGGCTCGCCTCGGGCGTGGTCGGTGACGGGAATGTAAAACATTCTAATGCCGTGAGACTACCCTAGCAATCTCGCACTTTTTCAGCACGCACTCGCAACTTTTTTCACGTGTGTCAGGCAGTTTTCTGCGTGCTTCGGATCTCGCCGTGCTGCAAAGTTCAATGGTTCAACGCGGAGTGCGCACCAAAGTGCGCATGTTGCGTGCCGCTCATGCGCGCTCGCTGCTCAAGCGCCTGCGAGCGCCAAATACGCGCGATGCTGCGCGTCGACCTGCGCCACGAGCGCATCGAGCGGCACGTTGTCGTTGTCGATCACGTCGTCGGCTGCGGCGAGGCGCGCTTCGCGCGTGGCCTGCCGGGCGATGATCGCCAGCACCTGTTCGCGGCTGAACGCGTTGCGGCGCATCACGCGCGAGATTTGCGTTTCGACACTGCAATCGACTGTCAGCACGCGATTCACACGGCTCGTCCAGCTACCCGACTCGACCAGCAGCGGGACGACCACGATCACATACGGCCCGTGCGCCTCGCGCTGCTCGCGCTCGGTCTCCGCGCGAATCAACGGGTGCGTGATGCCTTCGAGGCGCTTGCGCGCGCCGTCGTCGCTGAACACCAGGGTGCGCATGCGGGCGCGGTCGAGCGAGCCGTCCGACGCGACGAACGAGTCGCCGAACTCGGCGGCGATCTGCGGCATCGCAATGCCTTGCGGCGCGGTGATGCGGTGCGCGATCAGGTCCGTATCGACGAGCGGCACGCCGCGCACGGCGAACAGATCCGCCACGGTCGATTTGCCGCTGCCGATGCCGCCGGTCAGTCCCACAGCGAACATGCCTCAGCCTCCCAGAGCCAGATAAAGCGGTGTGCCTAGAAACAGCGTAACAGCACCGCCCGCGGCTAGAAACGGGCCGAACGGCAGCGGTTCTTCAAAGCGCATGCGTCCACGCCACGTTGCCGCGAGACCGACCACCGCGCCGGCGACTGCCGCGATCAGCACGATCTGCGGCAGCGCGGCCCAGCCAAGCCACGCGCCGAGCGCGGCCAGCAGTTTGAAATCGCCATAGCCCATGCCTTCGACTCCGCGCACCAACCGGAACAGCCAGTGCACGACCCACAGTACCAGGTAGCCGAAGATCGCGCCCAGCACCGCATCGTGCAGGCTCGCGAACATGCCGTTGAAGTTGACGATCAGACCTGCCCACAACAGCGGCAGTGTCATGGAGTCCGGCAGCAGATGGGTGTCGATGTCGATCGCGCTCATCGCCAGCAACGCAGCGCACAGGCCGAAAGCGGCGAGCGCCATGCCGGTCGGGCCATACAGCGCGAGCGCGCCTGCCGCGCAGGCGGCGCTGGCGATTTCGAGCAACGGGTAGCGCAGGTTCACGCGTCTCTTGCATGCGGAGCAGCGCCCGCGCAGGAGCAGATAACTCAGCACCGGCAGGTTCTCCCAGGCGCTCAGCACGTGGCCGCAGTGCGGGCAGGCGCTGCGCGGCACCCACAGGTTGTAGCGCGCGGGCAGGCCGTCTTCCTCGAGCGGTTTGTCGGTTGCCTCGCTGACTTCCTCGCGCCATGCACGCTCGAGCATGATCGGCACGCGATGCACGACCACGTTGAGGAAACTGCCGATCACGAGGCCGAACACGATGGCGAATGCAATCTGCAGTCCGGCCGGCAGACTGCCGAACGCGAGGCTGAGTCCGGCTGCGAAGTGGCCGGGCAGCAAGCCCGAAAGCACGCTGGAAGAAGTTTCTGACACGAGTTGGGCGGTAGCCTGCATGGCGAAAGAGTTGGATTCGGCTGCGATGCTACACCACGTTGCCGAGTTGAATAATGGGAAGATACATCGCGATTACAAGGCCGCCGACCAGTGTACCGAGCACGATGATGACGAGCGGCTCGCACAGGCTCGACAGCGTGCCGATCTTTTCGTCTACCTGACGATCGCTTAGAGATGCTATGTCGATCAGCATCGTATCGAGCGCGCCGGATTCTTCGGCAACCGCCACCGGCTGGACGACCTCCGGCGGAAAACAGAGCGCCGCGCGCATCGCCGCGGCGAGCCGTTCGCCGCGCCGCAGCCGCGCGGCAATATCCGCGGTGGCGCGGTCGAAGAATGCGTTGCCGGTAGCGTGCGTCAATGAATCGAATGCGTCGGCGAGCGGCGTGCCGGCCGACAGCAGCGTGCCGAGCGCGCGGCTCCAGCGGGCGGCGCATAACGTGCCCAGCAACGGACCGGCGACCGGTATCCTCAGCGACAGGCGGGCGAAGGAGATGCGTACCGCTTCGGAACGCCGTTGCAGCAGCGTCACGGCCCAGGCCGCAGCGAAACACATGACCACCACGGGTAGGCTCCAGCGCGCTGCAGCGGATGAGAGCGCCAGCACGAACTGCGTCGGTGCGGGCAGCTTCGCGCCGAAGCCGTCGAAGATCTGCTTGAAGGTGGGGACGACCCATATCAGCAACGCTGCGGTAATCACAATCGCGAGCAGCAGAATCGCCACCGGATAGGTCAGCGCCGCTCGCACCTTGGCACGCTGCGCGGCGGCGCGTTCGCGGTCGTCGGCGAGCCGGGCGAGGACCGTTGCCAATGCGCCGGCCGCTTCGCCGACCTCGACGAGCTGGCAGTACAACGCATTGAATTGCGCCGGATGCCGCTGCAACGCCGCCGAAAAACGCAGGCCGGCGGTGATATCACGCGCCAGCGTGCCGACGATCCGCGGCATGCCGGGCTGACGTGAACTCTGCGTCTGGGCGAGAAGGTCGAGCGCGGGCGCGAGCGGCAAACCGGCGCGCAGCAGACTGGCAAGCTGGCGGGTGAAGATCGTGACGTCGGCGGCGCGCGTTTTGGGGCGCGGCGCGGGCCCGCGGGCCGTCAGTTCGACGATGAACAGTTTGTCGCGCTTGAGCAGCGCTCGCGCGGCATCGGCGTCCGGCGCAATGAGAGCGCCGTTTTTCTGGACGCCGTCGGCGTCGACGCCGCGCCATCGGAAACGCAGATCGGCCGACGCGGGCTGAGGAGGTGTGGCGGCGATCATGCGACTTCGGTTGCGGCAAGCGCTTCGGCGAGACTCGTGGTGCCGTCGCGGACGCGGGCCAACGCCGCGTCGCGTAGCGTGGGCACCCGTTCGGCCTGCGCGAGGCGGGCAAGCTCGTGCGTGCTCGCGCTTGTCACGATCAGCTCGCGCATTGCATCGGAGATTGGCATCACCTGGTGAACCCCGACGCGGCCCCGGTAGCCGATGCCGTGGCAGGCCGCGCATCCGCTCGCGGCATACGGCTGCCAGCCGTCGAGCTGGTGGCCGGCAAAACCTGCTGCTCGCAGCGCCGCCGCCGATTGCGGCGCCGGTGCGCGGCACGCCGGACAAAGCCGCCGCACGAGCCGCTGCGCCGTCACCATCCGCAGCGCGGCGGCGAGGTTGTACGGCTCGACGCCGATGTCGATCAGGCGCGCGACGGCAGCAGGGGCGTCGTTCGTATGCAGGGTGGACAGCACCAGGTGGCCGGTTTGCGCGGCCTTTACGGCGACGTCGGCGGTTTCGTCGTCGCGGATTTCACCGACCATGATCACGTCCGGGTCCTGACGCAGAAACGCGCGCAACGCCACCGCGAAGGTCAGTCCCGCCTTTTCGCGCACGCTGACCTGATTGATTCCCGCCAATTGAATCTCAGCCGGATCTTCGACCGAACAGAGATTGCGCGCCTCGACATTGAGCAGTTGCAGAAAGCAATACAGCGACAGCGTTTTGCCGCTGCCAGTCGGGCCGGTGACGAGCACGAGGCCGTGCGGCGCGCGGATTGCGGCGTCCACCGCTTTGCGCTGTTGCGGATCGAGGCCGAGAGAGTCGAGCGAAAGGTCGGCGGGCAGCGCGTCGAGCCTGCGTAACACCAGCTTTTCACCGAACAGGGTAGGCAGCGAGTTGACGCGATAGTCTTCCGTCCGGCCGGGCGACGCGGCGATACGCAGCCGGCCGTCCTGCGGCACCCGCCTCTCGGCGATGTCCATGCGCGCCAGCACTTTCACGCGCGTGATGAACGCGTCGCGCAAATGCGCTGCAGGCGCGGGGATCTCGTGCAGCACGCCGTCGATCCGCAAACGCACGCGCCAGCCGTGCTCCGCCGGTTCGATGTGCAGGTCCGACGCGTTGCGGCGGATCGCTTCCTGCAACGTGTCGGCCAGCAGCCGGACGGCAGGAGCGTCGCCGGGATCGGGGAGGTTTGTGCCGGCTTGCGCCGCGAACGCGTTGGGCTTCGGTTTGGCGGCGATATCGCTATTGAACGCGATGGGCCGCAACGCCGGCGCCGCAGCTTGAAAAGAATCTTGCATGAGGGACCGGTGATGAGCCGCCTGTAGAACACGACGACTTCATCATCCGGTAAGGCGGCGCTCGCCGCCATTCAGCCGATCGGCTAATGGCGCGCGTTGTGCCCGTGTGCGATGCTGCAGCGTGCAGGACTCAGCTGCGCGCCGCTTTCGTGGCTTTCGCGCCCGCGCGCGTGGGTGGCCTGAACAGCTTGACGGTGCGGATCGCCTGATCGTCGCTGCGCATCACTTCGAGTTTCACGTCGCCGATCTGCACGCACATGTCGCCGTCGGGGATGTCTTCGAGAATTTCGAGGATCAGGCCGTTGAGCGTTTTCGGTCCGTCGGTGGGCAGCGTGAGATGCAGCCAGCGGTTCAGTTCGCGCAGCGGCATGCTGCCCGCGACGATGCATTCGCCGGTCTCGTTCCAGCCGCCGCGCGAATTGGCGCCACGCGGAATCGACGTGGTGAATTCGCCGATCAGTTCTTCGATGATGTCTTCCGGCGTGATCAGCCCCTGTAGCTCGCCGTACTCGTTGACGACCAGCGCCGTGCGATGACGGCTTTCCTGGAAGTACTGCAGCTGCTGGAACACTGGCGTGCCGGTCGGCACGAAATACGGCTCGGCCAGCAATTCGCGCAGCGTTTCGCGCTCCAGTTCCTGGTTGTGCAGCGCTGCCAGCGTCTTGCGTACGTGCAATACGCCAAGTACCCGGTCAATATCGCCCTGATAGACGATCAGCTTGTTGTGATAGCAGGTTTCGAGCTGATGCAGGATCTGCTCGAATGGCGCGTCGAAGTCGAGCGCTTCAATCCGGCGGCGCGGGATCATCACGTCGTCGACGGAAATGTTTTCGAGGTCGAACAGGTTCAGCAGAATGCTGCGGTGTTTGGTGGGCATGAAGCTGCCCGATTCGAGCACGATGGTGCGAAGCTCTTCGGTGGAAAGACGCTGGTCGTGCGCGCCCTTGGTGTTGATATGCAGCACCTGCAGCATGCCGTTTGCGATCAGATTGACGAACCAGACGAGCGGCCTCGTGACGCGCATCATCGGCGCGATCAGCAGGCTGGCCGGCAGCGCTATCTTTTCCGGGAACGTCGCGCCGACGATTTTCGGCGTGATCTCCGCGAACACAATGATCAGAAACGCAACGATGCCGGTCGCGATCGACAGCACCAGGTTGTTACGGCCGAATGTGTGCAGCGCGATCGAGGTGGTGAGCACCGGGATGATCGTGTTGAACAGATTGTTGCCGATCAGGACGACGCTCAACAGCTGGTCGGTGCGCGCGAGCAGACCTTGCGTGGTCTTTGCGCCGAGCACGTTCTGATTGGCAAGATGTTTCAGGCGATGGCGGTTGATCGCCATCATCGCCGTTTCGGAAATCGAAAAGAAACTGGAGCAGACGAGCAGCAGAAAGACAGCGCCAATCTGCGCCCATAAGGGAAGTTGTTCCACGCGTCGTGAAGGATAGGGGACAGGATGGAGAGAATATAGCAGAGGGGGCCGTGCGAGCCGCCTGGCCGGATGGCTTGACGCACATGACACTTCAGCGCGGGTCTCGCATGAAAAGCGAAAAGAGGCACAGAAAAGTACGACCCAAAACAAAAAACCGCCGAGCAAGCTGGGCGGTTTTTTTGAGCCTTGAGCTAACAAGGCAAATCTGGTCGGGGTGAGAGGATTCGAACCTCCGGCCTCTACGTCCCGAACGTAGCGCTCTACCAGGCTAAGCTACACCCCGATTTGTACTGCGGACTCGATTCAGACTATTCCGGCGTTTCAGTCTCGTTCAAGACTGTCTTGCCGTCGAGTAAGAACATAATTCTAGCAGGCTTTCTTTGTAAATGGAATCGGGAAACGAAGAAATTGCGGCGGCGGCCGCCTGGGCTTCCTGTTTCGCGCATTCGAGCGTGTGATCCAGCGCGCCGGAACGTGTGATGGCCTCGAAAATCGTGTCGAAACGGTCGGTTCCGCCGTGTTCGATCGCCTCGCGTGCTAGCGCCGACTGCTCCGGCGTGCCGCGTTCGATCAGATAGATCAGCGGGAGCGTGGGTTTACCTTCGCGCAGGTCGTCGCCCGCGTTCTTGCCCATCGATTCCGCCGTACCCGTGTAGTCGAGCCAGTCGTCCATGATCTGGAACGCTGTGCCGATGCGCCGGCCGAATTCTGCCGCCGCGGCTTCGGTTTTCGCATCCGAGCCGGCCAGCACCGCGCCGAGCTGGGCGGCGGCTTCGAACAGTTTGGCCGTTTTGTAGCGGATCACCTGCATGTAGCGCCCTTCGTCCACGTCGGCGTCGTGCATGTTCAGCAGTTGTAGCACTTCGCCTTCGGAGATGATGTTGGTCGCCTCCGACAGGATTTCCATCACGCGCATCTTGCCTACGCCGACCATCATCTGGAACGAGCGCGAGTACAGAAAGTCGCCGACCAGCACACTCGCCGCATTGCCGAACAGCGCGTTGGCGGTCTGCCGGCCGCGCCGCAGATCGGATTCGTCGACTACGTCGTCGTGCAGCAGCGTGGCCGTATGGATGAATTCGACCACTGCGGCCAGTTCATGCCGATGTCCGGTGGTTTCACCCAGCGCGCCCGCCACCAGCAGCAGCAACGCGGGCCGCAGCCGCTTGCCGCCGGCGCTGATGATGTACTCGGAGATCTGATTGATCAGCATCACGTCGGACGCCAGACGGTGCCGTATGACGCGATTGACCTGCTGCATGTCTTCGGCGATCGGAGCGAGCAGGCTGGCGGCGTTGGAGGAGGGGGTGGCAGTCGACGACATGATGGCTGAATTGGGTAGTGCCGCGAATTATAAGGCGAATCGCGACAGTTCCGGGTCGCAGGCTGTGGCGCGCCGTAACGCGGGCCACGGCAAGGGCGTGCGCCGGTGCCGTACGGCGGCTGGGCGGCGGGTTCGGCGCCTTTCAACGAGTTTTGACCGCGCAGCTAACTCTATGTATAATCACGGGTTTCCGCGCGCGGTGCGTGGGAAAAATGAACACAGAGTGAGGTTCTCAATGTACGCGGTCATAAAAACCGGTGGCAAGCAGTATAAAGTTGCCGTCGGCGAAAAACTTAAAGTAGAACAGATACCGGCAGACATTGACGCTGAAATCACGCTCGACCAGGTTCTCGCAGTGGGCGAAGGCGAATCGATTAAGTTCGGTACGCCGCTGGTCAGTGGGGCTTCCGTCAAGGCTACCGTCGTGTCGCAAGGTCGTCACGCCAAAGTGACCATCTTCAAGATGCGTCGCCGGAAGCACTACCAGAAGCATGGCGGCCACCGCCAGAACTATACCGAACTGCGCATCGACGCGATCAACGCGTAAGCGCACCGGTTAAGGAGCAAATCAAATGGCACACAAAAAGGCAGGCGGATCGTCCCGGAACGGCCGCGACTCTGAATCGAAGCGTCTCGGCGTGAAGGTTTACGGCGGTCAGGCCATCAACGCTGGCGGCATCATCGTGCGTCAACGTGGCACGCGTATGCACGCTGGTGAAAACGTCGGTATCGGCAAGGATCACACCTTGTTCGCGTTGACGGACGGCCACGTCCAGTTCTCGACGAAAGGCGCAGCGAAGAAGCACATGGTCAACGTCGTCCCGGCAGCAGTCTGAGTTTAATCAGGCACGGGCTTCAGGACCGGAAAAAGGCCCCGCGAAGTTAGCGGGGCTTTTTTTATTGCAGCGCTTTTCGCCGGACGAATACGCCGGACGAGTTCGCGAGATTGAGTCGGCCATGGCGGTGCGGCTAGCCGAACAGCTGATTGATCAGCCCGCGGCGGGCACGGCAAAATGGCAGTATCCAACAGTATCAAACCTGGCAGCACCATCTGGCAGTACACCACGGGACGGAGTTACGCATGAAGTTCATTGACGAAGCGAGGATTGAAGTCATCGCCGGCGACGGAGGGGATGGCAGCGCGTCGATGCGCCGCGAGAAATTCGTTCCGTTCGGCGGCCCGGATGGCGGCGACGGCGGCCGGGGCGGCAGCGTGATCGCGGTGGCAGACCGCAACATCAACACGCTGATCGACTACCGCTACGCGAAAAAACATATGGCCCGCAACGGCGAAAACGGCCGCGGCGCGGACTGCTACGGCAAGGGCGGCGACGACATCACGTTGCGCATGCCGGTCGGCACTACCATTACGGACATGGAAACCGGCGAGCTGATCGCCGACCTGACCGAGCACAATCAGAGCGTGCAGATCGCGCAAGGCGGCGCAGGCGGCCTCGGCAACCTGCATTTCAAATCCAGTACGAACCGCGCACCGCGTCAAAAGACCGACGGCAAGCCCGGCGAGCGCCGCATGGTTCGCCTCGAATTGAAGGTGCTGGCCGACGTCGGCCTGCTCGGCATGCCGAACGCCGGCAAGTCGACCTTCATTTCGTCGGTGTCGAACGCGAAGCCGAAAATCGCCGATTACCCGTTCACCACGCTCGCGCCGAATCTCGGCGTGGTGCGCGTCGGACCGAGCCGCAGCTTCGTGATCGCCGATATTCCTGGGCTGATCGAGGGCGCGGCGGAAGGCGCTGGCCTCGGTCATCAGTTCCTGCGCCATTTGCAGCGCACCGGTTTGCTGCTGCACATCGTCGACCTTGCGCCATTTGACGAGGCGGTCGATCCGGTCGCGGAAGCCAAGGCAATCGTCAACGAGCTGCGCAAGTATGACGAGCTGCTGTATGAGAAGCCGCGCTGGCTGGTGCTGAACAAGCTCGACATGGTGCCTGAAGACGAGCGCGAAGCGCGCGTCGCGGCATTCCTCGAAGGCTTCGGCTGGGACGGTCCGGTGTTCGAGATTTCGGCGTTGACTGGCCAGGGTTGCGAGAATCTTTGCTATGCGGTGTTCGACCACATCGCCGCGCATTCGGACGCGCAGCGCGCGGCCGAAGCCGAAGACCTCGCCGCCGACGTGCGTTTTCGCGACAAGCCGGAAGCACCGGCCGCTGCGGCGCCTGACAGCGTCGACCCGCAGGAATAACAAGCCTGAGCGCCGGCGGTACGTCAAAGAGGCTGCCGGCAGACACCACGCGTTATCTTGGGAGACCGCGCACAATGCGTTCCGTCATCGCAGATTCACGGCGATTGGTAGTGAAAGTCGGCTCGAGCCTCGTCACCAACGACGGGCGCGGCCTCGATCATGCTGCTATCGGCCGCTGGGCCGCGCAGATTGCGGCGCTGCGCGCGCAGGGCAAGGAAGTCGTGCTGGTCAGCTCGGGCGCCATCGCTGAAGGGATGCAGCGGCTCGGCTGGACCCGGCGGCCACGCGAAATCGACGAACTGCAGGCGGCCGCGGCCGTCGGTCAAATGGGCTTGGCGCAGGTCTACGAGAGCCGCTTTGCCGAGCATTCGATCCAGACCGCACAGATTCTGCTGACGCATGCCGATCTGGCCGACCGCGAACGCTATCTGAACGCGCGCTCCACGTTGCTGACCCTGCTGCGCTTGGGCGTCGTGCCGATCATCAACGAGAACGACACTGTCGTGACCGACGAAATCAAGTTCGGCGACAACGACACCTTGGGTGCGCTTGTCGCGAACCTGATCGAAGGGGACGCGCTCGTTATCCTCACTGATCAGCAAGGTCTTTTCACCGCTGACCCGCGCAAGGATCCGAGTGCCACGCTTGTCCAGCAAGCCGACGCCGGCGCGCCGGAACTCGAAGCGATGGCCGGCGGCGCGGGCTCGAGCCTCGGCCGTGGCGGCATGCTGACCAAGATTCTCGCCGCCAAGCGCGCGGCGCACAGCGGCGCCGACACGGTGATCGCGAGCGGTCGCGAAGCGGATGTGTTGTCGCGACTCGCCTCGGGCGAAGCGATCGGCACGCAGCTGATTGCGCGCACCGCGCGGATGGCGGCGCGCAAGCAATGGATGGCGGATCACCTGCAGGTGCGCGGCCACGTCGTGATCGACGACGGCGCGGTCGAGAAGTTGACCGAGGGCGGCAAGAGCTTGCTGCCGATCGGCATCGTCGGCGTGCAGGGCGCGTTTGCGCGCGGCGAAGTGATCGCGTGTCTGAGCGTCGCCGGGCGGGAAGTCGCGCGTGGTCTGACGAACTACAGCAGCGCGGAAACCAAGCTGATCCAGCGGCGTCCGAGCGGCGATATCGAATCGGTACTCGGCTACATGCTGGAGCCGGAGTTGATTCACCGCGACAACCTCGTGCTGATCTGATCCACCGCCGCCGCAGGGCCTGCTCTGCATACAAAAAAGCCGTTCCAGCGTGAGCCGGAACGGCCTTTTTACTTCTGCGAAGCGTCGCTCAGATGTGAAGAACGCTCGAAAAAACGTCTCAGCGGATCGTTGAGGTCGCCGTGCGCTTGTTGCGGATGTTCTCGACGATCTGCTTCGCGCTGCCCGTGGGTATCTTGTTCGCGCACATATAATCCTGGTACAGCGCCGCCTGATAGGCGTTCAGCGCGCCGTTCTCGATGCGCGTGAAGTCATTCGCGACAGCTCTGTCCCAGCCGTCGTGATCCGCGTTCAGGCCCGCATATAGACGCCATTCGTAGGTATCGCAGCGAATCCCCTCGTAATTCACATTGCGCGCGCCGCTGGGGCTCGTCACGACCACGGTATAGCGCACCACGCCGTCGGTGCCGACGCTAAGCGCGTTTTTGTCGACCGAGAACTGCAGCGGCGTGTTGCCGGAAACCTCGAAGGGCAGCAGGTTCGAGTCTTGCGGCAGCGGCGGCAAGGTGTCCACCTTGTTTTCAACCCAGGTAGTCTGCCGGTCCAGCAGATAGGTGAACGCGCTGTCGTCTTTATTGGTTGATTTACCGGCGCTCGAACAGCCAGCCAGCAGAGCGCCGGTGGCGACGCACGCCACGACGAGAGCAAGTGCTTTCAATATGATTTCCTCGAAACACCGGCGCGGCTGTCGAGCCGCGCCAGCAGAGGCGGCATGGACAGCCGCATAGATTGTTAACTGCGCACGCCTCTTCGAAAGAGCGAGCCGGCGGTTTCGCGCTCCGGTTCGTCTTCTTGACCCGACGCGGCACCCACTTCGGTTTCCGACCCGGAGCCCGGCACGCAATCGGACACGATCGACGTCGTGTGAATCGATGTTTCGATGCTAACGGACGTTACCGTCATCACCGTCGAATCCGGCGGACCTTCCATCGACGACGCTATCCGGGGATAACGCGGCCCATGGTGCCCGCCAGGTTTTTCCGCACGCGGCGCAGTCCGGCGCATGAAACGGGATAGCTCCGTCAGCGCCAACTGATACACATCCCGCTTGAACTCGATCACACAGTCGAGCGGCACCCAGTACTCGTTCCAGCGCCACGCATCGAACTCAGGGTGGTCGGTGGCACGCAAGCAGATGTCGCAATCGCGTCCAACCATCCGGAGCAAAAACCAGATTTGTTTCTGGCCGCGGTAATGACCGCGTACTTCGCGCTTGATGAACTTGTCAGGCACCTCATAACGCAACCAGTCGCGCGTGCGACCGATCACCTTGACGTGCTCAGGAAGCAGGCCGGTTTCTTCGTGTAACTCCCGATACATCGCTTGCACGGGGGTCTCACCGTACTTGATGCCCCCTTGCGGAAACTGCCAGGAATGTTCACGGAGCCGCTTGCCCCAAAACACCTCGTTGTGCGCGTTCAAGAGGATGATGCCGACGTTCGGGCGAAAGCCTTCACGATCCAGCATACAACCACCTTCGAATCCTTTAAAATTGCTTTGATTATAAACAGATAACGGTCCCGACGCACCGATTCGCACCAGAATGGAACGATTCGCCGCAAAAGGGCCGCGTTTGCGGTAGCCTGTCAGTCTTTCCGTGCCTTACCCCTTGCTACAAGGGCTTTGCGCGGCAGCGTCGGCGCCGTGGTCTGGCGGGCCTGCGCCGGGTCTGCGTTGATTCCCCACCGTTTTCACCTTTCGGGCGGTCCCTCCGGAGCCGCCGCTTTTGGAAAATCTGAATGAAAGCTTCCCGTTTCTTTATCGGCACCCTGAAAGAAGCGCCCGCCGACGCCGAGATCGTCAGTCACAAGCTCATGGTGCGCGCCGGCATGATCCGCCGCGTCGCCGGCGGCATCTATAACTACCTGCCGGTCGGCCTGCGCTCGATCCGCAAGGTGGAAGCCATCGTGCGCGAAGAAATGAACCGGGCAGGCGCGATCGAGTTGTTGATGCCGGCGGTGCAGCCGGCTGAACTGTGGCAGGAGTCGGGCCGCTGGGAAAAGTACGGCCCCGAACTGCTGCGCATCAAGGACCGCAAGCAATCCGATTTCGTGATCGGACCGACCCACGAAGAAGTGGTGACGGACATTGCGCGTAACCAGATCAAGAGCTACCGCCAGTTGCCGGTGAACTTCTACCAGATCCAGACGAAGTTCCGCGACGAAATCCGTCCGCGTTTCGGCGTGATGCGCGGCCGCGAGTTCATCATGAAAGACGCGTATTCGTTCGACAAGGACCCAGAAGGCCTGCGCGAGACTTATCGCAAGATGTACAACGCCTACGTGCGCATCTTCACGCGCCTCGGTCTGGACTTTCGCGCGGTGGCGGCGGACAACGGTTCGATCGGCGGCAGCGGCTCGCATGAATTCCACGTGATCGCCGAGACCGGCGAAGACGCGATCGCCTACTGCCCGACTTCCGACTTCGCGGCGAACGTCGAAGCTGCTGAAGCACTGCCGCTCTACAAGGAGCGCGCAGCGCCCGCCGAGGAAATGAAGAAGACCGCAACGCCCGGCAAGGCCAAGTGCGAGGCCGTGGCTGAACTGCTGAACATTCCGCTCGAGCGCACCATCAAGTCGATCGTCCTCGCCACGGAAAACGAAGGCGCCGAGCCGACTATCTGGCTGCTGATGCTGCGCGGCGATCACGATCTGAACGAGATCAAGGCGAGCAAGCTGCCGGGTCTGGCCGAATTCCGCATGGCCACTGAAGCCGAGATCGTCGAGACCTTCGGCACGCCGCCGGGTTACCTCGGCCCGATCAACACGAAGAAGCCGGTCAAGGTGGTTGCGGATCGCACGGTCGCGAACATGAGCGACTTCGTGGTCGGCTCGAACGAGATCGATTACCACACAACCGGCGTGAACTGGGGCCGCGATCTGCCGGAACCGGTGGTCGCCGATATCCGCAACGTGCAGAAGGGCGATCCGTCGCCGGACGGCAAGGGCGTGATCGACATCTGCCGTGGCATTGAAGTCGGCCACGTGTTCCAGCTCGGAACGAAGTATTCGGAAGCAATGAACGCGACGTGCCTCGACGAAACCGGCAAGCCGCAGCCAATGGAAATGGGCTGCTACGGCATTGGCATCACGCGTATTCTCGGCGCGGCGATTGAACAGAATTTCGACGACAAGGGCATCATCTGGCCGGAATCGATCGCCCCGTTTGAAGTCGTGTTGTGTCCGATGGGATATGACCGCAGCGACGCCGTGCGCGAGCAGGCCGACAAGCTGTACGCGGCCTTGGTTGAAGCGGGCATCGACGTGATCCTCGACGATCGCGGCGAGCGACCGGGCGTGATGTTCGCCGACTGGGAGCTGATCGGCGTGCCGCATCGCCTGGTGATTGGCGATCGCGGTCTGAAGGAAGGCAAGCTCGAATACCAGGGGCGTCGCGATGTCGAAGCGACGCTGCTGCCGGTCGAAGACGCCGCGCAAACGGTGATCGGGAAGATCCGCGACGCGTTGACGCATTAAGCGGAGCGGACGGTGGAGTACACCTTCCTGTCCGCCACGGTCCTGCTGCTGCTGATCACCGACCCGCTCGGCAATATTCCGATCTTCATCAGTTGTCTGCGTGGCGTGGCGCCGAAGCGGCGCACGGTCGTCATTCTCCGTGAGGTGGCGATCGCCTTCGCGATCCTGCTGGTCTTCATGGTGGTCGGCGACCGGTTCCTGCGCATGATGAACCTGACGGATCAGTCGTTGCGCATCGGCGGCGGGATCGTGCTGTTTCTAATCGCGCTCCGGATGGTGTTTCCGCATCCGGACGGTCCGCTTGGCGGCGACACGCGCGGCGGCGAACCGCTGATCGTCCCGCTCGCCATTCCGGCTCTGGCGGGTCCGTCGGCGCTGGCGACGGTGATGCTGCTGACGTCGCAGGCGCCTGGCAAGATGTTCGAGTGGATCGGTGCCTTGACCGTCACGATGATCGTCTGCGCGATCGTGCTGATGCTCGCCGAGCGGATTCAGAACTGGCTGGGCGAGCGCGCGATGATGGCGTTCGAGCGGCTGATGGGGCTCGTGCTGGTGGCCATCTCGGTCGAGATGATACTCGGCGGGATTCGAACCTTCGTGCACCAGCTATGAAACGCGCGTCACCGTCACACAGCCAATAAAAAAAAGCGGCCTGCAAATGAACTGCACCCCAAAAGTTTGACACCGATCCAACCTTTGGGGTGCAGTTCAAAAAGGCCGCTTTTTTTGTCGCCGCGACTTCAGCCGCAAGCATGTACAAACTGGAAACTCACGCCCCTTCGGTCAACGCGCGGATGGTCGGCAGGTTGCGCCAATAGCCTTTGGCATCCATTCCGCAGCCGAACACATAGCGGTCCGGCACTTCGAAGCCGCAGTAATCCGGGCGCAGCGGCTTGGCCTTCGGAATGATCTTCTCGCACAGCACCGCGCTCAGGAAGCGCTTCGCGCCCATTTCGAGGATGCGGTCGCGGATCGCGGCCATCGTCTCGCCTTCGTCGAGAATGTCGTCGAGCACCAGCACCACGCGATCCTTCACCGACTCGGCCGGCGCCACGCGCCACTGCATCTCGTTGCCGCCCTTGGTGGTGTTGCGGTAGCGGGTCAGGTGGATGTAGTCGAACTCGAGCGGAAAATCGAGGTGCGGCAGCAGCATGCCGGTGAACACCGCCGCGCCGCCCATCACCGACAGCACGAGCGGGAAGTCCTCGCTCATTTCGTCGCGGATGGCGGCCGCCATGCCGCTGATCGACGCGTTGACGTCGTCGGCCGAAACGATTTCTTCGGAGTGGCTAAAAATGTGGAGAGCTTCTTCGCGGTTCATGACGTCTGACGGGCGATAACTGTATATATAGTGTGGGTGAGAACGGCGGTACGCGGTACAGAATAAACCCGCACAAACCTGGAGTCAGCCGCGCGAGCCGTTCATGTACGGCATCGCGGGCGCCGCCGTCTTGGTAAAGCTTAGCGCATGCCGGGCAACATGCCCTTCATTCCGCGCATCATCTTCTGCAGATTGCCGCCCTTGAGCTTCTTCATCATCGTGCGCATCTGGTCGTATTGATTCAGCATGCGGTTGACTTCCTGCACCTGCACGCCCGCGCCCGCGGCGATGCGGCGCTTGCGGGTGGCCTTGATGAGTTCGGGTTTGGCGCGCTCCTGCGGTGTCATCGAATTGATGATGCCTTCCATGCGGCGCATCTGCTTCTCGGCCTGGCCCATGTCGGCGCCCGCGGCGGCCTGCTGGAACTGCGCGGGCAGCTTGTCCATCAGCGTGGACAGGCCGCCCATATTCTTCATCTGCGAGAGTTGCGCGCGGAAGTCGTTAAGGTCGAAGTCGCCGCCTTTCTTGACCTTGTCCGCGAGTTTCTGCGCGGCTTGCACGTCCACACCGCGCTGCGCTTCTTCGACAAGGGCGAGAATGTCGCCCATGCCGAGAATCCGGTTCGCCATACGGTCCGGATAGAAGACTTCGAGGCCATCGAGCTTTTCGGCGACGCCGACGAACTTGATCGGCTTGCCTGTTACATGACGCACGGAGAGCGCCGCGCCGCCGCGCGAATCGCCGTCGAGCTTGGTAAGCACAACGCCGGTGAGCGGCAGCGCGTCGCTGAAGGCCTTGGCGGTGTTCACCGCATCCTGACCCAGCATCGCGTCGACCACGAACAGCGTTTCCGCCGGCTTCAGCGTGCTGTGCAGCGCCGCGATTTCCTGCATCATCGCTTCGTCGATACCGAGACGGCCGGCTGTGTCGACCAGCAGCACGTCATGGTAGTGGCGCTTGGCCCAATCGACCGCGGCGCGCGCGATATCGACCGGCTTCTGATCCGGTTCGGACGGGAAGAACTCCGCGCCGACCTGCTCGGTCACCGTCTTCAACTGCGCGATAGCGGCCGGGCGGTAGACGTCGCACGAAACGGTCAGCACTTTCTTCTTGTACTTCTCGCGCAGCAACTTGGCGAGCTTGCCGACCGTGGTGGTCTTACCGGCGCCTTGCAGACCCGCCATCAGGATGACGGCCGGCGGCGTGACGGCGAGATTGAGTTCGGCAGCCTTGCCTTCGTAGTCGCCGCCGATCACCGCGGTCAGCTCGCGCTGCACCACGCCGACCAGCGCCTGACCCGGCGACAGGCTGCTGATGACTTCCTCGCCGAGCGCTTTTTCCTTCACCTTGGCGATGAACTCGCGCACGACGGGCAGCGCCACGTCCGCCTCGAGCAGCGCCAGGCGCACTTCGCGCAGCATTTCCTGGGTGTTCGCCTCGGTGAGCCGGGCTTCGCCGCGCAGCGTCTTGACGACGCGCGCCATCCGTTGAGTGAGATTGTCGAGCATGGGGAGCGATGAACAGTGCGGCCCGGGCAGCGCGCGAAGTGGAAGACGTCGCGGAGCAGGGGCCTAGTGTAAACTTCGAATATGGATATTGTACTGTATGCCCTCACCGCGCTCCTGTACGGCGGTCTCGCCGTCGCCGGCTGGCGCTCGCACCGGCACGCCGCCGTGCGCCCCATGCTCGGGAGCGTGCCGCCGCTGCCGGCCGGCGCGGGCATGCCGGCTTCAGCGGCTTCATCGGCCGCCTCAGGCATGAGCACGTCGGGCCGCGCGCTGCTGTTCGTCGCGCTGCTCGCGCACGGCGTGCTGCTGCATACCACCATCTTTCCTCAGAACGCGATGGTGTTCGGCTTCGCGTTCGCGCTGTCGGCGATGTTCTGGCTCGGCGCCGGCATCTATTGGATCGAGAGCTTTTTCTTTCCGCTCGACGGGCTGCGCCTGCTGGTGCTGCCGCTCGCCTGCGTGGCGTCTTTATTGCCGCTCGCGTTCAGCGGCGTGCGTGTACTGCCGTATTCGGCCGCGCCGATGTTCAAGCTGCACTTCCTGATCGCCAACATCGCGTACGGTTTGTTCGCGATCGCGGCGCTGCACGCGATTCTGATGCTGATGGTCGAGCGCCGGCTGCACGCGATGCGCGGCGGCCTCGCGCAGCGGCATGCGGCCGCAGCGGGGAACGGCTGGCTATCCAGTTGGCTCGATACCTTGCCGCCGCTGCTGACGCTGGAGAAGCTGCTGTTCCGTCTGATCGGCGCGGGCTTCGTGCTGCTTACGCTCACCCTGGTCTCGGGCATCCTGTTCAGCGAGCAACTGGTCGACCGCGCATTGCGGCTCGATCACAAGACCGTCTTCGCGATTCTTTCCTGGGTGATGTTCGGCGCGCTGCTGACCGCGCGCAAGGTGTCCGGCTGGCGCGGCCGTGCGGCGTTGCGCTGGGTGCTGGCGTCGTTCGTCGCGCTGTTGCTGGCGTATGTCGGCAGCCGTTTCGTTTTCGAGGTGCTTTTGCACCGTGCCGTAGTGTGAGTGTCCTATGCGACAAATTTTCTTGCTGATCCTGTTGTTCATCGTCGGCCAGTGGCTGGTGAAGGCGCTGCGTCGTCATGAAGCGCACTCGGCGCAGCGCGCCGGCGCTGGCGCGAATGGTGCCGCGGGTGCAAAAGGCTCGAATGGCGGCGCGCATGGGTCCGCTGGAGCGCAGCCGCAACTCGCCGAGCCGATGATCCGTTGCGTCGAGTGCGGCGTGCATGCGCCGAAGAGCGATTCGGTCGTGGTGAACGGGCAGCCGTTCTGCAGCACCGCGCACGCGCAGCGTCACAGCGCGCGGCCGACGGGCCGCGACGCTCGATGAGCGTCGAGTTCACCGTCGATGCAGACGGTTGGGTTGCCGCCGCACACAAACTGCCATCGCCGAATTTCGAGGCGCGGCCCGCCGGTGCCGCGCCGACGCTGATCGTCATCCATAACATCAGCCTGCCGCCCAACGAGTTCGGCGGCACGGCGATCGCCGAACTGTTCCAGAATCGCCTCGACTGCGATGCCCATCCGTACTACGACACGCACCTGCGAGGCGTGCGGGTGTCGGCGCATTTCGTCATTCACCGCGACGGCGTGCTCGAACAATATGTGTCGTGCGACGAGCGCGCCTGGCACGCCGGGCCGTCGAATTTTTTCGGCCGCGAGCGCTGCAATGATTTCTCCATCGGCATCGAGCTGGAAGGCAGCGACACGACGGCCTTCGAAGCGGCGCAATACCACACGCTCGGCGCGCTCGTGAGGGCGCTCGAGGCCCGCTATCCGGTCGAAGCGCTCGCCGGTCACTCGGACATCGCGCCCGGTCGCAAGACCGATCCAGGGCCGCATTTCGAGTGGCAGCGTCTGCAGCGCGACACCGCGCTCGCGGATCGGTATTTCCCCTATCTCAAGTTTTCCAAAACGCCGTAACGACCCTTCGCGCGAGTTCGCGTGATGCGAGCAGAGCTAGGCGCGGCCTTGCTCTCCGGGGAGTCGGCTTCGCGCCGCGGGATCTAAAAGTCAACCCCGAAGGCGCAAATAAATCGATTTGATCTGTCCTGAAACTCCACTATACTTGGTGCCAGAAATTCAGTTCCGCACTACATATTGTGTTGCTGAGTGTATTGACAAGCGTGCTGACAAGCGGCGCCCCGCTCCCTGAGCATGGCGCCGCAAGCATTCCAGGCAGCGAAAAACAATCCCTGCGGCACGGCTGGTAACGGGAACCGGCAGCGTCCAGAGGCATTCGGGAAAAGGGCACAGCAAGTGATCGCGACACACACGATGAAGACCGTTTTCAAATCAAATTCAGCTTCATCGCTATCGCATCCCGCCACCCGGCTCAGCCGGCCTTTTTCCTGCACCCCATCGCTTGCGCACGCGGCGGCGCAGCGTTCGTTTTAATCCGCGGCTTTCACCGCAACATTTCCAAGACCAGGAGCTTTGCACATGCAAACCACCGACAACGTGACGACCCGGTACGAGGGCTCACCGACTGGCCAGGCCTTTGGCCAGGCACAAGGCGCACAAGCGCTCGCGCCGCAAGCGACGTATGCCGACTACAAGGTGATCCGCCGCAACGGCAGCGTGGTGTCGTTCGAGCCGTCGAAAATCGCCATCGCCGTGACGAAGGCATTTCTGGCCGTCAACGGTGGTCAAGGCGCGGCGTCGGCACGGGTGCGCGAACTGGTCGAGCAACTTACGCAGAGCGTGGTGCGCGCATTGCTGCGCAGCCGCCCGAACGGCGGCACGTTCCATATCGAAGACATTCAGGATCAGGTCGAACTCGCGCTAATGCGCGGCGGCGAGCACAACGTCGCGCGTGCGTACGTGCTGTATCGCGAAAAGCGCACTCAGGCGCGCGGTCATGACGAGCAGGCAGCCGGCGGCGCGCCGGGCCTGAACGTCACCGACAACGGCGTGACGCGTCCGCTGGATATGGCTGCGCTGCGCGGCATCATCGAATCCGCTTGCGCGAACCTGGGCGACGCCGTGAGCGCCGAGCCGATCGTCGCGGAAACGGTGAAGAACCTGTATGACGGCGTGCCGATGACCCAGGTCTACGACTCGGCGATCCTGGCCGCCCGCACGATGATCGAAAAAGACCCGGCCTACAGCCAGGTCACCGCACGCATCCTGCTGCACACGATCCGCCGCGAGATCCTCGAAGACGAAGTCACGCAAGCGGAAATGGGCGAGCGCTATGCCGAATACTTTCCGCAGTTCATCAAGCGCGGCGTGCAAGCCGAGCTGCTCGACGACAAGCTGCTGCAGTTCGACCTGAAGCGCCTCGGCGCCGCGCTCGACAACAACCGCGATCTGCAATTCGGCTACCTCGGCCTGCAAACGCTGTATGACCGTTACTTCCTGCATCACGACGGCGTGCGTATCGAAATGCCCCAGGCATTCTTTATGCGTGTCGCGATGGGTCTGTCGCTGAACGAGATCGACCGCGAAGCGCGCGCGATCGAGTTTTACAACGTGCTGTCGAGCTTCGACTTCATGTCGTCCACGCCCACTTTGTTCAACTCGGGCACGCGCCGCTCGCAACTGTCGTCGTGCTACCTGACGACGGTCGACGACGACCTCGACGGCATCTACGAAGCGCTGAAGGAAAACGCGCTGCTGTCGAAGTTCGCCGGCGGCCTGGGCAACGACTGGACGCGCGTGCGTGCGCTCGGCTCGCACATCAAAGGCACCAACGGCAAGTCGCAAGGCGTGGTGCCGTTCCTGAAGGTCGTCAACGACACGGCGGTCGCTGTGAACCAGGGCGGCAAGCGCAAAGGCGCGGTGTGCGCGTACCTGGAAACGTGGCACCTGGACATCGAGGAATTCCTCGAGCTGCGTAAGAACACCGGCGACGACCGTCGCCGCACCCACGACATGAACACGGCGAACTGGATTCCCGACCTGTTCATGAAGCGCGTGCACGAAGGCGGCGACTGGACGCTGTTCTCGCCGTCCACCTGCCCGGACCTGCACGACAAGTTCGGCGCCGAGTTCGAAACGGCTTACACGGCTTACGAAGACAAGGTCGCGCGCGGCGAGATCAAGCTGTTCAAGAAGATCCCGGCGGCGCAGCTGTGGCGCAAGATGCTGGGCATGCTGTTCGAGACCGGTCACCCGTGGATCACGTTCAAGGATCCGTGCAATGTGCGCTCGCCGCAACAGCACGTCGGCGTCGTCCACTCGTCGAACCTGTGCACGGAAATCACGCTGAACACCAGCGACGCCGAAATCGCCGTCTGCAACCTGGGCTCGGTGAATCTTGTTGCCCACTTGAAAGCACAGGCCGACGGCACCCTGGTGCTCGACCACGACAAGCTGAAGCGCACCGTCAGCGTGGCGATGCGCATGCTCGACAACGTCATCGACATCAACTACTACGCGGTCGCCAAGGCACGTAACTCGAACCTGAAGCATCGTCCGGTCGGCATGGGCATCATGGGCTTCCAGGACTGCCTGCACCTGCTGCGCACGCCGTACGCGTCGGAAGAGGCGGTCAAGTTCGCCGACACGTCGATGGAAGCGGTCTGCTACTACGCGTACTACGCGTCGACCGAACTGGCGCAGGAGCGCGGCCGTTACTCCAGCTACCGCGGCTCGCTGTGGGATCGCGGCATCCTCCCGCAAGACTCGGTGAAGCTGCTGGCCGAAGCGCGCGGCGGCTATGTGGAAGTCGACTCGAGCGAGTCGATGGACTGGACCGAATTGCGTTCGCGCATCGCCACCTACGGCATGCGCAACTCGAACTGCGTCGCGATCGCGCCGACGGCGACGATCTCGAACATCATCGGCGTGTCGGCTTGCATCGAACCGACCTTCCAGAACCTGTACGTGAAGTCGAATCTGTCGGGCGAATTCACGGTGGTCAACGACTACCTGGTGCGCGACCTGAAGGCGCGTGGCCTGTGGGACGAAGTGATGGTTGCCGACCTGAAGTACTTCGACGGCACCCTCTCGCGCATCGACCGCATCCCGGCCGACCTGCGCGCGATCTACGCTACGGCGTTCGAGGTCGATCCGAAGTGGCTGGTCGAAGCGGCGTCGCGCCGTCAGAAGTGGATCGACCAGGCACAGTCGCTGAACATTTACATGGGCGGCGCGTCGGGTAAGAAGCTCGACGAGATCTACAAGCTCGCCTGGGTGCGCGGCCTGAAGACGACTTACTACCTCCGCACGATGGCGGCGACCCACGTCGAGAAGTCGACGGTGGCGCACGGCGCGCTGAACGCGGTGTCGTCGGGTGGCGGCGAAGGCTCGGGGGGGGGCGGCGGCGGCGCGGCCGGTGGTTTCAGCGTGAGCGGCGGTGCTGCGGGTGGCACGGCAGGCGGCATCCAGGCAGCAGCGGTAGCGCCGGCAGTCGCGGTTGAAGCAGCGCCGGAAGCGGATGGTCCGGTGTGCATGATGCGTCCGGGCGACCCTGGCTTTGAAGAGTGCGAGGCTTGCCAGTAAGCAGGAAGCAAGCAGCAGGATCGCTGCCTGCTGACGGGTCGTAGGTAATGACCCGCATGCGGCGAGCAGCGAGCTTCGCGTGAGTGAAGCAGTAGCGAAGCGGATGAGCGGTGCGGCGATGAGGATGGAGTCGCGCCGCTCGTCGAAACCGCGGCAGCAGATTGAAGTAGCTGAAGGACGCGGAAGGAAGTAGCAAAGCGGTAGATCAGATCAGCAGTCAGCAGTCGGCAGCACAGACGAAGCGCTCGACGTCGGGCGCTCAGCAAACGGCTCGATCGATGGATCGATCGCGACACGGCCGGCCCTATGCATTGCTCGACATTGCATTGAACTTCACCTCGCTAGCGCTGACGAAGCGGCCAACGCCAGGCAAGCGCGACGAAAGCGCGACGCCAGCGCGAGGCAGCAGGAAGCAACCGCAAGACGGTGCAAGCACGCTCCGCAATACAGATAGATAGAGCAGCGAAACGTCGCTTCGACACGTTGCTCTTCGAGCTCGCGAAGCGCCTCGACGACACGCGTTCAACACACCTCACATGAGGCGACACACACAGTCTGTTGAACAAAGTGTTGTATGAACGTAGCAACGCGAATCGAAAACAGGATTTTTCATCAGCGGACTCTTTTATCGCTCGTGAAAAGATGGTACAAACCGTTCTAAATTGATGGTGACATTTATGCTCAACTGGGATGACGAGATCACTGCCGTAACTCCCTCGAGCGCTACGCAACAGAATGTGTTGCGCAACGCTGCGGGATCGGCTGTCGGTTCGCAAGTCGGAACGCGTTCCGCTCCTCATGCTCCCTCGGCTCACGATATCTTCGCGAACGACATCGCTGTCGCTCCCGTCGCTCATGTGGCCCATGCTGCTGAAGCGGCTGCCGTTTCGGAAGCGCGGGTCAATGTCGCCGACAAGCGCATCATCAACGGCCAGACCGACGTCAATCAGTTGGTGCCGTTCAAGTACAAGTGGGCTTGGGAAAAGTATCTGGCTGGTTGCGCCAACCACTGGATGCCGCAGGAAGTGAACATGTCGCGCGACATCGCCCTCTGGAAAGACCCGAACGGTCTGACCGAAGACGAGCGCCGCATCGTCAAGCGCAACCTGGGCTTCTTCGTGACGGCTGACTCGCTGGCCGCCAACAACATCGTGCTGGGCACCTACCGCCACATCACGGCGCCCGAATGCCGCCAGTTCCTGCTGCGCCAGGCGTTCGAAGAGGCGATCCACACGCACGCTTACCAGTACATCGTCGAATCGCTGGGCCTCGACGAAGGCGAGATCTTCAACGCGTATCACGAGGTTTCCTCGATCCGCGCAAAAGACGAATTCCTGATTCCGTACATCCACGTGCTGACCGATCCGGCCTTCAAGACCGGCACGCTCGAGGCAGACCAGACCCTGCTGCGCTCGCTGATCGTGTTCGCCTGTGTGATGGAGGGACTGTTCTTCTACGTCGGCTTTACACAAATCCTGGCGCTCGGCCGTCAGAACAAGATGACCGGCGCGGCGGAACAGTACCAATACATCCTGCGCGACGAGTCGATGCACTGCAACTTCGGCATCGACCTGATCAACCAGATCAAACTCGAAAACCCGCAACTCTGGACGGCTGAGTTCCGCGCGGAAATCCGCGAGATCTTCCAGCAAGCGGTCGAGCTTGAATATCGTTACGCAGAAGATACGATGCCGCGCGGGGTGCTCGGCCTCAACGCGTCGATGTTCAAGAGCTATCTGCGCTTCATCTGCAACCGCCGTTGCCAGCAGATCGGTCTCGATCCGCTGTACCCGAACGAGGAAAACCCGTTCCCGTGGATGAGCGAGATGATCGACCTGAAGAAGGAACGCAACTTCTTCGAGACGCGAGTGATCGAATATCAAACTGGCGGCGCGCTGACCTGGGAGTGATCCGGGTTCGTGTCGCAGATGCATTCATCGATGGGGATGCCGTCGGCAAGGGCCGCGGCAAATTTGGCTAGGAGCAGAACCGCCTGATGCAAAGCTTGCCCGGTGCGCCGCGTGCCTTCGCGGCCCACAAACATGACAGGCACTTTGCGAACCCTTCAGTGGGATGGGCAAACTTCCCCCCGGAAAAAGCCGCTGGCGCGACCGCCGGCGGCTCGATCAAGCAATTGCCGGCGCTGAGTTTCAGCGCCGACCAGATCTGGCGCGCGGTGCCCAAGGGCACGGCGCGCCTTACCGCATTCATTAGCGTAAGCGCGCAGCACCTGCGTACGCCGATGAATAGCCCGCTTCGTAGCGCGCGCCCTGAGAAGCGTCCGCGGGAAGCGGGTTTTGACGAAGGGTGTAGTTTGAACTGACTCTCATCTGAAAACCTGAAGGAGAAAATGATGGCAACTGCAAAGAAAGCCGCCGTGAAGAAACCCGCAGCCAAGAAGGCTGCACCGGCTAAGAAGGCCGCTCCGGCAAAGAAAGTCGCTGCAAAGAAAGTGGCAGTGAAGAAGGTTGCAGCGAAGAAGGCAGCACCGGCCAAGAAGGTTGCAGCGAAGAAAGCTGCACCGGCCAAGAAGGTTGCAGCCAAGAAAGTCGCTGTGAAGAAGGTTGCAGCGAAGAAGGCAGCACCGGCTAAGAAAGCCGCCGTGAAGAAGGTTGCAGCAAAGAAGGCAGCGCCGGCCAAGAAGGCCGCAGCAAAGAAGGCAGCACCGGCTAAGAAGGCTGCTGCGAAGAAGGCTGCGCCTGCTAAGAAGGCTGCTGCCAAGAAAGCTGCGCCTGCGAAAAAGGCTGCTGCTAAAAAGGCTGCGCCTGCCAAGAAGGCTGCCGCGAAGAAGGCCGCAGCTCCTGCGAAGAAGGCTGCCCCTGCGAAGAAGGCTGTCGCCAAGAAGGCTGCCCCTGCACCCGCTGCGACTTCTGTCTCGAGCGCACCGGCGGCGACGGTGAAGACCGCGCTGAACCCGGCAGCGGCATGGCCGTTCCCGACGGGCAGCCGTCCGTAAGAGGTGGAAGTACTTCGACACGTCGCACGACGTGTCCGATGATCGAGTAGTGCTTAAGTAACAGTGTGACGAGCGCTACTCGGTCAGCGTCCCGTCGCCGGGTTTCCGGCGGCGGGATTTTTTTCGTCTGGTGGAAGCGTGCGCGTCACGGCTTCAAAGTGCATGGACGAAAAAAACGCATGCACAGGGGAGCGCATGCGTGTGAGGTCGCCGCGGCGGTGCGTGAAGCGCTGCCGCGCGAGAGGGGAAAACTTAGTGGGTGACGCGCGTCACGCCGCCGCTGGACAGCAGCCGCACGCGGTCGCCGGCGCGGAAGAATTCACCGGTGGCGCTTTGCGTGATCGCACGCATATCGCCGTTATCGAGTCGCACCGTGATCTCGACGCCGTTGCGCACGGCGACGCCGTTCTCGATCGAATTGCCGGCCACCGCACCGGCCAGACCGCCGATGATGCCCGTCACAATCGAGCCGCGGCCGCCGCCGATCGAGCTGCCGGCCACCGCGCCCAGTGCGCCGCCGCCGATGGCGCCCAAGCCGCTCGGCTGGCCGTTGTTCGAGCTGATCTTCACTGCGCGAACGCTGTCGACCGTGCCCATGCGGACCGTTTCTTCGCGCTGTGCCTGCGACGCCGTGTAGACGTCAGCAGAACTACTGTTGTAGGCACACCCCGACATGGCCAGCGAACCGGCGATCAAGGCAGCCACTACCGGGCGACTCATTGCTTTCATTCCCTCACTCCAATAGCTCTCGGTATTACGGCAGGTCGTAACCAAACGCCTGCTTGAACCGGTCGTTGATCTCCGCCCGGGTGGGCGCGTAGTTTTGCGGGCCCTGGTGTTCGATCTTCAGCGCGCCCATCAGGCTCGCGAGACGGCCGGTGGTGGCCCAGCCGAGCTTGTTCTCGATACCGTACAACAAACCGCCGCGAAACGCGTCACCGCAGCCTGTTGGGTCGAGCACTTGCTGTGCCTTGACCGCCGGAATCTCTTCGACGCCGCCGGCGTGATGGATCTGTGCACCGTGTTCGCCTAGCGTGACGATTAGCGCATCGACCTTGCTGGCGATTTCTTCGATCGACCAACCCGTTTTATTGCTCACCAGTTTAGCTTCGTAATCGTTGACAGCTACATAAGTAGCAAGTTCAATCATGCGCCGCAGCGCCGCGCCGTCGAAGAGCGGCAAACCTTGGCCCGGATCGAAGATGAACGGCACGCCCGCTGCGGCCAGGTGCTCCGAATGCTGGATCATGCCGTCGTAGCCATCCGGCGCGACGATGCCGAGCGTAATGCCCTTGGCCTCATCGGCGCGGTTCAGGTGCGATTGCAGCATCGCGCCCGGGTGGAACGCCGTGATCTGATTGTTTTCCAGATCGGTGGTGATCATCGCCTGCGCCGAGTAGGTGTCCGGCACCACGAGTACGTTTTCCGTCGACAGGCCGAGTTGCTCGAAGCGGTCCATATACAGCTGCGAATCGGTCGCGCCGAGCGTGCCCATGATGCGCGCGTCGCCGCCCAGCAGATGCAGCGAGTAGGCGATGTTGCCCGCGCAGCCGCCGAACTCGCGGCGCATGGTCGGCACGAGAAAGCTCACGTTCAGGATGTGGACCTGCTCCGGCAGGATGTGCTCCCGGAAGCGGCCTTCGAAGGTCATGATGTTGTCGTAGGCGAGCGAGCCGCAAATCAGCGTAGCCAAGGCGAGCGTTCCTGTAAAAATCGGTAAAGAGAAAGGGCGCGACGATGTGACAGCGCCGCGCATGAAGCGCGGCGCCGGGGGCTCGTGCGCGAAGGTTTTACTTCAGCGCGGCAAGTGCTGCGTCGTAGTTCGGCTCGTTCTTGATTTCGCCGACCAGCTCGGCGTGCACGACCTTGTCGTTCTCGTCGACCACCACCACGGCGCGCGCCGTCAGGCCCGTCAGCGGGCCGCTCGTCACGTCGACGCCGTAGGCTTGCGCGAAGTCATGGCCGCGGAACGTGGACGCCGTCACGACGTTCTCGATGCCTTCGGTCGTGCAGAAGCGCGAAGCGGCGAACGGCAGGTCGCCCGACACGACGATCACGGCCGTGTTGGTCAGCTTGGCGGCGGCTTCGTTGAACTTGCGGGTCGACGTCGCGCAGGTCGGCGTGTCGAGGCTCGGGACGATGTTCAGCACCTTGCGCTTGCCGGCGAAATCGGCGAGCGAGACCGGCTTCAGATCCTTGCCGACCAGCGAGAAGGCGGGCGCTTTGTCGCCCACCGACGGGAACGTGCCGGCTACTTCGATCGGGTTACCACCCAGCGTGACTTGACTCATGTTGCTGTGCTCCGAAAATTCGTCAGAAATGACGGTGAACGCGCCCGATCAATGCCGGGCGCACGAGTGCGCGTTACGGATAGAAAATCTGAACGCGGAAATTGGAGGCGACCGCATTGCCCGTGTCGAGGTGCACGATCATGGTTTGAGTCGTGTGCGGCGGCAGACCGGCCGCGATCGGCGTGCCCGGCGCGACGTAGTCTTGCGGCCACAGTATGCGGCGCACAGCGACATTGTTCTGGTCGTCGAGCAAAGTGAGTTCGATGGCCGGGTAGGCTAGCGCAATATTGAAGCGGTTGCGCAGCGGCATCTTCAGTTCGAGCTTGTGCGGACCGTCGATCTGCCGCAGATCGGACGGCTCGACCTGCAAGCCGTCAATGTCGTGCGGCGGCGCAACCTGGCAGCCGAGCTGCGCACAGGCTTTCACATATAGCGATTGCGAGCGCGGCAAGTTGACCATCACCGTCTCGCGCTGCCACCAGGCGAGTTGCGCGAGCAGCGCGACGGCCAGCAGCCCCGTCACCACGGATCCGACAATGATCCACCCGAGCCGGCGCGGCTCAGTGGGGCGCGTTTCGCGTACCACGGGGAACGGATCGATGCCGTCATGCACCGGGTGGACCGTGAAGGGCTCGCCACTGGACGCAGCCGCGGCGCCGCCAGCCATGTTCGATCCGCTCGCGCCGGAGCCGGCCGCACCTGGGCCGGCCGCGCCGGAGCCGGCCGCGCCGATATACGGCTCGCTGTCGGGGATGCCGTGCAGCCAGGCGGATTCCTTGAGAACCGGTTCGTCGACGGGATGTTCGGAAGAGCGCTCAGTCTTGTGCCACACCCGCGGCGCGTCCTCTGCCGGCGGCTCGATCTCGTCGGCGGCGGGTTCGGGCGGTGGGCTGGCGAACACCGGTTCGTGATCGGGCGGGAGCGGCGCCGTGAAGGCGCTGGACGGCAATTCGGGCTCGGTAGCGTGGCGCGGCGTGATCGCGACGCCCGCGCCGGTCGAGACAGGATTGAGCGGCACATTGCCCGCGTTGTGACGCAGACTGCTATCGATAACGGCGTCAGGCACAGGTGCCCACGGATCCCATCCTTCGGCGCTGAAATCGGGACCGCCGGAACGAACGCCCGACAGCGCCTCGATCGCCGCTGCTGCGGCGACCGGCTTGGCGGTGGAGAAGTCGCCGCCTTCGGCCAGTTCGAACAGGCTGCTCGACGCGTCGAACACTTCATTGCAATGCCCGCAGCGCACGAGGCCGCGGCGCAGAGCGAGCTGCGCCGGCTGCAGGCGAAAGACGGTTTCGCAGAAAGGGCAACGCGTCGCCAGGAGCATATTGAGCCGGTAAGCCGAAAGGCTGTTGGTTGGACAATACGCCTTATTCTAATGGCTTTCGCGGCGCGTTCCCGTCAGGCATACCCAACCTTCGTGTTCGCGCCATACGCCGATATCGATCCAGCGCGCATAGACCTGCGCCACTTCGTCCGCTTGTCGAGCGAGAATGCCCGACAGCGCGATCCGCCCGCCCGGCTTGACCTTCGACGACAGCATCGAGGCCATCAGCTTGAGCGGATTCGACAGAATATTGGCGACCACGATGTCGAACTCGCCGGTGGGACATTCGTCAGGCAAACCGTACGTGACCTCCGCACGATTGCGCTCGCTGTTGTGGCGCGCCGATTCGACCGCTTGCGGATCGATGTCGATACCGTACACCGGGTTGGCGCCGCACTTTTTCGCGAGAATCGCGAGGATGCCGGAGCCGCAGCCATAGTCGAGCACCGATTGCTCCGGCTTGACCGATTGCTCGAGCCATTCCATACACAGGCGGGTAGTCGGATGGCTGCCGGTGCCGAATGCGAGGCCCGGATCGAGTTCCAGCACGAGTGCTTCGGGGTCCGGTGCATCGTGCCACGACGGCACGACCCAAATGCGCTCGCCGATCGGGATCGGATCGAATTGCGATTGCGTGAGCCGCACCCAATCCTGTTCCTCGACTTCACGCACGGTGAAAGCGGGCGCGGTTTCCAGCCCCACCTCATTGGCCGCTGCGGTGAGCAGCACCGCCGGCTCGTGTTCGGGAGCCAGCAGCGCGATCACGCGCGAACGCTGCCACGCCGTGCGATCCGGCGTGAGACCGGGCTCGCCGAACAGCGGCTGCTCGTCGGGCGTGTCGGCGTCCGCATCTTCGACCGATACGGACAGCGCGCCCAACTCGAGCAGCGCGTCGGAGAATTCCTCTGCGTGCTCGCGTGCCAGCTCGGCGATCAGTTCCCGGTAGCTCATGACTTACGCTTCTTCCGGCGCGGCCTGCTGCTTCGCGGCCAACCGGTTTTCGAGGTAGTGAATGCTGGTGCCGCCCTCGACGAACTTCGCGTCCAGCATCAATTCGCGGTGCAGCGGAATGTTGGTCTGGATGCCTTCGACCACCATCTCCGACAACGCAATGCGCATCCGCTTGATCGCCTGTTCGCGCGTGGCGCCGTAAGCGATCAGCTTGCCGATCATCGAATCATAGTTCGGCGGCACGAAATAGCCATTGTAGGCGTGCGAATCGACGCGGATGCCGGGGCCACCCGGCATGTGCCACGACGTCAGGCGTCCCGGCGACGGGATGAACTTGAACGGATCTTCCGCGTTGATCCGGCATTCGATCGCGTGACCCTTGAACACGATGTCGCGCTGACGGTAAGCGAGCTTCTCGCCGGCCGCGATGCGGATCTGCTCCTGCACGATGTCGACGCCGGTGATCAGTTCGGTCACCGGGTGCTCGACCTGCACGCGCGTGTTCATTTCAATGAAGTAGAACTCGCCGTTTTCGTACAGGAACTCGAACGTACCCGCGCCAAGATAGCCCATCTTCTTGCAGGCGTCGGCGCAACGATCGCCGATGCGGTCGATCAGGCGACGCGCGATACCCGGCGCCGGCGCTTCTTCGATCACTTTCTGATGGCGGCGCTGCATCGAGCAATCGCGCTCGCCCAGCCAGATCGCGTTCTTGAACGAATCGGACAGCACCTGGATTTCGATGTGCCGCGGGTTCTCCAGGAATTTCTCCATGTAGACCTGCGGGTTGCCGAAGGCTCGGCCCGCTTCTTCGCGCGTCATGTTGACCGCGTTGACCAGCGCCGCTTCCGTGTGCACCACGCGCATGCCGCGGCCACCGCCGCCGCCGGCGGCCTTGATGATCACCGGATAGCCGACTGCGCGGGCAATTTTCACGATCTCCTTCGGATCTTCCGGCAACGCGCCTTCAGAACCCGGCACGCAGGGCACGCCGGTCTTGATCATGGTCTGCTTGGCCGTGACCTTGTCGCCCATCATGCGGATGGTTTCCGGGCGCGGGCCGATGAAGGTGAAGCCGGACTGCTCGACGCGCTCGGCAAAGTCGGCGTTCTCCGACAGGAAGCCGTAGCCGGGGTGAATCGCTTCGGCGTCCGTGACTTCGGCCGCGCTGATCAGCGCCGGCATGTTCAGATAGCTCAGATTCGAAGGCGCCGGGCCGATGCAGACCGCTTCGTCGGCGAGCTTCACGTACTTGGCTTCCTTGTCGGCTTCCGAATAGACGACGACCGTCTTGACGCCGAGTTCGCGGCAGGCGCGCTGGATACGCAGCGCGATCTCGCCGCGATTGGCAATGAGGATTTTTTCAAACATAGCGGGTTTTCGACTCATCAATGGGCGCCCGGTCGATTACGACGCGGGTCGCCTCAGAGGATCGGTCGCGCGCCTTGGGTAGGGCAGGCGCGCGGGCGGCGAACGCAAAGCGTGCCGCGTTAGCCGACCACGAACAGCGGTTGGCCGTACTCGACCGCCTGGCCGTTTTCGACGAGGATTTCCTTGACGACGCCGGACTTGTCCGACTCGATTTCGTTGAGCAGCTTCATCGCTTCGATGATGCAGATGGTCTGGCCTTCCTTGACCGTGTCGCCCACCTGGACGAACGGATCGGCGCCCGGGGACGGCGCGCGGTAGAAGGTGCCGACCATCGGCGAGGTCACCACGTGGCCTTGCGGCGCGGCTGCGGCCGGCACAGCCGGCGCGCCTGCTGCCGCGGCGGCCGGCGCTTCGCCGCTCAGTGCCGGCATCGGCTGTGCGTATTGCGGCGCGTACGAAGCGGACGGTTGCACGTAAACCGGCGGCGCATTCTTGACGATGCGGACCTTGCCTTCGCCCTCGGTCACTTCGAGTTCGGAAATACCGGACTCGGAGACGAGGTCGATCAGAGTTTTCAGTTTACGTAGATCCATCAGGCAGCCCCTTTCAATGCATGAAGTGCCGGCGCGTGCGCGGCCGGCTCAAATTAGTCGTGTTTGGAATCAGCCGCGCGACGAACCGGCGGACAGCCGGTCGAGCGCGAATTCGAGCGCGTACAGATAGCCCTTCCAGCCGAGGCCGCAAATCACGCCCTCAGCCTGGTCGGAGAAATACGAGTGGTGCCGGAACGGTTCGCGGCGATGCACGTTCGACAGGTGAATCTCGACGAACGGGATGCCGACCCCCGCCAGTGCGTCCCGAATGGCCACGCTGGTGTGCGTGTACGCGGCGGGATTGATCAGAATGAAATCGGTTTTCTCGGTCCGGGCGGATTGGATGCGGTCGACCAGAGCGCCTTCGTGATTGCTCTGGAACGACGCGAGTTCGACGCCGGCGTCCGCAGCGCGGTCCGCCAGTGCCTGATCGATCTGCGGCAACGTCACGCGGCCGTAGACCTCAGGTTCCCGGGTGCCGAGAAGGTTGAGGTTGGGGCCGTGCAGTACCAGCAATCGCGTCATGGTCGCTTCTTTTTCCGTGGAATTGGGCGCACTTTAGCGCTGATTAGAGAAACTTGTCTAGTTTCCCGCGCGTTCGGATCGATTTCAGCGGCTCTTCGCCGCTGCTCCGGGCGCCCATCTTCTCTCAAATTTGCGCGATTTGCGCATAATATCGTGCGTTCCGCCGATATTTGAACGTCAAAAGAATGTGAAATTTACAGCGTGTCGAGCGTCTGTTTCAGCTCTTTCGGGTCGATTTGGCCTAATTTTGTCGAGCGAATGTTGCCTTTGGCGTCGATCACGACGGTGAAAGGCAGCCCGCCCGCAGTATTGCCGAACGCGCGGGCAAGGTCGGCGCCGCCGAAGCCGGTCACATAGATCGGGTACGCCACCTTCACCTTTTGCAGGAACGCCTGGATGTTTTTATCAGAATCGACGCCAAGTCCGACGAACTGGATGCCTTTCTTCGCGTATTCGCGCTGAAGTCGCGACAGAGCCGGCATTTCTTCGACGCACGGACCGCACCAGGAGGCCCAGAAGTTGACGACGAGTGGGTGGCCTTTAAGCAAACTTAGCGATTCTGGTTTGCCGTCGACGTTCGTGACGGGCGCGCTCCACAACTGATTGACGGCGCTTTCAGCGGATGCCGGCTGCGCGGCGTGGGCGAGTTCCGAGTTGCCGCCGTTCAGCCAATGATTGGCCAGCATCCCGCCGCCCGCCGCGACGATCGCGACCAGCGCCCCTGCCAGAATCCGTCTCATGTTCATCGTGGGTCTGTCTAATTAGTTGAAGGAGCGACGTCGCTGCCGTCGAGCAGCGCCTGAACCGCCTGCAGATTCGCGCGGGCCGTGCGGCCACGCGCGTCGGCACGTACCGCGCCGCGCAAGTCGTCCGTCTCGTACAGCGCGACGTGGATGCCGACCGGCTCCGCATCGTGCCCTTCGTTCGCCGGGCGCCACAGGAAACTCAGCGTCTCGACATAACCGCGTCCGGCGAAATGCCGTGTTTCCGAGACGTCGTACTGGATGTTGGCGTTCAGAAAGTAGATCGCGACTTCCTTCGGGTTGTCGCAGAACGCCTGAAGATGAATGTCCGAATGTTCGCCGGCCGTGCCGCCGAGCACCGCGCCCGTCAGATAGGGATTGAACGGCGCGAGGCGCTGCATCCAGTCGATCGCGACGCGCCTGAGCCGGCGCAACAACGCCGGCTGGCTGTCGCCCTGGAACAGCGACTGATATTCGCGGATTTCTTCTTCGATCTGGTCGTTATCCGGTAGCCATTCGCCGGCAACACGGCTCTCGCCGACCACTTGCCGCGCCGCTTTACGCTTGGCCGTTGCGTAGTCCAGACCGTCTTCGGCGACCAGCCGCGCAGCCGCAATGGCGATTTCCTCGCGCACGCGCTGCGGATCGAAATGTGATTTGCGAACCATCTCTCAATCATACTAGAGATTGATGACACGCCTTTGTGGGCGGCTCCCGGCGTCCGTTCCGCGCAGGCCAAGGCGGGCGGCCCGGCTTAGGGCGATGTGAAGGCGTCGGTTACAATAGCGTCCTTTGCAGACGGTCTTTCCGGCCGCTCCTGCGCTCTCCCATCCCACGCAAAAAAACGCCCGCGCGGCACGACAGGCTTATGCACATCCACATCCTCGGCATCTGCGGCACCTTCATGGGCGGTCTCGCGGTACTCGCGCGCGGCGCGGGCCACACCGTGACGGGTTGCGATGCCGGCGTCTATCCGCCCATGAGCACGCAGCTCGAGGCGCAAGGCATTCGTCTGATCGAAGGGTACGACGCCGAGCAACTGAACGGCTTGAACGCGGATCTGTTCGTGATCGGCAATGTGGTCTCGCGCGGCAATCCGCTGATGGAAGCGATTCTCGACCGCGGCCTGCCGTATGTGTCCGGCCCGCAATGGCTCGGCGAGCATGTGCTGAACGGCAAATGGGTGCTGGCGGTGGCGGGCACGCACGGCAAGACCACCACCAGCTCGATGCTGACCTGGCTGCTCGAAGACGCCGGCCTGAACCCGGGCTTCCTGATCGGCGGCGTGCCGCTGAATTTCGGCGTGTCGGCGCGGCTGACCGATTCCAGCTTCTTCGTGATCGAGGCCGATGAGTATGACACGGCCTTCTTCGACAAGCGCTCGAAGTTCGTTCACTACCGTCCCAAGACCGCGGTTCTGAACAATCTCGAATACGATCACGCTGACATCTTCCCGGATCTCGCTGCGATCGAAACGCAATTCCATCACCTGATCCGCACGGTGCCGCGCCTTGGCCGGATTGTGACGAACGGCCGTGAAGACGCATTGGAACGCGTGCTGGCGCGCGGTTGCTGGAGCGAAGTCGAGCGGTTCGGCGTGCAAGGCGGCTGGGAAACCTTGCCGGCGGAAGACGGCGTGCCGGTCGACGAACGTTTTGCGGTGTATCACAACAGCGAGCGCGTCGGCGTGGTCGAGTGGCAAGTGCAGGGGGAGCACAACCGGATGAACGCGATCGCCGCGATCGCCGCCGCGCGCCACGTGGGCGTGCCGCCGGCGCAGGCCGCGAAGTCGCTGGCGGGTTTTCGCAACGTCAAGCGCCGCATGGAAGTGCGCGGAAGTGTCGACGGCGTGATCGTCTACGACGACTTCGCCCATCATCCGACCGCGATCGACACTACGGTGGCCGGATTGCGCGCACGTGTCGGCCGCGACAACACACGCATTCTCGCCGTGCTCGAGCCGCGCTCGAACACCATGAGGCTCGGCGTGATGAAAGCGCAACTGCCGGCGAGTCTCGCCGACGCCGACCTCGTGTTCGGCTACGGCGCGCCGAGCGGGCGCGACGCGCTCGGCTGGAATCTCGGCGAAGCGCTCGCGCCGCTCGGCGGCAAGGCGCAGGCGTTCGACAATCTCGATGCGCTGGTCAAAGCAGTGGTCCACGCCGCGCGCCCCGGCGACCAGATTCTGGTGATGAGCAACGGCGGCTTCGGCGGCGTGCATCAGAAGCTGCTCGACGCACTCTCCGTGCGAGGCGCTTCGTGATCCTTTATCTGCACGGTTTCCGCTCGTCGCCGAATTCGTTCAAGGCGCGCGTGCTGGCGGCGCGTCTCGCCGAACTCGGCCGCGGCGACGAGTGGTGCTGTCCGATGCTGCCGGTTTCGCCGTTCGAGACGGTGGCGCTCGCCGAATCGCTGGTGGCCGCGGCGGGCACCGAGCGCGTGACGCTGATCGGCAGTTCGCTCGGCGGCTATTTCGCCACGTGGCTCGCCGAGCAGCATGGCTGGCCGGCGGTGCTGCTGAACCCGGCGGTCGTGCCGCAGCGCGACCTGAGCGCCTATCTCGGCGAGCAGCCGCTGTGGCACGGCGGCGGCAGCATCGTCGTCGAGCCGTACCATCTGGACGAGTTGCGCGCGCTCGGGGTCGCGTCGATTACACGGCCCGAACGCTATTATTTGATGGCGGCCACCGGCGACGAAGTGCTCGATTACCGCGAAATGCTGGCGCATTATCCCGGCGCCCGCACGACGCTCATCGAAGGCAGCGACCACGCGATCAGCGAGTTCGCGCAATACGCCGACGAAGTGCTGGCCTTTTGCGATGCGCAAGACGTCGAGCCGCCGGCGCCGTGCGAGTCGGCCTGACAGTCAGGGCCAAGACTTGTCTTTCACGAGATTCATGCCGCCGGCGCGCGAGTATCGCGTCGCGGACCCACTACCACGAACACGTTGCCGTGCCGCGCACGCAGTGACCGACGGCAGAACAGAGTCGGACGCGCCGGCAGATGCAAGTCAGAACGAGAGTATTGAGTGAACGTTTTCTTTGAGGAATCGGGCAGTTTCAAGGCGGGCAGCGTGCTGTCGCGCCAAGGCGATGCGTTTCAGGTCGAGTTGCCGGGTGGCCGGCGCGCCAAGGTGCGCGCGAAAGACGTGCTGATCGAATTCGAGAAGCCGAGCGCGGCCGAGTTGATGCAGCAGGCCGATACCGCTGCCCAGGACATCGATCTGGACTTCCTGTGGGAATGCGCGCCTGACGACGAATTTCCGTTTGCCACCCTGGGCGCCGAGTACTTCGGCGAGCAGTTCGGCCCGATCGAGCGCGCGGCGCTGGTGCTGCGCATGCACGGCGCGCCGGTGTACTTCCGCCGCAAGGGCCGCGGCATGTATCAACGCGCGCCGCAGGAGCAACTGCAAATGGCGCTTGCCGGACTCGAGCGCAAGCGTCAGCAGGCGCTGGTGCAGGCCGGCTATGAAGATGAGCTGAAGGCGGGCCGTCTGCCGGAGGCTTTCACGGGTGCCAAGGCGCTGGCTTTGCTCACCAAACCCGACAAGAACACGATCGAATACAAGGCGCTCGAAGGCGCGGCGGCGGCGCGAGGCATTTCGCAGGCGCGCCTGATGCTCGAATGCGGCGGCATTCCGTCGGCGCGCGCGCTGCACGAAGCGAAATTCCTGTCAGAGTTTTTCCCGCACGGCACCGGTTTTCCGCCTGTCACTGTCGGCAGCTTGCCGGACGATCTGCCTGAAGCCGAAGTCGAAGCGTTCTCGATCGACGACGTCACCACCACTGAAATCGACGATGCGTTTTCCGTCGAGCATCTGGCCGACGGCCGCGTGCGGATCGGCGTGCACATCGCCGCGCCGGCGCTCGGCATCGGGCGCGGCGACGATATCGATGCGATCGCGCGCACGCGTTTGTCGACCGTTTATATGCCTGGCGACAAGATCACGATGCTGCCGGATAGCGTCGTCGAAGCGTTCACGCTGGCCGAAGGCGGCTTGCGGCCGGCACTCTCGCTGTACGTGATCGTGAATCGCGAGACGCAGGAGATCGTGGCGAGCGAAACGCGCGCCGAGCGCGTGTTCGTGAAGAACAATCTGCGTCACAACACGCTTGACGAAGTGGTGACCGAAGAAGCGCTCGCCGCCGGCAGCGGCGACTATGCGCACAAGGCAGACATCGCGGTGCTGTGGCCGTTCGCGCAGGCGCTGTTCGAAAAGCGTCAGACTGCGCGCGCCGGTTACGGTCTGCGCCGCGAAGTGCAGCGCAACACCGATTTCAATTTCTATGTGAACGGCGAGCACATCACGATCACGCCGCGCAGGCGCGGTTCGCCGCTCGATACGATCGTCGCCGAGTTGGCGATTCTGGCCAACTCGTCGTGGGGCGCGTTCCTGCACGACCACGGCGTGCCGGGGATCTACCGTACGCAGCGCGCGTTCGGCGCGCCGAGCGGCCCGAAGCGCACCCGCATGCAGACCACGGCCGCGCCGCACGAAGGCCTGGGCGTCACGCAATATGCGTGGAGCACGTCGCCGCTGCGCCGCTACGTCGACCTGGTGAACCAGTGGCAGCTGATCGCGTGTGTGCAGCATGGCGTGACCGCGAAACTGGCCGCCCCGTTCAAGCCGAAAGACGCCGATCTGTTCGCCGTCGTGCAAGGTTTCGACGATACCTATAGCGCGTATGCCGATCACCAGCGCCGCATGGAGTACTTCTGGTGCTTGCGCTGGCTGAAGCAGGAGAACAGGAAGCAGGTGGTGGCATCGGTGGTGAAGGGCGATCTCGTGCGCATCGAGGAGATTCCGTTGCTGCTGCACGTGCCGGGTCTTGGCGTGCATGCACGCGGTACGCGCTTGCAGATGGAAGTGATGTCGATCGATGAATTGACCGTCGAGGCCTCCGTGCGCTTGCTGCACGTGCTCGACGCGCCGACCGTGACGAGCGGCGCGGAGGCTGAGGAAGCCGACGAGGGTGAGGACGAAATCATCGACGCCGCCGACGAAAGCGCCGAAGGCGAAGCCGAGGCGCAGGCGGAAGCGGACCTCGACGGCACTGCGGCGACGCAGGGCGACGCCGAAAACGACGCTGGCGCGAGTGCGGCGGCGGCCGATCAACATGTCGCGGAGCCGGGACGATGAGCGCCAACGACGTAGTGCGTGACCGCTATGCGGTGATAGGCAATCCGGTCGGCCATAGCAAGTCGCCGTTCATTCACGGGCGTTTCGCCGCGCAGACCGGCGAGCCCATCGAATACGGCCACCTGCTCGCGCCGGTGGATGCATTCGTGCCGCACGTGCGCGCTTTTATCGAAGCTGGCGGACGCGGCCTGAACGTGACCGTGCCGTTCAAACTCGACGCGCACGCGTTCGCCGACACCTTGTCGCCGCGCTCGGCAGCCGCGGGTGCGGTGAACACGCTGCGCATCGATCCGGCCGGCATTTACGGCGATAACACGGATGGTTTCGGTCTCGTGCGCGACATCGAGGTGAATCTCGGCGTGCCGCTGAAGGGCGCGCGGATCCTGTTGCTGGGCGCGGGCGGCGCGGCGCGCGGCGTGGTGCTGCCGATGCTCGAGCGCGCGCCGCATACGCTGACGATCGTCAATCGCACGGCCGCGAAGGCCGAAGCGCTGGTCGACCAGTTCGCGCAAGCCGCGAGCGACGCAGCGTGCCGTCTGACGGGCGGCGGCACGCGCGCGATCGAAGCGGGCGAGTACGACGTGATCGTCAACGCGACCGCCGGCAGTCTCGACGCGTCGCTGCCGGAGTGCGACGACCGAGCGTTCGGCGCAGGCACGCTGGCTTACGACATGATGTACGGCGCTCAGCCGACGGTGTTCATGGAGCACGCGCGCAAACTGGGCGCACGCGGTGCCGATGGTCTCGGCATGCTGGTCGAACAGGCCGCCGAATCGTTTTTTGTGTGGCGCGGCGTGCGGCCTGACGGCGCGCCGGTGCTGGCCGAGTTGCGTGCATTGCTGACGGCGCCGCCGCTTGCCTAGGCGGGCGCTCGCCCCTTCAGAATTCACCGACTCGGGGACTGTGACCACCATGACAGCAACGCGGCGCGCGAGCCGGCCTGGTCCGGCGCGATGGATTTTCTATCTGGGCGCGGTGGTGACGATTGCGTGGTTCGCGACGCAGCTCTTTTACTTCGCGCAGATCGCGGTGTGGAATTACGTCAATCCTCGATCGACTGCGTTCATGCGGTCGGATGCGTGGAAGTTGTCCGAGGATCGGCCTGCTTTGTCGATGCAGCATACGTGGGTGCCGTATGAGCAGATTTCGCGCAATCTGAAGCGGGCGATTATCGCTTCCGAAGACGCCAATTTCGTTAATAACAACGGGTACGAGACTGACGCCATTTTGCAGGCGTGGGAGCGGAATAAGGCCAAGGGCAGGATTGTGCGAGGCGGCTCGACGATCACTCAACAACTGGCGCGGAATCTGTTTTTGTCGCGGGAGAAGAGTTATATCCGCAAGGGGCAGGAGCTGATCATTACCTGGATGCTCGAAACCTTGATGGACAAGGAACGGATCTTTGAGATTTATCTCAACTCCGTTGAGTGGGGGAATGGGGTGTATGGCGCCGAGGCGGCGGCGCGTTATTACTACAAGACTTCGGCTGATAAGTTGACTGCTGGGCAGTCGGCCCGGCTGGCCGTGATGTTGCCGCGGCCTAAGTATTTTGACGAGCACAGGGGCTCGGGGTATCTGGCCCAGCGATCGCGTGTGATTGCGCGGCGGATGGGGGCTGCTGAGTTGCCCGAATAAGTTTTTTTGCCTTTGGCGGCGGCAATTTGTGGTTTGCCTTAGGTGGGCTTGATTTTTTTGCCCTCGCGGCGCTTATGGTGGTGCTGCCTGCGGCGCTGGCCTTTCCCTGTTCTGATTTCCTAGGCCTTTCCTTGATTTCTTTGTGGTCTATTAGCTTTCCCCCTGTGCGGGGGAGCACCTACTTTTCTTTGCCGGCCGCAAAGAAAAGTAGGCAAAAGAAAGCGGCTAGAACCGCTAATTCTTAAGCGGGCACCACGGTGATCAACGCGGAGTGGAGGCCACCTGATCTGTGGCATCGCGCATTCAGCCTTGGTGACAAGGCAGTCATCCACCCCTTCTCGCGCTACGCGCTCGCCGGCAAGGTACTTCATCCAACCACCCACTACGTTTGGCGTCCGCGTCGTGCGCCGGGCGTAGCTCGCCAGTTCACGCGTGCGCGCCGCGCCATGACGCCCGAGTTCCGCTCAACACAGCACTCCGGATCTGCCCCTCGCCGAGGCGAAGCCGACGGCTGTCGCCAGGCAAAACCGGAGCGGGCGGTTTGGGATGGACCTTGCCGGCGAGCGCGTAGCGCGAGAAGGGGCGGATGACTGCCTTGTCACAGGCACTCATGGACCACGGTGTGGTCCGGCAGGTTTCCACTACCGGTGGTTGACCGAGGTGCCCGCTTCAGAATTGGCGGTTCTAGCCGCTTTCTTTTGCCTACTTTTCTTTGCGGCCGGCAAAGAAAAGTAGGTGCTCCCCCGCACAGGGGGAAAGCTAATAGACCACAAAGAAATCAAGGAAAGGCACCGCCGCAGGTAGCACCACCATAAGCGCCGCGAAGGCAAAAAAATCAGGAAAGACCATCGCCGCAGGCAAACAAGAAAAGGCCAAAGAAGCCAGAACAGGAAAAGGCCCTGCCGCAGGCAGCACCACCGGAAAGCGCCGCACAGGCAGCAAAAAAACCAGGCCCAACGCCGTAGGCAGCACGAACAAAAGCGCCGCGTGGGCAAAAAAAGCCCGCAAATCCGACGACCGCCGACGAACATCAACCCCAGCCCCCGGCAAGGCAAAATCCCATTATATGAATCCAACACTCACATATTGGAGCTTTCCAAAAAACCGCCCTACAATCCAATCCAACACGCACCGCGAGCAGAAAAAGCAGCAACAGCAGGACTAGCAGGAAAGGCATAAAGCCCCAAACCCCTGCCCGCGGGAGCGAAGCAAAAGAACCCGGAGACAAAGCCAAACCATGCCTAAGACCGAAAGAAGGCGGCACCGCCACGCCTGCCGTGCCGTGAGCAGCGGCAAAACTCCAAGGCCACCTCTGCGGCCCTGCGCTGCAAGCGCAAAAAACCGATCCTATTAGCGAATCGCCATGAACAAAGCGATGCCTACTCACGCAGCCAGCGCGTCTGGGCCCGACCTGTCGTCGACAGCGGAGCACACGCCCAGCGCCGCACTACAGCCGGCCAGCGCGGCAAAAGCCTCGCGCGCCGGCGCCCAGACCCCGCGCGCCGGCGCTCAGCCGCCTGTGGCCGACGAAATCGCACTACCCAGCACGCTGCTGGATATCACCCCGCAACAAGCTGGCACGCAAACGCTCCTGCGCGGTCTGGCGATTCTCGAAGCCGCCGCCGCCGGTGTCCGCGATCTGCGCACCTTCGGCGCCGCGCTCGGCACCACCCGCAGCACCACGCATCGGCTGGTGAGCAGCCTCGTGCAGGCGCGCTACCTGCGGCAGGTCCAAGGCGGCTATCTGCTCGGTCCGAAGCTGATCGAACTCGGCACCATCGCGCTCGAACAGATGCCGCTCACCGCGGTCGCGCGTCGGCATCTCGAATCGCTCGCGGAACAGACGCTCGATACGATCCACCTCGGCGTGCGCGACGGCGACGACGTGCTGTACATCGACAAGATCCCCGGCACCCGCGGTCTGGAAATGCGCTCGCGCGTCGGTCACCGGATGCCGCTCGCGTCGACCGGCATCGGTAAAGCCATGATGCTCGACCTCACGCCGGACGCCTGGCAGTCGCTGTTCGAAGCGTCGCGGCGCGCGCTCGCCGGTGTCAGCTTCAAGCCGGATAACCGCCCCGACGCGCAGACCTTCATGCAGCGTATGACTAGCTACGCCGCCGGCGGCTACACCTTCGACCTCGAAGAAAACGAAGCGTCGATCCGTTGCGTCGCCGCGCCCGTGCGCGATGCGTCGGGCGCAGTGGTGGCGGCGCTGTCGGTGGCGAGCACGATCCCCTACATGTCGCTCGAACGCATGGATGAGCTGATTCCGGTCGTGCAGCGCGAAGCACGCGCGATCTCGGAAGAACTCGGCTGGCGTGCACCGCAACCCGCAACCCGCAGGATCAAACGATGAAGCAAGCGTACTCTCCTGCACCGGCAGTCGATCACGCCGTTGCCGCGGGCGCAGCCGACGCCGGCTTCGAACACGCCGCGCTGATCGGGCTCGATTGGGGCACGACGTCGCTGCGCGCGTATCTGTTCGACGCCGCGGGCAAGCTGCTGGGCTCGCGTGCTTCGACGGCAGGCATCATGAATCTGCCGCGCAGCGCCGAGCAAGGCGGCTTCGACGCGGCCTTCGATGAAGCATGCGGCGCCTGGCTCGAACACGCTCCCGGTCTGCCGGTGGTCGCGGCAGGCATGGTCGGCAGCGCGCAAGGCTGGCTCGAAGCGCCCTATGTCGACGCGCCGGTGAATGCCGATACGCTGGTCGCCGGCATCGTCCGCGTGAAGGCGGCGTGCGGCGCAACGCTGCATATCGTGCCGGGCGTCCTGCAACGCGGCGAATTGCCTAACGTGATGCGCGGCGAGGAAACACAGGTTTTCGGCGCGCTCGGCGCGGACGCCGGCTCCGCGGATAGCGGCAAACGCGCGCTGATCGGCTTGCCGGGTACACACGCGAAATGGGTCGTTGTACAAGCGGGCCGCATCGAACGCTTTCATACCTTCATGACGGGCGAAGTGTTCGCCGCATTGCGCGACCACACGATCCTCGGCCGCACGATGACCACGCCGGATCGTCCGGATACCGGTGCGTTCCTGCACGGCGTGAACATCGCTCGCGAGAAAGGCCAGGCGGGTCTGCTCGCGACCGTATTCAGCGCCCGCGCGCTTGGCCTCACCGGACAGCTTTCGAGTGAACAGCAACCGGACTATCTGTCGGGATTGCTGATCGGTCACGAATTGGCCGGCCTCGACGCCGTGCTCGCGCAACAACAGAGCTCGCTCGCCGGGCAGGCGTTGCGGCTGATCGGCAACGAGGCGCTGTGCGAGCGTTATCGCCTCGCGCTGGCGCAATTCGGCTGCACTCAGGCGGAGCTGGTGAAGCTCGCGACCGAGCACGGCCTGTGGCGCGTCGCCACCCAGGCGGGGCTCGTCAAGCCGGCCGGTCAGCCGGCCGCCCAGCCGACGCGGGCCGGCTGACCGGCAGCGCCGCCGCCGATAAAGCCGAATATGAAGCCGCACACGATACAAGGAACCGACATGCAACCTCATATCAATCTGCCCGCTCCGTATATGCCGCACGCGGGTCTGATCGCGGCGTTCGAGGTGTGTCCGCTGATCGCGATCATGCGCGGGCTCACGCCCGCCGATGCGGCCGATCACGGTCAGGCGCTGTACGAAGCGGGTTTCCGGATCGTCGAAGTGCCGTTGAACTCGCCGCAGCCGTTCGACAGCATCGCGGCGATCCGCAAGGTGTTGCAGGACGATGCGATCGTCGGTGCGGGCACGGTGCTGCATCCGAGCTTCGTCAGCGACGTGAAGTCGGCGGGTGGCGAGCTGATCGTGATGCCGCATAGCGACCCGGAAGTGGTGAGCGCCGCGAAGGCGCAAGGTCTGGCGTGCGCGCCGGGCGTCGCGACGCCGACAGAAGCCTTCATCGCGCTGAAAAACGGCGCCGACGTGCTGAAGATGTTCCCTGCCGAACAGCTCGGCTGCCAGGTCGTGAAGGCGTGGCGCGCCGTGATCGCGGCGCAAGTGCCGCTGGTGCCGGTCGGCGGAATCACGCCGGACAACATGGGGCCGTTTCTCAGCGCCGGCGCGAACGGTTTCGGGCTCGGCTCGGCGCTATACAAGCCGGGGCAGAGCGCGGCGGTGACGGCTTCGCACGCGAAGGCGTTCATCAACGGGTTGCGCGTCGCCCGGGCGGGTGCGAAGAAATGAACCGGCTCGCCGACAAGACCGCGTTGATCACCGGCGCCGGGCGCGGCATCGGCGCGGCGATCGCGCTCGCGTTTGCGCGCGAAGGCGCGGCGGTCGTGCTGGCCGAGTTGGACATCGAAACCGCGCGGCGGACGGCGGAGCAGATCGAGGCGCAAACCGGCGCGCGCGTGCTGGCGGTGCACACCGACGTGACGCAATCAGCCTCGGTGCAGCACGCGGTGAGCGAAGCCGAACGTGCGTTCGGCGCGCTCGACGTGCTGGTGAACAACGCCGGCATCAACGTGTTCTGCGATCCGCTGACGATGACCGACGACGATTGGCGCCGCTGCTTCGCGGTCGATCTCGACGGTGTGTGGAACGGTTGCCGCGCGGTGTTGCCGGGCATGGTGGAACGTGGCGCGGGCAGCATCGTGAATATCGCGTCGACGCATGCGTTCAAGATCATTCCGGGCTGCTTTCCGTACCCGGTCGCGAAGCACGGCGTGATCGGTCTGACGCGTGCGCTCGGCATCGAATACGCGCCGCGCAATGTGCGGGTCAACGCAATCGCGCCGGGCTACATCGAAACGCAGTTGACACACGACTGGTGGAACGAACAGGCGGACCCCCTTGCCGCGAAACAGGCAACGCTGGATTTGCAGCCGATGAAACGCATCGGCCGCCCTGAAGAAGTGGCGATGACAGCCGTGTTCCTTGCTTCGGACGAAGCGCCGTTCATCAACGCCACCTGCATCACCGTGGATGGTGGCCGCTCGGCGCTGTATCACGATTGACCGTAGCAACGCAGCAAAGCAGCACGCAACAGGAAGAGTTCACCGGACGACGCGCTGGCCGCGTGTGTCACAACCGGTACAAGAAAACGCGGCCGATACCTTCTCGTTATCAATTAGTCGGGAGACACGCATTATGAAACGCAGAATTTTCCTCACGCTGGCAGCAGCGGCGGCGGGTGTGCTCTTCAACGCACCGGTCGCGCAAGCCGCCGATCCGGTCAAGATCGGCTTCCTCGTGAAGCAGCCGGAGGAACCGTGGTTCCAGGACGAGTGGAAGTTCGCTGAAATCGCCGCCAAGGAAAAGGGCTTCACGCTGGTGAAGATCGGCGCGCCGTCGGGCGAGAAGGTGATGAGCGCCATCGACAACCTGTCGGCTCAGAAAGCGCAAGGCTTCGTGATCTGCACGCCCGACGTCAAGCTCGGCCCGGGCATCGTCGCCAAGGCGAAGGCCGACGGCCTGAAGATGATGACGGTCGACGACCGTCTGGTGGACGGCGCGGGCAAGCCGATCGCCTCTGTGCCGCACATGGGCATCTCGGCGTACAACATCGGCAAGCAGGTCGGCGACGGTCTGGCTGCGGAAATCAAGAAGCGCGGCTGGGACATGAAGGAAGTCGGCGCGATCGACGTGACCTACGAGCAGCTGCCGACCGCGCATGACCGCACCACCGGCGCGACCGACGCGCTCCTCGCCGCCGGCTTCCCGAAGGCCAACGTGATTGCGGCGCCGCAAGCGAAGACCGACACGGAAAACGCGTTCAACGCCGCCAACATCGCGCTGACCAAGAACCCGCAGTTCAAGCACTGGATCGCCTACGCGCTGAACGACGAAGGCGTGCTCGGCGCGGTGCGCGCAGCGGAAGGCCGCGGCTTCAAGGCGGACAACATGATCGGGATCGGCATCGGCGGTTCGGAATCGGCGCTCAACGAGTTCAAGAAGCCGTCGCCCACGGGCTTTTTCGGCACCGTGATCATCAGCCCGAAGCGTCACGGCGAAGAAACCTCGACGCTGATGTACGACTGGATCACCCAAGGCAAGGAACCGCCGGCTCTGACGCTGACCAGCGGCATGCTGGCCACGCGTGACAACGTCGGTGAAGTGCGCGAGAAGATGGGCCTCGCGTCGAAGTAAGCCGTGTTGCAGTGAGATGAACTGCCGGTGCGTGCGTCTTTTTCACGAAAGAAGGCGCGCACCGGCAGCAGCAATAGAAGAAGCAGTTGAGACAGACCGTGCTTGTGTCCACGAGGTCCATAAGGCATGTCGAGCACGGTTAACATGAAATAGCAACTATGTTGCATGGGACCAGAGTAAGTGCTTTGCATGGGACCAGAGTAAGCGCTAAAGCGCTAACTCTGGTCGACCGCAACGAATTGCATGGGACCAGAGTAAAGCGCTAAAGCGCTAACTCTGGTCGACACAGGAGGCGAAGTGTCAGCGACGCTACGTTTTGACAATATCGGCAAGGTTTTTCCAGGCGTGCGCGCGCTCGACGGTGTGTCCTTCGAGGTCAACGTCGGCCAGGTGCACGGCCTGATGGGCGAAAACGGCGCAGGGAAATCGACCCTGCTGAAGATTCTCGGCGGTGAATACCAGCCGGATTCGGGCCGCGTGATGATCGACGGCAACGAGGTGCGCTTCGCGAGTGCGGCGTCGTCGATTGCGGCAGGAATCGCGGTGATTCACCAGGAACTGCAATACGTGCCCGATCTGACGGTCGCGGAAAACCTGCTGCTCGGCCAATTGCCGAACTCGCTCGGCTGGGTCAACAAGCGCGAAGCAAAACGCTTCGTGCGCGAACGCCTCGAAGCAATGGGCGTGGCGCTCGACCCGAACGCGAAGCTGAGGAAGCTCTCGATCGCGCAACGGCAGATGGTCGAAATCTGCAAGGCGCTGCTGCGCAACGCGCGTGTGATCGCCCTGGACGAACCGACCAGCTCGCTGTCGCACCGCGAGACCGAAGTGCTGTTCAAGCTGGTGCGCGATCTGCGCGCGGACAACCGCGCGATGATCTACATCTCGCACCGGATGGACGAGATTTACGAGCTGTGCGACGCCTGCACGATTTTCCGCGACGGCCGCAAGATCGCCTCGCATCCGACGCTCGAAGGTGTGAAGCGCGAGACGATCGTGAGCGAGATGGTCGGGCGCGAAATCGCCGACATCTACAACTATTCCGCGCGGCCGCTCGGTGAAGTCCGTTTCGCGGCAAAAGCGATCGAAGGACATGCGCTGACGCAACCGGCCAGCTTCGAAGTGCGGCGCGGCGAGATCGTCGGCTTCTTCGGTCTGGTGGGCGCGGGACGCAGCGAACTGATGCACCTCGTGTACGGCGCCGATCACAAGAAGGCCGGCGAACTGGTCCTCGACGGCGAGCCGATCAAGGTCCGCAGCGCCGGCGAAGCGATCAGGCACGGCATCGTGCTGTGTCCGGAAGACCGCAAGGAAGAAGGCATCGTCGCGATGGCGACCGTGTCGGAGAACATCAATATCAGTTGCCGCCGCCACTATCTGCGCGCGGGCATGTTCCTCGATCGCAAGAAGGAAGCGGAAACCGCGGACCGTTTCATCAAGCTGCTGAAGATCAAGACGCCGAGCCGCCGCCAGAAGATCCGCTTTCTGTCGGGCGGCAACCAGCAAAAGGCGATTCTGTCGCGCTGGCTGGCCGAGCCGGATCTGAAAGTGGTGATTCTCGACGAACCGACGCGCGGCATCGACGTCGGTGCGAAGCATGAAATCTACAACGTGATCTATCAGCTCGCCGAACGCGGCTGCGCCATCGTGATGATTTCTTCGGAGTTGCCGGAAGTGCTCGGCGTATCCGACCGGATCGTCGTGATGCGCCAGGGCCGTATTTCCGGCGAATTGTCGCGCAAGGATGCCACCGAACAAACGGTGTTGAGCCTCGCGTTGCCGCAAAGCTCGACCGCGCTGCCCGCCACCAGCCAGGCGGCCTGAATATTATTTGGACGCAAGTCCGCAACCCGTGGGGAACGGGAGGAGTCTTCAACATGCAAGCCAGAGAAAACCTCGCGCAACAGGCCGCCAAAAGCGCCGCCGAAGCGCTGATTCCGCAAGCCAACGACAAGGCGAAATGGTGGCAGCAGATCACCGAATACAGCCTGATCGTGATCTTCGTGGTGATGTTCATCACGATGTCGCTGACCGTCGATCACTTCTTCTCGATCGAGAACATGCTCGGCCTCGCGCTGTCGATTTCGCAGATCGGCATGGTCGCGTGCACGATGATGTTCTGCCTCGCGTCGCGCGATTTCGACCTGTCGGTGGGTTCGACAGTCGCATTTGCCGGCGTGCTGTGCGCGATGGTGCTGAACGCGACCGGCAATACGTTTATCGCGATTGTCGCGGCGGTGTTCGCGGGCGCGGTGATCGGTTTCGTCAACGGCGCGGTGATTGCGTATCTGCGCATCAACGCGCTGATTACGACGCTGGCAACCATGGAAATCGTCCGCGGCCTCGGCTTCATCGTGTCGCACGGGCAGGCCGTCGGCGTGTCGTCGGATACGTTCATTGCGTTGGGCGGCCTGAGCTTCTTCGGCGTGTCGCTGCCGATCTGGGTCACGCTGCTGTGCTTCGTCGTATTCGGCGTGATGCTCAATCAGACCGTGTACGGCCGCAATACGCTGGCAATCGGCGGCAATCCCGAAGCCTCGCGTCTGGCCGGTATCAACGTCGAGCGCACGCGTGTCTTTATCTTCCTGATTCAAGGCGCGGTGACGGCGCTCGCGGGTGTGATTCTCGCTTCGCGCATTACGTCGGGTCAGCCGAACGCCGCCGAAGGCTTCGAGCTGAACGTGATTTCGGCTTGCGTGCTCGGCGGCGTATCGCTGCTCGGCGGCCGCGCGACGATCTCGGGTGTCGTGATCGGCGTACTGATCATGGGTACGGTCGAGAACGTGATGAACCTGATGAATATCGACGCGTTCTATCAGTACCTCGTGCGCGGCGCGATCCTGCTGGCCGCCGTGCTGCTCGATCAGCTGAAGAACCGCGGATCACGAGACTAAACCCGCGGGACTGAACCCGGGGCTCAATCCACTTTGTTGATAAAGGAATCGAACGATGTCGTCTCCGGCCAATGCAAACGCCCGTCTCGAGGACCGCGCGTTCGCGCGCTATCCGAGTCTCGTCGGCCGCACGGTGTTGATCACGGGCGGCGCGACCGGCATCGGCGCATCGTTCGTCGAGCATTTCGCGGCGCAAGGCGCGCGCGTGGCGTTCTTCGATATCGATGTGACAGAGGGCGAAGCGCTCGCCGATGAGCTCGGCGATTCGCAACACAAGCCGCTGTTCCTGCCGTGCGATCTGACCGATATCGACGCGCTGCGCAAAGCGATCGCCGATGTGAAAGCCGCGCTTGGCCCGATCCAGGTGCTGGTGAACAACGCGGCGAACGATCGGCGGCACACGATCGGCGAAGTGACGCCCGAGTCCTTCGACGCGGGCATCGCGGTGAATCTCCGCCATCAGTTCTTCGCGGCGCAAGCGGTGGCGGAGGACATGAAGGCGGCCAACGCAGGCTCGATCATCAACCTCGGCTCGATCAGCTGGATGCTGAAGAACGGCGGCTATCCGGTGTACGTGATGTCGAAATCGGCAGTGCAGGGTTTGACGCGCGGATTGGCGCGCGACCTCGGCCCGTTCAATATCCGCGTCAACACGCTGGCGCCCGGCTGGGTGATGACGGCAAAGCAGAGGCGTTTGTGGCTCGACGACGCGGGCCGGCGCTCGATCAAGGAGGGCCAGTGCATCGACGCCGAATTGCTGCCCGCCGACCTCGCGCGCATGGCGCTCTTCCTCGCCGCCGACGACAGCAGGATGATCACCGCGCAGGACATCATCGTGGACGGAGGCTGGGCGTGAGCGCGGCGCCGCACTCGCACCGCGCGGCGTTGCTGATCGACGCGAAATGCACGCTCGGCGAAGGCGCGACGTGGTGCGCGAAAACCGGCCGCTTCTACTGGACCGATATCGAAGGCGCGCGGCTGTGGCGCTACGATCCGAGCGACGGCAGCAGCACGTTCTGGAGCATGCCCGAGCGCCTCGCAACTTTCGCGCTGTGCGCCGATCCGCATTACCTGTTGCTCGGTTTGGCCACGCATCTGGCGTTTTTCGATCTCGCGACCGGCGAGACGCGGCATATCGTCGACGTCGAGCCGGATCTGAACACGCGCGTGAACGATGGCCGTTGCGATCGTCAGGGGCGTTTTGTGTTCGGTACGAAAGACGAAGGCTCGCCGCTGCAGGCAATTGGCGGGTTTTACCGCCTGAACCGGGATTTGTCGCTGGAGCGCTTGCCGCTGCCCGCGCCGGCGATCTCGAACAGCATTGCGTTCAGCCCGGACGGCGCAACGATGTACTACTGCGATTCGCCGACGCGCCAAATCCGCACCTGCGACTATCGCGCGGACGGCAGCGTCGCCAACGACCGCATTTTCGTCACGCTGACAGACGCTACCGGTGAACCCGACGGCTCGACGGTCGATAGCGACGGCGGCTTGTGGAACGCGCAATGGGGCGGCGGGCGGGTCGTGCGTTATGGCGCCGACGGTGCTGAAACCGGGCGCGTCGACGTGCCGACCGCCCAGCCGAGCTGCGTCGCGCTAGGTGGCCCCCCAAAGGGACTTTCTTCGGAGCGCCCGCAGTTGGACACGCTGTACATCACGAGCGCGCGCATTGGACTCGATGCCGCCGCGCTCGCCGGCGATTCACAGGCGGGCAGTGTGTTTACCGCAACACCTGGGTGGCGGGGTTTGCCCGAACCTGTGTTCCAGGGCGCGCCTGCATAGCGCAGAATGACGCTGCCCCGGTTGTCGAGGCGGCAGTTATGGCAGATAGCAGTGAATTTGACGGTGAATCCAGCGTTGATGTCGCAGACTCGGCAGCAGCAAATCGGCAGCATGCAGTTCGGACCAAGAGGCGACCGGTTAAAAAAATCGCCCAACAGCATCCGTCAGCGATGACGAAGACGTCCCACGCCTCTCGATGGAGCCAGATATGACTGTTGCGAATCTACTTTCCGCTTCTTCTCCGAGCCAGAGCCAAAGCCGGCGCGCGCGGCTTGCCGCGGCGGCCACTACGGTGCTTCCGGGTCCCAGTACGTCGGCGGTCGCGGTGGGCGAAACGAGCGGTGGCGATGTTGCGTGCATTACGCTCGCCAACGCGCATCTGCGCCTCGATGTCGCGCCGACGCTCGGCGGCGGCGTCACCCGTTTCGATTGGCGCAACGACGGTGCGCTGACGCCGATCTTTCGACGCTGCCGTCACGTCGGCGCCGATACGCATCCGAACCAGCTTGCCTGCTATCCGCTGCTGCCGTATTCGAACCGGATCGGCGGCGGCTATTTCAATGTCGCGGGACGGCGTGTCGAGGTGCCGCGCAACCGCGCCGACGAGCCCTTGCCGATTCATGGCGACGGCTGGCAATCGGCGTGGCAGGTCGCCGAGGCGGACCGCGACAATGTGCGCCTGACGCTCGATCGCCACGACGGCAAGCCGTACGCGTTTCGCGCCGCGCAAACCTATACGCTGGACGGCCCGACGCTCGTCGTGACGCTGGAGATCGAGAACACCGGCCGTGAGTCGTTGCCTTTCGGGCTGGGCGTCCATCCGTTTTTCGTGCGCGATGCGGATACCGAACTGTCGGCGGCGGCTGGCGGGCTGTGGCTTCCCGGCGACGACTGGCTGCCGGTGCGCCATGTGCCGGCGCCGCCCGCGTGGCAATTCGGCGTCGCGTATCCGTTGCCGGAAACCATCGTCAATCACGCGTTCACCGGCTGGAGCGGGCAGGCGGCAGTGGTATGGCCGAAGCGCCGCCTGTCGCTGACGATCGCAGCCGACACCGACTACTACGTGCTGTACACGCCGCCCGGTGAAGACTTCTTCTGCTTCGAGCCGGTCGACCATCCGATCAACGCGATGAATCTGGCCGGCGGCGCGTGCGAGAACGGCATGACGATGCTCGGACGCGGCGAGCGGCTGACGCGCTCGTTCCGCTTTACCGTCGAGCGCACCGGTTTGCGCTCGATGCCGGGCGCGCGCGGCTCGCGGCGGCGGCAGCAGTAAGCGGGCGGGAGACGGAGCGGAGAAGCGGGGCAGGGAAGCGGGCGGGCCAGCACGGTGCGACGCGGGCGCGCAATGACGCGGGCGCGGCCCGCCGCGCAGGACAGGTAAAATACGCGCCTCTTCCGTTATCGGCTCGCCGCGAGACTCACCATGTCCAATTTCACCCAGACACTCAACGACGCCTGGCAGCGCACGAACTCGCTGCTGTGCGTCGGCCTCGACCCCGAGCCCGGCAAATTCCCGGGTGCGCTCGCCGGCCGTACTGAAGCGATTTTCGATTTCTGCCGGACGATTGTCGACGCGACGGCGCCGTATGCATCGTCGTTCAAGCCGCAGATCGCGTACTTCGCCGCGCATCGCGCGGAAGACCAGCTCGAACAGCTGATCGCGCACATTCATGCGAACCACCCGGGCCTGCCGGTGATTCTGGACGCGAAGCGCGGCGATATCGGCAGCACCGCCGAACAATACGCACGCGAGGCGTTCGAGCGCTATCAGGCGGACGCGGTGACGGTCAATCCGTATATGGGTTTCGATTCGATCGAGCCGTATCTGGAGCACCACGGCAAGGGCGTGATCGTGCTGTGCCGGACTTCGAATCCCGGCGGCTCGGATCTGCAGTTTCTGGAAACAGGCGGGCGTCCGCTGTATCAGGTGGTCGCGCAACTCGCGGCGGACAAATGGAACGCGAGCGGGCAGCTGGGTCTCGTGGTCGGCGCGACCTTCCCGAAGGAAATCGAAGTGGTGCGTGGGATCGTCGGCGACATGCCGTTGCTGATTCCGGGTATCGGCGCGCAAGGCGGTGACGTCCAGGCGACGGTCAACGCCGGCCGTACGGCAAAGGGCACGGGCATGCTGATCAACTCGTCGCGGGCGATTATCTACGCCGGCAAAGGCGACGATTTCGCCGCAGCCGCCGCGAAAGCCGCAATGGAAACGCGCGACCGGATTAATGCGTATCGGTGATGGACGGCTGTCGTTGTCAAAGACAGCTTCTTGATCCGCTTCGGTACAGGCCGGTCAGGTTGCCGGCCCCAGCCGCTCAATCAACCCCGCATGCTGCGGATGTTGTGCCTTCAGCGCGCCGACATCCGCCAGCTCGAATTCGCTGAATTCAAATCCCGGCGCCACCGTGCAGCCGACCAACGCGAAGGTGGCCGGATCGGCGCATTCGGCGGCGAACCACGAACCCGCCGGCACCACGGCCTGAAACACGGTGTCAGGGTTTGTGAGCGTATTGCCTAGCCGGTGTGTGACCCATTCGCCTTTCTCATCGAGCACGTGCACATTCAACGGCTCGCCGGCGTAAAAATGCCAGACCTCGTCGGACTTGATCCGATGCCACGCCGAATGCGCGCCGTCGCAGAGCAGGTAATAGATCGCGGTGGAAGCGCTGCGCGTCTCAACTGAACCGTCCTGGCGGCTTACCCGCACGGCCGACCGGTACGTCTCGCTAAAGAATCCGCCCTCCGGATGCGGCTTCAGATCGAAGCGCCGGATCAATTCGTCTTGGGCGGCGTGCCAGTCGGGCATCCTGGGCAATTCGGGCATCCTGGGCATCCAGCTGGAAGTCAATGTTCGCGTTCGTCGAGCAACGCCAGCACGCCGCGCAATGCGTGCGCGGCGGCCTGCACGCGGATCCTCTCGCGGTCGCCCTTGAACACCTTCGTTTCCACCGACGTATGCAGCCGGTTGCTCCAGCCGAACGACACCATGCCGACCGGCTTGGTCTCGGAGCCCCCGCCCGGGCCGGCGACGCCGGTGATCGACAGCGACACCTGCGCGCGGCTGTTGCGCAGCGCGCCTTCGGCCATGGCGCGCGCCACCTGCTCGCTGACCGCGCCGTGCTTGTCGATCAGCTCGGCCGGCACGCCGATCATTTCGCACTTCGCCTGGTTCGAATACGTGACGAAGCCGCGCTCGAACCAGCCGCTGCTGCCGGAAATATCGGTGATCGCGGTGGCCACCATGCCGCCCGTGCAGGATTCGGCGGTCACGAGCATCAGGCGTTCGTCGCGCAAACGGTTGCTCACGCGAATGGCGAGCTGGTGAACCACGGAATCGGTAGGCATGGCGTCAATCCGGAAAACGGGGAGCCGGCAACGGGCAACGGGCGGGCGGCGGCGGTTAAACCGACATACGCCAGAGCGCAATCACGAGCAGCGTGAAAAACGCGGCGACCAGATCATCGAACATGATGCCAAAGCCACCTTTCAGCCGGCGGTCGAAATAACCGATCGGCGGCGGCTTCACCATGTCGAAGAAGCGGAACACGATGAATGCGGCGAACTGCCCGGCCAGGTTGACCGGCGTGACCATCAGCAGCACCAGCCAGAAGGCGATGATTTCATCCCATACGACCGGCGACGGATCGTCGACGCCGAGCTTCTTCGCGGTAAAGCCGCAGATTGCAATGCCGCCGACAAACCCGACGGCGATCAGCAGACCCCATTCGATCACGGTCAGATAGCGGCTCAACACAGCGAACGACGCCCACGCGAACAGCGTGCCGACGGTGCCTGGCGCAACCGGCGACAAGCCGCTGCCGAAACCCAGCGACAGGATATGCAGCGGGTGCGACAGCATGAAGCGCGCGGTGGCGCGGCGCGGCCCCGAGCGAGGCGGGCGCGGATCGGGCGCTTTGGGCGGCGTGCTGCCGATGAGATCGTCGGCGGGGCCGAGCGAGGGATCAGTCTGCATGGAAATGATCGAAGCCTTGCAACGTCAGGGTGAGCGGCGTGCCGGTGGCGTCGCGCCAGTCGATCGCCGGGCGGTCGCCCGCCGATTGAAGAGCGCTTATTGTACCGATGCGCGTGACCGGCACATCCACCTTGCGGCCGGCCGCTTCAATCGATGCACGCGCGGCGACAGGCGCGGTGAAACACAGCTCGTAATCGTCGCCGCCGGCCAACGTGCAGCGCCGCTGGATTTCGGGCGACAAGCGGCGTAACGCGGCGGAGCGCGGCACGGCGTCGACATCGACGGTGGCGTGCATTGCCGAGCGTTCGAGGATGTGCAGCAGGTCGCCGGCGAGCCCATCGGACAGATCGAGCGCCGCGTGCGCGATGCCGCGCAGCGCAAGACCCAGCGCGATGCGGGGCTCCGGGCGCTCGAGGGCGCGGCGAAACGTCGCAGTGTCCGCGAGATCCGCCGACCACTCGCCGCGCTGCACGCCCAGGCCGGCGCGTGCGTCGCCGAGCGTGCCGGAGATCCAGACGTCGTCGCCCGGCTGCGCGGCGTCGCGGCGCAGCGCCAGCTGCGGCGGCACGCTGCCGAATACGGTGATGCACAGATTCAACGGACCGCTCGTCGTATCGCCGCCGATCAGCTCGCAATCGTAGCGTTCGGCCATCGCGAAGAGTCCCTCGCTGAATGCGGCGAGCCATGCCTCATCGGCCTTCGGCAAGGAGAACGCCAGCGTGAACGCCTGCGGCTTCGCGCCCATCGCGGCGAGGTCCGACAGATTGACTGCGAGCGTTTTGTGACCGAGCGCTTCGGGATCGATGCCGGCAAAGAAGTGGCGGCCTTCGACCAGCATGTCCGTCGAAATCGCCAGCATCTCGCCGGGGCGCGGCGCGAGTAGCGCGCAGTCGTCGCCGATGCCGAGCGTGCCGTCGGCGGCGTTAGGCGGCGAAGCGGCAGCGCGGCGCGCGAAAAAACGATCGATCAGTGAAAACTCGGAGAGCATGGTGGCGATGAGTGAACGGGCAAAGGCGGTGAAAAGCCGCTAAGGCGCGCATTGTAGGGAGAAGGCGCTGGCTGGACACCCGATTCGCACTCAACCCACGTCGACTCGCGCTCCGCCCGAAGCGCGCCTCGCGCACCGTTCGCTGTATTTCAGTCGCGGCTGTTGTACCCGTATTGAAGGATTTAGGGCGGCGATTGGGGCTACAATGCCGTCGAACATCTATTCTAATCCGCCCTTCCAAGCCCGCCTTATGTCGAATCCCGTCAATAGCAAACTCCGCGAAGCCGCTCTCGATTATCACGAGTTCCCCACCCCCGGGAAGATCGCGATCGCTCCGACCAAGCAGATGATCAACCAGCGTGACCTCGCGCTGGCGTACTCGCCGGGCGTCGCGTTCGCGTGCGAGGAAATCGTCGAAAACCCGCTGAACGCTGCCCGCTTCACCGCGCGCAGCAATCTGGTGGGGGTCGTCACCAACGGCACCGCGGTGCTGGGTCTCGGCAACATCGGGCCGCTCGCGTCGAAGCCGGTCATGGAAGGCAAGGCCGTCCTGTTCAAGAAGTTCGCCGGCATCGACGTGTTCGATATCGAGCTGAACGAGTCCGATCCGCACAAGCTGGTCGACGTGATCGCGGCGCTCGAGCCGACCTTCGGCGGCATCAATCTCGAAGACATCAAGGCGCCGGACTGCTTCATCGTCGAACGCGAATGCCGCAAGCGCATGAAGATTCCGGTCTTCCACGACGACCAGCACGGCACCGCGATCGTCGTCGCGGCGGCGATCACCAACGGTCTGAAAGTGGTCGGCAAGGACATCAAGAAGGTCAAGCTGGTGGCGTCCGGCGCGGGCGCGGCGGCACTGGCCTGTCTGGACCTGCTGGTCGATCTCGGCTTGCCGCTCGAAAACATACTCGTCACCGACCTGGCCGGTGTGGTCTACAAGGGCCGAGTCGAACTGATGGACCCGGACAAAGAACGCTTCGCACGCGAAACCGAAGCCCGCACGCTCGCCGAGGCGATTGGCGGCGCGGACATTTTCCTGGGTCTCTCGGCCGGCGGCGTGCTCAAGCAGGACATGGTCAAGCAGATGGCGGATAAGCCGCTGATTCTGGCGCTCGCCAACCCGACGCCGGAAATCCTGCCGGAGCTGGCGCTCGAAGTGCGCCCGGACGCGGTGCTCTGCACGGGCCGTACGGACTATCCGAACCAGGTGAACAACGTTCTGGTGTTCCCGTTCCTGTTCCGCGGTGCGCTGGATGCGGGCGCGACGACGGTCACGCGGGAAATGGAAATCGCGGCGGTCAATGCGATTGCCGAGCTGGCGCGCCAGGAGCAGAGCGACATTGTCGCGGCTGCGTACGGCATCCAGGATCTCTCGTTTGGTCCGGCCTACCTGATTCCGAAGCCGTTCGACCCGCGCCTGATCGTCAAGGTCGCGCCGGCGGTGGCGAAGGCCGCGATGGATTCGGGCGTCGCCGAGCGTCCGATCGAGGACATGGAGGCATACGAACAGCATCTGCAGCAATTCGTCTATCACAGCGGCACGACGATGAAGCCGATCTTCCAGCTGGCGCGCAGCGCCGAGCCGGAGAAGAAGCGCATTGTTTTCGCGGAAGGCGAGGAAGAGCGCGTGCTGCGCGCGATGCAGATCATCGTCGACGAAAAGCTCGCGAAGCCGATCCTGATCGGCCGTCCGGCGGTGATCGAGCAGCGCATTGCGCGCTACGGTTTGCGTCTGGTCGCGGGTCAGGACTACACGGTCGTCAACACCGACCACGATGAGCGCTACCGCGACTTCTGGCAGGAGTATCACCAGATGATGTCGCGCAAGGGCATCACCGCACAGATGGCGAAACTCGAAATGCGCCGCCGCACCACGTTGATCGGCGCGATGCTGGTGAAGAAGGGCGAGGCGGACGGCATGATCTGCGGCACGATCAGCACGACGCATCGTCATTTGCACTTCATCGATCAGGTGATCGGCAAGCGCGAAGGTTGCGCGGTCTACGCGGCAATGAACGCACTGGTGTTGCCGAACCGGCAGATTTTCCTGGTCGACACGCACGTGAACGTCGATCCGACGCCGGCACAGCTCGCCGAAATCACGATCATGGCCGCCGAAGAAGTGCGCCGTTTCGGTATCGAACCGAAGATCGCGCTGGTGTCGCATTCGAACTTCGGTTCGAGCAACGCGCCGACCGCGCAGAAAATGCGCGACACGCTGGAGATCCTGCGCGAGCGTGCGCCGGACCTGCAAGTGGACGGCGAAATGCACGGCGACGTTGCACTCGACGCGAATCTGCGCCGCGAAGTGCTGCCTGATTCGACGCTCGAAGGCGACGCGAACCTGCTGGTGCTGCCGAACATCGACGCGGCCAACATCTCGTACAACCTGCTGAAGACCGCCGCGGGCAACAACATCGCGATCGGCCCAATGCTGCTGGGCGCGGCCAAGCCGGTGCACGTGCTGACCGCATCGGCCACAGTTCGCCGCATCGTCAACATGACGGCGCTGCTGGTTGCGGACGTGATCGCCGCCCGTTAATCCGGGACTGAAGCTGAGAGCCCGAGCGCATCGGGCCTCAGACGAAAAAAAGGCGTGCCCGCAATGGGCACGCCTTAGGGTGAACAGGGGATCGCCACCCAAAAAAGGCTGAACAAAGCCATTTCGCCCGAGGGAACCGTACGACCGGCCCACAGGGGTGTAGTTACGGCAACTTGATATCCAACTGCATCCTCAAGTGCGCTGTTAGGCTAATTTTAGCTTGTACAGGCTAGATAATCTGTCAAAAGTCGTCAAAACCTGCTCCGAGGCGCTTTGCCGCGCGATTGGAACCTTTCGCCTGCCGAGCGAACGTTGATTCCGGGGGGCTTTAGCGATACCCTTACGACTTTCATGGTCGTCAAACTCGTGATTTAACAGCGGGGAACCCTGATTCATGGCACGCAACTGGCTACGCAATGGCGTGCTGATCGGTGCTTTGGCGTTCTGCGGCTTATCTGGCTCCGTGCCTGGCGCGTTTGCGCGCGACTACGCGGCGCCCGCCAATTCAGACGCACAAGTACAGAGCACTATCTCGGCGGCGCAGTTGCCGCGCGAAGCGGTCAATACATTGAACTTGATTGCCGCAGGCGGGCCTTACCCGTATGAGAAGGACGGCATTGTATTCGGCAATCATGAACGGTTGCTGCCGCCGCATCGGCGCGGCTATTACCACGAATACACCGTTCCCACGCCTCGCGCACATAATCGCGGCGCGCGTCGCATCGTCTGCGGAGGTCCGCTAATGCGAACCGATAACTGTTATTACTCCGACGACCACTACACCAGTTTTAATCGTATTGTTGAATGACATCGGGATGAACGGCATGAGCGACAACGTCTACGCGCACGACTCCGGAGTCGCGACGGATCTTTTCGCGGCCGGCGACGGCAATTTGTTCCAGCGCGTCATGAAGCTGCGCGCCGGCGGTCAAGGCCGGGAGAATAACGAGAGCGAAGCCAGCACGGTGCTTTCATCGAACGAGGCGCCCATGAGTCTTTTCCAGACCGTACGACCGAACATCGTACAGTCGATCCGCGCATTTCGCGTGCAGGATCTAGCGGACGAAGCCAACCAGCTCGGGCAGCATTTTCTGTATGCGTACTGCGCTAACGCGCAGACCAAGCAGGAAGTGCTCGAGACCATTGCTACGTCGTTCCTGTTTCCGAAGCACTTCGGCAAGAACTACGATGCGCTCTACGATTGTCTGACCGATCTGGTTCACAAAGCGGGCGCGCAGCCTGGCTTCGTGATCGTTCTCGAGCAACTGCCGATCGCACAGAAATTCGACAAGGAAGGGCGCGAGACGCTGTTGGACGTGTTCCGCGAAGCGTCCGAGTTCTGGGCCGAGCGTAAGGTCGCGTTCCGGGTGTTTTATTCATTTGCCTGAACGCCGCTTGCCGCAGTAAAAGACAGCAAAAGGCCCGCCGATTTGGCGGGCCTTTTGCTTTGGTGCTCGAATCGCTGGTGCTCGGTTCGGCCGCGCGGATTGCCCCGCTCCGCAAGGCGCCGCGCGTCAGGGCGGCTTACCAGCCGCCCCAGCGAGCCGCCAGGGCCGAGAGCACCGCGATACCGGCGGTTTCGGTACGCAGCACGCGTGGACCGAGACCGACGGCCGTGAAGCCCTGATCGGTCGCCGCCGCTTCCTCAGTGGCCGAAAGACCGCCTTCCGGTCCGACCAGCACGGTCACGCGGCCGCGCGGCGGATTGGCCGGCAGCGCCGAAAAGCCGATACTCGCGCGTGGAGACAGCAGGATTCGCAGCTCGCCCTCTTCGGGTTCGCGCGGCAGCGCGCCGAGCCAGGCGGCGATCTCGCGTACCGGCATGATGTCCGGCAGGCGGTTGCGCCCGCACTGTTCGCACGAGGCGCGCACGACGCCTTGCCAGTGCGCATGGCGCCGTTGCGCGCGGTCGCCGGCAAGACGCACGACGCTGCGTGTGGTGGTGAGCGGCACGAAACTGGATGCGCCCAGTTCGACCGCCTTTTCGATCAGCCAGTCCATCTTGTCGCCGCCGGCGATGCCTTGAGCGAGCGTCAGACGATACGGCGCTTCAACTTCGATATTGCGGAATTCGTGGATCCTTACCTTGGCTGAGCGGCGTTCGACTTCGACGAGTTCGGCGCTGTATTCGCCGCCTTCGCCGTTGAAAAGCACGATCGAATCGCCGGGCTGCAAACGCAGCACGAGAATGTGGCGCATGACGTCATCGGGAAGCGGCATGATGTCGCCGGGCTGAAGAGGTGTACCGACGAAGAAACGGGGCATCAAAAAATACTCATTGGTTCAGGAAAGGTGGCGAGCGAGCGCCCAACGGTAGCCGTCCAGATCTTCGAGCTGGGCAAACCGGTCGCCCCAGAACTGATCCTGTGGCTCGCTCAGCGATTTTGCGCCGGCTGCCAGCGCCCGCGCGTAAACCGCGTCGACATCCTCGACATAGACATAGAACGATTGCGGCGCGATCGCGCCTGCGCTTTTGGGTGTCTTCGCAGCCGAGCCGAACGCGCCTTCCGGCGCGAACATCACAATCAACTGGCCTTGATAGGTCATCTCGACATGCATGACAACACCGTCGTCCTGGACACTGTCGCGTACTTCGAAACCGAATGCCGCTTCGAAGAACGCGGTCGTGGCACGCGCGTCGCGTACCGTGAGATAGGGGGTCAACCAGGGCACACCGGCTGGGCGGGGGGCGGTCATGGATTTCTCCGGATCTATTCGGTTTGCGGGGCGCGTGCTGAGAAGCCAGGCCGGCGGCCGCCGTATCGATAACCGATAGCGTGCCGACCGGACCGTGCATTTTGCCTCTGCGTCACCGCGATGGCTTTAAGAATTGACTTAGTTTATCGCGCACGGACTGAGAAGCCGAGAACAGTCCGGCGTGCATGGCCGCGTCGCAATGCTTCAGTTCGTCGACGGGACGCGACGTCACGCGCGGCATCGCCGATCCCCCGTTCGATGCGCGGACAGTTAGCGTTGCAACGAGGGGGGGGCGCGCGAGGGGCGGGGCGACGTTCTGTTAGAATGTCACGCTTTCAGCCTAGTCCGTTTGCTCTGCCCGTTTCGCGTCTCCCGGCGCCGCACCGTGCGCCGAGGCGGACTGGCCTCCGAGCTTCCGGGCCTCAAGCGCGCACCGCTTTTTGGACTCTGTCTTCGGACTCGACATGACGACCCCGTCTCCCGCACACACCTCCCTGATGGCTAACGCGATCCGCGCGTTGTCCATGGATGCCGTTCAACAGGCGAATTCCGGCCACCCCGGCATGCCGATGGGCATGGCCGAAATCGGCGTAGCTTTGTGGTCGCGCCATTTGCGCCACAACCCGAAGAATCCGCATTGGGCGGACCGCGACCGCTTCATTCTGTCGAACGGCCACGGCTCGATGCTGCTGTATTCGCTGCTGCATCTGACCGGCTACGACCTGCCGATCGAAGAGCTGAAGAATTTCCGCCAGATGCATTCCAAGACGCCGGGTCACCCGGAATACGGCATCACGCCGGGCGTCGAAACCACCACGGGCCCGCTCGGCCAGGGTCTGGCCAATGCAGTCGGCATGGCGCTCGCCGAGTCGCTCCTCGCCACCGAATTCAACAAGCCCGACGCGAAGATCGTCGACCACCACACGTATGTGTTCGTCGGCGACGGCTGCCTGATGGAAGGCATCTCGCATGAAGCCTGCTCGCTCGCCGGCGTGCTGAAGCTGAACAAGCTGATCGCGTTCTACGACGACAACGGCATCTCGATCGACGGCGAAGTGGTCCACTGGTTCCACGACGACACGCCCAAGCGCTTCGAAGCGTACGGCTGGAACGTGATTCCGAACGTGGTCGGCCATGACGTCGACGCAGTCGATGCCGCGATCAAGCAAGCCAAACAATCGGACAAGCCCACGCTTATCTGCTGCAAGACCGTTATCGGCGAAGGCGCGCCGACCAAGGCCGGCAGCCACGATTCGCACGGCGCGCCGCTCGGCGAAAAGGAAATCGCGGCGACCCGCGCGGCCATCGGCTGGAAGTGGGAGCCGTTCGTGATTCCGCAGGAAGTCTACGCAGCGTGGGACGCGAAGGAGGCCGGCGCGCGCCTCGAGTCCGACTGGGACAAGGCATTCGCGCAATACGCGGCGAAATACCCGCAGGAAGCGGCTGAATTCACGCGCCGCAACGCGAAGCAACTGCCCGCCGACTGGAAGGAAAAGGCGCAGGCGATCATCGCCGCTGCGAACGAACGCGCGGAGACCGTCGCGACGCGTAAGGCATCGCAGCAAGCAATCGAAGGTCTGTCGGCTGTGCTGCCGGAACTGCTCGGCGGTTCCGCCGACCTGACCGGCTCGAACCTGACCAACTGGAAGGCCGCCAAGCCCGTGCGCGTGAACCCGGAAGGCAAAGCCGCCGGCAACTACGTGAACTACGGCGTCCGCGAGTTCGGTATGAGCGCCGCGATCAACGGCGTCGCGCTGCATGGCGGCTTCAAGGCGTTCGGCGGCACCTTCCTGACCTTCTCCGACTACAGCCGCAACGCGCTGCGCGTGGCCGCGCTGATGAAGGCGCCGTCGATCTTCGTGTTTACGCACGACTCGATCGGCCTCGGCGAAGACGGTCCGACTCACCAGTCGATCGAACATGTCGCGAGCCTGCGCCTGATTCCGAATCTGCAAGTGTGGCGCCCGGCCGATACGGTCGAAACGGCGGTGGCATGGACTCACGCGGTCGAGCATCAAGGCCCGTCGTGCCTGATCTTCAGCCGTCAGAACCTGCCGTTCTCGGAGCGCACGGACGCGCAGATCGCCAACATCGAAAAGGGCGGCTACGTGTTGCGCGACTGGAACGACGAGATCGTCGCGCGCAAGGTCATCCTGATCGCAACAGGTTCGGAAATCGAACTGGCGTTGAAGGCCGTCGAGCCGCTGGCGCGCGAAGGCATTGCGGCGCGTGTCGTGTCGATGCCGTCGACCACGGTGTTCGACAAGCAGGACGCCGCCTACCGGGAACGCGTCTTGCCGCACGGTGTGCGCCGCGTCGCGATCGAAGCGGGCGTCACGGATTTCTGGCGCAAGTATGTGGGTCTGGAAGGCGGCGTGGTCGGCATTGACACGTTCGGCGAATCGGCCCCGGCGGGCGTGCTGTTCAAGCATTTCGGCTTCACCGTCGAGCACGTCGTAGAGACGGCTAAAGCCGCACTCGGCTGATCTTCGGCAAGCGTTGCCGCATGCGTGCGAACGCGCGGCAACGCAGCCAGTCAGACGAAACGGACGTATTTTTTTCAGCCATCAGGAGATAGACCATGACGATTCGCGTTGCAATCAACGGCTACGGCCGGATCGGCCGCAACACGCTGCGCGCCTTCTATGAAAACGGCAAGAAGCACGATATCGAAATCGTCGCCATCAACGATCTTGGCGATGCCAAGACGAACGCTCACCTGACGCAATACGACACGGCGCACGGCAAGTTCCCAGGCGAAGTGTCGGTGGACGGCGACTACCTCGTTGTCAACGGCGACAAGATCCGCGTGCTGGCCAATCGCAACCCGGCCGAACTGCCGTGGGGCGAGTTGAACGTCGACGTCGTGATGGAATGCACGGGCTTTTTCACGACCAAGGAAAAGGCCAGCGCGCACATCAAGGGCGGCGCGAAGAAGGTCATCATTTCGGCGCCGGGCGGTAAGGACGTCGACGCAACGATCGTCTACGGCGTGAACCACAACGTGCTGAAGGCATCGGACACGGTGATCTCGAACGCATCGTGCACGACCAACTGCCTGGCACCCCTCGTCAAGCCGCTGAACGACAAGATCGGCCTCGTGAACGGTCTGATGACGACGATTCACGCGTACACGAACGACCAGGTTCTGACGGACGTGTACCACGAAGACCTGCGCCGCGCGCGTTCGGCCACGCACAGCCAGATCCCCACCAAGACCGGCGCTGCATCGGCTGTCGGCCTGGTGTTGCCGGAACTGAACGGCAAGCTGGACGGCTACGCGATTCGCGTCCCGACGATCAACGTGTCGGTCGTCGACCTGTCGTTCATCGCCGCGCGCGACACGACGGTCGAGGAAGTCAACGCGATCATGAAGGAAGCATCGCAAGGCGCGTTGAAGGGCATCCTCGGCTACAACGACGCACCGCTGGTCTCGATCGACTTCAACCACAACCCGGCTTCGTCGACATTCGACGCAACGCTGACCAAGGTGTCGGGCCGTCTGGTGAAGGTGTCGAGCTGGTACGACAACGAGTGGGGCTTCTCGAACCGCATGCTGGACACGGCTGTGGCGCTCGCTAACGCGAAATAAGGCGAAATGAGGCGAAGCAAGCTGTCTGCTTCGTAGGCCCGGCGGCTCTGGCCGCAGGAACAAAAAAGCTGCTCTTCGGAGCAGCTTTTTTTACGCCCGCGCCTGCGGGGTCGGGAAGTAAACGCCGGCGCGCTGCGCGGCGTTGGCGATATGAGTTTCGATCGCTTTGCCGGCCGCCGCGCAGTCGCGCGCCTTGAGCGCGTCGAGAATCGCGCGATGCTCGTGGTAGGTGGACAGCACAAGCTCGCGCCGATAGAACGGCAGCCGTTGGCTCTCCTTCATGATGTCCGCGCTGCTGCGCAAAATCGATTCGATGGCCGCATTGCCGGCAATGCTCACGATTCGCATGTGGAAGTCGTAGTCGAGCCGGGCGGCTTCGTCGAGTTCTTCGCAGGCGAGCGCTTCGTGCATCGCCGCGACATTGTCTTCGAACCATGCGAGGTCGGCGTCGCTGACGGCCAGCGCCGCCATTCGCGCGGCAAAACCTTCAAGCGCGAAACGCATCTGGTAAGTATCCGGCAGCGACGATTGCTCCGCGAAGCGCCACGATCGCGCAGCCGTAGCCTGCGCACTTTCCACATACACGCCCTTACCGGGGCGTATCACCAGCAAACCGAGCGCTTCGAGAGTGGACAGCGCTTCACGCAGCGACGCGCGGCTGATCGCCAGTTCTTCGGACAGCTGGCGCTGCGCCGGCAGCAAACTGCCCACCGGATAGGCCCCCGCTTCGATCCGTTCGCGGATGGTCGAGATGGCGGCATCGGTAACGGTGTGCGGAACGTTTTTCATCCTGGCTCACTTGTGGCGCGGTCTGACCAGCATTGTAATACGCGTTCTGAACGTTCGTACGGATAGCCGCCCGTCCTGAGCAATCCAGCCCCGAAATCCGGCAAAAGGAACGGGTAAACACCGTGTTTTGAATCCTTGACGTCAGTATATCGGCTTCCTACTATTCGACATAACAGCACTGGTCGGACCAGTCTGAACAGATGTGAATCCTAACCAGGAGGAAGCCGTGTTGAAGTTTTTCAATTCACTGTTTGGCCGGGTCGTCATAGCGCTGGTGGTGGGCATTGTGCTCGGTGCCGTGTTCCCGCATTTCGCCCAATCGCTGCGCCCGCTCGGCGACGGCTTTCTCAAGCTGATCAAGATGGTGATCGGCCCAATCGTCTTTTGCGTCGTCGTGAGCGGCATGGCGCATGCTGGCGATCTGCGCAAAGTGGGGCGCGTCGGACTGAAGGCGGTGATCTACTTCGAAATCATGACGACGATTGCGCTCGTGATCGGCGCGGTGCTGGCCTACGTGACGAGACCGGGCGTCGGCATGAACATCGACCTGCATTCGCTCGATGCCGCTTCGCTGTCCACCTACACCGAGCACGCGAAGAGCCTGAAGGACACGGCCGGTTTTCTTCTGAAGATCATTCCCGACACGGCGATCAACGCATTCGCGACCGGCGACATCCTGCAGATTCTCGTGTTTTCCGTGCTGTTCGGCTCGGCGCTGTCCTTGCTCGGCAATAAGGCGCAGCGTGTCAGCAGCCTGATCGACGAACTGGCGCAGGTGTTCTTCCGCGTGATGAGTTTCATCATCAAACTCGCGCCGCTCGGCGTGCTCGGCGCGATCGCCTTCACCACCGGCACCTACGGCGTGGAATCGCTCAAGCAACTCGGCATGCTGGTGCTGGTCTTCTACGCGAGCTGCATTGTGTTCGTAGTGGTCGTGCTCGGTATCGTGATGCGTCTGGCTGGCTTCAGCATCTTCAAGCTGATCCGCTATCTGCGCGAAGAGCTGTCGATTGTGCTCGGCACGGCTTCGTCGGATGCGGTGCTGCCGCAGGTCATGCGCAAGCTCGAATGGATGGGCGTCAAGGATTCGACCGTCGGGCTGGTGATTCCGACCGGCTACTCCTTCAATCTCGACGGCTTCTCGATCTATCTGACGCTCGCGGTGATCTTCATCGCGCAGGCCACCAACACGCCGCTGTCGATGCACGATCTGATCGTAGTGGTGCTGGTTTCGCTGGTGACGTCGAAGGGCGCGCACGGCATTCCCGGCTCGGCGATCGTGATTCTGGCTGCCACGCTGTCCGCGATTCCGGCGATTCCCGTGCTCGGTCTCGTGCTGATCCTGCCGGTCGACTGGTTCGTCGGCATTGCCCGTGCGCTCACTAACCTGATCGGCAACTGCGTCGCCACGGTGGTTGTCGCCGTGTGGGAAAACGATATCGACCGGGGCCGCGCCCAGCGCGTGCTGAACCGCGACGCCGCGCTGCGCTTCGTGGCCGCCGGCGAAGGCCCGGGCGTCGAGTCTGCCGCCGGCGATCACGCTCCCGCGGTCTGATTCACCCGATTTCGCGCGAGCCGATGCCGCGCGCTTTCCGGCCGGCGGATGCCGTGAATCCGCCGGTTGTTGCTCCCAACACTCACTGTCGCCTGACCGAGACTATGGCTAATCCAATCCTCGACCCCAACGCTCCTGCTTTCACCCGTCGCTACATGAACCTCGCCGACCCGCGTCTGGGGGCGAAGGCGCTTTACGCCAGCGATGAATTCTTCGCGCCGAAAGAACGCATGCTCGAGCCGCAGCCGGCGGTGTTCATTCCCGGCAAATACGACGACCACGGCAAGTGGATGGACGGCTGGGAAACCCGCCGCAAGCGCACCACCGGCCACGACTATTGCGTGATCAGGCTGGCGCGGCCGGGCGTCGTGCACGGCGTCGATCTGGACACGAGCCACTTCACCGGCAACTTCCCGCCGGCCGCGTCGATCGACGCATGTCACGTGGACGGCGAGGTCCCGCCGGACAACGCCGATTGGCAAACGCTCGTGCCGGCGACCACGCTACAGGGCAACCAGCACCATTACGTCGAAGTGAACGATGCGCGCGCCTTCACGCATCTGCGCGTGAATCTGTATCCGGACGGCGGTCTCGCGCGCCTGCGCGTGTACGGCCAGCCGCAGCGCGACTGGGCACGGGTCGAGCGCGGTACGCTGCTGGATCTCGCCGCGATCGAAAACGGCGCGTACCTCGTCGCCGCGAACAACCAGCATTTCGGCCCGGCCTCGCAGATGCTGATGCCGGGGCGCGGCGTCAACATGGGCGACGGCTGGGAGACCCGGCGCCGTCGCGAGCCGGGCAACGACTGGGCGATCGTCGCGCTCGCGCGGCCAGGCGTGATTCGTAAGATCGAAGTCGATACGGCGCACTTCAAGGGCAATTTCCCCGACCGCTGTTCGCTGCAGGCGGCGTCGGTCACGGGCGGCACTGACGATTCGCTCGTCACCCAGGCGATGTTCTGGCCGGTGCTGCTCGACGAACAGAAGCTGCAAATGGACCACGTGCACACGTTCGCCGCGGAACTCGCGTCGCTCGGGCCGGTGACCCATGTGCGTTTCAATATCTTTCCGGACGGCGGCGTGTCGCGCCTGCGGTTGTGGGGCGAGATCGCCTGACAGGAGTCGTGTCGATGAAGACATTGCAGACGGAGCGTCTGACGCGCGCGGCCTTTGCGCCGTTCGGCGACGTTATCGAGCTGGACGGCGCGCGCCATTTCGCGATCAACGGCGGGACGACCGAGCGCTATCACGACCTTGCCGAGGTCGACGTAACGGAAAACGGCGGGCGGCCGCTGCTCAGCTTATTTCGCGCGCAACCTCGGACATTGCCGGTCGAAATCGCGATGATGGAGCGGCACCCGCTGGGCAGCCAGGCTTTCGTTCCTTTAACTACGCGCCGGTATCTGGTGGTCGTCGCGCCGGCGGGCGAGTTCGATCCGGCGCAGATGCGGGCTTTCTGGACCGACGGCTGGCAGGGCGTGAACTATGGGAAAGGCGTCTGGCACCATCCGCTGCTCGCGCTCGGACAGGTGAGCGATTTTGTCGTGGTGGATCGTGGCGGCGAACAACCCAACTGCGACGAAGTATCGTTGGCCGAGCCGCGCCGGCTCGTGTTCGAAGCCAGCCTCGCAACGGCGGAATAGGGCCTGAAGCTGGGCCGGCGATAAAGCTGGATTCCGGGCTGGACTCGAAGCCGGGTTCAAGGCCGGCTTCGAGGCCGAAGGCGCAGCGCGGCTGCGACGCCGCGCACCTCGTAATCGTACGTAAAAAAAAGACCCGGCCGATTTTCATCGGCCGGGTCTTTTTGCGTTCGCCTGCTCGACTGCGCCCCCCGGCGCGGCCGCAACCCCGCGTCAATGCTTGCGATGCGGGCAATTCTCCTTCGTGCAGGCGCCGTACAGCGCCAACGCGTGCTCCTGCAGCTTGAAGCCGCGTTCCTTCGCGATGGACTGCTGGCGGCTTTCGATTTCGGAGTCGAAAAACTCTTCGACGAGCCCGCAATCGAGGCACACGAGGTGATCGTGATGCGACCCTTCGTTCAGCTCGAATACCGCCTTGCCTGATTCGAAGTTGCTGCGCGACAGAAGGCCGGCCTGCTCGAACTGCGTCAGCACGCGATACACGGTTGCCAGGCCGATATCGAGTTCCTCATGCAGCAGGTTGCGGTAGACGTCTTCTGCGGTCAGATGGCGTACCGGGCTATGCTGGAATATCTCAAGGATTTTGAGGCGCGGTAGGGTCGCCTTGAGCCCGATATTCTTGAGATCGGTTGGATTGGTCATGACAAGGGATCCCTAGAGTACAATGCTGGGCTCTCATAGTAATGTGTTTTTGCCGTTCTGGTCATCTTCGATGGAATGAAACTCGCGCGGCTCGTCCTCGGGCCCGCACGGTGAGTGAAATGATTTCAAAATCTCAATTGATCTACCGGGGGAGCCGCATGCGGGGTACCTTGATCGCTGCTGTGACTGTCGCGGTTCTTGCCGGATGTTCCACCTACGACAGCCTGACGCAGCGCGTTGCACAACGCATCACGCCGTATCGGATTACCGTCGTGCAAGGTAATTTCGTCTCGAAAGAAGCGGCTTCGCAGATGCAGGTCGGCATGTCGCGCGCACAGGTGCGCCAGGTGCTCGGCACGCCGCTGCTCACCGACATGTTCCACGCGGATCGCTGGGACTACGTGTTCTATTTCAAGCGCGGCTCGACTAATGTCGTGCAACAGCGCGACTTCGTGGTGACCTTCGCGGGTGACCGTGTCGCCAGCTGGTCGGGCGGCGACGATCTGCCGTCCAACCTCGAGCTGCTGGCCGAAATCGACGGCGACAAGCGCGGCAAGAAGGCTGCCGCCGTGCCGACCGCGGCGAGCGGAGCAAGCGCGCCGGTGGCCGCAGCGAGCGCCGTAAGCGCCGCCAGCGCGCCGGTTACGGTGGACACCACGAGCTCGCCGTCCGCGGAGGCCGCCGCAGTGGCTGCGCCGTCCACGGACCCCAACGCCGAAGCCGCGCAGGCCGCCAATCGTGCGACCAATGCGGTGCAGGCGCCGTCGGGCAGAACGCAGTCGTCGGTGCGCTCGACCGCGCCGACCGCCAACGGCGGCGGTGTGCCGCCGCAGGGACCCACGGCCGCGGGCCAGCCGCAGTTCCAGTTCCACCGTCCGCCGCCGCCGCAGGTGCCGGGCCCGCAGGAAAATCCGGTGGGACCGACGGGCCCGCAAAGCAGCAACGGCGGCCCGACGTATAACGCGCCGCTGACCTCTTCTCCCGCAACGTCGGGAACGGGCGGCTGATCGAGCGGTCCGTGTTTTAGACGGGTACTGCGCGGAACACTCGCGGACACGGCGTAATCACCGTGCACGGGCGCCGCACACAGGGCCACGCGCCGTGTGCGGCGCCCGCCGGACTTTCTGCTTTTCACGTTATGTGCGGTGTTTGCGTGGGTTTTCCGCCGCCGGCGCTTTTGTCCGTTTTTTGTCTTTTCCAAGCCTCATAGCCATGAAAATTGCCATTGCTGGCGCGTCGGGCCGTATGGGCCGGATGCTCATCGAAACCGTCCTTAACGATTCCGGCGCCACGCTGTCCGGCGCGCTCGACCGTGCAGGCTCCCCGCAACTCGGTCAGGACGCCGGTGCGTTTCTCGGCAAGCAGACGGGCGTCGCGCTCACTGATGACATCGAGCGCGTGTTCGCCGAATCGGACTACCTGATCGACTTCACGCGCCCCGAGGGCACGCTGAAGCATCTGGAAGCCGCGCAGCGTCACAACGTGAAAATGGTGATCGGCACGACCGGTTTCGACAACGAGCAGAAAGCGCTGCTGCGTGCGGCCGCGGACAAGATTGCCATCATGTTTGCGTCGAACATGAGCGTCGGCGTCAACGTGACGCTGAAGCTGCTCGAATACGCCGCGAAGCATTTCGCGACCGGCTACGACATCGAAATCATCGAGGCGCATCACCGTCACAAGGTCGACGCGCCGTCGGGCACCGCGCTGACGATGGGCGAAGTGATCGCCAACGCGCTCGGCCGTAATCTCGACGACTGCGCCGTCTACAGCCGCGAAGGTGTGACCGGCGAACGCGATCCGTCCACCATCGGTTTCTCGGCGATTCGCGGCGGCGATATCGTCGGCGACCATACGGTGCTGTTCGCGGGCATCGGCGAGCGCATCGAAATCACGCACAAATCGGCGAGCCGCCTGTCGTACGCGCAAGGCGCGCTGCGCGCAGTGCGCTTCCTCGAAGGGCACGCAAACGGCCTGTTCGATATGCAGGACGTGCTCGGCCTGCGTTGAGCATCTCACGGGGCCGTCGCGGCCCCGTTTGTGCCCCGGTAATCATTTTCCGAAGGCGAGGTCAGATGGCAGGCAGCGGCATTACTCATTACCTGCAAACGAGCGACGCGATCACGCATGCCGTCGCGTATGTGCTGCTGGCTATGTCGATTGCGAGCTGGTGCTTTCTGATCGTCAAAAGCTGGATCTTGGGGCGCGCAAAACGTCAGGCGACGCGCGCCATCGCGCAGTTCTGGCAGGCACCCACGCTTTCCGAGGGCGTCGCGGCGCTCAGGCGCGTGGATCGCGAGCGCGTTTTCACGCCGCTCGCCGAAGCCGCGCTGCATGCGGTCGAAGTGGACATTCCGGGCGCGCTGCTCGCCCGCGTGGAGCGCAGCGAGCGGGTGCTGCGGGCGTTGCGTCAGGCGCTCAGCGCGTCGCAGCGGCGGCTCGAGTTCGGTCAGGTACTGCTGGCCTCGGTGGGCAGCACGGCGCCGTTCGTCGGCTTGCTCGGCACCGTCTGGGGCATCTATCACGCACTCGGCAGCATCGCGGCGAGCGGTCAGGCAATGATCGAGAACGTCGCGGGCCCGGTCGGCGAGTCGCTCATCATGACGGCCTTCGGCCTCGTGGTCGCGATTCCGGCGGTGCTCGCCTATAACATCCTCGGGCGCCTGGTGCGGCAGTTGACGGAAGATCTCGACGGCTTCGCGCACGATCTGCACGCCTACGTGTGCGCGCCGGCGGACCAGATCCAGCCCCAGTCCCAACCGCAGCAAGTCCCCGCCCGGGCCCCGGCCCGCTAGGCGCGCCCGCTCAGGCAGGAGGAGTCGACATGGCATTCGGCGGACTCGAGAAAAGGCACACGGCCGCGCCGATGGCCGACATCAACATGACGCCGCTGATCGACGTGATGCTGGTGCTGCTGGTGATTTTTATCATTACCGCGCCTTTATTCACGCACGCGATCCGGCTCGATCTGCCCAAAGTCGCCGCTGCGTCCGCGCGGCAGACGCCGCAAACCATTTCCCTTTCAATCGATGCCGCCGGCAAGCTGTACTGGAACGGCAACGTCATCACGCTTGAGCAGATGCGCGCGCGGTTCGTGCAAGCGGGCAAAGAGGCCGACCAGCCCGAGATCCACCTGCGCGCCGAGCGCTCGACGCGCTACGAGGTGATTGCGCAGGTGATGGGCGCGGCGCAGCAGGCGGGGCTCGAGCGGATCGGCTTCGTGACCGACCCGCCGCCGCCGGGCGCGAGCCAGAAGTAGCGCCAATCAGTAGCGCCAATCCGGCTGTGCTCAGGCCGAGCCGTGTCGGGCTCGCGCACCATGCCACGCGGGCGTACCCGTCCGCGAACGGTATAATCGGCCTTTTCCCCAGCAGCAGGGGAAACGACGCCATTTCATCCAGCAGAGCACCAGGCCCGGTGCAAAAGCACCGAACCCAGCGATCCCATCACACCATGCACGAAAAATACGTTCCCTCCGACGTCGAATCCGCCGCGCAAGGGCAATGGCGCGCCATTGACGCGTACAAGACGACGGAAACCACCGACAAGCCCAAGTTCTATTGCGTCTCGATGCTGCCGTATCCGTCGGGCAAGCTGCACATGGGGCACGTGCGCAACTACACGATCAACGACGTGATGTACCGCTATCTGCGGATGAACGGCTACAACGTGCTGATGCCGATGGGTTGGGACGCGTTCGGCATGCCGGCGGAAAACGCCGCGATGGCCAACAACGTGCCGCCGGCAAAGTGGACCTACGACAACATCGCTTACATGAAGAAGCAGATGCAGTCGATGGGCCTCGCGATCGACTGGTCGCGCGAAGTCGCGACCTGCAGTCCCGATTACTACAAGTGGAACCAGTGGCTGTTCCTGAAGATGCTCGAAAAGGGCATCGCGTACAAGAAAACCGGCACCGTCAACTGGGACCCGGTCGACCAGACCGTGCTCGCCAACGAGCAGGTGATCGACGGCCGCGGCTGGCGCTCGGGCGCGCTGGTCGAAAAGCGCGAAATCCCGATGTACTACATGCGCATCACGCAGTACGCGGACGAACTGCTGAACGATCTCGAAGGCCTCGGCTGGCCCGAGCGCGTCAAGATCATGCAGCAGAACTGGATCGGCAAGAGCTTCGGCGTGAACTTCGGTTTCCCGTATGAGATCGACGGCGAGCAGAAGCTGCTGCGCGTGTTCACCACGCGCGCCGACACGATCATGGGCGTGACCTTCTGCGCGATCGCTGCCGAGCATCCGCTCGCCACGCGTCTCGCGAAAGACAAGCCGGAGCTGCAAGCCTTCATCGAGGAATGCAAGCGCGGCGGCGTCGCCGAAGCCGACGTCGCGACGATGGAAAAGAAGGGCATGCGCACCGGCTTCTACGTCACGCATCCGCTGACGCAGGAACAGGTCGAAGTGTGGATCGGCAACTACGTGCTGATGAGCTACGGCGAAGGCGCGGTGATGGGCGTGCCGGCGCACGACGAACGCGATTTCGCCTTCGTGAAGAAATACGGTCTGCCGATCAGGCAGGTGATCGCCGTCGAGGGCAAGGAATTCTCGACCGAAGCCTGGGCAGAATGGTACGGCGACAAGGAAGGCGGCGTTTGCATCAACAGCGGCAAGTACGACGGTCTCAACTACGAGCAGGCGGTCGACGCGATTGCCGCGGATCTGAAGGAACTCGGCCTCGGCGACAAGCAGGTCACGTGGCGTCTGCGTGACTGGGGCGTGTCGCGCCAGCGTTACTGGGGCACGCCGATTCCGATCATCCACTGCCCGAAGTGCGGCGACGTGCCGGTGCCGGAACAAGATCTGCCGGTCGTGCTGCCGGAAGACCTCGTGCCGGACGGCACGGGCAACCCGCTCGCGAAATCCGAAGCGTTCGTGAACTGCACCTGCCCGACGTGCGGCGGCGCGGCCCGGCGCGAAACCGACACGATGGACACCTTCGTGGATTCGTCGTGGTACTTCTACCGCTACGCGGCGCCGGATGCGAAGACCATGGTCGACGAGCGCACCGATTACTGGGCGCCGATGGACCAGTACATCGGCGGCATCGAGCACGCGATCCTGCACCTGTTGTACTCGCGCTTCTGGGCGAAGGTGATGCGCGACCTGGGTCTCGTCAAGTTCGGCGAGCCGGCCAGGAACCTGCTCACGCAGGGCATGGTGCTCAACGAAACCTACTACCGCGAAAACGAAGCGGGCAAGAAGACCTGGTACAACCCGGCGGAGGTCACCGTCTCGTTCGACGACAAGGGCCGCCCGGTCGGCGCCGTGCTGAATGCGGACGGCCAGCCGGTGGTGCTCGGCGGCGTCGAGAAGATGTCGAAATCGAAGAACAACGGTGTCGATCCGCAATTGCTGATCGACCAGTACGGCGCGGATACCGCGCGTCTGTTCGTGATGTTCGCCGCACCGCCCGAGCAACAGCTCGAATGGTCCGGTTCGGGCGTGGAAGGTGCGAGCCGCTTCCTGCGCCGCGTGTGGGGCTTCGGCCACGCGAACGAAGCCGCGCTGCGCGCGGACGGCAAGTTCGACGCCGCGCAACTCGGCGAAGCGGACAAGGCGCTGCGCCGCGAGATCTACAGCGTGCTGAAGCAGGCCGACTTCGACTATCAGCGTTTGCAGTACAACACGGTGGTGTCGGCGGCGATGAAGATGCTCAACGCGCTCGACAGCGCGAAGGGCGCCCAACCCGCCGTGCTGCGCGAGACGTACGGCGTGATGCTGCGCGTGCTTTACCCGGTCGTGCCGCATCAGACGTTCCAGTTGTGGCAGGAACTCGGTTATGCCGACGAATTCGGGCCGCTGCTCGACGCCCCGTGGCCGAAGGTCGACGAACAGGCGCTGGAGCAGGCCGAGATCGAACTCGTGCTGCAGGTGAACGGCAAGGTGCGTGGCGCGCTGACGGTGGAGAAGAACGCCTCGCGCGACGCGATCGAGCAGATCGCGGCTGCTCACGAAATGGTCGCGAAGTTCAGCGAAGGCAAGGCGCCGAAGAAGATCGTCGTGGTGCCGGGCCGCCTCGTGAACGTGGTCGTTTGACGGCGCACGCAAACATGACAGCGAACAGGACGCTGCCGCGTGCGGCGGCGCTTGTCTGTGCTGCGGAATCTACTGCGAACCAGGAGCCAATGTGACTCGCAGATCGTTATTGACGCTGGCTTGCAGCGTGCTCATGTTGACCGCTTGCGGCTTCCAGTTGCGCGGCCAGCAGGACTACGCATTCAAACGCCTCTATATCTCCGGCGGTTCGGCGTCGGCCGGCGCGCGGCTCGCGCGCATCGTGCAAGGCGGCAGCGATACGGTGGTGGTCAGTTCGGTCGCGAATGCCGACGCGACGCTGCAGATCACCGAAGGCCGCGGCACCAGCACGCTGACCTTGAACTCGCTCGGCGTGGTCGAGGAGTATCAGATGAATCTTTCGATGAACTACACGCTGGTCGGCAAAGACGGCACCGTGCTGATTCCGCCGAGCGTGATCGCGTTGAACCGCGCGATGACCTATAGCGACCAGTACTCGCAGGCCAAGGCCGCGGAATCCGACATTCTGTTCGCCGACATGGAAAACGACGCGATCGACCAGCTCACGCGCCGTCTGGCGATCGTGAAGTCGCTGCATCCGGCACCGGGCCAGGGCGTGCCGGCGGTCGCGCCGCGCGCGCCGTTGCCGCCGCCGCCGCTGTGAGCGTCGCCGCTTTGTCTTCGTTGCTTTGTCGTCGTTGTCTTATTTGGTCAATCTCGCCGATCGGTAGCCATGCAATTGCGACTTGAGGCGCTTGAAGCGCATCTCGCCAGGGGACTCGCCGGACTGTACGTCGTGTACGGCGATGAACACCTGCTCGCGCAGGAAGCATGCGATCGGATTCGCGCGACGGCGCGGGCGGCCGGTTTCACCGACCGCTCGGTGTTTACCGTCGAACGCGGCTTCGACTGGAGTTCGCTGCTTGGCGCGAGTCAGTCGATGTCGCTGTTCGGCGACCGCCAACTGGTCGAATTGCGCATTCCGTCGGGCAAGCCCGGCAAGGAAGGCGCGGATGCGCTGAAGGTCCTCGCCGGCGCTGTCAACGACGACGTGCTGACCATGATCACGCTGCCGCGGCTCGATGCGGCCACGCAAAAGTCCGCATGGTTTACCGCGCTGGCCGATGCGGGCGTCGCGCTGAAAATCGATCCGGTCGAGCGCGCGCAGTTGCCGAACTGGGTCGGCCAGCGTCTCGCGGCCCAAGGCCAGCGAGTCGCCGCCGGCGAAGAAGGGCGGCGCGCGTTGGCGTTCATCGCCGAGCGCGTGGAAGGCAATCTGCTTGCCGCGCATCAGGAGATCCAGAAGCTCGGACTGCTCTATCCGGCCGGTACGTTGAGCTTCGAACAGATTCAGGACGCCGTGCTGAACGTCGCCCGTTACGACGTCTTCAAGCTGAACGAAGCGATGCTGGCGGGCGACGTCGGCCGTTTGTCGCGCATGCTCGACGGTTTGCGCGGCGAAGGCGAGGCTGCCGTGCTGGTGCTGTGGGCGGTCGTCGAAGAAGTGCGCACGCTGTTGCGGATCAAGCGCGGCGTCGCGGCGGGCAAGCCGCTTGCGATGCTGGTGCGCGAGAACCGCGTGTGGGGTCCGCGTGAGCGGCTGATCGGACCGGCGCTGTCGCGCGTCACCGAGGGCGCGCTGGAGAAAGCGCTTGCTTTGGCCGCGCGGCTGGATCGGCAGGTGAAGGGCCTGTCCGGCGGCACGCCGGGCAATCATCGTAACGATCCGCCGCCCGATCCTTGGGACGGCCTGTTCGAACTGGCCATGACGGTGGCTGCGCCGAAAAACGCGCCGTCAGTGCCGCCACCGCGACCTCGCCCGGCGGCAACCGCGTCGGCATCGGGACGAAGGCCAGTCTGATCCGCGTTGACTGCCGCGGCGCCTTGGCGCGGCTCGATGCGCAAGAGCGGTCAGGCGTGAGTTGCGGCGCCGGTGGTTTTGAAGGCGTCTCTTGACGCCGACGTTCAGGACGCAGAGCGTCAAGCCCTTGGACCCACCGCTGCCGCGCCGAGCAAAGCGCCACCACCCGACTTACAATCGTTTCACCTTTCGCTAATTTTGCCTGTCCGCTGCACGTGAACGTGCGCGGCATCACGAGACTCACCATGGATATCGACCAGTACATGACCGACCTCGGCCGCCGCGCCCGTCACGCTTCGCGTTCGATGGCGCGGGCCTCGACGGCGGCGAAGAATGCCGCGCTCGAGGCCGTTGCTCAGGCGATCGAACGCGATTGCCCGTCGCTCAAGGAAGCCAACGCGCGCGACGTCGCGCGTGCCCGCGACAAAGGCCTGGACGCTGCGTTCATCGACCGTCTGACGCTGTCGGACAAGGCGCTGAAGACGATGGTAGAAGGTTTGCGGCAAGTCGCCGCGCTGGCCGATCCAATTGGCGAAATCAGCAATCTGAAGTACCGGCCGAGCGGAATTCAGGTTGGTCAGATGCGCGTGCCGCTGGGCGTGATCGGCATCATCTACGAATCGCGTCCGAACGTGACGATCGACGCTGCCGCGCTGTGCCTGAAGTCCGGCAACGCGACGATTCTGCGCGGCGGCTCCGAAGCGCTCGAATGCAACACGGCGCTCGCGAAGCTGATCGGCGAAGGGCTGGAAGCGGCTGGTTTGCCGCAGGACGCCGTGCAAGTGGTGGCCACGGCGGATCGCGCAGCGGTGGGCAAGCTGATCACGATGACCGAATACGTCGACGTGATCGTGCCGCGCGGCGGCAAGAGCCTGATCGAGCGCCTGATGAACGAAGCGCGTGTGCCGATGATCAAGCACCTCGACGGCATCTGCCACGTGTATGTCGACGATCGCGCCGATCTGGCCAAGGCGCTGACTGTCTGCGACAACGCCAAGACGCACCGCTACGGCACCTGCAACACCATGGAAACGCTGCTGGTCTCGCGCGGTATCGCGGCTGAAGTGCTGCCGCCTTTGGGCAAGCTGTACCGTAGCAAGGAAGTCGAACTGCGGGTGGATGCCGAGGCGCGGGCGGTATTGTCGGAGGCGGGCGTGGGTCCGCTCGTCGATGCCACCGAAGAAGACTGGCGCACCGAGTATCTCGCGCCGGTGCTCGCGATCAAAGTGGTCGACGGTCTCGACGCGGCGATCGAGCACATCAACACGTACAGCTCGCGGCACACCGACGCGATCGTCACCGAAGACCACGACCGCGCGATGCGTTTCCTGCGCGAAGTCGATTCGGCGAGCGTGATGGTCAACGCCTCGACGCGTTTCGCGGACGGCTTTGAATTCGGCCTGGGCGCGGAAATCGGCATCTCGAACGACAAGCTGCACGCGCGCGGACCGGTGGGGCTGGAGGGGCTGACGTCGCTGAAATATGTGGTGCTGGGGCACGGCGAAGGCAGGCAGTAATCACGCAGGGCGGCCAGCACTCACCCCTCGACCGCGGCCATAGCGCGACTGCGCAACGCAGCCGCGCCAACTCACCCGAAACACGCCAAACAATCGCACAGGTACAAGGTACAAGGACCGCCAGATGCTCTGGGTAAAGACGTTTCACATCGTTCTGATTGCTTCCTGGTTCGCCGGCCTGTTCTATCTGCCGCGCATCTTCGTCAATCTGGCGATGGAAACCGAACCCGCCGCGGTGCGGCGCTTGCTGCTCATGGCGCGCAAGCTGTTCCGCTTTATGTCGTTCATCGCGGTGCCGGCGCTGTTGTGCGGCGTGTGGCTGTGGCTCGCGGTGGGGATCGGCCGCGGGCAAGGCTGGATTCACGCGAAGGTGGGCGTGGTCGTGCTGCTGATCGTCTATCACGCGTACTGCGGCGTGTTGCTGCGGACCTTCGAGCGCGGTGAGAATACGCGCTCGCATAAGTGGTATCGGATGTTCAATGAACTGCCGGTGCTGGGGATGCTGGCAGCGGTGGCTTTGGTCGTTTTGAAGCCGTTTTAAGGCGGCGACGCGCCGACGGCTGCCTCTGGACGCCGCCGCGCCGGACTTGCGCGCGGCGCGTCAGCTGCCAGGGTCGATCCGGCGTCGATTAATCACTTCCTTCGCCTGAGCCAGCTTGCCGACCAGTTCCGGTCCACGGCTCAACGCCACGCCCACCGCCAGAATGTCGCCAATCGCCAGATGCGAGACGCGCGAGGTCATCGGCGAAAAGATATCCGTATCCTCATCGACGTTGGCGAACAAGCCGACCGTGGCGAGCCGCGCGAGCGGCGAGTTGCCGTGCGTGATCGCGATCACTTTGGCGCCCGCGGCGAGCGCCGACTTCGCCGCGTCGACGATATCGCGCGTGCGGCCCGTATTCGAGATGGCCACCACCACGTCGCCCACGCCCAGCAGCGCCGCCGACATCAGAAACGTATGCGGGTCCGAATACGCGACGCTCGGCATGCCGAGGCGAAAGAACTTGTGCTGCACGTCGAGTGCGGCAATGCCCGAACCGCCGGCGCCGTAAAACTCGATGCGCCGCGCCTGCGCCAGCAGCGCGATCGCCGCCGCCACACTGTCCGACGACAGGTTGTTGCGCACCTGGATCAGCGCGCCGATGGTCCGGTCGAGCACCTTCGCGGCCACGCCCGGCGTCGGCTCGTCGGGTCGCACGTCGCGGTAGACGGCGGGCACTTCCGCGGCGATGCCTTGCGCCAGCCGGATCTTGAACTCGCGAAAGCCCGAAAAACCGAGCGCATGACAGAACCGCGCAATGGTTGGCTGGCTGACGCCGGCACGCGCGGCCACCTCGGTCATCGACAGATCCAGCACCTCGCGTGGCGCTTCGATCACGTAATCGGCCAGCTTGCGCTCGGACGGGCGCAGCTGCTCGCGCATCTCTTCCACTTGAGACAGCATCATTGGAAAACTCGCACTATGCTGAAGAATGCGTGGACTATATCTGATTGCCCATGAAGGTACAAAAACTACATTTGGCGTTCTAGGTGTAATCCCCAGGTTTTGCGTGTTCGTCGCCGACTGGCCGCCAGCAAGGCGACGCAGGCAATTCGAAGATGCGGCAGTGCAGCAGGAGTCGGCATTGCGATCGTGTAGTTTTTCTACTAAGATTGCGTCGTCGGTTGACCCGACATTCCCGCGATACCTGCCTGGCATAGTGCCCGCGCACCCGAGGCCAGCGACGAAGGAGCTCCGATGGTTTCCCCGCATTCGCAATTGTTGAAGGTCACGCAACGCGTGGTCGAGCGCAGTAAGCCCACTCGCGAGGCGTATCTGGCCCGCATCGAGCACGCTCAAGGCAAATTCCCGGCGCGCGGCGCACTCTCGTGCGCCAATCTGGCCCACGGTTTTGCCGGCCTCGAAGGCAACGACAAGCTCGTCATCAAGCAGATTCGCCAGCCGAACATCGGCATCGTGTCGTCGTATAACGAAATGCTGTCCGCGCACGCGCCGTACAAAAACTACCCGGACATCATCAAGGAGGCCGCGCGTGAAAACGGCGGCGTCGCGCAATTCGCGGGCGGCGTGCCGGCTATGTGCGACGGCGTCACGCAAGGCAACGCGGGCATGGAATTGTCGTTGTTCTCGCGCGAAGTGATTGCGATGAGCACGGCCGTCGCCCTCACGCATAACATGTTCGACGCGGCGCTGTGCCTGGGTATCTGCGACAAGATCGTGCCGGGTCTGCTGATCGGCGCGCTGCAATTCGGCCATCTGCCGACGATTTTCGTGCCGGCCGGCCCGATGGGCAGCGGCCTCTCGAACGACGACAAAGCCAAGACCCGCCAGCTCTTCGCCACCGGCCAGTGCGGCCGCGACGCGCTGCTCGAAGCGGAAGCCGCCGCGTATCACAGCCACGGCACCTGCACCTTCTACGGCACCGCGAACAGCAATCAGATGCTGATGGAAGTGATGGGCCTGCATCTGCCGGGTTCCGCCTTCGTGCATCCGCATACGCCGCTGCGCGACGCGCTGACCGCGCAGGCCGCGCGCCGTGTGCTCGATCTGACGGTGGAGCGCGGCAACTACATGCCGATCGGCCGCGTGATCGACGAGAAAGCGATCGTCAACGGCATCGTCGCGTTGCTGGCGACGGGCGGTTCGACCAACCATACGCTGCACCTGGTCGCCATCGCTCGGGCGGCCGGCATCGTGATCGACTGGGACGACTTCGACACCTTGTCGCAAGCCGTGCCGCTGCTCGCGAAGATTTACCCGAACGGCAAGGCCGACGTGAATCACTTCCACGCGGCCGGCGGCGTCGCGTTCCTGGTCCGCAATCTGCTGGAAGGCGGCTTGCTGCATGAAGACGTGAACACCGTCGCGGGCAAGGGGCTGAAGCACTACACGGAAGAGCCGAAGCTGCTCGACGGCAAGCTGCAATGGGTGCCGGGCGCGCAGGCCAGCGAAGATACGGCAGTGCTGCGCGGCATCAAGGAACCGTTCCAGCCCGACGGCGGCTTGCGTCTGATGCAGGGCAAGCTGGGCCGCGGCGTGATCAAGATTTCGGCGGTTGCCGCGCAGCATCGCAAGGTGAAGGCGCCGGCCATCGTGTTCGATTCGCAGGAAGCCGTGCAGGAAGCGTTCGACAACGGCGAACTGAAGCGCGATTTCATCGCGGTCGTGCGCTTCCAGGGCGCGCGCGCCAACGGCATGCCCGAGTTGCACCGTTTGACGCCGCTGCTCGGTGTGCTGCAGGATCAAGGTTTCCACGTCGCATTGGTGACGGACGGCCGCATGTCGGGTGCGTCGGGCAAGGTGCCGGCGGTGATTCACCTGTCGCCGGAAGCGTTGCTGCAAGGCCCGATCGGCAAGGTCCGAACCGGCGACATGCTGGTGATCGACGCGGAAGCCGGTGTGCTCGACATCGAAATCGATGCAGCCGAATGGGCGGCGCGGCCGGAGGCGGTGCCGCAGCATCAGGCGGAAAACGAAGTCGGCTTCGGCCGCGAACTGTTCGGCGTGTTCCGTGCGGCGGCGGCGCCGGCGGAGCAGGGCGCCTCGGTGTTCGGTCCGATGGTCGGCGAACGCCACGCGGACCACGGCGGACAAGCCAGCGAACACTCAAGCACCACTCAAGCCAGCCACGTGCTGCAGAAACAAGGAGTCTGACTATGACGGCGAAAACAGTTAGCGATATCGTGCGCCTCGGCCCGGTGATTCCGGTGCTCGCGTTCGACTCGGTCGAACAGGGCGAACATGTGTCGCGCGCGTTGCACGCGGGTGGCGTGAAGGTGCTCGAAATCACGCTGCGCACCGCGGCCGGTCTGGAAGCCATCGAGCGCGCGAGCCAGTTGGCCGAAGACATCGTGGTGGGCGTCGGCACGATCACGAAGCCGGAGCATTGCGCTCAGGCGAAGAAAGCGGGCGCGCAGTTCGGCGTGTCGCCCGGTCTGACGAGAGACATGCACAAGGCCGCGCAAGATGCGGGCTTGCCGCTGCTGCCGGGCGTGATGACGCCGACCGACATCATCGCGGCGCTGGAACTTGGCTACGAAATCGTCAAGTTTTTCCCGGCGCAACAGGCTGGCGGTTTGCCGATGCTGCAAGCGTTCTACGGCCCGTTCCCGACGCTGAAGTTCTGCCCGACCGGCGGCATTACGGCTGAAACCGCCACGCATTTCCTGTCGCAGCCGAACGTGGTGTGCGTCGGCGGTTCGTGGCTGACGCCGAAAGCGGCGCTCGCCGCGCAAAACTGGGACGAAGTCACGCGCCTCGCGCGCGCCGCGAGCCAACTGGCCGCGCCTGCCCATCACTAGGACGAAACGGCACGTGCTTTAGTCCGCGATCAAGGTTGACGCAAAGAAGCCTCGTCGATACGGCCTCTCGGGCCGTTGCGGCGAGGCTTCGTTCGATATGCGCGCCACTTTTGCGCGCCCTGAGACACAACAGCAAGTAAAATTCAGCGTCCGCGCGGCAAGCCGGGTTTTCAGGCGCCGCCTCAGGCCGCTGCGAGACAAGGTGTCAGCCGCGTTCCGCACCCAGAATCAATAACGCACAAGGAGGAGCTTCATGGAAGCTGTCCACGGCAGCATGCTGCTGGTCTTCGCAGTGATCGCCATCGCACTGCTGATCTTGATGATCACGCGCTTCAAGGTCTATCCGTTTCTCGTCCTGATCATCGTATCGCTGCTGCTGGGTCTGGTATCCGGCATGCCGATCGGCACGATCGTCAAATCTTTCGAAACCGGCAACGGCAATACGCTCGGCCACATCGCTGTCGTGGTCGGCCTCGGCACGATGCTCGGCAAGATGATGGCCGAATCCGGCGGCGCGGAGCGCATTGCCACCACGCTGATCGCGTGGTTCGGTGAGAAGAACATTCATTGGGCGATGATGGTCGTGGCGATCATCGTCGGCTTGCCGGTGTTCTTCGAAGTCGGTTTCGTGCTGCTGATTCCGATCGCGTTCAACGTCGCCAAGCGCACCAATAAATCACTGCTGCTGGTCGGCTTGCCGATGGTCGCGGGCCTGTCGGTCGTGCACGGCCTGATTCCGCCGCACCCGGCCGCGATGCTCGCGGTGCAGCAATATCATGCCGATATCGGCAGGACGATTGCCTACGGTCTGATCGTGGGCGTGCCGACGGCGATGGTCGCCGGTCCGCTGTTCGCGCTGCTTAGCAGCCGCTATATCAAGCTGCCGAACAACAACCCGCTCGCCGCGCAATTTCTCGGCCACGCTGACGACGCGCAAAATAACGCGAAGAGCGCGGCGCCGAAGCGCGAACTGCCGAGCTTCGGCGTGACGCTGTTTACGATCCTGCTGCCGGTGATCCTGATGCTGGTCGGCAGCTGGGCCGACCTCGTCTTCACGCCGAAGACCTTGCCGAACGATTTGCTGCATTTCGTCGGCAATTCGGATGTTGCGCTGTTGCTCGCCGTGCTGGTCAGCTTCTGGACCTTCGGCGCGAGCCGCGGCTTCAATCGCGAGCAGATCCAGAAGTTCTGCGGCGAATGTCTTGCGCCGATCGCAGGCATTACGCTGATCGTCGGCGCGGGCGGTGGTTTTGGGCGCGTGCTGATGGATAGCGGTATTTCGAAAGAAATCGTCACCGTCGCGACGGCCATGCATCTGTCGCCGCTGCTGTTCGGCTGGCTGGTGGCCGCGCTGATTCGTCTGGCCACGGGTTCGGCGACGGTCGCAATGACTACCGCGTGCGGTATCGTCGCGCCGATCACAGCCGCCAGCGGCGTGCACGTTACGCCGGAATTGCTGGTGCTTGCCACGGGTTCGGGCTCGCTGATTTTCTCGCACGTCAACGACGGCGGTTTCTGGCTGATCAAGGAGTATTTTGGTATGACGGTGGGGCAGACCTTCAAGACATGGTCGCTCCTCGAGACCATCATCTCGCTGATGGGTTTGCTGTTGACCTTCGCGCTCGCGACGGTCGTGTAAGGAGTATTTGATGATTCTGATCGCAATGGGTGTCTCGGGCGCCGGCAAAACGAGGATTGGCGAAATGCTGGCCGAACGCCTGCACTGCGCATTCACTGACGGCGACGCGTTTCACAGCGCCGCCAACAAGGAGAAGATGCACCAAGGCATTCCGCTCACCGACGAAGACCGCTGGCCGTGGCTGCAAACCATCCGCGCAGCGATCGAAGAGAAGCAGAAGGCGGGCGAGAAGGCGGTGTTCACGTGTTCGTCGCTGAAACGCTCATACCGCGACGTTCTGCGTGGCGGCGGCGATGGCGACAAGGACGTGTGCTTCGTCTATCTGAAGGGTTCGTACGACGTGCTGCGCGAACGGCTGACCACGCGCACCGGCCATTTCTTCGATCCGTCGCTGTTGCAGAGCCAGCTCGAAACGCTCGAAGAACCGGGCCCGGATGAGGCGATTACGGTGAGCATCGAGTTGTCGCCGGAAGAGATCGTCGACGAGGTGTTCAAGCAGATGAAGGTGCGGTGAGGCTTTTCGACGCTCACGCAGCAAGATGAACAAAGGCGCTCCGAGGAGCGCCTTTGTTTGGCTGATTTTATACCTGAAGCAGTGAGGCGATGGCTGGGTCTTAACCGATCCGCTTCGCCAGTTCCACGGCCTTGCCGATATACGATGCCGGCGTCATCGCGAGCAAGCGATCCTTCGCGTCCTGCGGAATAGCCAGACCACCGACGAACGTCTGCAATGCTTCACGCGTGATGCCCTTGCCGCGCGTGAGCTCCTTCAGTTGCTCATACGGATTCTCGATGCCATAGCGGCGCATCACCGTTTGCACCGGCTCGGCCAGCACTTCCCAGCAGTTGTCGAGATCTTCGTTCAGACGCTGCGGATTCACTTCGAGCTTGTCCAGACCGCGGATCAGCGCGTCGTAGGCGAGCAATGAGTATCCGAATGCGACACCCATGTTGCGCAGCACCGTCGAGTCGGTCAGGTCGCGCTGCCAGCGCGACACTGGCAGCTTGTCGGCCAGATGGCGCAGGGTCGCGTTCGCGAGACCGAGGTTGCCTTCCGAATTTTCAAAGTCGATCGGATTGACCTTGTGCGGCATCGTCGACGAACCGATTTCACCGGCCTTCGTGCGTTGCTTGAAATAGCCCAGCGAGATGTAGCCCCACACGTCGCGATCCAGATCCAGCAGGATCGTGTTGGCGCGCGACACGGCGTCGAACAGCTCAGCCATGTAATCGTGCGGTTCGATCTGGATGGTGTACGGATTGAACGTGAGCTTCAGACGCTGCTCGACCACTTCACGCGAGAACGCTTCCCAGTCGAATTCCGGATACGCGGACAGGTGCGCATTGAAGTTGCCTACCGCGCCGTTCATCTTGCCGAGCAGTTCGACCTTCGCGACGCGGTCGATCGCGCGTTCCAGGCGCGCGGCGACATTGGCGATTTCCTTGCCGAGCGTGGTGGGGCTGGCCGGCTGGCCGTGCGTGCGCGACAGCATCGGCTGTTCGGCATGCGCATGCGCCAGGGCGACGAGGCGCTGATGCACCGAACGCAGCGCCGGCAGAATCACGTGCTCACGGGCGCCGGCCAGCATCAGGCCGTGCGACGTGTTGTTGATGTCTTCCGAGGTGCACGCGAAGTGGATGAACTCGCTTGCGCGCTCCAGTTCTTCCTGACCCTTCACCGATTCCTTCAGCCAGTATTCGACCGCCTTCACGTCGTGATTCGTCACGCGTTCGATGTCCTTGATGCGCGCGGCGTCGTGCGCGGTGAAGCGCTCGGCCAATTGCAGCAGGAATTGTTCGGACGCTTCGGAAAAGCGCGGCACTTCGGCGAAACCGGCACGCGACAAGGCGATCAGCCAATGGATCTCAACCGTCACGCGATGGCGCATGAACGCGGCTTCCGAAAGCCAGTCGCGCAGGGCTTCGGTTTTCGAGGCGTAGCGGCCGTCGAGCGGGGAGAGCGCGGTCAGCGCGAACAGGGTGTCGGGGCGGGTGTCGGACATGATGGCGGCGGGTTGGGGCGTTGAGCGCTCAGTGAGCGGATCGGGAACGGAGGGAACCGCGAATTTTACCACTGTGCGGCTGCTTGCCCGATCTTGGGATCGATTCCGCCACGAACCTGGCCGGTGCCACGTCCTTGGCAGGTCTGCTTCGGGTCCGCATCGAAGCCGTGCCAACGCCCTCGATGCTCTGGCGATGCGCCGGAGATGCGCCGGCGCCGCAGCCGCGCCGCTAGAATGCTGACTTCTTCTCTCCCCGCCGGCGGCAGGCTCTCGCATGGAACTGAAATGGCTCGAGGACTTCGTTTCGCTAGCGGAAACGCGTAGTTTCAGCCGCTCGGCCGAGTTGCGCCACGTCACACAGCCGGCGTTTTCGCGGCGCATCCAGGCCCTGGAGGCGTGGCTCGGCACGGAATTGATCGACCGTTCGGTCTACCCGACGCGGCTGACCGCGGCCGGCCAGGTGTTCAACGAGCAGGCGCTCACGATGCTGTCGCAGTTCCACGAGGCGCGTGCGCTACTGCGCGGGCACACGGCGACGCCGCAGGCAACCATCGAGTTCGCGGTGCCGCACACGCTCTCGCTGACCTACTTCCCGCGCTGGCTGCAGCGCATCGAAGCGCAGATGGGACCGATCCACACGCGGCTGCGCGCACTGAATGTGCACGATGCGGCTTTGTCGCTGGTGGAAGGCGGCTGCGATCTGATGATGGGTTATCACCATCCCAGCCACCCGGTCGCGCTCGATCCGGCCCGTTACGACATGCTGACGCTCGGCAACGAGCCGATCAGCCCATTCTCCGCGCCAGGCCGTGCGGGCCGGCCACGTTACACGCTGCCGGGCGGTTCCGAGGCGCCGACACCTTATCTCTCGTACACGCCGAACGCGTACCTCGGCCGCATGACCGAGGTGATCCTCGCCAACGCGCCGGAACGCCTCTATCTGGACCGGCTGTACGAAACCGACATGGCCGAAGGGCTCAAGGCGATGGCGCTGGCCGGCCACGGCATCGCGTTTCTGCCGCACAGCGCGGTGGAAGACGCGGTCGCCGACGGCAAGCTGATCCGGCTGGATCGCGCGACCCGCGGCACGCCCGAAGGACAGCTCACGCTGACCATGGAGATCCGTCTCTATCGCGACAAGCTGGCCGCGAAAAGCGACGATGCGCGGCAGATACTGGTGCGTCAGCTGTGGGACGTGGTGTCGGAGGAACTGGGACAGCGGGCCGCCTGAAACTGCTCGGGTACGACGTCAAATTGCAGGTTTTCGACGATTATGCAAAAAAAACATAATCGGATAAGGAAACGGCATTGGATTTCAAATCGGCGTTTTTCGACAATGGCGCCACTCGATCAACGCCGGAGCGTTCATGTCTTCCCAGCAGCCAGTCGCACAATCCGCATCATCGTTGCAGTCCGTCCCGTCCTACCTCAATAGCGAAGACCTCGGCCCCTGGGGCAACTACCTGCGCCAGGTCGACCGCGTCGCGCCGTACCTCGGCTCGCTGTCCCGCTGGCTCGAAACCCTGAAGCGCCCGAAGCGCATTCTGATTGTCGATGTGCCTATCGAACTCGATAACGGCACGGTCGCGCACTTCGAAGGCTATCGCGTGCAGCACAACGTGTCGCGTGGTCCGGGTAAGGGCGGCGTGCGTTACCACCAGGACGTGACGCTGTCGGAAGTGATGGCGCTGTCGGCGTGGATGTCGGTCAAGAACGCGGCTGTGAACGTGCCGTACGGCGGCGCGAAGGGCGGTATCCGTGTCGATCCGCGCACGCTGTCGCGTGGTGAACTGGAGCGCGTGACGCGCCGCTACACCAGCGAAATCGGCATCATCATCGGACCGAATACCGACATCCCCGCGCCGGACGTGAACACGAACGAGCAGATCATGGCGTGGATGATGGACACGTACTCGATGAACCAGGGCCAGACGGCCACGGGCGTCGTGACCGGCAAACCGATCACGCTCGGCGGTTCGCTCGGCCGCAAGGAAGCCACTGGCCGCGGCGTGTTCGTGGTCGGTTGCGAAGCGGCGCGCCGCATCGGCTTCGACATCGAAGGCGCGCGGATTGCCGTGCAAGGCTTCGGCAACGTCGGCGGGATTGCAGCGCGCCTGTTCCAGGAAGCGGGCGCCAAGGTGGTCGCGGTGCAGGACCACACCGGGTCGCTCTACAAGTCGAGCGGGATCGATGCGGGCGCATTGCTCGAGCACGTTGCGAAGACCGGCGGTGTCGGCGGTTTCCCGGAAGCCGACGCGATCGCGAACGAAGACTTCTGGACCGTCGAATCGGACATCCTGATTCCGGCCGCGCTGGAAAACCAGATCACCGAGAAGAACGCCGGCAAGATCAGGACGAAGATCGTCGTGGAAGGCGCCAACGGCCCGACCACCACCGGGGCGGACGACATTCTGCGCGACCGCGGCATCCTCGTGATTCCGGACGTGGTGGCCAATGCAGGCGGCGTGACGGTGTCGTACTTCGAATGGGTGCAGGATTTCTCGAGCTTTTTCTGGACCGAAGACGAGATCAACCAGCGCCTCGAGCGCGTGATGCGCGAAGCATTCGCCGCAGTGTGGCAAGTGTCGAGCGAGCAAAATGTGTCGGTGCGGACCGCGGCGTTTATCGTGGCCTGCAAGCGGATTCTGCAAGCGCGTGAAATGCGTGGCCTCTACCCCTGATTTGTCTGCATGAAACAGCCGGTCCGCCACCTTGCGGGCCGCTGCCAATCCTTGCTTTGACGCGGTTCACGAGACCGCGTGCATCACCCGGCGGGCGGCATCGTATCGATGCTGCCCGCTTTCGCATATTCGGAAAGGATGACCGATCGGGCGGAAGCGGCGTAAGCACCCAAGCGGCGCGCGCCCCGGAGGAAGTCCCCCGCCCTGCAGGAAGTCCCCCGCCTCCCAGGAAGCCGCCTTTGGGGATTGGGGGACACGCAACAATCATCGTTTGTATCCGTACTTTCAAAATAATTACTTTGCTAAACTGGCGCCGGTTCTTGCCAAGGAAGGAGATCAAAATGAAGGTGAAAAAAGCTGCGCTGCTGCTCGCGACTCTCGGACTGTTTACGGTTGGCGCGCATGCGCAAGACGCTGGTACGTTGAAGAAGATCAAGGACACGGGCGTGATTTCGCTGGGTCATCGCGAATCGTCGATCCCGTTTTCGTATTACGACGACAAGCAGAACGTCATCGGTTATTCGCAGGAATTCGCACTGAAGGTGGTGGACGCGGTCAAGGCCAAGCTGAACATGCCTAACCTGAAGGTCAAGCTCACCCCTGTCACGTCGCAAAACCGTATTCCGCTGGTGCAGAACGGCACCGTCGACATGGAATGCGGCTCGACCACCAATAACGCCGAGCGCCAGCAACAAGTTTCGTTCTCGAACACGATCTTCGTGATCGGCACGCGTCTGATGACCAAGAAGGATTCGGGCATCAAGGACTGGGCCGACCTGAAGGGCAAGACGGTCGTCACGACCGCCGGCACGACCTCCGAGCGCCTGCTTCGCAAGATGAACCAGGACAAGAGCATGGGCATGAACATCATCAGCGCGAAGGACCACGGCGAGTCGTTCCTGACGCTCTCCACCGGCCGTGCTGCCGCGTTCATGATGGACGACGCGCTGCTCGCGGGCGAGCGCGCCAAGTCGAACAACCCGGGCGATTTCGTGATCGTCGGCACGCCGCAGTCGCATGAAGCGTACGGCTGCATGCTGCGCAAGAACGATCCGGAGTTCAAGAAGGTGGTCGACGAGGCGATCGCGAAGGTCGAAACCTCGGGTGAAGTCAGCCAGATCTACAAGAAGTGGTTCGAATCGCCGATTCCGCCGAAGGGCCTGAACCTGAACTTCCCGGAAAGCGACGACATGAAGGCGCTCTACAAGAGCCCGAATGACAAGGCAATCGATTAAACCTTAGCTGTTTTTTTGAAACGCTGAACGAAACGGAAGGGGCCGCGCGCTTCTTCCGTTTCTTTTTGCTGGAGTCTTGGTCATGTCATATCACTGGAACTGGGGCATTTTGCTGAGTCCGGTCTCCACCGGCGAGCCGACTACTTATCTGGGCTGGCTGATGTCCGGCTTCTGGGTGACGATTACCGTGTCGCTGTCGGCATGGGTAATCGCGCTGATCGTCGGTTCGTTTTTCGGTGTGCTGCGGACGGTGCCGAACAAATGGGCGTCAGGCATCGGCACGGTCTACGTCGCGATTTTCCGCAACATCCCGCTGATCGTGCAGTTCTTCATCTGGTATCTGGTGATACCGGAGTTGCTGCCGGTGTCGATCGGCACCTGGTATAAGCAATTGCCGCCGAGTGCGCAGTTTTTCTCGTCGTCGATCGTGTGTCTTGGGCTCTTCACCGCCGCGCGCGTGTGCGAACAGGTGCGCTCGGGCATCAACGCGCTGCCGAAGGGCCAGCGCGCCGCGGGTCTGGCGATGGGTTTCACGCAATGGCAGACGTACCGTTATGTGCTGCTGCCGGTCGCGTACCGGATCATCGTGCCGCCGCTCACGTCCGAGTTTCTGAATATCTTCAAGAACTCGGCGGTTGCCTCGACGATCGGTCTGCTGGATCTGTCCGCGCAGGCGCGCCAGCTGGTCGACTACACGTCGCAGACGTATGAGTCGTTTATCGCCGTCACGATGGCCTATCTGCTGATCAATCTGGTCGTGATGCAACTGATGCACTGGGTCGAACACAAGACCCGGTTGCCCGGCTATATCGGAGGCAAGTGATGCACCATTTCGACTGGAGCAGTATTCCGGGCGCACTGCCTACGCTATGGACCGGCGCCATTGTCACGCTCAAGATCACGCTGATCGCGATCGTGATCGGCATTGTCTGGGGCACCCTGCTCGCGATCATGCGGCTTTCGCCATTCAAGCCGTTCGAATGGTTCGCGAAGGGTTATGTCACGATCTTCCGTTCGATCCCGCTGGTGATGGTGCTGCTGTGGTTCTTCCTGATCGTGCCGCAGGTGCTGCAGAACATTCTGGGTTTGTCGCCGGATATCGACATCCGGCTGGCTTCGGCGATGGTCGCTTTCTCGCTGTTCGAGGCTGCGTACTATTCGGAGATCATCCGCGCCGGCATTCAGGCAGTGCCGCGCGGGCAGGTCAATGCCGCGTTTGCGCTCGGCATGAGCTACCCGCAGGCGATGCGCCTCATCGTGCTGCCGCAGGCGTTCCGCGCAATGGTGCCGCTGCTGCTGACCCAAGGTATCGTGCTGTTTCAGGATACGTCGCTCGTCTACGTGATCAGCCTCGCCGACTTCTTCCGCACCGCCACGAATATTGGCGACCGTGACGGCACGAATGTCGAAATGGTACTGTTCGCGGGCGTGTGTTATTTCGTGATCTGTGTGGTCGCGTCGACCCTCGTCAAAGGTCTTCAGAAAAAGGTCGCAAGATGATCTCAATCAAGAATGTTTCGAAGTGGTACGGCCAGTTTCAGGTGCTGACCGACTGCACGACGGAAGTCAAAAAAGGTGAAGTGGTGGTGGTGTGCGGGCCGTCGGGCTCGGGCAAGTCCACCCTGATCAAAACCGTGAACGGACTCGAGCCGTTCCAGAAGGGCGAGATCGTCATCAACGATCAATCGCTGACTGACAAGAAAACCAATCTGTCGAAGCTGCGCGCGAAAGTCGGCATGGTGTTCCAGCACTTCGAGCTGTTCCCGCATCTGTCGATCGTGCAGAACCTGACGCTCGCACAGGTCAAGGTGCTCGGCCGCTCGAACGACGAAGCGACGGCGAAGGGGCTGAAGCTGCTTGATCGCGTCGGTCTGCGTGCGCATGCGGACAAGTTTCCGGGGCAGTTGTCAGGCGGTCAGCAGCAGCGTGTGGCGATTGCGCGCGCGCTGTCGATGGATCCGATCGCGATGCTGTTCGACGAGCCGACCTCCGCGCTCGACCCGGAAATGATCAACGAAGTGCTCGACGTGATGGTCGAACTCGCGCAGGAAGGCATGACGATGATGTGCGTCACGCACGAAATGGGCTTTGCGAAGAAGGTCGCGCATCGCGTGATCTTCATGGACAAGGGCTTGATCGTCGAAGACGACCGCAAGGAAGACTTCTTCGCGAATCCGAAGTCGGATCGCGCCAAGGACTTTTTGGCGAAGATCCTGCACTGAGTTTGCCGCGACGCTTCACGCTTCGGCAGAAAAAAGCCACTTCGGGGAGAAGCGGCTTTTTTCATTTGGTGCTCGCGTGCGTTTGGAGTATGACCCGCGGGGATCAGGACTCGAACGCTGCGGCGTCGTCCGCCGCCTCGAGGTCGACTTCGGCCATTGCCGCGGCTCCAACGGAAGCCGCAATCGTGGTCGCCGAAGCCGACGCATCCAGCGCCGGATTGCGCAGCTTTTCGAGCACGCCGGCCGGCACCGGCACATTGACGCGGCCGATCACTTCGCCGTGCTGGAACATCATCAGGTCGCCGGGTTGGAACGCGGTCCAAACTTCGTTGTCGGTGAGCGGTTGCGTCGCGATCACGGCGACGCGATCTTCCGGCGTCGTGTACTTGGCGAAATCGATCGACACGTCTGCATCGACCAGATGCGCCGTGGAAAACGGCCAGCGCCGCACGATGAAGTGCAGGTGCGTCGAGCAATGCGCGAACAACGCCTGGCCGTTCGACATCAGGAAATTGAACACGCCGAACTGCGTGATCTCGCGCGTGAGCGTTCCGAGCGCGGCGAACAGTTCTTCAAGCGGCGGCTGGCAGCCGGGAAAGGCCTTGCGCAAACCTTGTAGCAGCGCGCAGAACGCGAGCTCGCTATCGGTCGTGCCGACAGGCTGATAGACGCCCGTCAGCGTGGGCGAATAATTTTTCAGGTCGCCGTTGTGCGCGAAGATCCAGTGCCGCCCCCACAGCTCGCGCATGAACGGATGGCAGTTCTCGAGCAGGATGTGCCCTTGGGTCGCCTTGCGGATATGCGCAATCGTGTTCTTCGATTTGATCGGGTAGCGCTTGACCATCTCGGCGATCGGCGAGGTGGCCGACGATTGATGGTCGATGAACAGGCGGCAGGCTTTATCTTCGAAGAAGGCGATGCCCCAGCCGTCGGCATGGTGATCGGTGACGCCGCCGCGCGCCGCAAAGCCGGTGAACGAGAAAGTGACGTCCGTCGGCGCGGCGCAGTTCATTCCGAGAAGTTGGCACATGTTGCGGGTAAGCCTGTGAACGGGGCGAGCCGTTACAATGATGATTTTCCAAGCATATCACCGAGCCAGAACCGCCAAATAGCTAAATTGACGTGTGTTCAGGCCGCAACGCTGCGGTTTGCTGCGGTATCCACGCGTCGATTGGCTTTGTCGCCGAGGTTCGTCCCCCTCCCGCCATGACTGCTTCTACTGCTCGCCTCGACTCCCTCACACTCGCCCGCCCGGACGATTGGCATTTGCACGTTCGTGACGGCGCGATGCTGGCCGCCGTGCTGCCGGACACCGCGCGCCAGTTCGGCCGCGCGATCATCATGCCGAACCTGAAGCCGCCGGTCACCACTACCGCGATGGCGCAGGCGTACCGCGAGCGCGTCGTTGCCGCGATTCCGGCCGGCGTGAAGTTCGAGCCACTGATGACGTTGTACCTGACCGACAACACGCCGCCCGACGAAATCCGCCGCGCTCGCGAAAGCGGCTTCGTGCACGGCGTGAAGCTGTATCCGGCGGGCGCGACGACCAACTCGGACGCGGGCGTCACCGACATCATGAAATGCGCGGCGACGCTGGAAGTCATGCAGGAAACCGGCATGCCGCTGCTGGTGCACGGCGAGGTGACGGATTCGTCGATCGATCTGTTCGATCGCGAGAAGGTGTTCATCGATCGCGTGATGACGCCGCTGCGCCGCGCGTTTCCGGCGCTGAAGGTGGTGTTCGAGCACATCACCACGAAGGACGCTGTCGACTATATTCGTGAAGCCGGCGTGGCCCCGGGTCTGCTGGGCGCGACGGTCACCGCGCACCATCTGCTGTATAACCGCAACGCGATCTTCCAGGGCGGCATTCGCCCGCATTACTACTGCCTGCCGGTGTTGAAGCGCGAGACGCATCGCTTGGCGCTGGTCGAGGCTGCGACCTCGGGCAATCCGCGCTTCTTCCTCGGCACCGATAGCGCGCCGCATCCGAAGGGCTTGAAGGAGCACGCGTGCGGCTGCGCCGGCTGCTATACGGCGTTGCACGCGCTCGCACTGTATGCGGAAGCGTTCGATAAAGCGGGTGCGCTGGATAAGCTCGAAGGCTTCGCGAGCTTCTTTGGGGCGGATTTCTACGGTCTGCCGCGCAGCGAGGAACACGTCACGTTGCGTCGCGAGGAATGGACGTTGCCCGCTGAATTGCCGGTCGGCGATACGCCGGTTGTGCCGTTGCGCGGCGGCGAGCCGATTGGCTGGCGGCTGGTCTGAGGTCGGACTGGATGCAGGTGCAGGAGGCGGCGCGCGTGGGTTTCGCCGATATCGACTGGTCGAAGCCGTGGTTCGCGCCATTTGCCGAACGCGGCGAGCGTTGGCAGCAGGCCGCGCTCAAAGGCTATGCGGAGTTGCTCGCCGAAATGAACGCGGATGCCGGTGCGATGCAGCAGCGCACCGGCCGCGGCCAGCGCCTCGCGTTCATCGCGCAGGACGATTTGCCGCCAGGCGCGGCTTACGAGGCGCATATCGCGTCGACCGGCTGCGTGCCGACGCGCCACAATCTGCATGACTTCTTCAACGCGTCGATGTGGTTTGCGTTTCCGCGCATCAAGGCGGCGCTGAACGCGCGGCAGTCGGCGGCGATCGACGTTTTAGGCGTCGGGCCGACCCGCGGCGGCGTGCGCGATACGCTGACTCTATTCGACGAAAACGCGTTGCTGTTCGCTTGCGCGGACCCGGCATTGGCTGCCGCCCTGCGCGGATTCGACTGGCAGACGCTGCTGGTTTCCCGGCGTGATGCGTGGGGCACGCATTGCGAGGTGCGCTGCTTCGGTCATGCGTTGCTGGAAAAGCTGATCGCACCGTTCAAGGCGTGCACAGGTCACGCGTGGATCGTCGATGTCCCGTCTGATTACTTCGGATGGCCCGCACTGGCGCGCAACGCATGGCTGGACGAAACGGTCAGCCATGCGCTGCTGAATACCGAACCGTTGACGAGCCGCCTGTTCGCGCCGCTACCCGTGCTGGGCATTCCAGGCTGGTGGCCGGACAACGAATCGCCCGTGTTTTACGACGACGCGTCGGTGTTCCGCGCAGGGCGCCGTTCGCGCTAAAGCGTCGGCGGGCGCGGCGCGGGCCTCGTCAGCGATGCCGCCTGGTCGGCTAGTTCCACCGCGCAAGCCGCTTGCCGCCCGTCGCGGTGGTAAAATCCGCTCCAGCAAAGCAGGCTAGGCAGTCGCGGCCTTTGCGGCTTCGGCCAAGGAGGGCGAGGAAAGTCCGGACTCCACAGGGCAGGGTGATGGCTAACGGCCATCCGTGGTGACACGCGGAACAGGGCAACAGAAAGCAAACCGCCGATGGCCCGGCGCAAGCCGGGATCAGGTAAGGGTGAAACGGTGCGGTAAGAGCGCACCGCGGCTGCTGCAAGGCAGACCGGCACGGTAACCTCCACCCGGAGCAATTCCAAGTAGGCAGGCGCGCATCTTCGAGATGCAGGACGGGGCCCCCGTCTCGTCTGCGGGTAGGAAGCTTGAGCGCGTCAGCAATGGCGCGCCTAGAGGAATGGCTGCCACGCGCGCGGCGTTTTCGGACGCGGCGCGTGCACAGAATCCGGCTTATCGGCCTGCTTTGCCACTGAATGAAAAATGCCGGCGTCCGTGTGGACGTCGGCATTTTCTTTTGGTGCCTGCCATTGCCTGCGTCAAGAGCGCTATTTGCGCCGAAACGCCGGGCTCAACTGGCGACGATATCGAACGAGTGCGACAGTTCGGCCGTTTTCGCGATCATGATCGACGCAGAGCAGTATTTGTCGTGCGACAGATTGATGGCCCGCTCGACGGTAGCCGGGTTCAGATTCTTGCCGGTCACGGTGAAGTGGAAGTGGATCTTGGTGAACACCTTCGGATCTTCGCTTGCGCGTTCGGCCTTCAGCGTCACCGAGCAACCGGCCACTTCCTGGCGGCTTTTCTTCAGGATCATCACGACGTCGTAAGCCGTGCAGCCGCCTGTGCCGAGCAGTACCATTTCCATCGGACGCGGCGCGAGATTGCGGCCGCCGCCTTCCGGCGCGCCGTCCATCATGACCAGATGGCCGCTGCCCGTCTCGGCGGCGAACGCCATCCCGTCTTGCCCCATCCAGCTCACTTTGCATTCCATGCTGTGCTCCACCGCGCGTCGCTTGTCTTCGAGACGGCATTGTAGCCCGGCGTTTGCGTATCCGCCCGGAGGGACTTCGGTGAGAAATTATGCGCAATGACCGCTTGCGTGTTGCGGTGCGGTACGTTCCGCGGATTCGGGAATGCCCTGATGAATTTAGGGGTTTTACTCTAGTCGATGTCGACCTTCGCAGCCGCTCCGTGGCGATTTTATATTTGATTTAAAAGAGAATTTCCGGTGTGATGGCAGGTTATTGTGAATCTCACATAATGAAATCGCATTTCGCAATGCAAATGTTCTTGCGTCGCACAAGGGGGCCTCATATAATCGATCCCATCGGTTGCAGCAGTTCTGCAACCTCCGCTGTCTCCTCCACCTCCTCCTTTGGTGGATTAAACCCGAACCGCTCGTTCGGGTTTTTTTTCGCCCGCGTTTTGCCGGCTTGCCGGTGACACCGAAGTGGTTGATGGATCAACCGGATCAATCCGATGCCCGGTTGGTCAGTGCCGAGATGCTCAGCCAGTCTGGGATTTGAGATCGGCTTGAGCGCTGTTCAACGCGTTCCCACCCTATTCGAGATGGTTGGGCGGCTCAACCGGGGACTGTTGCGGGCCGGCCGTCCTAGGCGCGCCGGGGTTCGGCGTTGCGCGGCGGCACATGCCGCGCCGTCGCGCGAGGAGCGTTCGGAGGCGGGTTGACCGGGGCGGGCCGGTTTCGACGTGCTCCGGCGGCTTTTGACTTGCTGCGCAATTTTCCCTTATAATCCAAGGCTTTTCCGCATTCGTGCCCGCGGAGGAAGAACAGGGAGAGCCTGCACGCGCCTCGATGCGCACACTACAAGCAGGAAAAACATAGGGCGCAGCAATTTTTTTGGATCGATCATGAAGACGTTTTCCGCAAAAGCCCATGAGGTGACGCGCGAATGGTACGTGATTGACGCGACGGATAAGGTTCTCGGGCGTGTCGCCAGCGAAGTGGCACACCGTCTTCGCGGCAAGCACAAGCCTGAATTCACTCCCCACGTCGACACCGGTGATTTCATCATCGTTATCAACGCCGGCAAGCTGAAAGTCACGGGCAATAAGGTTACTGACAAGAAGTACTACCGTCACTCGGGTTACCCGGGCGGTATCTATGAAACGACGTTCGGCAAGATGCAGGAACGCTTCCCGGGCCGCGCGCTCGAGAAAGCGGTCAAGGGCATGCTGCCGAAGGGCCCGCTCGGCTACGCGATGATCAAGAAGCTGAAGGTCTACGCCGAAGCAACGCATCCGCATTCGGCACAGCAGCCGAAAGCGCTCGAGATCTAAGGGGAGCCCACATGATCGGTAACTGGAATTACGGCACGGGCCGCCGCAAGAGCGCCGTCGCACGTGTGTTCATCAAGGCAGGCAAGGGCGACATCGTTGTGAACGGCAAGCCTATCGCCGACTACTTCTCGCGCGAAACGTCGCTGATGATCGTGCGTCAGCCGCTGGAACTCACGAACCACGCTGCTACGTTCGACATCAAGGTCAACGTGACGGGTGGCGGTGAAACGGGTCAAGCCGGTGCGGTTCGCCACGGCATCACCCGCGCGCTGATGGACTATGACGCAACGCTGAAGCCGGCTCTGTCGAATGCTGGCTTCGTGACGCGTGATGCTCGTGAAGTCGAACGTAAGAAGGTCGGCTTCCACAAGGCACGCCGCAGGAAGCAATTCTCGAAGCGTTAATCGCTTCGGGTGCGATCCGGCTCTTGGGCCAGAGCGCAGCAAAAGCCGCCGACGCTTTCGCGAAGGCGGCTTTTTTATTGGCCGCGCCCACGCCGCGGGACGAGAGTCGCGGGAAGAACCCATTGATTTTGTGGGCTTCAGCACGATATTGAGATCAGCCCTACAATAGCGGTTAGAAGTTTTTTGGAGAGTTCGAATGAACGCAGTCACCGAAACACCCGTGACCGAGATGCCCGCCCCCTTCGTCTTTACCGACGCAGCGGCTGACAAGGTCAAGCAACTGATCGAAGAAGAAGGCAACGCGGACCTGAAACTGCGCGTATTCGTGCAGGGCGGCGGCTGCTCGGGCTTTCAGTACGGTTTTACGTTCGACGAAGCCGTCAACGAAGACGACACCGTGATGAACAAGAGCGGCGTCCAGCTGCTGATCGATTCGATGAGCTACCAGTATCTAGTCGGCGCTGAGATCGACTACAAAGACGACATCAACGGCGCGCAGTTCGTCATCAAGAACCCGAATGCTACGACCACCTGCGGTTGTGGCTCGTCGTTCTCGGTTTGATGGCAAGTCGAGCGGCAGGTTGTTAAAACGGGGCTTTGGCCCCGTTTTCTTATTCCGTGAGCGTAAAACGAACGGAAAACGCGCGAACGGAAAACGCGCGGTCAGCGCGGATAGATGGCACCCAGTACGCGTTCGCCCGCAGCGCCGGTTACTGCCGGCAAATTGCCCGGCAGGCGCGCCATGCAGCGCATGGCCAGCCACGCGAACGCCAGCGGCTCGACCTGACTCGGTGGCACGCCTAGCGCGTTGGTGGTCAGCACCGGCACGCCGCTTACACCGCTTTCCTCCAGCGCCGCCTTCAGCGCCTTCAGCAGCTCCGGATTGCGCGCACCGCCGCCACACACGTAGACAGCCCTGGCATCCGACGCATGACGCTCGATCTCGCGCGCAACCGTCACCGCGGTCAGCGCGGTCAGCGTCGCTTGCACGTCAGCGGGGGCGAGCGCGCTGAACGGTTGGAGTTTCGCGTCGAGCCACTCGGCGTTGAACAGGTCGCGGCCGGTGCTTTTGGGCGGCTGTTGCGCGAAAAAGGGCTCGTCGAGCAAGGCATTGAGCAGCGTGCGGTCGACCTGGCCGTCCGCCGCGAAATGGCCGTTTTCGTCGAAAGGTTTGCCGAGATGGCGCTGCGCCCACTCGTCGAGCAACGCATTGGCCGGACCGCAGTCGAAGCCGCGTACGCTGCCTGCCGCGTTCAGAATTGTGATGTTGCTGATGCCGCCAAGATTGCAGACCACCCGGGTTTCGTTCTTCGCGCCGAATACCGTTGCGTGAAACGCCGGCACCAGCGGCGCGCCCTGGCCGCCGGCCGCGACGTCGCGGCTGCGGAAGTCGGCGATCACGTCGATGTGCGTCATTTCCGCGAGTAGTGCCGGGTTGTTGATCTGTCGCGTATAGCCTTTCCCCGGCCGATGCCGCACAGTCTGGCCATGCACGCCGATCGCACGGACGTCGTCGGCGGACAATCCGGCGCAGCGCATGAGTTCGTGGCAGCACACCGTGTAGCGGGTGGCGAGCGCATTGGCCGCCAGCGCTTCACGTTCGATCTCGTTGTCGCCCGGCTGTTGCAGCGCGAACAGCGCCTCGCGCAAACCTGCCGCGAAGCCGACGAACGCCTCGGCCCGTACAACCGGCGGTTTCCCTTTGGCAAATTCGACGGCCACGCCATCCACACCGTCCATGCTCGTGCCGGACATCAGTCCAAAGTAGACGCCGTCTGCAGGGTCTTGCGCCACGTTGCTGCTCCTCTCGATGATTCGTTGCGATCCGTTTTAGCAGATTATCGACGCAAGCGAGGAGGAACATAAAGCTTTGTGATGCCGGCCTGGTGACGGCCTCGTGCCTGTTTTGGGCTCGAACCGTGCTCGAACTGTGCTTGAAGCGCGCCTGATTTGCGTCCGAATCGGCAAATCGACCTGCGAAGCGCGCCTTGTGGCGGAGTCAGTGGGCGCTGCGGCGCGCATCTATGGGACAATCTCCTTTTTTCGCGACTTCACGTTTCCAGCATGAGCACCGAGTCCACTAAGCCAAGCCCCGCCTTCCCGATCACCGACGAAGTCCGTCATGCGCTCGCCGTCACGAAGCGCGGCGTCGACGAACTGCTGATCGAAGACGAATTCGCGCAAAAGCTCGCGAAGAGCCAGGCGACCGGCACACCGCTGCGCATCAAGCTCGGGCTCGATCCGACCGCCCCTGATATCCACGTCGGCCACACGGTCGTACTGAACAAGATGCGTCAGCTGCAGGATCTCGGCCACACGGTGATCTTCCTGATCGGCGATTTCACGTCGCTGATCGGCGATCCGTCGGGCCGTAACGCCACGCGCCCGCCGCTCACGCGCGAGCAGATCGAATCGAACGCCAAGACCTATTTCGAGCAGGCCGCCCTGGTGCTCGATCGCGAAAAGACGGAAATCCGCTACAACAGCGAGTGGTCGATGCCGCTTGGCGCCGACGGCATGATCAAGCTCGCGTCGCGCTACACGGTGGCGCGCATTCTCGAGCGTGAAGATTTCACCAAGCGTTATCAGAGCGGCATGCCGATCTCGATTCACGAGTTCCTGTACCCGTTGATGCAAGGCTACGACTCGGTCGCGCTGAATGCCGACCTGGAACTCGGCGGCACGGACCAGAAATTCAATCTGCTGGTGGGCCGCGAACTGCAGAAGCAATACGGCCAGGAGCAGCAGTGCATCTTGACGATGCCGCTGCTCGAAGGGCTCGACGGCGTCGAAAAGATGTCGAAGTCGAAGAACAACTATATCGGCATCAGCGAAAAGCCGACGGACATGTTCGGCAAGCTGATGAGCATTTCCGATACGTTGATGTGGCGTTACTTCGAGCTGCTGTCGTTCCGGCCGATGGAAGAGATCGCCGGCTTCAGGCGCGAGATCGAAGCGGGTCGCAATCCGCGTGATTTCAAGGTGATGCTCGGCCAGGAAATCGTCGCGCGCTTCCACTCGCAGGCCGACGCCGAGCGCGCGCTCGAGGACTTCAACCATCGCGCGAAGGGCGGCGTGCCGGACGACATCCCGGCGGTGACGCTCGCGGGTGCACCGCTCGCGATCGGCCAGCTGCTCAAGCAGGCCAACCTCGTGCCGTCGACCAGCGAAGCGCTGCGCAACATCGAGCAGGGCGGCGTGAAGATCGACGGCGCGACCGTGTCCGACAAGGGCCTGAAGGTCGAAGCCGGCGAGTTCGTCGTGCAGGTCGGCAAGCGCCGCTTTGCGCGCGTCACGCTGACGGCTTGATGGCTCCATGATGATTCAGGCGTTGCATCGTCCGGAGTGGCGCCGTTGATTGCGCTGATCCAACGCGTGCGGCGCGCGGAAGTGCGCGTCGGCGACCGTGTGACCGGCGCCATCGAAGCGGGGCTGCTCGCGCTCGTATGCGCCGAGCGCGGCGACACCGACGCAGTGGCCGATCGGCTGCTGGCGAAAGTGCTCGGCTACCGCGTGTTCAGCGACGCGGCCGGCAAGATGAATCTGTCTGTACAGAATCTCGACGGCGCCGGGCGCGCGGGCGGTCTGCTGCTCGTTTCGCAGTTCACGCTGGCCGCGGACACGAACAGCGGCCTGCGCCCGAGCTTCACGCCGGCAGCGCCGCCTGACGAAGGCAAGCGCCTGTTCGATTACTTCGTCTCGTCGGCACGCGCAAAGCATCCGATCGTCGAGACCGGCGAATTCGGCGCCGACATGCAGGTGTCGCTCGTCAATGACGGACCGGTTACGTTCTGGCTGCAGACGCGCGCCTGAACGTCTCACGATGCGCACGCCGGGGTGCGCATCGATCCCCACTGCTTTTTGCGACAATAGCGGCTCGGCATAACCGGCCACTGGCGCCCAATTTCATCCCATGACCACGCAGATCCTGTTTATCCGGCACGGCGAAACCGACTGGAATCGCATCAAGCGCATCCAGGGGCACATTGACATTCCACTCGCCACAACGGGTCTGGTGCAAGCGCAACGCCTCGCACGCCGCATTGCCGATGAAGTGAAGCAGGGTGCGCGGCTCGACGCAATCTATTCGAGCGATCTGCAACGCGCGCAGCAAACGGCGCAACCGATCGCGGATACGCTCGGCTTGCCGCTGCAACTGCGCGAAGGTCTGCGCGAGCGTTCATACGGCGCGTTCCAGGGGCATGACAGCGACGAGATCGCCGTCCGTTTTCCCGACGAATATGCGCACTGGCAAACCCGCGATCCGGGTTTTGCGCCGCCGGACGGTGAATCGCAACGCTCGTTCTTTCACCGCGTGCTGCACGCGATAGAGCCGATCGCGGCCGCGCATCCTGGCGGGCGGATTGCGTGCGTCGCGCATGGCGGCGTGCTCGATTGTGTGCGCCGGTTTGCCAGCGGTTTGCCACTCGACGCGCCGCGCAATTACGCGTTGCTGAACACGAGCGTGAACGTGGTGGACTTCGACGGAGACAAGGCCACGCTCGTGTCGTGGGCGGACGTGGCGCATCTCGACGCGCCGGGCGAAGACGACAGCTTCAGAAAGGTTCCGGAGCCGGGGCGCTAACCGGCAGCGACGGGTTCACATACCGCAAGTGCGCAGTCACGCAGCTCGATGCTTCCGTTATATGAACCCATGTCGGCAGAGCGGCATCGCTTGCGCGATACGGTCGGCCGTCGGCCGCAACGCCGGTCAAGTCAGGTTGAATCCGTCTAAATCCGTTTAAATCCATTTGACCCGTTCGATCAGCGCTAACGCAACGCGAGGTGGGTTGCCTCGCTCGATCGGACATCGTTAGATCAGCCTCACGCGCCGCATAAGCCCGCTCAGGTCGCGGCCGAATCCCACAGGCCGGGCAGCGTGCTCGACGCGTCCGGCGCGGCGAGGCCGAAGTGCCGGTATGTCAGCAGCGTGGCGATCCGGCCGCGCGGCGTACGTTGCAGAAAGCCTTGCTGGATCAGATACGGTTCGAGCACGTCTTCGATCGTGTCGCGCTCTTCGCCGATCGCCGCCGCCAGGTTGTCGACGCCGACCGGGCCGCCGTCGAACTTGTGCAGGATCGCTTCGAGCAGCTTGCGGTCCATCAGGTCGAAGCCGACCGCGTCCACGTCGAGCATTCTGAGCGCCGCGTCCGCCACCTGCGCGGTGATGTTGCCGTCCGCTTTGACTTCGGCGTAATCGCGCACGCGCCGCAGCAGCCGGTTCGCGATCCGTGGCGTGCCGCGTGCGCGCCTCGCGATCTCGAACGCTCCGTCCGGATGGATCTGCGCTTTTAGCAGCGACGCCGAACGCGTGACGATACGCGCCAGTTCCTCAGCGTTATAGAACTCGAGCCGCGAGACGATGCCGAAGCGGTCGCGCAACGGATTGGTCAGCATGCCCGCACGGGTAGTCGCGCCGACCAGCGTGAACGGCTGCAGGTCCAGCTTCACGCTGCGCGCGGCCGGCCCCTCGCCGATCATGATGTCGATCTGATAATCCTCCAACGCCGGGTACAGAATTTCCTCGACGACCGGAGAAAGCCGGTGAATTTCGTCGATGAATAAAACGTCGTTGGCTTCGAGGTTGGTGAGCAGTGCGGCGAGGTCGCCCGCTCGTTCGAGCACCGGGCCGGACGTTTGCCGCAGATTGACGCCCATTTCCCGCGCGATGATGTGCGCGAGCGTGGTCTTGCCGAGGCCGGGCGGCCCGAACAGCAAGACGTGGTCGAGCGATTCGGAACGGCGTTTGGCGGCCTCGATGAAAATTTCCAGCTGGCCGCGCACCTTTTCCTGCCCGACATATTCGTCGAGCTGGCGCGGGCGCAACGCCCGCTCGAACGCTTCTTCGTTCGGCGAGACGGGCGTGGCCGCGATGATGCGCTCGGCGGCGAGTTTGTCGGTTTCGATCATGCGGCCATTGTACCGCGCGCGCCCCGCAGGAAACCCCCTTGGCAGGCCGCCCGTTGCAGAACCTGGCCGGATGGCCAGGGTGCGCGGCAGGCCGGCGTGTGCGAAGCATTAGCTGACCCGCGCGGCGCTAACCGCCGAGGCCTGAGGTTCAACCTTTGTTCAGCCCTTCGATAGCGCCTTCAACGCAAGCTTGATGCCCTCGGAAACGCCGGTGCCGGCCGGCACGTTCTTGATGGCTGCTAACGCTTCTTTTTCGGAGTAACCCAATGCGAGCAGTGCGTTCAGGATATCGGAGGCGTGACCGGATGCCGACGCCGCGCCCGCCATTGCGCCGAGATCGGCGCCGATCTTGCCCTTCAGTTCGAGGAGCAGCCGCTCGGCCGTCTTCTTGCCGATGCCCGGCACGCGCGTCAGACGCGCTGCGTCCTGCATCGTGACGGTCTGCGCCAGTTCGTGCACGCTCATGCCCGACAGCACCGCGAGCGCCATGCGCGCGCCGATGCCGCTGATCTTCAGCAGTTCGCGGAAGGTGGTGCGTTCCTCGGCGGTGCCGAAGCCGTACAGCAGATGGGCGTCCTCGCGCACGATCATTTGCGTGAGCAGCACGACGCGTTCGCCGGCGGAGGGCAGGTTGTAGAACGTGCTCATCGGCACATCGACTTCGTAGCCGACGCCGTTGCAGTCGACGAGAAGATGCGGTGGGTTTTTTTCCAGCAGAACGCCGGCAATGCGACCGATCATGGCGGATTCAATCGAGAGAGAAGGGGGAAGGAAAGGGCGAGTGTAGCGCAGCGGGTGCGCGGCAGCGTAACGCAAAAACGTGCTGAGGAACAACGAGGGCAAGCCGGAGCAGCCGGTAGCCGCGCATCTGCGCCTATGTAGCGAAGCAGACGCGCGCAGAGGTTATGCCGGTTCGCGGTTGACCGGCTCGAGGCGGCCCCTTGACGACTACCCCACCAAACGCCCGCGCCGCACCCGCAGACCCTTCTTCGCCAGCGAAGGCGCGATGCCGCCCAGCGTACTGAGCGTAGTGCCGCCGTGCGCATGGCAGATCGCCATGCCGAGAGCGTCGGCGGCGTCGGTGCTGGGCACGCCGGAAAGGTTCAGCAGCCGTACCACCATCTGCTGCATCTGCTCCTTGGTGGCGCGGCCGTAGCCGACTACCGCCTGCTTCAATTGCAGGGCGGTGTATTCGGCGACCGGCACGCCGCCCGCCACCAGTCCGCAGATGGCGGCGCCGCGCGCCTGCCCGAGCAGCAAGGTGGATTGCGGATTGACGTTGACGAACACTTTTTCGATCGCCGACTGATCGGGCGAATGCTGACGGATCAGCGTCGAAATGCCTTCGAAAATGGTGCCGAGGCGCGACGGCAAATCGGCGTCGGCTGTCTTGATGACGCCGCTCGCGACGTAGCTGAGCGTGTGCCCGTTTTGGTCGATCACGCCGAAGCCGGTCACGCGCAAGCCGGGGTCGATGCCGAGAATTCTCATGAGGTGCCGCACATGCGGTAAAGACAAATTGCTTGCGATACTACAACGGCACTGAGCAACGGCCAAAGAAAACAGCGCGGAGAACGGCTCAGAGGATCGCTGAAAAATTAGCTGAAAAACTAGCTGAGAGGATCGGTCAAAACAAAATGGCCCGGCAGAAAATCTGCCGGGCCATTTCGCTCAAATTTCGCTCGGGCTAATCGCACAACTTCCGCATGACGGGGAGGCCGTCATGGCGCGCAATGCGTGAATCAATGCCGGAAGTGACGCACGCCGGTCAATACCATCGCGATGTTGTGCTCGTCTGCCGCGCCGACCACTTCGTCGTCGCGCATCGAACCGCCAGGTTGAATCACGCAGGTCGCGCCCGCTGCCACGACCACGTCGAGGCCGTCGCGGAACGGGAAGAACGCATCCGACGCCACCGCCGAACCGGTCAGCGTCAGACCGGCGTTCTGCGCCTTGATGCTGGCGATGCGCGCCGAATCCACGCGGCTCATCTGACCCGCGCCGACGCCGAGCGTCATGCCGTTGCCGCAGAACACGATCGCGTTCGACTTCACGTACTTCGCGACACGCCATGCGAACAGCAGATCGTCCATCTCCTTCGGCGTGGGGTGGCGCTTCGTGACGACGCGCAACTCGCGCGGCTGCACGTTCTTCGAATCGAGCGATTGCACCAGCAGACCGCCGCCGACGCGCTTCAGATCGAACGCGTTATGGCCTTCGCCCAGCGAGATTTCGAGCAGGCGCACGTTCTGCTTGGCCGCGAACACCTGGCGAGCCGCCGCGCTGAACGACGGCGCGATCAGCACTTCGACGAACTGCTTGGCCACCGCTTGCGCCGCTGTTTCATCGACTTCGCGGTTGAACGCGATGATGCCGCCGAACGCCGAGGTCGGGTCGGTCTGGAACGCCTTCGCATACGCTTCGTTCGCGTCCGCGCCCACTGCCACGCCGCACGGATTCGCGTGCTTGACGATCACGCAGGCCGGCACGTCGAACGTCTTCACGCATTCCCATGCGGCGTCCGAATCGGCGATGTTGTTATACGACAGTTCCTTGCCTTGCAACTGGTTGTAGTTCGCCAATGCGCCGGCCGGCACCGCAAGGTCGCGATAGAACGCGGCACTCTGGTGCGGGTTTTCGCCGTAGCGCAGGTCCTGCACTTTGTTGAAAGCCAGGTTGAAGGTCGCCGGGTACGTGTTGCGCGACGAGTGTTGAAGCTCGTCGGTCAGGCTCGTCAGGTAGTTCGTGATCGCGCCGTCGTACTGCGCGGTGTGCGCGAACACCTTGGTGGCGAGACGGAAGTTCGTCCGGTACGACACCGAATTGCCGTTCGCGCGCATTTCATCGAGCACGACCGCGTAATCGGCGGGATCGACCACCACCGTCACGTCGCGATGATTCTTCGCCGCCGAGCGCAGCATGGTCGGGCCGCCGATGTCGATGTTCTCGATCGCGTCTTCCAGCGAGCACTCTTCTTTCGACACGGTCTGCACGAACGGGTACAGATTCACGACCAGCAGGTCGATCGTCGGAATGCCGTGCGTTTCAAGCGCCGCCATGTGTTCCGGCAGATCGCGGCGCGCAAGGATGCCGCCGTGCACTTTCGGATGCAGCGTTTTCACGCGACCGTCCAGCATTTCCGGGAAGCCCGTGTAATCGGCGACTTCGGTGACGGAGAGGCCCGCGTCCGCGAGCAGTTTCGCGGTGCCGCCGGTCGACAGGATCTTGACGCCGAGGTCCGACAGCGATTTGGCGAAGTCGACGATGCCGGACTTGTCGGAAACGGAGATGAGCGCTTGCTTGATCATGATGAAGACGAAAAGCCGAAGAAGAACGTGGCGGGGCGCCGGGAAACTACAACAAGCCGTGCTGTTGCAGCTTCTTGCGCAGCGTATTGCGGTTGATGCCGAGATACTCGGCGGCCAGCGACTGATTGCCGCCGGCCTGCTCGAGCACCACCTCGAGCAACGGTTTTTCTACGCACGAAATGACCATGTCATAAACGTCGTGCGGATTGGAGCCGTCGAGATCCTGGAAATACATGCCCAGGCTGTCGCGGACGGATTGTTCGATATTGTTCTTGCTCATGCTGCTAGTCGGTCAGTTTGGTCCGGCTCGCCGTCGTTCTTGTTGAGCGTTTCTTCGACGTAGACGAGGCGATCGGAGATCGCCTTTTGTGCGTCGAAGAACTCGTTGACGGCGAGGAGTTGTTCGCGCGTGGTGTCCAGCGTATTCATGCGATGCCGGAACACGTTGGCGCCAGAAAGGCCGCGAGTGTACCAGCCGATGTGCTTGCGCGCGGTGCGCACACCCGTAAATTCGCCGTAGAACGCGTAGTGATCTTCGAGATGCTCGTTCATCACCTGCTGGATTTCGTCGATGCGCGGCGGCGGCAGCAATTCGCCCGTTTGCAGGAAATGCTCGATCTCGCGGAACAGCCACGGGCGCCCCTGCGCCGCGCGGCCGATCATGATGGCGTCGGCGCCGGTGGCGGCGAGCACCTCGCGGGCTTTTTGCGGCGAGGTAATGTCGCCGTTGGCGACCACCGGAATGCGCACCGCCGCCTTCACTGCGGCGATGGTCTCGTATTCGGCGTCGCCGTGGTACAGGTCGGCGCGCGTGCGGCCGTGCACGGTCAGCATCGAAATGCCGGCGGCTTCGGCGAGGCGCGCGACGGTGAGCGCGTTCTTGTTGTCGCGATCCCAGCCGGTGCGGATTTTCAGCGTGACGGGCACGGCATCGGGCCCCGTACCCACTGCGCCCACCACGGCCTCGACGATGCGCTGCACCAGCGGTTCGTTCTGCAACAGCGCCGAGCCGGCCGCGACGTTGCACACCTTCTTGGCCGGGCAGCCCATGTTGATGTCGATGATCTGCGCGCCGTTCGCGACGTTGTAGCGGGCCGCTTCGGCCATCATGGCCGGATCGGCGCCGGCGATCTGCACGGCGATCGGCTCGACCTCGCCGGCGTGGTTGGCGCGGCGCATGGTCTTCTCGCTTTTCCACAATTGCGCGTTCGACGCCACCATTTCCGACACGGCATAGCCCGCGCCCAGCCGCTTGCAAAGCTGCCGGAACGGCCGGTCGGTCACACCCGCCATCGGGGCGACGAACAGGTTGTTACGCAGATTGTGGGAGCCGAGTGTAGGCATGACGTGGACGTGCGCGCCGCCGATCGTTTCAGATTCTGTCAATCGGAGCGTTCGCGAACTGCGAGGGAAAACCGCTATTTTAGCGTTAACGGATAAGCGGCACCGGACTTGAGACTGCCGTAACCCATTAAATCTTCTATGAAAGTGTGCCGGCTCATAGAACCGGCGCCGCTCGCGAGCCTGCGTTGAACGCCGGTGCTGCGCGAGCGGGCGGCGCGCTCAGCGGCGCTGGCCGAACATCATTTGCCGTGCCAGGGCGGTTTTCACCGGCGGGACGAATTCGAGCGCGGTAAGGGCAAGGCCGCGCACGATGGCCAGCGGCGGGAAGTCGACGGTGAAAAGGCGCGCGAGCGTGTCGGTGGCGCCGATCGTCAGGCGCCGGTCCAGCGCGCGGCGCTGGGCGAACGCGGCCAGCGCGAGCGGCGTCGCGCCTTCAGCCGAGAACGCGTCGGCAAGCGCGTGCGCGTCACGCAATCCAAGGTTCAGACCTTGGCCCGCCACCGGATGCAGCGTTTGCGCCGCGTTGCCAATCGCGACCACGCGTCCCTTCACTATCGTATCGACCGCGTTCAGCCCCAAAGGAAACGAAGCGCGTCCTTTGATCTGCAGAAAGCGGCCCATGCGTTCGCCGAAGGCGGCGCCGAGCTCGCGCAGGAAGTCCGCGTCCGAGAGTTGCGTGCGGCGCGCGGCTTCGCCGGGCGCACAGCACCAGACCAGCGCGTAGTCCGCGCCGCGCACGCCGCCCATCGGCAGGAGCGCGATCGGCCCTTGCGACGTGAAGCGCTCCCACGCAACGTGCGGTTGCGGCGCCGACACGCTGACCGTGCCGACCAGCGCAGTTTGTCCGTAATCGCGCGTGCTGTCGTCGCCGGCGCTTTTGCCGGTCTTCTGGTCGCCGAACAGACCGCCTTCGGCGCTCACCAGAATGCGCGTGCGCAGTTTGCGCGCGACATGGGCACTTTCGATCGGCAGCGTGACGCCGTCATGCTCCTGAACCGGCGCCGACGCGGAAGTCGAGCGGAACCAGTGCACCGGACTCGCGTGGACCGCTTCGGCGAGCCCGTGCACGATCGAGCCGTAGCGCAGCACGTAACCGAGCGCCGGCAAGCCGTGTTCGCTGTGATCGATCAGCGTGCGGCCGAAGTGGCCGCGTTGTGACACGTGGATTCGCTGGATCGCGGTGGCGTCGGCGGGCCAGCGCAGCGGTTCGAGAATCATCCGGCTGCCGTGCGACACGGCGATCGCGCGTGGATCGGCGATCGAGTCTTCCGGCTCGCGTGCGTCGATCAGCGCGATTTTCAGCGCCTGCGTCGCGCTGCGGCGCGTGAGCCAACCGGCCAGCGCGAGCCCGACCGGACCGGCGCCGACGATGGTCACGTCGAAATCGAACGGGGCCTCGGACGCGGCGGGTTTCAGAATCACAGCCGGCTGGGATACGTCGTTCATTGCGGGTTACTTCCTCGCTTCATGGGCCGCGCGGGCGTCCTGCATTAGCGCTTCGATCTCGCCGGCAGCGACGGGCACGTCGCGCGTGATCAATTCGCAGCCGGTCGCGGTGACGATCGCGTCGTCCTCGATGCGGATGCCGATGTTCCAGTAGCGCTCCGGCACGCCTTCGGCCGGACGGATATAGAGACCGGGCTCGATGGTCAGCGTCATCGATGTCTGCAGCTTGCGCCACGGCAGCGCGCCCGCTTCGTTGCGCGGCGCGCCGCGCTCGCGATAGTCGCCGCAATCGTGCACATCCATGCCGAGCCAGTGGCCGGTGCGGTGCATGTAGAACGGCGCATAGGCGCGCTCGGCGATCACGTCGTCGACCGACGCGAATTTCGTCCGCTCGACGATGCCGGTGTCGAGCAAGCCCTGCGACAGCACACGCACGGCGGCCTGATGCGGATCGTCGAAGGTGGCGCCGGCATGGGTGGCGTCGACGGCGGCCTGCTGCGCGGCCAGCACGATGTCGTACAGCTCGCGCTGTGCCGGCGTGAAGCGGCCGCTGGCGGGGAACGTGCGGGTGATGTCCGAAGCGTAGCCGTCGAGTTCGCAGGCCGCGTCGATCAGGATCAGATCGCCGTCCTGCGCGATGGCGTTGCCGGCCGGGTAGTGCAGGACGCAGGCGTTCGCGCCCGCGGCGACAATCGACGTATAAGCCGGCGCTTGCGCGCCGAACTTGCGGAAGGTGTACAGCAGCTCGGCTTCGAGTTCGTACTCGCGCACGCCTGGCCGGCACGCGGCCATCGCGCGGCGATGCGCCTGGGCGGAAATCTTGCCGGCGCGGCGCATGATCGCGAGTTCGTGGTCGTCCTTGATGAGCCGCATGTCGTCGAGCAGCGGTATCAGATCGCGCGCGGCAGTGGGCGCAGCGACGCCGCTGCGGCCTTGCGCGCGCACCGCGTCGAGCCAGCCGCGCACCTGTTCGTCCTGTTTTGCCGAGCCGCCGAGCGCGTAATGCAGCGCCGGCTTGTCCGCCAGAAGGCGCGGCAGATGCGCATCGGTTTCGCCGATCGGAAATGCTGCATCGAAGCCAAACGCCTCGCGCGCGCCTTGCGGGCCGAAACGGAAGCCTTCCCACGTCTCGCGCTCGACATTTTTCTCGCGGCAGAACAGGATCGAGGCCGGCTCGCCGGGCGCCGCGCTTGCGTCGAGCACGAGCAGCGCCTCGGGTTCGATGAAACCGGTCAGGTAATAGAAGTAGCTGTCGTGCCGGTATGGATAATCGGCATCGCGGTTGCGCAGCGTTTCCGGCGCGGTGGGTACGATGGCGACGCCGCCGCCCGCTGCGCGCAGCGCGGCGAGTACGCGCTCGCGGCGCTGGCGGTAAACGTCGATGGCGATGACGGGTTCGGTCGGCTGGTTCATCGTGCGATTGTAGCGCCCAATGCGAGGACTTTTTTGTGCGGATCCCGATGGCCGAGGTGGCGGCGCCAACCTCGCGCCCGGGGCGGCAGGCCGGCGCTGGGCGCCGGTCAGACGCGCGACGGCGGCGGTGCGGCGCACCTCCCTCGTCGGTCTTTCAGTCAATTGGCCCTTTAGCCAGGTAGACGCCCGGCTTTCGGCGCGGCAATGTTGCTATGTTGCAATCCATCCACAGCAAGCATTTACGCGGCCTGTCAGCATATGGCTCCGCGCTCGGAATGCCGCCGACCACTTATACTTTCGCCGAATTCAAGAAAAGGGCAGATGTGATGATGAAACTCATCGGTTCGCTCGGCAGCCCGTACGCGCGTAAAGCGCGGATCGTGCTGGCCGAGAAGAAGATCGACTACAAGCTGGTGCTCGAGAACGTCTGGGCGGCGGAAACCACCATTCACACCTTCAACCCGCTCGGTAAGGTGCCGTGCCTTGTCATGGAAGACGGTGAAGCGGTGTTCGATTCGCGGGTGATCTGCGAGTACGTCGATACGCTTTCGCCGGTCGGCAAGCTGATTCCGCAGTCGGGGCGCGAGCGTGTCGAAGTGCGCTGCTGGGAGGCGCTGGCCGACGGCATCCTGGACGCGGCGGTGCTGATTCGCCTCGAAGGCACCCAGCGCACGCCCGAACAGCGTGTGGATGCGTGGGTCGCGCGGCAGCAGCGCAAGATCGACGAAGGCCTGATCGCGATGTCGCAGGGCTTGGGCAGCAAGCCCTGGTGCGCGGGCAATCACTACTCGCTCGCGGATATCGCTGTGGGCTGCGCGCTGGGCTACCTCGATTTCCGCATGCCCGAGCTGAACTGGCGCGAAGCGTATCCGAATCTGGACAAGCATTTCCAGAAACTGTCGCTGCGCCAGTCGTTCATTGATACGGTGCCGGCGAACTGAGCGGGCGGCGTAGGGGCCGCGGTAAGTGAGTTTTTGTTGACGAAGCGCGCGCATCTGGTCTTCAGAGCGCGCGCTTTTTCCTGGCTGACATTTTTTTGCGATTCAACGGCGCCAGCGTGCATTTTGTGCATTAAGCCCGGACGCGCCGTAGCGGCGTTTTATCGCCGCTTCAGTTCGTACCGTTTTGCCGCCGCCTGATCCCCGGCCCGAACGCAAACCCAAACGCCAGCAGGAACAACGAAACCGCCAGCACCGTGTTGTTGCCGCTCGTCACATAAGGCGTGCTGCCCGAGGTGCCTTGCACCGTCACGTCGAGCGAGCCGACCGTGTACGGGCTCAGGCGTCCAAGCACTTTGCCGTTCGCATCGATCGCGGCTGTCGTGCCGGTGTTGGTTGCGCGCAGCATCGGCCGGCCGGTCTCCAGCGAACGCATGCGGGCAATCTGCAAATGCTGATCCAGCGCGATCGTGTCGCCGAACCAGGCGAGATTCGTCGAATTGACCAGCACGCCGGCGGGCGTAGCGCTTTCGCGAATAGTTCGCGCGATCTCTTCACCGAAAATATCCTCGTAGCAGATGTTGGCGGCGACCGGCTGGTTGTGCACGACGAACGGCTTCTGCACCGGCGCGCCACGCGCGAAATCGCCGAGCGGAATGCGCATCAGATTGACGAACCAGCGGAAACCCCACGGCACGAATTCGCCGAACGGCACGAGGTGGTGCTTGTCGTAGCGATACACGTCGTGAGTGCCCGGCGTGACGCCGAACAGGCTGTTCGTATAGTCGACCAGCCGGCCTTCCGGCGTGATCGTGCCGCCGATCGCGCCGAACAGGATCGCGGTGCCGGTCGTATCCGAGAAGTTGCGCACCGCCGACGCGAACGGCAGCGGCAATTGCTGCGCGAGTACCGGAATGGCCGTTTCCGGCGTGACGATCAGGTCGGCCGGCTTCGACGTGATCATCTGCTGATACTGGTCGATTGCGGCGCGCATGCCCGCTTCTTCGAACTTCATCTCCTGCTTGACGTTGCCTTGCAGCAGGCGCACGGAGAGCGCCGCGTTGGCCGGCACGGTCCAATGCGCGAGCGGCAGCACCATGCCGGCCGCAAGCAGCGCAACCGCAACTAGCGCCGGCACGGCGGCACGCGTGCCGCCGCGTTTGGCTCCAGCGCCGCCGACGGCGCCGAGCGGCTCGCGCAAACGTACCCAGGCTTGCACGAGCAACGCCGCCACCAGCGCCAGCATCCAGCCGATGCCGTACACGCCCGCCACCGGCGCAAACCCGGCGAGCGGCCCGTCCACCTGCGCGTAGCCGCTCGAGAGCCACGGAAAGCCGGTGAACACGGTGCCGCGCAGCCATTCGCCGATCGCCCAGGCGCTGGCAAAAGCCAGCGCACCGTGCCAGGTGGGCGAGAAGGGTCGGGCGTTCTCGAGCGCGCCGTTGCGCGCGTGGCCGGCGCAGAACGACCAGACGCCCGCGGCCAGCGCCGGATAGAGCGCCAGATACAGCGAAAACAGCACGAGCGCCGCGCCCGCCAGCGGCGCGGCCATGCCGCCGTAGTCATGCATGCTGACGTACAGCCACCACACGCCGGTGACGAAGTTGCCGAAGCCGAATGCGCCGCCCGTCAGCGCGGCGCTCTTCCAGCCGGTCGTGCGGGTGAGCCAGGCAAAGAAAAATGTGAAGATCGCGAGCTCGAGCCAGCCGCCGTGCGGCGTGGGCGCAAACGAAAGCGTATTGGCCGCGCCGGCGGCCAAAGCGACGAGATAGTGCCAGCGGGGCAGCGCGCGGCCGCGTGTTTGCTCGGCGGCAGGCGCACTCACGCCGCGGCGCGAACGGGAAGTAATCGGGTCGGCCATTGTTGCGCGGTCGGCGTGAGAAGTTGAAGAAACGAGAAATTGATCAGGTTCAGGTCTGCACGTGCTGTGCGTCGCGCTCGCGCTGGCCGGCAAGCGGATCGCGGCGCACCAGCAGCATGTGGATCTGGCGGGCGTCGCCGCGCAGAATCTCGAAGATCAGATCGTCGATGCGGACCTTTTCGCCGCGATGCGGCACGCGTCCGAAGTGATGCGTGACAAGGCCGCCGATCGTATCGACTTCCTCGTCCGAATAATGCGTGCTGAAGGCCTCGTTGAACTGCTCGATCTCGGTGAGCGCGCGCACGCGGAACCGGCCGTCCGGCGAAGCGATGATGTTGCCGCTTTCCTCGTCGAAATCGTATTCGTCTTCAATGTCGCCGACGATCTGTTCCAGCACGTCTTCGATCGTAATCAGACCGGCCACGCCGCCGTATTCGTCGACCACCACCGCGAGGTGATTGCGATTCACACGGAAGTCGTGCAGCAGCACGTTCAGGCGCTTCGACTCCGGAATGAAGACAGCGGGGCGCAGCATGCCGCGCACATCGAATTCGTCTTCGGCGTAATAGCGCAGCAGGTCTTTGGCCAGCAGCACACCGATGATGTTGTCGCGATTGCCCTCGTAGACCGGATAACGCGAGTGCGCTTTTTCCAGCACGTAGGGAATGAATTCAGCGGGATTGTCCGCGATGTTGATCGCGTCCATTTGCGCGCGCGGCACCATGATGTCGCGCGCGCACAGTTCGGAAACCTGGAACACGCCCTCGATCATCGACAGCGAGTCGGCGTCGATCAGGTTGCGCTCATGCGCGTCCTGCAGAATTTCCAGAAGCTCGCCGCGCGAGTCGGGCTCAGGCGAGATGAAGTCGGTCAGTCGCTCGAGGAGTGAGCGCTTTTCTTGCGGTTTGTCGGTATGGCGTCGACTGGGATACGTGTCGTTCATGGTAGTGCGCCCGGCGAGACTGGGCGCGCTGTTGCAGAGCATTAAGGATACACCAGGCACATGGCAGGACCGTGTCCCGCCGGGCTGGCCGATGAGTGAGCCGCTGTGAAACCGCCCCTCCGCTAGCAAAGGGGCGTACGTCAATCCTAACTGATTACGCGGCAAAAGACGTTCTGGAGCAAAAAAACGCGGCTCGCGGCGCTCGTGCGCAACGGCGCGGCGCCTGTGCGGAGGTTTACTCGGAACGCGCTGCCCGACCGACGGCGAGGCGCGCGTGGCCGTCCGCCTGATTGTCCGCTTGATTGTCCAATTCGCTGCCCGCTTCGCCGCCGGTCGCGCGGCCTTCGTCGCGGCTTTCATCACGACTTTCGTTACCGCTTGCCTCGTGGCAACGCTCGAGCAGCGCTTCCAGCGCGCGGTCCGGCATGCCGCTTTCGCGCAGCGCATGGACGGTGCGGCTGACATAATCGAGCGTCGTGCCGTAGCGGCCGCTGGCGCAACCGAACACGGTTTTGACGACTTCGTCGCGAAGTTTGCCGGTGTAGCTCGGCACGTCGCGGCGCATCACGAACGCGAGCGCATCGACGCGCCGGCCGTCCGCGAGCACGCACGGCAGCCATGCCGGGCGATACGAACCCATCGCCATTTCGCGGCGCCACAAGGCGTCGAGATGCGGCATCGCGCCTTCGGCCGCGAGCCGGAACGCGATCCCGGTGCAGGAACCGCCACGATCGAGCGCGAGCACGAGGCCCGGCTGCTCCGGCGTGCCGCGATTCACCCGCGACCACAGATAGAGCCCGCGGTGATAGCCATGCACCCTGGAGCGGGTCGCTTCGACAGTGGGCAGGCCGGGATTCCAGATCAGCGAGCCATAGCCGAACAGCCACAGATCGCTTTTGCGGTTCCAGTCGCGCAACGTGCATTCGAGCGACGCGCGCAGTTCCTCGTCCGTCAGCAGCCGCGATTCGCCAAGCGCCGGTGGGTAGTCGGGGCAGGGCGTTCGGGTGTCGGCTTCGGGGGAAGAGGTGCTCACGGTGGGCTTCAAGCGATGATGTCAGTGTCTATTGGTACGGATCGGGGAAACCGAGCTTGCCGAGAATTTCGGTTTCGAGCGCTTCCATTTCCTCGGCTTCTTCCTCGACCTCGTGATCGTAGCCTTGCGCGTGGAGCGTGCCGTGCACCAGCAGATGCGCGTAGTGCGCGAGGAGCGGTTTGCCCTGTTCGGCGGCTTCCTGCTCGACCACCGGGCAGCACAGGATCAGATCGCCCGTCACCGGATCGTCTTCGGATTCGGCGTACGCGAAGGTCAGCACGTTGGTCGAGTAATCCTTGCCGCGATAGGTGCGGTTCAACGTGCGGCCTTCTTCGGCGTCGACGAAACGTACCGTCAGTTCGCCGTCCGCGAAAAGCGCCGCCTTGATCCAGTGGGCCACGGTGGCGCGCGGCAGCAGCGCCTTGTGTTCAGGCCAGGCCTTGGAGGCGGGGAATTGCAGATTCAACGTCAGTTTCGGGGCGCGGCTCATGCTTGATGGATTTGTTGCTTTCCTGGCGACGGCATTTTCGACGGAAATCGACGTCGGTCAGCGGGAATCCGCCGGATTGACGGATTTCTGCGCATGCGCATCGTACGCCTCCACAATTCGCGCGACCAGCGGATGCCGCACCACGTCCGCGCTGGTGAAGCGCGTGAGCGCAATGCCGCGCACTTCCGAGAGCACCTGCTGCGCTTCGATCAGCCCGCTCTTCGCGCCGCGCGGCAAATCGACCTGCGTCGTGTCGCCGGTCACCACCGCCTTCGAGCCGAAGCCGATCCGCGTGAGGAACATCTTCATCTGTTCAGGCGTGGTGTTCTGCGCTTCGTCGAGGATGATGAACGCGTGGTTCAGCGTGCGGCCGCGCATGTACGCGAGCGGCGCGATTTCGATCATCTGCCGCTCGAACATCTTCGCGGTCTTGTCGAAGCCGAGCAGGTCGTACAGCGCGTCGTAGAGCGGGCGCAGATACGGATCGACCTTCTGCGCCAGATCGCCCGGCAGGAAGCCGAGGCGCTCGCCCGCTTCCACGGCCGGACGCGTCAGCACGATGCGCTTGACCTGATCGCGCTCCAGCGCATCCACCGCGCACGCCACCGCGAGATACGTCTTGCCGGTGCCGGCCGGGCCGACCCCGAAGGTCACATCGTGCGAGACGATCTGTTTCAGATATTCGCGTTGCGCCGGCGTCCGGCCGCGCAGATCGGCACGCCGCGTATACAGCTTCGGGCCGAGTTCTTCGAGGTCGTCGTCGCCGTTGTCGGCGGGTTGGTCGAACGGATGATCCGGATTGCCGGGGAAGCGCGCATCACCTTCTTCACTGCCGTTGCCGTTCGTGCGATGGCGCGCCGGATTGCGTACTTCGACGAGCGCAAGCTGGATGTCGTCGACCGACAGCGGCTCGCGTGCGTTGTTGTAGAAGTTTTCGAGCGCGGTGAGCGCGAGTTTCGCGCCGCGTCCGCGAATCGTGATGCGATGGCCACGGCGTTGCAGCGTCACGTCGAGCGCCTGCTCGATCTGCCGCAGATTTTCATCGAGCGGTCCGCAGAGGTTGGCGAGCCGCGCGTTGTCATCGCGCGGTGCGGTGAATTCCAGATGCTGCTGAGTGGTCTTCAAGGCGGTGGATCGATCCTGTCGGTTTCAAAACGCTCAGTTGCGTAACGGGCGGCGTCGTGCGGGCACGTGGCTCAGTGGCGTGGCTCAGTGACGTGGCTCAGTGAATTCAGTGGGTGGTCGCGGGCGCGTCGTCGTGCACCAGCACCAGCTCGCCGCGCAGCGAATGCGGATACGCCTGGACGATCTTCACGTCGACCATCTGGCCGATCAGCCGCGCGTGCGACGCTACCGGCGCCGGGAAATTCACCACGCGATTGTTCTCGGTGCGTCCCGCGAGTTCGTTCGGGTCCTTGCGCGCCGGGCGCTCGACCAGAATCCGCTCGACCTTGCCGACCATCGCGTCGCTGATGCGCTGCACGTTTTCTTCGATGGTGGCCTGCAAATGTTGCAGACGTTTGAGCTTCACCTCGCGCGGCGTGTCGTCGTGCAGATTCGCGGCCGGCGTGCCGGGGCGCGGGCTGTAGATGAACGAGAAGCTGGTGTCGTACTTCATGTCGTGCACGAGCGCCATCATCTTGCCGAAGTCTTCTTCCGTTTCGCCGGGGAAGCCGACGATCATGTCGGTGGACAGCGACAGGTCGGGGCGGATCGCGCGCAGCTTGCGGATTACCGACTTGTATTCGAGCACGGTGTAGCCGCGCTTCATCGCCATCAGGATGCGGTCGGAACCGTGCTGCACCGGCAGATGCAGATGGCTGACGAGCTTCGGCACCTTGGCGTAGGTGTCGATCAGGCGCTGCGTGAATTCCTTCGGGTGCGACGTGGTGTAGCGAATCCGTTCGATGCCCGGAATATCGGCGACGTATTCGATCAGCGTGGCGAAGTCCGCGATCTCGGTCGAGCCGAGCGTGAGGCCTCCGCGATACGCGTTCACGTTCTGGCCGAGCAGCGTGACTTCGCGCACGCCCTGGTCGGCGAGGCCGGCGATTTCGGTCAGCACGTCATCGAGCGGGCGCGACACTTCTTCGCCGCGCGTGTAGGGCACGACGCAGTAGCTGCAGTACTTGCTGCAGCCTTCCATGATCGACACGAACGCGCTCGGGCCTTCGACGCGCGCCGGCGGCAGGTGATCGAACTTTTCGATTTCCGGGAACGAGATATCGACTTGCGCGCGGCCGCTTTCACGGCGCTTGTCGATCATCTGCGGAAGACGGTGCAGCGTTTGCGGACCGAACACCAGATCGACATACGGTGCGCGCGCAACGATCGACGCGCCTTCCTGGCTTGCTACGCAGCCGCCCACGCCAATGATCAGATCGGGATTCGCTTCCTTCAGCTCGCGCACGCGGCCGAGGTCGGAGAAGACTTTCTCTTGCGCTTTTTCGCGCACCGAGCAGGTGTTGAACAGAATGACGTCCGCGTCTTCCGGCGTGTCGGTCTTGACGAGTCCTTCAGCCGCGCCGAGTACGTCGACCATCTTGTCGGAATCGTACTCGTTCATCTGGCAGCCAAAGGTCTTTACATAAACTTTCTTGGTCATCGAATTTCGCCGGTCGCAGTGGTTAACCTGGGGGCGTCGTTTAAAGGTGAAGAGAGGCCAAACGTGCGGGCAGCGTGCGAACCGGCCGCGGGGCGGCACTTCCCAGTGATTTGTCACTGACATGGGGCCACGCTTGGGCCACTTTCAATGCACGTTTGCAGCGTAGCTCAATATTATAGCCCTTCATCGGGTGCGGTTTCTGCTGCGGCCTTTGCTTCCGGCCGCTCCGGCGGCAAGCCCAGCAGGCCCTCCAGTTCGTCGGACACCTGCGCGAAGCGCTCGCTGAGGAAATCCAGCAGCACGCGCACGCGCGGCGCCATGAAGCGGTTGCGGTGATAGAGCGCGTGCAGCGGCGCGTCCGGATAGCGCCACTCGGGCAGCAGGATTTTCAGGCCGTCGGCGCGCAGATCCGCTTCCACGTCCCACATCGACTTGATCACGATCCCGTAGCCGCGCAGCGCCCATTCGCGGGCCACGGCGCCGTCGTTGGTCTCGCGGGCGGTCTCGAAGGGCACGGTGTAATGCTGCACTTCGTCGCCGCGCGTAAAACGCCATTCATTGACGGGCCCCGATGCGGTGCCGAGCACGATGCAGTCGAAATTCGCCAGATCGTGCGGGTCTTTCGGCTCGCCGCGCCGCGCGATGTAATCCGGCGACGCGCACAACACGCGCCGGTTCGGCGCCAGCTTGCGCGCGACCAGCGAACTGTCCTGCGGCACGCCGAAGCGGATTGCCAGATCGATGTCCTCCTGCACCAGATTCGACAGCGAGTCCGACAGCGTCAGCGCGAACGTCACCTCCGGATACAGCGCGTTGAACTCGTCGAGCCAGTGCATCAACAGATTGCGGCCGAAATCGGAAGTCGCGGAAATCCGCACTTTGCCGCGCACCACGCCTTGACCGGCTTGCAGCGCGGCTTCGGCGTCATCGAGCGATTGCAGCGCCTGACGGCAGCAGTTCAGATACAGGCGGCCTTCGTCGGTCAGCCGCAACTGGCGGGTGGTGCGCTCGAACAGGCGCGCTTTCAGGCCGGCTTCGAGCTTGGCGAGGCGCGCACTGGCGGCGGCCGGCGTCAGGCCCATCTTGCGGCCCGCCGCCGACAGGCTGCCCTGCTGCGCCGCTTCGACGAACAGGCGGATGTCACCGAGGTTATCCATCACGATATTTCAAAATGATTTGAAAATGCTTCAAATGCTACGCCAATTATCAAATCGACGCCCTCCGCCGACAATGCACCCCTCGAAAACCCCTAAGCGCATTGAGGCGCCGACGTCATGCAACTCGATCACGCGACGATCGTCACTGCCGAACTCGACACCGCCCGACGTTTTTTCGTCGACGTCGTCGGGTTGACGGATGGCGCGCGTCCGCCGTTTTCGATCGACGGCAATTGGCTGTATGCGAACGGCCGGCCGGTGATTCATCTGGTGGACGCCACCGTTCCGGCTCTGGCGGGAAATTCGGCGCCGCGCATCGACCACATTGCGTTCCGGCTGGAGAGCACCGGCGAATGGCAGGCGCTGCTTGGCCGGCTGCAGGCGGCCGACATGCCCTACCAGCTCGCCGAAGTGCCGCGGATGGGACCGCAGCAAGCTGAATTGCAACTGTTCGTCGCGCTCGCGCCGGGGGTGGTCGTCGAATTCGTGACCGCGCTGCGTCATGTGCACCACGCTCAACTTTAGAACCTGGAGAAGAAGGATGCCCATTCCATTACTGGCGCTGGCGATCAGCGCATTCGCGATCGGCACGACCGAGTTCGTGATCATGGGTTTGCTGCCCGAGGTCGCGCACGATCTGGCGGTGTCGATTCCGTCGGCCGGTTTGCTCGTGAGCGGCTACGCGCTCGGCGTCGCGGTCGGCGCACCGCTGCTCGCGGTGATCACCAGCAAGATGCCGCGCAAGCTCGCGCTGCAACTGCTGATGGGCGTGTTCATCGTCGGCAATACGCTGTGTGCGGTCGCGTCCGGTTATTCGGTGCTGATGGTCGCGCGCGTGGTGACCTCGTTTGCGCACGGCTCGTTCTTCGGCATCGGCGCGGTGGTGGCGGCTTCGCTCGTGCCGGCCGACAAGCGCGCGAGCGCGATTGCGCTGATGTTTACCGGCTTGACGCTCGCCAACGTGCTGGGCGTGCCGTTCGGCACCTTCATCGGTCAGGAGTTCGGCTGGCGTGCCGCGTTCTGGATCGTCAGCGCGCTCGGCGTGTTGTCGCTGGCGGGTGTGACGGCGCTGGTGCCGAATCGTCACGATTCCGGTCCGCTCGGCCTCGGCCATGAAGTGCGCGTGCTGAAGGACCCGCAAGTCTGGACCGCGCTCGCGATGACGGTGCTCGGCTTTGGCGGCGTGTTCGTGGTGTTCACCTACATCGCGCCGATTCTCGAGCAGGTGAGCGGCTTCTCGCCGCGTGGCGTGACGCTGATTCTCGTGCTGTTCGGCGTCGGCCTGACGATCGGCAATACGGTGGGCGGCAAGCTCGCGGACCGTGCGCTGATGCCTTCGCTGATGGGCATTCTGGTCGCGCTCGCGGTGGTGATGGCGATCTTCGCGCGCACCAGCCATTCGCAGGTGGCGGCGGCGATTACCGTGTTCGTGTGGGGTATCGCCGCGTTCGCGACCGTGCCGCCGTTGCAGATGCGCGTGGTCGAGAAGGCGGCCGCGGCGCCGAATCTGGCGTCCACGCTGAACATCGGCGCGTTCAACGTCGGCAATGCGGGCGGCGCGTGGCTCGGCGCTCTGGTGATCGATCACGGCCATGCGCTCGATACCCTGCCCTGGGTGGCGGCAGCCGTCAGCGCGGTCGCTTTGCTGCTGACGTGGTTCGCCGCGCGGATGGATGCGCCGGCGGCGACCGTGGCGCAGCGGGCTTGAGCGTGCGAATCCGCGTGTGAACGCGCATATGAAAAATTCGCGCAAGCTTTGCGGGAATCGTCCTCCGCAATGCTGATAACAGTGTGAAGATAACTTCGTTGGGCTGAGTCAGGCGCGATGCTATCTTGCCTCCACTAACCGTTTGCCCGCCGTCCGGCGGCGCTCCTGGAGGCAATCATGCATTCCCCGCTTGCGCTGGTTCGCGATCCCGCGGCTGACACCGAAGCGTCGCCGCGTGCCGCCGAACCCTTCGATGCACTGGAACATCTGGTCGGCGTGAATCTCGCCCGTTTGCGCGCCGAGCGGCAACTGTCGCTCGACGCATTGGCGCGCGCTTCAGGCGTTTCGCGAGCGATGCTCGCGCAGATCGAGTCGGCGCGCAGCGTGCCGTCGATCAAGGTGCTCTGCAAGGTCGCGGCGGCGCTGAAGGTGTCGGTGGCGGCGTTCTTGCGGCGTCACGCGACGAACGGCTTCGAGCATTTGCCGGCCGAACGCTCGTCGCGCGTGGTCAGCTCGAACGGCCGTTACTCGGCCCGGCCGCTTTATCCGGAAGCCGAGCCGACCGTCGCCGAGTTTCACGAGTTGCGCATCGCGCCGCTGCATACCGAGGCAGGCACGCGCCGCGCGCCAGGCACGACCGTGAACCTGGTGGTGAGCGAAGGGACGCTGGAAGTCAGCGTGCACGATCAGCGTCAATTGCTGGCCACGGGCGATGCGATCGTCTTCGATGCCGATCAGCCGCACACTCTGCGCAATCCCGGCGACACCGAAGCGCGCGCGTTTCGTGTGACGCTGAAAGCGGAATCGCCGCCGCGCTGGGACGTGCCCGCCTCTCACGAGGCGACGCGGCAGAGCGCGCCGGTTTGATTCAGTGAGTCGGCGCGGCGCGAGCGTGGTTCCGCGTGCGCTGCCAGACGGAAGTGTCCGTTTGGTCTGTAGGGTTGCGCTGCACGTGCGGCGCGGCTGTTGTATGCTTCGCCAGCCGGTCGATCCGGCAATCAGTGCGTCTTCAGGGCGGGGTGAAATTCCCCACCGGCGGTATGTCGGCAACGCGAAAGCGTGAGCCGACGAGCCCGCGAGCGCCCGCCTGGCAAGCGTCTTCGCAGCATGGAAGACACGGCGGGGTCAGCAGATCTGGTGAGAAGCCAGAGCCGACGGTTAGAGTCCGGATGGAAGAAGATGTGCAGATAGTCATGTTCGTTTCCGTGGCGCCGCCTGGGGGGTTGGCGGTGCGCGAGCGTCGTTTTGCGCGGCGTTCAGCGGTGCGTCTTTGTCTGTTTGCAATGCCCTGAAACGTTTTTCGCCCAACTTTTGCGATGAGCGTTTCACATGTCTTTTGCTACTTTTCCTGAACCGTCAACGATTGCAAACGCCCCGAGGGAAGTCCCCTTGCAGGACGATGCATTCTTCGATCTCCCGCTGCTCGCCACCGAGCCTGTCCCGCCGCGTATCGCCGCCGCCTTGGAAGCGCTGCGCGATGGCCGCGCCGTCGTCCTGCAAGACGACCACGACCGTGAGAACGAAGCCGATCTGATCGTTTCCGCCGAGCGTCTTTCCGTCGAAACCATGGCGTTGCTGATTCGCGAATGCAGCGGCATCGTCTGCCTGTGCCTGCCCGAGGACAAGATCCGCGCGCTCGAACTGCCGCCGATGGTCAGCACCAACGAAAGCCGTCATGGCACCGCGTTCACTGTCTCGATCGAAGCACGCGACGGCGTGACGACGGGGGTGTCCGCGCTCGACCGTGTGACCACGATCCGCGCCGCGATCGCCGATACGGCGAAGCCCGCCGACATCGTGCGTCCGGGCCACGTATTCCCGTTGCGCGCGATGCCCGGCGGCGTGCTGGCGCGCCGCGGCCACACCGAAGGCACGGTCGATCTGGCGATTCTCGCGGGTCTGAAGCCGGCTGGCGTGCTGTGCGAACTGATGAACGCGGACGGTACGATGACGCGCGGCGCCGACGTCGAGCGCTTCGCCGCGCAACACAATCTGCCGATGCTGACGATTGCCGAACTGGTGGAATTCCGCGAGGCGCTGGCGACGGCACGGGAATGCGTGGCCGACGAGGCCTGAGTTGCAGATACGCGCTGACGCGCGTTCGTTAAAAAAGCCGGCTAGTGAACTGAACTGACGCCGCAAAGTTGGACCGGTGTCCAACTTTTGGGCTGCGGTTCATAGCCAGCCGGCTATTTTGTGGCGATTACGCTGGCGGCAATGGCCACGGCCCGGGCCGTTACGACTGCACGTCGCCAAACTCGCCGCGCACGCCCGCTTCGATCAGCGCGGGCAACTCGTCCATGTGCTTCATGATGCGCGTCATGCCCATCTTGCGCAGCGCGTCCGCATAGCCGTCGGGGATGTGGCTCGCGCCGACGAACGCGATCGTCTTCATACCCGCCGCGCGCGCCGCATTCAGACCCGCCACGCTGTCTTCGACGACGATGCATCGCGAAGGCTCCACGCCCAGCGTCTTCGCGGCGAACAGATACACATCCGGGAAAGGCTTCGGCCGCGCCACCTGTTCGGCGCTGAAAATCCGTTCGCCGAAAATCTGCTGCAAACCCGCGCGCCGCACCGACGCGTTCACGCGCGCCATCCGGCTGTTCGACACGACCGCGGCCGGCAGCGTCACGCGTTGCAAGGCGTCGCGCACGCCGTTGATCGGACTCAGCGACGCGGCAAGCGCGAGTTCGACGTTGTGCTCGACGGTTTCGAGGAAATTCGCGGGCAGCGTGACATCGAACGACTTTTCGATGTCTTCGAGAAAGCGCGAGGTCTGCTGGCCAAACGCCGTTTTGACGACGGGTTCGAAATCGAGGCCAGGCAAGGCGGCGGACAGCGTTTCGAAGAGCACGCGGTCAGCGATGATTTCGCTGTCGACGAGCACGCCGTCGCAGTCACAGATGAGATGGTCGATCATGCGTTGAAACGGAAAGCGAGAAGCGCATGGGCAAGATTACTGCAAGCCCATGCGCGGAGATTGAAAGCAACATGATACGTGCTTTGACGCCGCCTGCGCGGCGGCGTCGCTTTCCGTCTGTGCTTACGCGTGCCGCACGGTCAATGCGTGTGCAGGTACAGGTACAGCAAGGTGGCCGCCGCGCCGCCGGCGAGCGGCCCGAGCACCGGAATCCACGCATAGTGCCAATCGCTGTCGCGCTTACCCGGAATCGGCAGCAGCGCGTGCATCAGACGCGGCGACAGATCGCGTGCCGGGCTCATCGCGTAACCCGTCGGGCCGCCGAGCGAGATGCCGATGCCGAGCACCAGCAGGCCGACCGGCAACGCGTCGAGCGCGCCCAGACCGACTTGCGGCGATGCCAGATACAGCACGCCGAGAATCAGCACGAAAGTCGCGATCATTTCGGTGAGCAGGTTGTTCGGAACGCTGCGGATCGCCGGCGACGTGCAGAACACGCCGAGCTTCACGTCGGCATCGCCTTCCCTCGCAAAGTGCTGGCGATACGCGATCCAGACGAGCAGGGCGCCCGCCATGCCGCCGAGCATCTGTGCCGCGACGTAGCCGGGCACCTTGGTCCATGCGAACTTGCCGGCCAGCGCGAGGCTGATCGTCACCACCGGATTCAGATGCGCACCGCTGAACGACGCCGTCACATAGACGGCGATGAACACGGCCATTGCCCAGCCCATCACGATCACGATCAGATCCGCGCCCTTGCCTTTGGTGCGCGCGAGCAGAACGTTGGCGACGGCGCCGTCGCCGAGCAGCACCACGAGGGCCGTGCCGATGAATTCTGCAATGTAAGGAGACATGGTTGGTTCTCCGAAATATGATTATTAGGGAAACCGCTTGAGAAAGCGGCTTCGTTATGTCGAAAGCTGTTTTATGGAACGGTGCCAGGTGCGATCAGGGCGTGTCGGCCCAGGCCTTCGCGGCGCGAATCGCGCGTTGCCAGCCGTCGAGGCATGCCTTGACGTCGGCCTGCGGCAGGGCAGGCGTGAAGCGGCGGTCGAGCTTCCACTGGCTTTGCAGTTCGTCCACGTCTTTCCAGTAGCCGACCGCGAGACCGGCCAGATACGCCGCGCCCAATGCGGTCGTTTCCGAAACCTGCGGGCGTACCGCGTCGACGCCGAGAATGTCCGCCTGGAACTGCATCAGCAGATTGTTTGCGCAAGCGCCGCCGTCCACGCGCAATTCGCCGATGCGAATGCCGGAGTCGGCTTCCATCGCCTTCAGCACGTCGAGCGATTGGTACGCGATCGAATCGAGCGCGGCGCGTGCGATATGCGCCGAGGTCGTGCCGCGCGTCACGCCGAACAGCGTGCCGCGAGCGCGTGCATTCCAGTGCGGCGCGCCGAGGCCGGCAAAGGCGGGCACCAGATACACGCCGTCGCCATGCGGCACGCTGCGCGCCAGCGTTTCGATTTCCGCCGCGCTCTTGATGATGCCGAGACCGTCGCGCAGCCACTGCACGACAGCGCCCGCGATAAAGATGCTGCCTTCGAGCGCGTAATTGATCTGGTCGCCGATCTGCCATGCGATCGTGGTGACGAGATTGTTCTTCGATTCGATTGGCTTGTCGCCGGTGTTCATCACGAGGAAGCAGCCGGTGCCGTAGGTGTTCTTCACCATGCCCGACTGCGTGCACATCTGGCCGAAGAGGGCCGCGTGCTGGTCGCCGGCGATGCCCGCGAGCGGAATCTTCGAGGCGAACACGGTGGTCTTGGTCGACCCGTACACTTCCGACGAAGCACGCACGTCCGGCAACATGTTGCGCGGAATATCGAGCGCTTCGAGCAGTTCGTCGTCCCACTTCAGCGTGTGGATGTTGAACAGCATCGTGCGCGACGCGTTGGTCACATCCGTGACGTGCAGGCCGCCCTTCGTGAAATTCCACACCAGCCAGCTATCCACCGTGCCGAATGCGAGGCGGCCTTGCCTGGCCTTTTCGCGCGCGCCTTCGACGTTGTCGAGAATCCAGCGGATCTTGGTGGCCGAGAAATACGAGTCGATCGGCAGGCCGGTTTTCGCACGAACCTTTTCTTCGAGACCTTGCTCTTTGAGCTGGTCGCAGAAGTCGGCGGTGCGGCGGTCTTGCCAGACGATCGCGTTATAGATGGGGTGACCGGTTTCGCGATCCCACACGATGGTGGTTTCACGCTGATTGGTGATGCCGATCGCCGCGATCGACGTGCCGTTCATGCCGGCCCGCGTGACGGCTTCGGCGGCGACGCCGGCTTGACTTGCCCAGATTTCCTGTGGATCGTGTTCGACCCAGCCCGGACGCGGATAGATCTGCTGGAACTCCTTCTGAGCGGTCGACACGATATTGCCGAGCCGGTCGAACAGCATTGCGCGGGAGCTGGTGGTGCCCTGGTCGAGCGCGAGGATGTATTGATCCTGCATTGTCTCTTCTCCATGCGTTTTATGAATCGCCGGCTTGCGAACCGGCGACGGGAACGGCTTGTTGTTTTAAGCGGGCTGCAACAGTCGGTGGTGCGTCCCGGCTTTATCCGTAGCCGAGGGGTGAAGCGTGTCAGGTTGTGCGATTAGGCCGCGTTGCCACGGCCTTACGCGTTCTGCTTGTGTCCGACGGGTTCGCGCACGAACCACGCGTCGATGTCGTGCGTGATCGAATCGAGCGTGCCTGGCTCGACGTGCAAACCGAGTTTCGAGCGGCGCCATAACACGTCCTGCGCGCTGCGCGCCCACTCGACGTCGCGAAGATAAACGAGTTCGGCTTCGTAAAGACCCGGCGCGAATGCGTTGCCGAGTTCGGCCAGTGACTTTGCGTTGCCGATCACTTTTCCGACTCGCGTGCCATACGCGCGAGCGAGGCGATGCGCGAGGTCGGCGGGCAGCCACGCATGCTGCTGCTTGAACTGGGCGAGAAAGCGCTCGAAGTTCGCTTGCGGAATATCGCCGCCGGGCAACGGCACGCCGGCCGTCCACGAACGCGTGTTGTTTTGCAGCGTGGGCGCGAGCCTGTCCACGGCTTCTTCGGCCAGCTTGCGGAAGGTGGTGATCTTGCCGCCGAACACCGACAACAGCGGCGCTTCGCCCGCGGGTGCGTCGAGTTCGAGCGAGTAGTCGCGCGTGACCGCCGACGGGTTGTCCGCGCCTTCTTCCTCGAGCAGCGGACGCACGCCCGAGTAGGTCCAGCGCACGTCTTGCGGGGTGATCTTCTGCTTGAAGTAGCGGTTGATCGAATCACACAGATATTGCGTTTCGTCCGGCGTGATCGCGACTTGCGACGGGTCGCCGCGATACTCGATATCGGTCGTGCCGATCAGCGTGTAATCGTGTTCGTATGGAATCGCGAAGATGATCCGCTTGTCCGGGTTCTGAAAGATGTACGCGTGATCGTGTTCGAACAGGCGGCGCGTAACGATGTGACTGCCTTTCACGAGACGCACGCTGTGCGTCGCTTCCCGGCCGAGCGCGCCTTGCAGCAGTTCGCCGACCCATGGACCGGCCGCATTGGCGATCGAAGCGGCGCGCACGTCGAGGATCGTGCCGTCGGCGCGCCTGAGTTGCGCGCGCCATTCACCGCCGGCGCGCACTGCGCTGATCAGCCGGGTGCGCGTGAGAATCTTCGCGCCCCGTTCTTGCGCATCCAGCGCGTTCAGCACGACCAGACGCGCGTCATTGACCCAGCCGTCCGAATACACGAAACCGCGTTTGATCGAATCGATCAGCGGCGCGCCGGCCGGATGGTTGCGCATGACGATGCCGCGCGAGCCCGGCAGTAGCTCGCGTTTGGCGAGGTGATCGTAAAGGAAGAGGCCGGCGCGGATCAGCCAGGCCGGACGTAGATCGGGCATGTGCGGCATCACGAAGCGCAGCGGCCACATGATGTGCGGCGCCGCGCGCAGCAGCGTTTCGCGCTCCTGCAAGGCTTTGCGCACCAGCCCGAACTCGCGGTATTCGAGGTAGCGCAGGCCGCCGTGAATCAGCTTCGTGCTGGCCGACGACGTGTGCGCCGCCAGATCGTCCTGCTCGCAGAGCAACACCGACAGGCCACGGCCCGCCGCATCGCGTGCAATGCCGGCGCCGTTGATCCCGCCGCCGACGACGAGCAAATCGTACTTTGAGCCTTGCGTCACCTGCTGTGTCCTCTACGTATCCGGATAGCCGTTGGGAAAATCTATCGAACCGATAGTGTTCGTTTGCGAACTTTAGTGAACATATTCGAAAAAGTAAAGTTCGATTTGTCTGAGGGATCCTCTAATCGGTTGGCTCGGGTGGTGGCGCGACGCGCAGGCACGGACGATACTCACGGCAGCAGCCCTATCGAGGTGAATTCATGCGTGGACTTTGGATGATCGGCGCGGCGGCGCTTGTCGCGGGATGCGTCGGCACGCCGAGCCTGAACGTGACGACGGGCGCGCCGTCGTTCGCGTCGTTGCAACAGATGTGCAGCGCCCAGGCAGTCGACTACGGCAACGATGCGCAAGGCGTTTATGTGACGCTGTTCGACGCTTACGTGGCGAACCGGCGCGGCAAGCTGTCGAAGGATGATTACTGCGCGTTCCAGGCGTCGATCGCGCAGCATTACAGGAGCCTGGGCGCGAGCAGCGATCCGCAGGCACGCAATCAATGGGTGACGTTCTTTATCGACCAGCGTGCCAAGGCGTTGAGTTGGCGCGCGGCGGTCGATCCGACTTTGCGCAGCGGCTGAATTTTTCGTTCGGTGTCTTGCCTGATTTCCTGCCAGGTTTCCTGAATTTTCGCGTTCAAGGCTAAGTGCGCTGCGGTTGCGCGCCGCGCCACAACATCTGGCGAATCTGCGCGAGTACGGCTTCGCGCGTCGGCGCTTTGAGCGCGGCGGGCTGCTGCGCTCGCGGCAGCGGCAGTTGATTGGCGAGCGCGAGCATCGTGAAGCCATGCAGGCTCGCCCAGAACGCGTAACCGATCAATTGCGGATCGCCTTCCAGAACACCGGCCGCCACCAGCCGCTCGAAGTGCGAGCTGAGCATGTGCCACGCGCGCTGCGACGCGGCCGCGAGTTCCGGGTAGCCGCTATCCTGCTGCGTCAGATCGAACATCAAACGGTAGGCGTGCGGTTCGTCGAGCGCGAACGCCACGTACGCGTCGCTGACGGCCGAGGGGTGGGTGTCCGGCGCCTGTCCAGCGGCTGCTTCCAGGCGCGCCGCGAACCGGTTGAACGCCGCGGCGCGGACCATGGCGAGGATCTCGTCCTTGTCGCGGAAATAGCGATAGGGCGTCATCGCGCTGCAGCCCAGTTCTTTTGCCAGTTCGCGCATCGTCACGCCCTGCGCGCCGCGCGTGGCGAAGGCGTTTTCGGCCACGCGCCGCATGGTTTCGCGGAATTGCTGGATGTCGTGGGAGGAGAGTGTTTTGGGCATGCGCGAAGGCAGAGGATCCGTCGCGTCAATTTACTGTGTAAATGAGGTGGGCACAATAAAACGTCCGCTCGAGCGGACCGGCAGTTTTGCCGAAAGAGAAGGCGAGGCGGTTTTCCAGGGCGCGCGCTTTATACCGCCAATGACAACCGGCGCGCAGCCCGCTTTCGTGCTGTCGAACGTCGACCGGGCAGGCCGACGGGGAAAAACTAGGAGAAACGCTTGATGGCTCGGATTGCGCTGTCGCCGGTTTCGGTCACGCGCCATTGTTCGTTGCCCGACGCGAGCCGTTCGAGTTGCACGAGCTGGCGTTCAAGCAGGGCGTCGAGTTCTTCTCGCTCCATGTCGACTTGATTGGGAGCGTCCTTGACGAGCAACAACGTGGCGAATTCATGCGGACTCAGCATCGTTCTCTCCATGTCAAGCAAACGCGGACAGCCTTGCCGGCGACTGGCAGGTGCCAGTGAAGTCCGCTACAGGATTGGGCGGGAGGTACGGCTCATACACAGGTTCGGTCACACAACCGGCACTACGCGTAACGCGGAACGGACGCCGGGGAACTGGAGTGTAGTCAACCGCTCGTTAAACACCAAATCCGCCCCAGTAAATTTTCCCTTTGACAATTGGGCGCCGTCGAGGCGGTCTGTGGCTGCGAGCAAATCCTTGATTTCACTCGAAGTTTGGCGTGCGCTGCAACATGGCGGAGAATGCCTGGCCTCACTGCGCGATGTACACCTGGCAGTTCGCGGCGGCCAGGGTTTCGGCCATCTCGGCGGGCGGGGCGGCGTCGGTGAACAGTGCGTCGATCTGGTCCAGGTGGCCTTGGCGAACCAGCGCCGGTCGGCCGAATTTCGAGCTGTCGGCGGCGAGGAAGACCGTGCGCGCATGCTGGATGATCGCTTCGGCCACCCGCACTTCGCGGGTGTCGAAATCGCGCAGCGTGCCATCCGTCTCGATGCTCGACGTGCCGATGATCGCGAAGTCCACTTTGAACTGGCGGATGAAATCGATCGCCAGTTCGCCGACGATCCCTTTGTCCCACGGCCGCACGATGCCGCCTGTCACCAGCACTTCGCAATCCGGATAGCCGCTCATCATGCTGGCGACGTTCAGGTTGTTGGTGATCACGCGCAAACCGCGGTGCCGGTTGAGCGCACGAGCGACTTCCTCGGTGGTGGTGCCGAGGTTGATGAAGAGCGACGCCTGATCGGGAATGTGAGTAGCCACTAGCGCCGCAATGCGCCGTTTCTCTTCATGGAACATCCGCTGACGCGCGGTGTATGAAACGTTCTCGGAACTGGTCGGCAGACTCGCGCCACCGTGATAGCGGCGCAGCAGGTTCATGTCGGCGAGCCAGTTGACGTCGCGGCGGATCGTCTGCGGCGTCACGTCGAAGTGGGCCGCGAGGTCGTCCACGGTCACGAAGCCGTCGCGTTGCACCCACTCCAGCAGTTCCTGTTGCCGGGCATTGAGAGTCAGGCGGGGGTCTCGGGTCATGTGTCTCGGGTGGTCGGTTTGGGGCGGCGTCGCCCGGCCGCTGGCGCGGTCCGCTTTGCCGGAGGGCGATCGATGCGTGGACAGGAGTCAGATATTGTAAGACCTTCGCCCCTCTTGTCTGCCAACTTGTGCGACACACTTGAGATCCGCGCCGATCCCATTCAGATCATCTGCGCATTTATTCATTTGATAAATGAATTTGTTTTTTGTGCCGGATCGCGCTGCAATCCTAGGTTCTCAGTTTTACCGTTCTCCTATGGTTTCCGGCGCCCGTAGGGCACCGGGCCGCGCTTTCGAGAGTGTTCGACATGACTGGCTTCAACTGGCAAAACCCCTATTCGAGCCCGCGTCTGCCTGTATTCGCGCGCAATATCGTTTCGACGTCGCATCCGCTCGCCGCACAAGCCGGGTTGCGGATGCTGTGGAAAGGCGGCAATGCTGTCGATGCAGCGATCGCGGCGGCTGCCGCCATCACGGTGGTCGAGCCCGTGTCGTGCGGCCTGGGCGGCGACGCGTTCGCGCTCGTGTGGGACGGCACGAAGCTGCATGGCCTGAACGCGTCGGGCGTGGCGCCGGCGGCGTGGAATGTCGATTACTTCAAGCGCAAGTACGGCGAGGAAAACGGTCTCGCAAGACAGCCCAAGCGCGGCTGGGACGCGGTGACGGTGCCCGGCGTGATCGCCGGCTGGGAGGCCCTGCATCACAAATTCGGCTCGCTGCCGTTTGCCGATCTGATGGAGCCGGCCATTGACATCGCCGAACGCGGCCATGCGGTGGCGAGCATCGTCGGCTACAAGTGGGCGGCGGCGGTGCCGGAGTTGAAAGACCAGCCGGGCTTCGCGCAGACTTTCATGCCGCGTGGCCGTGCGCCGGAAGTCAGCGAACTGGTGCGCTTTCCCGGCCACGCGAAGACGCTGCGCATGCTCGCCGAGCAAGGCCCGCGCGCGTACTACGAAGGCGAGATCGCCGAGCGGATTGCCGCATTTGCGCGCGAAGGCGGCGGCGCGCTGACCGTCGATGATCTGCGCAACTACCGCGCGGATTGGGTCGAACCGATCGGCAAGGATTATCGCGGCTACACGGTGCACGAGATTCCGCCGAACGGCCAGGGCATCGCGGCGTTGATCGCGCTCGGCATCCTCGAAAAATTCGATGTGAAGGCGCTGACGGTCGACAACGTCGAGTCGCAGCATCTGCAGATCGAAGCGATGAAGCTGGCGTTTGCCGACGTCTATCGCTACGTCGCCGATCCGCGTTCGATGGACGTCACGCCCGCGCAGATGCTCGATGACGCGTACCTCACGTCGCGCGCCAGGCTGATCGATCCCAAACGCGCCACGCAATTCGACTTCGGCATGCCGAAGGCCGGCGGCACGATCTACATGTCGGCGGCTGACGAACGCGGCATGATGGTCAGCTTCATCCAGTCGAACTACATGGGTTTCGGCTCTGGCGTCGTGGTGCCTGACAGCGGCATCGCGCTGCAGAACCGCGGCTGCGGTTTCTCGATGGACCCGAAGTCGCCGAACGTGGTGGCAGGCGGCAAGCGGCCGTTCCACACGATCATTCCGTCGTTCCTCACGCAACAGGTGGACGGCAAGCAGGAAGCGGTGATGAGTTTCGGCGTGATGGGCGGCGACATGCAGCCGCAAGGCCATCTGCAATCGATCGTGCGGATGCTCGACTACGGCCAGCAGCCGCAGGCCGCGTGCGACGCGCCGCGCTGGAAGGTCAACCGCGACTTCACGATCGATATCGAAGCGACGCTCGACCCGAACACCGCCGAGGCGCTGCAGAAGCTCGGCCACACGATCAAGTCGATCGACGATCCGTACATGGACTTCGGCTCCGGCCAGTACATCTGGAAGCTCGACCGCAACGATCCGGAGCGTGGTTATGTGGCGGCGAGCGATAGCCGTCGCGACGGGCTGGCAGCCGGGTTCTGACCGGTTCAAACGAAGCGCGGCGCCGCGCGAGCGGCCGCGCTTTGCTGTACGCGCCGGCGATCCATGAAGCGTTGTGGCGGAGCGAGCCGCCCGGCGATCAAAACAAGGCATCGCGCGCGATTGCCACGAACTGCGCGCGAGCGCGAGGCAATGCGCGCCGCGAGCGCACTCAGCGCATTCAATACCAGACGCAGGCAGGGCAGGAGACATCATCACCCCCGTGTCGCAAGCCGCGACAGCCTCCTCGCGTTCCACGCTCGCACCGCTTTCCAAAGCAACGGGGCGGCGCATCGTGTTTTCGTCGTCGGTCGGCAATGCGCCCGAGTGGTTCGACTTTCTGGTCTACGGCTACTTCGCGACCATCATGGCGAAACAGTTCTTCCCTTTGCAGGACGAGTGGCTCTCGACGTTGCTCGCCATCGCCATTGTCGGCATCTCGTTCCTGATGCGGTCATTGGGCACCGTAGTGCTGGGCATCTACGGCGACCGCAAAGGCCGCGAGGCGACGTTGACGCTCGCCATCGCACTGATGTCCGAGATCGTCACGACGCAAGTTCGCTCGACTGGTCTTTCAATCGGTTACAGCATCGGAGTGACGATCTTCGGCGGCTTTGCCCCGACAGTCGTGGAGACGTTTATACATTTGACTGGCGACAAGCTTGCGCCGATTTACCACGTGTTGATTGCCGCGATGCTGTTGGGCGCGTCGCTCGTTGTCGGTGCGTGACGCAGGCGGCATGTGCGTCACACCGAACGAGTTCAGCACGCGTGATCCTGCGCTTTGGCGGCGGCGCCCTGTGGCGGCGCGAGCCTTGCCGCGCCTGACTTCGACGCAAGGCATCCGCACCTGAGCCAGCTCCCCGAGCGGGCTTTTTAGCGTCGTCCGCGCGCCGATTATTTCTGACTGAATAATTCGACTACCGAAGAATTGGAACTGCCGCGATCCGGCATGGTCTGTGCTGGGTTATCTGCAAAGTTGCGAAACACCGGCTAAGATGCAAGATACAAGGGGTTAACTCTAATTCAAGACGCTGTATCTGACACGGCGGACCGCACTGGCGAGAGCGGGCGGTTTCGAGCATGCTCCACGAGTCGATACAGCTTTCGGAGCAAGACACAATGCACACTGAGCTGAACCATGTGATGCCCTGGCGGATCGAGGATATCGACTTCACCCGCATAGATCGCCAGCAAGCGGTCGCTAACGAAGATCTGCTGCTTCTGTTGTGCGCCGCTTCATTTATCGAAAGCGGCTCGGATCTCTACACCAGCAATCTGAGCACCTTCTTCGACGGCGATCCGGAAGTCTCGGTCTGGCTCAACAACGAGTGGGAGCCGGAAGAGTTGCAGCACGGCCGGGCGCTCAAGACGTATGTCGCTTACGTCTGGCCGGAGTTCGATTGGGATACGGCGTTCCGCAATTTCTTCGAAGAGTATTCGCTGACCTGCTCGGTGGAAGACTTCGAAAAGACCCGCGCGCTCGAGATGGTGGCGCGCTGTGTTGTGGAAACCGGCACGGCTACGCTGTATCGCGCGATCGGCGAATGTTCGGACGAACCGGTGCTCAAGCAGATCACGGATAACATCCGTACCGACGAAGTTCGCCACTACAAGCACTTTTTCAAGTACTTCAAGAAGTACAACAAGATCGAAGGCAACGGCCGTCTCGCCGTGCTCGGCGCGTTGATGCGCCGCGTGATGGAGATCAAGAACGAAGACTCGGAGATCGCATTGCGGCATGTATTCGCGATTCGTTATCCTGAGCGTGTCCACGATTCGGCTTATAACCGTGAGCGCGCGGCGCGTATCAACGCGCTGGTGCGCCGCAATCTGTCGGCGGACATGTGCGTGAAGATGCTGCTCAAGCCGCTCGATCTGCCGGCCAGGATTCAGCCCGGCGTGCATTACCCGCTTGCGAAAATCACGCAGCATGTGTTTTTCCGCTAAGCCGCCGGCGTGACGCGGCTTCGCGATATGACGAAAAATGGCCCGCTTGTGCGGGCCATTCGCTTCTCAAGGCATGATTGATCGTTGTCACCCTCTCTTTGATCGGATCAAGACGATGAGCGATTCACTTACACCCGAACCTCCGCTCGAACTGATCGTGTTCGACGAATGGCCCGACGCTGTCCGCACGCTGTTCGACGGCTCGTCGCTCGCGAGCAAGAAAGGCTTCACCGCTTCGCTGCTGACCGTCGATACGAACGGTCATGTGCGCACGTCGCTGCTCGGCGTCGGCGAGTTGTATGCGCCCGATTCGCGCACGTTGTGCATCGCGTTATGGCCGCAAGCGCGGGCAGTGCGTGCGATGGCGCAAAGCGGCCGGGCAGCGCTGACGTTTGTCTGCGATGAAGCGTTTTATCAGGTGCAGTTGCGCGTGACGCCGCTCATGGCCGTCAAAGGCGATGACAGTGGCCTCGCATATCTGATCGGTTCGATCGATACCGGTGAGGCGCAGAGCGTTCGTTATGCACGCCTGACAGGCGGCATCACGTTTGAGCTTGAAGGGGAAGGGAGGGCGGTGCTCGATCGATGGGAACGGCAGATCGAGCACCTGAAGCAAGCTGCCGCTGCGGCTAAGCGCTAGGGAATCACGTCCCGCGCCCAGCTAGTCGGCGGCTTGGAATCTCAGCGGCCGCGCTGGCCGCTGCGCGTCGGGTGGCCGCCATGCGGTACATCGTTGCGCGGCTTCGTAGCGCCGCCCAGCAGGGCGCCCGGATTGCTGCCTTGCGGTTTGCGCGGCGCATGTTGCGCGGCGCTGCCTTCATGGGATGCTGCGCGCGGCTTGTCGTCGTGACGCTTGCCGTCCCGGCGCGGCTGGCCGCCGGCGCCCGCGGGCTTCGCATTTTGCGGCTTCGGCTGCTGCTGGCCATTCGCCGGACGCTGCCCCGAACGTTGCGCCGGTTTCGCCGATGCGTCGTCGCGTCGGGCGCCGTCACGTTTCGGCGTGCCTTGCCCCTGACGCGGCTGACGGCCACCGCCGCCGCCGCCCCCCTGACCGCGGCGCAGAATCGGCTCCGGCTTCGCATTCGGATCCGGCTCGAAGCCCGCGATCACCTCCTGCGGCACCGGACGCTTGATCAGTTTCTCGATGTCCTTCAACAACTGAAGTTCGTCGACGCACACGAGCGAGATCGCTTCACCCGTCGCACCCGCGCGGCCCGTGCGGCCGATGCGGTGTACGTAGTCTTCCGGCACGTTCGGCAGGTCGAAGTTGACCACGTGCGGCAGTTGGTCGATGTCGATGCCGCGCGCGGCGATGTCGGTTGCGACCAGCACTTGCAGCGTGCCGTCCTTGAACTCGGCGAGCGCGCGCGTACGGGCCGACTGGCTCTTGTTGCCGTGAATCGCCAGCGCGCTGATGCCGTCTTTGGTCAGTTGCTCGGCAAGGCGGTTGGCGCCGTGCTTGGTGCGCGTGAACACCAGCACCTGAAACCAGTTGTGCTGCTTGATCAGATGCGTGAGCAGTTCGCGCTTCTTGTCGCGATCCACCGGGTGAATCTTTTGCGCGACCGTTTCAGCGGTCGTGTTGCGGCGTGCGACTTCGATTAACGCCGGCGAGTCGAGCAGGTTGTCGGCGAGCGCCTTGATCTCGTCGGAGAAGGTGGCCGAGAACAGCAGGTTCTGACGCTTCGGCGGCAGCTTCGCGAGCACGCGCTTGATGTCGTGGATGAAGCCCATGTCGAGCATGCGGTCGGCTTCGTCGAGCACGAGAATCTCGAGATGCGACAAGTCGATGGTCTTCTGCTGCATGTGGTCGAGCAAACGGCCGGGCGTCGCGACGACGATGTCCACGCCGCTGCGCAGCGCACCGATCTGCGGATTGATGCCGACGCCGCCGAACATCACGGTCGACTTCAGCTTCAGGTACTTGCCATAGGCGCGCACGCTTTCTTCGACCTGGGCGGCCAGCTCACGCGTCGGCGTGAGGATCAGCGCGCGCACGGCGCGCTTGCCCGCGGCCGTGGCGGCGGCGGGCATGGTGTTCAGACGCTGCAGGATCGGCAGCGTGAAGCCGGCGGTCTTGCCGGTGCCGGTCTGAGCGCCGGCCAGCAGATCGCCGCCGTTGAGCACGGCGGGAATCGCTTGCGTCTGGATCGGAGTCGGGGTGGTGTAGCCGAGTTCGTGTACAGCGCGGACCAACGGTTCGGACAAGCCGAGGGAATCAAAAGACATAAATGCTCTTTGCAATGCAGTTTCGCGAACGGCACAAACGGGCCCAGACAGCCACAAGCGGACCCAAGCGGGTCCAAGTGGCCACAAGCACGGCATGAACACGCCCGCATGGCGCGCTCGAGGCCGAAGCCCGGTTCCGGTCGCAGAGAAATCGGCGGCACGCTCAAACGCGTGCCGAATGCTTCAACGCGCTATGCAGACACGTTGACTGGCCTTAAGTTGCATTTCGCCGCCGTGGCGTGTCACGCGACGTAGCGCGCGACACTGACGAATTGACACAGACTGCCCGCCAGTACGAACAGGTGCCAGATACCATGTCCGTGCCGGATGCGCTCGTCGTTGATGAAGAAGTAGATGCCGGCGCTATAGATGACCCCGCCGGCCACGAGCCATGCGGTACCCGCTGCCGGTAAGGCGTGAACCAGCGGGCGGACGGCAACGAGCGCGAGCCATCCCATCAAGACATACAGCACCATCGAAACGCTGCGGGTGCGTCGCCCGAGCGTCAGTTCCTGCACGATGCCGAGAGCGGCAAGCCCCCAGCTGACGCCGAATAGCGACCAGCCCCACGGTCCGCGCAATGTGACTAGCGTGAACGGCGTGTAGCTGCCGGCGATCAGCAGGTAGATCGCCGAATGGTCGCATTTTTGCAGAACGGCTTTCACGCGCGGGTTGCGTACGCTGTGGTAAAGCGTCGAGATAGCATACAGCACGAACAGCATTGCACCGTAGACACTGAAACTGACCACCTTGTACGCGTCGCCGTCGAGCGCGCCCATCGTGACGAGCGCTGCAAGCCCAGCCACCGACAGCACGGCGCCGACGAGGTGGGTAATGCTGTTGAAACGCTCACCGACATGCACGGCTCTTTCCTCCTGCGCGGCATCATAAAGGCAAATGCGGACCCAATGCGCCCACATGATACCGGTCCTGAAAAAACGAAGGGCGCGGCCGCGTTATTCCGCTGGCCGCGCCCCGGGTGCATCTAACGCTGCTTAGTCGAGCGGCGCCGAACGCAGATCGGACACTTGCTGCGGCGACACAGCGGTACCGTGGTTGCCCCACGACATCCGGATGTACGTCACAACGGCCGCCACTTCCTGATTCGACAGCGCTTGAGCGAACGGCGGCATGCCGTACGGATGCGGATTGGCATCCGTGCTCGGCGGATAACCGCCGTTCAACACCATACGGATCGGGTTGACCGCCGACGGCATCTGGATCGACTGGTTGTTCGCGAGCGGCGGGAAGGCCGGCGGCATGCCGAGGCCATTGTCCGCGTGACACTTCGCGCAGTTGTCGCCGTAGATCTTCTGACCTTGCTTCAACAGTTCGCCGCCAAACTTTTCCGACGTTTCGAGTTGCAGCGCTTCCGGCGCCTCGCTCTTTTGCGGAATCGTCTTCAGATACGTCGACATGGCGTTGATGTCTTCGTCCGACATGTACTGCAGGCTGTTGTGAACCACTTCAGCCATCGGACCGAACACCGCGCCGCGGTTCGACACACCGGTCTTCAGCAGATTGGCGATGTCTTTGGTTTCCCAGTCGCCGAGGCCAGCTTCCTTGTTCGACGTCAACGAGGGGGCGTACCAGTTCTGCAGCGGAATCAGACCGCCGGCGAACGCAGCCGAATTGACCGGACCGCCCATCGCGTTGATCGACGTGTGGCACATTCCGCAGTGACCAAGGCCTTCGATCAGGTACGCGCCGCGGTTCCACTCGACCGACTTGGTCGGGTCGGCCTTGAACTCGCCTTCACGGAAGAACAGCGTGCGCCAGCCGATCAGCAGGTTGCGGTTGTTGAACGGGAACTTCAGTTCGTGCGGACGGCTCGCCACGTTGACCGGCGTCACCGAGCGCAGGTACGCGTAGATCGCGTCCGAGTCGGCGCGCGTGACTTTCGAATAGCTCGTGAACGGGAAGGCCGGGTACAACAGGCTGCCGTCTTTCGAACGGCCGGTGTGCATCGCGCGATAGAAGTCGTCCTGCGTCCACTTGCCGATACCGTACTGGTCGTCAGGCGTGATGTTCGGCGTGAACAGCGTGCCGAACGGCGTGGCCATCGGCAGGCCGCCGGCGAACTGCTTGCCGCCGCGCACCGTGTGGCAGGCGATACAGTCGCCGGCGCGGGCGAGGTACTCGCCCTTCTTGATCAATGCAGCCTGGTCGGCGGGCGTTGCCGCCACAGCCGTGCCGTTATGCAGGTTGTCGCCGCCCGACCACAGGACGGGAACGAGTGCGGCAGCCGCAACGACGACGACTGCCGAGAGGGCGAACAAAGACTTGCGTTTCATTTGAGTGTCTCTCCCGGTGCCTTATTGCGGTTCGCTGCCGCAGGCAAGCGGAGTCTTCATCGAGCGGGCCGGAGCCGGCACGGGGTTTTGCGGAGCCGTTTGCGTGGCAAGCCATGCAGCGACGGCGTTCACGTCTTCGTCGGTCAGACGGGTGGCGATGGTGTGCATGCAATCCGGTGCGATGGCGTGACGCGAACCCGAGCGCCATGCGCCCAGCTGCGCGCTCATGTAGTCGGCGTGCAGGCCGACCAGACCCGGGATAGCCGGTTGCATACCCGTGAGGCTCTTGCCGTGGCAAGCCGCGCAAGCCGGAATCTGCTTCGACGCATCGCCGTTCAGCACGATCTGCTGGCCGCGCGCGAGCGTGGCCGGCGACACCGTCGGCTTGGCCGGCGCCGGATACGGCGGACGTTGTTGCGAGAAGTACGTAGCGATCTGATGGAGGTAGTCGTCCGAGAGATACGTGACGAGGTAGTTCATCGGCGGGTACTTGCGGCGCCCTTCACGGAAGTTCTGCAACTGGTTGTACAGATAGTCGGCAGGCTTGCCCGCCAGCCGGGGGAAGTAGTCGTTGTCAGTACCTTGGCCGTGCGAGCCATGGCAGGCCGTGCAACCTTGCACGCGCGCTTCCATCGTATCGGGGGCCTTCGGTTGAGTCTGCGCTTTCGCAGCGCTATAGACACCCGCGGCGCCGATCAGCAGAAGGGCAAGCAACGGGCGGAAAATGCGTCTTGAAGACACGCGTAACTCCATCAAAATCGGGGACCTGACCGAACTTCGAGCGGCTCGGTGTGAAGGGCAGACGGCGCTGCGGCGACGCAGCATTCTATCATCGAAGGGTGATGATGACTATTTGTCACATTAGAGAAGGTTCCAGCTGTCACAGGCATGCGACAGTTTGACGCGGATGTCGGCTTCAACGGCTCGCCAGTCATCTCGACGCTGGATGCTCGGTCGGGCTCTCAGGCAGTGTGCGCGGCGGCTCGCATCAGTTCGAACAGGCGCGCATGACAAAGCAGGTTGAACCGACTCGCGCCCCGGCCATCGAAGCGTACACTTCCGGGCGCGCCGGCATCTCTCCTGCAGAACCGCCCCTCGGCTCAACCTTCACGGTTTTTCTTTTCCACAAGCTATCGGCCTTTCATGAAGCTATTCAATTTTTCTGGTCCGGCGCTGCGCGCGTTGGCGCTTGGCGCCGCGGCGCTGGCTTTGACGTCCACGGCTTTTGCGCATGCGCATCTCGTGTCGAGCGAGCCGGCGGCAAACGCCGAAGTCGCCGCGCCGGCGGAAGTGACGATCCATTTCACCGAGCCGCTCGAACCGGCCTTCAGCAAGATCGCACTGAGCGATGCGAGCGGTAAGGCCGTCGCGCCGGCTGCCTCGCAAGTCGACAGGAGCGACGCCAAGGTCCTGCACCTGGCGCTGCCGTCGCTGGCGGCGGGCCGCTACACGGTGCACTGGACCGCGGTCGCCACGGACGGCCACCGCACCCAGGGCAACTTCGCATTCACCGTCAAATGAGCCTCGACGGACTGTGGATCGGGCAGGTCGCCATGGCCGCGCTCATGAATGTCGCATTTGCGTTTGCCGTGGGTTCGGCGTTGCTCGGCGGGTGGCTCGCCAGGGACGCGCAGGCCAAGATCGCCCCGGCGCGGCCCGCCTGGTTGCGTGCGCAACGGTCGATGCTGACGGCCGCCGTCGTGCTGGTGCTCGCGGATTGCGGCTGGTTGTTGTATCAGGCGGCGTCGATGAGCGGCGTCGGGTTGCCCGCTGCGATCGGTGTCGTGCCGACCGTGTTGACGCAAACGCACGTCGGCTACGGCTGGAGCGTGGCGTTCGCGGGCGCGCTGGTCCTGCTCGGCACAGCCATCGCTCATCACACGGGCATGGTGCGCAACGCGTTGCTGTGGCTCGCGGTGATCGCGGTCGCCGCGGGCAAGGCGTCGCTCGGGCATGCGGCCGACGCCGGACCGGCTCCGGCGGCGATCGGCATGCAGACGCTGCATGTGCTGGTCACGAGCGTATGGGGCGGCCTCGCAATGGCGGCGGGGCTGTCGGTGTTGCCCGCGCTCGGCATCTCCACCGCGCGCGGCATGCTGATCCGCACGGCGACGCAGGTGTCGAACGTGTCGCTGGTGGCGGTCGGCTTCGTGTTGCTGACCGGCCTATTCAACGGCGTGCGCGGCTCGGGCGGCTCGTTCGAGGCGATCGAGATCAGTACGTGGGGTCATGTGCTGACGCTGAAGCTCGCCTTGGTTGCGCTGGCGCTGGTGCTCGGCGGCCTCAACCGTTTTCTCGCGCTGCCGCGTTTGCGCCGCACCGCATCGACGATGGATGCGCATACCTTCGTCAACGTGCTGTATCTGGAAGCACTGGCGATGATCGGCGTGCTCGTCGCGGCGGCCGCGCTGGCGCATAGCGTGCCGGCGTTCGCCGCGCTGGGCTGAGCGCTGTCGCGCTCGCGGCTGGCGCGACATAAAAAGCGCCGCACCTCAAACGCGTGCGGCGCAATACACACGGTCGCCCGGCGGTGGCCGGCTGATCCGTTACTGCCCTCTAGGCAGTGAGCGTGTTGCGCGCCCGTTTCAGCGTTGCTTCCGGAAACATGTCCTGATGCAGTTCGCCGTCGTCGCCGAACCACTGGCAGATCAGCCAGTTGCCGGGCGCGAACACCACCGGGCCGGCCCAGGTGGCGGTCATCGGAAGCCCGCCGGACTTCAGCGTCAGTATGTCGCCGGGGCGATACGCGGGTCTTCTTGCCAGGCGCATGGAGAACATCCGCTCGATGAAGGCGGGGTTATTCGAAGCCGAGCCGATGTCCGAGTATCGGCGCGCAGAACAGCGCAATCGCGCAACCGGCTGCCTTGCCTTCCAGTTCCGCAGCCGCAGCGCGCGAGCCGTACATGTGGGTCAGCAGGTCGAAGAGTTGCGGCAGGCAGTACAGCACCGCGGCGGCGATGAAGCACTTCTCGACCACCTGGATGCGCCAGCCGCGTTCGAACGCGAGCGCCGCGCCGATGATGCGAAGCACGCCGAACGCGACCAGTGCGCCCACGGCGGCCTGTTCGCGGATCAGATAGTCAGGAAGGAATTCGCCCATGATGCTCCCCCGATGCATTGTCGTTTGAATGCATTTGAGCAAGGAGTGGGCCAAGCGTATGTCCGGTGCCGAACAGATGGCTTGAAAGCCTTTCTGGGTAAGGCTTTGCGCGATTCGAGGCGAGCCCCGGAAAGGGCCGGAAACGACGTGTTTCGAGCGTTTCGGTCCGGGATGTTACGTAACTGCGACGGCGCGCGCTACGCGTTGCGTAACACGCGCGACGGCGTCATGGGTGGTTCTTGAAAACAGAACACCGCCTTCAGGCGGCGTTCCAGTTCACGCAATTACCATTCGGCGACGCTGCCATCCTCATGGCGCCACACCGGATTACGCCAGCGGTGGCCGACCTTCGCCATCTCGCGCACCTTCTCCTCGTTGACTTCGATGCCGAGGCCCGGGCCTTGCGGAATCGACACGAAGCCGTCTTCGTATTTGAAGACTTCCGGATTCTTGATGTAGTCGAGCAGATCGTTGCCCTGGTTGTAGTGGATGCCGAGGCTCTGTTCCTGGATGAACGCGTTGTAGCTCACCGCGTCGATCTGCAGGCAGGTCGCCAAGGCGATCGGACCGAGTGGGCAGTGCAAGGCGAGCGCGACGTCGTACGCTTCGGCCATCGACGCGATCTTGCGGCACTCGGTGATGCCGCCCGCGTGCGACGCATCCGGCTGAATGATGTCGACGTAACCGCCCGACAGAATGTGCTTGAAGTCCCAGCGCGAATACAGACGCTCGCCGAGCGCGATCGGCGTGCTGGTCTGATTGACGATGTCGCGCAAGGCTTCCGCGTTCTCCGACAGCACCGGCTCTTCGATGAAGAGCAGCTTGTAGGGGTCGAGTTCCTTCGCCAGCACCTTCGCCATCGGCTTGTGCACGCGGCCATGGAAGTCCACGCCGATGCCGACGTTCGGCCCGACCGCTTCCCGCACGGCGGCGACGTTGTTGATCACGCCTTGCACTTTGTCGAAGGTGTCGATGATCTGCAACTCCTCAGAGCCGTTCATCTTCACCGCCTTGAAGCCGCGTTCGACCACGGCGCGCGCGTTGTTCGCGACGTCGCTCGGGCGGTCGCCGCCGATCCACGAATACACCTTGATCCTGTCGCGCACCTGGCCGCCGAGCAGCGCGTGAACCGGCACGCCGTGATGCTTGCCCTTGATGTCCCACAGCGCCTGGTCGACGCCGGCGATCGCGCTCATCGTGATCGGGCCGCCGCGGTAGAAGCCCGCGCGGTACATCACCTGCCAATGGTCTTCGATCAGCAGCGGGTCCTTGCCGATCAGATAGTCGGACAGTTCCTCGACGGCGGCCGCCACCGTATGCGCGCGGCCTTCGACCACCGGCTCGCCCCAGCCGACGATGCCTTCGTCGGTCTCGATCTTGAGGAAGCACCAGCGCGGCGGGACGATGAAAGTTTCGAGCCTGGTGATTTTCATGGTGTGCGTCTCCTTGCGGCTTGAGCGCCTGCGGAATATTTCGAGGATTCACATGCTACAACAAAACCTCGTTTAAGTACTATTAATAGTACTATTGGTGAAAATTTGGGATGGGGTCGATGGATTCCGCGCCTTGGGTGTGAGGGTTGGGATGCCGGATAATCCCGCTCGTTCCGGCCTGGGTTCCGATATGACATAGCGCCGCAAGGCTGCTGGGAGAAAGCTATTCAGCACGATCTGCATGGGCGCGTCGCCCATTTGCTGGCAACCGCGATACTGCGCGGCGACTACGCGCCCGACTCGATCCTGCCGCGCGAGGCGGAGTTGATGGACACATTCGGCGTGAGCCGCACAGTGCTGCGCGAGGCGCTGCGTACGCTGACGTCGAAAGGGCTGATCGAATCGCGGCCGCGCGTGGGCACGCGCGTGCGGCCGAAAAACGCGTGGAATCTGCTCGATGTCGATGTGCTCGACTGGTACTCGCGCGTGGCCGAGCCGATGGCGTTCGCGCTCAAGCTGCAGGAGATGCGCGAGATGATCGAGCCGCACGCGGCGGGTTTGGCGGCGGCCTCGCACACGGACGAGACTTTCGATGCGCTCGCAACGGCACATGCGGCGATGGTCGCGGCGCGCAATGTCGATGAATGGGTGCGCGCCGATCTGCAGTTTCATTTGAGCGTGCTGACCGCCTGCAGCAACGAACTGCTGATTCCGCTCGGCACGCTGATCGAGCGCACGCTGGAAGCGCAACTGCGGCTGAATGCGAAACGCGCGGAGGTGTTCAACGCGTCGCTGGCCGAGCATACGGCGGTGTTCGAGGCGATCCGAGAACGCAATGCCGTGGCGGCGCGCGCGGCGATGGCGGGATTGCTGGGCGTCACGCGAGGAAGGATCGAAGGCTGAACGCCGTGCAGGTGGTCGTCGAATCAATCCATTGCCGCGTGCGCGAGCGATGCATCCGGCTGTTTGCGCGCTGGCCGGATCAGCAACAGCCGCGCGTCGATCCGTTTCAATAACCGCCCGGCCAACAGCATCGCGATCATTGTGCCCGCGCCGCTCGGCGCGGTGACGAGGTCCGTTGTCGCGACCGGATAGTTCATCAGGTTTTGCAGCATCGGCGGCAGCAGCGCGCGCGTCGCGGACATCACCGCACCGATCACGAAGATGAAGAAGGTGCCGGTGGCGAAGTTCGGGTCCTTCATGCGCCGATGGATCGCATCGGCGGGGTTCGCCGCTCATTTCGCTTCAGACGCTGCGCCCGACGGCTGAACCAGTTCGAAGCAGGCTGCCTTTGTCTTGGCATCGGGTGGCGACGGGTCGATGCATTTGAACGCGCTCTGGTCGCGCTGGACGAAAATGGTATCGGCCATGCCGGCGCTGCCGTGCGCGCCATTGATCACGGCGACGATCTTGTAGCCGTCCTGTAAAAGCGTGGAGAGTGCGAGCGGGCTGGCGCGCCACTGGCCGTCGGCGGGTGCTGTCTCGGCGTGAGCGGCGAACGAAGATGCGGCGAGGAGAATGACTGCCGAAGCGGTAGTCGCGGTGGAGCGGAATCTCATCAAGAAACCTCCTTGAAGTTGCAGGGTTGGGCATTGATACGACAGCGGGCCGGGCCCAAAAATCTTTTTGCTGTCGATTTCAGCTATCCCAATTTCAGTTATATTACGCACCCGCTGCCTCCATCCCTCCAATGGAGGCAGCTATCCGGTGGTTTTCACGAGTCGCTCCCGCGCGCTCGGCAATTGCGGTCAGTGCGCTTTTTTGGTGCGCGCGCCGTTGAGTGTCGTCGGCTCTAGCCCCGTTCACGTTTGTGGCAGTTGGTTTTCATTTCAAGCGGCGTCCATATCCAGCGACGCACTACGCACCCGAGACACAAAAAATTTGTCGCCGTACGCGACAGGAAGTCCTTGAGCTTCCTGCGCGCAGGCTTTTATTGGCGCATTCGATTCCTCTGATCGGAACTCCGATTGAGATGTGGGAAGGTTTTTTGCCGACACCGTTCAAGCGGAAGTTCCGGTGAGGATTTTGTGCACGTTGAGAAGGGTTGTTCATTTTGATCAAGACGATAAGAGCGGTTTTTTTGGGGTTGGTTGTTTCCGTGGGTGCACTTTCCGCGCAAGCCGGCGAGACGAAAAAGGTCGACGTCCTGCTGGTGGGCGGCGGCATCATGAGTTCGACGCTGGGCGTGTGGCTCCATGAGCTTCAGCCCGACTGGTCGATGATGATGATCGAGCGTCTGGACGGTGTGGCCAAGGAAAGCTCGAATGGCTGGAACAATGCCGGCACCGGGCATTCCGCGTTGGCCGAGCTCAACTACACGCCCGAGAAGCCGGACGGCACGATCGATATTTCGAAGGCCGTCGAAATCAACGAGGCCTTTCAGGTGTCGCGCCAGTTCTGGGCCTGGCAGGTCAGGAACGATGTGCTCAGGAATCCGCGCTCGTTCATCAATTCGACGCCGCACATGAGCTTCGTCTGGGGCGACGACAATGTCCGTTTCCTCAAGAATCGCTACGACGCGCTGCAGGCAAGTCCGTTGTTCCGCGGCATGAAGTACTCGGACGACTTCGACCAGATCAGGCAGTGGGTTCCGCTGATGATGGAAGGCCGCGATCCGAAGCAGAAGGTCGCGGCGACCTGGTCCCCGGTGGGCACCGACATGAACTTCGGCGAGATTACGCGCCAGTTCGTCGGCTACCTGCAGAGCCAGCCCGGCTTCAATCTTTCGCTCAACAGCGAAGTGCGCAGCATCAGGCGCAATGCTGACGGCACGTGGCGGGTGTCCTACGTGAAGACCCAGACCGGGGACTCCGCGCAGGAGGTCGACGCGAAGTTCGTGTTCATCGGCGCAGGCGGCGGCGCGTTGCACCTGCTGCAGGCGTCGGGTATTCCGGAAGCCAGGGACTACGGTGCGTTTCCCGTGGGCGGTTCGTTCCTCGTGACGGAAAATCCGGAGATCGTGAGCCGGCACCTGGCCAAGGCGTACGGCAAGGCTTCCGTCGGTTCGCCGCCGATGTCGGTTCCGCACCTGGACACGCGCATCATCGACGGCAAGAAGATCATTCTGTTCGGACCGTTCGCGACGTTCTCGACCAAATTCCTGAAGAACGGCTCGTACCTCGATTTGCTGGGCAGCACCAATATGCACAACGTCGTGCCGATGATGCACGTGGGCGTCGACGAGTTCCCGTTGGTCGAATACCTGGCGGGTCAGCTGATGCTGACCGATGACGATCGCTTCAATGCGTTGAAGCAATACTTCCCGCAGGCGAAGAAGGAAGACTGGCGCCTGTGGCAAGCCGGTCAGCGAGTGCAGATCATCAAGCGCGACGGCGCGAAGGGCGGCGTCCTCAAGCTCGGTACGGAAATCGTGAGTTCGCAGGATGGCAGTATCGCCGGTCTGCTGGGCGCGTCGCCGGGGGCCTCGACCGCTGCGCCGATCATGCTCGGCCTGCTCGAGAAGGTGTTCAAGGACAAGGTGGCGACGCCGGCGTGGCAGGAGAAGATCCGTCAGATCGTCCCGAGCTACGGGACCAAACTCAACGACAGCCCAGCCAGGGTGTATCAGGAATGGAGCTATACCAGCCAGGTGCTGCAGCTGACGCCGCCGCCGCAGATCGACCTCGCCACGACGCCGGGTTCGAAGCCCGAGGTCACTGCACCGCGGCCGGCCAAGGCTGCGGCTGACATGGCGCTTTAAGTTTCGGGATGGGGAAGCGGCCGGGTAGATGGCCGCTTCTGATATTCAGGAGGCGAAGGGGTAGACATCGTGGTGCCCCCCGGGAATGAAAGAGGTTTGGCGTCAGCAGGCAGGCGCTGGACATCGCGAGCCGTCGCGGGTGCGCGACCTCGCCGGTAAAGCCTGATCATCAGCGCCCCATTGGGCGGCCTATCCCGGATCAGGCCGCTTGCGTCCTGTTCGCCTCCGCCTCGCCGCGTTCGACCAGAATGACGAACTGCTCCTCTTCATGGATTTCGAAGCGCCGGATCTGTGCGACCTGATCGGCGGAAAGTATCTTGCCCTTCGTCATCAGCAACGTGCCGCGTGACGTTCGGAGGTCTTCCGCCAGCTTCATCCCTTCCTTCAGGTGAGATGCATCGAGACGGTCTGGTACTCCCTCTGGCGCCAGCTCAGCGTGCCTGGTTACCAGATCAATGTATTTTTCAGAGACGACTGGGTCATAGCGTATGCCCGATTGTGCACGCACCGTGGAGACGATCTGGCCGTCGCTCATCTTTTGTGGCGCGATTGCGCCGATGCGTAAATCCTCCACGTCGCGGGCAAGAGCCAGAATGCGGGCGCCCAACGGAATGGATTCGCCGAAAAGGCCATCGGGCGTGCCACGCCCGTCGAACCGCTCGTACTGGTGGCGGATCATGCCTTGCACAGCGCCAAGCTGCGACACGGGGCTTAAAGCCATCTGGCACTGAAGGGGATGCAGGCGATAGAGCTTCGCTTCATGCGGGGACATCTTCGCGATGGGCGTCTTCAGAAGTGCGTCGGGCAAAAAGAGCTTGCCGATTCCGTGCAACAGGCCTGCCATCAACAGTTCGTTGCAGGCATAGTCGCTCATTTCCAGCGCTGCACCGAGCTGTCTCGCGAGTTCTCCGATCCTGGCGGAATGGCCCGGGAGGCCACAGCGCATTTCGACCATGTTCGCGCACACCTTCACCATCGTCAGGAAATTGCTTTTCAGATCCTGCTGTGCGCCTTCGAGAAACATGACGGTTTGCCTGATTTCCTCCGTGCGTGCATGAACCTCCCGTTCCAGCCCGGTGTTGAAGTCAGCCAGTTTTTCGTTTTGCAACTGAAGCAGGCGGGTCAGTCGTTCAGCTTCGCGTTTCAGGCTGAGTTGCTCGAGCCCGCGTTGTATCGTCAGCAGAAGATCCTGATCGTCCCACGGCTTGTGCAGGTAGTGATAGACGTGACCTTCGTTCACCGCGCGAACCACGGCATCGACTTCCGAATAACCCGTCAGCAGTATCCGGATGGCGTCCGGGCAGAGAGACTGGGAGCGGGCCAGAAACTCAGCGCCGTCCATATTGGGCATTCGCATGTCCGAAATGATGATATCGATCTGCGCGGATTCAAGCAGCAGGAGGGCCTCAGCACCGCTGTTCGCGGCGAGCACCTCGTATTTCAGCGGACGGAGCAGTCGTCTGAGCGACGAAATGACCCCCGGTTCGTCATCCACCAGTAGCAGCCTCGGCACGGCGGCCTTGACGGACTCTTGCGCCGCCGCGAGCGCTTCGCTCTCGTCGGGTACCTTGTCAGTCGCCTGAAGTTCGGACATGAATTTTCTCGCAGAGTTGGGTGCCGCCTGCGCATCTGGGTCTGTGGATTCTACGAAGGCGTCGCCGCATGATGTTTCGCTCAAGGGAAGTTAGAACGATTCGAGGAACTGGTTGAGGGCATGTTTCATTCCCTCGATGGCTGCGTCAGGCAACATCATCACCATGCGCGCGCCGAATCCCCCTTTCTCGAGCGTGAAGTGAATCTCGAGCAGCAGTGCGAGAGCCCATCGTCCGTTGAGGAGAAGCCCGTCGTTAGACTCTGCGGCAAGTGGCAAAAGAGTGGGACCGGAGAAGCAGATGCGCCGGCCAAGCTGTTCGAATACGCTTCGAACGCAGGCGCCCACAAGCAGGTTGGCAATGTCGCACAACATTTCGACTTCTGCGTCGGTGTTTCCGACGTCATAGCCCATCAATTGCTGGAGTTCCCGCCGGCCATCCCTGCCGAACAGCACAATGGTCTCGCCGGAAATGTCCGACTGGAATGCCTGACGCACCGGCGGCAGTTGGCCGTCGTCCTGGCTCGTCAACGCATCGCGTAGCTGGTCGATGCTCACAAGCCTGATGCCGGGCACCGACAACGTAACGAATGCGCCGAGGAGTTTCGCCAGTGCGGCAGCTGCCTTGCCCATCCCGACATTGCAAATCTCCTGGAGCGCGTCCCGTTGGTCCTCGTTGAGCAACTGTTCATTCATGGAGACCGTACTCCTTAAGAATCGGCCGAATGGCTTCAATCGAAACGGGTTTGCTAATGAATCCAATCGCGCCGAGCGCCTTCGCGCGCTCCACGGCGCCGGCCTGGATATCTGCCGACACGACAATGACGAACGCGTCGAGCCCTTCGTGCTGGATCGCCTCGAGCACTTCGAATCCGTTCATTGCTGGCATGGTCAGATCGAGAAATATCACCGCGCCCTTGCCGGCGCGATACAGTTCCAGTGCCGCCGCGCCATCCGACGCCAGGGTGATGTCTACGTCCCAGTCCTCAGGCAAGGACCTGACGAGCAGCTTTCGGGCTAGTGTCGAATCATCGACAACAAGGATAGGCAAAGCCATAGGTCTACCTCATGTGGCAATCGCCGGCTGCGCCGGTTGACTGTGTATTGACTGCGCCGGCGGGCATTGGAAACGCCGCTAGCTGGCTGACTACTTCGGGCGTCGACGCGTCTATCGGAAGCGTCACGCGGAACGTCGTTCCCATGCCGACCGTGCTTGTTACGGATATCTGGCCATGATGTGCGTTGACGATCCCATAGGTCACCGATAATCCGAGGCCGGTTCCCTGACCAACCGGTTTGGTTGTGAAGAAGGGATCAAAAATGCGTTTGATGTGCTCTGGCGGAATGCCGCATGCTGCATCGGCGACTTCGAACCAGACGCGCGATGCGTCGGCAGGTTCGACGCCCGTGCGGATGGTGATCGTGCCCGCCGCAGGGTTGAGCTGATCATGATTCCCGCTATACGCCTGCGCGGCGTTGACGACGAGATTCAACACGACCTGACTGATCTGCGAGGGTATGCACTGGACCAAGGGCAGCTCGGCGTAATCGCGAACCAGATGGGCGCGATACTTCACTTCGTTATGCACGATGTTGAGCGTCGACTCGATGCAGCGATGGATATCGGTCCATTCCCATACATGCGTGCTGTCGATCCTGGAGAAGTCCCGCAGATCGATCACAATCGTGCGGACGCGGGCGAGGCCCTCCCTGGATTCCTGCACGAGCGTTGGGGCATCGCCAAGCAGGTAGTCCAGGTCAGCGTTTTCGGCGAGCGCGCGCAGATCGGTCTTGAGTGACGGCGCGGCCTTCCCGACCAACCGATCTATATCCTCGGCATACCGGATGAGCGTCCTGATGTAGCCCTCAAGGGTATTCAGGTTCGACAGCACGAAACCCACGGGGTTATTGATTTCGTGCGCAACGCCTGCCGCCAGTTGCCCGATGGCGGCCAGTTTTTCCGATTGGAGAAGTTGCTGATGAGCATGCGCCAGCTCTTCGTTAAGCTCGGTGAGCTGCCGGTTGCGCACGGTCAATTCGGCCAATGCGCTGGAGACGGTCTTCTCCCGCTCTTGCAGTTCGCCATATGCGATGCAGACGTCCGTGGCATCCACGATGGTTACCGCGACCGCCGCGACTTCTCCCTGATTGTCCTCGATCGGGATAAAGCTGCAGTTTTGCCGCATCGCGTCGATCGTGCCGGTGATCGGGCGCGAGTGCTCGAAGCGGAAGAGAAAAGGGCGATGCTCCCACGACGAATAAGCTGGCGTGCCGAGCACGAACACGCCCTCGATTTTTCTCCTCAGCCACTGTTGCGGCAATTCCGGAAACGCCTCAAGAAGATCCATGCCGATGACGGTTTCGGCGAACCGTCCGGTGTGAGACTGCATGAAGCGGTTCCACGTGAGAATGCGCAGGTCGCGGTCCACAGCGAAGACACCGCAATTCACCAGTTCGACAATGGCTTCCGAAAGATTTGTTTTCACGGAAAAGCCCCACGATATTTACAGTGCGCGGACTGCGACTGACCGTCGACTGCAAGCAATAAATACCGATGCCGTCGCTCATACGGAATTACGGCAATAATGGTGGCGATTCAGATCGGGATTAGCCCTGGGCGATAACGCATAAAATAAAGAAGCCGGCGCAAAAGCACCGGCTAATGGTTCTGGCTATTTTGAGGGACATATGCCGGAACCTTTTTCAGCATGGCGGACACTCGCAGTCGCTGCCGGCCGAACAGCATGAAAGAGACCGGCTTGTTCCGCGCATGGCCATAAACCAGATTCCGCCGCATGGTTGCGTGTGAACCCGATTTAAAGCTACGCGCCCGTCTGGTCGATAACAGCATTTATCTGAACACCTCGTTGCCGGACATCAAAGTGCGGGAATTGGTGCAGGAATACATCGGCTATACCCTCTGCAATATGAACCTGCAATGTGCCCAGCTGTGGATCGGCAGCGGCAGTAACGGCAAGTCCGTCATGCTCAACATTGCCCGGGCATTGCATGAGAAGGCTGTCGCAATGCGACTGGATAAGCTGGGTGGCTTTGACCTGACTTCCATTGTCGGGGCATCGCTCGCCATCTGTGACGAAACACCGAAGGCGAAAATCAACCAGCAAGCCTTGAAGACTCTGATTTCGCAGGGGCTGATCGACATCAACCCCAAGCATAAGGCTTCGTTCAGCTACAAGCCGATTGCGAAGTGGATCATCTGCGGAAATCACATGCCCGCCATTGACGACCACTCGGATGGCTGGTGGCGACGGTTCCACATCATCGAATGGAATGCTCAGGTCAAAGGCAAGCAGTAAAGGTGTAGTCCGGATCGTGGTGTAAGTTCACCACCTCCATGCAGTCAATAACCAATCTATTTAATAAGGAATGCAAATGAAAACAGAAGATACGATTTGTCAGGCAGTTCTTGAGAAGAAGCTCATCGGATTCTACTACGACGGGCACTATCGGCAGGTTGAGCCCCATCTCTACGGCACCGCGAACGGCGAACCCCGGTTGCTCGGGTATCAGGTGGCGGGCAAGAGCAACAGTGGAAGCCCGACGAGTTGGCGACAGTTCAAGACGGACAAAATGGCCTATGCCCGGGTGCTCGATCAGGGCTTCAATGGTGGTCGGTTGAAGTCGGAACCGGCGAACTGGGATCGCTGCATTGCTATCGTGGACTGAACCGACATGAACCAATCAAACGAAGAGCCGTGCCTAACGGCTCTTTTTTACTGTCCGAGCTGGACGGCTGAAACCCCTGTCGCGCTGCCTTCCCTTAGGCCTTGTCGAGCATTACTCGGTCACAACGGACGGTCTGCAAGACATATCAAATATACCCGATTGCCCGTTAATAAACACATCATATTTTTTGTCAAGCTTATGCGCGTAAGCAAATCCAACTATCTCATCAAAATTCGCTTTTGCTTTGTTGTATCGAAAAACTGCATCTTTATCCTTGCAATTAATTGGGTCATTTAGATTAACGCCTATTGCGGAAAAATCTGATATCAATTGATTGATATGGTCATCCTCCGCCTTCTGTTGTCCTGCCGCGCCGAGCGTCACCCGCTCAGTTTGAATCTTGTCAAATGCGTCGCTATATTGTTTCGCACGCTGCTGGATGGCCTCTGACTTGCTCTGATTTTCCTTTTCTAGTTGATTAACGATAAATTCTCGTCTTTCAATATCCTGCTTTTTCTGGTTGATTAATATTTCATTATTTGATCGATATTTTTCAAAATCGATCTGCGCTTGGGAGAATTTTTGCTCCTGGACATCCAATGCCTCTCGCTTCTCGTCAAGCTGCTTGTTTTCATCTAAGAACTTCCAGAGAGTGCCGGAGAAAAGAAGAATAACCACAACAGTTCCGCCGAGGTATCGTTTTGCCAAGATTCGAGCTGTCTTAAGATCAATTTCCATGATGACGTTCAACGTTAGTTCGATCAAATTCGCGTGGCATTCCTATAACAGACTAGTGAAGCGCCTCTCATCATTGTTTACGTCATCGCTTAGAAATTCGTCAGCAGTCGATGCATGTTTTGCCTGTTTGTAAGCCATTCGTCGGATGGCCCTTGCATTCTTGAAAAAATCCGGTATTGATATAGAAAGCCGAACGACGCAGAGCCTAAGCAAGGTCAACCTTTATCACGGTAAAGCCATGATAAACGATGTATCTGGGGTTCCCCCAGTCCCCTGAAGAGCTACACCTGCGACGCAGACACGGACACCGCAATGCTCGGCCTACATAACCATAACAACAGGAGCCGATATGGAACAGATTCAATTTGAGCAGGCAGGTGCCTCACCTATCAAGAAGCGAGCCGGATTGTCCGGCATCGATGGCAACATCCATCGCCGTGACCGTCGTGTCGAAATCAGATTCAGTAACGAAGAACGTGACCAGCTTGCCCACCGTGCCATCGACGCAGGCTACACCAATCTTGCCCAGTATCTTCGTGAAGCCGTGATGAGCATGAAAGCCAATTCAACAAGCGGCGATGACCAAGCATGGTTACAGAATATCAATCGTATTGGAAACTACATTGCCGAAATCGCCGGACGACTCAACGAAGGCGAACAGCCCGACGATGAAATCTTGCTTGATGTCATGCAAATTCAGGAATACGCAGAAGAAGTCTGGGCAAGCGAATGAACATCCAACCACCGGGCCACCAGAACATCAAGCTATATGAAGCCTTTAGCCTGCGTCCGACTTCAATTACTGGTAATGCATATCGACCTGCACTCCAAGCAGCTTGCTCTCAGGGCCGTCGTCTTGCAGTCGCAATACCGTCCGGCCTAGTAGCTCGTCGACCTCCTTCGGGGACAGTTCAGACTGAAGCGCGTCTAACTGGTCCTGATTGACTGTGGCAATGTATTGCAAACCGTCTTTTGACGAGGCCGAGCTTGCAGTCTGGAACAACACGGCACGTTGTCTGGGGTCTATATCGCTGAAAAGTCTGCTGTCGTGGAAGATGAACGCCATCTCGTGGTTTTGTTGTGCTGTCAATACCGCCAGATCGTAACAAAACAGCTTTACCGCATTGATGCCGTCCGAGCCATCGGCCTCTATCCGAACGTCGAAATCGTAGCGAGTCTTGTTGTCCCCTAGGTTGTTTTGCAGTGTTACCTGACGATTTTCCTCGAGACGTGACACCAGCGTCGCTGCCCGGAGCACAGCCAAAACTTGCGGGCAGAATCATTGGCGGAAAGTTTGTCGTCGGCTTGCGATGCTGACGCAGGTGACAGCGTCCAGCTCTGCACAACCCAACTTCTTTAACGCGGTGAAATGACGGTCGTTCAGCCACTCGTCGGCACCGGCGTCACGCAGAATCAGCCGGAACGCTTGCACATCCTCTTGCTCGCAAAAAGTTGGGCAATGAAGCGGTCTCCGTCAAGTATGCCCGCCTCGGCCGCTGCAGCGAGGCTGTCCATTGCCCAAGCTAGCCGGGATTGGCCGGCATGGTGAGCAGGGCCGACAGCTGGATTGGTGTCAGTGTCTTGTCGCGATGATTCCAGCCGCCGAACTGGACATATTCATTCCGGGCATGGATGCACTCTGCTGGGCGCGCGCGGGGAGCGCGGCAATCGTTAAGGCCGCACCTGCGCAGATAAACACGACCCGGATGGAAAAATGACTTTTCATCTTCAATCTCCTGTTGGGGAAGGTCATTCTGAGTGGCCATGGTGTTGATGGTGTGTATGGCCATGGGAGGCATGATGCTCATGCCCACCGTGGTCGTGCTGACCCTTTTCCATCATTCGCATCATCTCGGGGCCGCCGGTCCTGAAAAATTCAAACGTCAAGACGATGAAGACTGCGCCGAAGATGATGTCGAGCACGGTGGTGTAGTTGAAGGTAATCGCTGCGTCCAAGACTGCCGTATGCCGTTCCGTCGGGACCCACCCGATGGACTGGAACAGCGCTTCGACCACGAGTGCCGCTGAAACCATTGCAAGATAGAAGGTCACGGCAAGGAACACCGTCATCCGGCCGCCGTAGTACTTCCTGTAGATGTTGAGGATGGGAAGAATGATGAGGTCGCCAAAGATGAAAGAGGCCACGCCGCCAAAACTGATACCGCCGTTCCACAGCACCGCAGCGAGCGGCACGTTTCCTACGGAACAGGTAAACGACGCAACCGAAATCAAGGGGCCGACAAACGCACCCCAAATCATTGCCGCCGTTGGATGGCTGACGAGGAAGAACTTCTGCCAGAAGCTGTCTGGCACCCAGGCGCCGAGCGCGCCAGCGATGAGCAACCCCATTCCGATGTCGCGCCAGAGCATCGACCAGTTCATGACGTAGCTGTGGCTGATAGCTATCCACCCGTCTCTGGATGAGAGACGTTGTTTCCAGGTCCCGTGCTGTTCGCCCATCGACATGGCAGCGTGACCCTCCATGCTGCCGGCGATACCCTTGTCCGCCTGCCCGATGGCTTCGCTTTTGAGCGAGTCCTTGAGAAAGAACCGGAAGAACAGCGCCAGAACGACAATCATGATTGGGCCACCGATGAACTCAGCGGCGGCGAACTGCCAGGAAATCAGCACCCACATCAACACGCCCAGTTCAAGCACAAGATTCGTCGCTGCAAACTGGAACGCCATGGCGGCCGTGAAGTCACCGCCCTTTCGCACAATGGAGCGGGCCATCGCGACGGCTGCATAGGAACAGGAGGAGGATGCCGCACCGAGCAAGCTGGCGACCGTCAGCGAGCGAGGCGATGCATCAGGCAGAAGCTTCGACATCTCTGACTTCGAGACGGCAACTTCAATCACGGCGGAGAACAGGAAGCCCAGGCTCAATCCCCAGAAAATCTGCCACAGCATGGTGAAGGACATCCAGAGGGCGTGACCGACAGCAGTGACAATCTGCATTGCAACCTCCTGTGTGACGACTCCTCTACCAGCGGTGCGCGGTTATAGAAGTAAATGCCGTGAGGTGATTTTCCGACCTTGATGGTGTTGACGAGCTTTAGCGTCTTCATATCGATGACGCCGACGTAGCGGGTGAACCGGAAGGTCACCCACAGGTATCGCTTGTCGGGCGTCAGTTCCATGTCGTCGGGGCCCGGCAGCAGACCGGTGATGGTCCCAACGTTGGTTAGGTTGTTCTGGTCCAGGATGCTGATGGTGTTACCGACCCGGTTCGACACCAGAATGTGCTGCCCGTCGACGAGCGACCGGAAATTATGGGCGCCCTTGTCCGTATGAATGGTCTTCACGATTTTGCGCGCGCGCCAATCGATGACGGCAACGTAGTCAGCGCCTGTCATTCCAATCAGTAGATATTTGTCCCCTGGCGTGAGCCAGAGACCCGCCGGCGCTTTGCCGACCGGCATCTTCCAGAGCAACGTTTGCGTAGCGAGGTCAATTGCCGCGACCTCGCCTGAGACCTGCAACGTGACGAAAACAATCTTGCTGTCAGCCGAGAAAATCATGTGGCTTGGCATCGTCGCCAGTGGCACGCGTTTGGCCAGCGTGAAGTTCTTTCCGTCGTAGTGGTAGATGTCGACCCGGTCAAGCCGCAGGCCGTTCGTGACGAACCATTTCCTATCGTACGAGAAGCCGAGCTGGTACGGGTCTTCGATGTCGGACACCCACCTTTGAACCTTGCCAGACTTCGGGTCAAGAAAGACGAGATTGTTGGCCACGGAGTTCGCGACAATCAGCGACTGATTGTCGGGGGTCACCATCAAATGGTGGGGCTCTTTTCCGACGGGGAAGGTATCGACCACCTTTTGCGTTGCTTCATCAATCAGGCTCACGCTCGCGTCGGCCGAATTCAGCACGATAACGTTTTCAGCATGAACGGGAAGCTGAAACGCGAACATCACAAGTAAGGCGCAAAAAGGGAACCGCATTTCAGCTATCTCCGTGGGACGATGTGGTTACGCGTTGACCGTCGGGTGAAATCCTGCCGCCCCAATCACAGCGACCAGACGTTCTGGCCGCAACGCTGAATCGATTTTCACGATTTTGGTGGTGACATCGATGTCGAGCCTCGCTGCCGGGTCGACCTTGGTGACGGCGCGCGTAATCGAGTTGGCGCACCCGCCGCATGACATATCCTTAACCTCGAATTCCATTTTTGCCTCCAGTAGCAAATTAGCACCCTTAGCATGAACCTTCCCATGGTAGGAAGGGCAAGTGCCTGCGTGGCACGCCTGCTGCTGATTCGCGTCCGAACCGCCTAGACAGCGACAGGACGGGGAAAATACAGGGTGAAAGTCGTCCGTTCGCCGTAGCTTGCGACGTCGACCTTCCCCCGATGCAGTTCCATGATGGATTTCACGATAGCAAGGCCGAGGCCGGCATTTCGGGCTGAACCGTGCCGTGACGCGTCGACTCGATAGAAACGTTCAAAAATCCGGTCGACGTGTTCCGGCGCAATCGCATGTCCCTGGTTCGTCACTTCGACGACTGCATACCCCGGCGAATCAAACAAGGACAGTTCGACGGAGGACCCAGCGAAGGCATGGTCGAGTGCGTTTGAAATCAGATTGCTTACGGCGCGCCTGAACAAAGTCCCATCCGCAGCTATCCAGGCATTCCCTTCAACAGCGATTTGCACGCCTGCCTCTTCGGCGAGACCCTGAAAGTAGGACGCAAGGCGGCGCAATTCGCTTGCCGCATCGAACTCTGCGACCTTGATGAGCTGTTGCGCGTTGTCTGTGCGTGCGAGGAACAGCATGTTTTCAATCATTCGCTGCAGTCGCTCACACTCTTCGATATTGGAATCAATGAGCGCTTCGTACTCTTCGGTGGTTCGAGTACGTGACAGCGTGACCTGCGATGAGCTGATGACGTTGGCGAGAGGCGTGCGCATGTCATGCGCAAGGTCGGACGAGAACTGCGAGAGTCGGACGAACGCGCGCTCGAGCCGGTCGAGCATGCGATTGACCGAGAACGCGATATCCTGAAGCTCAATTGGCCCTCCCTCAATGTCGAGCCGCTCGCTCAGATTGTGAGCTTCAATCCGTGAAGTTTGGCGCCCAATGCTTCTAACCGGTGAAAAACCGCGCCGGGCAACCGCGTAGCCCAACGCCCCGACCAGTGCCGCGCCGACGGCCACGGCAAGCCAGATATCTATCCGATAGCTTTCCAGCAAGGACTGGCGGTCGGCCGCCGCGCGAACGAGCAATACCCGAACCGAATCGCCGGACGGTAACGTTTCATCGGCAAAGACACAGCGGGATGGACCGATGCCAGGCGGCTCACAGGCATACGGTGCATTCGGGCGGTGGGCAGCTGGCGTAGTCACCAGGTCGAACGACGACCGGTCCGAATGCTGAAGCAGGACGGCGCCCTGCCGGTCGAATATGGCGAGATAGACGCCCGGGTGAGACAACAGCACCTCGTGGAACACGGACGGGTTATGGCGCACGTCCTGCGCTGAACCGGCGTCTCGTGCCAGCTGTAGAAACTGGCTGAGCTTGCCGGTGATTTCGATGTCATCGCGTCGCTGCAACTCATTCGACAGCGCGTTGTACAGAAATGCACCTGTCAGCGCGAAAACCAGAATGGCGGCCGCTGAGAAAGCTAGCGTTAACCGTTTCAGTAAGGAATACGAGCGGGGACCGGTTGTCACGGCCGGTCCTCGAGCACGTAACCCATGCCTCGAACCGTGTGCAGCAACTTTTTATCAAACGAGTTATCAATCTTGGCGCGCACGCGCTTGACGGCAACGTCGACCACATTCGTGTCGCTGTCGAAGTTCATGTCCCAGATTTGCGACGTGATGAAGGTGCGCGTGAGGACCTCACCCTGCCGCTCCGCAAGCAACTGAAGCAGTGCGAACTCCTGAGCGGTAAGGTCAATGCGGGTTCCACCTCGGTGTACCCGGCGCTTGATAAGGTCCACCTCAAGGTCTGCTATTACCAGCACGTCGCGAACGCCACGCGGCGCACGTCGCAGCAGCGAGCGAATGCGCGCCAGAAACTCCGCGTAGGCGAAGGGTTTGGAGAGGTAGTCGTCAGCGCCGAGCTCGAGTCCCTCCACCTTGTCTTCCACTGTATCTCTTGCCGTCAGCAGGAGCACCGGAGTTTGCTTCTGCGCCCTCAGGCGCCTGAGTACCTCGAAGCCGTTCAGTTCCGGGAGCATCACGTCGAGCACGATTAAATCGAAGTTCTCGTGCAATGCGAGAAAGAGACCGTCTTTGCCGTTGTCAGCGATGTCAACCGTGTAGCTCGCCTCCGTAAGTCCCTTGCGGAGGTAGGAGGCCATCTTCGGCTCGTCTTCGACTATGAGTATCCGCATGGCAAGTATTGTCGGTATGCGCTAGCCGCCAGTTGAGACACAAGGAGTCCGGTGCTCGCAGCGTAGTGGGCGAAGGATGTACCGAAAATGACGGCAAAATGACATTTTTTTCATCTTCCGCCTGCCTGAAAATTTAGTCATCTTGCGGCCACGCCTTCGTCACGTACTCGGAGGTAAGGTTCTGCTCGTGTCCAGGGCCCAGCCGCTGCGACCTCAGCACGTCTGGGTTACACACCGACACATTCCTGACCATACAGTCTTTGTAAGCTGCGTGCTAGACTTCGAAACCATGTCTTATTGGCGCAAACTCTTCGTCATCGTGCTGCTGATACTGAGCCTTCCGGTTCAGTCATTCGCGGCCGTCTCCATGAAGTGCGAGTATTCGCATTTCGGGAGCGACGGTGCGTCCGCGCAGCATGCAGATGCCGATGAGGCCACTCACAGCCATCATACGCATGGTGTGATGATGGCCGAGGGCGACCATCACGGCCATCATCACGGCGACTCGCATCATGCGCACTCTTGCGCAACATGCGCTTCCTGCTGTTTCGGTGTGGGTTTGCCTGCCGTCCCGACAGTGGCAACGCCCGCCACCATAGCTCACTTAGCGGTTCCGCTTCCTCCCTCGGCCGACGTCGTGTCGTTTCTGACTAGCGGCATCGAACGACCTCCCCGAACCTCTCTCGTCTAGTCCTTTGTCGCGGCCTCAGGCTGCGATGCGCAATTTCGCCCTGATGGTCGTGCGTCGGCCATCCAGGTGACTTACGACGAGAAAAATCCATGCGAATGTTTATCGCGGCGCTGTTCAGCGCGGCGGCATTGTTGCCGGCGCTCGTGCACGCCACCACCACAGTTCCTGACCCGGCCGACGCTGCCGCATCGGTTCCGGCGGTCAGTGTGCCGTCTGCCTTCGCGGACTACCAGCCATACCGGGACAAGAAAGCGCCCACCTGGCAGGAGCTCAATCAGGCCGTGACGAGTTCATCGGGGATGAAAAGGATGAGCCACGGCGCGATGCCGACTGGCAGCACCGACGCTAAAAACAACGAACACAGCTCCAAACACGAGGGACCGGCGAAATGACCTCGCATTTCTTTTCGGGCGGCCGCATCGTTGCTGTTGCCAGCGCGCTGGTGTTTCTCGCCGGCTGCACGACGTTTTCGAAGGACGGCGGCTTCAATACCGTTTCGACGACCGCTTCCGAGCGTCTCGGGAAAGACGCCGTACTGGTGAAGACCGACGAAGAACGGGACGCTGTCGCAAAGCGAACGCAGGAACTGCTTTCCAGGCCACTGAGCATGGATGACGCAGTCCAGATTGCGCTGCTGAACAACCGGGGCCTGCAGGCCTCGTACGGAGAGCTCGGCATTTCCGAGGCGGACCTGGTTCAGGCCGGACGGCTCCCGAACCCCGGCTTCAGTTTTAGCCGCACCCACGGGGGCAACGACCTGAGCATCAACCGCACGTTCACGCTCGGATTGTTGAACGTGCTCACACTGCCGCTGGCGACGCGCATCGAGAGCCGTCGCTTCGAGCAGACCAAGCTTCTGGCGGCAGATGCGATGCTCAAGGTAGCCGCTGACGCACGACGGGCCTATGTCAACGCGGTGGCCGCCGAGCAGGCTGCGGCGTATGCCGCGCAGGTGAAGGATTCGGCGGAAGCTGGTGCCGAACTGGCGTTGCGGATGCAGCAGGCCGGCAACTTCAGCAAGCTCGATTACGCGCGTGAGCAGGCTTTCTATGCAGACGCAGTGGCTCAACTGGCGAAAATGCGGCAGCAGTCTGTGTCCGCGCGGGAAAAGCTTACGCGGACGATGGGCCTGTGGGGTGCCGGGACGCAGTACACGCTTCCCGACCGCCTGCCTGACCTTCCCAAGACCCGGCCTGAGCTGAACGACCTCGAGAGCTTCGCGATGCAGAACCGACTGGACATCCAGGCGGCGAAGCTGCAGACGCAGAGCGTCGCGTCTTCGTTGGGTCTCAGCAAGGCGACGCGTTTTATCAACGCGCTCGACGTCGGATATCAGAACAATTTCACGACCTCCGACGGTCATGAGCAGGGCTACGAAATCAGCGTCGAGATTCCTGTCTTCAACTGGGGCGGCTCGAAGGTTGCGCGCGCCGGAGCGATTTACATGCAGTCGGTCAACCGTGTCGCCGAGACCGCGATTAACGCACGGTCTGAAGTCCGGGAGTCCTATTCGGCCTATGTAACCGACTACGACGTCGCGAAGCACTACCGCGATGAAGTCGTGCCAATCCGGAAAACCATTTCGGACGAGCTCCTGCTTCGCTACAACGGCATGCTCGCGAGCGTGTTCGAACTGCTGTCGGATTCGCGCGACCAGGTCGGCGCGGTGAACAGCTATATCGATGCGTTGAAGGACTACTGGCTCGCGGAGACCGACCTGCAGCAGGCAGTCGGTGGCCGTCTCCCGCCGCTCGCGGTGGCTTCGGCGCCATCCGCGCCCACGACGCAACCGGCGTCGTCTACAGATTCAGAAGGTAAATGAAATGGTGTCACGTCGAAAATTTCTCGGCGGCTCGGGGGCCGCTCTGCTCGGCGCAGCATTGGTGAGCAAGGCTGGTGCTGCGTCGCTGCCTGAGGCGCCCACGATGGCCAAGGCCACCATGCAACCGCCGCTCACGCCTCCCAATGGCCGTCCGTACACGCCCGTTGCCACGCTGAACGGCTGGTCGCTGCCGTGGCGCATGAAAAACGGCTGGAAGGAATTTCACCTGATTGCTGAGCCGGTCGTTCGCGAAATGGCGCCGGGCATGAACGCGAATCTTTGGGGTTACAACGGGCAGGCACCGGGCCCAACCATCGAGGCAGTGGAAGGCGATAAGGTCCGCATCTTCGTGACCAACAAGCTGCCGGAGCACACCACCGTTCATTGGCACGGGATGTTGTTGCCGTCGGGCATGGATGGTGTCGGCGGCTTGACGCAACCGCATATTCCTCCGGGCAAGACTTTCGTCTACGAATTCGAGCTTGAGAGGCACGGCACCTTCATGTATCACCCGCACGCGGACGAGATGGTGCAGATGGCGATGGGGATGATGGGCACGTTCATCGTTCATCCCAAAGACCCTGGCGTCATGCAGGTCGACCGCGACTTCGTGTTCATCATGTCCGCGTATGACATCGACCCGGGCAGCTTCACGCCACGCGTCAATGAGATGACCGACTTCAACATGTGGACGTGGAATTCGCGGGTCTTTCCGGGCATTGACCCGTTGCCGGTACGTGCCGGAGACCGCGTGCGTATCCGGTTCGGCAATCTGACGATGACCAATCACCCCATCCATCTGCACGGCTATCACTTCGAGGTCGCGGGCACGGATGGCGGATGGATTCCGCCGGCCGCGCGCTGGCCTGAGGTGACCGCCGATGTCGCGGTCGGCCAGATGCGCGCCATCGAATTCACGGCAAACCGGCCCGGCGACTGGGCGTTTCACTGTCACAAGTCACATCACACGATGAACGCGATGGGGCACTCCGTACCGAACCTGATTGGCGTGCCGCAGAAAGACCTCGCGAAGCGCATCAACAAGCTAGTGCCGGACTACATGGCAATGGGCAGCACAGGCGGTGCGATGGGCGAGATGGAGATGCCACTGCCCGACAACACGTTGCCGATGATGACCGGCACCGGCCCATTCGGCCCGCTGGAGATGGGCGGCATGTTCACCGTGGTGAAGGTTCGCGAGGGACTGGGGCGCAAGGACTATCGCGACCCAGGCTGGTTCAAACACCCCAAAGGAACAGTTGCCTACGAATACACCGGCGAGTTGCCGGACAGCTGATTTTGATTCCGCCGGACACATTGCCCGGCTCGTTTTTGTCTTTTAAACACTGGAGAAAGCATGATGAAGAACGTATTTGCATCGATTGCAATTGGCTGCGCACTGGCAATTTCAGCCTCGGCCTATGCGGCTGGCGAAATGGGCAACATGGACATGAGCGGTAGCGGCGCCAAGCAGGCTGGCGAGGCAAAGGCCGGCATGTCGCATGGGGAAATCAGGAAGGTCGACGCGGCAGCCGCAAAGCTGACCATCAAGCACGGCCCGCTGGAAAACCTGGGGATGGACGCCATGACGATGGTGTTCAGGGTCAAGGACCCGGCAATAATTTCGCAGGTCAAGGTCGGCGACAAGATTGATTTCGTCGCTGAAGAAGTGGACGGTGCACTGACAGTCACGAAGCTGCAGAAGAAGTAACGAATCACGGGGTGTTGCATAGGCAACACCCACTTTGACTATTCGGGATGCGCAAGAACATGAAAACCTTTACCCGCAAACAACTCATGGGTCTGGCTACGGCAGCCGCCATCGCATTCATGCCCGTTGCAGCGTTAGCACACGGGAAGCTCGAAAATGCAGTGCCCGCGTCCGGCAGCACACTCGATACCGCCCCCGACTCGCTGCGGCTGACGTTCAACGAAGACCTGGAGTCAACTTTCAGCACGATGAAAGTCTCCGATTCGACCGGTGCTGCCATAACCAAAGAAAAGGCCAAGGTAGACGCTTCCAATCCACGCGTGCTGACGATTGCGCTTCCGAAGCTGTCGTCCGGCTCTTACTCCGTGCAGTGGGCTGTGATGACACATGATGCGCACAAGACCAAGGGCACGTACACGTTCCAGGTGAAGTGATGAATGACGGTCTCCTTGGCACCCTGCGGCTGACGTTCGTTGCCCTGCAAAACCTGGCCTTTGCGGTTGCCGTCGGCACGCTACTCAGCGACCGGTGGCTTGCACGCAAGACGTCCCCGTGGCAGGCGAGTGTAAGCCGTCGGCTTGTCAGCGCTCTGCGCATCGCATCCATCGGTGCACTCCTGTGCAGTACGTTCGCCTTCTGGATTCATTGTGCATTGATGAGCGAGTCCACGCTTCTGGAGGCAGGATCTGCGGTTCGCTCGATGCTGGTGGAGACCGGCTTTGGTCACGCCTGGCTGGTTGCCGCCGGGTTGATGCTATGCGTGGTCGTTCTTTCTTTTATCCAGGCCGGGAAATCAATCCGGTTTTCTATGGCCATCTGGTTGGGGCTAGCTGGTGTCGCGTTGGCACGCAGCAACGGAGGACATCCAGTCGATGCTGGCTGGTTCAGCCTGCCTGTATGGGCAGACTGGGTGCACCTTCTCGCCATCAGCGCTTGGGTGGGGCTCGTGCTGGTTACGACCTACGTTGTTGCGCCGCGGTTTTTCAACGTTCCGGGCAGCGAACGCGTCAATAGCGCGGCGTATATCCAGTCTTTGTCGGATGCGGCAACGCTTGCGCTGGTTATTCTTTTTGCCACAGGCGCCTATAACGGCTGGCACGGTGTCAGGTCGCCAGGCGGCCTTCTGGAATCGGGCTATGGACAGATTCTGTTATTGAAGCTCGCGCTGGTGTTCGTGGCTGCCGCGCTCGGTGGACACAACCGTTTCTTCGAAATGCCCAAGCTGCTCGCATCATTGAAGAATGCCTCGTCAACGCCACCGGTGAAGCCACTAAAGCGCTTCGCCGCAGTGTTGCATATCGAATCGGCGGTACTGGCTGGGGTACTGGTCGCCGCCGCGGTACTCGTGTCCAGTCCACTACCTGGTACGTCGTAGTCCGTTTCTCACGTCCACGCAGATGGTCACCGCCGCGGGGTCAATAAAGTCTGCATCCTGCTTCGATTGACTTCAGGCAAAGGCCATCTTTTACGGGACTCGACAACATGTCGGGTCCTTTTTTATTTCCCGTGCGTCGTTAGCGTAATTCGTGTTCGTGACTCCCGAACTGAATTCAGCATGTATGGTTCTGAAAATGTCGTTCGGATGGCTAAAAAGTCATTTCTGCGTCACGTTTCGTTCAGACGTCACTCTCCAGAATAGAAACCGTTCGGGATCAACTCTTATCGATTCCGCGTCGCTCTGGAGGAGTATATGAAGCTCAAAACTATCGCTGCCGCACTCATCGCTGCAACGCTTGGCACGTCCGCATTTGCCGATGCGGACCACGACTACCCTAAATCTACTGCTTCGACCACGTTACCGTCCTCGACCAGCGCCAGTCAGTCGACATCCAATGCGACGGCTCCGACCATCCAGCCACAGCAGCAAGGAAAAACCAGAGAGCAGGTAGTGCAGGAACTGATTCAGGCGAGACGCGATGGTCTGGTCCCTGCTGGTCACGCCGACTATCCGCCAAGTCAGGCGACGATTGAGCGGAATCGCGCGCGCATGAAGGCCACCCCTCCGACATGGGCCAATCAGCAGTAGAGCAATTTTTCCGAAAACGGCGGCGTCGCCTGAGGGTCTGGCGACGTGCGTACCGGTCAGCCTCGGTTGGGGACGCAGTGATAGTTTCTCTGGCACTACGAAGATGCAAATGGCATCAATAATCTGTGTACGCGTCATCGCAATGGCGACGGTTGTCGCCGTCCTCGCGGGCTGCACGAGTTCCGCTGTGCCGATTCAGGCAGCCGGCGCTAGCGACGAGGCTCCCGATTCAAGCTCGGGCAAGTCGCCGCAATTGCCGAAGTCGTATCCCTGTCAGAACCTGCACGTGAAAACATTGAACTGTCCACCGAGATAACGTCGGACGCGAATCACCGGCGCGCCATACCGACGCCAAGGTTGCGTCCTTTCCGCCCAGTCGCCAGTTGGTACCGGCTGTGTGCGATGAGCGACACAGGCAACAAATTCCGCAACCATGTACTCGGACTCGGCCATTTCCACCACTGAGCCCCCCGATTCCTGATTCGCCTTGCCCAGCACGTCGGTGCAACGCAGCGCACGGGAGTGGCGGGCGGAGTTTCGCCGTTTGCGGTTACAGCCGGCCGTGGTGGTGCGCAATGAACAATTGTTGCGCGACCACAGAGAATTTTTGAAGCGCGTCAAAGAGGGCGTCTAGCCCCCATCCGCACTACGCACGCCGGCATTCGCAGATTGTCTGCCGGCTGGCCCATGCACGGGGGCTCTTCACGCCATCATGTGCGGCGCATCAGGTGACCGAGTTCCAGCCCGGGTAAGTCCAGCTTTTCCATCGCCTGCACCAGCAGTTCGAAGGGCAGGCGCTTCTCGGCGCCTTCGTTGCGACCGTACCAGTCATCCGGCGCGTGTCCCAGGAGCTCTTCAATCACCGCGCCGTCGATGCCGGAGAGCTGTCCAAAGACCTTGAAGGTATGGCGGAAGCTGTGAAAGTCGAGCCGTGGGTCGGGGAGGCCGACATCGTTGTCAAGAAACTCGTTGAACCAGGTACTCCACATCGCCCCGAGCTGCCCATATTTATTGCGGCTGAGATGGGGGAAGAGCAGGCTGTCGGCATCCTGGGCCTGGACGTAGTCGAGCCATCCGAGGCGCACGAGCATGCGGTGAATGGGTACGTAGCGCATGGTGTTCCCCTCACCGGTCCGGTGCTCGCGTTTCGTGTCGTGCAGGTGCAGACACCACACGCCGGCGCGCTGCACGACGTCCCGGGTACGCAGGCGGCACGGGTCCTCCAGGCGCGCGCCAGTGTACAAGCCGAGCAGCGGTACCCAGAAGGCGGCCTCGCGTCCGCCCTTGCCAGGACGGTGGCCGTGTACGTACACGCGGGATGCGTACAGCCGGTTGAGTTCGTCGACCGTGTAGGCGTCACGCTGCGCGTCGGGGTTGGCGTCCCTGCGCACCGCCTTCCGGCTGTACTTCGTGCCGGTAAATGGATTCGTGCTGAGCATCGTCAGTTTCTTCTTCATTGCGATGGTGATAACGGGCGAAAGCAGCGAGATGATGGTGTTCACGCGGCTCCTGCTGACCTTTTCCTGCTCGAGGCACGCTGCCTTGAACTGTTCGACATGGGCCGCGGTCAGCGAGGACAGGGGGAGCGAGCCGACCAGCCGCTCGAACCGGGCGACCTGCGTCCTGACTTCGTCGGCCGTCTTGGGTTGCGGGGCCGCTTCGGCGACCCGGCCCTGCACGGCGGCGGACCACGTGTCGTTTTCGTCGACCAGCGGGGGAGTTCGGGGTCGGGCTGGCCGTTGCCCTCGTAACGGCGGAGTTCTTCGTCCAGCGTGTCGAGGCGCGCCGTCGCGAATTCCACCAGCAGCCGCCGGAAGCCGTCGGACGCCACGGGCAGCCAGACGCGCTCGAACGTCAGCAGTTCCTCGACCTGCTCACGCAGGTCGGCGTAGTCCTCTCCGGCGCGCGCGTCCTTCAGCTGTTCCACTTCCTGCCTGAGCAGGTCGAGGTGGGCGGCCTTGTCGTAGCCTTCCTCGGCCAGACGCTTTCGGGCAGCGGCCCGGGCTTCCTCGTCGGGCTCGCCCTCGGCAACCGGAATGTCCTTCGCGAGCAGCGCGACACGGTATTCCCGTTCGCTCGCGAGGGCGTGGGCACGATACCGCTCGAGCAGCCGAGGCAACTGGACGTCGGCCAGCGGGGTCCAGCCGGCGGGGCAGGCGGTCGGGTGGTACGGGTGGGGTTCGTCGTCGCCCGCGGGCCGCAGGCCATGCGGCAGCCAGTGCTCGCTGGCCGCGTCGGCTGCGGCCCGGGCCGGGGCGACCAGGCGTTCATATTCGAGGGCGGCCATCGGCAAGCGGGTGATGGCCACCTCCTTGCTGGGCGTCTCGAGGCTGAGCCAGAAATCCTTGCGTTGAAGCAGGGCTTGCAGCTCGAGCGGAATCTTGCGGCGGAAGTAGTAGCTCGACGAACCGCGGCGGGGGGTCAGGTAGGGGTGTTTCGCGGGGTACTCTCCTCAGGAAGGTAACAGAGGCGTGTAGCACCCGCTCCCGGAAAATCGCCCGCATCTAAAACGTTCGCCCGCTTTAGATGCGTAATGCGCCTGTTCGGGCGCATTGGCGTCGTTCCAGAACAAAAAAGCCGCTGCTTCGTGAGAAGCAGCGGCTTTTTCTTGCAACTGGTGGCGAATCAGGGACTCGAACCCCGGACCTGCGGATTATGATTCCGTCGCTCTAACCAACTGAGCTAATTCGCCGAAAGAAGCGAGATTATGCGGATGGGGCCGGAGGCTGTCAACCCCCGGGACCCAATTTTTTCAACTTAGCCGGTCCGACAAGGTTTTCAGTCGCGGGCGTAGATGTCCGAGTCCTTGGTTTCCTTGACGAACAGCATGCCGATCACGAAGGTGATCAACGCAATCACGATCGGATACCACAGCCCCGAATAGATGTTGCCCTTCGCTGCGACGATCGCGAATGCGGTTGCCGGCAGGAAGCCGCCGAACCAGCCATTGCCGATGTGATACGGCAGCGACATCGACGTGTAGCGGATGCGCGTCGGGAACATCTCCACCAGCATGGCCGCGATCGGCCCGTACACCATCGTCACGTAGATCACCAGGATCGTCAGGATCACCACGCTCATCGGCCAGTTGATCTGCGATGGATCGGCCTTCGGCGGGTAGCCGGCGGTCTTGAGCGTCGTAGCGATGGTCTTGTCGAACACCTTGGCCTGGTCTTTCGCGTCGGCGGCCTTGCCGTCATACGCATTGACCACGGTATCGCCAACCTTGATCTGCGCCACCGTGCCGGTCGGCGCCGCGACGTTCTCGTAGTTCAAGCCGGCCTTCGACAGCGCGCTCTTGGCAATATCGCACGACGTCGTGAACTTCGACGTGCCGACCGGGTTGAACTGGAACGAGCACTCGTCCGGATTCGCAATCACGACGATCGGCGACTTCGCGGTGGCGGTTTCCAGTGCCGGGTTCGTGTAGTGCGCGAGCGCCTTGAACAGTGGGAAGTACGTGCACGCGGCGATCAGCAGGCCGGCCATGATGATCGGCTTGCGGCCGATCCGGTCCGACAGCGAACCGAAGAACACGAAGAACGGCGTGCCGATCAGCAGCGCGATCGCGATCAGGATGTTGGCGGTGGCGCCGTCGACCTTCACCGTCTGCGTCAGGAAGAACAGCGCGTAGAACTGACCCGTGTACCAGACCACGGCCTGGCCGGCGGTCAGGCCGATCAGCGCGAGAATCACGACCTTCAGGTTCTTCCATTGGCCGAATGCTTCGGTCAGCGGCGCCTTCGAGGTCTTGCCTTCGGCCTTGATGCGCGCGAACACCGGCGATTCATTCAGTTGCAGGCGGATCCACACCGACACGCCGAGCAGGATGATCGATGCGACGAACGGAATACGCCAGCCCCAGACGCCGAACGCGTCCTCACCCATTGCCGTGCGCACGCCGAGAATCACCAGCAGCGACAGGAACAGGCCGAGCGTGGCGGTCGTCTGAATCCATGCGGTGTAGAAGCCGCGGCGTCCCGCAGGCGCATGTTCGGCCACGTACGTGGCAGCACCGCCGTACTCGCCGCCAAGCGCGAGGCCTTGCAGCATCCGCATCGCGATGAAGATCACCGGCGACGCAAAGCCGATTGCCGCGTAGCCCGGCAGAAAGCCGACCAGGAACGTCGACAGACCCATGATCACGATCGTGATGAGGAACGTGTACTTGCGTCCAACCAGATCGCCGAGGCGCCCGAACACGATCGCGCCGAACGGCCGCACCGCGAAACCCGCAGCGAAGCTGAGTAGCGTGAAGATGAAGCCTGCGGTCGGATTAACGCCGGAGAAGAAACTCTTGCTGATGAAGGCCGCGAGCGAGCCGGCCAGATAGAAGTCGTACCACTCGAAAACCGTACCCAGCGACGATGCGAAGATCACCCGCTTCTCTTCTCGCGTCATCGGCGCATGCGTGAGTTGCCCGCCAACGGTAGCCATATGTCGTCTCCAATATTGATTTATGCACGCGGTTCGCCGGCAAAGGCGTTCCCGTGGAACCGATTATTGGAGTGGAAACTTACGGCGTACTGACGTGGCGGGGTGAAATGATAGGGTGGGGTGATTCCGAGGGTTTTTGATAACGTCGTTCAACAAATGGCAAATTTCGCTAATTTATATCTAAGTGTCTGTATTTATATTGATCTGGAGTTTGCGCTGCGCGCGCCTTAGGGTAAGTCCCGTACCCGTTCGAGCACGCGTAAGCTGACGCGCACCAGCGTTCCGGCGAGCCGCGGCGAGGTTTGGTAGACGTTGTCGTCGATGGACAACTCGCCGCCATGCATCTTCGCAATCTCGCGGACGATCGCAAGTCCGAGGCCGCTGCCGTCGCCTTCGCGGCCGAGAATCCGATAGAAGCGCTCGACGACACGCGCACGCTCCCCAGCGGGAATGCCGAGTCCGGTGTCTTCCACTTCCAGATGCACGAGCCGCGCCGCCGCGTCATGACGTACCCGCACGGTGATGCGCCCGCCAGCCGGCGTGTAGCGGATCGCGTTGTCGATCAGATTCGACAGCATTTCGCGCAGCATGACCGGATTGCCGTCGACTTCGACCGGTTCGTCGGGCGCTTCGTAGCCGAGATCCATCTGCTTGGCGAGCGCGGCTTGAACCCAGTCGCGCACGGCGTTGCGCGCTACCTCGGTCACTTCGACCGGCGCGAAAATCTGCCCCGACATGCGGTTTTCCGCGCGCGCCAACGCCAGCAGTTGCGTGACGAGGCGCGCCGCGTGCTCGGAACTGGTGGCGATCTGTTCAAGCGAGCGGTGTACTTCATCGGAGGCGTCCTGGCGCAACGCCAGTTCGGCTTGCGTGCGCAGGCCGGCGAGCGGCGTTTTCATCTGATGCGCGGCATCGGCTATGAAGCGCTTTTGCAGCTCCATGTTCTGTTCGAGGCGCGTCAGCAGATCGTTGAACGACGTCACCAGCGGCTCGATTTCCGGCGGCGCGCGGCGCGCTTCGAGCGGCGACAGATCGTCGGGACGGCGCGCGCGGATGTGCGCTTGCAGCGCGTGCAGCGGTGCGAGGCCGCGCGACAGGCCGAACCACACCAGCAGGATCGCCAGCGGCAGAATCACGAACTGCGGCAGGATCACACCTTTGATGATGTCGTTGGCCAACTGGCTGCGTTTGTCGAGCGTCTCGGCGACTTGCACCAGCACCGGTTGCGCGCCGGGCGTCTGCGGAAACTCGACGGTCGTATAGGCGACGCGGATATCGTTGCCGCGCAGCACGTCGTCGCGAAATTCGACGAGGCCGGGCTGCGGCCGGTCTTCCTCGTGCGGCAGCGGCATGTCGCGCTCGCCGCCCACCAGTTCGCCGCGCGTGCCGAGCACCTGATAGAACACGCTGTCGACATTGTCGGTGCGCAGAAAGTCGCGGGTGGAGTCGGGCAGCGACAACTCCGCCACGCCGTTGACCGGATGAATCTGCCGGGCGAGCACGTAGGCGTCGGTTTCGAGTGCGCGGTCGAACGGCCCATTGGCGATCGACTTGGCGACCAGATAGGTGACCGCGAGGCTCATCGGCCAGAGCAGCAGCAGCGGCGCCAGCATCCAGTCGAGAATCTCGCCGAACAGCGAGCGCGGGCGCGCCTCGGCGGCGGCTTCGGTTTCGTCGGGCGGGGCGAACGGATTGGCGTAGCGCTCGTCGCGCGCTTCGTCGAGGTCCGCCGCGTGCGCCGTAGCGCGGTCTGCGCGTGCGGACATGGGCGTCCTCTGTCTCTATTTGTAGTGGTGGCTCGCCGGCATCGCGCCAGACACGGGCGAGGAGGGCGGCTCGGGGTCGGCCGCGGGGGGCGCCGGATTCGCGGGCTGCGCGGCTTTCTCGAGACAGTAACCCAGGCCGCGCACGGTGATGATGCGTACGCCGCTCGGCTCGATTTTCTTGCGCAGCCTGTGCACGTAGACCTCGATCGCGTTGTTGCTGACTTCTTCGCCCCATTCGCACAGATGGTCGACCAGCTGTTCCTTCGACACCAGCCGGCCGATCCGCTGCAGCAGCACTTCGAGCAAACCCAGTTCGCGCGCCGACAGATCGATGACCTGCTCATTGACAGAGGCGATCCGGCCGACCTGATCGAACGACAGCGAGCCGTGCCGCACCACCGTCGGGCCGCCGCCCGCGCCGCGCCGCGTCAACGCGCGCACGCGCGCTTCGAGCTCGTTCAGCGCGAAGGGTTTGGCCATGTAGTCGTCGGCGCCGAGATCGAGTCCTTTGACGCGTTCGTCGACGCTGTCCGCGGCGGTCAGGATCAGCACCGGCAGGTTCGAATTACGCGCGCGCAAACGGCGCAGCACCTCGAGCCCGGACATCCGCGGCAGGCCGAGATCGAGAATCAGCAGATCGAAAGTTTGCATCGACAGCGCGGTATCCGCTTCGACGCCGTTTTTCACGTGATCGACAGCATAGGCCGATTGGCGGAGTGATCGAACCAGACCGTCCGCGAGTATGCTGTCATCTTCGGCAATCAGAATTCGCATGATGCGCCAGCCTGGCTTTGCCGGCACCGTGGGGTGTCCCCCGGCGCACAGCGGTCTCCGAAAATAATTGTGGGTAGTTGGGCGGCGCGACGGTAAAAATGCGCGTTCGCACGAGAATCGCGCTTGCCAAAACTACTGTTTTTTTATACAGTGTCTGGGTTTCGTGTGCTGTCCGCTAAAAGGGGGCTGCACATCTGCCTCAGACGCCGTTCATCATAGCAAAGGACGATTCATGGAAGAAAGCAAGAAAGGCTCGGCTGGACTGACTGCTGAAAAGAGCAAGGCACTCGCTGCCGCACTCGCGCAGATCGAAAAGCAGTTCGGCAAAGGGTCGGTCATGCGGCTCGGCGCAGGTGAGGTAGTCGAAGACATCCAGGTGGTCTCAACCGGATCGCTCGGCCTCGACATCGCACTGGGCGTCGGCGGTTTGCCGCGTGGCCGTGTCGTCGAAATCTATGGCCCGGAGTCGTCCGGTAAAACCACGCTCACGCTGCAAGTCATCGCCGAAATGCAGAAGATCGGCGGCACGGCAGCGTTTATCGACGCGGAACACGCACTGGACATCCAGTACGCGGGCAAGCTCGGCGTGAACGTGAACGACCTGCTGGTTTCGCAGCCAGACACCGGCGAACAGGCGCTCGAAATCGCCGACGCACTAGTGCGTTCGGGCTCGATCGACATGATCGTGATCGACTCGGTCGCGGCACTCGTGCCGAAGGCTGAAATCGAAGGCGAAATGGGCGACTCGCTGCCAGGTCTGCAAGCGCGTCTGATGTCGCAGGCGCTGCGCAAGCTCACCGGTACGATCAAGCGCACGAACTGCCTCGTGATCTTCATCAACCAGATCCGCATGAAGATCGGTGTGATGTTCGGCAACCCGGAAACCACCACGGGCGGTAACGCGCTGAAGTTCTACGCGTCGGTGCGTCTGGATATTCGCCGGATCGGTTCGATCAAGAAGAACGACGAAGTGATCGGCAACGAAACGCGCGTGAAGGTCGTCAAGAACAAAGTGTCGCCTCCGTTCCGCGAAGCGATTTTCGACATTCTGTACGGCGAAGGTATTTCGCGTCAGGGCGAAATCATCGACCTCGGCGTGTCGGCGAAGATCGTCGACAAGGCCGGTGCCTGGTATAGCTACAACGGCGAACGTATCGGTCAGGGTAAGGACAACGCGCGCGAATTCCTGCGCGAAAATCCGGACATCGCCCGTGAGATCGAAAACCGTATCCGTGAGTCGCTGGGCGTGAATGCCATGGCGGAAGCGGTGACCGGCGCAGGCGCCGAAGTCGCGGACGAAGAAGAGTAACCATCACGTGATACGCAAGGGCCGGCCGTTGTCCAATGCTGGACATCACGCGGGCGGCCCGCGTGACGACGATCCGTTCGAGTCGTTTGACGCACATGATCGGGCCGCACGCCGGGGCCGGCAGCCCGATTCTTCCGCACGGTCCGCAGCGGATCCATCTGAAACTACCTACACCCGTTCGCGCCGCGCACCAGACGAAGCGAAACCGGATCAGGATGACTCCAAAAAATCCCAGCGTCCCGCCCTTTCTCTAAAAGGCCGCGCGCTCGGCTATCTGTCCCGGCGTGAATACAGCCGCGCCGAACTCGCGCGCAAGCTCAAGCCTTTCGTTGAAGAAACCGATTCGCTCGACACCTTGCTCGACACACTTGAAGCCGAAAACTGGCTATCGGATGCGCGTTTTGCAGAAAGTCTGATTCATCGGCGCTCGTCGAGGTTGGGCGCGAGCCGGATTGTCGGCGAACTGAAGCAGCATGCCGTCGACCAGGCGCTGGTCGAAGAGGCCAGCGCGCAATTGCGGGAAACCGAACTGGTGCGCGCTCAAGCCGTCTGGCGAAAGAAGTTCGGTCAGCTTCCCGAAAGCCCCGCCGAGCGTGCCAGGCAGGCGCGCTTTCTGGCGTCGCGCGGTTTCTCTGGCGCCACGATCGGCAAAATCCTCAAAGGTATCGACGAAGAGTGACGCAGCGACAAGCCGCGTAGTCCGGTCAGCGCTTCGAAAGACAGGCCGGCCGCGGTGCGCGTTGCCGCTTGCTGCCAGTTTGCCGCCAGTTTGCCGCCAACCTGGCGCGCGCCAAGCGACGCAAACCCACCCTTCGCCTTATCGCCAGTCCCGCGTCGATACCAGGTCCCTCGTGCTCAAGCGCGCCCGCCAGCGGCCCTGCGCATTCCGACCTGTCTCAAATACCCAGTATGCTAAGATTCGCTGGTTTTCCAATCCGGCCTTTCCTTTCCGCATGCCGCTCTCCCCACCTGTCTCCCGTCAGTTGCGCCATCGCCGCGCAATCAGAGCGGAAGCCCATGAGCGAGCCGATGGCCTGTGGGATGTGGAAGCGTGCTTGACCGACGAAAAACCACGCGATGTGGTGCTTGCGTCGGGCGTCCGGCCCAAGGGTCAGCCGATCCATGAACTCTGGCTTCGCATCACCATCGATCGCAAGCTCAATGTCGTCGACGCAGAAGCGTCGTCCGACTGGGTGCCCTATCCAGGCTTGTGTCAAGCCAGTAATCCCGCCTACCGCGCCCTTATCGGGCTCAATCTGTTCCAGAACTTCCGTAGCGATGCCGCCCGTTTGCTGGCCGGCACGGCTGGCTGCACGCATCTCACCGAGTTGTGCGCGCTTTTGCCGACCGCCGCGATCCAGGCGTTCGCCGGCGACGTATGGAACACCAACGACGGCACGCCTGGCGAAGGTACGCCGCGCGCAACGGCGAGTTCAAGGACCGGGCAGGCCAAAGGCGCAGACAGCACAAACGGCACAAACGGCGCTGGCGAGCATTCCAACGACAAACCGCCATTCCAGCTGGGACGCTGCCACGCGCTGCGTTTCGACGGCGAGGCGGTGCAACAGTTTTATCCGCGCTGGTATGGCCACGCGCCGCGTTCAGCGGATCGCGCGGCCGGCTCGGGCGACGGAGCGTCCCGTCTGACTGGCAACGGCAGCGGCGCGTCCGGCGTGAACGACGGCAGCGGAAACGAAGTTCAATCCAACTCTCAGACTGAAGGGAATCACGCATGAAGATTCACGAGTACCAGGGTAAGGAAATCCTGCGGAAATTCGGCGTCGCGGTACCGCGCGGCAAGCCGGTCTTCTCGGTGGATGATGCGGTCAAGGCCGCGGAAGAGCTCGGCGGCCCGGTATGGGTCGTGAAGGCTCAGATCCACGCGGGTGGCCGTGGCAAGGGCGGCGGCGTGAAGGTCGCCAAGTCGCTGGAACAGGTTCGTGAATACTCGAACCAGATCCTCGGCATGCAGCTCGTCACGCACCAGACCGGTCCGGAAGGCCAGAAGGTGAATCGTCTGCTGATCGAAGAAGGCGCTGACATCAAGAAGGAACTGTATGTCGGCCTCGTGATCGATCGCGTGTCGCAGAAGATCGTCGTGATGGCATCGAGCGAAGGCGGCATGGACGTCGAAGAAGTCGCGGAAAAGACGCCCGAGCTGATCCACAAGGTGGCTGTCGACCCGTCGACCGGCCTGAAGGACGCCGAAGCTGACGACCTCGCGAAGAAAATCGGCGTGCCCGACGCATCGATCCCGCAAGCGCGCGCGATCCTGCAAGGTCTGTACAAGGCATTCTGGGAAACCGACGCATCGCTCGCGGAAATCAACCCGCTGATCCTGACCGGCGACGGCAAGGTCATCGCGCTGGACGCGAAATTCAACTTCGATTCGAACGCGCTGTTCCGTCACCCGGAAATCGTCGCGTACCGCGATCTGGACGAAGAAGATCCGGCTGAAGTCGAAGCGTCGAAGTTCGACCTCGCCTACATCTCGCTCGACGGCAACATTGGCTGCCTCGTGAACGGCGCAGGTCTGGCCATGGCGACGATGGACACCATCAAGCTGTTCGGCGGCGAACCGGCGAACTTCCTGGACGTGGGCGGTGGCGCGACGACCGAGAAGGTCACCGAAGCGTTCAAGCTGATGCTCAAGAACCCGAACCTGACGGCGATCCTGGTGAACATCTTCGGCGGCATCATGCGCTGCGACGTGATCGCCGAAGGCGTGATCGCCGCGTCGAAGGCGGTTCATCTGCAGGTGCCGCTCGTCGTGCGCATGAAGGGCACGAACGAAGACCTCGGCAAGAAGATGCTCGCCGAATCCGGCCTGCCGATCATCTCGGCGGACAGCATGGAAGAAGCTGCTCAGAAGGTCGTCGCGGCCGCTCAAGGCAAGTAAAGAGCGCCTTTACCAGGAACCCAGGATTACGAATGGCGGCGCGTGAGCGACGCGGGCGGAGAACATTTCGCCGTGTGGCGCAATCGCGCGACGCCAAACGAACAGAGGTCAATACATGTCGATTCTGATTAACAAAGACACCAAAGTCATCACGCAGGGCATCACCGGCAAGACCGGTCAGTTCCATACGCGTGCTTGCCGTGAATATGCAAACGGCCGTGAAGCGTATGTTGCAGGCGTGAACCCGAAGAAGGCCGGCGAAGACTTCGAAGGCATTCCTATCTACGCGAGCGTCGCTGAGGCCAAGGCTGAAACGGGCGCCACCGTGTCGGTGATCTACGTGCCGCCGGCAGGCGCTGCTGCTGCGATCTGGGAAGCGGTTGAAGCCGATCTGGATCTGGCGATCTGTATCACGGAAGGCATCCCTGTGCGCGACATGATCGAGATCAAGGACCGTATGCGTCGCGAAAACCGCAAGACGCTGCTGCTCGGACCGAACTGCCCCGGCACGATCACGCCGGACGAACTGAAGATCGGCATCATGCCGGGTCACATCCATCGCAAGGGCCGCATCGGCGTCGTGTCGCGTTCGGGCACGCTGACGTATGAAGCGGTGGGTCAATTGACGGCGATCGGCCTCGGCCAATCGTCGGCAGTCGGTATCGGCGGCGACCCGATCAACGGTCTGAAGCACATCGACGTGATGAAGATGTTCAACGACGATCCGGACACGGACGCCGTCATCATGATCGGTGAGATCGGCGGTCCGGACGAAGCGAACGCTGCGTACTGGATCAAGGACAACATGAAGAAGCCGGTGGTTGGCTTTATCGCCGGTGTGACGGCGCCTCCGGGCAAGCGCATGGGCCACGCCGGCGCGCTGATCTCGGGCGGTGCGGACACGGCCGAAGCCAAGCTGGAAATCATGGACGCCTGCGGCATCAAGGTCACGAAGAACCCGTCGGAAATGGCGCGTCTTCTGAAGGCGATGCTGTAAATCGAAATTCGCGTGCTGCAGCGGCGCGTTTTTGATACGCTTACGAAATCCTTTCGTAAGCGTGCAGTCTTAATAAGCGGGGGAGTTTTCGACTCCTCCGCTTTTTTGTTGGCCGCGCGTTCGACCTCCTCTTAGTCCTCCACCTATGCTCGAGTTTTTCGCCACGCTCCATTGGGGCGCAGTCATTCAGATCATCGTCATCGACATCCTGCTCGGGGGCGACAATGCCGTCGTGATCGCGCTGGCCTGCCGCAAGCTGCCGCCCGCGCAGCGCACTCAAGGCGTGTTGTGGGGCACGGCCGGCGCCATTCTGCTGCGGGTCGTCCTGATCGCGTTCGCGGTCGCGCTGCTCGACGTGCCGCTGCTCAAATTTACCGGCGGTCTGCTGCTGCTGTGGATCGGCGTGCGCCTGCTGGCGCCCGCGCACGATGTTCACGAGAACATCAAGCCGGCCGACAAGCTGATGTCGGCGATCAAGACCATCATCCTTGCGGACGCGGTGATGAGCCTCGACAACGTGATCGCGATTGCCGGCGCGGCCGAGGCTGCGGATCCAGGACATCGTCTTGCGCTGGTGATTTTCGGGCTGGTGGTCAGCATTCCGCTGATCGTGTGGGGCAGCCAACTGGTGCTGAAACTGCTCGACCGCTTTCCGATCGTCATCACGCTCGGCGCCGCGTTGCTCGGCTGGATTGCGGGTGGTTTGATCATCAACGATCCGGCGGGCGACCGTTGGCCGATCCTCGATACGCCGGTGGCCGAATACAGTATGAGCATCGCCGGTGCGGTGTTCGTCGTGGTGCTGGGCTATCTGCTCAAGCGCCGCAACGCCAAACGCGCGGCGGCCTGAACCTTGGCGGAGCAGCGCCGGGATAGCGCAACGTTGGCCATCCGGCTGACTGTGTAGAGCAAGCGCTGCTGGCTACGATGGAAACGCCTGTCCCCGATTCGCGGGGCAGGCGTTTTTCGTTTCAGGAGCCTGCCGATGATCGTTACTTTGCCGTATTCCCCTTATCCACAGTCCACGCTTTCCGCGCGCTCAAGCTCCCGGCGGGCGCAGTGGCCCGCGCGAATTGCACGCGCCTGCCGCCCTGGCGGCTTCGGCTTTACGCTGATCGAATTGATGATCGTGCTGGCGATTGTCGGCGTGATCGCTGCTTACGCGATTCCGGCGTATCAGGACTATCTGGCTCGCAGCCGCGTTGGTGAAGGCTTGTCGCTGGCCGCGTCCGCGCGTCTCGCGGTGTCCGAGAACGCCGCCAGCGGCAATGCGTTCGGCGGCGGTTATGCGTCGCCGCCGGCCACCCGCAACGTCGAGTCGATTCGCGTCGACGAGGACACCGGCCAGATTACTGTCGCTTTCACGACGCGCGTGGCGCAGGCTGGTTCGAATACGCTCACGCTGGTGCCTTCGGTGCCCGACAACGTAGGCGCGCCCACGGCACGGATCGCGTTGAGTAAAGGTTCTTCGCAAGCTGGCGCGGTTACATGGGAATGTTTTGCCGGCGGCAAGACGGCGTCTTCATTACCTGCGCCGGGTGCCGGTCCCGTGCCGGCCGATGCGCCGACGTTGCCGTCGAATCTTGCACCACCGGAGTGCCGCGCATGAGCCGCTGTCTGAGCGGTAGCCGAATGTAAAAGGCTGATTTTCAGGATATTTCGGCGCGTCCGGCGCACAGCAGAAGAATTTTTTTGTATAGTGCGCCGGTTGCTGACGCCTCCGGTTACTCAATGCCCACCCCATTCGCGCGCTACCTGTCTCTCATTCTGCTGTCTCTCGCGTTGGTGCTGCCCTATGCAGTCGTCAACCACACCTATCCGATTCCGACGTTCTACGCTGAATTCACGGCGCTCGCGCTGTACCTGCTGACCGGCGCGGGCGTCGTGCTACTGGTGTGGAGCGCCACGCCGCGCATTTCGTTCGCATCGCCGGTCGTCGCGCTGGTGCCGCTGTTTTTCGGACTGGTGCTGGTTGCGCAATCGGCGTTGCTGCCAGTCAGGCAGCCGTCGATGAACTGGCTCGGCGGCGGCTATCTGCTCGCGGCCTTCATGGCTGCGCATGCCGGCTATGGCTTCACACGCACAAAACTTACCGAAACCGCGTTGCGCTGGGCGGCCTGGGCGTTGATCATCGGCGGCCTGTATGCGGTGTTCTGCCAGGTCATCCAGTTGCTTCACGTCGAAGCGAAGGTGTCGCCGCTCGTCGTTGCCTACAACGTGATCGTCGAGCGCCGGCCGTTCGGCAATATGGCGCAGGCGAATCACCTCGCCACTTATATTGCGTTTGCCATGGCGGGCGCGCTGTTTCTCGCGCAGACGCGCCAACTTGCTATCGGCGTCTGGCTGCTGGTGTCGACGATCTTCGCGGTTGGCCTCGCGCTGACCGTATCGCGCGGTCCCTGGTTGCAGATGGGCGTGATCGTGGTGGCGGGTTTCTGGATGGCGTTTGCGCAGACGCGCAATGAGCCGCTTCTACGCCGCAGCAACCGCGAATGGCTGATCCCGATCGCACTCGCGGTGTTGTTCTTCGTCATCAACGCGTTGATCCGCTGGGCCAATGTGCACTACCACCTCGAACTCGGGCAGTCGGCTACCGATCGCTTCAAGGACGCCGGCCAGATCGCTCCGCGCCTCGCGCTGTGGAAGTACGGCTGGACGATGTTCAGGACGCATCCGTTGCTGGGTGTCGGCTGGGGCGAATTTCCGGGCTACCAGTACGAGTATGTGAAGGCGCTCGGCGGTGTCGAGATCGCCAATAACTCGCATGACGTCTTCATCGATCTGCTCGCGAAAACCGGCTTGATCGGCCTCGCGATCGTGCTGTTTGGCCTGGTCGCGTGGATGGTGCGCGTCGTGCGTGCGCCGCACACTTCCGCGCGCGTATTCGGCATTGCGCTGATCGGCGTGCTGGTCATGCATGCGCTGGTCGAGTATCCGCAGCAGTACATGTTCTTTCTGCTGCCGGCGATGTTCGTGTTCGGTTTGTTGGAGACGCGTCCGCTGCGCCTCGTGCCTGGCCGCCTGTCGTTCGGCACGTTCGCGGTGGTGGTGTTCGGCGGGCTGGCGGCGTTATATCCGGTGTATCGCGACTACGCTCGCGCCGAGGTGCTGTATTACGGCTCGCGTCCCGCCGAACAGTACCGCGCGGACCCGTCGTTCCTGTTCCAGGCGTGGGGCGAGTATGGCCTCGCGACGCTGCTGCCGATGAATTCGATGGACCTGCAACACAAACTCGCGATGCACAAGCAGGCGATGGCGCTATTGCCGGGCGAAACCGTGCTGCGCCGTTATGCGGTGCTGCAGGCATTGAGCGGCGATACGGCGGCGGCATTCGACACGGTCGAACGCCTGAAGATTTTTGCCGAGGAATTGAAGGATTGGCCGTCGCAGCTCAGCTATCTGTATGGACTGTGCGACGAGCAGAAGACGCTGACCGGCTTCAAGGCAGAATTGATGAAGCGGTACGGCATGCCGCCGAGCGATGTCAATCAGGACGACGACAGCGAAGAGGAGTGATGCCGCGCTGTCGTCCGTGAGCTTCAGCGCCGCAGCGGGGCGCCGATGGTGGCCGAATCAGGCCACCATCAGGCCGCCATCAGGCCGCCACCCAATCCCCCGACTTCCCGCCGTGCTTCTCCATCACACGCACATCGGTGATCGTCATGCCGCGATCCACCGCCTTGCACATGTCTGGATGCCGTTCGTAGCCTTGTGGGACAGTCTTTAGAATCAAAGGCTTAGGGGCTGCGCTTCGTTCGATCTTGACCAATCTAGTTGGTTGAGTGGAGCAGCGTTGGAGCAGGATTGGAACAAGAAAAATCGGCGCTTCCAACGCTAAACATGAGTTTACGCGAAATGCGGCGTTCGTGGACATCCACCGACGCGTAGGGACGTATGGTCGCTTACGCGACCGAGCTTGACCGTCAGTCATCATCGTCCGATGGCCGGTCTTCATCAGCGAAACGGTTCTTCTCTCGAAGCAACGCCAGCACGGTTTCCCGATCATCGTAGAAGTCGTGCAGTAGGTATGCCGCGTATTCCTTGGCAACCTTCACTTCCGACGGAGTGACTTGCCGCCACTCTTCGTGCAGCACGTAGTTTCCCAAGGTGCGAATCTCTTCGTGGGCGCGTTTCCGGCGTGATGCAGTGATGACGCCATCTTCGGCGGCCAAGTCGATCTGCTGTTCGAGCGGCGTGCCCTTTTTCAGCTTGTACCCGTTGGCGCAAAGCGTCTTGTCCAGCACGGACCGAAACAAGGCGGCAGCGGCACGGTAGCACCCGGCTTCTGCACATTCCTCACCTTCCCGGAATTCCTTGATGATGCCCTTGGGAACGGCGTCCGGCAAAGTTTGCCGAATCTCAGCTTCCGGGTAGAAATCGATCATGCGCACTGCTGTCCCACCACCGCGCAGATCGCGGGCGGTCGCGAGTGTGATAAGTGCGCCAGTGCCACAACCGGAGCAGCACGCCAGCCGGTATATTTCTCCGTCGCTGCCGACTTGGCGAAATATTTCGCCATACCGCCCTCGCTGTGCATCGCCCACAATGAATGATGTCAACGCGCCATTGCAAGTTGGACAGTTAGCGGTCACGTTTCCGTGCTCGTTCATTGTTGCCATTGTTCGGCCTCGGTCTGAATTGATTCCAACCGACATTCTGCGGGTATTTCCTGCATTGTGGAAAGTCGAAAAGCCGCCGATACCTCGGGCAGGTGTCATTGAGCCTATTCCTTAATCTCCCACCCCGAAGCGCGGTCCATGGCAGCCGGCTAAAGGCTTTCCCTACGCTGCCGTTATCCGGTACATAACGGGTGGAACGTCGAAAGCGAGCCATGAACGCGTGCTTACAGACACCTCAATATCTGAAAGAGGGGGAGACTTTTATGAAAGTCGTTCTTGCGGCACTGCTGGTTTCGTTGGCGTCTGCTTCTGCCATCGCTCAAAGTGCATACGAAGGGAAGATTGACGGGGAATTCCACGGGTGGGATGGCGAGACCATCTACAAGCTAATGGACGGACATGTGATTCAACAGGCCGTCTATCACTACCATTACCACTATGCGTATTCGCCGAACGTAATAATCTTTCAATCGAAGTCGGGCGGCTACAAAATCCAAGTAGAAGGCGACGACGATCAGCCGGTCTCCGTTAACGTCCTAAAGTAGCGGGTCCGGCGTGTCGTGACGGTCAGCCTCGAAACGATGAAGATCGTGAAGTCATTGCCGCGTTTCGATGTTCAGCAGCCGATCGCGACTGTAGGACAGGACAGTTGTTGGCATCGAAGGATGCGCCGGACGCATTGACGGCGTAACTGATTGGCGATGGTCTACTTATCCACACGGGGATTACATGTTTGCGATTGCGCCGACCGATCTTGACTGGTTTGAGAGGCTTAGAGCGGCACCGGTGGGGCGCTTTGTAAATTTCTGGACACCGACTCCATGGGGCGTGAAGGGTCTTGGAAAGGGGGATCGCCTGTATTTCATGTTAAAGGCGCCGGTGCGCAAGATCGGCGGGTACGGCGTTTTCAGTCGCTACGTCGATATGACGGCAGAGGCGGCATGGGATACCTATGGACTGGGGAATGGCGTCGATAGTCACGCCGACTTGGTTGCGAAGATTGAGGGGTTTGCGCAAAGACGAGCGAACGGGTACGTAGCGACGGACAATCCGATGATCGGGTGCATCGAGTTGGAGGACGTTGTTATGTTGGATGACGACCGCTTCTTTGTTCCAGAAACGTTCGGTCATCTCTTTCCGCCGCAGATCGTCAAACTCAAATACTTCCCCGAGGCGGATGGCTTTGCGGCCCACCTTGGGGGGAGTGCCGTGACGAACGCTTTCGAGATGGTAACTGGCGCCGTGAGTCGCAAGCCGTCTCAACGCAAGGACCGGAAGGGGCAGTCTGCGTTTCGCCAGCAGATACTTCGCAACTACAACTATCGCTGCTGCGTTTTCGGTGAATCGGTTGTGGAGTTGCTGGAAGCCGCACATATCCAGCCCTACATTAACGAACAAAGTAACCATCCGCAGAACGGTCTTTGTCTGCGGGTGGACTTACATCGGTTGTTTGATGAAGGGTTGCTGGCTGTCACGGAGGAGTTCGCTTTGATGGTCAGCCCGCGACTTGCCGGCACGTCCTACGCCGAATTGGAGGGGAAGAAGCTAACGCCTCCGGCCAATCCATCCGCACACCCGTCCAGTGAGGCTTTGGCGTTTCATCGAGAGAGCTTCCGATAATCATAATTCGGAATATTTCGCGGCGGTTCCTCTTGCCTTGTCCACTGGGTAGCGCTCCGCATTCAGCTTGAGCTTTTCTGACGCTGCATCGAGGAGATCGAACCCCGCTGTATGGGCGACTAGCAAAAGGTAGATGAACACATCGGCGCATTCATGCTTGAGGTTGTTTCGTTGTGTCGGATCGAGGAGGAGGGCTTCAATCTCTGAATCGGTCTTCCACTGTATCGTCTCTAGTAGCTCACCGGCTTCAATGCTGGTGGAGACAATCAGATTGCGGAGAGTATGAAATTGATGCCAGTCGCGGGCATCGCGGAAATCCAGCACCTGTTTCAGCAGATCGTTGATCGCCATAGCCTTAACTCCCAAAACCATTACACTGTGGCGGCCAAGCCGGGGTTGATGATTTCGCAAACAAGTTGTGGCACTTGCCGTTGATTTTGCGACATCAGCGCTTCTATGAGCGCAAGAGGTCCATCATCAGCCGGTTGGTTCGCCGCAGCGGTCTGCGACAGCGAGTGCATCCAAATCTGAGGACGGTAGCGTACCAGAGAGCTAAGGACAAAGAGCGCGGCGTATTGAAGCGAAAACTCTGACAGGAAGTGGCCGTTCACCGGGGCAATGGCGTACTGCCCGCCGCTTCCAAAGCCGCCACCAACTGGATCAACGTGATGCTGTATGTCTTGGAGCAGGTGCTCCCGGGGCACACCACCGCGCACTTGGAACGCCGCGCCGTTTGCTTCAAGTTGGTCGTCAGCTATATCGTCTCCGTTCGGGGCAGCGTTTGCAAAGACAATAATCGATTTGCCCCAGCTACACTGCGCGGTGGATACGCGCCAGCCCGCCAAGAACGGGAAGCGCTCACGCCATCGGTTCACGATTGTACGCAATGATTCGCGAGAGTCGAACATTGACGCGTCATCGATTCGTATCGTCCAAGGTTCGCCGTCTATCGACGGTCCTTGAATCCACAGGGGTTCAGCGTTTGCCTGTGTATTGAATGTCGCCCGGTAAATGCGGTCCAACCCAGGCGTCCTGCTGAGGATGTCTTTCAACGTCATCCGCACGCCGTCGAGGTCCGCTGAGTTAGCGCACGGTAAGACAATTGACATCGGATGGCTACCCACACCGAAGTAGCACAACCGGTTGAGCCGGGACACTACGTCGTTGAATGCTGAGAACGTGCCGCGCCCACGAATCAGAACGCACAGGTCGGATAATCGACTGTTGGCCGCCGAACAATCAGTCAAGCCGTGGCTACCTACCATCGTTCCCAAGCGTTGGTGGCGGTCGCTGGCGAGGACGAGTGCCTTTGCGAAGGCTACCATTCCGTAGAACAACTGTAGCGGTTTGATTTCGAGAGGTGCGGTGGAGGCTGTCTCGTAGAACAGGCGTCCTTGACGTATGCAGGCCGACAGTTCGCGGGCTTGTTCGGCGTTCGGATGCCAACCGTGATGGTGCTGGATTACGCTCCGAAGGTTGTCGGTGCTTTCGAGAAATTGAAGTCCATGCCAGTCCATCGTCAAATGCCCTCCCGACAACAATTCGAATTGTAAGGCGCTATGGTCGATCCAGTGTTGCCATTGTCGATGACTGGTACGACCGGCGACGATCCGTTCACACTATATGTGTGACTGGCGCGACCGCTGCGACCATTGAAGGCTGCGGCTGTCGCCATATGGCGGTAGTCGCTACACATTGATGCCCGGTCGGACAATGGTACTGACTGATGCACCATTGGATTGCAGACGATAGGGAACCACTGTACCAATGGTAGGCAGACTGATTGACCAGTGGTGCCGCGTCTGGTGACTGTTACCGACTGGTAGACTGCAATGCAATGTGGACCGGCCACTGACTGCACCGACCATTGATACCAGGTCGGGCAATGGTGCTGACTGGTGCACCATTGCATGACACACTGCTACGGACGCACTGTAGCAATGGTGGACGGACTGGTTACACACGCTTGCAGTGTCCGCTGTACCACCAATGGCCGATTGACCATTGGTACTTCGCGGTAGTCAATGATGGCGGTGGTATGGCCCCTGCGACCAACAGTACCGCACCACTGTTGCAATGGTAGACCGATAGTCCGTATCACTGTCGCACAGTCCAGTTTCACTGGTAGCGGCGTACTGAATGGTGACGCTGACCAATGACTGATGGTTGCTGCGCAGATGGTAGCCGGTGATGGTGACGGTATCTGGTGACTGCTGTCCGCGCTCTTCTGTGGTAGCAGCACGCTGAATGGTGCCGCGACGGATGTCCTCGACTGGTGGCAATGGACCGGTGAACTGGTAGCAACAGTCGGACTGCCGGGGTCGATGGTTGTCGCAAAGGTGGCGATTGCTGAACCGTTGCGACCGTCGCACTCGGTACTCGATCCAGGTGGTGCGCTATCGTCATTGCCTGTTGCCTGTTGCCTGTTGCCTGTTGCCTGTTGCCTGTTGCCATCGAACCACTGATGGTTGATTGGTGGTAGCACTGGTAAACGCTGCTGCCGACTGTTGCACCCGCGACTGTTGCAGCGGGCCGTACCAACTGACCATTGCAGACAGTATCTGCAATGGTCCGGTGCAATGGTGCGACTGGTAGCCGTGATACTGGATTGTTCGTCAGCCAGTCAGGTGCATTGGTTTCGACCGGTTGCCACTGCTGCGATAATAACGGGCGGCCCACGAAACAGACCGCATGTCAAGAATTGGATTGACAAGTGCGGCCCATTCAGGCATAATGCGTATCACTGAGTTTTTGATTTCGTTCACGCCTTCGGCTGAACACCACTGAGCGGCTTCTGCCGCAACGCTTCGACTGTTCTGGTCAAGCGGTACATGAATTCCCCCTAGTAGTACCCAAGGCGTTCTCAGGCTTATTGAGTCGTCGCTTTTCGCATGACTTTTGTGCGTCTGGCGAGATGTCGCCCGAGAACTGAACTAACCGCCCTAGCTTCCTTATCGTCTGTCGCCAATAATGCGACGGCGATTCGACTGTTCGCGCCTATGTCGTTCAGTCAATAAGGAATGCTTACTGATGTGCGCGATTACGCGCAATGATCCATGAATCAAGCTAACAAAAATGTAATTTTTTCCCGAGATGTATATACAGCGTTTGTCGAAGCAGGAATCCCGTCGCCGAAGCGCAGGCTAGAAGCCGGTCGGGTCGTCCGATTTCCGACCGACGGTACAGACACCGACGATGCCGGGTGGTGCAAACTCTTCCCTGATGGCGCTGGCGCGGCGTTCGGCGATTACCGCACGGGTAAAACGTATGTGTGGCAACAACGTGATTCCAATGCGCCGCCGCCGTCCGCGAATGAACTGAAAGAGATTCGCCGACGCGCAGAAGAACAACGCCGACAGGCTGCGGCAGCACTCGCAGCCGAACACGCTCAGGCAAGAGAGACCGCCATTCGAATGCTTGCCGACAGCACCGAACTTCAAGCGGCATACCAATACGTGACGCAGAAGGGAATCACGCCCTTCGGCGCACGACAGGCTTCGAACGGCAGACTGGTGCTGCCAGTGTATGGCCCTGACGACGCCTTGCAGAGTTTGCAGTTCATCGATGATGCCGGAGAAAAGCAGTATCTTCCCAAGGGCAAGATGAAGTCCGGGCGCATGATCTTGGGCGATCCTGCTGATGGTTCGCCGCTGATCGCGTGTGAAGGTTGGGCGACTGGTTGTTCCTTGCACGAAGCGACTGGCTGCGCGACGGTCGTCTGTTTCGATGGCGGAAACCTTGCGCGGGTGGCCGAAAGCCTTTGTTCGCGATACCCGAACTCGCGCATCCTGATTGCCGGTGATCTGGACAAATCTGCCGCCGGTGAGCGGTATGCCAACGATGCACTGGCTGCTGCGTCCAATGCAGTTGCCGTCTACCCCGCCTTCGCCGATGGTCGCGAAACTGGCGACTTCAACGACTTGCACCGGGACGAAGGAATCGAGGTAGTCGAGCGGCAACTACATGGAGCACTGAGACCTGAGGTCGTGCCTGTTACAGAGGTCCTAGACCCGATCACGGTTCCAAGCCTGCCCGGATTCGATGTGCGTAACGGCACAGCCACGACATATCCGCTGACGGACTATGGCAACGCGCAGCGATTGGCGTACCTTGTCGGAAACCGCTTGAAGTATGTATACGACGTGAGGAAGTGGTTGGTCTGGGATGGCGCCGCGTGGACGTGGGACGCCGACGGCTCTTGGGTCAATACGCTTGCAGCCACGAAGTTGCCTGAGATGCTGCATGCTGAGGTAGGGCAATACCTGTCGCATTCGGTTGAATTCGCGAAGTGGTCTCGCCGATGCCAGCAACGGAAGACGGTGGGTGATTCTGTGTCGTCGTTGGAGACCTTTCCGCAAATTCGGGTGTCGTTCGCGGACCTCGACGCGAACGAGATGCTGATCGGCTTCGACAATGCCCGACAGGTCCTCGATCTGCGATCCGGTATTGCAAGACCGGCTACGCCGGACGACTACGTAACTAAGTCGATGAACGTGGCCGAACTCGGGGACCCGAATCGCGCCGTCCGCTGGAAGCGGTTTCTGGAAGAAGTCTCGGTCGGTGACGTGGAATTGATCGACTGGCTGCACCGGTACTGTGGCTACCTGCTGACCGCTTCAACCGAGGAACATATTTTCGTGTTTCTGTACGGACACGGGGCCAACGGCAAGTCTGTACTTGTCGAGACCTTGAAACGCATCATGGGCGACTACGCCCGAGTGGTTGCGCCCGAGACATTGTGTGGGGCCAGTCGGCAGGGTGGCGCGGCGACGCCTGACCTTGTGCCACTGATCGGTGCACGAATGGTGATGTCCTCGGAAGCGGAGGAAAATTCCAAGTTCGCGCAGTCCCGGATTAAGAGCCTTGTTGCCGGTGATTCGATGACCGCGCGGGCAAACTACGGGTCGCCGATTGAATTTACGCCGGTGATGAAGCTCGTCATTACGGGCAACCACATGCCGGACAATTCCGGTAACGACGGTGGCTTCGACCGTCGTTTGAGGATCATCCCCTTCAAGAAAACGTTCGCACCCGAAGAGCGCGATCAAGCACTTCCGGCCAAGCTGATGCAAGAAATGCCCCACATCTTCGCGTGGATGGCACGAGGTTGCTTGGAATGGCGTCGCCGCCGACTGACTGACACGCCACGTGTGATTCTCGAAGCAAGCGCGGCGTACAAAGAAGACCAAGACATCATTGCGCAGTGGCTTACCGAGTGTACGAAGTCATCGGCTGGTGATATTTCCACCAAGGACGCCTACGACAACTATAAGGTGTGGGCGCAAGATAGCGGATTACGACCAATCACGTTGCGGCAGTTCAATAAATCACTCCGCAACAAGGGTTGTACAAGCCGGGAATCGAACAAGAAGTCGTTTTGGATTGGTCTTTCCCTTACCGATTCCCGCCACATCTTCCATGATGGTCCGCCACTCGGAATGCAGGTCCATCCGGTATTTAGATCAGAAGCAAACTAATTGCCTTGACCGATCAGTGACGAAGTGACGAATAACACCTGTTTTTGAAAATTTTTTCATATCAATCAAGTAAGAAAAAGTTTTCAGAAATGACCTTCGTTCGCCACTTCGTCACTGGTCTTTTTCCCGGCGTAGGGTTCCCTCCGGGAAGGAGGGAGATCAAGGCGCACTTACGTATTGTCGGATTGTTCAGGCCTGCATGTTCGATAGACAGACTCACAAGTAAGCACGCATATAACTCTTTATTTCGATGCATTCCTTCGTGTTCCGCTGTCGCGGCGTAGTCAACAATGAATGCATGGACACATTAACTTAATATAGAAGCAAACCATGAATCAAAATAAAATTATCGTTTCCAACTCAGTGGAAGCCCTTTTTTACGAAGACGAGAACAACAAGCTTCTGCCTGAAAGCAGTGCTGAAGCCGATCACCTTCCTATCGAAGCGTTGGTAGTTTCCGACCGCGATAGCGACGACACTTGTGACGAAGATGACGACGACTATGATGACGCGTGCGAAGACAAGCCGCGTACATTGGACGAGATATACGAAGCCATTAAGAGACTTCGTAAACAGGTCTGGTATAACCGGTGTTATCTAGCTAATCGGCAAGAGATCGAAGAAGGCGCAGTGAAGATTGTCAGCCACGGTGAATGGTATGCGAACCCTGAGCGTCAAAACTGTATCGTTGACGACATATGGGCCGGTGCGCAGAAGACTGCCAAAGAGATCGAAGACGAGTTTGACGAAGACGATTTGATCGTATTTAACGGCTATGAGTTGGAAATGCTTCACGGTAAGCTATCTGCGCTTCGATGGGCCGTCGGAAACGATTGGGACTTCTTGGACACGTAAGCGTTGAGTGGCGGGTCATTTAGCCTTCATGCGGCTATGCCATAGTTCTCGAAGTCGCGACATATGTGCTGCGGCGGCCTGTTTGGCTTCCGTGCGCGAGAATCCATGCCGCTTAAATTGCTTTACAAGCACATCCTGATATTGCGAATCCCAACCAGGGAACGTTGCTGATGCCGGAATTTCCACCAGTATCTTGGGATTATTGAGGCCAGCCGAAACGGTGCGACCAAAATCTTTTGATTGCAGGTAGACGCCTCTGGCATGGATGATTCCATCAACTAGTCCGCCTTGTTTGGCGACATCGAATGAAAGAACCACTTTCGTATGAATCGGTCTCTTGAATTCAAGCACCAGGAAAGCGGCAGACTTGTCGAACCGGGGTCTTCCCCACGTTACGATAACGTCCCCGGGCGGTGTATCTTCGTGAAGGACGATGAGTTCATGCAAGGGGCGATTTTCATCACAGTCCAAGATGAGTGCCGGAACCAATCTGCCTTCGCCAACGCCAGTCGTTGCGATACCGCCATCAGCAACTATCGGTGTCGGGTTTTGTAATTTACTTTTATTCATCTTCGTCCGCAATGGTCTTTAGAATGTATGCGTCAAGTGATTCTTTCTCCCCGGTGGAGGTAAGTGCCAATATCTGATACATGTCAACCCGCCACGCTTCATAAAGATTTTTCGGTAATTTAAAGTTGATCCAACCTGAGATGGTCGATCTTGGCTGCAAATTCAGCGGTATTGGCAGCGGGGTTAAATCCCACTTCGGCGGGGTGCTGCCGGTGGTGGGGTTCAGGATTATTTCGGATGGCGCGCCCTGTTTGTCATACACGTGGATAACAAGATCAATTCGGATCAGCGTATTCGGTGTCGTTGCGCCATTAGTGAATGAACAGGCGAACGACGCCATACGCAACTCGCCAGATTTCCATGTGACTGCGTCGATAAGATAGGGCATGAGGCTGTCGTGTTTCTCGCGGAAATCCGCCTCACTTAGCTTCAATGCTCTCTTCGCTATATCAGCGCTTCGGTACGCATAAAGAGCCGAGACTATTGCTGCGACAGCAGCACCGGCAGCGATCAATGTGTCAAGTGCCATGGTTGGTTTATCGAAAGATTGCTGTCGCACAGATTTCGGTCTGATGCGTCGTTGCTCTTGTGATCGCGTCGAATGCTGGCGGTCAGCATACTATATCGTTAGCGATATAGCTTTACATTATTTGAGTTGGGATGCTGTTATTCAGGTTCTCTTTAACGAACCGCTCAATTGCTGTTCGTAATCTGACATTTCCGCTGGGAACGCTAATGCCACGGCCACATATGGATTTTGGTGCGCCTCGGAAATGAGACGAAACGTGTTTGAGGACATCAACACCAAAAGCCGATTCTTTCTTTTCGTATGCGCACTCGATCAATTCCCTTGTGGCCCCCACGACTAAATCGGCAAATTGCAGCATGGTGCTGTGATGCATGTTTGCGTATACGGGGCTGTCGAGAAAGCCGAGGTTCGCCAACCGACCGGAACTGTAGTTCACGTCCTTGTCGTAGGTTCGCCCGTGGGAGAAGGCCGACGCATATTCCAGATCGAACGGTTTGGATTTTCCCTTGTCGGGCCAATCGAGGACGACCTGGACGCAATCGGGTTTCCTGTCCCGTGCGTGAAGGCCAAGCCTCATGAGTGCGTTTGAAAAGACGTGGCGTGTCAGCATGTCCTTCTTGTCTTTAATGTTGTCTCGCTTGATGCTGTAGGACTCTATGCACGCAATGATAATGGTAAAGTCGAAATTATTTACCGCTTTAAAGACTTCTTCTCTCCATTCCTTGGACGAATCTCTTAGCCTTGTATACAGGCCTTCCTTATTCTGTTTTTCATAAAGTGACTTTAAGTCCTTGAAATTCCACTTCACCGGCGCTCTGCGATGCCCGAACCGTTCTTTGACTTCCTCGATGGCCTTCCGAAGAGCTTGCTCGGACTGCACGGGTACAGCGACACCACCGAATACAAGGATGTCCGGTATCTCTGCGTCGCGAATCCCGTTTAGCTCTGAATTGTCAGCGTACCAGCGCACGGCGCTCCCCGGAAGTCGTCGATCTTTCGCTTGTATCTATCTCACTACCGCATGATCCAGTGGGATGTGAGTACCCCCGTACAGGATCAAGGTAACTCGACGGCACCAGTTACGTGCTGCGGCATGAAGATGATACCCAAGTAAGCGTTTCGCTAGGACATTTCAGCGCGGCTCCTTTCGGAACGGATATGGCTAACCAGCTTCCGGCGATGTCCGTCGTCGTCCCGCTTCAAATTGCGTGATGGTGCCGGAAGGGTATACATCAGCCGAACCGGTGCTTCGGCGGTTCGATAAACCCCTTGCGGGAACCCAAATCGGTCTGGTGATATGCGAACCATCCTAATCAGACCGACGGGTGACCAGCCAGACCGATGACATCACCGGGCGGATGCTGGATACACTGAATGCGATGATGCCGGATATGCTGGCTGCCGTCGCCCGGAAAGACTATGAGGACCGGCGTTGCCGACAGGCATAGGGCGTCGCCAAGCTGAAGGAAGCGGGTGAAGGTGGGACTGTTCTCCTCTTTAAAGCCATACCAAACACAGGGTTGCAATCGTGAAGAGTACCAAGGTAAAACCAACAAAGGCTTTTCGCGGCGCGACAGTATGGACCATTCTTGCGACTGCTACTGGTAACAATACAAGCACCGCCGAGAAAAACGCGGCTGGTACTGTAAGTACCCACGCGATTAGGTAGTACACGGCAAGGAAGACTGCAAAAAGAAGAGAAAGACATCCGCCGATAGCAATAGGATTGGTTAAATATGGGATGTGGAAGCCAGCCGGCGCCGGTATTCTAGATAGGCTCTCCCAGAGGATTGTCATAAATCGAGTCCCCATGAGTAAGTCGAAGGCGCCAAGAATCACAGGACCAAAAATCAAAAGTCCAGCTTGCGATCCAACCTCGGCGACTGCCTTCTTGTGGTCCATGCACCATTTTATTGAAAACCAACCAAATACGCTTGCCATTCCAACCGTTGAGATGAATCCGGCTAGGAGGCGATTTGCGCCAACAAGTATTGGTAGAACGAAAAACAACACGAATGAGATTGCGGCAATGTAACCGTAGAGCTTTCTTAGGGCGGCCAACCCTTCAATTACCTTAATATCTTTTAGGCGATCATTGAAGCTTCCATAGCCGTCTTCAAGATGCGCTACGAAATCATTAATCTTCGGGTTCTGTCGGGCCATATCACCAGCCCAATAAAATCCAATAAGAATTTGAATGAAAGCGAGTGTAAGTTTTAGCATGGTGGTTTTTAACTTGTCAGGGTGGATTTATTATGAGAATAAACTCATTTATGCTGTCCACGAAAACCAGTGTGCGCGAGGTTGTATTTGGGGCGGCAGGCCAAAATTAACATGAATTCCAATTTGAGGCGGTCCATGTGGTCTTCGACGTTCACGAAGCGCATGACGACCCATTGGTTCCACCATTCTTTTAGCTTGTGAGGCGATGTCTCGTCATGCTGACGTGACTTAACGGTCCTTCCCGTCTGTCCGACATATAACGCGGTTCCTTCAGCCGAGTAGTAAACGTAGACCGCACCGCTTCCTACGTCCCCTAATTGTCCCCGCGCAAAGAACGTTTCACGTGTTTTCGGTGCCGACTGAGCTTCGAACCACTGGCACGCTAGGGCTGCGGAGGAGTCTATAGATTGCCTTAGAAATTCAATTGTTACAGTCATTGCGATGTCGTGTCGTCGCCGCTGTGCGCCATTGCGGAAAAGCCCGGTGTCTTGTAGTCGGTTGTTCAATCGTCATGGGACAAATGTTAGTCCACACACCGGTTGTCGGCACACTCGCCTTAGTTCTTTAAGGCCCTAGACGAATTTCGTAGCAGACGTGTATACCTTCGAGAACCAGTGTTTTGGTGGTTCTAAATCCGACCGGACACCGGTGTGTCTGGGCGAAGCAAATCGAACTAGCCATCGATGAAGTGCTTCAACGATTAATATTGAAGATCTAGCCGGTTAATTTTGTGGAAAAATCAATATTTCAGGAATCGCCTTCCATTTTGTTTCGAGTTCGCGACGCAACATCATAGCTATGTGCTCGTTTGGCGCGATAAGAGATTGGACGTCCTCTTCCGAGAAGTCTATATATGGATTGTCAGCTTGGAGGCAAATTCTGACTTCGTGCTCCTTCGTGAAATCATATCCGACCGGATATCTTGAGTAATGCGAAACCGATAACTCTGCTTGTCCGTTGATGATCTCAATTTTAGCGACCTTAGACTCAAGAAAATCAGGCCAAAGTTTTGCTGGTTTTCGAAATGTAAGTAGTTGTCGCCTAAGCAAGTCAAGAGTTTCGCTGTGTTTTTCTAGCGCTTCGTGATATTGAAGGACCAGCGGATCAGTTTTGAGATCGTCGATCTCGTAGTAAAGGACTGGACGTGCCGCCATCCTCTTAATGAATTGATTCGTAAACGCAATTCCTAGTTTTCCATACTCACCCGAATGTGGTGAGGATGCCAGTTTTCGGAAAGGAATGTCGGTCATGCAAAACATGCAGACTTGATTGGGCAGGAATGAAACCGGTGGCGGGCGTTTCCAATTTTCAATAACTATGCCGTTGCCACTTCCAATCTTGGAATTTCCTATGTCGCCCCAAAGGGAATTAGGATTGGGAAATGCGGGAATGAATTCCTCGCAAGTAGAACCTCGAAGGCGCTTGGGGATTAATATATACTCAAGTGTTTTTTCCGCTTGTGAGTTGATATTTCCGGTTTTTGCGTCGCTTCCGAATGCAAAGTGTATTTTCATTGTTGAAGTGTGTTTGTCGATCCGGGGGTATTTCTTAAAATGGATTTTGTATGGACTGATTTTCGGTATTTTTTGATAAATGTTGGTTGCACGGAGAGTGGATTTTGCCACATCAGGAATGGAACTTGGATTCGCACGGCGAATCGATGGTAGGCACCGCTACATGGTTCAGCCACCCAAGGAGGACCGCCGGCCACATGTTGCGCATCGCAGCAGGCGAATAGGCTAGTCTCAGCGCAAGGACGTGAATTCGCGTCTTGCAGTAGCCCTCTTACGCACGGAAGTAGATTCGACCCGAGCGCCACGCAATGGGTCGGAGGGATGTCCAAAATCGACCGGTGCCGTACACCCCGGTTTTGACCTGTACGAAATATAGCTTGTATACGTATCGGACACCTGGTAATATTCGTACTCCCATTTCGGACATACACAGGTGCCAATGACTCGACTATTTTGCTATTGCCGCGTATCGACCGTCGATCAGACGACGGACAATCAAGTACAAGAAATCGAAGCAGCCGGGTTCACAGTAGCAAAGCAGCGAATCATCACCGAGACAGTTTCCGGGTCCGTGCCCGCACTAGAACGCAAGGGTTTCGCGAAGCTCTTGGATCGGCTGGAAGAAGGAGACTTGCTGATCGTCACGAAGCTCGACCGGCTCGGAAGAAACGCTATTGATGTTCGTGCAACGGTCGAACGATTGGCATCTATCGGGGTTCGCGTCCACTGTCTGGCCCTTGGCGGCGTGGACCTGACAAGTCCGGCTGGTCGGATGACGATGCAAGTGATTAACGCCGTCGCCGAATTCGAACGCGATTTGTTGATCGAGCGTACTCAGGCTGGGATTCGTCGCGCTCGGACTGAAGGAAAGACGTTCGGGCGTCCGTCCGCACTTTCCGAAGCGCAGCGTGCGACGGTCATCGGCCAACTGAATGCGGGTGTGTCCATCGCGCAGATTGCCCGAGAGATGAAAACCAGCCGTCAAACCGTCATGAGGGTACGGCAGTCGATGGCATCGATGCAGAACGACCTGACCGGCATTGGACCTGATGGCGTGCCATGCGCACTGATTGACTGGTCGGATCGTCGCAAGTCGCGCGGTGCATGACCAGCAGCCACCAGACCAACATGCAGCCACGAGAATCGGTTACCGCGCAATCGGCGGCTGCTTCATAAGCCTACAGCGTCATCGCGAAACGAGTTCGGCCATCGTGACATTCAGAGCGATGGCGATCCGCTCGATATTACAGATCGAAATATTGCGCTCGGCACGCTCGACCGAACTGATGTAGTTCGGATGCAGTCCCGCCGCTTCCGCAACTCGTTCTTGCGTCAACTCTTTCTCTTTACGAATGCGCCGCATGTTCGTCGCGAACAGCCGCTGCGCATCACATGTTTGAGTTGGGTTAGCCATGCCGGAAGTGTCCCGGCGTCGCTCGTCAAAAACCACACACTTTGAGTTTGGTTTTCGGTAAAGTTTCGGACTTGCGTCCGTGATGGGACCGATGGCGTGTCCCTATCGAGGACCAGAAGAAGCACAACAACGCGGGGGAACCTATATGCAGAACACTCAAAATCAGGCGATCTGGAATCCATCGACCGTCTCCGGTCTCAGTTTCGTCTTCACGCCCGCCTTCGGTTCGTACCTACAAGCGTCCAACTGGAAGGCACTCGGCCAGCCGGAACGGGCAGCCGCTTCGAAGGTCTGGTTCCTCGTCAGTCTCGTCGTCTTGGCGGCGATGGCGGCAGTGACGGTCGGCTTCGCGGGCAAGACTGCCGCTGGCAATGACGCCATTCGCGGGTTCATCAACGGCGGCGGGTTGATCTACTTCTTCATTTGGTACGTCGCATCGGGACGACATCAGGTTCGCTATGTGAAGGAAGGTCTTGGGAAGACCTATGCGAAGAAGTCGATGGTGAAGCCGGTGCTGGCGGCGCTGGCATGCGCTGTCGCATATGCTTTCGTCGTGTTCGGTCTTCTATTCGTCACGCATGGTTCGGGTGACGATGACCCCCACGCCGCCGAACCCGCTTCATCCGGTGGATCGTCGTTCAGTCTCGCCAGCCTGTTCGATGGCGCTGCAAAGCTGGACTGTGGCGCAGTATCGGTGAAGCAATACGTAACCGATACGTACAGCGGTCAACTCGCCAAGTCCGGTATTCCTGACCTGATGTGGGCGCTTGCCGACAAGCGGATCAAGGTGAGTCTCGACGCGATGCATGAGACGGCACGCAACGATCAGTCGAAGAACGTCCAGTGTGCGGCGAATCTCATAATCGAATTTCCGAAGGACGACTTGGAACGGGCGGCGCATCAGAGTGAAATCTTCACGGCCATGATGCAGGTTCATGGCTTTGCGCCGGTCTCAGATACGACGATCACCATGCCGATCACGTACCAAGTCGCGACACCGGCAGATGAAGCCGAGCGGAAACAAGGTGTCCAGATCGTCTCCGTGGACGCGGGGGGCGATGCTGCGACGGACAAGCTGCTGCGGACGTATGCCGCTTACTACGAAGTCTTATCGTTCTCGACGCCCGACATCACCGCCGCATCCGTGAACACAAAGCCGTGGGACAAGGACTTCAAGGACAACGCGATCCAATCGTGCAGCAAGTCGCTCGGCGTCGAAAAGTGCACGTGCCGCATGAACGCATTCGAAAAAATCGTCGGCGACAAGGACATGGGTCGGATCGGCTTCACCATGCAGACCAGCATGGTGTTCGGCGGTCGATATGAAAACTTCAAGAAGCTGGCTGCTGCGCTCGATCAGCAATGCCCGATGACGCAAAGCCTTGCGGCGGTTCTCGGGGATCATGGTGCAGTGGCCGACGTACCGGCATCGCCAGTGCCGGAGAGTACAGCGGTTCCGGCCAGTGATGTGACGCAGCCGGAAGCGGGACAGTCCACACCAGCGGCCATCGTCGCATCGTTCGATTGTTCGAAGGCGGCTTCGAAGATCGAGAAGCTGATTTGTTCCAGTCCGCAGACGGCGGATGCAGATCGCCGACTTACGGCTGTGTACCATGCGGCGGCGTCCAAATCGGCGGATCAAGCGACCCTGAAACAGCAGCAGCGGGACTGGTTGAAGGAACGCAACGCGTGTGACGATGCAGCGTGTTTGCTCAATGTGACTGCTGCACGCATCAACGCGTTGTCTGCGATGTGACTGATTGTCGATATGGGTAACATAAGGGGAATTCAATGAAGAAATTGATTATCGGTTTGTTGCTGGCTGCTGGCGTGACGGCAGCGAACGCACATGTCATCGGCACGATCACGGACGGCAGCGAGCGCGTCACGCTGACTGACAAGCGTTCGTGTGATGGCTGCGAATATGAGGCCAGCACGACCGCGAGCGGCATGAATGCAAGCTGGAACTACACCGACATCGACGGCATCATCGAAGTTGATGAATCCGATGGCGTACATCCAGCGGAGACGCGTAAGTACAACCTTGGCAAGGATGTACATCTGACCACGTTCGGCAAGAAGTTCGCCGGTCCGGCGAACGACTAAGCCCGCAAGGCTGCCATAGCGGGACGACAGTACGCCGGATGTCGTCCCGGTTGTTCAACCAAGACCGGCAGAATCCACGGAAGGAGAGCCTATTGACGAAAATCTTCACGGAAGCTGAGATTTCTATCGAAACCCTTGACGCACATCTCCGCGATAGCGGCTTGATTCCCTACGCGGTGCAGCCCGATTGCATCCGGCTGCGCACGGAAACTGGCGTAGGCTATCGCATCTCCATCATCACGGACCGAAAGTTCATTCGGTTCAGCACGTATCTCCCACTGAACCGGCAAGCGCCCATCGGCCAGAAACATGCGCTGGCGAAGCGGCTGAATGAAGACGTGTTCCTTCCCGTCTTCACCATCGATACGGATGAAGACCTGATCGTGGCATATGCAATGCCGTTCAGCGGGGGACTGATTGCCGGAACCTTCGTGTCTATCGTGAACAGGTTCGCGTCATTGCTGGAATTCATCGTCCAGACCTATGACGATGACGGGCTATTCGACTTCGGCGGTTCCGGCACGGTGCCAGCCGTTGCTGAGGCCAGTTCAGCGCCGACCGGTGGTGAACTGCTGCACTGAGATGCAGGTGGCGTAGTTAGGACCGGTCAGTCACACGGCTATTGCCACGGATCGTCCGCGTACTTGTAGCCCTTGTCTCTCAGGTAGGTGCGCAATACCGACGCTGAACTTACAGTCCAATCCTGTTCCTTGGCGTTCATTGACCGGCCAAACCCTTCCTGCAATGAAGTCAGCAATTGCTGCGCTTGCTTTCGGGTGATGCTCAAGTGGCTAAGGTGGTTCTGACTGTCCGGCTTCTGGGAGATGATCAAAGCAAACACCAGCGGCGTCATCTTAAAGATCGACTCATCAACATACTCGACCTGAGCCGTTACTTCTGGCATATGCGATGAAAGTTTTCCGTAATCAACGCCCGGCTTAGGTCCGTCAGCAAACGTCTTTGCCGTCGTCACCATGTCATCGTATAGCTCGATCTTCCTGTTATAGAACTCGATCAACGTAGGAAGGAGTGTTTCGAACGGGTGACTCAACTGCATCTGCTGCAACCGACCGATCGTAGCAGCAAGCTTTAGCTTGATGCGCGTACCGTTGCGGATGATCGCCATCATCACTGCTTGCGAGTTTTCTTTACGAGCCGAATCGAAGTCGGCTTTCGCTACGTCCTGATAGTTTTTAGTCTCGACAAGTTCCCGCACAAATTCCGACACGACTTGATAATGCGGCGTGTCTTCAGCATAGCATCTGATCGAAACTGCAAGTAGGAAGAACAACACGAAGATGAGTTTGCGCATGGTTTCTCGCTGTCGGAGATATGTGCGTAGCTTCGCTACCGAGCGATCATAGCAGTGCGCGGGCTGTTTTCTGATCTGTCCGTGGCCGATTTGGTGACATCAACGGCGGTGCGGACCCGTCTGAAGAACGCCGAGTGTAGTTTGCAGGAAGAAGACCTCGAAAAAGCGTTCGGGTACAGCGCGGAAGCCGTTGACGTGGCGACCGGTGAATTAATCGCGCTCCTCTCTAGACGGTCACGCAGCTGGCCGCCTTCATCTTCCGCTGGACTCGACGATGCTGCCATTCGATTCGCCCGCGAACTTGAAGGGTATCTCGATGATGCCGCAGCCGGGAGCGAGCGCATGACCATAATGCTCGCCTTGGCTGTAAACATCAGTGAGCTTGTTTGATTCGAATCGGTTGTACCCGTAATGCACCGTATGATCGGGGGGCACTACAACTGGGAGCGTATGCATGATGCATCGGCGTTGACCATATCCGACGCAGCTTTCGCCGTGGACTTCGCGACCAAGTTTGCGTTGGCGGTCCAAGGGCGGATGCCACACTCTGACTAGAAAGGGTGCGACGTGAATTCGACCAAAGCCAAACGCAGAAAGCTTGCGGAATCGTTCTTTTTCGAGCGTGCTCAGGGATTGTTGACGTGCTGGCCGCTGGGGACCATCGATGCAACAGGCGAAGAACCGGATATTCTCGTGGCAGCGCCGGGAGGAAAGTACGGCGTTGAAGTGACCGAGATGCTACGCGGAAAGCTGCGTGCGGTCGAAGAAACCCGTAGGTTGATTTGCGAAAAGGCTCAAAAGCGTTTTCTGAGCAGCGTCAACGCGGACTGCCTTGATGTGAAGGTGGTATTTCGTGAGCATGCAGCGCTTAGGCCGAAGGACCAAGATGCTGCGGCGACCGACCTTGCGGCGATAGTCGGTTCCCGGATCACTTCTATACCTTCGAATGTGTTGTCGGCTAGATTAAAAGACGGTACGGATTTCGAGTCGGATTTATTCACGTCGGTCTGGCTGCATCACCATCCGAACTGTCCTCGCTCCCGGTGGCAGCCGGTGAGTGCATGGTGGGTCCCGGTGGCATCGCCAGCAGATGTGCAGGCCACGATTGACAGGAAGGAACGCAGGGCTGCTGCATACCGGAAACGCGTTGAAGATGTCTGGCTGTTGATCGTAATGCAGGGATTCAGCGGGTCGGCGGCGTGGTCGATTGATGACGCCGTCTTCTCTCATCATTTTGGAACCACGTTTAACGGGGTCGTCTTGCTGGACTATGCCATGAATAGGGCTCACCGGCTCTTGGTCAACGACAGCTAGTCGATTCGCCGGGCGCTGTCATCAAACCGACGCCTTAATCGGTGTTTTTGCTAGGTGGGCGATTCTGGGCGTGGTTATAGAATCGCAAGGCATCGGCAACGTCTTGTAAAAAAGCTGACGACAATTCAAAACTCACCTTCCGGGGACCACCATGAAAGCAAAATCGATTGCTGTCTGTTGCTTGTGCGTGATCTCGTCCACTGCATTTGCGCGTGGTGCCGGATTGGGCGGCGGACACAGTAGTTACCATTCAAGCAGCAGCGGCGGACACAGTAGTTACCATTCAAGCAGCAGCGGCGGACACAGCAGCTACCATTCAAGTAGCAGCGGCGAGCACTACGTCAGCGGCTACACGCGCAGCAACGGCACCTATGTAAGCGGCCATCACCAAACCAATCCAAACGGGACCAAGTACGATAACTGGTCGTCGAAAGGGAACGTGAATCCCTACACCGGCAAGAAAGGGACGGTCGATCCGTCAAAGTGAGCGTGTGATGACCGTTGGGAGATTGGTCAGATCGGATCGCGGCTTGCTTCATTCATGGCGGGACCCGATCATATCGGACCGGAATGACGGATTCGATACGTGATGAGCGACACGGAAAGCACCATAGACTTTTCTCAGCGGTTCAAATTCCAAGACTGGCCCAATCCTGCAATACCGGCGCTGGCTGCTGGTGTCTATGCGATTTGGCACGACCATGCGTTCATCTACTGCGGGATGTCGGGAAGGGAATTCGAGAAGGCGCAACTGGCGCAGAGAAAGAAGTACGGGCTGGTCACACGGTTGGCAAGCCACGCGTCCGGGCGGCTCAGCGGCGACCAGTTCTGCGTGTATGTGGCGAATCGACTTGTGCTTCCAAGCTTGGGGCTGGACGAATTGCGAAAATTCGCATCGGGCGAAAACACGCTGGATCGGCTGACCAAGGCGTACATACACCGTCACTTCGAGTACCAGTTTGCAGTTGTCGATACGAGCAAGCAAGCGTATGAATTGGAAACGCAGATTAGGTCCGGGGCTGTCTTCGGGGTTAAGCCGCTCTTGAACCCGGACTGAAGCACGCCATCTCGCGATTCTCGGCGTTAGTTGGTTACTGCGCCGGTGGTTGCAACGATCAAAACCGACGTTTAACGTTCTAATTGACACTGCCTATGGCTGGCCGTCGCGGAAGACCCGAAGCACAGGCGATGACTTGTTCGGCAGCGAACATTCCTGATTCGGCAGAGACCGTATCGTAGGAGCATAAATCAACACCACGATGTTTGGCTCGTCTCGTGCGGTGTATCGGGGGGACTATGCGTCAATCAGGATTCGGACTTTTTTGGGGATCGGCCTTCGCCATTTCCGTGGTTGCAAGCCTTTCCGCGTGCACCCCTAGCGTTGAAGATGGGGTAAAGGCGTATGAATCCAAGGACTACGCGAAAGCCGTGAAAGTATTCGCGGCGCGGGACGACGACCCGGTTTCTTTGTACTATCGATACAAGATGAGCAGGTATGGTGAAGGTCTTCCCAAGAGCGACCAGCAAGCGCTTCAGTTCCTGTCCCGAGCAGCAAAAAAGGATTATCCGGAGGCCATGCTGGACTACGGTGAACGTTTGCTGGACGGAGATGGCGTGCCGAAAGACCCAGAGGGCGGGTTGGCGGTGCTTGAAAAGGCTGGACAGCTTGGGACGTTGGAGGCTTATGCACAGATTGGCGACTACTACTTGCACCACGCCAAGGTACCCGCGCTTGGGCTTTCGTATTTGATGAAAGCGGAAGGAACCATTGATGGCAAGCTAAAGTTGGCTGACTTGTACGAAAGTGGTGCTGTGGGAGTGCAGCAGAGCCCAAGCAAAGCGTTGGCGTATTGGCAGCAGGTTGAGACGCAGGGGGCGCAGGCGTCAAAAAGAGGTCTTGTGAACTACGCGAGGCTACAGCAAGCCGAGTTTTACTATTACGGTTTTGGTGGGCCGCGAAATCCCGAGTTGGCGGCAAAGACTCTTGAACCCTACATAAACGACGACCCCGACGTAAAGAATCTCTACGCATGGTTGTTGTTTCGTGGGGAGGGAGTCGCGAGGGATAGTCTTCGAGCGACAAAGCTGTGGTTGAGTAATGTCGATGAGAAAACCGGCAAGGTCAATGGAGTTTCTCCTTACCCGTACATTTATGCCGGCCTTGCACAAGCCTATGCAGAAGGGATCGGGATAACGCAGGACATAACCAAAGCCAACTCATACTTTGCTCAAATAAACCCTATCTACTCGGGAGAGTATTGGTCGGCAAAAATGAAGGCAGAGGGGTTTTTGGGACTTCCCTGCCCTTATTCTGCGAGCGTAATGCGGCTTGATGATGCTCACGTTGGGCGATATCGTTTGATTGCCGGAGAAGCCTCTTTGGCCGTTGCGAATTGTTTGATGAGAAAGGGTGCCAAAGATCCGCTGGCCGGGACATATGCCGGAATGGCTCTGGCCGTCGCCGCCCGAATTGGTGCGAACGGCGCTGCTACCAAAGAACATGAATTGTCCATCAAAGAAGCGAGAGGGGGCGTGATTCTTGGAATGACTAAGCAGGAAGCTCTGGCGTCAAAGTGGGGACGCCCGGAACGAATCAATCGAACGCACACCGCTTCCGGTACAGATGAACAATGGGTCTACGGTGGCGGAAATTACCTCTACTTTAGGAACGGGATTCTTGAATCGTTCCAGAACTAGTTTTCCCGTGGGAGAGGTATGGAACTTCGCAAGTTGTGCTGTGTCGTGCGAATATGATGTTTGATATAAATGGGGGATTGATGGGCGCGATCCATTGGGTTGATGACGATGTGGGTTACGAGGCTTGGTTGCAAAATCATTCAGCAGGATATCTTGCAAATATCTATAAAAGCACTCCCGTCAAGACACGAACCCGTTACCTCAAAATTCATCGAGCAAGTCACAAGTTGCCCGATAGATCGAACCCGAATAGTTTAAATCCGTGGACTGGAAACAACTACGCAAAAGTTACGTCCGAGAGCCTTGTTGATTTGCTCAGTTGGTTGAAGTCAAACGGCTTTGAAATCAGTCCAGACAAGTATTGTATAAAGTGCGGTCTGAGCGGCGATGTAAGTCAGCACCAATTCTCGGACATGGTGTCCCGCGAACCGCTTGTTGTCTACCCCGATGAGATTCCGGCTGATCAGCAAACCTTCATTGAGGGAGCGACAAAGCAAGTTCTCGTGAATCAATACGAGCGAGACCCAAGGGCGAGGTCCAAGTGTATCCGCCATTGGAAAGCGACGTGCTACGTGTGTAGCTTCGACTTCGAGAAAGCCTATGGACCGATGGGGAAGGGCTTTATTCATGTACATCATTTGACCGACATCGCAAGCATTGGCGTCGAATATGAAGTCGATCCCGTCGAAGACCTTCGACCGGTTTGCCCGAATTGTCATGCCATGCTTCATACACAGCGCCCGGCCATCGATATTGACGAATTGAAGTCGATACTGAAGGCGTTGGCGGACCCATCTTCCACTGAACCAACAAGCACCTATCAATCAGAAGCACGCGCTGGAACTGAGATTAAATGAAGAGGCTTTCTCGCCGGTCGTCACCTCGAACCGAGACGAAGACCTGACCGTGGCTTACGTCCTACCATACGCACACGGCCTGATCGCCGGGAACTTTGTGTCCATCGTGACGCGGTTCGCGTCCTTGCTGGAATCTATCGTTCAGACCTACAACGAAGACAGGCTGATCGACCCCGGTCCAGTGTCGGGCACTGCGTCCGCCGTGCCCGACACTGGACCGGGGTCGGTCAGCAGCGAACTGCTGCACTGACAGCAAACGAATAGCCAAGGCCGCATCGTGCGTGGCTGTGGCATCAGCACGTGCATGCCGCAGTCTCGCTTGCTGGTTCGAATTCGATGTTGGCCTTGTGAAGACGTGCATAGATGCAGTCGATGCCGATACGCCAACCGTCCGGCATGGTTTCCTTCAAGCCCAATCCGCCGTTTCCAAGGCTGGAATCCAGAAGTGCGCTCTGCTCTACAGTGATAGGAACTACAGTGAGGCTGCACCTCAAGATTCGCGCAACATCTTCTATCGTCCATCCTCCCTTGAATAGTTCGAGACAGGCTTGAAGATGGTACTTACGCGGAACAACGTGCTCGTCCCATCCTGAGCCATTTTTGCCCTTGCCGCGTGGTACGAACTCATTCGGAATGAAATGCAGAAAGATTTCTGTGTTCGGTGGGGCGTCTTCCGTCAATATGCGACGGATGTAACGGGCAAGTCGCACGTAGGATCGTTCGATCTTCTCTTCTCTGTCCGTGATGCGCTGGTATCCCCGGTTCTCTGCCAAACATAAGGCCGTAAGCTCATCCATGATGTCACCGTGATCGACGGTCCCTTGTCGATCATGTGGCAGCCAATTGGCAAGGGCGCTCGTTGCTGTCAGCAGTGATCTGTGTGGCGCGTGATCTAGCGTTGTAAATACAACGTTTCGCTGTTGTCGCGTATTCGCATTGTTTCCATACGGCGAGAGAATGCGGATCGCATTGGTATTCCCTCCTTGCCCTTCCTCATGGGCTTCCCAGAGAAACAGTGCCGTCTCGAAGACGCGACGAATGTGCTTCTCCCGTTTGGACATATCCGGTGTCGTCGCCAGTGGCTTCATATATGCCGGGGTAAGGGTGCGGAAGCGGTTGAAATGAGGTGCGCTCACTACGCCGCGTTTTTCGAGCGTGTCCATCAGCGGCAGGGCATCGTTGTAGTCCAGTCGAAATTTTCGCTGTAACAGCGAGATGGAAACCGACTGTTCAGCGACAAGGACTGCCGTGGCTGCTGCGATGAGGTCAGGGTAGCCGGTGGATGCTTCATTCATTTGCGTTTTTCTCCGAAGATCGGGTTCGTGCCGAATGCGACGTAAGTCTCGAAACGAAGAACAGCGTCGGACGACTTCTAACCTTCCGATTGTTACAAATTATTGGGGCCACGGCTCCCCATGTGTCAAGCGGACTTCGAACCGATACAATCCGTCACCGTGAGGGTCGTAGGTCCAGCGTCAATCGAACTGACGAGAACGCCCTGACGCAGAAATGGGATTTCGCGGTTGAATTCCTCCCATGGGTAAAGTGAGGGTGTCCTATGCCAATGTGCTTCGTGATTCAACCGTTCACCGACATCTACAACAAGCGATTCGACGATCTGTACAAACCCGCCATTGAAACTGCCGGGATGACGGCCTATCGGGTCGATTAGGATTCGTCGGCGACGGTGTTGGTCGAAGCAATCGAGAAGAACATCAAGCGGGCGGCGGTATGTCTTGCGGACATCACGGAAGACAATCCGAACGTCTGGTATGAGCTTGGGTTCGCTTACGCAGCCGGACGGCCCGTCGTGATGGCTTGTTCAGATGAACGGCAAAAGGCCGGGAAACGGTTTCCGTTCGACATCCAGCACCGGGCCGTCGTCACCTACAAAACCGAATCTCCAAGGGACTTTCAGGCATTCAAGGACAATCTGACCGAACGTTTGAAAGCGATGCTTGAACAGGGGGAAGTGCTGGAAGAGATGGCGGAACAGGCAAGTGTCGCCAGCGTTGATGGGCTCTCGTCACAAGAACTCAATGTCTTGGTCGTTGCCGCCAGCAGCGTCGCTCAGGACGATGGTGCTACTTCGCTCTGGAACGTGCGAAACGATTGCGAACGTGCGGGGCTGAACAACTTGGGCTTCAATCTGGGAATGCGGCGATTGAAGGTGAAGGGGTTTATTGAGGCTGTCGAATTGGAAGATGAACGGGGGGATTCCTATCCCGGCGTCCGCGTGACCGAAAAGGCGTGGCTGTGGATCGAGACGAACGAGGATAAGTTCACGTTTCATTCAACCGGTGCCAAAACGTTTGATTCGCTTGATGACCAGATTCCGTTCTGAAAGGGCGCGAAGGATGCTGGTGCGTCCGGTGTCCCGCCGATCACTGCGACCGGGCCAGTAACCATCAAGAGGTCAGGGCAGAACTGGCGACACCCATAGAGTGCCGCCCCTTGAGACCTGTCAGCCGAGCTTTCGTGCCAACTCGGTAGCTGACGGATGGTAGTACCGCTTCAACATCGCCAAGCTGCGGTGGCCCGAGACGGCGGCCAGTTCGATGACGTTCGGCAGTTTCTGCGCCAGTCGTGTAATCGCGGTATGTCTAAGGTCGTGCCAGTGGAGGTCCTCGATGCCAGCACGTTTGCATGCCTTCCTGAACGCCGCGTGCAGCGTGTTGCCCTTGACCGGGATGACCTTGCCGTCGATGGAACGCGGAAGGGCAGCCAGAGTGGCAACCGCTTTCTTGGACAATGGGACCGTCCGTGCTGTCCCGTTCTTGGTCATCGGTAGATAAGCGGTCTGGACTTCAAGGTTGACATTCGACCACCGCAGTTCGACGAGTTCGCCACGCCGCATACCTGTTTCCAAGCTCAGGATAGTTGCGGGAAGCAGCCACACGTTTATGCGACCAGTCGGGACAAGTTCCGCAAGAAGCCGTGCTTCCTCGTCGGCGGACAGCACCCGATCTCGACCTTGGGGTGATGGTGGCTTACGGATCAACGCGACGGGGTTCGTGATGTTGATGTCCCATTCTCGACGCGCATGGTTGATGATTGCCGATAGGTAGGCCAGTTCCCGAATCACGGTGGCGGGCTTCACTTGTTTTAGCCGATCATCCCGATAAGCCGCGACTGCCTTTGGGGTCAACGCGGCCATGCTAAGTTTCGCGAGTCTGGTGCGGCAAGTAGCCCGAAGCCGCGATATTTCGTCCGTCGCACTTCTCAGTGTCGGCATTACGTCAGTGATGTAGCGTTCGATGATGTCTTCAAGCGTGTTCGCTTCGGCTTCACTGCGACTGACGAAACTTCCCCGATCCATGTCGGTTTCGACGGATCGCGCCCACTGTTCAGCATCTTGGCGGGTGTCAAAGGTCTTGACTTCGACGGGAAATCCTCGACGGCGGATTCGTGCTTGCCATCTGTCTTTTCTACGCTGAATTGCGGCCATTCCTGTCCTCTAGTGGAGCAGGATTGGAGCAAGATCGATTTAAGCGTCCTTCCGTAAGCCCGCGATGTCGTCAGCGGTAGCACCGTTTCGCCGGACAATGCTAAGTGCGTCGAGGGAAAAAGTCATTGAAAACAACGCCTTAACTCTGCGCCACCCAATCCCCCGACTTCCCGCCGTGCTTCTCCATCACACGCACATCGGTGATCGTCATGCCGCGATCCACCGCCTTGCACATGTCGTACACCGTCAGCAGCCCGACCTGCACGGCGGTTAGCGCTTCCATCTCCACGCCGGTGCGCCCGAGCGTCTCCACCTGAGCCGTGCAATGCACGCCGGGCAGCGTTTCATCGAGCTCGAAGTCCACCTTGACGCGCGTCAGCGCGAGCGGATGACATAGCGGAATCAGATCGGCGGTGCGCTTTGCGCCCTGGATCGCGGCGATGCGCGCGATGCCGATCACGTCGCCCTTTCTCGCGTTGCCGTCGCGGATCAGCGCGAACGTGTCCGGCAGCATGCGGATCGAGCCGCGCGCGACAGCGATGCGCTTTGTCTCCTGCTTGCCGCCGACGTCCACCATATGCGCCTGGCCGGCGGCGTCGAAATGGGTGAGTTCAGGCATGGTTGGGCTCCTTCAGAGGGCGCCTATCATAGCAGCGCGACGACTGACTACAATTGCCGTATGCCCGCTATCTTAGTCCGATTGGCGAGCGCCGCCTTTCGACTCCGTTCTACCAACCTCGCGATGCGTCCGAAACGGTTTCTTGCTGCGTTGCTGTGCGTCGCGCTCGTCGCGCAGCCGGGCGCGTTCGCGCAATCCCGCAGCGCCTCGGCCGTCAGCCCCAACACGCAGACTGAAGAACCGCCGATGGAAATCGGCCCGCTGAATGCTTATGCCGAACCCGTCGTGCCGCCGGCGATCGCGCGGGGCGTGTTCGGCGTCTACGGCGGCGCGCAGAGCCGCCTCTCGGGTAACGCCGGCGCGAACAGCGGCTGGCGCGCGCCGATCGTCGCGCAGCAACTGCCCGATCTCGGCAATGGCGGCGCCGGTTCGCTGACGCCGCAAGCCGAGCGCAAGCTCGGCGAGCGCGTGATGCGCACGTTGCGCCGCGACCCTGACTATCTCGATGACTGGCTGGTGCGCGACTACCTGAACTCGGTCGCCGCGAAACTTGCCGCGGCGGCGAGCGCGCAATACATCGGCGGCTATCGGCCGGACTTCGAGGTATTCGCGGGTCGCGACGCGCAAATCAACGCGTTCTCGTTGCCGGGTGGCTTCATCGGCATAAACACCGGGTTGATCGTGACGACGCAGACCGAGTCGGAACTCGCGGCCGTGCTCGGGCACGAGATGGGGCACGTCTTGCAGCGGCACATTTCGCGGATGATCACGACCGGCGAGCACAGCGGTTATGCGGCGCTCGCCGGCGTGTTGTTCGGCGTGCTGGCGGGTGTCCTCGCGCATAGCGGCGACCTTGGCAGTGCGATTGCGGTCGGCGGCGAGGCGTATGCGGTCGACAATCAGTTGCGCTTTTCGCGTTCCGCCGAGCATGAGGCGGATCGCGTCGGTTTTCTGTTGCTGACCGGCGCTGGCTACGACCCGTACGCGATGACGACGTTCTTCGGCCGGCTCGATCGTGCCTCGATGAGCGACACGGGCGTGCCGGCATACGCGCGCACGCATCCTCTGACGGGTGAGCGGATGGCCGACATGGCGGATCGCGCCCGTCGCGCGCCGTACCGGCAACCGCACCAGGCGTCCGAATATGGTTTCGTGCGGGCGAGGGCACGCTTGCTGCAGGATCGCTCGCGCAGTGAATACGCCGATGAGGTTTCGCGGCTGCGCTCCGAGATCGAGGACCGTACGGCGCTGAATGTTGCCGCGAACTGGTACGGCATGGCGTATGGGCAGATGCTGCTCGAGCGTTATGAGGACGCGGCGGCGTCGCTGGCGACTTCGCGTGCGGCATTTGTCGCTGGTGAGCGCAGTGAAGGCGAGGCGGCGCGCAGTTCGCCGAGTCTGGATGTGCTGGCTGCCGATATTGCGCGCCGCGCCGGCCGTGATGACGAGGCCACTCGTCTCGCCGAGCTTGCGCACAACCGCTGGCCGCAGTCGAATGCGGCGATCGACATGCATATCCAGACTTTGCTGACGATGCGGCGGTTTGCCGATGCGCAGGCGTTGGCGTTGAAGGAAACGCGAGCTGATCCGAAGCAGCCGGCGTGGTGGTTGTATCTCGCGCAGGCGAGTGCCGGGAAGGGGGATGCGCTCGCGCAGCATCGCGCGTTGGCTGAAAAGTTCGCTCTCGAGGGGGCCTGGCTTTCTGCCATCCGGCAACTGAAGGAGGCGCGGGATATGAAGACCATCGGATACTATGATCTCGCCACCGTCGATGCGAGGTTACATGAAATGGAGAGCCGCTACCGGGAGGAGCGGCTTGACGAGAAGAGTTAAGCCCTCGTTGCCGGGCTGACAACAAATCCGAACCGCCCGGCAACATCCGCCCGCCGCACAGCCTGCAGCGGCAAAGCAACCCCGTCTCGCCAGAAAAACGCTCCACTGACACCGTCGTCAGCCAACTGTGCATGATCAGAAAAAACTTCGAGATCGTGATCATGCAAAACAGCCACTCTTGGCGGCGCCGAGCGATCGACAAACAGAACTCCGCCTTCATCGTCGACATACACTGCCGAAGGCTCGAAGACACCGCCAGCCTGATCAGTCAAGGAAAGCGCTCCGCCAGCATCGGCGGACAACCTCACCACCCACGGCGTATAAGCCAATTCGACATAAACCCGCTGCGGCCCGTTCTGAAAGAACCACTGCCCGCTTTCATCCGCCTCGTAATTCCGGTTGATGAACGCCAGCAGCGCCGTGTGCCGGATCGGCGTGCCGGCAGCGCCGCCAGCCTGCGCAGCCTCATCCCTCATGCGCCAGTTGCCGCGCCGGTCGAGCAATAGCCAGCCCGTGCAACTCGGCACATCCGGCCATTTGGCCAAGGCCTGCCTGACGATGTCATCCATGATCGACGTACCGCTCCAGGTAGCCGAACACGCGCCGCGACAACCAGTCGATGCGGCCCGGGAACGGTCCGGTCATAAAACCGGCGTGACCGCCGTGCCTGGGTTGATCGAGTTCCACGGCCGCCGACACGTCACGCCGCGAGGGTAACGCCTCGCACGGCAGGAACGGGTCGTTGCGCGCGTTCAGTACCAGTGTCGGTACAGCGATGTGCGGCAGCAAGGGCCGCGTGGTCGCGCGGCTCCAGTAGTCGTCGGTATCGCGAAAGCCGTGCAGCGGGGCTGTCACCACGTTGTCGAACTCATACATCGTGCGGCTGGAGCGCATCGCGTCACGGTCGAACAGATCCGGAAACTGGACGAGCTTCTGTTCGGCTTTCTGCTTGAGCGTCTTCAGGAAACTGCGCGTATAGACCATGCCGAATCCCTGCGACAGCGCGCGTCCGCCGGCATGCACGTCGATCGGCGCCGAAATTGCGGCAGCGGCCGAGAGTACCGGCGCAGCGTCCTCGCGCCGCTCGCCGAGCCAGCGCAGCAGCACATTGCCGCCGAGCGACACGCCCGCGGCCACGATCGGCCCGCGATGCGCGGCACGCAGCCGCCGCAGCACCCAGTCCACTTCGTTGCTGTCGGCGAGATGATAAAAACGCGGCAGCAGATTCAACGCTCCGCTGCAACTGCGAAAGTGCGGCACCACGCCATGCCAGCCACACTCGCGCGCACCGGCCATCAGCGACATCGCATAGTGCGATGCAGAACTGCCTTCGAGCCCATGAAACAGCACGAACAGCGGGGCCTCGTCGGCGGGAACCTGTGGAGAAGCGGCGGCGCCCGATGGGCCAATGGAGCGCCCGTCATGCACCACCCAATCGAGATCGATGAAATCGCCGTCTGGTGTGTCCCAGCGCTCGCGCCGGAATGTGACCGCCGGACGGCGCGCGAACAGCGCTGGAACGATGGTCTGCACATGCCGGTTCGGCAGCCAGAGCGGCGCACGGTAAAGCAGATCGACCGTTGCCTCGACGGCAGCCGCGGCGTGCGTCGTGCCGGAAGAAGTGGAGTTGTCGTGCGTCGTCCCCCAATCCCCCAAGCGGACTTCCTGCGGGGCGGGGGACTTCCTGTGGGGCGTGCTCATACCGGCGCCGGAACAAAAACGTGAAGCATCGACAGAGCGTCAGTGCAACGACCCTTGGCCGTGCCGCATCTTCGTGGCGAACTGGCTGGCGGTTTCGTTCGGCATCGGGCTCGCATGAATATGCGCGATGCGCCATTCGCCGCGTTCGTGGACCATCACGTAAGTGGTGAACACCATGGTTGGCGAGGCGGCCGGATTGGCCGGCCGGTGCGCTTCGGCAATCGCATAGACGACGGTGCCGAGGCTGTCGTACACGCGGATATCAAGCGGTTCGATCGAAACCGGCGCGGCTTCCAGCTGGATCTGCAAGCCGGCTCGAATGCTGTCGAGGCCGTGCAGATGCGAGCCGTCGGCGCAGATGCAGCTGACGAACTCCTCATCGATCCACAAGCCCATCAAGCTGTCGATATTGACCTCGGCGACGGCCTGATAGTAGGCGTTCAGGGTATCGGCGGCGGCTTCGAAGATATGGGCAAAACGTGGCATGGCTCGTCAGTCTCTTGTGCGCGGCGCGCGGTTGCGGGGCAGCAGTCAGCGGGACAGTCCGGGGCGCCGGACAATCGCACCCAAGCGCGAGAATGCCCGGGCCGCAAGGCGCGAACATGACGCGACGCGCTCAGATGCGTGCGGTGTTGCGTGCAAGTGTCAGTCGGTTCAACGTTGCGCGAGCAACATGCCGCGCAAATCGCCGAATACCTGTTCCGCGCCCAACTGTTTCAGGCAGTTCAGATGGCCGAGCGGACACTCGCGCTCAAAACAGGGACTGCATTCGAGATGGAGCCATTGTACCTTCGCAAGCTCCGACAAGGGCGGCGTGTGGCGCGGATCGGTCGAGCCGTACACGGCCACGAGCGGCCGACGCAGCGCGGCGGCCACGTGCATCAGGCCGGAATCGTTGGTGACGACCGCGTTGGCCCGCGAGATCAGCGCGCAAGCCTCGCCCAGCGCGGTCTGGCCGCACAGGTTGCGCACGTTCGGCGCTTTCTCCGCGATCGCCTGCGCAAGCGGCGCGTCTTTCGGCGAACCGAGCGCGACGATCTGCGTGTAGGGGAACGACTGGCCGACCATCTGCGCGAGCGCCGCGAAATGCTCGGGCGGCCAGCGCTTGGCCGGACCGTACTCGGCGCCGGGACAGAACACCAGCAGCGGCACGCGCGTGTCCAGATTGAAGCGCGCCGACACGCGCGACGCCTCGTTCAGGTCGGCGTCGAGCCGCGGCATGGGCAGATCGTCGGGGACCTTGGCGCCGGGCGCGTAGGCGAGGGCGGCGTAGTGGCCGACCATCGGCGGGCGCTCGTCCTTGCGCGGATTCGCGTGACGCACGTTCAGCAGGCCGTAGCGGCTTTCGCCCGTATAGCCGATGCGCAGCGCAATGCCCGCCATCCATGGAATCAGCGCCGACTTCAGCGAGTTCGGCAGTACGTAGGCCGCGTCGTAGCCGACATCGCGCAAGTCGCTCGACAGTTGCCAGCGGCGCAGCATCTGCAGCTTGCCGTGCGCGAGATCGGTTGCGTAGACGTCACGGATTTCAGGCATCCGTTCGAGCACAGGCGCGACCCACGAAGGGGCGACCGCGTCGATCACGATGCGCGGATGCAATTTCACGAGGCGCGCGAACAGCGGCTGCGCCATCAATGCGTCACCGATCCAGTTCGGTGCGATAACCAACGCGCGACGCATCAGAGTGAGTGTCCGGTGTCGAAACGAAGCGCCGCGCGCGCCATGCGCGTGGCGTTCAGGTTTGTGAAAGGGAGTCAGCCGCGAGGCGCGTGGCGCGGACCCGGCACGGCCGGACCCGCCGCGGCTGTGGCTGCGGCGTTGCTGCGAGGCGCCCGCGCAATCGCCTGCTGCCAGGGCAACGACGGCAGGTCAAACGACCAGCCGGGCAGCGGGCGAAGCCGACAGGACCGCAAGCAGGACCGCAAGCGCTCAGCGTTCAGTGTTCAATGACCTCTGACCACTTCGCCGTCGCGCAGCTTGTAGCGTGTACCGCAGTACGGACAACGCGCTTCACCGTGCGTCACGTCGATAAAGACACGCGGGTGGGCGCTCCAGCGCGGCATCGACGGATTCGGGCAATACGCCGGTAGGTCTTTTGCCGACAGTTCGACCAGCGGCATTTCCTTGATTTCGCTCATGGGGACTTTCTCGTTGTATGCAGGGTGCGTGCGTTGCGCCGTTGAAAAGGCCGGGGCAGCACGCGTTAGATCTTGCTCAGCCAGTGCGCGTACTTCTCGCTCTTGCCGTTCACGATATCGAAGAAGCCCGCTTGCAGCTTCTCGGTGATCGGGCCGCGCGCGCCCGAACCGATCGTGCGGTTGTCGAGTTCGCGGATCGGCGTGACTTCGGCGGCGGTGCCGGTGAAGAACGCCTCGTCGCAGGTGTAGACCTCGTCGCGCGTGATGCGTTTTTCGATCACTTCGATGCCGGCGTCTTTCGCCAGCGTGATGACCGTGTCGCGCGTGATGCCGTCGAGGCACGACGACAGATCCGGCGTGTACAGCTTGCCGTTGTTCACGAGGAAGAAGTTCTCGCCCGAGCCTTCCGACACGTAGCCGTCCACGTCGAGCAGCAGCGCTTCGTCGTAGCCGTCGGCGGTGGCTTCCTGGTTGGCGAGGATCGAGTTCACGTACCAGCCCGACGCCTTGGCGCGGACCATCGACACGTTCACGTGATGGCGCGTGAACGACGAGGTCTTCACGCGAATGCCCTTCTTCAGGCCGTCTTCGCCGAGGTAAGCACCCCACGGCCAGGCGGCGATCGCCACGTGAATCGTGTTGCCCTTGGCCGACACGCCGAGCTTTTCCGAGCCGACCCAGATGATCGGGCGCAGGTAGCAGGATTCCAGCTTGTTTGCGCGGACCACCTCGACCTGCGCCGCGGCGAGCGTTTCGTGGTCGAACGGCACGTCCATCTGGAAGATCTTCGCCGAGTTCAGCAGACGCTTGGTGTGTTCCTTCAGGCGGAAAATCGCGGTGCCGCCGTCGGCCGTCTTGTAGGCGCGCACGCCTTCAAAAACGCCCATGCCGTAGTGCAGCGTGTGGGTGAGCACATGGATCTTGGCATCGCGCCAGTCGATGAGCTTGCCATCCATCCAGATCTTGCCGTCGCGGTCGGCCATTGACATACGATTCTCCAGCAGGTGCGGTTGTGAGTGCCCCCAATCCTGTCGCTGCGCGTCAGGCTCCCCGAGGGGCAATCCCTCAATTCCCCCAGGAGACTTCCTTCCTTCGGGGCGGGGGACTTCCTGCGGGGCGGAAAACCCGGGGGGCGGCCCGGCGTTTTCTTGTGAGGTGGTGCGAAGACCGGTATTTTAGCGTCTTTTGCACACGGAACGGGCATTTGGGCGCATCGCGGGCGCTATAATTCGGCGCACGCATAATTCAACTCCGAATGCGCCAGCGGGTGCTCGATGACCTGGCGCCGACTTCCCTTCGTTGCGGCGCGTTTGGCGCCAACGCGTTTCGCCTCATGCTCGCTCGCCTGTCAAACCTCGATCGCCGTGCCTTCCGTCAGGGCGCGCGCGACTATTCGCCCACGCTGATGGCGATTTTTTCCTGGGGCCTCGTGACCGGCATTGCGATGAGCAAGTCCGTGCTCACACTGCCGCAGGCGCTCGCCATGTCGCTGCTGTGCTACGCCGGCTCGTCGCAGCTGGCGGTGCTGCCGCTGCTGGCGGCCAAGCTGCCGGTGTGGACCGTGCTGCTCACGGCCGCGATGGTCAATACGCGCTTCGTGATCTTCAGCGTCGGTCTCGCGCCGCATTTTTCCTATTTGCCGATGTGGCGGCGCATCGTGCTCGGCTATTTCAACGGCGATGTGATCTACCTGCTGTTCCAGAAGAAAAGCTTCCCGACCGGTTACGTGCCGGGCAAAGAGGCCTATTACTGGGGCATGGCGATCTGCAGCTGGCTGTCGTGGCAGGTGTCGTCGATCGCCGGCATTCTGCTGGCGAGCCTGATTCCGGACAACTGGGGTCTTGCGCTGGCGGGCACGCTGGCGCTGCTGCCGATCATGGTGTCGGCGATCGCGACGCGCTCGACGCTGGTCGCGGTCAGCATCGCCGGCATCGTGTCGCTGCTGGCCTTCGACCTGCCGTACCGGCTCGCGCTGCCGCTGGCGGTGATCGCGGCGATCATCGCGGGCAGTGCGACCGATCTGATGGCCGAGCGCGCCGACTTGCGCCGCATCCGCAACAGCGCCGGAGATTCCCCATGACGTCCACTCAGATCTGGCTGGACATTTTCGGCATGACCTTCGTCACCGCGGTGACACGCGCGATGTTTCTAATCGGCGGCGAGCGAACCGTGTTGCCGGAGCGCGTGCAAAGAATGCTGCGCTACGCGCCGGCCGCGGCGCTCGCCGCTGTCGTGCTCCCCGACGTGCTGAGCACCCCCGAGGGCCTGTCTTTCGCGCCGTCGAATCACGAGTTTTACGCGACGCTGGCCGGTCTCGGGTGGTTTTTGTGGCGCCGCACCATGCTAGGTACGATCGTCGTCGGGATGATCGTATTCACGCTCATGCGGCTCGTCATGTAATTGAGCAGGCTTGAAATGCTGCGTTGCGGCATGGGCGCGGCATCTTTCAAATACGGGACATTCGCCGAGCGGCGGGTCAGAAGGCAACGGGGATCAGTTAAAATGCCCTTTTCCGGGATAACCGCGCCGGTGTACAGCGCGAGAGCCGCGGCGCAAGCCGCCGGCGCCCGATTCAGCGGAGCCGCTGCTGTGCCGAAGCGCTGGAGTTCTGTTTTGCGCTGTGCGTCAGTGCGCCGTCCGTCACCGCCTTCTCATCAACTCGCACATACACGCCCATGAACAAGGTATTGCGTCTCTCCGATCTGATCGCCGAAGGCAAGCTATCCGGCAAACGCGTGTTCATCCGCGCCGATCTGAACGTGCCGCAGGACGACCAAGGCAACATTACCGAAGACACCCGTATCCGTGCCTCCGTGCCGGCTATCAAGGCCGCGCTGGACGCAGGCGCCGCCGTCATGGTCACCTCGCATCTGGGCCGTCCGACCGAAGGCGATTTCAAGCCGGAAGACTCGCTCGCCCCGGTCGCGAGGCGCCTCGCCGAGCTGCTCGGCCGCGACGTGCCGCTGGTCGCGAACTGGGTGGAAAACGGTGTGAACGTGGTGCCGGGCCAGGCCGTGCTGCTGGAAAACTGCCGCGTCAACAAGGGCGAAAAGAAGGATTCCGACGAGCTCGCGCAAAAAATGGCGAAGCTCTGCGACGTCTACGTGAACGACGCATTCGGCACCGCGCACCGCGCCGAGGCCACCACCCACGGCATCGCGAAATACGCGCCCGTCGCGTGCGCCGGCCCGCTGCTGGCCGCTGAGCTCGAAGCGCTCGGCAAGGCGTTGGGCGCGCCGAAGCGCCCGCTGGTGGCGATCGTCGCCGGCTCGAAGGTGTCGACCAAGCTGACCATCCTGAAGTCGCTGGCCGAGAAGGTCGATCAGCTGATCGTCGGCGGCGGCATTGCCAATACGTTCATGCTGGCCGCGGGCCTGAAGATCGGCAAGTCGCTCGCCGAAGCGGATCTGGTGAACGAAGCCAAGGCCATCATCGACGCAGCGAAAGCGCGCGGCGCCTCGGTGCCGATTCCGACCGACGTGGTCACGGCCAAGGAGTTTTCGCCGACCGCCAAGGCCGAAATCAAGGCCGTCGCCGACGTTCAAGACGACGACATGATCCTCGACATCGGACCGGAAACGGCCAGGCTGCTCGCCGCACAACTGGAAAAAGCCGGCACGATCGTGTGGAACGGCCCGGTCGGCGTGTTCGAGTTCGACCAGTTCGGCAACGGCACGAAGACGCTGGCTGACGCGATCGCCCGGTCGTCGGCGTTCTCGATTGCCGGCGGCGGCGACACGCTCGCGGCGATCGCCAAGTACGGCATCCACGACAAGGTCAGCTACATCTCGACGGGCGGCGGCGCCTTCCTCGAATTCCTCGAGGGCAAGAAGCTGCCGGCGGTCGAAGTTCTGGAATCGCGGGCTTAACGTGGCGACACGTTCCCCCACGGCAAAGTCTGCAAAGGCGCGCGGCGGCAAGTCGCCGCGCACCACCGCGGCAGCGACGGCAGGGGAGCGCGCAGCGCGCTCCGCCACCATCGCCGCGGTTGGTATCGAGCAAGAAAAATCCGGGTCGCCCTTCGCGCTCGGCGAGTTGACCACTGCCGGCGGAGCTGCGGAATTGTCCGATGGACAAGCCTCTCGATCGCAGGCAGAACTCCCGGACAGCGAGGCCGCGCTCGCACTCCAACCGGCGCCTCCTGTGCTGGTATCGAACACCGCTTCACCCCATAAAGCGACGCTGGGTTCAACCGGCGCGCAGCCCCTGGCAGCATCTTCCGGTGCGCAGCCTCCGCATCCGACTCGCAGCGCTCTTTCCAGCGATCCTATCCAGACGAGGAGACTCATGCATCGCGCCACCAAGATTGTCGCCACCATCGGCCCGGCTTCCAATACGCCGGAAATCCTGCTGCAAATGATTCAGGCGGGGCTCGACGTGGTGCGGCTCAATTTCTCGCACGGCACGGCCGACGATCACCGCCAGCGCGCCGAATTCGTGCGCGACGCGGCCCGTCAGGCGGGCCGCGAAGTTGCCATCATGGCTGACCTGCAAGGCCCGAAGATCCGGGTCGGCAAATTCGAAAACGGCAAGACCACGCTGCTCGCGGGCAACCCGTTCATCCTCGACGCCGACTGCGAACTCGGCAACGACGATCGCGTCGGCCTCGACTACAAGGACCTTCCGCGCGACCTGAAACCGGGCGACGTACTGCTGCTCAACGACGGCCTGATCGTGCTGAACGTAGTTCGCGTGCTCGGCAGCGAGATTCACACGACGGTGAAGATCGGCGGCGAGCTGTCGAACAACAAGGGCATCAACCGCCAGGGCGGCGGCTTGACGGCGCCGGCGCTGACCGCGAAAGACATGGAAGACATCCGCACCGCGATGTCGATCGGCGCGGATTTTGTCGCGGTATCGTTCCCGAAGAACGCGACTGACATGGAAATGGCGCGCCAACTCGCGAATATCGCGGGCGCGCCATACGGCATGAAGCCGAAGATGATCGCGAAGATCGAGCGCGCGGAAGCGATTCCGGCGCTGCAAGGCATTCTCGATGCATCGGACGGCATCATGGTCGCGCGCGGCGATCTGGCCGTGGAAGTGGGCAATGCCGCAGTCCCGGCGCTGCAAAAGCGCATGATCCGGATGGCGCGCGAGTCGAACAAGTTCGTGATTACGGCGACCCAGATGATGGAGTCGATGATTTACGCGCCGGTGCCGACCCGTGCCGAAGTGTCGGACGTCGCCAACGCCGTGCTCGACGGCACGGACGCGGTGATGCTGTCGGCGGAATCGGCGGCGGGCAAGTACCCGGTGCAGACCATCGAAACGATGGCGGCCATTTGCGTCGAGGCCGAAAAGTCGGAGCAGTCGGAACTGGATAAGGATTTCCTGAACCGCACGTTCACCCGGATCGACCAGTCGATCGCGATGGGTGCGCTGTTCACCGCTTACCATCTCGGTGCGAAGGCGATCGTTGCGCTGACCGAGTCGGGCTCGACCGCGTTGTGGATGTCGCGCCACTCGACCCACGTGCCGATTTTCGCGCTCACGCCGCGGGTCGGCAGCGAACGGGCGATGGCGCTGTATCGCAACGTGACCTCGCTGCATCTGGACACCAATACCGACCGCGACACCGCCTTGCAACAGGCGCTGGAAACCGTGGTGGGCAAGGGTTACGCGTCGCGCGGCGACATGGTGGTGCTGACCGTCGGCGAGCCGATGGGGCAGGCCGGCGGCACGAACACGCTGAAAATCGTACGGGTCGGTGAACCGTATTGATCAGGCAGCAACCTTCTTGCATGGGATCGGAGTAGGCGCTAAAGCGCCAACTCTGGTCGACACACTAACTCCCGCCGACCCACGGTGTGTGGGGCGGGAGTAAGCGCTAAAGCGCTAACTCCCGCCGACACAGGAGACTGCACGATCGGTACGGGCTTGATCGAGCGAAGCAGGCTGCATCGCCTGCGAGAGGCGGCGCACAGACTCCGGGCGCGGGTGCGGCGAATGCACGCCGGGTGCCTTGGGGGAAGGTGCGAACGGGTAGGTGGTTTGCTTCGCGATAAAATCGCCCAAAAGATGCCGACGGCACAGAATTCGTTTCAATCTAAGGAGTTACAGCATGCCTCTCGTATCAATGCGTCAACTGCTGGACCATGCTGCCGAAAACGGCTACGGCCTGCCGGCATTCAACGTGAACAACCTGGAGCAGGTGCAGGCGATCATGGCGGCGGCCGACAAGGTCAACGCTCCGGTCATCATGCAAGCTTCGGCCGGCGCGCGTAAGTACGCGGGCGAGCCGTTCCTGCGCCACCTGATCGAAGCAGCGGTCGAGTCGTATCCGCACATTCCGGTCGTGATGCACCAGGACCACGGCCAGTCGCCAGCAGTCTGTATGGCGGCGATCCGCAGCGGCTTCACCAGCGTGATGATGGACGGTTCGCTCGAAGCCGACGGCAAGACGGTCGCTTCGTACGAATACAACGTCGAGGTGTCGCGCAAGGTGGTTGAAGCGGCGCATTCGATCGGCATCACGGTGGAAGCGGAACTGGGCGTGCTCGGTTCGCTGGAAACCATGAAGGGCGACAAGGAAGACGGCCACGGCGCGGAAGGCACGATGACCCGCGAGCAACTGCTGACCGATCCGGAACAGGCTGCGGACTTCGTCAAGCTGACCCAGTGCGACGCTCTGGCGATCGCCATCGGCACCTCCCACGGCGCGTACAAATTCAGCAAGAAGCCGACGGGCGACATTCTGTCGATCCAGCGCATCAAGGAAATTCACCAGCGCATTCCGAACACCCATCTGGTGATGCACGGCTCGTCGTCGGTGCCGCAGGAACTGCTCGCGGAAATCCGCGAATTCGGCGGCGACATGAAGGAAACCTATGGCGTGCCGGTCGAGGAAATCCAGGAAGGCATCAAGAACGGCGTGCGCAAGGTCAACATCGACACCGACCTGCGTCTGGCGATCACCGGTGCGATCCGCCGCTACATGGCGACGAATCCGGGCAAGTTCGATCCGCGCGATTACCTGAAGCCGGCGCGTGAAGCCGCGATGAAGATCTGTATCGAGCGCTACACGCAATTCGGTTGCGAAGGCCAGGCCGGCAAGATCAAGCCGGTTTCGCTTGATAAAATCGCGGAGAAGTACAAGTCAGGCGAACTCGCGCAAGTCGTCCGCTAAGCTATAAATAAGCTCTGCGCCTGGCCGTTCGGCCAGGTTGTCGTTAGATCGCCGTTCCCGCATCATCCGGGGAACGGCGTTTCCCTTTTGTTCCGGTCACACTTTTTGCCTCACTTTTAGCGAACCACGACGATGTCTACCCTTTACGAATCCACGCTCCGCTCGCTGCCGCTGCTCGGCCGCGGTAAAGTCCGCGACAACTATGCGGTGGGCAACGACCAGTTGCTGATCGTCACGACCGACCGTCTGTCGGCGTTCGACGTCATCATGGGCGAGCCGATTCCGAATAAGGGCCGCGTGCTGAACCAGATGGCCAACTTCTGGTTCGACAAGCTCAAGCACATCGTGCCGAATCACCTGACGGGTGTGGCGCCCGAATCCGTGGTGGCGGCCGATGAAGTCGAGCAGGTGAAGGGCCGCGCCGTGGTGGTGAAGCGCCTCGAGCCGATTCTTGTCGAAGCGGTGGTGCGCGGTTATCTGGCCGGCAGCGGCTGGAAAGACTATCAGGCAACTGGCGCGGTTTGCGGCGTGGAGTTGCCGCCGGGGCTGCAAAATGCGCAAAAGCTGCCCGAGCCGATTTTCACGCCGGCAGCCAAGGCCGAAATGGGCCATCACGACGAAAACATCACCTACAACGAGATGGAACGCCGCATCGGCACCGAACTGTCGGCCACGATCCGCGACATCTCGATCAAGCTGTACAAGGAAGCGGCTGACTACGCGGCCACGCGTGGCATCATCATCGCGGATACGAAATTCGAATTCGGTCTGGACAACCACGGCAAGCTGTATCTGATGGACGAAGCGCTGACCGCCGATTCGTCGCGCTTCTGGCCGGCGGATCAGTATCAGGTCGGTACCAACCCACCGTCGTTCGACAAGCAGTTCGTGCGCGACTGGCTGGAAACCCAGCCATGGAAGAAGGAACCGCCCGCACCGAAGCTGCCGGACGACGTCGTCACGAAGACGGGCGAGAAGTATCAGGAAGCGCTCGAACGCCTGACCGGGCAGAAGCTCGCTTAATCCCGGTTATCGCGCCGTTCGAGAGACAAGGAAGCCCTAAGATGAGTGAAGTGCAGACTGCCCATACGCATAGCACGCCCGTCGTCGGCGTGCTGATGGGGTCCAGTTCCGATTGGGAAGTGATGAAGCACGCCGTGGCGATCCTGCAGGAGTTCGGCGTGCCGTACGAGGCGAAGGTCGTGTCCGCGCACCGGATGCCTGACGAGATGTTTGCATATGCGCAGAGCGCGCGCGAGCGCGGCATTCGCGCGATCATCGCGGGCGCGGGCGGCGCCGCGCATCTGCCTGGCATGCTGGCCGCCAAGACCACGGTGCCGGTGCTCGGCGTGCCGGTGGCGAGCAAGTATCTGAAGGGTGTGGATTCGCTGCATTCGATCGTGCAGATGCCCAAGGGCGTGCCGGTCGCGACGTTTGCGATCGGCGAAGCGGGCGCGGCGAATGCGGCGCTGTTCGCGGTGTCGATCCTGAGCGGCACGAGCGCCGAGTATGCGGAGAAACTGGCAGCGTTCCGGGTGCGCCAGAACGAAGCGGCCCACGCGATGGTGCTGCCTGCGCTGTAAGCGCAAAGGCTGATTGCTTTTAGACGTCCCCATGTCCGACCCCCGGCCGGGCGAGCGTGTTCGAATTGCACGAACGCATGCGCACCCGGCCGCGACCGACCACTAAGATGAACCCAGACAACACACCGGTTTCACCGATTCTGCCCGGCGCATGGCTTGGCATGGTCGGCGGCGGCCAGCTCGGCCGCATGTTCTGCTTTGCCGCCCAGGCGATGGGCTATCGCGTCGCCGTGCTCGACCCGGACGAAGGCAGTCCGGCGGGCGCCGTCGCCGACCGCCATCTGCGCGCGGCTTACGACGACGAAGCGTCGCTCACCGAGCTAGCGCGGCTCTGCGCCGCGGTGTCGACCGAATTCGAGAACGTACCGGCTGCGAGCCTCGACTTTCTCGCGAAGACCACCTTCGTCAGCCCGGCTGGCCGCTGCGTCGCGGTGGCGCAGGACCGGATCGCCGAGAAGCGCTTTATCGCGTCGTCGGGTGTGACGGTGGCGCCGCACGTGGTGATCGAATCGTCGGACGCGCTTGCCGCGCTCGACGATGCGAAGCTCGAAGCCGTGCTGCCCGGCATTCTCAAAACCGCGCGCCTCGGCTACGACGGAAAAGGCCAGATTCGTGTGCGCAACGCCGAGGAAGTGCGCGAGGCGCATGCGTCGCTGGCGGGCGTGCCATGCGTGCTGGAAAAGCGCTTGCCGCTGAAATTCGAAGTGTCCGCGCTGATTGCGCGCGCGTCGAGCGGCGCGTCGGTGGTGTATCCGCTCGCGCAGAACACGCATCGCGACGGCGTGCTGTCGCATACCATCGTTCCCGCGCCGGATGCGAGCCCGACGCTGGTTGCCCAGGCGCAGCAAGCCGCGCTGCAAATCGCCGACAAGCTCGGCTATGTGGGCGTGTTGTGCGTCGAGTTCTTCATTCTGGAAGACGGTTCACTGGTGGCCAACGAAATGGCGCCGCGTCCGCACAATTCGGGCCACTACACGGTCGATGCGTGCGCAACCAGCCAGTTCGAACAGCAGGTCCGCGCGATGACCGGCATGCCGCTCGGCGACACGCGTCAGCACTCGCCGGCAGTGATGCTGAACATCCTGGGTGACGTCTGGTTCCCGGACGGCCCGAAGCGCGCGGCGGTCACGCCGCCGTGGCACGAAGTGGCGGCGATGCATGCAGCGCGATTGCATCTGTACGGCAAGGAGGAGGCGCGTTGCGGCCGCAAGATGGGTCACGTGAACTTCACCGCCGCGACGCTCGAGGAAGCCCGCACGTCCGCTCGCGATTGCGCGCGGCTCCTGCACATCCTCACGAGCTGACGCGAGCGCCATGCCGGATCAAACCAAACCCTCCGAGGGCGCTGTGAGCGCTGCGCAGATCGAGCACGCGGCAGCGTTGCTGGATGCCGGCGAGCTGGTCGCGTTTCCGACCGAGACCGTCTATGGCCTGGGCGGCGACGCCGAAAGTCCGGACGCGGTCGCGCGCATCTACGCGGCGAAGGGGCGGCCGGCGAATCATCCGGTGATCGTGCATCTGGCGCCGCAGGGCGATCCGCATTACTGGGTCGAGCATTTGCCTGCCGAGGCGCAGCGCCTGATCGACGCGTTCTGGCCGGGGCCGCTGACCTTGATTCTGAAGCGTGCCGCGAGGATTCCGGCGGCGGTGAGCGGCGGACAGGATTCGGTGGGGTTGCGGTGTCCGTCGCATCCGGTTGCGCAAGCTTTGCTGGAGGCATTCAGCGCGTTGCGTGGCGGGCATGGTGGTGTGGCTGCGCCGTCGGCGAATCGTTTTGGCCATGTCAGTCCGACTACGGCACAGCATGTGCGGGACGAGTTTGGCGACGCGATTCATGTGCTGGACGGTGGCGCGTCGGATGTCGGGATTGAGTCGACGATTCTGGATTTATCGCGGGGGTTTCCGGCGCTGCTGAGGCCCGGGCATGTGACGCCGCAAGATATTGCCGATGTGCTCGGCGAGGTGCCGCGCTTCGCGGATGGGTCGGATGCGACCGCGCCGCGGGCATCCGGGACGTTGAAGGCGCACTATGCGCCGCGCACGCCGTTGGCGTTGTTGCCGTTCGATGTACTTGAGCCTTTGCTCGCTGCGCGGCAGAGCGGCGAACGCGTGGCGTTGGTGGCGCGGGTTTCTCGCGCTGGGCGGTGGATGGCTGCGGATGGCGTGCATTTCATTGCCGCGCCTGAGGATCCGCATGTTTATGCGCGCGAGTTGTATGGCTTGCTGCGCGCGCTGGATCGAGCGAACGTGTCGCGGATTCTGATTGAGAAGCTGCCGGATACGATTGAGTGGATCGCCGTCAATGACCGGCTCGGGAGAGCGGCGGCCGCCTTTGAAGCGCAAAGTTGAGGTTTTTACGCGTAACGCCTGGCCGGGTTGCTTGCCTGCGGCGTTGGTTCTTATTGATTCTGTTTGCCTTCGCGGCGCTTTGAGTTGCACGCCGCAGACGGACCGTCCATCGCCCCTGTGCGGGCAAAAAAGCAAAAACGCCCAGCTAATCAGATAGCCGGGCGTTCCGCGAAACAAAAACCTCGCCGCCGTGTAGCGGCAAAAACCAGACTATTTCCCAAGCCCGCTAGCAGCAACCTGCGACTGCACAAACTGTGCAAAAAGCGCATGCACATGCGTAGTCGGATGCACGGTATCCGCGAACATATAAGTCTGGTCCGCACCCGCGACCGTCAAAGTTTGCGGTGAGCAGAACAACGAAGAAGCAAACGCCGTCGGATCAGGTTCGCCAAACTTGGCCGCGGCCGTCGCCATCGCGGTCAGATTGCAAGCCGTGTCCGTGTTCGTCACGGTAAAGCCGCTGGCCGACGCATTGGCCATCAGCTTGTCCTGCCACGTGAACACATCGATCGGAATGACTTTGCTGTAGAGGCCGGCCTGCTGCAACGCACCGAAAAACGCGGCGTTGTAGACCTGCGTGATGCCCGTGATCAAAGCCGGTGCCTGTGCGCCCAAAGTCTTGACCTCCCGCAGCGCCAACGGCGTCGAGCCGATATCCGGCACATTCGACACCACCACATGGGTCGCGCCGCTCTGCAAGATCACGCCGACCTGCTGAGCCAACGCAACCGCCACCGGCCCAAGCGTCTTGAGCGTTTCCGTTTGCACCGCCAGCTGGCTGTTCATGCCGCCGGCGATGTCCGTCGTGATCGCGGTCGCCAGCGCCGGGAGTTGCGTGAAGATGTCGTTCGCGCCGCCGTTCACCAGCACCAGCTGATTCGAATTGAAGCTGCCGTGCGCGCTCAGATAGTTCTGCACCTGCGTGACGATCGGCACCGTGGTGGCCTGCGCGTAACTCGGCTGGCCAGCCGGTGCGTGACCCGGGCCGTTCGGATCCACCACACGCGCGCCGCCCTGCGCGTAGCCAAAGCCCGACGTGCTCACGAGCGGCTGACCGAAGCCGCCGAGCGCGGCCGCCGTCAGCGTGTCGCCATAGTATTCGGCAACCTTCTGCGTCCACACTTCGCCCGGATTGGTCGTGAAGCGGCCGCCGCCGAAGTTCTGCAGGATCACCGGCGCATACGTGCCGACGTCCGACAAGCTGTCGCCGAACGACACGACCTGCAATTTGACGCCGCCTGCCGGCGTGCTGCTGCTGCTGGAGTTGTTGTCGCTGCCGCCGCCGCAAGCCGCGAGCAGGGCAAACGCGGCACTGGCCATGGCGACTTGCGTGACGCGCGTGAAATGACGTTTCGTGAGCGCTGTCTGTTTCATGTTGGCTACATCTCCTCGTATGTTTTGGCCCTTATGCCATGTGCTGCAGGCGGCGCCCGCCGCGTCGGCGGCGTGGCGCCAGCTCACAGAATCTTCTACGGCCGGCGCGATGTTCCAAACGCGGCCGTATTGTTTTCATTGATGCTGGATGCTTCGCCCGACACCGCTGACCCGGCGGCGCGGCGCGCGTGATAATCCGCGGCCCATGCGGGCGGCGCGAACAGCGCACGCAATTTATTGCGCCCGCCACGCACGCTCGAGAAATCGGCGGCCATCGCGGCCCATTCGTGAAACGTCGCCCTCAGCGGGTTGTACGTATGAAGCGGCTTGACGATGCCGTACACCGGCGCATCGCGCGGATCTTCGTCGACGTAGCTGCCGAACAGGCGATCCCAGATGACCAGCACGCCCGCGTAATTGCGGTCGATATAACGGTCGTTGCGCGCGTGATGCACGCGATGAATCGACGGCGTATTGAACACATATTCGAGCCAGCCGAGCTTGCCGATCGCCTGTGTGTGCACGAAGAACTGGAAGCCGAGATTGATCAGCACGATCGCGACGATCTGCGTCGGCGCAAAGCCGAGCACGGCGAGCGGAACCCAGAACAGCCACATGCCGGCGATCGGATACATCAGGCTCTGGCGGAACGCGGTCGAAAAATTCATCCGCTCCGACGAGTGATGCACGACGTGTGCGGCCCACAGCCAGCGCACCCGGTGGCTGCAACGGTGAAACACGTAGTAGAGCAGATCCTGAGCGACGAACAGCACGGCGAACGAGGCCCAGCTCGCCGGCCACGTGTGGATACGATAGCGGTCGTAGAAAAACGCGTAGACGGGGATGATAGCGAGCCACGCGAGCTTGTCGGCGGCTTGTTGCATCAGTGCGAGCGCGGCGTTGCAGAGCGTGTCGCGCCAGCTATAGAGCTGTGCGCCGGGGCGCGTGCGCCGCAGGTGCCACGCCTCCCAGCCGATGCATGCGAGAAAGACTGGCGCCATGGCGAGCAGCAGCAATTCGGCATCGAATTGCATCGGGTCTTCCTCCATGGTCCCTGGCCGCTGCGCTTGCCGCTGCGGACGTTGTCGTTATCGTTTGATTGGGCCACGCCCGCGCGGCTCATGCACTGCGCGTTGCGTTTTCCGCGCCCCCTCAAACACTGCCCGACAGCGTACACGCTCGGACGCGTTGCCGCGTGCGGCTTCGCTAGAAGGAATCCTCAATGAGCCCCGCGCTTGTGCGGGTTTTTCCTGGGCTTGCTGCGCGCTGGGTCAGCGGCCTGTGCAAGCGGTTGCGCGAAACCCTGAGCCGGGCCCTGATACACCCATTCGAGCAACGCGTCGTGCGCGGCGCGCGCTGCTTCCGAATGCGGGTCGTTGATCAGGCTGACGACGACATAGCTGTTGCCGTCCGCCGACGCGACATAGCCCGCGATCGCCCGCACATCGCGCAGCGTGCCGGTCTTGATGTGCGCGTTGCCGCCCGCGCCCTCGTTGTTCAAGCGGTTGCGCATCGTGCCGTCGACGCCCGCGATCGGCAGCGACCCGACGAATACCTGAGCCACCGGGCTCGCGTTGGCCCGCTGTAGCAAATCGGCGAGCGCGAGCGCGGTGACGTGCTCGTCGCGCGAGAGGCCCGAGCCGTTGTCGAGGGTCAGGGACTCCATGTTGATCGCGTCGCGGCGCAGAAATGCCTGGATCGCGCGCGCCGATTTGGCCGGCGTGGCGGGCGGCGTTTCTTCCATCGCGCCGATCGTCAGGTACAGGTTGCGCGCCATCGTGTTGTTGCTGAACTTGTTGATGTCGCGAACGATGTCGGACAGCATCGGCCCCTGGTGCGTCGCGATCAGGCGCGCGCCGGTGGGCACCGGGCCTTCGCGGGTCGCGCCGCTGAAGGTGCCGCCGGTCTGCTGCCACAGCGCGAGGAAGCCGCCCGCGAAGAACGCGGAGTGATCGAGTACGGCAACATTGATCGTGCGCGGAGCGCAGCGCACCGAGTAGTCGCCCGTGAACGACGCCACCACCGTGCCATTGGGCTGTGGCGTGACGCTCGGCGAGACGGAGGCCGCGTCGCCGCGGCAGGGGCCATTGATTGCGTGCATCTGATTGTCGATCTGCAACTGCGCGAGCGCGGGCAGCACGTCGATCGCGACGCTGCCGTCCGGCGACGGCGTCAGCGTGAACGACAACGACTTGAACGCATACAGCAGCGGATCGGGGCCGACGTTGTACGGCGCGGTGGTGTCGTCGTCGAAGGGCGGCAGGTCGCGCGTCGCGGCGTCGAAGTAGCGTTTGTCGAGCACCAGCGCGCCGTCGAGGCCGGTGATACCCGCCTTGTGGATCTTCTGCACCAGATCGATCAGTTCTTCGGGCACGAGCTTCGGATCCCCGGTGCCCTGAATGTACAGATTGCCGTGCAGCACGCCGTTGCCGTCCACCGTGCCGTCCGCGTAGGCGCTGGTGCGCCAGCGATAGTCCGGGCCGAGTATCGACAGGCCGGAGTAGGTGGTGACGAGTTTCATCGTCGAGGCGGGCATCATCGGCTTGCCGGCGTTCAGCGCGACGATCGGCGTGTGTTCGCCGACCTTTTCGACCACCACGCTGATCGACGACAACGGCACGTGAGCGCGCTGCAAGCCGGCCATCACGGATTGCGGCAGCACCGTGCTGACGTTGACGCCCGGATGCTTCGCCTTGACGCGGGCCTGAGCGGACAGTGGCAGCGCCGTGCCGCAGGCGAGCGCGGCGCAGGCGAGCAGCAGCGCCGCCGTGCGCAGCGCGAACCGGCGTGGCGTGGGACCGGCAGTGGAACAACGGAGCGCGCGCGGCGCCACATGGCGTGCGAGAAAAGACAGGAAAGCGTGCGTCATGGACGGGCGAAAAAGCAGGATTTCAGGGCGTAGAAGACGGGCATTCATTCAGCCGCGCGACGCAAAGCGCCCATTGTAGTGACATGCCGTGAGGCTGCGGTGAAAAAGCGTCGTGCGACGCGCACCTCCGGGGCGGGCGCTAGAATGCGGCATCGATGAACGTTTCAGGGCCGGACTGCCATGCGCATTTTGCTAGTCGAAGACGACCGGATGATTGCCGAGGGCGTGCGCAAAGCGCTGCGCGGCGAAGGCTTCGCGGTCGACTGGGTGGAAGACGGCGAGGCGGCGCTGAGCGCGGCGGCCAGCCAACCTTACGATCTGGTGCTGCTCGACCTCGGCCTGCCCAAACGCGACGGTCTCGACGTGCTGCGTACACTGCGCGCGCGCGGCCATGCGCTGCCGGTGCTGATCGTCACCGCGCGCGACGCGGTCGCCGATCGCGTCAAAGGCCTCGACGCCGGCGCCGACGATTACCTCGTCAAACCTTTCGATCTCGACGAACTCGGCGCCCGCATGCGCGCGCTGATTCGTCGCCAGTCGGGCCGCAGCGATTCGACGATCCGCCACGGCAATCTGACGCTCGATCCGGCCTCGCATCAGGTCACGCTCGACGGCGCGCCGGTCGCGTTGTCCGCCCGTGAATTCGCGCTGCTCGAAGCGCTGCTCGCACGGCCGGGCGCCGTGCTCTCGAAGAGCCAGCTCGAAGAAAAGATGTACGGCTGGGGTGAGGAAATCGGCAGCAATACCGTCGAGGTCTACATTCACGCGCTGCGCAAGAAACTCGGTGCGGATCTGATCCGCAACGTGCGCGGTCTCGGCTACATGATCGCGAAGGACGCCTGAGCCGATGCGTTCGATTCGCCGTCAATTGTTGTTCTGGCTGTTGGCGCTGGTGCTGCTCGGCGTCGGCATTGCGGGTTGGCTGATTTACCGGCAGGCGCTCGCCGAAGCCAATGAACTGTTCGATTACCAACTGGAGCAGATCGCCGCGGCGCTGCCGTCGGAACCGTTCTCGCAAGTGCTCGGTTCGCGCGACACCGGCGACGAAGGCATCGTGCTGCAAATCTGGAATCGCAACGGCGTGCTGATGTACTACTCGCGTCCGCGTGCGCCGCTTGCGCCGCGTGCCGAACTCGGGTTTTCGACCGAGCATACCGACCGTGGCGATTGGCGCGTGTACGGCGCGATCGTCGGCGACAACGTCGTGCAGCTGGCGCAGCCGGTGTCCGTGCGCAACCGGCTGGCGGCGAATGTCGCGCTGCGCACGCTGTGGCCGCTGATCGTGTTGCTGCCGCTGATGGGTCTCGCAGTGTGGATGATCGTCGGGCGGGGGCTCCGGCCGCTGCGGCGCGTGACCAGCGCGCTCGACGCGCGTCGCCCTGAAGCGTTGGATCCGTTGCCCGATCAGGGCTTGCCGCTCGAAGTACAGCCGCTCGTGCGCGCGTTGAACGGCCTGCTCGAGCGGCTCGCCACCACGCTCGACATTCAGAAGGCTTTCGTCGCCGATGCCGCGCACGAACTGCGTACGCCGCTCGCCGCCGTGCAGATTCAATCGCAACTGGTGGCGCGCGCGAAAGACGACACGGCGCGCAGTGAAGCGCTCACCGATCTGCAAGCCGGTGTCATGCGCGCGACGCGTCTTGCCGAACAGTTGCTGGCGCTCGCGCGTTCGGAGCCGGACGGTCTGGCCGTCAGCGACGCGATCGATTTGCGCGCGCTGCTGCGCGACTGCGTTGCGGCTTACGCGCCGCTTGCGCACAATCGTGGCGTCGATCTCGGCATCGAGGCGAGCGAGGCGGCCATGGTGACCGGCGACGCCGACGCGCTGCGTGTGATGTTCAACAACCTCGTGGACAACGCGACCAAGTACACGCCGCGCAGCGGCCGCGTCGACGTCAGCCTGCATGTGGAAGACGGGCACCCGGTGGTGCGGATCGCCGACAGCGGGCCGGGCATCGAGCCGTCCGAACGCGAGCGCGTGTTCGATCGCTTCTATCGCGCCGGCGCCGGCGTGAAGCGCGTGCGCACCGACGTGGCGGGCACCGGCCTCGGCCTCGCGATCGTGCGCCGCATCGCCACGCAACACCACGCGGCGGTGACGCTCGACGAATCGCGGGCGGGCGGATTGCAGGTCACCGTTCGCTTCTGAACGTGCAGCTTCCTGTAGGGAAAGCGGCGGGAAACAGCCTTAAAACCGGCTTAAATCTGGGCTCAAGCGATCTGCCGCTGCTTAAGACTCCTTTAAGCGATGCCACGTACGCTTCGTGACATCCAGAAGCCTCTCTCTCCCAGTCAGGAGTACACGATGAACGCGAAAACCTTGTCCCGTAGCGCCATAGCAGTCGCGCTCGCCGTTGCGCTGTCCGCCGGTTATGTGGCGGGACATCGCGACGTTCCCGCGCCGCAGGTCATCACGCCGGCGCAAGCCGCGATGATGCCCGCCGAAGCCGCCGCGAAAACAGGCATTCCCGATTTCTCGGGGCTGGTCGAAACCTACGGCCCGGCCGTCGTCAACATCAGCGCGAAGCACGTGGTCAAGCAGGCCGCGCTGCGCGGTAACGGTGGCGGCGGCAATCAATTGCCGATCGATCCGAGCGATCCTTTCTACCAGTTCTACAAGCACTTCTTCGGCGGCGTGCCGGGCATGCAGGGCGGCGACGGCGGCGATGCGCCGGATCAGCCGAGCGCGAGCCTGGGCTCGGGATTCATCGTCAGCAATGACGGCTATATCCTGACCAACGCGCACGTGGTGGACGGCGCGAACGTCGTGACCGTGCGGCTGACCGACAAGCGCGAATTCCGCGCCAAGGTGGTCGGCGCCGACAAGCAGTCGGACGTCGCCGTGTTGAAGATCGACGCGGGCAACCTGCCGACCGTGAAGATCGGCGACCCGCGTCAAAGCAAGGTCGGGCAGTGGGTGGTCGCGATCGGCTCGCCTTACGGTTTCGATAACACCGTGACCTCAGGCATCATCAGCGCGAAGTCGCGCTCGCTGCCTAACGAAAATTACACGCCGTTCATCCAGACCGACGTGCCGGTCAATCCGGGCAACTCCGGTGGTCCGCTGTTCAATCTGCAAGGCGAAGTGATCGGCATCAACTCGATGATCTACTCGCAGACCGGCGGCTTCCAGGGCCTTTCGTTCGCGATCCCGATCAATGAGGCGATCAAGGTCAAGGACGATATCGTCAAGACCGGCCACGTGAGCCGCGGACGTCTCGGCGTCGCGGTGCAGGGCATGAACCAGACGCTCGCCGATTCGTTCGGCATGCGCAAGCCGCAAGGCGCGCTCGTCAGTTCGGTCGATCCGGGCGGTCCGGCCGCCAAGGCCGGCTTGCAGCCGGGCGACGTGATCCTGTCGGTGAACGGCGAGCCGGTAAGCGACTCGGCCGATCTGCCGGCACAGGTCGCGGGTCTCGCGCCGGGCAGCTCGGCCACCGTGCAGGTGTGGCGCGACAAGGCCAGCAAGGATCTGAAGGTGACCATCGGCTCGCTGTCGGATGTGAAGGTCGCCTCGGACAAGGCCGATCAGCCGGCGCAGTTGCAAGGCCGTCTCGGCGTGGCGGTTCGGCCGCTCACGCCGGAAGAGAAGAATGGCGCGTCGGTCTCGCACGGTCTGCTGGTGCAGCAATCGGGCGGGGCGGCTGAAAGCGCCGGCATCCAGCCGGGCGACGTGATTCTCGCGGTCAACGGCCGTCCGGTGACGAGCGTCGATCAGCTGAAGCAGATGATTGCCGGCGCCGGCAACAGCATCGCGTTGCTGATCCAGCGCGACAATGCGCAGATCTTTGTGCCGGTCGATCTTGGCTGATTTCTGGTCTGACTTTGGCCTGCTTTTGGTCTGATGGTTGGCCCGGAGTTTTGGCGCGGGTTCTGGCCGATTCGCTGGCCAATACGCCGACCAATTCGCCAGGGTTCGTGAAGTAACGCTTGCCGGTCTGTTGCACTTACTGCCAACAGACCGGCTTTCTTTTACCGCTTCAGGCGCCATCGAAAACCGCGCCAAGTGCCACCCGGCGCGGCGTAGCAGCGGCTTGAGCGCGATGCGCCCAGCTTGTTGGCATGCAGGTTGCGTCTTCTGGGTCAATCCGGCCCTCTCCAGGGGGACCGGATGGCGAGAACCTTAAAAGGGGGGCGAACCGATGAAAACCCAACGCAATCAGCGAAGCATCGTCGCCGCTGCGGTATGCGCAGCGCTCACGCTCGGTCTGGCGGGCGGCGCTTATGCGCAGCAGGCCAGCGAAGTGACAGGCGGCACGACCACCGATGAAACCAGCGCCGGCAACGCCAACGGTGGCGGCCTGCCGCAAATCCAGCAACAGGGCGACGTATCGTTCGTGTCAGGCGGCGTCGGTCTCGACGAATCGAAGGCGTTGCAGCAGGCGCAAAACCAGTGGCCGCTGTCGTTGCGCTTTACGGGCCCCGGCTCCGACTTTCTCGCCGACGTCCACGTGCGGGTCGTCGACGCCCATGACGGCGAGGTGCTGAGCGCCACGTCGCGCGGGCCGTACATGCTGCTCAAGCTGCGTCCGGGCCGCTACACCGTTCACGCGCAATACAAGGATCGCGACCAGTCGAGGGCGGTGACGGTCCCGGCTAAAGGCAGCGCCAAGGCTGCGTTCTACTGGAATACCCAGTAATCGCCTGGTTTTCCCGACCTTTGGCCGGGCGGATCGTCTGGCGAAGCGCAGGAAGGCCGCACAACCGGCTGGAGTTTGGTCGATAATGAAGCCGCGGGCGCGTCCCGCGGCTTTTTTGTTTGCACGGCCGCACACCATCACGGAGCCGAGACATGAGCGATGCCTTGACACCTCGCGGAACCCCAGGCCCGGGCGCCTGCGCAAGCTCGGGCGGGCACACCGTCGTCATTACCGGCAACCACCACCGGGTTCGTGTGATTCACGGCGGCGTCACGATGGCCGACACGCAAGCAGCCCTGACGCTCGCCGAAACCGGTCTGCCGGACGTGTTCTATTTTCCGCGCACCGACGTGAACATGGCGCGGCTCGAACGGTCCACGCATACTTCGCATTGCCCGTTCAAGGGCCATGCTTCGTACTTTCATTTGCGCACCGAAGACGGCCTGATCGAAAACGCCGTGTGGAGCTATGAGACGCCGCTCGAAGCGGTGCAACAGATCAAAGGGTATCTCGCGTTTTACGCATCGCGCGTCGACCGTATCGATCAGACATCCTGATCCCGCAGTCGCGCGTTCACCGGGGAGGCTGTCATGGAGCTGAACAACGCGTTGAGGATTCCGGTCGCGCCTTCCGACGTTTGGGAGGCGTTGCAGGATCTCGCTTTGTTACGTGCCAGCCTCGACAACTGCGAGTCGTTCACGCGGCTTGGCCGCGGCGAATATGCGCTGATTCTGACGGTGCCGCTCGGACCTTTGCGCGCGCGTTACGAAGCGCGCGCACATGTCGCCGGCCAGGACTCCGGGCCGGCGGAGGCGCAGCGCCGCACCATCAACTTCAAGGCTCGCGCCGAGGGCATCGGCTCGCTGCGCGGACAGATCGAAGTCAGGCTGCGCGCGGAAGATGCCGCGCTCGGCATCGGCAGGGAGCGCGGCACGCGGATCGATTACACGATCTGGGCGACGTCGTCCGGGCCGCTCGCCGAGTTGCCGACGCGGCAGCTCGAAAACGCGCTGCATCTTCTCGCCGACGACTTTTTCACCGAATTCGGCGCGGTTGTCCGGGCCAAGCATGGGCAAGGGCCGAACCGCGCGCGCGGTTCGTCGGCACGCCGTCAGCACGTCTTTTTGCGGCCGATCAATCTCAGCGGCATCGCGCGGCGTCCGCGCCCGCCCGATCATGGCACTACGCTGACCGGGCGCGCCGCCAGCGCCTCGCACGGTGTCTCGCACGGCGTTTCACATCGCGAGCCTACTCCGCACGCGGTCCCGAACTGGGCGTGGGCGGCGATGATTTTTCTGGTCGCGCTGCTGCTCTATGTCGCGCGCTGGGTCAGCGAGCACTGACGGCGTGGTTTAGCGCAGGCCGAGACAACTTGCTGCCGCGCTGTTGCCGCGCTGTTGCCGCGCAGTTGCCGTGTTGCTGTCGCGCCGGCGCGACTACGAAATTCCTGCGACTCGCTACGAACGCCGTTGGCCGCGCGGGGCCTTGGCGGCCCCCGCAGGCTCTGACGCGTGTCCACACACGCGTTCACACGCCGCGAAACTCGCGCCGCCAAGCCGACGGCGAAGTGCGGAACGCCTCCGCGAAATGCTGCCGCAACGAGGCCGTCGAGCCAAAGCCCGCGATTGCCGCAATGGCTTCGACCGACTCGTCCGTGCTTTCGAGCAATTGCTGCGCGCGAGCGAGCCGTTGCGACAGCAGCCAAACGCCGACGGTCGTGCCGGTGGCAAGACGGAAGCGCCGTGTGAAGGTGCGGCGGCTCATCAGCGCGCGCCCGGCGAGCGAGTCGAGCGTGTGCGGCGCGTCCAGATTTCCGCTGACCCAATCGAGCAGGCCCGACAACCGGTCGCCGCGTACGTTCGGCGGCACCGGCTGCTCGATGTATTGCGCCTGGCCACCCTGCCGATGCGGCGGGACCACGAGCCGGCGCGCCACATGGTTCGCCGCCTGCGCGCCGCACATCTTGCGCAGCACGTGCAGACAGCAGTCGAGTCCGGCGGCAGTGCCCGCCGAGGTCAGCACGTTGCCGTCGTCGACGTAGAGCACGTCGGGGTCGAGGCGCACGCGCGGATAGCGGCGCGCGAAATCGTCGGCCCACGCCCAGTGGGTGGTCGCCGGCCGCTCGTCGAGAATGCCTGCGGCGGCCAGCACGAACGCGCCAAGACACAAACCGACCAGCTGCGCGCCACGTGCATGCGCGGCCCGCAGTGCATCGAGCAGGGCAGCGGGTGGCACTTCGTCCGGATCGCGCCAGCTCGGCACGACGATCGTCTGCGCGTCGGCGAGCGCTTCGAGCCCATGTGTGACGGCGATCGAGAAGCCGGCGGTGGTGGTCAGCGCGCCCGTCTCAGCCGCGCACACGCGGAAATCGAAGTCGGGCAAGCCGCCCCCGCTACGGTCCTCGCCGAAGACGACACAAGGCACCGAAAGATGGAACGGGCTGATGCGGTTGAACGCGACCACCGCGACGATGTGGCGAGGCGCGGTGGCCGCGTCGGCTGAAGAAGAGATCGGTGCCGTCATCTATCACCCCATTCAATTCAACGATGGCCCAATCTTAGCGAATCTTGTCATTCGGGTCGCTGTCCGTAAGACTGCGGCAGGCGAACAATACCGTCATCGCCGCTGCGGGTTCAGCGCCCATCCCGGGCCACGCAGCGCGAGCCTTATCTGACAGGAGTCTTGCCATGACCACACCACGCCGCGCGCTGATCGTCATCGACGTGCAGAACGAATACGTGACGGGCGATCTGCCAATCGAATACCCAGATGTGCAAACCTCGCTCGCCAACATCGGCCGCGCGATGGATGCGGCGCGTGCCGCCGGCGTGCCGGCGGTGGTCGTGCAAAACTTCGCGCCCGCCACCTCGCCGCTGTTCGCGCGCGGCAGCGACGGCGCAGAACTGCATCCGCTGGTGGGCACGCGCGCTCGCGATCACTACGTGGAGAAGTCGCTGCCGAGCGCCTTCACCGGGACCGATCTGGCTGACTGGCTCGCCGCGCAGCAGATCGACACACTGACAGTAGTCGGCTACATGACACACAACTGCGACGCCTCGACCATTAATCACGCATTGCACATGGGTTTCGCGGTCGAATTCCTGCACGACGCGACGGGCTCGGTGCCGTACGAAAACAGTGCGGGCTTCGCGAGCGCGCAGGACATTCATCGAGTATTCAGCGTCGTGCTGCAGTCACGCTTCGCGGCGGTGGCGAGCACGGAGCAATGGATCGCGGCAGTGAAGGGCGGGTCGCCGCTCGAACGCAGCAACATCTACGCCTCGAACCAGAAGGCGCGCGCCAGCCAGGCGGCGGCGTGAAGCGGTAACTCGTCCTATAGCGGCACCCGCATAGCGGCACGCGTAGGCACGCGTAAACGGCAGCGGGCGGGTTGCGTGAATGCGCACCCGCCCGCTGCCTTGGGTCCGCCGCCTCTATCTAGTTCGCTGCCCGATCGGAGCGCCGCGCCGCGTAGTCCTTGCGCAGCGCCGGGCTCAGCCGCAGTGCGTCGAACATCCCTTCGACCATCTGCTCCGCTTGCGCGGCGAAATCGGTGGCATCGGGCAGGAATAGCATGTCGCGCAGCGCACCGCCGACGAACGCATGCACCATCGACGCCGCCAGCTTCGTGTCGAGATCGGCCGGCATTTGCCCTTTGGAGATCGCGTTGCGCAGACCGGTTTCGACTTTCGTGAGCCCTTCGCGCATGTTGGTCTGATACCGGGCCATCACCGGGCCCATGTCTTCGACGAACTCGCATTTGAGAAACAGGATGTCGAACACGCGCCGGCGGCGCGGGTCGTTCGCGGTGTCGCGCACACAGACCGTGCAGATTTCCATCAGACGCCCGAGCGGGTCGGGCTCATTGGGGTCTTGCGAGGCGGCCTTGAGCTCGTCCAGCGGCAACAGCACGCGGTCGAACATCTCGGTAAACAGATCGCCTTTGTGCGCGAAATGCCAATAAATCGCGCCGCGCGTGACACCGGCGGCTTGCGCAATGTCGGCCAGCGACGTGCGCGATACACCCTTCTCGAAGAATACCCGTTCGGCCGCGTCGAGAATGCTGTTGCGCGTCTCCTGTGCCTCTTCTTTGGTTCTTCTGACCATGTTGGTGTGATCTTTCGTGATTGTGGGGTTTTCCCGAGCGGTTTTAAGTACGCTCGATGACAATCTGTCTTGAGTTAACCGTTTTGTGAGTCGATCTTGCAGAGCCCCGCCCGCAAGAGATACAAACGCACTTTTACATGCATTCGTGAATGTATATATAATAGCATCCCACGATCGGATGGCCCAAGCAGTGACGACCAGTTAATATCCGTCACTGTTGCCTTTCAAAACGTTCTTGCGCCGTGCCCGGACGGGCGGCGTCGTGCGGCATTTCCCCGGTATGGCGCATTTCTCTCAGGATGCCCCTGCAGGTTCGGTTTGCATCCATGGGTTTCCGGTCCGGCGTCGCAAGACGCATGTTGCGCTGTCGTCCTCGGGGTAGGGATGCGCGCACTTTTTCATTCTCAGTCATTGACAGAGGTCGCTCCATGCGCGTCGAACGGGTTCCATTCCGCTTAATCAGTGCCGCGACGGCTGCCGTATTGCTGGCAGCGTGCGGACCAAAACAATCGGCCCCGCCGCAACAAACGCCCGAAGTGGGCATCGTCACCGTCCAGCCGACGACGGTGCCCGTCGTCACTGAATTGCCCGGCCGCACCAGCGCGTTCCTCGTCGCGCAAGTGCGTGCACGGGTCGACGGCATCGTGCTGCGCCGCGAGTTCACCGAAGGCAGCCAGGTCAAGGCCGGCCAGCGTCTGTACAAGATCGATCCGGCGCCGTACATCGCGACGTTGAACAACGCGAAGGCGACGCTTGCCAAGGCGCAGGCCAACCTCGTGTCGACCACCGCGCAAGCGAACCGCTACAAGGTGCTGGTCGCGGCCAACGCGGTCAGCAAGCAGGACTACGACAACGCGGTTGCCTCGCAAGGCCAGGCCGCGGCTGACGTAGCCGCCGGCAAGGCCGCGGTCGACACGGCGCAGATCAACCTCGGCTATACGGATGTCGTCTCGCCGGTGACCGGCCAGGTCGGCATCTCTCAGGTCACGCCGGGCGCGTATGTGCAAGCGAGCGCGGCCACGCTGATGTCGACGGTCCAGCAACTCGACCCGGTTTATGTCGACCTCACGCAATCGAGCCTCGACGGCCTCAAGCTGCGCCGCCAGGTGCAGGAAGGCCGCCTGAAGACGAACGGGCCGGATGCCGCGAAGGTCACGCTGATTCTTGAAGACGGCCGCACCTATTCGGAGCAGGGCAAGCTGCAGTTCACCGACGTGACGGTCGACCAGGGCACCGGTTCGGTCACGATCCGCGCGATCTTCCAGAACAAGGACCGCGTGCTGCTGCCAGGCATGTTCGTGCGCGCGCGCATCGACGAAGGCGTGAACGACCGCGCGATCGTCGTGCCGCAAACGGGCATTACGCACGATCCGAAGGGCCAGCCCACCGCGCTCGTGGTCGGTCAGGACAACAAGGTCGCCGTGCGCCAGCTGGTCACGTCGTCGACGTACGGTGCCAACTGGGTGGTCGAAAGCGGCCTGAACCCGGGTGACCGCGTGATCGTGCTCGGCACCGACAAGGTGCGTCCGGGGATGACGGTCAAGACGGTTCCGGCGCAACTGCCTGCTTCCGGCACTGCGGCCGCAGGCGCGCCGCCGGCAAGCGGCGCCCAGCCGGCCTCCGCTGCATCGGCCGCGCAATAACAGGGAGCCTGTTACATGGCAAAGTTCTTTATTGATCGCCCGATTTTTGCATGGGTGATCGCCATCATTCTGATGCTCGCGGGCATCGCGTCGATCTTCAGCTTGCCGATCGCGCAATACCCGACCATCGCTCCGCCGGCGGTGCAGATCAGCGCCGTGTATCCGGGCGCGTCGGCGAAGACGGTGGAAGACACCGTCACGCAGGTGATCGAGCAACAGATGAGCGGCCTCGACCACCTGCTGTACCTGTCGTCCACCTCGGACGACTCCGGTACGGCGACCATCACGCTGACGTTCGCGGCCGGCACGAATCCGGACATCGCCCAGGTTCAGGTGCAGAACAAGCTGCAGCTCGCCACGCCGCTTCTGCCGACAATCGTGCAGCAGCAAGGGATCAACGTCACGAAGTCGAGCAGCAGCTTCCTGCTCGTGCTGGCGTTCAATTCCGAAGACGGCAGCATGAACAAGATCGACCTCTCGAACTACGTGGCGTCGAACGTCAAGGACGCGATCAGCCGTCTCGACGGCGTGGGCACCGTGACGCTGTTCGGCACGCAGTACGCGATGCGGATCTGGCTCGACCCGGTGAAGCTGAACAACTTCGGTCTGACGCCGGTCGATGTCCAGACCGCGCTGCAGGCGCAGAACGTCCAGGTGGCGGGCGGCTCGCTCGGCGGCACGCCTTCGGTGCCGGGCCAGATGCTGCAGGCGACCATCACCGAGGCGACGCTGCGCAATACGCCTGAGCAGTTCGGCAACGTGCTGCTGAAGGTGAACCAGGACGGCTCGCAGGTGCGCATCAAGGACGTCGCGCGCATCGAGCTGGGCGGTGAAAACTACAACTTCGACACGCACTACAACGGTAAGCCGACCGCCGGTCTCGGCATTCAGCTCGCGACGGGCGCCAATGCGCTGCAGACCGCGAAGAACGTGAAGACGAAGATCGACGAGCTGTCGAAGTATTTCCCGCACGGCCTCGTCGTGAAGTACCCGTATGACACGACGCCGTTCGTGCGCCTGTCGATCGAAGACGTGGTGAAGACGCTGCTCGAAGGTATCGTGCTCGTGTTCCTCGTGATGTATCTGTTCCTGCAGAACCTGCGCGCGACGCTGATTCCGACGATCGCCGTGCCGGTGGTGCTGCTGGGTACGTTTGCGGTCATGAGCGTGGTGGGTTTCTCGATCAACACGCTGTCGATGTTCGGTCTCGTGCTGGCCATCGGCCTGCTGGTGGACGATGCGATCGTGGTGGTGGAGAACGTCGAGCGGGTGATGGCCGAAGAGGGCTTGTCGCCACGCGACGCAACCCGCAAGGCGATGGGCCAGATCACCGGTGCGCTGGTCGGCGTGGCGCTGGTGCTGTCGGCGGTGTTCGTGCCGGTCGCGTTCTCGAGCGGCTCGGTCGGGGCGATCTACCGGCAGTTCTCGCTGACGATCGTGGCGGCGATGGTGCTGTCGGTGCTGGTCGCGCTGATTCTTACGCCGGCGCTGTGCGCGACGATCCTCAAGCCGATCCCGCAGGGTCATCACGAAGAGAAGAAGGGATTCTTCGGCTGGTTCAACCGGACTTTCGAAACGAGCCGCGACAAGTATCACTCGGGCGTGCACCACGTGATCAAGCGCTCGGGCCGCTGGCTCATCATCTACCTGGTGGTGATCGTCGCGGTGGGCATGCTGTTCGTGCGGCTGCCGAAGTCGTTCCTCCCGGATGAAGACCAGGGGATCATGTTCGTGATGGTGCAAACGCCGGCCGGCTCGACTCAGGAGCGCACGGCTCACGCCCTCCAGGACATCTCGGACTACGTGCTGACGCAGGAAAAGGACATCGTCGAATCGGCGTTCACGGTGAACGGCTTCAGCTTCGCAGGCCGTGGCCAGAATGCCGGTCTCGTGTTCGTGAAGCTGAAGGACTACGCGCAGCGCCAGCATGCGAACCAGAAGGTCCAGGCGCTGATCGGCCGGATGTTCATGCACTTCTCGTCGTACAAGGATGCGCTGGTGTATCCGGTGAATCCGCCGTCCATTCCGGAACTGGGCACGGCGTCGGGCTTCGACTTCGAGTTGCAGGACCGTAGCGGTCTGGGCCACGCGAAGCTGATGGAAGCGCGCAACATGCTGCTCGGCATGGCGTCGAAGGATCCGTCGCTGGCACTCGTGCGTCCGAACGGCCTGAACGATACGCCGCAGTTCAAGATCTCGATCGATCACGAAAAGGCGTCTGCGCTGGGTGTGTCGCTGTCGGCGATCGACCAGACGTTCTCGATCGCGTGGGCCTCGCAGTACATCAACAACTTCCTCGATACAGACGGTCGGATCAAGAAGGTGTACGTGCAGGGCGACGCGCCGTTTCGGATGAATCCGGAAGACCTGGGCAACTGGTACGTGCGCAACGCTGCGGGCGGAATGGCGCCGCTCAGCTCGTTCGCTTCGGGCATCTGGACCTACGGTTCGCCGAAGCTCGAACGCTACAACGGCATTTCCGCGGTCGAAATCCAGGGCGCCGCTGCCGCTGGCAAGAGTACCGGTCAGGCGATGTCGGCCATGGAAGCGATCGCGGCGAAGCTGCCCGCGGGTATCGGCTACGAATGGACGGGTCTGTCGCTGCAGGAACGCCAGTCCGGTTCGCAGGCGCCGATTCTGTACGGCATCTCGATCCTCGTCGTGTTCCTGTGTCTCGCCGCGCTGTATGAAAGCTGGTCGATCCCGTTCTCGGTGATCATGGTGGTGCCGCTCGGCGTGCTGGGGGCGTTGCTGGCCGCCACGCTGCGCGGGCTCGAGAACGACGTGTTCTTCCAGGTGGGTCTGCTGACCACGGTGGGGCTGTCGGCGAAGAACGCGATCCTGATCGTGGAATTCGCCCGCGAGCTGCAGCAGAGCGAAGGCATGGGGCCGATCGAGGCCGCGCTGGAAGCGGCGCGCTTGCGGTTGCGCCCGATTCTGATGACCTCGCTCGCGTTCATTCTCGGCGTGATGCCGCTCGCGATCAGTAACGGCGCGGGTTCGGCCAGCCAGCACGCGATCGGTACCGGCGTGATCGGCGGGATGTTGACGGCGACCTTCCTCGCGATTTTCATGATCCCGATGTTCTTCGTCGTGATCCGCGCGAAATTCGGCGGTGAGAAGGAAGACCCGGATGCGGCGCTCGCACATTACAACCAGCACCATCCGCATGATCCGCAGGGTGGCGGATCGGCTGGTGACGGCTCGGGCAAGGACGGACATTGAGATGCAAAAACACTCTTTGATTGCAGTGGCGGTCGCGTTCCTCGCCGCGGGTTGCACGATGGCGCCGAAGTACGAGCGTCCGGCCGCGCCCGTGCCGGGGGCCTTCCCGGCCGGCGGCGTGTACGAGACGCAGCCGGGCGCGACCCAGCCGGTCACGACGGGGCAGCCTGGTGCATCGGGCGCCGCGCGCAGCGCGAATGGCCAGGCCGCCGCCGACATCGGCTGGCGTGATTTCTTCGTCGACGCGCGTTTGCAGCGGCTGATCGAAATCGCGCTGAAGAACAACCGCGATCTGCGCGTGTCGGTGCTGAATATTCAGGCGTCGCAGGCGCAGTATCAGATCGCCCGCGCGGCGCTGTTCCCGACGCTCAACGCGGCGGCGTCGCAAACCAGACAGCGCACGCCGAAAGATCTCACGGCGACTGGCGTGACGATCTCCAACTCCTACTCGGTCGGTCTGAACGCATCGTGGGAAATCGACTTCTTCGGGCGGATCCAGAGCCTGAAGGACCAGGCGCTGGCTCAGTATCTGGCTACCGCTCAAGCGCGCAAGGCGGCGGAAATCTCGCTGGTGTCGCAGGTGGCGAATCAGTACCTGACGGTGCTCGAGCTGGACGATCTGCTGAAAGTCACGCAGGGCACGCTGAAGACCGCGCAGGAGTCGTACCGGATCACCAAGCTGCAATTCGATACCGGCACCGGTTCGGAACTCGATTTGCGGCAGTCGCAAACGGTGGTCGAGCAGGCCAACGCGAACCTGCAGTCGCAGGCGCGTCTGCGGGCTCAGGCTGAAAACGCGCTGGTGCTGCTGGTGGGCGAGCCGTTGCCGGCCGATCTGCCGCCGGGCTCGACGCTGGACAACCAGAATCTCCTCACGGATATTCCGGCGGGCTTGCCGTCCGATCTGCTGACGCGTCGGCCAGACATCGCCGAAGCCGAGGAGAATCTGCTCGCGGCTAACGCGAACATCGGTGCGGCACGTGCGGCGTTCTTCCCGAAGGTCTCGCTGACCGGCAGTTTCGGCACGCTCAGCCCCACGCTCGGCGGTCTGTTCAAGCCGGGTTCGGCGGCCTGGAGCTTCGCGCCGTCGATCACGCTGCCGATCTTCGAAGGCGGCCAGAACAAGGCCAATCTCGATCTCGCCCACGTGCAGAAGAACATCCAGATCGCCACGTACGAAAAGGCAATCCAGACGGCCTTCCGCGAAGTGGCGGACGGACTGGCGGCGCGCGGCACGTACGATCAGCAGATCCAGGCGCTGGAGCGCAATACCTTTGCCGAACAGCGCCGGCTGGATCTGTCGAATCTGCGTTATACGAACGGCGTCGACAGCTATCTGTCGGTGCTGACCGCGCAGACCGATCTGTATTCGTCGCAGCAGTTGTTGGTTACCGCGCGGATGCAGCGTCTGCAGAACCTGGTCACGCTGTATCAGGCGCTGGGCGGCGGCTGGATCGAACGGGCCGGCGAGCAGCCGCGTCCCGCCGATGCACCGGTCGATTATGGCGCGGCAAGCGCACCGGTGGCGGCTTCGGCAGCAAGCGCGGGTTAAGGCTCGTAGCAGCCGGCGCGCGGGGCGGGTTTCTGTTGCAGGGAAGCCGCCTCACGCAGCCAGCAACAAAAAAAAACGCCACGGCATGAACTGACCCCGCAAAGTTGGACACCCGTCCAACGATTTGGGGTGCAGTTCAGTATGCCGTGGCGTTTTTTTTCCGCTGCGCCGCGCTCGTTTGTGCGGCGCTGGCTATTGACACTCAATGCAAGTCCGCCGCACGCAGTATCTCGTCGCGCTGCGGTTCATGGCCGCCGCGTCCGTCGAAATCATGTCCTGCCCGGCGAATGTCGCTCGTCGCTTTCTTCGCGCTCCTGACACCGTTGAAGATCAGGTTCAGCACGACCGCCGACACCGATGCCAGCAAGATCCCGCTATGCAGGAGCGGCGACAGCGCAGGCGGCAGCTTCGAGAAAAAGTGCGGCGACACCACCGGCACCAGACCCAGACCGATGCTCACCGCGACGATGAACAGGTTGTGGTGGTTCTTCACGAAGTCGACCTTCGACAGCACCTTGATGCCGTTCGCCGCGACCATGCCGAACATCACGATGCCCGCGCCGCCGAGCACGAAGGCAGGCACCGACGCCACCACCTGCGCCATCTTCGGGAACAGACCCAGCAGCACCAGGATCACGCCGCCCATCGCGCACACAAAGCGGCTCTTCACGCCCGTCACGCCGATCAGGCCGACGTTTTGCGAGAATGAAGTATGCGGGAATGAGTTGAAGATGCCGCCGATCAGCGTGCCGAGCCCGTCGACGCGCAGCCCGCGCACCAGCGTCGTCTGATCGACTGGACGATCGACCATGTCGCCGACCGCGAGGAACATGCCGGTCGATTCGATGAAGGTGACGAACATCACGGTGACCATCGTCGCGATCGAGAGCGGATCGAAATGCGGCAGGCCGAAGTGGAACGGCATCACGAAGCCGACCCACGGTGCGTGCGTGACGCCGTCCATGTTGACGCGGCCGAGCGCCAGCGCAATCACGAAGCCTGCCACGATGCCCAGCAGCACCGAGATGTTGGCGATAAAGCCCTTGGCGAACTTGTTGATCAACAGAATGAGCATCAGCACGACCAGTGCCAGGCCCAGATAGATCGGATTGCCGTAATCAGGATTGCCGAGCCCGCCTGCCGCCCAGTTGATGCCCACCTCCATCAGCGACAGGCCGATCACCGAGATCACCACGCCGACCACGACCGGCGGGAAGAAGCGCAGCAGTTTGCCGATCGCGGGCGCGAGGATGATGCCGACCACGCCCGCCGCGATCGTCGAGCCGAAGATGTCGAGAATGCCGAGTGAAGGATTGGTGCCGATCGCGACCATCGGACCGACGGCGGCGAACGTGCAGCCCATGATGACCGGCAGACGGATGCCGAAGATCCACAGCCCGAGCGTCTGAATCAGCGTGGCGATGCCGCAGGAAAAGAGATCGGCGCTGATCAGGAACGCGATCTGGTCTTTCGGCAGGTTGAGCGCCGCGCCGATGATCAGCGGCACCGCAACCGCGCCTGCGTACATCACCAGAACGTGCTGAATGCCGAGCGTGAGCAACTGGCCCGCGGGCAGCCGTTCGTCGCACGGGTGAACCGTGTTCGATTGCATATTGTCTCTCTCCACTTTCTCGTTTTGGGATGGCTCCAAGGTATGCGGAACGAAAAAGTGCAACAAGACCACTGGGGCCTATTCCGGTCTTCCCGGCGACGATATGCGTGAGGGCCGTTTGAGCGCCGAAAGAAATGCGCACAGCGCGTAAAACGTCGGCAAGCCCTATGCAGCGGTGGCGCGCGGCGTCGCCCGACGCAATGGGATATGTGTGAGAATCAATGGGGTCTATCCGGCTTTACGCATAATGCCGTTTTCGTGCGGCTCGCGGCGTGGCGGGGTTAACCCGCGAATCGCGGTTTTGCGCGCGAGTTCGGGCGCGCTTCCGGAGCGGGCCTGCGATGATGGAAAATGCAGCATGCCCGGCACCTTCTGCGTGCTCATTCCCCTGCCCAACCTGGCGTTTTTTCGCTCATGAGTTTTCTTGGCATCGATCTCGGCACCGGCTCCCTCAAAGTAGCAATCGTCGACGAAAATGGCCGCGAGCAAGCGGCGGCAAGCGTCGCTTATGCGCTCGATACGCCGCATCCGGGTTGGGCGGAAACGTCGGTGCAAACCTGGTGGCGCGCACTGTGCGAAGCGGCGGCGCACTTGCCCGCCGGGCTGCGCCGCGAGGTTCGCGCGATCGGCTTCTCCGGACAGATGCACGGCGTCGTTTTGATCGGCGCCGATGGCGAAGCGGTGCGCCCCGCGATGCTCTGGCCCGACACGCGTGCACTGGCGTTGCTCGACCTATGGCCCGAGCCGCAACCCAATCCGGTTGCGCCCGGCATGGCCGGTCCGCTGCTGCGCTGGATCGTGCAGCATGAACCGCAGTCCGCGCATAAGACGCGCTGGGCATTGCAACCGAAGGACTGGCTGCGCGTCGCATTGGGCGGCGTGGTTGCGACCGATCCGTCCGATGCCTGCGCGACCGCGCTCGCCGATCCCGCAGGCGTGTGGGATCGCGCGTTGCTCGAGCGGCTCGGATTGCCGCATGAATGGTTTGCGCCGTTGGCTCCCTCGTATGCGGCGGGCGGCGTGTTGTCAGAGCAGGCCGCGCAAGCGCTCGGTCTGCGCGCCGGTATCGTGCTCGCCACCGGCGCCGCCGATACGCCATGTGCGGCGCTCGGCAGCGGTCTTGCTCGCGACGGCGATGCGCTGCTCACCACCGGCACCGGCGGACAGATCGTCGTGCTCGCGGAACACACGCCCGGCGCGGCGAGAGGTCTGCATCGTTATCGCGCGGCGAGCGATCACTGGTATCGGATGGCGGCGATGCAAAACGTCGGCGTCGCGCTCGAACGTGTGCGCGGGTGGCTGTCGTATGAATGGGCCGATGCCTATCGGGACGCATTCGGGGACGCGTTCGGTGATGCATCTGGCGACACCGGCGCCGCGGCAACAGGGCTCACGTTTCTGCCGTACCTCACCGGCGAGCGTACGCCCTGGCTCAATCCCGCGGCGCGCGGCGGGTGGCTCGGCCTAGCACTCGACCACACGCGCGGCACGATGATGCGAGCGGCCTTCGAAGGCGTCGCGTTCTCGCTGCGCGCCGGGCTCGATGCGATTCGTCGGAGTGGCGCGCCGGTCAACGCCTTGAAGCTGGCCGGCGGCGGTTCCGTCGATGCGCGCTGGCGGCAGTTGCTCGCCGACGCGCTGAACGTCGAGTTGTATGCAGTCGATTGCCCGAACGCGGCACCGCGTGGCGCGGCGATGCTCGGCGGCCTGGCGAGCGGCCACTGGCATGCGGGCGATCTTGCGGGACTTGCTCCGGGCGCGACGCGTGTCGCCGGTCCGCGAGGCGATGCGGCGCTTGCCGGACGTTACGCGCGCTTTCTCGATCTTTATGGCCGCGTCGAAACCTGGTTCGGTGAAACCGGCTGCCCGTGACCGGATGCCGGTGACTGAGCGCCCGCGAGACAGTCCGCCATGACGCGCCACGCATTCACAGACTCCGTCGAGCTCTCACGATGAAGACCCAAGCAGCAATCCTTCATCGAAGATCACATCGCGCATCACGCGAAGGTGCTGCTCGGCTGACATGCTGCGCAACGATAGCGACGGCATGTCAGCGTGCCGCCGCTATGACCACGAGCGCGATTCAGCGCCGCCCCAGCAAACTCCCGCCATACACCACCGCCGACAGCACGGTGATCCAGAAGCTCGTCGGCCAGTCGGTATAGAACGCCAGCGTCAGACCCAGCCACGCCTGCACCAGCGCGAACACGGCGGCGAGCACGAGACCGGTCGAGAGCCGCGTCGACATGTTTTGCGCCGCGGCGGCCGGGCCGACCATCAGCGTGAACACAAGCAGCACGCCCACGATCTGCGTACACGCGGCCACCGCCAGCGCCGCGATCGCCAGAAACAGCACCGACACCAGACGCAACGACACCCCTTTGGCTTCGGCTAATTCCGGTTGCAACGAAGCGAATAACAGCGGCCGCATGATCGCCGCGAGCGCCAGCAAACTGACCACGCCCAGACCCGCGAGCACGCCGAGCGTCGACGCGTTCACGCCGAGCACATTGCCGAACAGGAGCGCGGTGACTTGCGTCGCGTAGGCGGTGAAGAAGTGCAGGAACAGCAAACCGAAGCCGAGCGACAGCGACAGGATCACGCCGATCGCCACATCGCGTCCGGCGAGCCGCTCGCCCAGCGCGCCCATGCCGACGCCCGCGGCCAGCGTGAAGCCGACCATCCCCCAGATCGGCGAGATGCCGATCAGAACCGCTCCGGTCGCGCCGGTGAAGCCGACGTGCGACAGCGCGTGGCCCGCAAAGGTCTGTCCGCGCATCACTAGAAAATAGCCGACCACCCCGGACAGCACCGCGACAATCCCCGACGCCGCGAACGCGTTCACCATGAAATCGTATTCAAACATCGTGTGTGTGTCCGTCGCCTGAGTCGTGCCGGTTTGAGTGACCATGAGCGTGGCCATGGGCATGCGAATGCGCGTGGCCGCCGTTCTCGTCCTGTTCGTGCTCGTGATCGTGCTTCTCGACTTCGACGTCGCCCGACATCACGAAGATGCGGCCGTTCACGCGCATCACGTCGATCGGCGAACCGTACAGGCGAGACAGCACCGGCCTGGTAATCACTTCATCGACGGTGCCGAGCGCGGCGACACCGCTGCCGAGATACAGCACGCGATCGAGCGAGTTCAGAAGCGGATTCAGTTCGTGCGCTGAAAACAGCACGGCGATGCCGAGTTCCAGTTGCACGCGCCGCACCAGTTCGACCACGCTCTTCTGATGATGCGGATCGAGGCTGATCAGCGGTTCATCGAGCAGCAGCAGTTTGGGATTGCCCAGCAGACATTGCGCAAGCAGCAAGCGCTGACGCTCGCCGCCCGACAGTTCCGACAACGGCCGTTCCGCCAGCTCGCGCCCGTCGACCAGATCCAGCACGCGCTCGACATCCGCGCGGGTTTTGCTGTCAGCATGCGGCAGGCCCCAGCGGTGTCCGTCCGCGGCCATCGCGACGAAATCGCGGCCACGCACGCGGCGCCCGGCGAGCGCGCTGCGCGTTTGCGGCATATAGCCGATCGACGCGTTGCCGCGCTCGACCGGCTGCCCCAGCACGCGAATCGCGCCGCCGACCGCCGGTACGAGGCCGAGCACGGCGCGCATCAGCGTCGTCTTGCCCGCGCCGTTCGGCCCGAGCACGCCAATGAATTCGCCCTGGTTCACCACGAAACCGGTGTCGCGCAGAATCACGCGACCGCCGAGTTCGAGCGTCACGTGCTCGAGTTCGAGCACGGGCGCGCCGCCCCGCGCATGGCCTGGTGCATTGGCAGGTGGATGGGCTGGCGCGCTGCGGCCAGTTGCATTCATTGCGTTTTTCCTTTGGTGGCGGAGGCACTCGCGCTGCCGGCCTCGCCCGCGGCCAGCGCCTTGGAGAGCCCGTCGAGCTGCGTCAGCATCCACGTCTGATAGGTCTTGCCGGCCGGTTCGGTTTCGGTGACGCTCATGGTCGGCACCTTCGATTGCTGCGCGAGCTTCAACATGCGTTTGGTCAGGGCCTCGGTTGCCTGGCTGTTATAGATCAGAACGCGCACGCGTTTTTCGCGCAGATCGCGTTCGAACGCGGCGATATCGGCCGCGCTTGCTTCGGTGTTGTTCATCGTCGCCATCTGGAAGTGCAGATTGCGCATCGTCAGGCCCACTGCGTCCGACATATAGCCGAACACCGGCTCGGTCGCCGTCGCCGGCACGCCCGCATAGCGGCCATGCAGCTCGGCGACCTTGGCGTCGATCGGTTTGAGCGAATCGAGAAACTTCGCGAGGTTCGCATCGTACGCCGACTTGTGCGCCGGGTCAGCCGCGACGAGCGCCGCGCTCACTGCGCGCGCCACCGCCGGCATGGTCGACGGTTCGTACCAGAGGTGCGGATTGTCGCCGCTTTTCTTGCCGACGATCTCGGCGGCGACGATCGTGGTGCGCTTCGCGCTCTTCGAGGCGGCCAGCAGTTTGGCCATCCACGGATCGTAATCGGCGCCGTTGTAGACCACGAGGCTGGCATGCTGCAACGCGCGCGCGGTCTTCGGGCTGGCCTCGAATAGATGCGGGTCCTGATCCGGATTGCTGAGGATGCTGGTTACCTCGACCCGGTCGCCGCCCAGTTGCTGCACCACATCGCCGTAGAAATTTTCCGCCGCGACCACCGGGATTTTCGCCTCCGCGGCGAGCGCGCCATGACCGAGCGCCAGTGCGGCAGCGCCCGCGGCCACGTACGTCGACAGCTTCAGCGCACGGCGCGCCTCGGTCCACATCGAGCCGATTATTTTCATCGTTGTTCCCTTTTGCGTGAGAGTTGAATGAACCACCAACGTCAGGAATGGCGGGGCGCCCGCGTTCATCGCGGCGCGCTGCCGGATCTGGCGGCGCGAGCGCATGCGGCGCACAGGCCGCTCAGTTCGACCACCTGGCGGTGTACTTCGAAGCCGTGCGCCGGTGCGCTGTGCGACAGCTGTTCGGCGAGTTCGCCGCCGGGAATCTCGATGGTCGTGCTGCACTGGTCGCAGATCAGAAACTGGCTGCGATGCGGCACGCCGACCTCGCAACAGGCGAAAAACGCATTCTTCGATTCGATCCGATGGACGAAGCCGTGTTCAAGCAGAAAGTCCAGCGCGCGGTAGACCGTGGTGGGCGGCACGCGCCCGCGCTGCGGTTCGAGCGCTTCCAGCAGTTCATAGGCGCCGACCGGCCGCTCGCTGGCGACGATCGCCGCATACACCTGGCGCCGCAGCGGCGTGAGCGCGAGACCTTGCGAGGCGGCGTGCGCTTCAGCATGCGCGAGCCGCACGGCGTGATGTTCTGCAATCGTCGTAGCCATCGGCGCGGACCTCCTGACGAACTGGCAAGGCTTCGAAGCGAAGCAAGGTCGAAATGATATAACGTATCTCGAATTTTTGTCAGCGTCTCGAGCGGAAAGCGGATTGGCCGTTGGCGATTTCTCGTATTAATGTGGATCGAGCAGGCGGCGAGGTGCTGGAATCCTGCCGCGCTGCACCATCGAAATCTGGTCGTGCGCCTTGACATGACCCTGTGCGTATCCGATCATTCGATCACTAACAGAGCAATTGTTCGCACAATGAGCGTTCGCTCACCGTGCCTCGATAAGCGAACGAACCGGAGACAAGCGGTGGCAGCACGATTGCAGGACAAGGTGGCCATTCTTACGGGCGCGGCAAGCGGAATCGGTGAAGCCGTGGCGCGTCGATATCTGGACGAAGGTGCCCGGGTCGTGCTCGTCGACGTGAAGCCGGCCGACAGCTTCGCGCACGAGTTGCTCGCCGCTTATGGCGACCGCGTTCTCGCCGTCAGCGCCGACGTGACGCGCCGCGACGACATCGAACGCATCGTCGCGAGCACGCTGGGGCGGTTCGGCCAGATCGATATCCTGTTCAACAACGCGGCGCTGTTCGATATGCGCCCGCTCCTCGACGAATCCTGGGACGTGTTCGACCGCCTTTTCGCGGTCAACGTGAAGGGCATGTTCTTCCTGATGCAAGCCGTCGCGCGGCAGATGGTCGAGCAGGGCCGCGGCGGCAAGATCATCAATATGTCGTCGCAAGCGGGGCGGCGCGGCGAGGCGCTGGTGTCGCACTACTGCGCGACCAAAGCCGCCGTGCTCAGCTACACGCAATCCGCCGCGCTGGCGCTCGCGCCGCACAAGATCAATGTGAACGGCATCGCGCCGGGTGTCGTCGATACGCCGATGTGGAATGAAGTCGATGCGCTCTTCGCCCGTTATGAAAACCGGCCGCTCGGCGAGAAGAAGCGTCTCGTCGGCGAAGCGGTGCCGCTCGGCCGTATGGGCGTGCCTGACGATCTGACCGGCGCCGCATTGTTTCTCGCATCGGCGGATGCGGACTACATCACCGCGCAAACCCTGAACGTCGACGGCGGCAACTGGATGAGTTGAGCCCGGACCATCGAACGAACCCGGAAACCACGGCAGAACAAACGCAGCACCACATAACGTACGTGAAAGGAGACAAGTCATGAAACCAGTCCTCAAATCCGCGCTGAAGACGGTCGGCGCCGGCGCTGTCGCATGCGTCGCGTTGAACGCCTCGGCGGCCACGGTGACGATCGCCACCTTGAACAATCCGGACATGATCGAGCTGAAGAAGCTCTCGCCTGCTTTCGAGCAGGCGAATCCGGACATCAAGCTGAACTGGGTCATTCTCGAAGAAAACGTGCTGCGTCAGCGCGCCACCACCGACATCACGACCGGCAGCGGTCAGTTCGACGTGATGACGATCGGTGAGTACGAAACGCCGCAATGGGGCAAGCGCGGCTGGCTCACGCCGCTCACCAACCTGCCCGCTGACTACGATCTGAACGACGTCGTGAAGACGGCCCGCGACGGCCTCTCGAGCGGCGGCCAGTTGTACGCGCTGCCGTTCTACGTCGAAAGCTCGATGACGTATTACCGCAAGGATCTGTTCGCGGCCAAGGGTCTGAAGATGCCCGATCAGCCGACCTACGACCAGATCGCGCAATTCGCCGACAAGCTCACGGACAAAGCCAATGGCATTTACGGCATCTGTCTGCGCGGCAAGGCGGGCTGGGGCGAGAACATGGCCTACGGCACGACGGTGGTGAACACGTTCGGCGGCCGCTGGTTCGACGAGAAATGGAACGCGCAGCTCACCTCGCCGGAATGGAAGAAAGCGATGACGTTCTACGTCGATCTGTTGAAGAAGGACGGCCCTCCGGGAGCGAGCTCGAATGGCTTCAACGAAAACCTTACGCTGATGTCCTCTGGCAAGTGCGCGATGTGGATCGACGCCACGGTTGCGGCCGGCATGCTCTACAACAAGCAGCAGTCGCAGATCGCCGACAAGGTAGGCTTTGCAGCGGCGCCGATTGCCGTCACGCCGAAGGGTTCGCACTGGCTGTGGGCGTGGGCGTTGGCCATCCCGAAGTCGTCGAAGCAGCCCGACGCGGCGAAGAAGTTCATCGCGTGGGCGACTTCGAAGCAGTACATCGAACTGGTCGCCAAGGACGAAGGCTGGGCCTCGGTGCCGCCGGGAACGCGTCAATCCACCTACGCGCGCCCGGAGTACAAGCAGGCTGCACCGTTCGGCGACTTCGTGCTGAAGGCAATCGAAACGGCGGATCCGGAGCATCCGACGCTCAAGCCGGTGCCGTACACCGGAATTCAGTTCGTCGGGATTCCTGAGTTCCAGTCGTTCGGCACCGTGGTTGGTCAGAGCATCTCCGGCGCGATTGCCGGTCAGATGACGATCGATCAGGCGTTGGCAGCCGGCAACGCCACCGCGGATCGCGCGGTGAAGCAGGCCGGCTACCAGAAGTAAGCCACGGCCGTTACGTGGCACGCGCCGGCTGACGCCCGTCAGCCGGCTTACGCGGCACAGCGGGCCTTTCCGCCACACGTGCGCCGCGACATCGTACGGTGTCGTCGCGGCTTCGGGCGCCGGCCCGCGCATTACCGAACAGGTGGTCAATCATGCGTCATCTGCGCCTTCCTCTCATGCATGTCCATCCTCAGACAGAAAAAGAACGCGAAGTCCGCAAGGCCAATTCCGCCCGCTGGCTAGTCTCGCCGTCGGTCGGCGTACTCGTGCTGTGGATGGCGATTCCGCTCGCGATGACGATCTGGTTTTCGTTCTCGCGCTACAACCTGTTGAACCCGGATATCAAGGGCTTCGCTGGTTTCGACAACTACAAATTTCTCGCCGGCGATCCGTCGTTCGGACCGTCGATCGGGCACACGCTCGAACTGATCATCTCGGTGCTGGTGATCACCGTGGTGGGTGGCGTGCTGATGGCAATCCTGTTCGACCGCAAGTTCTACGGTCAGGGCGTGGCGCGCCTGCTCGCCATCGCGCCGTTCTTCGTGATGCCGACAGTGAGCGCGCTGATCTGGAAGAACATGATCTTGCACCCGGTGTATGGCCTGATTGCACAGGGCATGCGCTCGCTGGGCATGCAGCCGATCGACTGGTTCGCCGACTATCCGCTGACCGCCGTGATCATGATCGTCGCGTGGCAGTGGCTGCCGTTCGCGTTCCTGATCCTGTTCACCGCGATCCAGTCGCTCGATCAGGAGCAGAAGGAAGCGGCGCGCATCGACGGCGCGGGTCCGTTCTCGATGTTCTTCTACATCACGCTGCCTCACCTGAAACGGGCGATCGCGGTGGTCGTGATGATGGAGACGATTTTCCTGCTGTCGATCTTCGCCGAGATCTATACGACCACGGGCGGCGGTCCGGGCACCGCGACCACCAATCTGTCGTACCTGATCTACTCGCTGGGCCTGCAACAGTTCGACGTCGGTCTCGCTTCGGCAGGCGGCATTCTCGCCGTGGTGCTGGCCAATATCGTGTCGTTCTTCCTCGTGCGGATGCTCGCGAAGAACCTGAAAGGGGAGTACGAAAAATGAGCCAAGTTGCCTCTACGCCGTCGGCCGCGACGCCCGCTGTGTCCGTTATCGTGCCGGCCAAGTCGCCGTTCGAGGGGATTCGCCGCAGCATGCCCGGCGTGATCGCCTGGCTGGTCGCGCTGCTGCTGTTCTTCCCGATCTTCTGGATGACGATCACCGCGTTCAAGACCGAGCAGCAGGCGTATTCGTCGTCGCTGTTCTTCATCCCGACGTTCGACAGCTTTCGCGAGGTGTTCGCGCGCAGCAATTATTTTTCGTTCGCATGGAACTCGGTGATGATCTCCGCGGGCGTGACGGTGCTGTGCCTGCTTCTCGCCGTGCCCGCTGCGTACGCGATGGCGTTCTTCCCGACGCGCCGCACGCAGAAAGTGCTGCTGTGGATGCTGTCGACCAAGATGATGCCGTCGGTCGGTGTGCTGGTGCCGATCTATCTGCTGTGGAAAAACAGCGGGCTGCTCGATACGGTGTCGGGTCTGGTGATCGTCTACACGCTGATCAATCTGCCGATCGCAGTGTGGATGTCGTTCACGTACTTCGCCGAAATTCCCCGCGACATTCTCGAAGCCGGGCGCATCGACGGCGCGGTGACCTGGCAGGAAATCGTCTATCTGCTGATGCCGATGTCGCTGCCGGGGCTCGCGTCGACAGCGCTCCTGCTGGTGATCCTGTCGTGGAACGAAGCGTTCTGGAGCATCAACCTGTCGAGCTCGCACGCCGCGCCGCTAACTGTGTTCATCGCGTCGTATTCGAGTCCTGAGGGGCTGTTCTGGGCCAAGCTGTCGGCGGCTTCGCTGCTGGCGGTCGCGCCGATCCTGATCGTCGGCTGGTTGTCGCAGAAGCAACTGGTGCGTGGCCTCACCTTCGGGGCGGTCAAATGACGGCAGCCAACTTCGCGCTGATCTGCGATTGCGACGGCGTGCTGATCGACAGCGAAGCGGTGGCGGCGCACATGCTGGTGCACGAACTGGAAGCGCGCTGGCCCGATACCGACGTCGAGCCGGTGGTGCTGCCGCTGCTCGGCCTGCGTATCGAGAAGGTGCTGCAAGGCACGGCGACGCAACTCGGCAAAAGCCTGTCCGCCGACGAGATCGACGCGATCCGCAGCGCGGTGGAAGCGGCGGCGATGCAGGCGGCGGCGGTCGAGGGCATCGAGGCCGCGCTGGCGCAGGTGCCGCTCACCAAAGCCTGCGCGAGCAACAGCTTCCGGCCGTATGTGGAGACTGTGCTTGCGCGCACCGGCCTCGTGAGGTTTTTCGGCGAGCGCCTTTTTTGCGCCGATGCGGTGCCGAACCCGAAGCCCGCGCCCGATGTCTATCTGGCGGCGGCGCAAGGCCTCGGCCTCGCGCCCGCGGCCTGCCTCGTGGTGGAAGACAGCGTGACCGGCGTGACGGCGGCGAGCGCCGCGGGCATGACGGTGCTCGGCTTCATCGGCGGCGGTCATGCGAGCGATGCGCAAATCGACGCGTTGCATGCGGCCGGCGCACGTCACGTATTCGACGACATGCAGCAATTGCCGGAGCTGGTCGCGCAATGGGCGCTAAGCGCGACGGCGGCCACGCCCTGAGCACGGCACGAGACGGCGCAAGCAAACGAAGCAACGCGACGCAACACGAAGCAACACGAAGCAACGCCGCCAGGGCAACGGACAAGCAGTACGCAGCAACACATAGCAACACACCGCATTACACGGAGACACATCATGGCAAGCCTGACTCTGCGCAATATCGCGAAGCGCTACGACGAAAATGAAGTGATGCGCGACATCAATCTCGACATCGCGGACGGCGAGTTCGTCGTGTTCGTGGGCCCGAGCGGTTGCGGTAAATCGACACTGATGCGGATGATCGCCGGCCTCGAAGACATCAGCGCCGGCGACCTGAACATCGACGGCACGCGCGTGAACGACGTGCCGCCCGCCAAGCGCGGCATCGCGATGGTGTTCCAGTCGTACGCGCTGTATCCGCACATGACGCTGTACGACAACATGGCGTTCGGGCTGAAACTGGCGGGCACGAAGAAGCCCGAGATCGACGCGGCGGTGCGCAATGCGGCGAAGATCCTGCACATCGACCACCTGCTCGATCGCAAGCCGAAGCAGCTCTCGGGCGGTCAGCGCCAGCGCGTCGCGATCGGCCGCGCGATCACGCGCAAGCCGAAGGTGTTCCTGTTCGACGAACCGCTGTCGAATCTCGACGCCGCGCTGCGCGTGAAAATGCGCCTCGAATTCGCCCGTCTGCACGACGAATTGAAGACCACGATGATCTACGTGACGCACGATCAGGTCGAAGCGATGACGCTGGCCGACAAGATCGTCGTGCTGTCGGCGGGCAACGTCGAGCAGGTCGGCAGCCCGACGATGCTCTACCACGCGCCGGCCAACCGCTTCGTCGCGGGCTTCATCGGCTCGCCGAAAATGAACTTCATGGAAGGCGTGGTGCAGTCGGTCTCGCGCGACGGCGTCACGGTGCTCTATGAAAGCGGCGAGACGCAGCGCGTCGCGGTGGAGCCGTCCACTGTCAAGCAGGGCGACAAGGTGACGGTCGGCATTCGTCCGGAGCATCTGCATGTCGGCACGACCGAAGACGGCGTCTCGGCCCGCACGATGGCAGTCGAATCGCTCGGCGACGCGGCTTATCTGTACGCGGAATCGAGCGTCGCGCCGGATGGTTTGATCGCGCGGATTCCGCCGCTCGATCGCCAGTCGAAAGGCGCGGTGCAGAAACTCGGCGCAACGCCGGAGCATTGCCATCTGTTCGACAGCGACGGGAAGGCATTCCATCGCAAGATTGTCGAGGTGCTGGCCGCGTGACGATTGGGCAAGCGGCGGGGCAAGCGGCGCGCGCCGCTTGCTTTTTCAACCACGCTCAGGATCACGGAAGGTTGGCAGGCCCGGCTCGATCGGCTGCGCCGGCAAGCGCGTTGTGTTCAGGCCGCGTCGAGCGCCGCCCGGGCGCACAGTTCGTCCGTCACGAGCCCTGACAGCCAGCCGCCTTTGAGCACCGCGATCACCGCTTCGCGCTTGCGCGCGCCGCCGGCAAAACCGATGGTCGGGCGCTTGGGCGGCGCGTCGAGCGCGATGCTGGTGACGCGCCGGCCGGTCGGCGATTCGACGTGCGCGCCGGCTGCGTCGATCGGCAAGCCGAGCATTTCGGCGACCGCGCCGTTCTGCATCAACTCCTTCACTTCCGCCGACGTAATGAAGCCGTCTTCGTGCAGCGGGCACTTCGGCCCGATATTGCCAATGCCGACAAACGCGACATCCGCGTGAGCCGAAAGCGATTCGACGATCCGGTACAGCCGGTGATTGCACCACTGCGCGCGCTCGGCCTCGCTATCGGCGAGCAACGGCGCGGGCAACAGGAAATGCTTGCCGCCGGTCTTCTCGGAAATGTGCAGCGCGACGTCGTAGCGGTTCGAGGAGCCGTCCGAGGCGATCGCCCCGACCATCGACACCAACCGGTGCTGCGGACGCTCCAGCTGCGCGATCTGATCGACCGCGGCCTTCAGCGTACGGCCGCTGCTGACCGCGACTACCATCGGTTTGTCTTCGCCGAGAAAGCGTTCCATGACCTGGGCGCCGGCCACCGCGAGTTTGCGGTCGACTTCCTCGGAAGTGTCGTTGTCGATCGGCACCACCTCGCACATGCTCAGGCCGTAGCGCTTCGACAACTGATCGGCGAGCGCGAGGCAATCGGCCAGTTGATGATCGACGCGCACGCGGATCAGATTCTTCTCGACCGCGAAGGCGACCAGCCGTTGCGCGACCGGACGCGATACCTGCAGCTTCTCGGCGATTTCGTTCTGGGTATTGCCGGCGACGTAGTAAAGCCACGCGGCACGCGTGGCGAGGTCGAGTTTTTCTGTGGACTTGGGCACGGTGACGTTCCGCTTGAAGTGCGCCGATGATAGCAGCCGATGTTCGCCTCGCTCCGCGACGCGAACCCGGCTGCGGTTTGCCGGGTCAGGCGAGCGGCTGCCGCGCTGGGTCGAACAGCGGGCGCACGTGGCGGTAGAGCGCACGATACGCTTCGAGACGCGTGCGCAACTCGGCGTGCCGCTGCGGATTCGGCGTGAACTCCTTTTCGATCGGCGGTTTGGTCAGCACGATGACGGGGTCGCCGCCGGCCGCCAGCCAGCCAAGGCGAGCCGCGCCCAGCGCCGCGCCGGTTTCGCCGCCGCCGTGCTTGCGGGTGGCGGTGTCGAGCGCGTCGGCGAGCAGTTGCGCCCAGTAGTCGCTGCGGGCGCCGCCGCCGAGCAGCGACAGCGCTTTCGCCTCGGTGCCGGCGGCGCGCAATGCGTCGAGGCCGTCGGTCAGCGCGAGCGTCACGCCTTCGAGCACCGCATAGCCGAGCAACGCGCGATCGGTCGCGTGATTCATGCCGAAGAACACGCCCTGCGCATACGGGTCGTTGTGCGGCGTGCGTTCGCCGGACAGATACGGCAGGAACAGCGGCGCGGTGTTCAACGCAGCGGGGGCGAGCGCCTCGATTTCGGCGAGCAGCGTGGGCTCGTCGGTGGAGGTGAGCTTGCAGACCCAGCGCAGACAACTCGCCGCCGACAGCACCACGCTCATCTGATGCCAGCGATCCGGAATCGCATGGCAGAACGCGTGCACCGCGGATGCCGGGTTCGGTCTGAAGCTGTCGCCGACCACGCACAGCACGCCCGACGTGCCGAGCGACACGAAGCCGTCGCCCGGTTGCGTCGCGCCGATGCCGATCGCGCTCGTCGCATTGTCGCCGCCGCCGGCCGCGACGATCACGCCGTCGCTCAGGCCAAATTCGCGCGCCACCTCGGGCAGCAGCGTGCCGGACGGCTCGCTGCCTTCGCATAGGCCCGGCATCTGCGCGCGCGTCATGTCGCAGGCGGCGAGCAGCGCGTCGGACCAGTCGCGTTTGGCGACGTCGAGCCACAGCGTGCCGGCCGCATCCGATGGATCGGACACCTTGCCGCCGGTCAGCTGCAGGCGCAGGTAATCCTTCGGCAGCAATACGCAGGCGGTTTGCGCGAAGATCTCCGGTTCATGGCGCGCGACCCACAGCAGCTTCGGCGCGGTGAAACCCGGCATCGCCAGATTGCCGGCGACGCGGTGCAGCTGCGGCGCGCGCTCGGTGAGCTCCGCGCATTCCTTGTCGCTGCGCATGTCGTTCCACAGGATCGCGGGCCGCAGCACGCGATCCTGCGCGTCGAGCAGCACGGCGCCGTGCATTTGCCCCGAGAGCCCGATGCCGCGGATCTGCGCGAATTCGTCGGGATGGCTCGCGCGCAAGGCGGCCAACGCCGTACGCGTGCCCGCCCACCAGTCGGCGGGGTTCTGTTCGGCCCAGCGCTGATGCGGGCGCGATACGGTAAACGGTGAGCCTGCGGTGCCGATCACGCGTCCATTGGAGGCGAGCAGCAGGACTTTCACTTCGGACGTGCCGAGGTCGATGCCAAGATACATGGGCGCGAAACCTTCGTCGTTGGGGATGCGCTACTTTAGCCGCACACGGTGCGCGGTGCCATGCGCGTTAAGCCTGGCACCCTGGCTGGGCGCCTGACGCCGCGGCAGCATGACGATGCTCGCGGCCTCGCCGGCAGGCGCTCATCGCCATGTCAGTTGCCATGCCGGCTGCCGCAGTGAATCATGCCACGCCGCATGCGATCAAGCCGCGCCGCGTTTGCTCAACCACACGTCGACGCGCGCCAAGGCGCCCGCCAACGCGCTGTCCAGTTCAGGGGTCTGCGCCATGCTGCCCCACAGTAGCCGGTCCGCGGCGAAGGCCTGCAGCGGATCGGGCGCCGCGAAGAAGCCGCGCGCGGCGCGTTCGTCCATCACGCCATCCTGATACGCGTACGGCAGCTTGCCGGCCTGCCAGCGGTCGAGAAAGCGGAAGAACAACGCCGGCAGCATCGCGGTCGCCGCAGGCGTGACGCCGCGCTCGAAGCATTCGGCGAGCGTCGGCGCGATGAAGCCTGGCAGCTTCGAAAAGCCGTCGGCCGCGACGCGCTGGTTGGTGTCCTGGATATAAGGATTGCTGAAGCGTTCGAGCACCACGTCGCGATAGCGCTCGAGATCGAGCGGACTCGGCGTGAGACAAGGAATCACGTCTTCGGTCACGTAATCGAAGGCGAACCGGCGAATGTCCGGGTCCAGCGTGCCTTCGTGGATGTAGTTCAGCCCGACCAGCGTGCCCGCCCACGCGATGCAGCTATGTGTCGCGTTGAGAATGCGGATCTTCGCTTCCTCGTAAGGCAGCACGGAGTCGACCAGTTCCGCGCCGACTTTTTCCCACGCCGGACGGCCGGCAATGAACCGGTCTTCGATCACCCATTGAATGAATGCCTCGCCCATCACCGGGCACGCGTCGTCCACACCGGTGGCCGCCTTCACGCGTTCGCGCACGTCCGGGGTGGGGCGCGGCGTGATCCGATCGACCATCGAGCTGGGGCTCAGCGTGTAGTCGTCGAACCATTGCGCCAGGTCGTTCGCGCCGCGCCGTTCGAGAAACTCGCTCATGCCGGCGTGAAAACGCTCGCCGTTGCTGCGCAGGTTGTCGCAGGTTTGCAGCGTGACCGGGCCGGCGCCGCGCTGCATGCGCGCGTCGAGAATGGCCGCGAGCGCGCCGTAGATCGTGGTGTGGCCGCCTTTCAGATCGGCGGCGAGATCGGCGTTGGCGGTGTCGAGTTCGTCGTGTTCGTCAAGGTAATAGCCGCCCTCGGTGACCGTGAACGCGATGATCTTGCAAGCCGGATCGGCGCCCGCTTCGATCAGCGCATCGAGACTCTCGGACCACGGCACCACGCGCTCGATCGAACGAATTGTCTCGTAGGCGCGTTCGCCCTGCGGCGTGACGGTCTCGAGCGCGTACACGCCGTTTTGCGCGGCGAGCGCATCAAGCACGGCGTTCATGTCGCTGCGAATATTGCCGACTGTCAGCGACCAGTGCGGCTCGCCGGGTGGCCGCATTTCGTTCAGTCGATGGAGATACCACGCCTGATGCGCGCGATGGAACGATCCCGCGCCGATGTGCAGGATCACGTGTGCGGCCGCGCCGCTGCCTTGCCCGCTGTTCATGTGCGTCTCCTGAATGTCTTTCATCGCACGGCTCGAAGCGTGCGTTTTTTCTGGGGTGGAGCATTTGCTCTGGTTGTGAGCGAATGATCGTACCCGGCGAAACGAAAGTCAAGGCGACGCGCACGGCTTTTCGTGGCGCAGCGCGGCGCGGCGGGGTTCCGGGCGGGGTTTGCGGCCTGGCGGCGCTTTGTAGGCAGCGTCTGGGCGAGGCTATTGCGTTGCATCAAATTTGACTTCGAGTTCGTGAGGACTAACCCGAATGCAAAAAAGTATCGGTCGGCGGTTTCATTTCTAGTGGTGGATCACGCGCTGGAAGTCTACTTTTCGCTATACAAGACGAAGATCAGCGGCGCCCTCAGCGAGCCGCTTCATGGAGGAAGGAGGACGCGATGCAACCCGATCTCGAGCTCGTTGCCGTACGGCGCGACGAATCGTTCAAAGCGTGGTCGCACGGCTATCCGTATCGCACGGTGCGCTGGCATTTTCATCCCGAGTACGAAATCCATCTGATCGTCGCGACGACCGGCAAGATGTTCGTCGGCGACCATATCAGCAGCTTCGCACCCGGCAACCTGGTGTTGATGGGCCCGAACCTGCCGCACAACTGGGTCAGCGACGTGCCGGAAGGCGAAACCATCGCACAGCGCAATCTGGTGGTGCAATTCGGCCAGCAGTTCGTGTCGAACTGTCTCGAGAGTTTTCCGGAGTGGCGGCAGGTCGAAGCGCTGCTTGCAGACTCGCGCCGCGGTGTGTCGTTCGGCGCGCAAACGAGCGCGGCGATCCAGCCGTTGTTCCTCGAATTGCTGGCGGCGCGCGGGCTGCGCCGCCTCGTGCTGTTCATGTCGATGCTGGAAATACTGATGAACGCGGAAGACCGCGAGACGCTCGCGAGCCCCGCGTACCAGGCCGATCCGACCAGCTTTGCGTCGACTCGCATCAATCACGTGCTGTCGTATATCGGCAAGAACCTCTCGGGCGAATTGCGCGAGTCGGATCTGGCACAACTCGCCGGGCAAAGCGTCAGTGCGTTTTCGCGCTACTTTCGCCGTCACACCGGGCTGCCGTTCGTGCAGTACGTGAACCGGATGCGCATCAACCTCGCTTGCCAGTTGCTGACCGACGACGAGTTGAGCGTCACCGATATCTGCTTCAAGGCGGGCTTTAACAACCTGTCGAATTTCAACCGGCAGTTCCTCGCGGTAAAGGGCATGGCGCCTTCGAAGTTTCGCCGCTATCAGCAACTGAACGATGCGAGCCGCGACGCCTCCGAAGAAGCGGCGGCACGCGGCGCGGGCATCGACAACGCGCCTGCGATCGTGGCGGCGCCTGGGTTGCCGCGTACCGTCGCCGCTGCTTTTCCACCGACCTAGCCATACGCATCCCCGCTCAAGCGTTAAGCCTGAGCGTTAAGCCGAAGCGTTTCGCTTCAGTTTCGTTTCAGTTTCGCTGCAACCGCGTTTCAACACGCATCGCGCTGTCGAGGACAGCACGAGGGACGTGCTCATTTTTAAATAACGGAGACAACCATGACGCAATTCACCTCGAAGCAGGCATCGTTGAAAACCTTCGCGACGCTCGCACTCGGCCTGTCGTTCATCGCCGCGCCGGCTGCGCAAGCCGCGCCGCTGAAAATCGGCATGACGTTCCAGGAGCTCAATAACCCGTACTTCGTGACGATGCAAAAGGCGTTGAACGAAGCGGCGGGGACGATGGGCGCCGCGGTGGTCGTCACCGACGCGCATCACGACGTCAGCAAACAGGTCAGCGACGTCGAAGACATGCTGCAAAAGAAGATCGACATTCTGCTCGTGAATCCGACCGATTCGACCGGCATTCAGTCGGCGGTGAGCTCGGCGAAGAAGGCGGGTGTGGTGGTGGTCGCCGTCGACGCGAACGCGAACGGTCCCGTCGATTCGTTTGTCGGCTCGAAGAATTTCGACGCGGGGCAGATGGCTTGCGAGTACCTCGCGAAGTCGATTGGCGGCAGCGGCGAAGTGGCGATTCTCGACGGCATTCCGGTCGTGCCGATTCTCGAACGCGTGCGCGGCTGCAAGGCGGCGCTCGCGAAAGCGCCGGGCGTGAAGCTCGTCGATACGCAGAACGGCAAGCAGGAACGTGCGACGGCGCTGTCGGTCACCGAAAACATGATTCAGGCGCATCCGAATCTGAAGGGCGTGTTCAGCGTGAACGACGGCGGCTCGATGGGCGCGCTCTCGGCAATCGAATCGTCGGGCAAGGATATCAAGCTCACCAGTGTCGACGGCGCGCCGGAAGCGATTGCCGCGATCCAGAAACCGAATTCGAAGTTCATCGAAACCTCCGCGCAGTTCCCGGCTGATCAGGTGCGCATCGCGCTCGGCGTCGCGTTGGCGAAGAAGTGGGGCGCCAATGTGCCGAAAGCGATTCCGGTCGACGTGAAGATGGTCGACAAGAACAACGCCAAGGGTTTCAGCTGGTAAGCCGAATGCGGGTTGCCGTGCTTTTTCGTCAAAGCGCGGCGGCTCGCGGCAGAGGAGGACCCGATGGACACGATACTCAAGCTCGACAACATCACCAAAAGCTTTCCCGGCGTGAAGGCGCTGCAAGGCATTCACCTCGAGATCGCGCGCGGCGAGATTCACGCATTGCTCGGCGAAAACGGCGCGGGTAAGTCGACACTGATGAAAATCCTGTGCGGCATCTACCAGCCGGATGAAGGCACGATCACGATCGAAGGCAAAGGCCGCCACTTCACGAACTATCACGATGCGGTCGTCGCGGGCGTCGGCATCGTGTTTCAGGAGTTCAGCCTGATTCCGTATCTGAACGCGGTGGAGAACATGTTTCTCGGCCGCGAGCTGAAGAACGGCCTGGGTCTGCTCGAACGCGGCAAGATGCGGCGCGCAGCGGCGGAGATTTTCGAGCGGCTCGGCGTGGCGATCGATCTGGCGGTGCCGATTCGCGAATTGTCGGTCGCGCAGCAGCAGTTCGTCGAAATCGGCAAGGCATTGTCGCTGCAGGCGCGCATTCTGATTCTCGACGAACCGACCGCAACGCTCACCCCCGCGGAAGCGGAGCATCTGTTCGCGATCATGCGCGACCTGAAGAAGCAGGGCGTCGCGATGATTTTCATCTCGCATCACCTCGAAGAGATTTTCGAAGTGTGCGACCGCATTACGGTATTGCGCGACGGCCAATACGTCGGCATGACCGAGGTCGCGCAATCCGATGTGGGCCGCCTGGTCGAGATGATGGTGGGGCGCCGCATCGAAAGCAGCTTTCCGTTGAAGCCGCCGTTGCGTGCCGACGCGCACATCGTGCTCGAAGTCGGCAAGCTGCAATTGCGTAAAGACAGCCCGGTGTTGAGCTTTACCCTGCGTGAAGGCGAGATTCTCGGCTTCGCCGGGCTGGTCGGCTCGGGCCGCACGGAGACCGCACTGGCCGTGATCGGCGCGGACCCGGCTTACGTGAAGGAGATCCGTATCAACGGCGCGGCTGCGAAGCTGGCCGATCCCGCCGACGCGTTGCGAGCCGGCGTCGGCATCCTGCCTGAAAGCCGCAAGACCGAAGGCCTGATCACCGATTTCTCGATCAGGCAGAACATCTCGATCAACAACCTCGGCAAATACCGTTCGCTGCGTTTTTTCATCGACCAGCGCAGCGAAGCACGCGCGACCGCGGACATCATGAAACGCGTCGGCGTGAAGGCGCCGACGATGCATACCGAGGTCGCAACGCTGTCGGGCGGCAATCAGCAGAAGGTGGTGATCGCGCGCTGGCTGAATCACCACACCAACATCCTGATCTTCGACGAACCGACGCGCGGCATCGACGTCGGCGCCAAAGCCGAAATCTATCTGCTGATGCGCGAACTCACCGCGCGCGGCTACTCGATCATCATGATCTCGTCCGAACTGCCGGAGATCGTCGGCATGTGCGACCGCGTCGCCGTGTTCCGGCAAGGCCGCATCGAGGCGATGCTCGAAGGCGGCGAGATCGACTCGAACGCCGTGATGACCTATGCAACAGCCGGCACCCGTGGAGCGACACATGAACACGCCTAATCCCTCTTCTTCGCCGAAAACGTCGACCGTCAGCGGCGACGCCCCGAGGGAGGTCCCGCGTCCCGAAGGAAGTCCACCGCTCCGAAGGAAGTCTGGGGGATTGGGGGACACGCCGGGGGCGCCGATGCGCGTCACGTGGGCCGCGTTGAAACGCTCGACGCTGTTCTACCCGTTCATCGGTTTGCTGGTGGTCTGTCTCGTCATGGTATTCGCGAGTGACAGTTTTCTCTCCGGCGCGAATCTGGAGAACGTGCTGCGCCAGGTGTCGATCAACGCGATCATCGCCGTCGGCATGACGTGCGTGATTCTGACCGGCGGCATCGACCTGTCGGTTGGTTCGGTGATGGCCCTGGCGGGCACGCTCGCGGCCGGCTCGATGGTCGCCGGGATGAATGCCGCGGCTGCGCTGGCGCTAGGTGTCGCGGTGGGTTTGGGCTTCGGCGCGGCGAACGGTTTCTTCGTAGCCTACGCTGGCATGCCGCCGATCATCGTCACGCTCGCGACGATGGGGATCGCGCGCGGTCTCGCGCTGATCTACACGGGCGGCTATCCGATCGACGGTTTGCCGGATTGGGTCAGCTTCTTCGGCAGCGGCAAGATTGTCGGCATCCAGGCGCCAGTGGTGATCATGGTGGCGATCTATGCGATTGCGTGGGTGTTGCTCGAACGCATGCCGTTCGGCCGCTACGTGTACGCGATCGGCGGCAATGAGCAGGCCACGCGTCTGTCCGGTGTGCGAGTGGCGCGCGTGAAGCTGGTTGTCTACACGCTCGCCGGATTGACGTCCGCTTTCGCCGCGATCGTGCTGACCGCGCGCCTGATGAGCGGCCAGCCGAACGCGGGCATCGGCTTCGAACTCGACGCCATTGCCGCGGTGGTGATGGGCGGCACGTCGATCTCCGGCGGGCGCGGCTCGATCGTCGGCACCTTGATCGGCGCGCTGCTGCTCGGCGTGCTGAACAACGGGCTGAACATGGTCGGCGTGAATCCCTATGTGCAGAACGTGATCAAGGGCGGAATCATCCTGCTCGCGATTTACATCAGCCGCGACCGCAGAAAGTAACTCTCCACCGACTTCCCTTCCTAAGCAGGACCATGCAATGACAAACCACTACGACTCGCAAACCGACAGGCGGAACATGACAGCCATCGTCTGTCACGCGCCGAAAGACTATCGCGTCGAGCAGGTAACCCGGCCCCGTGCACGAACCCATGAACTCGTGATTCGCATCGCCGCGTGTGGAATTTGCGCAAGCGATTGCAAGTGCCATTCGGGCGCGAAGATGTTCTGGGGCGGCCCAAGTCCGTGGGTCAAAGCGCCGGTGATTCCGGGCCACGAGTTCTTCGGTTTCGTCGAGGAAATCGGCGAGGGCGCGGCCGAACTCTTCGGCGTACGAACCGGCGACCGCGTAATCGCCGAACAGATCGTGCCATGCGGCAAGTGCCGCTATTGCAAATCCGGTCAGTACTGGATGTGCGAGGTGCACAACATCTTTGGCTTCCAGCGCGAAGTGGCGGACGGCGGCATGGCCGAATACATGCGTATTCCGTCCACCGCGATCGTCCACAAGATCCCCGACGGCATTTCGCTCGAAGATGCCGCGATCATCGAGCCGCTGGCGTGCGCCATTCACACGGTGAATCGTGGCGACCTGCAACTCGACGACGTAGTGGTGATCGCGGGCGCCGGGCCACTCGGTCTGATGATGACGCAAGTCGCGCATCTGAAGACGCCGAAGAAACTGGTGGTGATCGACCTGGTTGAAGAGCGTCTTGCACTGGCGCGCGAATACGGCGCCGACGTGACGATCAATCCGAAGCAGGACGACGCGCTGGCCATCGTCCATTCGCTGACTGAAGGCTACGGTTGCGACGTCTACATTGAAACGACCGGTGCACCGATCGGCGTCAACCAGGGCATGGACATGATTCGCAAGCTCGGGCGTTTCGTCGAGTTTTCAGTGTTCGGCGCAGAGACTACGCTGGATTGGTCGGTGATCGGCGATCGCAAGGAACTCGACGTGCGCGGCGCGCATTTGGGCCCATACTGCTATCCGATCGCCATCGATCTGCTGGCGCGCGGGCTCGTCACGTCGAAAGGGATTGTCACGCACGGCTTCTCGCTGGAAGAGTGGGACGAGGCGATCGAGGTCGCCAACTCGCTCGCCTCGATCAAGGTATTGATGAAGCCGCACGCCTGAACGCTCGGAATAAGCGGTACCTAACGGAGACTTTATGGACTACGTCATCGGCGTCGATATCGGCACGCAGAGCACCAAGGCGCTGCTGGTCGATCAGCACGGCGCGATTGTCGCGCAGCATGCGTCGAGCTATCAGCCGGATACGCCCAAGCCGCGATGGGCCGAGCAATGGCCGGCGGTGTGGTTGAAGGCGGTGGTGGAGTGCATCGCCGCGTGCGTGCGAAAGGCGCAAGAGGCGGGCGTCGCGGCGAAGTCGATCAAGGCGGTATGCGTGAGCAGTCTGTACGGCGGCTCGGGCATTCCGGTCGATAGCGACATGCGGCCGCTTTATCCGTGTCTGATCTGGATGGACCGGCGTGCGACCGACCAGGTCGAATGGGTGCGCACCAACGTCGATCTCGAACGGCTCCATACGATCACCGGCAACGGCGTGGACAGCTATTACGGCTACACGAAGATGTTGTGGCTGCGCGATCACGAGCCGGACGTGTGGGCGCATACGCGTTACTTCCTGCCACCCAATGCGTACGTGACCTACAGGCTGACCGGCGAAGTGGCCGTCGACCATAGTTCGGCGGGCAACATCGGTGGCATCTACGACATCGCGAAGCGTGACTGGTCCGACGAAGCGCTCGATATGCTCGGGATTCCCGCGACGATGATGCCGGAGCGGCTGGTGGAATCGTCGGATGTAGTGGGCGGTTTGCTGTCGCAGTGGACCGAACAGCTGGGACTCGAAGCGGGGACGGCGATCGTCGCGGGCGGCGTCGATGCGGCGGTGGCGACGTTCGCCGCGGGTGTGACGCGCGCGGGGCAGCACGTGGCGATGATCGGCACCAGCATGTGCTGGGGCTATATCAATCAGAGCGTCGATGCGAGGTATGGTTTGATCAGCATGCCGCATGTGTTCAACGGCCAGCGCGACATCTACATTTTCGGCGGCGCGATTACGGCCGGTGCATCGGTGACGTGGTATCGCGAGCAGTTCTGTCATGCGGAGACTGAAGCCGCGCGCGCGACGCCGCACGGCGATCCGCATCGTTTGCTCGAAGAAGCGGCTTCCGGGATTCCGGCGGGTGCCGACGGCGTGCTGTTTTTGCCGTATCTGATGGGCGAGCGCAGTCCTGTATGGGATGCCGCGGCAAGCGGCGCGTTCGTCGGCTTGAGCTTGTTCCACACGCGAGCGCATCTGTATCGAGCGGTGCTCGAGGGCGTGTCGTTCGCGTTGAAGCACAACATCGAAGCGGGGCGCAAAGGCGCGCAATCGCTCGACGACAAATTGATCGTGGTCGGCGGCGCTGCGCATTCGGATCTGTGGATGCAGATCATTGCCGACATCACCGGCTATCCGGTCTACACGATCGAACAGGAAGTGGAGGCGGCGATGGGGGCGGCGTTGCTGGCCGCGGTGGGCGTCGGGTTGATTTCGCGTGAAGAGGCGCAAGGCGGGTGGGTGACGTTGATCGGGCGCGCGCAACCGGACGCCGCGCGGATGGTTCTCTATGAGCAGCGTTTTGGCGTTTATACGGATTTGTATCCCGCGTTGAAACCGGTGATGCATCGGTTGCAGACATCATGAACGCAACTTTCGATTTTTCCGGCCGCTCGATTCTTGTGACGGGCGCATCGAGCGGGATTGGGCGAGCGACCGTCGAGGTCCTGTGCGCCAGTGGCGCGAGTGTGATTGCGGCGGCGCGGAACGTGCACGAGCTCGCGCGATTGGCTGAGGAGACGGGCTGCGAGCCGCTGGTGCTCGACGTGAGCGATGAAGCCGCTATTGACGAAGCGCTGGGATCGCTCAATGCGGTTGACGGGCTGGTGAATTGTGCGGGGATTGCTTTGCTCGAGCGCGCGGTGGATACCACCGGGGCTAGTTTTGATCGTGTGATGGCGGTGAATGCGCGTGGCGCGGTGCTGGTTGCGCGGCACGTCGCGCGCGGGATGATCGCGGCCAGGCGCGCTGGCAGCATGGTGAATGTTTCCAGTCAGGCCGCGCTTGTGGCGCTGGACGATCATTTGAGTTATTCGGCTTCCAAGGCGGCGCTCGATGCTGTTACCCGGTCTTTGTGTATCGAGTTAGGGCCTTTCGGGATTCGGGTCAATAGCGTTAACCCGACGGTTACGTTGACGCCTATGGCGGTGCAGGCATGGAGTGATCCTGCCAGGAGGGAGCCCGCTTTGATGGCTGTTCCTTTGCGGCGGTTTGCCGAGCCTTTTGAAGTGGCAATGCCGGTTGCGTTTTTGCTCAGTGAGGCGGCTTCCATGATTAGTGGGGTTTGTTTGCCAATCGACGGCGGGTATACCGCCAGGTGATTTTTTGCCCTCCCGGCGGGTTGCTTGTGTGCCCGCGGCGTTGGCCGCGGGCACACAACGATAAAAAGAAGGCCAGAGCCGCAGGCGTACAACCCACCGCGCCGTGCAGGCAAGCATCAACACCTACAACATCGTTCTCACGTGCCAAAGCTCAGGAAACAACACCACATCCAGCATCTTGCGCAGATAAGGCGCCCCGCTGGTGCCGCCAGTGCCCTGTTTAAACCCAATAATCCTCTCCACGGTGGTCACGTGCCGGAACCGCCATTGGCGAAAAGCATCTTCGAGATCGACGAGCTCCTCGGCCATCTCGTACAGCTCCCAATGCTGGGCAGGATTCCGATAGACCTCGAGCCAGGCGGCCTCGACGGAAGCATCATGAGTAGTAGGCTGCGTCCAATCCCTCTCCAACCTGGAAGGTGAAATGGCAAACCCGCGGCGCGCCAGCAACCGAACGACTTCATCATAAAAGGAAGGCGCCTCCAGCGAGGCTTTCACCTCGGCCAAAACCTCAGCCCGATGCGCATGCGGCTTGAGCATCTGCTCATTCTTGTTCCCCAGCAAAAACTCGATCTGCCGATACTGATAAGACTGAAACCCGGAGGAGCTGCCGAGGTAAGGCCGCATCGCCGTGTACTCGGACGGCGTCATCGTTGCGAGAACACTCCATGCCTGCACGAGCTGCTCCATGATCCGCGAGACCCGCGCCAGCATCTTGAACGCCGGCGGCAACTCGTCACGATGCACCGCCTTCAGCGCCGCGCGCAATTCATACAGCGCGAGCTTCATCCACAGTTCGCTCGTCTGATGCTGAATGATGAACAACATCTCATTGTGATCCGGCGACAGCGGATGCTGCGCATTGAGCACCGTCCCGAGCGACAGATAATCGCCGTAACTCATCGACTCCGAAAAATCGAGCTGCGCGTCGTGCCAGCCTTCGCCGGAAGCAGCACCCGCACCCGCCGCACCGCCGCCATGCCCAAACGGGCAACCCTGCGCCGGTTTCTCTTCCGGCAGACCAGGGGTTTGCATGTGATCGGTCATTGCGTGCTCCTCAGGTCACAGCGCCGCGCGCGGCAAATTCAGGTGCCCGCCAGCTCTCTTGCGTCAGCACGTCGCGCAGCGTTTCCACCGCATCCCACACATCGACAAAGCGCGTATACAGCGGCGTAAATCCGAAGCGCAACACGTGCGGCTCGCGATAGTCGCCGATCACGCCGCGCGCGATCAACGCTTGCATCACCTCGTAACCATGCGGATGCTCGAAGCTCGCATGCGAGCCGCGCTGCGCATGCTCGCGCGGCGTCACGAGCGTGAGCGGAAACTCGCCGCAACGCGCTTCGACCAGTTCGATGAACAGATCGGTCAGCGCCAGCGACTTCTTGCGGACCGCCTGCATGTCGGTTTGCAGGAACACGTCGAGTCCGCATTCGACCAGCGCCATCGACACCATCGGCTGCGTGCCGCACAGGAACCGGCCGATGCCGTCGTCGGGCTGATATGCCGGGTCCATCCTGAACGGCGCGCGATGTCCCCACCAGCCGGACAACGGCTGCGCAAACTCGTTCTGATGACGCTGCGGCACCCACACGAAGGCCGGCGAACCCGGACCGCCGTTCAGATACTTATACGTGCAGCCCACCGCGTAGTCGGCGCCAACGCCGTTCAGATCGACCGGCACCGCGCCCGCCGAATGCGCGAGGTCCCACAGCGCGAGCGCGCCCTTGTCGTGAATCAGTTTCGTCAACGCGGCCATGTCGTGCATGTAACCGGTGCGGTAGTTCACGTGCGTGATCATCGCGATGGCCGTGTCGTCGCCGATTGCGGCGGGCAACTCGGACGGGTCGTCGACGAGGCGCAATTCGTAGCCGCGGTCGAGCTGTTCGATCAACCCTTGCGCGATGTACAGATCGGTCGGGAAATTCGAACGCTCGGAGACGATCACGCGGCGCTTCGGATCGCGCGCGTTGGCCACGCGCACGGCGGCCGAGAGCAGCTTGAAGAGGTTGATCGAAATCGTATCGGTGACGACCACTTCGTTGTCGGCCGCGCCGATCAGCGGCGCGAGCTTGTTGCCGAGGCGGCGCGGCAACGCGAACCAGCCGGCGGTGTTCCAGCTGCGGATCAGGCCTTCGCCCCATTCGGCGCCGATCACGGTCTGCGCGCGCTGAGCGGCGGCGGCCGGCGGCACGCCGAGCGAGTTGCCGTCCAGATAGATGGTCGCCGGCGACAGCGCGAACTGGTCGCGCAGGGCGGCGAGCGGGTCGGCGCGGTCGAGCGCCAGTGCTTCGTCACGGTGGTTCATGGTGGTCCAGTCAGAGAGATCTGAATGATCAGAGAGAGTCGGGCAACGCGGTGGACAGCGACTCGGGCAAGGCGCGCAGCACGGCGCGCACAGGGCTCGCATCGAGCGTGGTCAGCTTGAGCGGCAGCGCGATCAGTTCGTAGTCGCCGGGCGCAACGGCGTCCAGCACGATGCCTTCGAGGATCGCCATCCGATGCGCGCGAATCCGCTGATGCGCGTCCATCGTCTTCGATTCCTGCGGATCGAGCGACGGCGTGTCGATACCGATCAGCTTCACGCCGCGGGCCGCCAGCAAGTCGATGGTCTCCGGCGCGACCGCGCAGAACGCGCTGTCCCAGGCGATGGTCGGTGCGTTGTTGTACGTGCGCAGTAAGACGCGCGGCGGCAGATCGCCGAGCGAGCCGGCCAGGTGTTGTGGCGTCACAACGGGCGAAGCGCCGATGCAATGAATCACGCGGCAGCGTCCAAGGTAAGCATCGAGCGGGACCTCGCCGATCGCAGCGCCTTCGGCGTCATAGTGCAGCGGCGCGTCGGTGTGGGCGCCGGTGTGCGGCGACAGCGTCAGCCGCGCGACGTTGACGGGCGAGCCCGCCTCCATGCGCCACACGCGCTCGATGCCGACCGGCGTGTCGCCTGGCCAGACCGGCGTCGCGGTATCGACGGCGGGGGTGATATCCCAGAGTGTGTCCATGTCTGCAGCGGTTAGAGGTGTCTATTGGGGAATGATAGGCGGCTTGTCGCGAAATGTGATTGCGAAAAAATCTCCTTCTTCGCCTTGTCTTGGAACATAATTTGAGGCAAACGGGAAAGGGAGACCGAATATGAACGCGATCTCGCTCGACGCCACCGATTGCCGTATCTTGACGGTGCTTCAGCAAGAAGGACGGATCAGCAATCTCGACCTGGCGGAGCGCATCTCGCTGTCGCCGTCGGCGTGTCTACGGCGCCTGCGTCTGCTGGAAGAGCAGGGCGTCATCGAGCATTACCGCGCCTGTCTGAACCGCGAGGTGCTGGGTTTCGAACTGGAGGCGTTCGTGCAGGTGTCGATGCGCAACGACCAGCAGAACTGGCACGAGCGCTTTGCGGAAGCGCTGCGGGATTGGCCGGAGGTGGTCGGCGCGTTTGTCGTGACCGGCGAGACCCACTATCTGCTGCGGGTGCTCGCGCACAATCTCAAACACTATTCGGATTTCGTGCTGCAACGCCTGTATAAGGCGCCGGGTGTGATGGATATTCGCTCGAATATCGTGCTGCAGACACTGAAGGAAGATTCGGGCGTGCCGGTGTCGCTAGTGACGAAAACCAGCGGCCATAACGCGCCGCATAACTGAATCAGGCCGCCCGTTGCCCGTGAAACGCGGCGGCGTGGCGGCGTGGCGGTCAGATCGATTTGAGTCCGTGGAACTGGCCGTTCTGGAAGATCAGCGGCGCGATTTCCGCGGCGTTCTCGTGCACGCCGCAGCGTTCCACCTCGCCGACGAAAATCACGTGGTCGCCTTCTTCGTAGCGGCTGCGGTTATGACATTCGAACCACGCGAGCGCACCGTCGAGCACCGGCATGCCGGTGTCGCCTTCGGCATGCGACACGCCTTCGAAGCGGTCGCCCTTCACCGTGGCGAACCGCTTGCACAGATCGAGCTGGGAAGCGGCCAACACGTTGACGACATAATGACTGTTCGCCTGGAACACCGGCATCGACGCCGAGCGTGTCGCGAGGCTCCACAACACCAGCGGCGGATTGAGCGAGACCGAATTGAACGAGCTGGCGGTGATGCCGATCAGCTGGCCGGACGCCGCGCGCGTGGTGATCACGGTGACGCCTGTGGCGAATTGGCCGAGCGCCTGTTTGAAGGCGGCCTGGTCGAAATTAGGCGGGCTGGCGCGCTTCATCGGACGGCAGCCTTCGGTGCAAGCCGGGAGAGCTCCCGGGTGAACTCATCGTGCGCGTGGCCGGAAACAAATGATTCGAAAGTCATAGTGAAAATCGTCGATTTGTCCCAATTTTAACTGCAATCGCGGCGGACTGGCCGCGACCTCTGCCGTTGAGTGGAAAAACCGCTAAGCTGGAAATTCTCGATTGCGGTACGAGTGTTGCGGGCAAGCAGATATCGAGCGAGCGGCGGGCGACCAACCGGCATCGGCCGACCATGAGAATCAAGGAGCGAGCAGCATGAGTCAGACAGGCGAAGTCGCCACCCTCGGTGGCGGGTGTTTCTGGTGCCTCGAAGCGGTGTATCTGGGCGTCGAGGGCGTGAACTCGGTGGAATCGGGCTATGCGGGCGGCCAGACGCGGCATCCGAGCTACGAGCAGGTCTGCGACGGCGAGACCGGTCACGCGGAAGTCGTCAACGTCGATTTCGATCCGGCGAAGATCAGTTATCGCGAGATTCTCGACATTTTCTTCGCGATCCACGATCCGACCCAGTTGAACCGGCAGGGCAACGACGTCGGCACGCAATACCGCTCGGTGATCTTCACGAACTCCGACGCGCAGCGCGAAACGGCGTTGCAGGCGATTCGCGAGATCGGCGCCGAAGGGATCTACGACGGCCAGATCGTCACCCAGGTGCTGCCGCTCGACGGCAACTACTGGCCGGCCGAGGCTTATCACCAGAACTACTTCGCGCAACATCCGAATCAGGGGTACTGCTCGTTCGTGGTGGCGCCGAAGGTCGCGAAGTTTCGTCAGAAGTTCGCGCATCGGATCAGGGCGAGCTGAGCGGCGCGGCTAGCCGTTCAAGTCGAGGGACGGCATGGGCGGTGGCTCGGTGAGCCGCTGCTTGCCTGGCCGTCGGCCGTTTGCCGTTTGCACGTGCAGTGCTGCTCAGCCTTGCCTGCTGAGCTGGCCTTCGCCTTCGAAGTACTCATGCTGGTCCGGCTGCGGGTCTGCCAGCGGATGCAGCGCATGCTCGTCCCGCTGCGGGTCTTGCTGCGGATGCGGCTCGTGCTCATGCTCATGAGCGAGGCGCGCGTAAGCTTCGATGATCGCGCGCGCCAGTTCCACGCAGCTTAACGGCGCCGAACCTTCCGCCTTGTTGTTGACCGCGATCACCACCGGCTGGCCGGCCAGCGCGTAGCGCGCGGCCAGTTCGGCGAGCGCGGCGCGGGTGGACGGGTCCTGGTCGACGAGCTGGTTGAACGGCTCGTACTTGGCCTTCGCTTGCTCGTATTTGAAGCCGCTGTGCAGACTCCAGCGCACGATCAGCGGGCCGGCCGGCTCGCGGTCGAGCAGCGCGAGCGCAGCCGCCTGGCGCAGCGGGTCAGGCATGCGCGCATGAATCCCCACGCAATACCTTACGCCCGCCGCTTTCAGCGTGCGGATAAAGCGCGGCGTCAGCAAACTCGCGTCGCGGATTTCGATCGCGTAGCAAGTGCCTGCCGGCAGCGTCGGCAACGCCGTCAGGAATTCGGCCAGGCGTTCGATGAACACGGCCGGCTGCGCGAGCATCTGATCCGGCAACGGCGAGAGCTGGAACACCAGCGCGCCGGCCTTCGCGCCGAGGCCTTCGAGGCAAGGCGTCACGAACTCGTCGATCGCCATTTGCGCATTCAGAAAGCATGGGTTCAGCGAGACCGGCTCGCCGCGTTCGGCGCGAACGGTGGCGTCGGTGATCGTCATCGGCGCTTTGACGATGAAGCGGAACTGTTCCGGCACTTGCTGTGCGTAGCGCAAGTATTCGGTGACCGTCAGCGCCTGGTAAAACGACCGGTCGATGCTGACGGTCTTCAGAAGCGGATGTGCGCCGTAGGCGCTGAGACCGTCGCGCGAGAGTTTGCTGTTGCTGTATTTGTCGCCGTAGACGATGCCGTTCCAACCCGGAAACGACCATGTCGAGGTGCCGAGATGGACCTGCGGCGGCAGTTGCGCGGCAAGGGCGAGCAGTTCGGCGGAGGGCGGGGCGGCCACGACGTCGCGGGCGCGGCGTTTTCTGGGGGCGTCGGCAGGGGCCGGCGAGGCGGCGGAGTCTGGCTCGGCGGTGATGTCTCGCGCGTCCTCTTCCTGCCAGAGCGTGACGGCGCCGCCTGCTTTTGCACGCGGCTGGCGCCGCCGATCAGACTGCTCTGTATCGGAAGGCGTTTCGCTTGCTGAGGTTGCGGTTGCGGTTGCGGTCGCGGTCGCGGCTCCGGCACGCGGGCGCTGCGGCGTGCCCGCGGCAGCAGGCGTCGCCGATGCCGCCGATGCCGCCGTATGCTCCACCGGCATCCCAAACAGATCGAACTGCACGGCTTCGGCGTTCTCGCCGTGCTCGACATTCAAGGATTGTTCAACTCCGCTCGTCCCGCTCTGATCCATCGATGTTCGACCTGCTGTTTAAAGTTTGCGCCGTGGCTGCCGCTCACGTACCCCTCACGTGCCCAGATGTACCTGGATTCGGCACGTCGCCGCGGCGCAACGGTATCACAGCGGCTTGTCGTACATGTAGCGGCGCGACCACGGCAAGGTTTTCGCACTGCGGCCGGCTTTGCGGCACACCACCTGGTAGATCGAGACGTCGTCGTTTTCGAACGCGTACGCGCAGCCTGCGAGATACACGCGCCAGATGCGGAATTTTTCGTCGTCGACCAGCTTGCGGGCTTCTTCCGCGTGTGTCTCGAAGTTTTCCGCCCAGATATTCAGCGTGTGCGCATAGTGACGGCGCAAACTTTCGACGTCAACCGCCTCGAGCCCGCCACGCTGCATCGCTTCCAGCGCGAGGCTGATGTGCGGCAGTTCGCCGTCCGGGAACACGTAGCGGTCGATGAACTCGCCGCCGCCGAGCGCGGTTTCGCCGCTGTCGGAATCACTCGACGTGATGCCGTGATTCATCACGATGCCGTCGTCGACGAGCAGATCGCGGATCTTCTGGAAGTAGCCCGGCAGATTCTTGCGGCCGACGTGCTCGAACATGCCGACGCTGGTGATGCGATCGAATTGCCCTTCGACGTCGCGGTAATCCTGCAGACGAATCTCGATCTGGCCTTCGAGGCCCGCGGCTTTCACGCGCGCGGTGGCGAGATCGAACTGGTTTTGCGACAGCGTCACGCCCACGCACTTCGCGCCGAATTTCTGCGCCGCGCGCAGCACCAGCGCGCCCCAGCCGCAGCCGATATCGAGCAGGCGCTGCCCGGGCTGCAACTGGATTTTGGTGAGGATGTGGTCGATTTTCCTGATCTGCGCGGTGGCGAGATCTTCATTGCCGTTCTCGAAGTACGCGCACGAGTACACCATGTTCTCGTCGAGCCACAGCTTGTAGAACTCGTTCGAGACGTCGTAGTGATACTGGATCGCCTTCTTGTCCGACGACTTCGAGTGATTGAAGTAGCGCCGCACGCGCGCCAGCTTGCTGGCGCTGGTGACCGTGCTGCGTGCGAGCGAATAGCTGATGTTGATGATGTCCGACAGCTTGCCTTCGATGTCGATCTTGCCCTTCACATAGGCCTCGCCGAGATTGTCGAGGCTCGGTTCGAGCAGGTAGGGCAGCGCCGTGGCGCTCTTCACGTGCAGCGTGACCTGGGGCGCGGCAAACTGCCCGAAGTCATGTTGCTGGCCGTCCCACAGCACAAGGCGCGCCGGCAGATTCGCCCTGGTTTTTACGTCTTCCACCCACTGCGCCAGCTTCTTCTCCCAGAACATGTGATTTCTCCGTGTCCATTGAATTAAAGCAAAGCCTGTGTGGACCGCCGCTCACCGCGTGATTCTTATGCCGCGAAGTGGCGCGCTCCGCGCCTCTCTCGCGCGCGCCCTGGTAGGCCGCGCGCCCGGAGGCGTCGTGTTCCGGTTCAAGGCGACAGGCGTGCGATATGCCAGCCGCTGCTTTCGCTTGAACGCGTGTAGAGCAGGCGGTCGTGCAAACGCGACGGACGGCCTTGCCAGAATTCGATTGCTTCGGGTACCAGACGATAGCCGCCCCAATGCGGCGGGCGCGGCGGTTGGTCGCCGTATTGCAGGCTGATTTCGCGTTCGCGCGTTTCGAGTTGCGAGCGGCTTTCAATTACCTGACTTTGATTCGATGCCCATGCACCGATACGGGAACCGAGCGGGCGCGACGCGAAATACGCGTCGCTTTCTTCCGCGCTGGTCTTGACGACGCGGCCTTCGATCCGCACCTGGCGTTCGAGCTCGATCCAGTAGAACAGCAGACTCGCATACGGATTGGCGGCGAGTTCGCGGCCCTTGCGGCTTTCGTAGTTGGTGAAGAACACAAAGCCGCGCTCGTCGACGCCCTTGATCAGGACGATGCGCGCTGACGGCCGGCCGCGCGAGTCGACCGTGGCCAGTGTCATCGTATTCGGCTCGGGCAGTTGGGCTTCGACCGCTTGTGCGAACCACGCTTCGAATTGACGGAACGGGTTGCGGTCGACATCGGCAATGTCCAACGAACCAAGCGAATAATTTTTTCGAAGTTCGGCGAGGGTGGTCATTTTCTTATGCGAACGCTACAGTCCGGCCAGTATAGCTAAGGAGCGAAATTTTTGCGCGCGGGCTGGTCAAGGTTTGGCGCCGCCAGTCGGCGCGCGCAATGCGTTTGAGCGCGATCAGGCAAAATACGACTGCGAACGCCGCAGTGTCGTCACTGAGTGTCGTTACTGAGCGTTGCCACGTTCTGTTTGCCTGCTTTTCAACGAGCCTTCCATCATGCCCAGCGCCACCACGCAATTTGATCTTACTACCAGCCTCGACGGGAGTGAAACCGCCGATCGCGCGCGGCGCTTCGGCGGTATCGCCCGGCTGTACGGCGCGCCGGCGCTCGCTGCGTTCGAGCGTGCGCACGTCGCGGTGATCGGCATCGGCGGAGTCGGCTCGTGGGTCGCGGAGGCTCTCGCGCGCAGCGCGGTTGGCACGCTGACGCTGATCGATCTCGACAATGTCGCCGAGAGCAACACTAACCGACAGATCCACGCGCTCGACGGCAACTACGGAAAACCGAAGGTCGAAGCGATGGCTGAACGCATCGGGGCGATCAATCCGTCTTGCGATGTGCGGCTGGTGGAAGACTTCGTCGAGCCGGATAATTTCGCGTCGACGCTTGGCGGCGATTTTGATTACGTGATCGATGCGATCGACAGCGTACGCACGAAAACCGCGTTGATCGCCTGGTGTGTCGAGAAGCAGCTGCCGTTGATCACGGTGGGCGGCGCGGGCGGCCAACTGGACCCCACGCGCATTCGCATAGACGATCTAGCGCTGACGATCCAGGACCCGTTGCTGTCGAAAGTGCGTGGACAACTGCGCAAACAGCACGGTTTTCCGCGAGGTCCGAAAGCGAAGTTCAAGGTGAGCGCGGTGTATTCAGACGAGCCTCTGATCTATCCGGAAGCAGCCGTCTGCGATATCGATGAGCAAGCCCAGCACGTGAGCACGTCGCCGGGACATACGGGGCCGGTCGGTCTGAATTGCGCGGGGTTCGGTTCGAGCGTCTGTGTGACCGCGAGTTTCGGTTTTGCGGCGGCCGCGCATGTGTTGCGGGCGTTGGCGAAACAGGCGGGATAGATCTGCTGAGTGCGCTCTGACAAATGCGCTCTGGTAAATGCGTTTCGTTAAGGGCGCTCTGTTAAAGACGAGTTGAAGCTGGGGTTGAAGCGGCAGTCAAAACGGCCATGAGGCGGAGGCAGGTTCAGGCGCGGCGCATCAATCAAACGGGCCGCACCTGAACACGCCACACCATTAAAACAGCGACGCGCTCAGCTTGCGCCGCCACTGCGATACCAGCTCCGGCTGGTGCGCCGCGAGATCGAACACCGAGAGCATCGTCTTGCGGCCGATGTCGTCGCGGAACGTGCGATCACGCTGCACGATCGCCAGCAGGTGCTCGAGTGCGCCCGCGTAATTGCGGCGGGCGATCAGCGCGCTAGCCAGATCGAAGCGTGCTTCGAGATCGGCCGGGTCCGCGGCCACGCGGGCTTCGAGTGCGTCGGTGGGCGGCAGATCTACCGCGGCATCCACGGCGTCGAGGCGGGTCTTGATCGCGTTGAAGCGCGGGTCCGTGCCTTGGGTGGTTTTCGACGACAGCAAGTCGACTTCATTGCGGGCTTCGTCGATCCGATTGTCTTCCAGCAGCAGTTCGATCAAGTTCATGCGCGCTTCGTCGAAGCCTGGATCGTAGGCGAGCGCGGCTTGCAGCGCTTCGTATGCGTCTTCGCGGCGACCTTCGGCGAGCGCGGCCTGCGCTTCCATGAGCGCCACATCCGCGCCTTGCGGCACGAGCCGGTCGAGAAACTCGCGCAGCTGACCTTCCGGCAGCACGCCGACGAACTGATCGACCGGCCGGCCGTCGGCAAACGCCATGACGTGCGGAATGCTGCGCACCTGAAAGTGCGCCGCCAGTTCCTGATTCTCGTCGACGTTCACCTTCACCAGCTTCCATTTCCCGGCGGCTTCGGCTTCGAGTTTTTCCAGCATCGGGCCGAGCGTCTTGCAGGGGCCGCACCACGGCGCCCAGAAATCGACCAGTACGGGGGCCAGCGTTGACGCGGTAATGACGTCTTTTTCGAAAGTGGCCAGAGTGGTGTCCATTGCGTCCTCGTCGATAAAACGGATTATTGATTTAGTTGGGGCCGAGCACCGCGATTTCAACGCACCTTGCGCTCATGCGCGCTCATTTGCGCACCGGCAGCGGAATCCATTCGGTTTCGCCCGGCACCTTGCCCATTTCCTGATTCGTCCAGGCGGTCTTGGCGGCCTCGATCTTTTCCCGCGAACTGGCGACGAAATTCCACTCGATAAAGCGCTCGCCGTCCAGTTTCTCGCCGCCGAGCAGCATCACGCGCGCGCCGTGGGTGCTGGCGAGCGTGACGGTTTCGTCGAGCGCCAGCACGGCCATCTGGCCTGCTTCGAGCGGCGTGCCGTCGATCTCCAGATCGCCGTCCGCCAGATAGACGCCGCGCTCTTCGTGCTCCGGTTCGAGCGCGAAGGCGCCGCCCGGCGCGAACTGTGCGGCGACATAGAGCGTGCCTGAAAATGTCGCCACCGGCGAGGTTTCGCCGAACGCCGTGCCGGCGATGACGCGCAGCGTGACGCCGTTGCGCTCGACCACCGGCAACGTATCCGCCGCGTGGTGGGTGAAGGACGGTTCGGTGTCTTCGTCGGCGAGCGGCAGCGCGACCCACGTCTGGATCCCGTGCATCGTGTGGCCGCTCGCACGGTCTTCGGGCGGCGTGCGCTCGGAATGGACGATGCCGCGGCCGGCGGTCATCCAGTTGACGTCGCCGGGGACGATCTTCTGCTCCGAGCCGAGGCTGTCGCGATGCATGATCGCGCCTTCGAACAGATACGTGACGGTCGCGAGGCCGATGTGCGGGTGCGGCCGCACGTCGAGACCCACACCGGGTTCGAGCGTCGCGGGGCCCATGTGGTCGAAGAAAATGAACGGGCCGATCAGGCGCGCCGCCATTGCCGGCAATACACGCCGCACGGTGAGATTGCCGACGTCGCGCAGATGCGGCTTGAGGACTGCTTTGATCGAAGAGGTCATGGACAGGCTCGGCTGGGAAGGGTGGCTTGGGGGTTTTGCTCAATGAACGATTCTACTGCGGTGCGGTAAATGCTGCGGTTTGCGGTGTTCCGCTGTTCTGGCGGCTCGGCGATCCAGCGATCCAGCGATCCAGCGAACCAGCGGTTCGGCGGTTGGCGGTCCCGCGGTGCGGCGATGGCGATGGCGATACGGCGATACGGCGATACGGCGATACGGCGATACGGCGATGCGGCGATGCGGCGATGCGGCGATTCAACGCCCCAGCGAACAAGCGTTCCGTGAATCCGCAACGCGCGCAAGCGCTCGACGCGTCCGGCTCAGCTAAACTGCCAGATTCAACAATTAAATGGAGACTGGGATGTCGCCCAGGGACCTACTGCTCGCGCTGGTCGTCGTCATCGCGTGGGGCGTCAATTTCGTCGTGATCAAGGTGGGGCTGCATGGCGTACCGCCGATGCTGCTCGGCGCGTTGCGCTTCACGCTCGCGGCGGTGCCCGCGGTGTTTTTCGTCAAGCGGCCGCAGATGCCGTGGCGCTGGTTGCTCGCATACGGCGCGACCATCTCGTTCGGCCAGTTCGCTTTTCTGTTCTCGGCGATGTATGTCGGCATGCCGGCCGGGCTCGCTTCGCTCGTGTTGCAGGCGCAGGCGTTTTTCACGCTGATATTCGCAGCGCTGGTTCTGCGCGAGCGCTTTCGCGTATCGAACGTCGCCGGTCTGCTGATCGCGGCGGGCGGCCTCGCGGTGATCGGCCTGCAAGGCGGCCACGCAATGACGCTCGCCGGCTTCGTCCTCACGCTGTGCGCCGCGTGTTGCTGGGCGCTCGGCAACATCGTCACCAAGAAGCTCGGCAATGTCGATCTGGTCGGGCTGGTGGTGTGGGGCAGTCTGATTCCGCCGTTGCCGTTTTTCGCGCTCTCGTATGCATTCGAGGGGCCGCAGCGGATCGTCACGGCGTTGTCAGGCATCGGCGCTACGTCGATCTTCGCGGTGGTGTACCTCGCGTTCATCGCGACGCTGCTCGGTTACGGCTTGTGGAGCAGGCTGTTGTCGCGCTATCCGGCGAGCCAGGTGGCGCCGTTTTCGCTGCTGGTGCCGATTGTCGGGCTGGCGTCGGCGTCGCTGTTGCTTGACGAGCGGTTGTCCGCTGCGCAGGTCGTCGGCGCGCTGCTGGTGATGGCGGGGCTGGCGGTGAATGTGTTCGCGGCCGGGTCGTGCAACTATTATCGCCGGCACGCTGATCGCCAGTGCATCGTGACGCAGTTGAAAAAAACAGCCGCGTTTTCATTGAATGCGTGAACTGCACCCCAAAAGTTGGACCGGTGTCCAACCTGGCGGGGTCGGTTCATATCGAGCGGCTTTTTTTCCATCGAGCGAGTCGTGACGTGTCATCGCGCAGCGCGGTGACACGCGATGACACGCCGGGCATCAAGTCATGCGGTTTTTCGCCAACGGCGGATTTGCAGCGAAATAACGCTTGATGCCGCTCATGATCGCATCGGCCATCTTGTCGCGATAGGCGTCATCGTTCAGGCGCCGCTCTTCGTCCGGATTGCTGATGAAGGCGGTCTCCACAAGGATCGACGGAATGTCCGGCGCCTTCAGCACCGCGAACCCCGCCTGTTCGACCGAACCCTTATGCAGCTTGTTGATGCCGCCGATTTCCTTCAGCACGAAGTCGCCGTAGCGCATCGAATCGCGAATCTGCGCGGTGGTCGACATATCGAACAGCGCGCGGTTGACGGTCGCGTCGGCCGATTTGATGTTGATCCCGCCGATCTGGTCCGACGAGTTCTCCTTGTTCGCCATCCAGCGTGCGGCCGCGCTCGACGCGCCGTGCTCCGACAACGCGAATACCGACGAGCCCTTCGCTTCGGGCGTGGTGAATGCGTCGGCGTGGATCGACACGAACAGGTCCGCGCCGACACGCCGTGCTTTCTGCACGCGCACATTGAGCGGCACGAAGAAGTCGGCGTCTCGCGTCATCATTGCGCGCATGTTCGGCTGCGCATCGATCTTCGCGCGCAGCTTCTTGGCGATGTCGAGTGCGACGTGTTTCTCGTACGTACCCGAGCCGCCGATCGCGCCCGGGTCTTCGCCGCCGTGGCCAGGGTCGATCGCGACAGTCAGGAGACGCACGGTGTTGCTCTTGCCGGATTTGGGCGCGGTGAACGCGTAGGTATCGTCGCCGTCGCTGTCGCCGCCATTGATGCCGCCGCTGTTGCCTGCGCTGTTGGCTCCTTTATTGCGGGCAATTGCGGTAGGCGGCGCAGCTGGCGTAGCCGGCGCTGCGGGCTTGCCCAGCATCGGCGGAACGGGCGCGGGTGTCGGCGAGATGTGCACCGGCGGACGCGGCACGCCGGACGCGGACCCGCTGCTGCCGTTCTGCGCGTAGCGCTCGAAGAACGCTTCGCTGTTGTCGGCGGTGGGCGGCGTGGCGCCGGGACCGTTCAGCGTGGCCGGCGGTGCGCTGTTTTCGTTCAGGCTCTGTTCCTTGCGCTCGGTCTGCGCGAGCAGATCCATCAGCGGATCGGGCGCGACGGCGGGGTACAGGTCGAACACGAGCCGGTACTTGTACGTGCCGACCGGCGTCAGCGTGAACACCTGCGGCTTTACCGAACCCTTCAGGTCGAACACCATCCGCACGACATGCGGCTGATATTGGCCGACGCGCACCGATTGAATCTGCGGATCGTTCGGCGTGATCTTCGACACCAGATCCCTGAGCGCCTGATCGAGATCGAGGCCGTTCAGATCGACCACCAGCCGGTCCGGGCCTTGCAGCAGATGCTGGGTGTTTTGCAAAGGCTGATCCGATTCGATCGTCACGCGCGTGTAATCCCGCGCCGGCCAGACGCGCACGCCGAGCACGGAACTGGCTCGCGCGAGACGCGGCGCAACGAGGCCGAGCACCAGCGTGGAGGCGCCCGCGCGCAGAATCTGGCGGCGCCGCCAGTTATGCGTTGCGGTAGCCGCCGATTCGATCGAGCGGAACGGTTTGATCAACATCTTTCGAGACATGCCTTTCCTGATTCGCTGTATGCCCGTGCGACGAGCACCCGGCCGTCGCCCTCGCTGTCCAGCTCGAGCGAGAAGACGAGGTCCGGCAAGCCGAGGAGCCGCCCCGCGCGTTGCGGCCATTCGACGAGGCAGATCGCGCCGCGGTCGAAGTACTCGCGAAAGCCCGCGTCGGCCCATTCGGCCGGATCGGTGAATCTGTACAGATCGAAGTGATAGAGCGCGAGTTCCCCTGCGGCTCGCTCGAGCACATACGGTTCGACGAGTGTGTACGTCGGACTGCGCACGCGGCCGGTGTGGCCGAGGCCGCGCAAGGTCGCGCGCACGAGCGTGGTCTTGCCGGCGCCGAGGTCGCCGATGAGCTGTACTTGCAGTCCGTGGAATGTCCCATCACCCTTGGCCTCCGGCGTGTGTTGCCGCGCTTGTTGCAGCATTGCGCGCACGCTTTCGATCGCCTGCGCGAACCGCGCGCCGAATGCGTGGGTGGCGGCTTCGTCCGCGAGCGCGAAAGTGCGTTCGAGCAGGACATCGGCGGGCGGTTGGATCGCGAGATCGGAATTGACGGGCATTCTCGTAAAATGGCGTGATGAACCGAAGTCCGAAGTCCCCCGTTTCCCGCACGCCTGCGTCCGCTGACGATGCGCGTGCTGTGCGTCATTTCGATGAAGCGGCGCTGGAAGCGCTCGCGCGACGCATCAAAACATGGGGCCGTGAACTGGGTTTCGGGGCGATCGGCATTAGCGATACCGATCTCTCCGCTGCCGAAGCGCCGCTTGCAGCATGGCTGGAGGCGGGTTGCCACGGCGAGATGGATTATATGGCGAAACACGGGATGAAACGTGCGCGGCCCGCCGAGCTTGTGGCCGGCACGCGACGTGTGATTACCGCCCGCATCGCCTATTTGCCCACGCAGATGCCGGGCGCAAAGGCGGCCGAAAGCACGCTGTCCGATGCGGCGCCGGTGCCGCAAAACTGGCGCGCCGCCGAACATGCGCGGCTCGCGGACCCGTCGGCCGCAGTGGTGTCGATCTATGCGCGGGGCCGCGATTATCACAAGGTGATGCGCAACCGTTTGCAACATCTGGCCGACAAAATCGAAGCGGAGATCGGCGCGTTCGGCTATCGCGTGTTCACCGATTCCGCGCCGGTGCTGGAAGTCGAACTCGCGCAGAAGGCGGGTATCGGCTGGCGCGGCAAGCACACGCTGCTGCTGCAACGCGACGCCGGTTCGCTGTTCTTTCTCGGCGAAATCTATGTCGATGTGCCGTTGCCCACGGATGCCGACACCGCGCCCGAACAGGCACCCGAAACCCCGGGTTCGCACTGCGGCAGTTGCACGCGCTGCATCTCCGCGTGTCCGACCGGCGCGATCGTTGCGCCATATAAGGTCGACGCGCGCTTGTGCATTTCATATCTGACGATTGAACTGAAGGGCAGTATTCCCCTGGAATTGCGGCCGCTGATCGGCAATCGTGTATATGGCTGCGACGATTGTCAGCTCGTGTGTCCATGGAACAAGTTCGCGCAGGCCGCGCCGGTCGCCGATTTCGACGTGCGGCACGGGCTCGATCGCGCGACGCTGGTCGAGCTGTTCGGGTGGAGTGCGGACGAGTTCGATACGCGCATGCAGGGCAGTGCGATTCGCCGCATCGGCTATGAGTGTTGGCTGCGCAATCTGGCGGTGGGGATGGGCAATGCGCTGCGCGCGCCGCGTGAAAGCTTGAGCGAAGATGCGCGCGCGGCAATTGTGGCCGCGTTGCGCTCGCGCACCGGCGACCCTTCCGCGCTGGTGCGCGAGCATGTGGAATGGGCGTTGGAAGCGGCGTAAAGTAGCGGCATTCCGATGGGGCGTCTGTTCCTGGTTGGTTTCTTCTGGAGCGCCTGCAGCCCATGCAGGTACGCTACCCTGGAACCTGGAACACCGTGCCAGTCATGAGGCAAGCAACCATGTTCAACGCAGTGATCGATGCGCCGTTCGGCAAGGTCGGCATCCGCATCGAAGGCGGCGCGGTGCGCGCGATCGTCTATCTGCCGGAGTCGATGCAGAATGTCGCGCCGGACACGCCGTTGGCGAAGCGGGCCGTCGAGCAGATCGAGCGTTATTTCGAGCGGGCGTCCGCCAAGTTCGAATTGCCGCTCGCGCCGATCGGCACCGCGTTTCAGAAACGCGTCTGGCAGGCGATCAGCGGCATCCCGCCCGGCGTCGTGCTGACCTACGGGCAATTGGCGAAGCAAGTGGGCAGCGCGCCGCGTGCGGTGGGGCAGGCGTGCGGCGCCAACTATTTTCCGATCGTGATTCCGTGTCACCGGGTGGTGAGCTCGAGCGGCATCGGCGGCTTTGCGAATCACGCCGAAGACGGCTTCTTTCGCAACGTCAAGCGCTGGCTCCTGGCGCATGAAGGCATTCCCTACGCATGAGCGACACACTGACTGACGACGCGCCCGCCGCGTCCCCCCTGTTTCTGGCGAGCTCGGCGTCGATCGACGCTTTCTGCGACGCGTTGTGGCTCGAGCACGGTCTGTCGCGCAACACGCTCGACGCATACCGCCGCGATCTGCGGCTTTTTTGCGAATGGCTCGCCCAGACCCGCAACAAATCGCTCGATACCGCCGGCGAAGCCGATCTCACCGCCTATAGCGCGGCACGTCAGAAAGACAAATCGACTTCGGCGAACCGGCGGCTCTCGGTGTTCCGCCGTTACTATGGCTGGGCGGTGCGCGAGCATCGGGCGAATGTCGATCCGACGCTGCGCATCCGCTCGGCCAAACAACCGCCGCGTTTTCCTTCGACTCTCACCGAAGCGCAGGTCGAAGCGCTGCTCGGCGCTCCCGATATCGGCACGCCGCTGGGACTGCGCGACCGCACGATGCTCGAACTGATGTACGCGAGCGGTTTGCGCGTCACCGAACTCGTCACGCTGAAGACGGTGGAAATCGGGCTGAACGAAGGCGTGGTGCGCGTGATGGGCAAGGGCTCGAAAGAGCGCCTGATTCCGTTCGGCGAAGAGGCGCACGGCTGGCTCGAGCGTTATCTGCGCGAAGCGCGGCCGGCGTTGCTGGGCGCTCGCGCGGCCGACGCGCTATTCGTCACGACGCGCGCCGAGGGCATGACGCGTCAGCAGTTCTGGAACATCATCAAGCGGCACGCCGCGGCGGCCGATGTGCACGCGCCGCTGTCGCCGCACACGCTGCGGCACGCGTTTGCAACGCACTTGCTGAACCACGGCGCCGACCTGCGTGTCGTGCAACTGCTGCTCGGCCATACCGATATCTCGACCACGCAGATCTATACGCACGTGGCCCGTGAGCGCTTGAAGTCGCTGCACGCGCAGCATCATCCGCGGGGGTAATCGGCGCTTGCTGTCACGGTTGCCATCATCGTTGCCGTTGCGTTAGACGAGCTCGCGCAGCCGGTGCTTGAGAATCTTGCCCGTCGATGCCGCCGGCAGGGCAGCGAGCACTTTCACTTCGGCAGGACGCTTATACGGCGCGAGACGTGCGCCGCACCACGCGATCAGTTCTGCGGGCGTCACTTTGGCGCTCGCCGTCAATTCGACGAATGCGACCACCTCCTCGTTGCCTTCGACCGCGCGTCCGATCACCGCCGATTGCACGACCTCCGGATGCGCGTTCAACACATGCTCGACCTCGGCCGGGTAGACGTTAAAACCCGAGCGGATGATCAACTCCTTGCTGCGCCCGACGATATGCAACGCGCCGTCCGCGTCCTGGCGCGCCAGATCGCCGGTCCTGAGCCAGCCCTCGGCGGTGACGGTTGCGCGAGTTTGCTCCGGGTTGCGGTAATAGCCGAGCATCACGTTCGGTCCGCGCACCCACAGCTCGCCGGTCGCGCCCGGTGCTGCTTCGATGCCGTCGAGCCCGACGAACCGCACCTCGACCCCCGGAATGACCTCGCCGACCGAGCAGTCGCTGCGCGGTGCATCGAGCATGGTGTGTGAAATGGTCGGGCTGCTTTCGGTCATGCCGTAGCCGTTGTGCAGCGGCAGGCCGTAGACGCTTTCCACCTGCGCTTTCAGCGCGGCGTCGAGCGGCGAGCCGCCCGAATAGGCAAAGCGCAGATGTGGCGCGGACCATGCGTGACCGTGGGTCTGCAAATGTTCGAGCAGTTTCGCGTGCATGGCCGGGACGCCCTGGAAGATCGACACGCGCTCTTCGGCGAGCGCGCGGCGCACGGCTTCCGGCGCGAAACGCGGCGCGAGGCGCAGCGTCGCGCCGGCGTGCAGACTGCCGAGGCAAACCGATGCGAAGCCATACACGTGCGAGATCGGCAGCACGGCGTACACGACGTCGTCCGGACCGACTTGGCGCAGGCGGCTCGACACGGCCGCGATGAACAGCAGATTGCGGTGCGACAGCATCACGCCCTTCGGCGCGCCGGTTGTGCCGGTGGTGTAGATCAGCGCGGCGCATTGGCGCTCGCCGGCGGATTCGACCGGTTCCGCTTTCACGGTGTCGTCCACCGCGTAGGACCATGCACCGATATCCGGCGTGATGGCGGGCGCCTGGCGGGCTTGATGGCGCTGCGCGTGCTGTTGCGCATCGGCCGAGCTTTCGACCGCATACGCGACCACGCGAGGCTGCGCGTGTGCACGGATCGTATCGAGTTCGGTAGCGGACAGGCGTGCGTTCGACACCAGTGCCCACGCATCGAGCCTCGCGGTTGCAAACAGCAGCACGATCTGCACGATGCTGTTTTCCGCGACGATCATCACGCGATCGCCGCCGCGCACGCCCCATTCGCGCAGCAGCGCGGCAGCGGCGTCGACGGCTTCCCGCAGTTGCGCACTGGTGAGACGGCGCGCATCCTCGATCAAGGCGACGTGCTGCGGATCGCGCGCGGCCGCGAGCGCGGGAATATCGGCGATACGCGCGGGCAACGCGGCCAGCAGCGCGGGAATATCGACGGCATGACGGGTGGACGAAGCGAGGCTCAAGGCTGTCTCCAGAAAACGGTGTGATGCCCGGCATGCGTTGCGCCGGAAGATTTTCGAACGATCGTGCCACAGCCGCCGAGCCCGCACAATTGGCCGAACGGCCAATAGCCGTTGCGCAAACTCGCCTTTACAATGCGCCGATGAGCAAATCCAGACACGTCTCCGAAACGCCCGCGACGCAGTTTTTGCGCCGTCACGGCGTCACCTTCGGCGAACATCCTTACGATTATGTCGAGCACGGCGGCACGGGGGAATCGGCGCGCCAGCTCGGTGTGGACGAACATCACGTCGTCAAGACCCTGGTAATGGAAGACGAGCACGCGAGGCCGCTGATCGTGTTGATGCACGGCGACCGTACCGTCAGCACCAAGAACCTCGCGCGGCAGATCGGCGCGAAACGCGTCGAGCCGTGCAAGCCCGAGGTGGCGAACCGGCATTCCGGTTATCTGATCGGCGGCACCTCGCCGTTCGGCACGCGCAAGCAGATGCCGGTGTACGTGGAGTCCACGATTCTGGAACTGGATCGGGTGTGGTTGAACGGCGGGCGGCGCGGCTTTCTGGTCAGCATTGCGCCCGCGGTCGTGACCGAATTGCTGGCGGCGAGGCCGGTGCAATGCGCGAGCGTCGATTGACGTTTGCCTGAATGTTTTCCGGGCGGGCGGGTTCGGTAGAATGTGCGCCGTTTCGTTCCCTGTTGCGGTTGGGGTATCGAGTTTCAGACCGCCGATCCTTATATAAGAGTCCCAGATGCAAAACCTGATCGTTGCTGTCGTTGCCTACCTGATCGGTTCGGTGTCGTTTGCCGTGATCGTGAGCGCAGCGATGGGGCTGGATGACCCGCGCTCGTACGGCTCGGGCAATCCGGGCGCCACCAACGTGCTGCGCAGCGGCAGCAAGAAGGCCGCGATTCTCACCCTGATCGGCGATGCGTTCAAAGGCTGGCTGCCGGTGTGGTTCGTCGTGCACTTCGGCGCACGTTACGGGCTCGACGACACCTCGGTGGCGATCGCGTCGGTCGCCGTGTTCCTCGGTCACCTGTATCCGATCTTCTTCCGCTTCAAGGGCGGCAAGGGCGTCGCGACCGCGGCGGGCGTGCTGCTCGCGATCAACCCGATTCTCGGCCTCGCGACCTTGCTGACGTGGCTGATCGTGGCGTTCTTCACGCGCTATTCGTCGCTGGCTGCATTGGCCGCAGCGGTGTTCGCACCGCTCTTCGACGGCTTTCTGTTCGGGCCGCACATCATCGCGCTGGCCATCGTCGTGATGAGCTCGCTGCTGGTGTGGCGGCACCGCGGCAACATCGTCAAGCTGATGCGCGGTCAGGAAAGCCGCATCGGCGACAAGAAAAAGGCCGACTCGGCAGCGAGCACGGCGGCGGGCAACGATCTTTGAGGGGCTGGGCGTTGCGCCTCCGGTCACGCCTCGAGTCACGCCGCTAAGTCACGCCGCTAGCCTCGAGTCACGCCGTTAGATTACGCCGCTGAGTTGTGCCTTCAAGGCGCGCCTACCGGCGGAGCGCCTTGGCCCGGCCGCCGCGTTGGCGCGCCGGGAGCGGGATTTAGTCGCGGAAGTTGTTGAAGTCGAGCGGCGTGTCGGTCACGTCCTTGCGCAGCATCGCGATCACGCTTTGCAGATCGTCGCGCTTGGCGCCGGTGATACGCACCGCGTCACCCTGAATGCTCGCCTGCACCTTGATCTTGCTGTCCTTCACGAGGCGCACGATTTTCTTCGACAGATCGCCGGACACGCCCTTCTTGATCTTGATGACCTGCTTGACCTTGTCGCCGCCGATCTTCTCGATCTTGCCGTAGTCGAGGAAGCGCACATCCACGTTGCGCTTGGCCATTTTCGACAACAGCACGTCTTTCACCTGGCCGAGCTTGAAGTCGTCGTCCGCGTAGGCCGTGATTTCGTTTTCCTTGTGTTCGACGCGCGCGTCCGACCCTTTGAAGTCGAAGCGGGTTGAAATTTCCTTGTTGGACTGCTCGATCGCGTTCTTGACTTCGATCATGTTCGCTTCGCAGACGACGTCGAACGATGGCATTGCTTTCTCCCAATAGTGCTGCGGTGCGTGACGCGGCCGGACGGCTGCGCACGGGGCACTCGCTATAATCACGGACCGGACGTCATTTTACCGACGCCACTCCCTTTTGCCCAAGGCTGCCGCGCATTGTCGCGCGGCCGGGGCCAGATGTCGTTTCATTCTTCTCATTCTGATGTTCCAATCCGATTCCGCCACCTTTATTGCCGGCTATCCGCTGAAGGCCCATAACACTTTCGGCTTCGATGTTCGTGCGCAGTTTGCGTGCCGGATCGAACGCGAAGCGCAGCTGATGGCGGCCGTGCGTGATCCGCGTGCGGCGGGTTTGCCGCGGCTGGTGCTGGGCGGCGGCAGCAATATCGTGCTGACTGGCGACGTTGGCGGGCTGGTTTTGCTGGTCGCGTTGCAAGGCCGCCGTCTCGTTCGCGAGGACAACGACGCCTGGTATGTCGAGGCGGCCGCCGGCGAGCCGTGGCATGACTTCGTCGCATGGACTTTGGCGCAAGGATTGCCCGGGTTGGAGAACCTTGCGCTTATTCCGGGCACGGTGGGGGCAGCGCCGATCCAGAACATCGGCGCGTATGGGCTGGAGATGTGCGAGCGTTTTGCGTCGCTGCGGGCGGTGGAGTTGGCGACTGGCGAGGCCGTCGAACTCGACGCTACGGCGTGCCGGTTCGGTTATCGCGACAGTTTTTTCAAGCGGGAAGGGCGTGACCGTTTCGTGATTACCTCGGTCACGTTCCGCCTGCCGAAGGTTTGGACACCGCGGGCCGGGTATGCGGATATTGCGCGCGAACTCGCCGCGAGCGGCCAAGGCGACGCGCGGCCCACTGCGCGCGCGATCTTCGATGCGGTGGTCGCGGTTCGGCGCGCCAAGCTGCCCGACCCGCTGCAACTCGGCAACGCGGGGAGTTTCTTCAAGAATCCAGTGGTCGAGGTGGCGCAGTTCGAAGCGCTGAAGGCGCAGGAGCCGGAGCTCGTGTCCTACCCGCAGCCGGATGGCCGGGTGAAGCTTGCAGCGGGCTGGTTGATCGATCGATGCGGCTGGAAGGGCCGTGCGATGGGCGCTGCGGCCGTGCACGAGAGGCAGGCGCTGGTGCTGGTGAATCGCGGCGGCGCGAGCGGCGCGGAGGTGTTGGCGCTGGCGCGAGCGATTCAGGAGGATGTGCTGACGCGGTTTGGGGTTGAGCTGGACGCGGAGCCGGTTTGTTTGTGACGGCTTGAGCTGAGCGGATGGCGTAAAGATAAAGGCGCCGGGAGTTTCCTCCCGGCGCCTTTCTTACTTGTGTGTTTTGATTTCGGCGCTTAACTTCGCTGGCGCGAAGTTAGCCTGCACCGAAACGCACGTCCTCAGCTGCGCTGACGGGGCGTTTTGGTTCCGGCCGCGCCTTCGGCGCTTAACTTCGCTGGCGCGAAGTTAGCCTGCACCGAAACGCACGTCCTCAGCTGCGCTGACGACGTGCGTTTTCTGCAATCCGCATGCGCAGTGCGTTCAGCTTGATGAATCCGCCAGCGTCGGCCTGGTTGTACGCGCCGCCGTCGTCGTCGAACGTGGCGATAGTCTTGTCGAACAGCGTTTCCTTCGAATCGCGAGCGACAACCGACACGCTGCCCTTGTACAGCTTCACACGCACCCAGCCGTTGACCTTCTCCTGCGTATGGTCGATCAGCACCTGGATCGCACGGCGCTCCGGGCTCCACCAGTAACCGTTATAAATCAGCGACGCGTAACGAGCCATCAGGTCGTCCTTCAGGTGGGCTACTTCACGGTCGAGCGTGATCGACTCGATACCGCGGTGCGCCTTCAGCATGATCGTCCCGCCCGGCGTTTCGTAACAGCCGCGCGACTTCATGCCGACGTAACGGTTTTCCACCAGGTCCAGACGGCCGATACCATGCTTGCCGCCCAAACGGTTCAGTTCGGTCAGCATGTCAGCCGCCGACAAACGCTTGCCATTGATCGCAACCGGATCGCCGTGCTCGTATTCGATGTCGATGTATTCAGCCTGATCCGGCGCCTGTTCCGGCGACACCGTCCAGCGCCACATTTCCGGCTCGGCTTCGGCCTTCGGATCTTCAAGGTGACGGCCTTCGAACGAGATGTGGAGCAGGTTCGCGTCCATCGAATACGGCGCGCCGCCTTGCTTGTGCTTCATTTCGATCGGAATGCCGGCCTTTTCGGCGTACGCGAGCAGCTTTTCGCGCGACAGCAGATCCCATTCGCGCCACGGTGCGATCACCTTGATGCCCGGTTCAAGCGCGTAGTAGCCGAGTTCGAAGCGAACCTGGTCATTGCCTTTGCCGGTTGCGCCGTGCGACACCGCTTGCGCGCCGGTTGCGCGGGCGATCTCGATCTGACGCTTGGCGATCAGCGGACGCGCGATCGACGTGCCCAGCAGGTACTCGCCTTCGTAGATCGTGTTGGCGCGGAACATCGGGAACACGAAATCGCGCACGAACTCTTCGCGCAGGTCTTCGATGAAGATGTTGTCCTGCTTGATGCCGAGTTGCAGGGCTTTCTTGCGCGCCGGTTCCAGCTCTTCGCCCTGGCCGATGTCGGCCGTAAACGTGACGACTTCGGCGTCGTAGTTGTCCTGCAACCACTTCAGGATGACGGAGGTGTCGAGGCCGCCCGAATAGGCGAGCACGACTTTCTTGATATCGCTCATGGTGAACTCGTAGCTGGAGAAAGCGGAAAAACAGGGCACGCCGGGCGTTCCGGAGCGCGGGAAAACACTATTTTGACACTAAACCGCCGGGTGTCCGCGTTTTTGGGATGGTACGGCGGTGTAGCCGGGTCCGCTTGCGACCGCAGACCTCGGCTGGATGCGTGGCGCCGACGTGGTTGACTTGCCTCGTATATCGAGGCCCCGCCGCGCTTCACGCAGATGCTGCGCGATAGCTCGCTCAGTGATTCAGCTTGCCGAGCAGCAAATATTCCAGCAAAGCCTTTTGCACGTGCAGACGGTTTTCCGCTTCGTCCCACACGACGCTTTGCGGGCCGTCGATCACTTCCGCGCTGACTTCCTCACCGCGGTGTGCGGGCAGGCAATGCATGAAGAGCGCATCCGGATTCGCGCGCGCCATCATTTCGGCATCGACGCACCAGTCTGCGAACGCTTTTTTGCGCGCTTCGTTTTCGGCTTCGAAGCCCATGCTGGTCCACACGTCTGTGGTGACCAGGTCGGCGCCCGTACAGGCTTCGTGCGGATCGTCGAATTCCTGGAAGAAGGGCGCGCTTTCGGGCGCGACCAGTGCGTGGTCGAGCTTGTAGCCCGGCGGCGTGGACAGACGCAGCTTGAAGCCGAGAATCTGCGCGGCTTCGATCCACGTGTACAACATGTTGTTGGCGTCGCCGACCCACGCGACCGTCTTGCCGCGAATCGGCCCGCGATGCTCGAAGTACGTGAAGATGTCCGCCAGCACCTGGCACGGGTGATATTCGTTGGTCAGCCCGTTGATCACCGGCACGCGCGAATTCTCGGCAAAGCGCTCGATGATGTCCTGGCCGAACGTGCGGATCATGATGATGTCGACCATGCGCGAAATCACCTGCGCCGCGTCTTCGATCGGTTCGCCGCGGCCGAGCTGCGTATCGCGCGTGCTCATGAATACGGCGTGGCCGCCCAGTTGGAAGATGCCGGCTTCGAACGACAGGCGCGTGCGCGTCGAGTTTTTCTCGAAGATCATCGCGAGCGTGCGGTCGTGCAGCGGATGGTAAGTCTCGTAGTTCTTGAATTTACGCTTCAGAATACGTGCGCGTTCCAGCACGTACTCGTAGTCGTCCAGCGAGAAATCCTTGAACTGCAGATAGTGGCGAATTTTCTTGGCGGTCATGAAACAAATACGGCGGTCTCACCCGGCAGGATTGCCGGACGGCGCCGCCGTCGTTTGTGGTAACTCAAGGCAGCATAAAGGATTTTGCCTCGTTTGACGAGTCGGCCAAAAGGCTGCTGAAGGCGTGTGAAAGCCTCGCGCAACCTTCCGACGAGACTTATGTGCACTGCGGAAAAAGGTCTCCTGCGCTATAATCCCCGGGTTATCCCAAAGCCCAGCAGGCCGGTATTTCGCTTGCGGGACACGGCTCGCGCGCCCGGAAAGCTGTCCTAGCGGTGCGCCTTCATGACGATCGCCAGGGCGGCTGTGTGCGGCCTTCTTTTGCGGTCTCTGGTGGCGCGGCTCGCGGTAGGGGCGTGTACGACGTGTTCAGGCAGTTAAAGCCGATTTGCCGTCCGCTTTGCTCTCACCTCGCTGGGCAGTCACACAGGTATTCCTACATGGCCGAAGCACCCCCAACCGAATATTTCATTCAGGGCATCACCTCGACCGGAAAAAAATTTCGGCCGAGCGACTGGTCGGAGCGGCTCGCGGGCGTGATGGCATGTTTCGGTCCCAGCCCCGGCGGCAAGGGGCCGAACGCCTACCTGCAATACTCGTTGTACGTCCGGCCCACCATGATCGGCGACCTCAAATGCGTGATTCTCGATTCGCGCTTGCGCGACATCGAGCCGATGGCCTTCGATTTCGTGCTGAACTTCGCGAAAGACAATGACCTTGTCGTGACCGAGGCGTGCGATTTGCAACTCGAGCATGCTACGCCGCAAGCCAAAAGGCACGTGCTGTAGCGCAAGCCGGCCCGATCAGCAAAATAAAAAACCCGCAGGCAGCGGGTTTTTTTACGACCGGGGGTCGAGGCCTCAGCGGGCGGTCCGTCAATTGCGAGCGCGACGCGACAAGTCGCGCGGTACAGTGCAGTGCGGATCCGTCAGTTCCAAGCAAAAAAGCCCGCCGAAGCGAGCCTTTCTGTTGCAGCGGAAACAGGAGGTAGCCCACCGAAGCGGGCTGACCGGATTTACTGTGCTGCGGGCGCTTGCAGACCCTTGAGGGCTGCTGCCAGACGGCTCTTGTTGCGAGCTGCCTTGTTCTTGTGAACGATTTTCTTGTCGGCGATGATGTCGATGGTCTTCGACGATGCCTGGAAGATCTCGACGGCCTTAGCCTTGTCGCCGGCTTCGATTGCCTTGCGCACAGCCTTGATAGCCGTGCGGAACTTCGAGCGCAGTGCCGAGTTGTGCGAGTTTGCCTTGGCGGCCTGGCGGGCGCGCTTGCGTGCTTGTGCGGAGTTAGCCATGACGGTTCCTTATCCTGTTCCTGTTTCCAGTACCTGACCTTCAAGTGGTGAGGCGCTGCTTTTAGATCCGAACTCTTGGAAGCGATTGCCCAAGAGCGCAAAAGTGTCGAAATAATCGATCGAACTACGCGAAGGCGGGCCCGTGTTCGGGGTGTTTCGAGGCCGAGTAAGTGCACTGAAATGCACCGAAGTGCACTAGTAAGTGCAACTTTGGACCCCGTCCGAAAATTGAGCGAGCTTCGAAACCGGCGATTATAGCAACAAAATCAGGCACGTGGCAACGGGGAATGAACAACGCGAATGAGCCGGTCCGGTCGGCGAAGCCTTGCGTTCCGTAAGCCGCCGCGCGCCTGCTGGTGCGCTCGTTTGTGCGTGTTGTTTGTGTGTGTTCGTGCGTTTTATCGGCGCAATGGCAGGAGGCTCGCGACTGGCCGGCGGGCCAGCCGCGCAAGCAACAAATAACGTCTCGATCGGCATTCCGATCGAACGTCTGCGGCTCGAATCGGTCCGAATCGCGTCCTGGCTCGTCGTCCGCACTTGCGGCACCCGTATAATAAGCGCCCCATGAATCTATTCCGAGCCCTGCTGACGGTCAGCGGCTTCACGCTGCTGTCGCGCGTGACCGGACTGGCCCGCGAAACGCTGATCGCCCGTGCGTTCGGCGCCAGTCAATTCACTGACGCCTTCTACGTCGCCTTCCGCATTCCGAACCTGCTGCGCCGCATTTCCGCGGAAGGTGCGTTTTCACAGGCCTTCGTGCCGATTCTCGCCGAGTTCAAGAACCAGCAGGGACACGACGCCACCAAGGCGCTCGTCGACGCCACCTCGACGGTGCTCGCCTGGGGGTTGGCGATCCTTTCGGTGATCGGCGTGGTGGGGGCCTCGGGCGTGGTGTTCGCCGTCGCGTCCGGTTTGGCGCATGAGGGCCAGGCCTACGCGCTCGCGGTCACCATGACGCGCATCATGTTCCCGTACATCATTTTCATCTCGCTGACGTCGCTGGCGTCGGGCGTGCTGAACACCTACAAGAACTTCTCGCTGCCGGCGTTCGCGCCGGTCCTGCTGAACGTCGCGTTCATCGTCGCGGCGGTGTTCGTCGCGCCGCATCTGCAAACGCCGGTGTACGCGCTCGCGTGGGCGGTGATCGCGGGCGGCGTGCTGCAGCTGGTGGTGCAGCTGCCGGGTCTGAAGAAGATCGACATGGTGCCGCGCATCGGCCTCAATCCGCTGCGTGCGCTTGCGCATCGCGGCGTGAAGCGGGTGCTCTCGAAGATGGTGCCGGCGATGTTCGCCGTTTCGGTCGCGCAGATCAGTCTGATCATCAACACCAATATTGCGTCGCGGATCGGTCCGGGCGCGGTTTCGTGGATCAACTACGCCGACCGCCTGATGGAGTTTCCGACCGCGCTGCTCGGGGTCGCGCTCGGCACGATCCTGTTGCCGAGTCTGTCGAAAGCACACGTCGACGCCGATCCGCACGAATATTCGTCGCTGCTCGACTGGGGGTTGCGCGTGACCTTCCTGCTGGCCGCGCCGAGCGCGATTGCGTTGTTTTTCTTCGCCGAGCCGCTTACCGCGACGCTGTTTCATTACGGCAAGTTCGACGGCAATTCGGTCGTGATGGTCGGCCGCGCGCTGGCGGCTTACGGCATCGGGCTAGTCGGTCTGATTCTCATCAAGATCCTCGCGCCCGGTTTCTACGCGAAGCAGGACATCAAGACGCCGGTGAAGATCGGCGTCGGCGTGCTGATCGTCACGCAGTTGAGCAACTACCTGTTCGTGCCGATTTTCTCGCATGCGGGCCTCACGCTGAGCGTCGGGCTGGGCGCGTGCGTCAACGCGCTGTTGCTGTTCATCGGCCTGCGCAAGCGCGGCATCTATATGCCGTCGAAAGGCTGGCTGAAGTTTTTCGTGCAATTGCTCGGTGCCTGCCTCGTGCTGGCCGGCGCAATGCATTGGCTGGCGATCAGCTTCGACTGGATCGGCATGCATAACCGGCCGGTCGACCGCATCGTCTTGCTGGGCGCGTGCCTCGTCCTGTTCGCCGCGCTATATTTCGGTATGCTTTGGTTGATGGGCTTCAAGTACGCGTATTTCAAGAGGCGAGTGAAGTGATCACGATGACGCGGGTTCTCGACTATTTCAGCACGCTCGTCGCCGAAGACGACAGCCTGCCGCTGACCGAGGCGGCGCTCTCGCTCGCGCAGGACGCTTATCCCGATCTCGACCTGCAAGGCACGCTCGCCGAGATCGACGAACTGGTGGTGCGTCTTCAGCGCCGCATGCCGGACGACGCCGACATCAAGCAGAAAGTCGGCATCCTGAACCGGTTTTTCTTCCGCGAACTGGGTTTCGCCAGCAACCTCAACGATTACTACGATCCCGATAACAGCCATCTGAACGCGGTGCTCAAGCGCCGCCGCGGCATTCCGATTTCGCTGGCGGTGCTGTATCTGGAGATGGCCGAGCAGATCGGCATTCCGGTGCGCGGCGTGTCCTTCCCGGGGCATTTTCTGCTGCGCGTGACGACGCCCGATGGCGACGTGATGCTCGATCCGACCAGCGGGCATTCGCTGTCCGAATCGGAGATGGTGGAGATGCTGGAGCCGTATGTGGCGTCGGCCGGCGAGTCGGTGGGCCGGGCGCTGCGCGTGCTGCTGCAACCGGCGACGCGACGCGAGATCATCGCCCGCATGCTGCGCAATCTGAAGTCCACTTATCTTCAGACGGAACGCTGGCAGCGGCTGTTGGCGGTGCAGCAGCGCCTCGTGATCCTGTTGCCGGAAAGTATCGAAGAAGTGCGTGACCGTGGCTTTGCTTACGCGCGGCTCGATTACCTGCGCCCGGCACTCGAGGATCTCGAACGCTATCTCGGCGACCGTCCGGATGCCGAGGACGCGACGGTGGTGGAGTCGCAGTTGCACGAGTTGCGGCAACGCACCCAGCACAACGACCGCGACTAGAAACGCTCTCGATCAAAACAGAACGCCTGCGCATGACATCATGCGCAGGCGTTTTACGTTGGCGCGGCAGCACTGACGCACTGCGTGAATGCCAGCTTACTTCGGCTGCATGCGGATCGCGCCGTCCAGACGAATCACTTCGCCGTTGAGCATCGGATTGTCGAAGATCTGCTTGGCCAGCATTGCGTATTCCGCCGGTTTGCCCAGACGCGGCGGGAACGGCACCATCGCACCGAGCGCGTCCTGCACTTCCTGCGGCATGCCGAGCAGCATCGGCGTTTCGAAGATGCCTGGGGCGATCGTCATCACGCGGATCGCGTTGCGCGACAGGTCGCGCGCGATCGGCAGCGTCATGCCGACCACGCCGCTTTTCGACGCCGCGTAAGCCGCCTGGCCGATCTGGCCGTCATACGCGGCCACCGACGCCGTGTTGACGATCACGCCGCGCTCGCCGTTCGCGTTGGGTTCGTTCTTCGACATTGCAGCGGCAGCGAGCCGGACCATATTGAAGGTGCCGATCAGGTTGATCGAGATGGTGCGCACAAACGAGTCGAGCGGATGCGGTCCGTCCTTGCCGACCGTCTTGATGGCCGGCGCGATGCCGGCGCAATTGACGAGGCCGCGCAGCGTGCCGAGCTTCGTGGCAGCTTCGACCGCTTGCGTTGCGTCTTCTTCGCGGCTCACGTCGCATTTGACGAACACGCCGCCGAGTTCTTTCGCGAGCGCTTCACCGGCATCCTGGTTCAGGTCGGCGAGCACCACCTTGCCGCCGTGTTCGACGAACAGGCGCGCGGTCGCGGCGCCGAGGCCGGACGCACCGCCGGTGATCAGGAATACGTTGTCACGAATCTCCATGTCTTCTCCTTTGCTTCGGTTCAGTAATGTCGAGATCGAATATTTTTTCGATGAACGATTGTAGCGGCTATGTTGCAGCGCGGAAAGCGGAGCGGGTAACGGGCGCACCGGCCCAGCGGGACGGCTCGCGAAGAAACCGCTATGGATGGCTAAATAATACTGGGCGAGGTATAGAGCGGCGAGCGCAACGCACGCGGTGGCCGGCAATAAAAAACCCGCCGGTATGGGCGGGTTTCTGAACGGCTGACGCCGATGCGAATTTACTTCAGTGCTTCGAACGCGCGTTCACGAATCTCATCGACCGTGCCGAGCCCGGAAATGCGCCGATACTGCGGCGCCTTCAGCGGCGACGACGGGTCGCCGTGCTTCGCCCAGTTGTTGTAGTACTCGATCAGCGGCTTGGTCTGCGCAACATACACGTCCAGACGCTTCTTGACCGTTTCTTCCTTGTCGTCGTCGCGCTGGATCAGCGGCTCGCCCGTCACGTCGTCCACGCCTTCGACCTTCGGCGGGTTGAACTTGACGTGGTACGTGCGGCCCGACGCGGCGTGCGAGCGGCGGCCGCTCATACGCACGATGATCTCGTCGAACGGCACGTCGATTTCCAGCACGTAGTCGATCGCGACGCCGGCTTGCTTCATTGCTTCGGCTTGCGGGATCGTGCGCGGAAAGCCGTCGAACAGGTAGCCGTTCGCGCAGTCCGGCTGCTGCAGACGCTCTTTCACCAGGTTGATGATCAGTTCGTCCGTGACCAGTTCGCCGGCATCCATGAAGCGCTTCGCCTCGATGCCAAGCGGCGTGCCTGCCTTGACGGCCGCGCGCAGCATGTCGCCGGTGGAAATTTGCGGAATGCCGAACTTTTCCTTGATGAAGTTTGCCTGAGTGCCCTTGCCCGCTCCGGGAGCACCCAAAAGGATCAAACGCATGCGATATCTCCAGATCTATGTGAATTCTTTGGCGGCGCTGTAGCCATTCCACGATTCGTCGAGGGACCCGCATCGGCTGCCGCGGTGCGCCTCGCGCTGCGCATCGAAAACGACGGCGCTGCAAGACGACGACAGCGCGACCGGGTGCAAACCCTGACTCTCGCTTCCAGCGGGAGGCGCGCAGAACCGTTCGATTATGCCATGGGTTTTTGCGCTCAAGCCCCGAATAAAGCCTGCACGCGCACCAGGTCGGCGGGCGTATCGACGCCGGGCAGCGGCACGTCCTGGGTGACGAGCACCGCGATGCGCTCGCCGTGCCACATCGCGCGCAGTTGTTCGAGCGCTTCGGCCTGCTCGATCGGCGAGATCGCGAGACTCGGGTAAGTGCGCAGGAATTGGGCGCGATATGCGTACAGGCCGATATGCCGATGAACCGCCGTGGACGCAGGCGGCGCGGGCATTGCGGCCACATTGGGCCAGTGCGGCTGATAGGCGTCGCGTGCCCAGGGAATCGGCGCGCGCGAGAAATACAGCGCGATGCCGCGCGCATCGAGCACGACCTTGACGACGTTCGGATTGAAGATTTCGGCGGGGTCGGCGATCGGATGCGCCGCGGTGGCGATCGCGCAGCCGCTGCTGGCCGCGAGGTGCGACGCCACGCCGCACACCAGCGCCGGGTCGATCAGCGGTTCGTCGCCTTGCACGTTCACCACGATCGTGTCGTCGCTCCAGCCGAACTGCGCCGCCACTTCCGCGAGACGGTCGGTGCCCGACGGATGATCCGCGCGCGTCAGAACGGCTTCGAAGCCGTGCTCGCGGGCCACGTCGAGCACCGCTTGCGCGTCGGAGGCGATCAGCACCTGTTGTGCGCCCGATTCGCGCGCGCGCTCGGCGACCCGCACCACCATCGGCTTGCCGCCGATATCGGCGAGCGGCTTGTTGGGCAGACGCGTCGAGGCGAGCCGGGCCGGCACGACGGCGATGAACGGGGGAGTGGTGGCGTTAGCGTGGGTCATCGGAAAGGCGGGCGGCGATGAAACCGGAAGAAAGCGCCTGCGGGTTGCATGCGAGCGCTGACGAAATTGAACGCAAATGCGGATCGCAGAAGCGGATCGCAAGAGCGGATCGGGAACGCGGGGTGATCGGCAAATGCCGCAACCCCGTCAGCACAAACTCAGGCGACGGAGCCCGGATTCAGGTCGACGGGCGTGCCTTCCACGGTTTGCCGGGCTTCGTCCACGAGCATCACGGGAATGCCGTCGCGGATCGGGTAGGCGAGCTTGTCGGCATTGCAGATCAGTTCCTGCGCCGCACGGTCGTAGCTGAGCGGGCCCTTGCAGATCGGGCAGACGAGAATTTCAAGCAGGCGAGCGTCCACGGACTTTCTCCACAACTAATGCGATGAGGCGATGATCGAGCGCGGCTTCGACCGGGACAACCCAGATGCGCGCATCGTGCCAGGACCCTAATTTTACCGCATCCTTTTCCGTTATCAGGATCGCGTCGGCGTCCACGTCTGTAAAAGGATTGCGCTCGAACGCATAGTGATCGGGCAACGCTCGGGTAGCGGGCGTGAGGCCGGCGGCGCGCAGCGTCGCGAAAAAACGCTCCGGCGCGCCGATGCCGGCGGCCGCCAGCACGCGCTCGCCGCTGAATTGCGCGAGCGGCCGGCGCAGCGCGGGATTGTCGAGATGCCAGGCGTCGGCGGGCGCGAGTTGCAGCGCGAAGGTGTTCGGCCACGCCGGCAGTGCGCGCGCATAGGGATCGTTGATCAGCGTTGCATCGCGGCGGCGCGACAGCGGCTCGCGCAGCGGGCCGGCCGGCAGCAGAAAACCGTTGCCGCCGAGCCGGTGATCGAAGACCACCAGTTCGACATCGCGTGCGAGGCGGTAATGCTGCAAGCCGTCGTCGCTGACGATCACGTCGACCTCGCGATGGGCGGCGCGCAGCGCCTGGGCGGCCGCAACGCGGTCCGGGCAGACCCACACCGGCGCACCGGTGCGGCGTGCGATCAGCAGCGGTTCATCGCCGCCGACGCTCGCCGCCGCCGCGGGCGTGACCGGCGTCGGCGCCTTGACGCGCGCGCCGTAGCCGCGCGACACCACGCCGGGCGTGAATCCGGCTGCGCGCAACGCTTCGACCAGCGCGATCACCGTCGGCGTCTTGCCCGTGCCGCCGACGGTCACGTTGCCGACCACCACCACCGGCACACCGACGCGCACCGATTTCAGCCAGCCGAGCGAGAAAGCGGCGCGGCGCGCGGCGGCAATCGCGCCGAACACGCAGGCGAAGGGCGTCAGCGCCCACGCGAACGGGCCGCGCTGCTGCCATTCGCGTGCGAGGCGAGCTTCGAGACGGTTGTTCAGATCGTTCATCGGCAAGCCGCCCAGATGTGCGGCGCGCGACGCGCCGGAAGGGGCCGGGACGTCGGCGTAGAAGCGCTAGGCGCGATACGCGGGGCAAGCATCAACGCGGTTCTCCGGGCAATCGAAGTCATCGCGAAGTCATCGCGAAGTCATCGAAAAGGCAGTTGAAATCGAGGTGGCGGCATGCACTGCCCAGCGTCCGACACCATCAGCAGTGTGCCGTAAAGGCGCGCGCCGCAGGGCGTTCAGCACGCCGTCGAACCCGGCACTCTAGCGCGCGTGCGTCGTGCGCGGCAAGTCGCGCGCCGGCCGGCGCACCGTGAATCGACACTTCGGCGAGGCACTCAACCTGTGGATAACTTTGTGGAGAACCTGCCCCCCGATCGGCTGAGAAGGCCATTCCGAGCGCTCCGGATCGGCAATCATTCTCGTTGAGGAGATATAAATGCGATATAAATCAAAGACATGCTTCAGATTTGCGCGGCCTGGCGGCCAATTTGGCGGAATTCGCCTGGGGGCTCCCGCGATGTGGACACTTTTGACAATCAATACGATGTGCTGGACGTTGCCGGCCGCTCGGTCTATCGTCTGTCCGGCCAGTCAAACACATTCCTCGCATGAATCCCGAAAGCCCTTTTTCCTCGTCGGCCGTGCCCGGCGGCGAGGTCGTCGTTCCCGTATCCGTGCTCAATCGCGCGATCGGCACGATGCTCGAACGCTCGTTTCCGCTCGTCTGGGTCGCCGGCGAAGTGTCGAACTTCACGCGCGCCGCAAGCGGCCATTGGTATTTCTCGATCAAGGATGCACAGGCGCAGATGCGCTGCGTGATGTTCCGCGGTCGTGCGCAATACGCCGAATTCACGCCGCGCGAAGGCGACCGCATCGAAGTACGCGCGCTGGTGACGATGTACGAGCCGCGCGGCGAGTTGCAGCTGAATGTCGAAGCGGTGCGCCGCACGGGGCAGGGGCGTCTCTACGAAGCATTCCTCAGGCTGAAAGCGCAGCTCGAAGCGGAGGGCCTGTTTGCCGCTGAGCGCAAACGCGCGTTGCCGGCCCATCCGCGGGCGATCGGTATCGTGACGTCATTGCAGGCGGCCGCGTTGCGCGATGTGTTGACCACCTTGAGCCGTCGCGCGCCGCATATTCCGGTGATCGTTTATCCGGCGCCGGTGCAGGGCGCGGGCGTCAGCGCGAAACTCGCCGCGATGGTCGAAACGGCGAACGCGCGGCGCGAAGTCGACGTGCTGATCGTGTGCCGCGGCGGCGGTTCGATCGAAGACCTGTGGGCCTTCAACGAGGAAGTGCTGGCGCGCGCGATTGCGGAAAGCGCGTTGCCGGTGGTGAGCGGTGTCGGTCACGAAACCGATTTCACGATCGCCGATTTTGCCGCCGACGTGCGCGCGCCGACGCCGACCGGCGCCGCCGAACTCGTCAGTCCGCAGCGCGTGTTGTTGCTGCGCGATCTCGACCATCGGCATGCGACGCTCGCCCGCGGTTTCGGCCGAATGATGGAGCGGCGCGCCCAACAACTCGACTGGCTCGCACGCCGGCTCGTCTCGCCGGCCGAGCGGCTCGCACGGCAGCGCACGCACTTGCAGCAACTGAGCTTGCGGCTGGCGTCGGCGGGTGCGCGCCCGGTGCGCGACGCACGAGCGCGGTTTTCGCTGCTGCAGATGCGCTGGCAGCGCTGGCGTCCCGATCTCGCCGCGCATCAGGCGACACTGAGGGGCCTCACGCAGCGTCTCGACGCTGCATTGTTACGCCAGCATGAACGTCAGACCGCTCGTATCGCGACGCTTGCCGCGCGGCTCGAAGTGCTCAGTCCGCAACGCACGCTGGAACGCGGCTATGCCGCCATGCTCGATGCACAAAGCGGCCGTGCGGTGCGTGCGCCGTCGTCGTTGAAACCCGGGCGGCGCCTGACCGTGCATCTCGCCGAGGGCTCGGCGGACATCGTGCTGGCCGATGTGCAACCACGCCTTACCGACGGTTTCTGATACTTCGCCGAGACCGTATTTTTGACCCCGCAAACCGCAGGCGCGAGCACTAATTACGCTATCCGTACGGCATGTTCGCCGATGCCGGACATAAAGTCCGTTCGTTTGCGGGGTTATTCCAAGTCGCCTACAATCCAGTGCTCTACAGCGTTATCCGCAGACTCCCCACAACAGATACAGACAGAAGGAAAGCACCATGGAACATACGCTCCCGCCGCTGCCGTTCGCGAAAAACGCTCTCGCTCCGCACATGTCGGAAGAGACGCTCGAGTTTCACTACGGCAAGCATCACCAGACCTATGTGACTAACCTGAACAATCTGATCAAGGGTACCGAGTTCGAGAACCTGTCACTCGAAGAGATCGTCAAGAAGGCATCGGGCGGCCTCTTCAACAATGCAGCGCAAGTGTGGAATCACACGTTCTTCTGGAACAGCGTGTCGCCGCAAGGTGGCGGTGCTCCGAGCGGCGCACTCGCTGACGCGATCAACGCCAAGTGGGGTTCCTTCGACAAATTCAAGGAAGAATTCGCCAAGACCGCAGTCGGCACGTTCGGCTCGGGCTGGGCATGGCTGGTGAAGAAGGCTGACGGTTCGCTCGACCTGGTGTCGACGAGCAACGCCGCTACGCCGCTGACCACGGACGCCAAGGCACTGCTGACGATCGACGTGTGGGAACACGCGTACTACATCGACTATCGCAATGCGCGTCCGAAGTTCGTCGAAGCGTACTGGAACATCGTGAACTGGGCATTCGCCGAGAAGAATTTCGCGTGACATTGCCGGTGAACGTCGCACCGCGCCAGGTGGCGACGCTCACGACGTGATATGACAAAAGCCCCTGTCCGTTGCGGACAGGGGCTTTTTGTTTGGTGCGCGTGATGTGCCGCGTTTGTTGCGAGCCGCTTCTGCGAGGAGGCGAGGCCCGCGCGAGACGCTCATTCCGCGTCGCTCGCCGCCGCCGTTTTACGCGGACGGCGGCTGCGCGCCGCGGATTTGCGGGCAGCTTTTTTTGCCGCAACGGGTGCTGCTTCTTGCGCCGGCTGCGCGGGTGCTTCGGAAGGCGCCGCGATCTCCGCTATTTCATCGATGGTTCGCGTGGCGGCCTTTTTCGTTTTCTTCGCGGCTGTCTTGCGCGGTGCACGTTCCTTACGGCGCTTGGCCGGACTGCCGTGCGCTTCTTCTCGTCCTTCTTCTTCGGCGACCAAGACCGGTTCCGTGGCAAAGGCTTCCGGCTCTATCCAGGCGTGCTTCTGCTGTTCAGGAGCGGATTCGCTGAGCGCGGGCGCTTGCAGGACCGCTTCGGATGTCGCTTCGGCTGGCACTTCCACTTCAGTTTCGCGGCCACGTTCGACAGAGGCTCGCTCGTCGCGAGCGGCCTCCTGCTGACCACGCGCTCCCTTGCGATTCCCACGTCCTCTGCGGCGTGACTCATGTTTGCCGCCCGACTCGGCGGCGACCGTTTCCGCTGTCTGCGTTTCAACCGTCTGCTCAACCGATTCAGCCTGTTCAGTCTGCTCGCCCGCGCTTTCGCCCGTCACATTAGCGGCCGTGCCCCGATAGACATAGGCGCCCGACTTTTCGTCGCGGCCGAATTCGAGCAGTCCGCGCGCGTGAGCTTCTTCGAGCAGATTGCCGAACGCGCGAAAACCGTAGTACGTCTCGTTGAAATCCGGCTTGCGGCGCTTGATGGCATTCTTCAGCACCGATGCCCAGATCTTGCCGCTATCGCCGCGCTCGGAGGCAAGCGCGTCGAACGTTTGCACAGCGATCTCGATCGCTTTGGTGCGACGCTTTTCGAGGTCTTCCTTGCTGCGGCTCTTTTCTTCATCCGGCGCGCGTTTGGCCGTTGGCTGGGCGCTCGGCTGCGCTCGCGTCGACTCGCGTTTGGCTACCGTGCGCTGACTTTCGCGTACGAGGTCGTCGTAAAAGAAAAACTCGTCGCAGTTCGCGATCAGCAGGTCAGACGTGGACTGCTGGACGCCCACGCCGATCACCTGCTTGGCGTTCTCACGCAGCTTCGACACCAGCGGCGAAAAGTCCGAGTCGCCGCTGATGATGACGAAGGTATTGACGTGCGATTTTGTGTAACAGAGGTCGAGCGCGTCGACCACCAGCCGGATATCGGCCGAATTCTTGCCCGACTGGCGCACGTGCGGGATTTCGATCAACTCGAAATTGGCTTCGTGCATCGCGCCTTTGAAACTCTTGTAGCGGTCCCAGTCGCAATACGCTTTCTTCACGACAATGCTGCCTTTGAGCAGCAGACGCTCGAGCACCAGCTTGATGTCGAACTTGTCGTACTTCGCATCGCGCACGCCGAGCGCAACGTTTTCGAAGTCGCAGAATAGCGCCATGCTGACGGTTTCACTGGATGACGCCATGTATTCCTCCATTGAAGCGATCGTCGAACTCGACGAATCGCGACCATGATAGCGACTCCTGCGAAGGTGATCAGCTTTTGTGTTCGGCGCGCACCGATGCGGGAAACAACAAACCCTCGGAATCGAGGGCTCTTTTGAACGATGCGCGAGCCGCGCGGGCGCTTGATGAGCGCGCAGGCCGGTGTTTTGCCTCGCTACCGGTCGTGGTGATGAGGCGTATCGCTTAGCGCAGCGCGCGTCTCGAGCACTTCGTCGATCAGGCCATAGTCCTTCGCGCCGTGTGCCGACATGAAATTGTCGCGATCGGTGTCGCGCCCGATCTCCTCGAGCGTGCGCCCTGTGCGCTCGGCCATCATCGCGTTCAGCCGTCCGCGCAGATAGAGCACCTCCTTCGCCTGAATCTCGACGTCCGCGGCCGTACCCTGGCTGCCGCCCGACGGCTGGTGAATCATGATGCGCGCGTTCGGCAGCGCATACCGCTTGCCGCGTTGGCCGGCGGTCAACAGGAAGGTGCCCATGCTCGCGGCAAAGCCCGTGCACAGCGTCGACACTTCCGGCTTGATGAACTGCATGGTGTCGTAGATCGCGAGGCCGTCGTACACCGAGCCGCCCGGCGAATTGATGTAAAAGGAAATATCCTTGTCGGGATTCTCGGATTCGAGAAACAACAGCTGCGCGACGATCAGACTGGCCGATTGTTCGTTCACCGGACCGACCAGGAACACGATCCGCTCGCGCAGCAGGCGGGAATAGATGTCGTACGCGCGCTCGCCGCGGCCGGATTGTTCGATCACGGTGGGTACGAGGCCAAGGCCGGTGACGGATGGATAGCTGGAATGCATGTGGGTCTCGTTCAAGTGGCGCGGTAGTTCGCCGTAGTTAGCGGTAATGGGTGGTCGATCGGGAAACCGTGCCGCTGCTGCGCCGGTAGTTGTCCCTATGACGAAGGCGCGCACGGCGGCGTGACAGATTTATTTTTGCGCCTGTCTGTCACATCGGCGGGTGCCTGGACGTCAAGCTGAAAAGGATGCCGGCAGCGCGCACGGACAACGGCGCAGGCGGCGCGCGCGCTTTTCACCACGCAGGATCTGGGAGGTCTACGAATGACGGAACAAGGAATCGACAAGGCCTCCGGCTTCGAGGCCGTGCGCGCTCGGCTGCTCGCGCTGGCGTACCGGATGCTCGGCAGCCGCGCCGAAGCCGAAGACGTGGTGCAGGACGTCTGGCTCAAATGGCACGTCGCCGACACGCAAGAGGTGCTCACGCCGGCCGCCTGGCTCACCACGGTCACCACGCGCGTGGCCATCGACCGGCTGCGGTATCTGCAGCGCGAGCGCGCCTCGCAGGCCGCCGGCTGGCTGCCGGAGCCGTGGCTGGACGAGCTCGCGCCGTCGGCGGAAGAACTGGCTTTGCGCGCCTCGGAGATGTCGTACGGCGTGATGCTGCTGCTCGAACGTCTGAAGCCCGACGAGCGGGCGGCGTTCGTGCTGCACGAAGCGTTCGAGTGCGACTACGCGGAGATCGCGAAAATCCTCGAGCGCACGCCGGCCCATTGCCGGCAGATCGTGCATCGGGCCAAGGCGCGTTTGCAGCGTGCGGGCGCGCCGCTGGAACCGCCGGATCCCGCCGCGCACGCGCGCATCGTGGAACGCTTGCGTACGGCGCTGGAGGCCCAGGATCGGGCCGGCTTGCTGTATCTCTTTAGCGACGCGCCGGAACTCGTCAGCGATGCGCCGGAGTGCGCGTCTGCGCGTGCGGCTCCAGGTGCGCCAGAACCGGCGGCGTTGGGCTGGATGGACAAGTTGACGTCGCTCGCGCGGCTGGCGAGCCATGCCGAGTTGGTGTCGATCGACGGAGCAATGGGTATCGCGCTGCTATTCGAAGGCGAGGTGGTCGGCGTGATCGACGTATCGACGGACGGCGCAGCCAGGATCGTCGCGTTGCGCGCCGTGACCTGTGCGGCACGGTTGCGCTCGGTCAATCGCGTGCTGGGCCGCGCGGCGCTCACGCGCCTGCTCGCACGCATCCAGCAGAGCTCAATTACGGTGCGCCGCGACTTCCCAGTTGATATCGACGCATAGCACATGCGTGCCGTACGGCGTATCCGCGGCGATCGAAGCGGTCACGCACAAATGCGCTTCGTTGATCGACAGATAGGGCGGGGTGAGATGCACCTGGCCGGGCACGCGCATCGCCTGAATGAAGTACGGCCGGCGCTCCCAGCTCGCGCCTTCCGAATGCAGCAGGGGCCGGAAGCGCTTTGCGCGTTGCGAGGCGCGGCCAGGCGGCAGCACGTTGTCGCCGATCTGACGGCCTGAACCGTCGAGCACGAAGCAGCGCGCCGTCTCGCCGAGCTTGAGCAGCGGCGCGGTTGCCTGTACGACCGATTCGCCGGACATCAGTTGCGCGCTCGCGGTTTCCAGCGCCGTCACGTACGGGGCGAGCCGCGTGGACTGCGCGCGCTGGCGGGCGGCGACCCGCTCACGCAGCGCTGCGGAAAGCGCGTCCATCAAGCCGGCCGCGGCTTGCGGCTTGACTGGCTCGACGCTCGGCCCGGCGAAGTACGCGCCCTGCACGAAGTCGACGTTGCATTCGAGCGCGATCAGCGCGTCGCGCTCGGTAGTCAGGCCACCCATCAGCACCAGTTGCCCGGATTCGTGCAGCAGCGAAACGAGTCCCGGCAACACGCGCTCGATATGCGAATGCTCGCTGGCCTGCGCGAGGATGCAGCGGTCCAGCGTGACGATGTCGGGACGCAGATTCCACACGCGGTCGATGTTCGAATGCTTCGCGCCAAAGCCGTCGAGCGCGATCAGGAAGCCGGACTTGCGCAGGGAGTCGATGATGTCGGCGAAACGCGTGGTTTCGCCGCCGGCCTGTTCGGACACTTCCAGCACCACACGCTGCGGCGGCAAGCCCAGCGCCTTGAGGCCGGCGAGCAAGGCATCGCCGTAGCTCGTGTCCATCAGTGCCGCCGGGTGCAGGCTCAGGAAAAGCCATTCATCGTGGCTGTCGAACGCGTTGAAGTTGCCCAGGTGCAGCGACTCGGCGAGCCGCCCGAGTTCGAGCAGGTCGCCGCGCCGCGCGGCTTGCGTGAAAACTTCGTGCGACGGCACCTGCAGCGCATGTTCGTCGTGTGCGCGCAGCGAAGCGTGATAACCGATCGCGCGCCGGTGCGACACCGAGAAAACCGGCTGGAACACGCTGAAAACGGTGTAGCCGCCGTAAAGCACGGTGCGCCGGGAGCCTTCGTCGCCGGCCATCGGGCGCGGTGGCTGGAAGCCGGGAGGATCGAGTTCGATCATGCTCATCATGTCAGTCGTGTGGAGGTGGCGCGCTGCATGTCTGGCACGGCGCAAAACGTGAGTTTACAGGATAGGGGAGCAAGAATTATGCGCATGCGGAAAGCGCGTTATGCGCGCTCCGTGCCGGCGATTGTGCTCCAACCCGTGCGTGGAGGCGATGATGCGCACTTTGCTGGTGCGATTCGCGCCCTGTTGCGGGTCGCCGGTGCGGCCGCGTCGAGCGCGCTTCTCGCTACGGACTAGCCGCTGAAAAGCGGTGCGCGGGTCAGGTGCGCTCCGATGGATCGGTCTTTTTCGCGGGCGTGCGGATGTCCGGCGCCAACTGCGCGAAGATCCACGACGAGCCTGCCGTGATGATGCCGACACACAGGAAGGTCGCATGAAACGCGGGCAGCGAGTTGGCGGCCGTCACGCGCGGCATCAGGCCGGTGAAGGTCGCGAGCAAGGCGCCGGCCACCGTCACGCCGAGGCTCATCGAGAGCATCTGAACCAGCGAGAACAGGCTGTTGCCGCTGCTCGCGCCGCCGGTGCCAAGGTCTTTCAGTGTCAGCGTGTTCATCGCGGTGAACTGCATCGAGTTGACGCCGCCGAAGAAGGCGAGTTGCGCGACCCGCAGCCACAGCGGCTGGCCGGTGCTCGTGAGCGCGAAGCTTGCCATGGTCAAGCCCACCAGCACCGTGTTGACGATCAGTACGCGCCGATAGCTGTACCGGATGATCAGCTTCGTGACGAGGCGTTTGGACGCCATGCCTGCCGCCGCCACCGGCAGCATCATCATGCCGGCTTCGAACGCGCTATAGCCGAGACTCACCTGCAATAGCAGAGGGATCAGATAGGGCATCGCGCCGCTGCCGATCCGCGCGAACAGATTGCCCAGCAGGCCGACGCTGAAGGTATGAATCTTGAATAGATCGAGCGAGAAAATCGGCGCGGGCGCGCGCACCGCGTGCAGGCCATAGGCGACAAAACACGCGAGGCTCAGGATCAGCAGCACCAGCACAGTCGCATGCTGAATGCCGAACTCGGCATGGCCGTCCAGCGCGACCGAAATCGCCACCATGCCGACGATCAGCAGCAGATAGCCTTTCAGATCGAACCTGCCCGTTTGTTCGTTGCGGCTATCCGGCATGAAGACGAACGTCGCGATGCACCCGACGATCCCCACCGGCACATTGATCAGAAAGATCCAGTGCCATGACGCGATCTTCACGAGCCAGCCGCCGAGCGTCGGTCCGATCAGCGGCCCGATCAGCCCCGGAATCGCGACAAACGACAAAGCCGGCAGATAGCGTTCCGCCGGAAAGGTGCGCAGCACGGCGAGCCTCCCGACCGGCAGCAGCATCGCGCCGCCCACGCCCTGCACCACGCGAAAGATCACCAGCTGATTCAAGGTATGCGCGTTCGCGCACAGCAGCGAGCCGACCGAGAACACGAGGATCGCGCTGAAGAATACGCGCCGCGTGCCGAGCTTGTCGGCGAGCCAGCCGGACACCGGGATCATCACCGCCATCGTCAGCGAATAGGCGATCACCACCGATTGCATGCGCAACGGCAGTTCGCCGAGGCTCGCTGCCATCGCGGGCAGTGCGGTGTTGACGATGGTCGAGTCGAGCGTCTGCATGAAGAAGCCGGTGGCGACGAGCCACAGCATCACCGTCAGCGAGCGGGCCGAGGGAGCCGAAGGGACGGGCGAGGCGGAAGCGGGCAGGGGCGGCGTGGACATGGAGGGCGGCGAGGCGCGCAGGGACGGGGTGGGGAGCCGCTATTCTAGGGAAAAGCGCGCCCCGGCGCAGCGAGCGGACGGCGCGGATCGCAGCGCCGCGGCCTGAACCGTGTGCTGTCCGCGTGTTTCCGACGCGCTTTCCGGCGTGCTTTCCGCAGAATCCGCAGAATCCGCGGACTCAGCCGGTCAGCGCGGGGGTAGCGCGGCGGCGGCGCGGAAAAACACCCGGGCGCGCGGGTCGTTGCCGAACCCCACGTGAATCCTGATCCACGGACTCACTTCCACGTTGGGGCGGAAATAGCTGCCGGGCACTACCGTCACGCCGAGCGGCGCGCCGCATTCCACCAGCCGCTCGGCATCGTCGATATGCGGCACGCGTGCCCACACGAACTTGCCGCCCACCGGCTTTTCGAACAGCTCCCAGCCGGCGTCTTCGAGTGTCTGAATGGTCGAGACGAGCGCGTCGCGCATGCGCCGGCGCAGCCGCTCCAGATATTTGCGGTACGCGCCGCGCTCCAGCATCGATACGGCAACCGCTTCGGCAAAACGCGAGCCGCCGATACTCGTCAGCATCTTGATATCGACCAGATCCTTGATGATCGCGTGACTCGCCACCACACAGCCGATCCGCAGCGACGACGACAGCGTCTTCGACAGGCCGCCCACGTAGATCACGTGTTCGAGTTGATCGAGTGTGGCGAGCCGGTCGGTGATTTCGGTCTGGAGATCGGCGTAGATGTCGTCTTCGATGATCGAGAAGCCGTGTTCGCGCGCCAGTTGCAGCAGCCGGAACGCAACCTGCGGCGCGACCGTGGTGCCGGTCGGATTGTGAAACACGGTGTTGATGAAGAACAGCTTCGGCCGATGCAACTGCAGCTGCGCTTGCAGCACGTCGAGATCGGGGCCGTTGCGCGTGCGCGGAATGCCGATCAGCTTCACGCCGTGCAGCTTCAGCAGGCCGTACAGGTTGTAGTAGCCGGGGTCTTCGACGAACATCGTGTCGCCGGGTTTCAGCATGTAGCGCATCAGCAGATCGAACGCCTGGCTCGCGCCGTTGGTGATCAGAATCTGCGACGCGTCAGCCTGAATCCGCAGTTGACCGATGCGGCTTTGCAGATGCTCGCGCAGCGTCGGATTGCCGAGCGGCGTGGCGTAGTCGACCATGCTCGCGGGGTCGGTGCGCGAGACATGGCGGATCGCCTGCGCAATGCCGTCCATGTCGCGCCACGCTTCGGGAATGGAGCCGCTGCTGAGCTTGAGCGTCTCGCCCGGTTGATTGAACTGCTGCATGATGTGCCCGGATTCGTCCTCGGCGCGGCGCGGGTCCGACGCGCCCTGGCAACTCATACCCGTCGGCAGGCGGTCGGCCACATAGAAGCCCGAGCCGTGGCGCGAGTCGAGGTAGCCAAGCGACACCAGCCGGTCATAGGCCTCGATCACCGGGAAGCGGCTCACGCCGTAATCGGCGGCGAACTGACGGATCGACGGCAGCTTCGAGCCGGGACGCGCGATGCGCGAGCGGATCCACGTGGTGACGCCCGTCACGATCTGCTCGGTGAGCGGTACGCCGTTGTCGCGATCGAGTTCGATTTCGAGTTTCATGCGGTGCTTTCCTGGTCGCTGGACCGCCGGGCTGTCTGCTGCCCGAGCTGGAGCGCCGGTCCTAAAACGCGATCGTTGCCAACTGTCCGGTTTTTCGACTGAACAGTTCCGATGAAACTGTTCGGAACTGTGCATGTGATTTCGATCATCGCACGCCAATAATGAGACAACACAGAAGTTCTTTGAAGGAGAAAGGCGATGCGTGAAGTCCGTATTTTCGAACTGGAACATGGCGAGCCTGCGGCGGCCTGGCGTGTCGCGCATTCGTCGATCTTCAAGGTGATCTCGGGCGAAATCTGGCTGACCGTCGAAGGTGACGCCGAAGATTACTGGCTGGGAGCCGGCGAATCGTTCGAGTTGCCGCGCGGCGCGGTGGCATGGGTCAGCTCGGGCGAGGCGGGCGCGCGCTTCGCGCTGGCTAGCGGCTCGGAGCGGTCCGCGGCGATGCCCGCGCGCACTTTGCCGGGTTGGAACTGGCTGCCGCGCTGGCTGGGTGTGGCTTGAACGGACTGGCGCGGGTGGCGCGCTGGGCGGCGTGGTGGGCGACTTGATTGAAGCAGTGCTGACTTCTAGACTCGGTTCACTGCCTTTCTGCTTCGACGCGAACGCCATGACGCCCGAACCCGCTCTCTCGTATCTATGGAATACCGCCGGCTGCGATCCGGCCGCGCTCGATTCCGTGTCGTTTGCGGGCAGCGATCCGGCGCTGCCGTCGGTCTATCGAGTCGGCACGTTGGCCTCGGCGACCATCGCCGCGACCGGCCTTGCCGCTGCCGAATGCCTGCGTTTGCGCGATGGTCGCCGGCAACGCGTGACGGTGGAGATGCGGCGCGCGCTGGCGTCGTTTCGCAGCGAACGCTATCTGCGCATCGACGATGGACCGCCGCCTGCTTTGCGCGACCCGGTGACGGGTTTTTACTCGACCCGCGACGGCCGCTGGATTCAGTTGCATACGAATTTTCCGCATCACCTCGAGGGCGTGCTGAAGGTGCTCGGCTGCGCGAACGATCGAACCGCGGTGGCCGCCGCGGTGCGCGGCTGGGACGGCGCGACGCTCGACCAGACGCTGGCCGACGCCGGCTTGTGCGCCGCGCTGATTCGCACGCCCGACGAGTGGGCGGCGCTCGACCAGGCGAAGGCGATTGACCGGCTGCCGTTGTTCGAGATCGAGCGGATCGGCGACGCGCCGGTTGAGCCGCTCGGGCGGGGCCGCGCGGATCGGCCGCTGGCCGGCGTACGGGTGCTGGATTTGTCGCGCATCATCGCGGGGCCGGTGGCGGGGCGGGCGCTTGCGCAGCATGGCGCCGAAGTCTTGCTGATCAACGGGGCGCATTTGCCGAACATCGCGCCGCTGGTGATCGATAACGGGCGGGGTAAGCGCTCGGCGGTGCTGGACTTGCGGGATGTGGCCGGGCGCGAGACGTTGCTTGGCTTGGCCGGTGACGCGGATGTGTTTTTGCAGGCGTACCGGCCGGGGGCTTTGGCTGCGCGCGGGTTGGGTCCATCAGACTTGGCGCGGGTGCGGCCGGGGACGGTTTATGTGTCCGTTTCCGCTTATGGACACGAGGGGCCTTGGGCTGGGCGGCGCGGATTTGACAGCCTCGTGCAGTCGGCCAGTGGGATTGCTTTTACTGAGCGCGAGGCGGCGGGGTGGGATGAGCCTAAGCATTTGCCTTGTCAGGCGCTGGATCACGCTACGGGATATCTGGCCGCCTTCGGCGCGATGGTCGCACTTGGGCGGCGCGCCGCCGAAGGCGGGAGTTGGCATGTCAAGGTTTCGCTCGCGCAGACTGGGCGGTGGTTGCAGTCGTTCGGTGTGTTACCCGACGGGTGGAAGGCCGACGATGTTTCTATCGACGACGTGCGCGACTGTCTGGCGAGCGTCGATTCGGAGTTCGGCCGCGTTTCGGGTGTTTCGCCTGCCGAGCTTTTGTCGCAGACGCCTGCTTTTTTTGGGCTGCCGCCGGCCAGGGTGGGGGCGCATGAGGCTAAATGGGTTTAGTTTGGGTTTAGCTTGGGTTTAGCTTTTTCCCCGCCGCCAAAGGCAAAAAACCGCTACTTCCTCAACTCAGCGACAAAGTCATAGTAGTCGTTGCGGCAATACGTATCGGTCAACTCGATCGCCCGCTGATCGGCGGTATACCCAATCCGTGTAATCAACAACAGTGCCTCGTTCGGGGCAATGCTCATCTGCTGCGCGATCTCGTCATTCGCGTTCACCGCGCGAAAGTGCTGCAACGCGCGAACGATCGACAATCCGCGATTCTCCAGGTACGTATACAACGAATCCCCAATCGCCTGAGGATCGGGAATCACCGCGGCAGGGAAGGTGGAATTCTCCACAGCCATCACGATGCCGTCCGCCAGGCGCAAGCGGCGCAAACGGGTCACCGCCGCAGCGGGCGACAAACCCAGCTGAATCACCTCATCCCGGTTAGCCGGCACGATCTCGCGCGACAGCCACCTGGAACTCGGCGTGAAGCCGCGCCGCCGCAGCATCTCGCTGAAACTCGACAGACGCGACAGCGGATCCTCATAGCGCGGCGTGATGAAACTGCCCGCACCCTGAGTGCGGCGGATCAAGCCCTGCTCGACCAGCAAGGCAATCGCCTTGCGCGACGTAATGCGCGAGACGCCGAGCGCCTCGGATAGTACGCGCTCCGATGGCAGCGCCTCGCCAGCGTTCCAACGGTTCTCGTGAATCGCATTGCCGAGCTTGCGAGCAAGTTGCAGATACAGCGGCGTGTCGTTTTCCGGGTCCGGGCGCAGGTCGCGCCAGCGGTCTTCCGAGGCAGAGGTCATGGGGCTTACGCAAGAAGGGCAAGCGGCAATTCTATGACATCGGCGCGCTCCGTTATAGCGGGCTTTTGCCTGGTGACCGATCCAATGCTCATGCAACAGCTAAACTCGTCACCGGAATTTCCACTGAAATGAGTACTGCGCTCGTGCACCACCGCGCGCTCAGCCACCTCGAGGAGAAAGCATGACGACCGATATCGCCAGCGTGAGCTTGCCCGACGGCGAACGCATTCCGAAACTGGGGCAGGGCACATGGGAGATGGGCGAGCAGCCGGCGCGCCGCGCCGCCGAAATCGCCGCGCTGCGCTGCGGCATCGAATTGGGGATGACGTTGATCGATACGGCGGAGATGTACGGGGACGGCGCGACTGAATCGCTCGTCGGCGAAGCGCTTGCCGGTCTGCGCGACCAGCTGTTTCTCGTCAGCAAGGTGTATCCGCACAACGCCAGCCGGCGCGGTGTGATCGCGGCTTGCGAACAGAGCCTCAAACGTCTGAAGACGGATCGGCTCGATCTGTATCTGCTTCACTGGCGCGGCTCGGTGCCGCTCGCAGAGACCGTCGAGGGGTTCGAGGCGTTGCGCCGCGCGGGCAAGATCCGGCACTGGGGCGTGAGCAACTTCGATACCGGCGACATGGAAGAACTCGTGGCCACGCCGGGCGGTGAAGCGTGCGCGACCAATCAGATTCTCTACAACGTCGCGCGCCGCGGGGCGGAATTCGATCTGTTGCCGTGGCTCGCCGCGCGCCATATGCCGGCGATGGCGTACAGCCCGGTCGATCATGCACGCCTGCCAAAGCGCTCGCCGCTCGACGACATTGCCGACGCGCGCGGCGTCTCGGTTTTCCAGGTGGCGCTCGCGTGGGTGTTGCAGCAACCCGGCGTGTTCGCGATTCCGAAAGCGGGTCGCGTCGAGCACGTGCGCGACAACCATCTTGCGTTGCAACTGCAACTCGGCGCCGAGGAACACGTCGCCATCGACACGTATTTCAAACCGCCGCGCCGCCAGCGCCCGCTTGAAATGCTGTAGGCAAGGCGGCGCCGTTATCGAAACGCGAGAGGCCGCTCGAGGCGTTGCGATTCGCGGCGCAAGCGTCAATTGCAGTCGTGATGCATGTGTACCGAACCCAGCACGGCGACTTCCGCGGGCGTGTGCTTGAGCGCATCTTCATTGACCTGGGCGGCATCGGCGATGAACTCATCGACGATCGACGACACCTGCGTGTTGCGCAGACACAGCGACACCCGTTGCGTTTCGTTAGCCGGCAGCGACGCGCGCTGTCCGAGGAACAGCACGCCGTACTGATAGCCGCGGATGATGCCGCGAACCGCGCCGACGCATTGGCCCTGCGCGACGTTGTCGGTTTTCTGCTTGCAAGTCTGCGCGAGCGAGTAGGCGGAGAAAGTTGGATCGACCGGCGGCGCAGCTTGCGACAGCGTTTGCGGTTGCGCGGGGGGGCGTGCGGGGGTTTGTGCATGAGCGAGCGATGCGAGGCCGAGGGCGGCGGCCATTAGCAGGCCGGCCGCCGCGCGCACTGCGGAGTGGGGGACAATTTGTTGCATGTTGTGGGGCCCTCATATCGAACGTTGAATCTGATATGAGGCAATCGCCGCGCTTTGGTTCCGGGCGCGCCGCGCTGCCATCGATTGTTCTGGTTTCAGGTGTGCGCGAGAGACGAGGGGGCTGCTAGAGGCGCGCGGCGCCATGCCGCCGTTCGCGGATGAACACGGCCGGCCTCAGGCGGTGATGCTCGACCGGGGGATCGAGACATCACCGCCGATGCAGGCGGGCCGTGGCAGGAATGCCGGAGTGTGTCATCGGCGGCGGGCAGGGCCCGGGGGCACCCTACCCGTGGACGGGACGCCTGTTAGCGCCCGTTCCCGCCGCCATTCCCGCTACCGCCCTTGCCTCCGTGACCGCCGCCGAAGCCTCCGCCAAAGCCCCCGCCGAAACCGCCACCGAAGCCACCACCAAATCCGCCGCCGAAGCCACCGCCGAAGCCACCACCTTTCCCACCGCCGTTAGCTCCACCGCCGCAACCACAGCCACCATTTCCGCCGCCGCTGCTACCGCCGCCGCTGCTACCGCCGCCGCTGCTACCGCCGCCGCTGCTACCGCCGCCGCTGCTACCGCCGCCGCTGCTACCGCCGCCGCTGCTACCGCCGCCGCTGCTACCGCCGCCGCTGCTACCGCCGCCGCTGCTACCGCCGCCGCTGCTACCGCCGCCGCTGCTACCGCCGCCGCTGCTACCGCCGCCGCTGCTACCGCCGCCGCTGCTACCGCCGCCGCTGCTACCGCCGCCGCTGCTACCGCCGCCGCTGCTACCGCCGCCGCTGCTACCGCCGCCGCTGCTACCGCCGCCGCTGCTACCGCCGCCGCTGCTACCGCCGCCGCTGCTACCGCCGCCGCTGCTGCCACCGCCGCTGCTACCGCCGCCGCTGCTACCGCCGCCGCTGCTACCGCCGCCGCTGCTACCGCCGCCGCTGCTACCGCCGCCGCTGCTACCGCCGCCGCTGCTACCGCCGCCGCTGCTACCGCCGCCGCTGCTACCGCCGCCGCTGCTACCGCCGCCGCTGCTACCGCCGCCGCTGCTACCGCCGCCGCTGCTACCGCCGCCGCTGCTACCGCCGCCGCTGCTGCCACCGCCGCTGCTGCCACCGCCGCTGCTTCCACCACCGCCGCTTCCGCCACCGCCGCTTCCACCACCGCCGCTTCCGCCACCACCGCTTCCACCACCACCCTTACCGCCGCCTGCGCCGGAGTTTCCTCCGCCGCCACCCGAGCCCGCCGCGCCGCCAGCGCCATTACCGCTCGCTCCCGCGCTACTGCCTCCGGAGCCTCCAGAACTCGCCGCGCCGTTGCTGCCACTACCGCCGCCACGCGGCGTGCAGTTCGCGTTGTAGGGACCTGTGCAGTCGTTTGGCCGGAAGACGGTGGCCGCATCGTCGGCAGCGGTCATTTCGCCGGGCGCTGTGCCGGTAGCCAATGCGCTCGTCGCCGACTCGTCGTCCTGTAAGAGTTGTGTGGCGCCAAGCGCACTGCTTGCGGGCAGTGGCGCCGCGGCAAGTACGATCCACTTGGGGATCGCCTCGTTCGAAGCTGAATGCGCGGCCTGAGTCATCAGCAAAGTCACGCCGGCCACGATTGCCGCACCCCGTATAACCCCGCAGTAGTACTGATTGAATGATTTGCTTTTCATTACGTCTCTCCGGAGGGAGCACCGGCACCTCGCCGCCGCCATCTCTCTCACGCCGATTTATCGGCACGAAGCCTGTCTGAGCGCGGACCTGGTCGCCCCCCGAGCCGGTTCTGCGGATGCAGGCAAAACACCCTCACTGTCTTCGCGGCTACGCAGCCGGTGCGCTTATCTGCGCTTCAGCAGTTTCGTGGCGATGCGCACAGTGGCGCTCCACCGCACGCGCGAGCATGGGGTAGCCGCGCTCCCGATTCCTTTAGCTTCGAATGTCTGAACGGATGCTTAGCGATATCCATGCCATTACCGGAGAAGCCTTGCGGCGTGTGGCGCGGGATAGGGCGATGCGATGCACGCGAGGAAAAACCGCATGAAAACGTTTCGGGGATGAAACGAGCGGCAAGAAAGCCGCGTTATTCGTCGCGCGTCGCGTTTTCCGGCGCGTCGCCGGTGGTCTTGCCGTCGTCGTCGCGGATGGCGGATTGCAGCACGCGCAATTCATCGACGGGGATATGGCAGCGAATCCGATGAACGGGCGGCCCGCCGGCATGGTCGGCGTCGGCTGCGTGAAACGGTGGATCTTGCTGCTCGCAGATCGCCCCGAGCTTGCGCGGGCAGCGCGTGTGGAACACGCAACCGGATGGCAACGCTGCCGGGCTCGGCAGATCGCCGGACAGGCGTATGCGTGCTTTGCTGTCGTGGGCGTCGAGCGTCGGCACCGACGATAAAAGCGCTTCCGTATAAGGATGATGCGGTCCGTCGAACACCGCGGCCGCAGGCCCGATCTCCAGCAGCCTGCCGAGGTACAGCACCGCGATTCGATCAGACAGATAGCGCACCACGTGCAGATCGTGAGAGATGAACACGTAGCTCACGCCGCGCTCGCGCTGCAGATCGGCGAGCAGGTTCAGGATCGCGGCCTGCACGGAGACGTCGAGCGCGGAGGTCGGCTCGTCGCACACCACCACGCGCGGTTCGCCTGCAAACGCACGCGCAATCGCCACACGCTGTTTGAGTCCGCCTGACAATTGCCGCGTGCGCGAGCCGAGGTAGCGCTCGGGCAAACGTACGGCGGCCGTCAACGTGGCAAGCCGTTCGTCGATAGCCGGGCCTCGCAGCGCGGCGAGGCGCGACAGCGCGCGGCCGATCAGACGCTTCACCGAATGCGCGCGATTGAGCGCGGAGTCCGGATTCTGGAATACGATCTGCAGCGACTTGACCTGCTCGTCGTTGCGGCGCGTAACGCGTGCGGCGAGTTGCGTGCCGTCGAGTTCGAGCACACTGCCCGGGTCCGGTGCAAGCAGCCCGAGCATCAGCTTGGCGAGCGTCGTCTTGCCGCTGCCCGATTCGCCGACAAGGCCGAGCGTCTCACCGCTCGCGAGATCGATCGAGACGTTGTCGACAGCGCGCAGCGGTGTGCCGGATACGTGAAAAGTCTTCGAGAGTTGTTCCGCGCGGAGCACGAGGGCAGGGGGGCCGTTTTCCCGGAGGGTTTCCTGCGGCGGCAGTGCTTGCGATGCCGCACGCGGCAGTTCGGTCGCACGTTCGTGGTAGTGGCAACGCGACATCTGATCGCCATGAGCCGCGCCCACCCGATAGGGCGGCGGGGCCTCGCGGCGGCAACGGTCGTCGGCGAGGCGGCAACGGTCCGCGTAGATGCAGCCATGGATGGCCGAGCCGGGCAAGGGCAGGTTGCCCGCGATCGTATCGAGCCGCTCGGTGTCCTTGCTGCGCCCGGCGGTGGGCAGGCAGCGCAGCAGTCCAACCGTATAAGGATGGCGTGGCCGCGCGAACACATCCTGAGTCGCGCCTTCTTCAACGAGCTTGCCCGCATACAGCACGCCGACGCGCTCGCACATCCGCCCGATCACCGCGAGGTTGTGGCTGATGAACAGCACGGCCGTGCCGAGTTCTTCGCGCAGTTGCGCGACGAGGTCGAGCACTTCGGCTTCGACGGTGGCGTCGAGACCGGTCGTCGGTTCGTCGAGAATCAGCAGCGCCGGGTTCGATGCGAGCGCCATCGCGATCACCACGCGCTGCTGCATGCCGCCCGATAGCTGGTGCGGATAGCTGTCCATGACGCGCTCGGGCGCGGCGATGCGCACCCGCCGCAGCATGTCGAGCGTGCGCTGCACGGCATCCTCACGCGCGACACCCGCGGCTTCGAATGCTTCGGTGACTTGCCGCGCGATCGTCAGCGAAGGATTCAGCGCGCGGCCCGGGTCCTGGTAGACCATCGAAATCGCGTTCGCGCGCATCGTGCGCAGCGCATCGGCATCGAGCTTCTGCACGTCCTGGCCGGCAATGATGATCTTGCCGGCCAGGACCTTGCCGTTGCGCGGCAAATAGCGCAGCGCGGCCATCGCCACTGTCGATTTGCCGCAGCCCGATTCGCCGACGAGTCCGTACGCTTCGCCGCGCCGCACGCGAAACGACACGTCTTGCAGCACTTCGCGGTCGCGCCCGCGCATCCGGTACGTCACCGTCAGACCGACGACGGTCAGCGCATCTGTGCGATCGCTCTTCGACACGTCGAAGGCGGGAAACGAGGCGGGCGGCGGGCCGTTCATCGGTCGAGGACCCCCTGCACGCTATCGGCAATCAGATTCACACCGACCACCAGCGTGGCGATCGCGCCGGCCGCGAACACGACCGTCCACCACGCGCCGCCCGCCATCAGCGTGTACGACTCGGACAGCGCGAGTCCCCAGTCGGCGGAAGGCGGTTGAATGCCGAAGCCGAGAAACGACAGCGTCGCCACCGCGAAGATCGCGTAACCGAGGCGCACGGTTGCCTCGACGATGATGGGCGGCAGCACGTTCGGCAGGATCTCCGCGAACATGATGTACGGCGCCCGTTCTCCGCGCAGTTGCGCGGCGGCGACGTAGTCGAGATGCCGTTCGGCGAACACGGCGGCGCGAACCGTGCGCGCGGTGATCGGCGTGAAGGTGATGCCGATCACGAGGATCACCGTGAAATTCGACGCACCGACCGCGGCCAGCGCGAGCAATGCGACGATCACGAGCGGCAACGCGAGCACGGCGTCGATCGCGCGGCCGACCACGTTATCGACCCAGCCCTCGAAGTAACCGACGATCAATCCCAGCGCAGTGCCCGCCAGCGTGCCGAGCAAGGTCGCCAGCGGCGCGATTGTCAGAATGTCGCGCGCGCCGACGATCACCCGCGAGAACACGTCGCGGCCGAGCTGGTCGGTGCCGAACCAGTGTGTGCTGTCGGGCGGCATCAGCGAGTTGAGCGGATCGGACGCATACGGATCGATGCGCACGATCCATGGCCCGGCGATCGCACAGGCGATCCACCACGCGACGATCAGCACGCCGACCACGAATGTGGGCGACCGCAGCAGCACGCGCAGCTGGTCGAAGCGCGGCTCGGTGGGGGCGCGCGGCGCTGTCGGCGCGGGTGGCGGGGCGAGGGTGCTCATTCGGCGCTCCGCACCCGCAGCCGCGGATTGAGCAGCACATGCAGCGCGTCAGCGGCGAGGTTGGCGACGGTGTAGATCACACCGACGGTCAGCACGCCCGCTTCGAGCATGGGAAAGTCTTTGGCCTTTGCGGCGTTATAGATCAGCGAGCCGATGCCTTGGTAGTGGAACAGCGTCTCGACCACCACGAGACCGCCGATCATGTAGCCGAGCTGGGTGGCGGCGACGGTGATGGTCGGCAGCAGCGCATTGCGCAACACGTGCCGCCAGATCACGATATGGCGCGGCAAGCCTTTGAGGATCGCAGTGCGCGTGTAGTCGGCATCGAGCGCTTCAACGGTGCCCGCGCGCGCCATGCGTGCAATGTAGCCGAAGAACACCAGCACGAGCGGCAGCACCGGCAGAATCAGATATCGCAACTGTTCGAGCGCGTTCGCTTCGGGCGGATACGACGCTTCGATCGGCAGCCAGCGCAGCCACACGCCGAACACCAGAATCAGCACGATCGACGAGACGAACTCCGGCACCACGGTCGCCGACAAACCGGCAATGCTGATCGTGCGATCGAGCCAGCGTCCCGCATGCATCGCCGACCACACGCCACCCGCAATGCCGAGCGGGACTACGACGACAAAGGCGAGCACACCGAGCTTCGCGGAATGCGCCAGGGCGTCGGCGATAAACGGCCCGACCGGCTCGCGGTACGCATACGAGAGCCCCATGTCGCCGCGCGCGAAATGCGTGATCCACTCGATGTATTGCGCGAGCAACGGACGGTCTGCGCCGAGCTGATGATTGAGCGCGGCGACCGCACGCGCATCGGCGAGCGGCCCCAGGATCGCGCGGCCGATATCGCCGGGCAGCAACTGGCCGCCCGCGAATACGATCACGGACAGCAGCCACAGCGTGATCAGCGACAAACCCACGCGCGTCGCAAGAAAACGCGCGACGCGGCCCGCGTTGCCGTTCGTGCCGCCGGAGGCGCGAGGTGCGGAAGGGGGCGCCATGGTCGACATCGTGATCTCCTGCCGAAGCGCTGTGCGCTTACGCGCTCAACACCGCGCGGTCGAAATAGAGCTGCGCGAGCGCGGTGAAGCGCACACCATTCACGCCTTTACGCATCGCGATCAGCTGGTCGTAGAAGAACGGAATGATCAACGGTGTTTCGTCGAGCAGCAGCGTCTGGATCTGTCCGGAGAGTTTCTTCTGCGAGTCGAGGTCGATCGCCGCGACGAACTGCGCGACCAGTTGATCGTATTGCGGGTTCTTGAAATGCGCGGCGTTCCACGTGCCGTTGCTGGTAAGCGGCGCATTCAGAAACACGTTCGGCACGCCGCGATGACCATAGTCGGTGATGCCGAGCGGCGAGTCGAGCCAATCGGATTTGCCCGGCGTGCCCGCGCCGTAATACAGCGACTGGCTCTCGACCTTCAGATTGATACGCACGCCGATCGCCTTCGCTGCGTTCTGTACGACCACCGCGAGGTCGGGAATCTCCATGTATTTTTCGGTCGTGAGCGTCACGTCGAAACCGTTCGGCACACCCGCTTGCGCAAGCAGTTGTTTCGCCTTCGCGATATCGATCCTGCGTTGCGGGACACCCGCATCCGACGCCGGAAACACCGGCGCAAACGGGCTGTCGTTGCCGACTTGCGCGCGGCCCTTGAACAGGCCGCGCACCAGCACGTCGCGATCGAGTGACAACGCGAGCGCCTGGCGCACGCGCTTGTCCTTGAACAGCGGATTGTCGTTGCGCATATGGATTTGCCGATGCGCGCTCGACTTCACGCCCACTGCCTTGAAGTCCGGATTGTTCAGAATGCCGGCGCCGCCCTGCACGGTGAAGGTGCCCATCACGTCGGCCTGGTGGCCTTGCAGTGCGAGCATTTGCGCCTGTTCGTCTGCATAGAACGAGAACTGTACGCGCTGCGGTAACGCTTTGTCGCCCCAGTAATCGGGATTGCGCACGAACGACGCGCCGACCTTCGCCTGATACTTCTCGAGCTTGAACGGACCGGTGCCGATGAAGCTCTTTTCATAGCCTCCTGCATAGTTGGCAGGCAGGATCACGGCGTTGTAATTGTCGGAGGAAACGTAATACGGAAAGTTGCCGTTCGGCGCGTCGAGATGGAACGCCACCGTGTAGTCGTCGACCACTTGCGCGCCGCCTTTCGACAGCACGCCTTTTAGCACCGAGAGCGCCGCCGAACCGCTGGCCGGATCGGCGAGACGGTTGAAGGTGGCGGCGACGTCCTTCGCCGTGAACAGCTGGCCGTCGTGGAACTTGACGTTCGGACGCAGCTTGAAGGTCCACACGTCGCCCTTGTCGTTCGGTTTCCATGACAGCGCCAGCGCAGGCTTCAGCACGAGGTGCTCGCCGTCGTCGTCGATCAGGAATTCGCCGGTTTGATTCAGCAGCGCGAGGCCCGCGGCATCGTTGACGGTCAACGGATCGACCGCCCCGGCAGGCGTCAGATGAGCGACGCGGATGGTCGCGTTGGCCGGGCTCTGCGCGCCTTGCGCACGCGCTCGCGGCGCGTTCAGGATGCCGCCGCCGGCCAGCGACAAACCGATCACGCTCGCATAGCGCAGCAGCTCGCGGCGCGTGAGGCGGCCCGCGAGGAATTCGTCGATGGCGTGGTTGCCGTAGGGATCGGCGGTGCGGCGGGTTGCGTCGAGTTCGGGGAATTGATCCGCGGGAGTCTTCATCGTTGGAGTGTCCAGTCCGTTCTGTTGTCGGTTCTGAAGGGCCGCGCCGGATGCACGCGACAGGGCGACGATATTGCAACGGCGAAAAGCGGTTTCAGTGTAAGCGATTGCCCGCGGATTCGGCGTACCGGTGAGCGCGTCAGGTGACCGTTTGGCGGATAAACAGACCCGTGTGTGTCGTGACGACAACGCTTGTTGGTTCCGCCGCGCGGCGCATGGCGCACGGCGGCTGACCTGATTGGTGCCGCAGCGTGGGAATCGCTGCTGCGGTGGCGTTCTTGCCGACCGGCTGCCGCTGACACGTTGGATGTGCCACGTGGATCGACCGAGTGAATTTAGCGCGCCACGGCGGCCGGACGGCGCCAGCGATGGAACAGCACGGAGCCGATCCAGCACGCCATGAAACCCGCGACGATGCCATAGCCGAGCACGCCGAAGCGCTCGTTGATGTCCGCCACCGCGTCCCATACGCCGCCGCTCAACCCCAATTTGTCCGATACGAGGCTCAAGGCTTCGACGCCGCCGATCACGATCGCCACCACCGCCGACACGAACGTGATGCTCGCGTTGTAGTAGAGCTTGCGTTTCGGGTCGTCCATCGCCCAGCCGTAGGCGTGGACCATCAGCACGTTGTCGGTGGAATCGACGAGCGTCATGCCGGCGGTGAAGAGCGCGGGGAACACCAGAATCGAATACAGCGGCAGACCTTTACCCGCTTCGGCCGCGGCGATCGCCAGCAAGCCGATCTCTGTCGCGGTGTCGAAGCCGAGGCCGAACAGCACGCCGACCGGGTACATGTGCCAGCTTTTCGTTACGAGCCGGAACAACGGCCGCAATGCGCGCGACAGCAAACCGGCCGGTGCGATGGTCTCCGCGATTTCAGCAGTCAGTTCGCCGCCGCGTTGGACGTGGCGATAACGGCGCCATACGTCGCGCAGAATCACGAGGTTCACGCATGCCAGCACCAGCAGGAAGCCCGCCGATACGATCGTGCCGATCGTGCCGCCCACCGCCTTGAAGGTTTCAAAGCGGCCGTGCAGCGAATGCGCCGTCCACGCAATGCCGATCGTCGCCGCGATCACGATCGTCGAATGGCCCAGCGAAAACGACAGGCCGACGCCGAGCGGCTGCTTGCCCGCCTGCATCAGCTTGCGCGTGACGGCGTCGATCGCCGCGATGTGATCCGCGTCGACCGCGTGACGCAGCCCGAAACCATACGCGAGCAGTGCGGTGCCGAGCAGCAGCGGATAGTGGCGAAACGCGATCAGCGCCCACGCCCACGCGCCCAGATTGGCGGCGATCAGGATGGTGTAGAGCGTGATGAGGCGAGGGCGCAGCGAAGCGGTCGGCGTCATGAGTCGCGTGGCAAAGAATTAATGTTCGTGCGGATGCTTGTGAATCGGATCGACCCAGTAGACCGTTTCCGGCTGTTCGACCGCGTCGATGTTCAGATTCACCACCACCGCTTCGTTGTCGCTGCGCACCACCACGCATTCGAGCGGGTCCTCGGTGCTCGCGTTGATTTCCTGATGCGGCACGTACGGCGGCACGAAGATGAAGTCGCCGGGGCCGGCTTCGGCGGTGAACTCGAGATGCTCGCCCCAGCGCATGCGAGCCCGGCCGCGCACCACGTAGATCACGCTTTCGAGCGCGCCGTGATGATGGGCGCCGGTCTTCGCATTCGGATGAATCGTCACGGTGCCGGCCCAGATTTTCTGCGCGCCGACCCGTGCGGCATTGATCGCAGCCGCGCGATTCATGCACGGCGTTTGCGTAGTGTTGCTGTCGAGCTGGTCGCCCTTGATGACCTTGACGCCATGTTCGCGCCAGTCGACGGGCGCCGACGGTGGCTCGTCATGGTAATGCGGGTGTTCGTGTTGCTGGCTCATGATGTGGCTCCTCCTGGACGCGAGTCCCGGCGATGGGCGCGGTGCCGTCTGCTATTTTTGCACGTTCAAAAACGTGCGTGTGGCCGACCGGCGGGAGCCGCGCCGCGGACGAAAAAAAGCCCGTCCACGAGGGACGGGCTTCGAGTCATGTGCCGGAGTTGCCAGCGTTGCCGGCGTGGCATGATGTGCGGCACATGACGTGTTGCAGAGGCTTCAGCGCTTACTTCTGCTTCGCGTTGATCACGGCTTCTGCCACGTTGCCCGGCGTTTCGGCGTAGTGCTTGAACTCCATCGTGTACGTGGCGCGGCCCTGGGTTGCCGAGCGCAGCGAGGTCGAATAGCCGAACATCTCCGCGAGCGGCACTTCGGCGCGCACCAGCTTGCCGCCGCCGCCGGCGATGTCTTCCATGCCCTGCACCATGCCACGGCGGCTCGACAGATCGCCCATCACGTTGCCCATGAAGTCTTCGGGCGTTTCCACCTCGACGGCCATCATCGGTTCGAGCAGCACCGGCTTCGCTTTGCGCATCGCGTCCTTGAACGCCATCGACCCGGCCATACGGAATGCGTTTTCGTTCGAGTCGACGTCGTGGTACGAACCGAAGGTCAGCGTCACCTTCACGTCGACCACCGGATAGCCCGCCAGCACGCCGGCCTTGAGCGTTTCCTGAATGCCCTTGTCGACCGCCGGAATGAATTCGCGTGGAATCACACCGCCCTTGATCGCGTCGACGAATTCGTAGCCCTTGCCTTGCGGCGCCGGTTCGAGCGTGACCACCGCATGGCCGTACTGGCCGCGGCCGCCGGACTGCTTGACGAACTTGCCTTCGACATCCTCGACCTTGTTGCGCACCGTCTCGCGGTACGCAACCTGCGGCTTGCCGACGGTCGCCTCGACGCCGAACTCGCGCTTCATCCGGTCGACCAGAATTTCCAGGTGCAGTTCGCCCATCCCGGAGATGATCGTCTGGCCGGATTCTTCATCGGTCTGCACGCGGAACGACGGGTCTTCCTGCGCGAGACGGTTCAGCGCGATGCCCATCTTTTCCTGGTCGACCTTGGTCTTCGGTTCCACCGCCTGCGAGATCACCGGTTCCGGGAAGATCATCTTTTCGAGGACGATCACGTGGTTCGGATCGCACAGCGTGTCGCCGGTGGTCGCTTCCTTCAGGCCGACTGCCGCGGCAATGTCGCCCGCATAGACTTCCTTGATTTCCTTGCGCTCGTTCGCATGCATCTGCAGGATCCGGCCCAGGCGCTCCTTCTTTTCCTTGATCGCGTTGTAGACGGTGTCGCCCGAATTCACCACGCCCGAATACACGCGGAAGAAGATCAGCTGGCCGACGAACGGATCGGTCATGATCTTGAAGGCCAGCGCGGAGAACGGATCGTCGTCTTTCGGATGACGCTCGATTTCGTTGTCGTGCTCGTCGTGACCGGTAATGGCAGGGATGTCGACCGGCGACGGCAGGTAGTCGATCACCGCGTCGAGCATGGCCTGCACGCCCTTGTTCTTGAACGCACTGCCGCACAGCATCGGCACGATTTCATTGGCGATGGTGCGCGCGCGGATGCCGTGCTTGATTTCCTCTTCGGTCAGCGTTGCGCCGTGCAGATATTTATCGAGCAGCTCTTCGTTCGCTTCAGCCGCGGCCTCGACCATCTTGTCGTGCCATTCCTTCGCGGTGGCCGCGAGCTCGTCGGGAATGTCCTGGTACTCGAACTTGATGCCCTGGCTCTCGTCGTCCCAGACGATCGCCTTCATCTTGACGAGGTCGACCACGCCCCGGAAATGGTCTTCCGCGCCGATCGGAATCTGGATCGGCACGGCGACGCCTTTGAGGCGATCGCCGATCTGCCTCTGCACGCGGAAAAAGTCCGCGCCGACGCGGTCCATCTTGTTGACGAACGCAATGCGCGGCACCTTGTACTTGTTCGCCTGGCGCCACACCGTTTCGGATTGCGGCTGCACGCCGCCGACCGAGTCGTACACCATGCAGGCGCCGTCGAGCACGCGCATCGAGCGTTCCACTTCGATCGTGAAGTCGACGTGGCCCGGGGTGTCGATGATGTTGATCCGGTGTTCCGGGTAGTTGCCGGCCATGCCTTTCCAGAAAGCGGTCGTGGCCGCCGATGTGATGGTGATGCCGCGCTCCTGCTCCTGTTCCATCCAGTCCATCGTCGCCGCACCGTCGTGAACCTCGCCGATCTTGTGGGTCACGCCGGTGTAGAACAGGATGCGTTCAGTCGTGGTGGTTTTGCCGGCATCGATGTGAGCGCTGATGCCGATATTCCGGTAGCGCTCGATGGGAGTCTTGCGGGGCACGTGAACCTCCTTGGAATAGCGCGCCTGAAGGCGCTTGCCGGGCGGCAGTCTGTGCTGCCCGGGCAGTCTGGGTGCTGCAATGTCGAGAATACTAGGATAGCGCGTCGGCCCGTCTTTTGCAGGAATCTTGCCAGCTGGACGTCAGCGCCTGCTGACGGGGCTTGCGCGGCAGCAGGCACGCGTCGCCTCGCCAATGAAAACAAATGAAAAAGCCGGCGCCTCACTCAAGGCACCGGCTTTCCTGGGCAGCGACGGCTGACGAAGCGGCGGGGCGCCGCCAAGGTCGACGCAACTTATTGCGCGGCCGGCAACCCCTGGATCTTCATCCCCGGTTTGATGCCCTTCGACGTGAACCAGCCTTTGCTCATCTCCAACACATACACGCCGTTGTTCTTGGGGCAGTGATTGTTGGTGGTCTCGGCCTGCATCTCGTCGATGTCGGTGACCGTGCCGTCGGCGCGCATGAAGGCGATCGACAGCGGGATCAACGTGTTCTTCATCCAGAAGCAATGCACGGCGTTTTCGTTGAAGACGAACAGCATGCCTTCGTTCGGCGCCAGATTCGTGCGATACATCAGGCCTTGTTCGCGGTCCGCGTCGTTGGCGGCGACAGCGGCGTCGATCACGAACATGCCCGCGGTCAGCTTCACGCGCGGGAAATCGCCGGGCTGCTTCGCGCCGGGCGGCATCTGCTGGGCGTGTGCGGGTGCCGCGGTCGTGGCGGCGAACGACATCGCCGCGAGCGGCAGTGCAACGGCAACAGCGAAGCGCGCAATCAACGAGCGCAGGGGAAATCGCACGGCGTGACTCCTTGCTGGAAATTAACCCGCGAATGTTACGCGAGCGCGTCAAAAAAACAAAAAGGCAGACAGCCTTGCGGCGATCTGCCTTTCAACGCCGTAAGAACGGCAATGAAGCTAGTTCTTGACTGCGTCTTTACAACAAACTTACTCCGAAGCGCCCGAAGCTGCAGCTGCAGCTGCTGCCTTCTTGTGCGACTTCTTGTGAGCGTGCTTCGTGGTCTTCTTTGCCGACGAAGCAGCTGCTGCCGGAGCTGCCATCGGAGCTGCCGAAGCTGCTGCCGGTGCCGAAGCTTGTGCGAATGCTGCCGTTGCGAAGAGGCCAGCGACCAGAGCGGCGATCAGTTTGTTCATTTTGTAAATCCTCAGCTTTAGTTGATTAACCAAATGACCCGGTTATATGTAGAGTCATGTCGGTAAACGTGCCATCCACCTTTCGGTTGACAGGCGCATCGAACAAATTTTCGACGCGTCTGCTGTAGCGCTCAGACTCCCCGCACCTGCCGCGAGAGCGGCTTGTACCAAGGCCCTTAAGGCTGAATGCCGGATAGCTTCGGGCGGCATCTGGGTCGAATAACGCGTGAGCTCGCGCACCGGTTGACGTAAATTTTCGCGAATATTTATTGGGCGACGCGCAAACGGAATGGATCGCCGTGCAGTACTCGTGGCCGTAATTGTTTCACGCGTGTTTCACAGGAGTTTCACGCGGGTTTTTGTTTGCTGATACAACGAGTTAGCTCTTTCGATGCGAATGCGAACAGGCGCGAGGAGGCAGCAGATGCGGATGCAATGTGGTTCAAACGATGCCGTCCCACGGCGCCTTCAGCGGCAATTCGACACTCTCTCCCGGTTGTAGCCCGAGCGAAAAAATATCGAGCGCGCCAACGCCGACGCGCACCAGCCGCAGTGTCGGAAAACCCACCGCCGCGGTCATGCGGCGCACCTGACGGTTCTTGCCTTCAGTGATCGACAACTCGATCCACGTGGTCGGAATCGCGGCGCGATAGCGGATTGGCGGCGTGCGGGTCCAGAGTGTCCCGCCCGGCTCGACGTATTCCGCGCGGCATGGCCGCGTCACGTAGTCGCCGAGATCGACGCCGCGCGCGAGCCTCTTCAAAGTGGCCTGGTCGACCGCGCCTTCCACTTGCGCCCAATAACGTTTGACCAGTTTGTGGCGCGGCTCGGCGATGCGTGCCTGCAGCGCGCCGTCGTCGGTGAGCAGCAGCAATCCTTCACTGTCGGAGTCGAGCCGGCCTGCCGGATAGACGCCAGGCACCTTGACCCAGTCGGCCAGCGACGCGCGTGTTTCGTGCGGCGAAAATTGACAGATGGTGCCGAACGGTTTGTTCAAAGCGAGAAGGCGCATACGGGATTGATGAAAGACGCGGGGCGCCGGCAGGGCGGGGACGCACGGTCACAGCCTCGAGCGGTCCCGGTTCAATAGTAAATGGCGGGATGTTAACGCATAATACGTACCGGCTAGTCTTTTATCTTATATAAGATATAAGAATTCAGGCGGCTCCAGTTTGCGCTTTCAATGTAGGAAAACCCCGACCCGCGGCCGGCCCGTTCCAGCGCCGGCGTGGGCTAGAATAGCGGCCTGGCCGCTCGCGGGTGGCCGGCATTGCGCGTAGCGAGGAGCGCCCGGTTTCGCAGTCTCCCATCAGCTTTCAGCACAGCCATCACTGGAGTCCGATCATGCCGTATCAGCACATCAAGGTTCCTACCGGCGGTGACAAGATCACTGTCAACGCGGATTTCTCGCTCAACGTTTCCGACCAGCCGATCATCCCGTTTATCGAAGGCGACGGCACGGGTGCCGACATCACCCCGGTGATGCTCAAGGTGGTGGATGCGGCAGTTGAAAAAGCGTATGCAGGCAAGAAGAAAATCCACTGGATGGAAATCTACGCCGGCGAAAAGGCAACCAAGGTGTATGGCCCGGACGTGTGGTTGCCGGAAGAGTCGCTGCGGGTGCTGAAGGAATACGTCGTGTCGATCAAAGGTCCGCTCACCACGCCGGTGGGTGGCGGCATCCGTTCGCTGAACGTTGCGCTGCGGCAGGAGTTGGACCTGTATGTCTGTTTGCGCCCGGTGCAGTATTTCAAGGGCGTGCCTTCGCCGGTGCGCGAGCCGGAAAAGACCAACATGGTGATCTTCCGCGAGAACTCGGAAGACATTTACGCCGGCATCGAGTGGCCGGCTGAATCGGAACAGGCCAGGAAGATCATCAAGTTCCTGCAGGAAGAAATGGGTGTGAAGAAGATCCGTTTCCCGGAAACGTCCGGCATCGGCATCAAGCCGGTGTCGCGCGAGGGCACGGAGCGTCTGGTGCGCAAGGCGATCCAGTACGCGATCGACAACGATCGCCGTTCGGTCACGCTGGTGCACAAGGGCAACATCATGAAGTTCACGGAAGGCGCATTCCGCGACTACGGCTATGCGCTGGCGCAAAAGGAATTCGGCGCGGAACTCGTCGACGGCGGCCCGTGGATGAAGTTCAAGAATCCGAAGTCGGGCAGCGACATCGTCATCAAGGACGTGATCGCTGACGCGTTCCTGCAGCAGATCCTGTTGCGTCCGGCTGAATATGACGTGATCGCCACGCTCAACCTGAACGGCGACTACGTTTCAGATGCGCTGGCGGCGCAAGTCGGCGGCATCGGCATCGCGCCGGGCGCGAACATGTCGGATTCGGTCGCGATGTTCGAAGCCACGCACGGCACCGCGCCGAAGTACGCGGGCAAAGACTACGTGAATCCGGGGTCGGAAATTCTCTCGGCGGAAATGATGCTGCGCCACCTGGGCTGGATCGAAGCCGCGGACCTGATCATCAAGTCGATGGAAAAGTCGATTCTGCAAAAGCGGGTCACGTATGACTTCGCGCGACTGATGGAAGGCGCGACGCAAGTGTCCTGCTCGGGCTTCGGGCAGGTGATGATCGAAAATATGTAAAATTGTTCCGGAGTGTTCCGGAGAAGTCCCAAAAACCCCGGTGTACACTGTGTGTGGCCGGGGTTTTTTGTCTCTAGTGTTCCTGGGAGAGTGAGTGCTATCCGGCACAAAGTGAGTACGGAGCCGAGTATTTTTGGGGCGTCCCGATACTCAAGATACTCACTTCTGAGGATCGACATATGCGCCACTTCAACTACACGCTGACACCCACCCGGATTAACAACGCGAAGCCGAAAGCGCAGCCGTACAAGCTGACGGACGGCGGCGGGCTGTTCGTGCTGGTTCATCCGGGCGGGTCGAAGGCATGGCGATTCCAATACGTGTTCGCGGGAAAGCGCCGTTCGGTACTGATTGGCAGCTATCCCGAAATCTCGGTGGCGGATGCGCGCGACCGGCACGCCGAGTACCGGGCCATGGTGGAGCAGGGCAGCGACCCGGCGGCACACAAGCAGGCGGACGATGCCGAGCGCAAGTTGCGGGCATCGCAGGGGGCTGACGACCGTCAGTTCAAGGGGTTCTCCCTCACGTGGCTGGATGAGCGTCTGGGCAGCAAGTCGGAGGGCTACCGTGCGCAAATGCGCTCTCTCCTTGAGCGGTTCGTTTGGCCTGATATTGGCAGCAAGGCGCTGGTGGATGTGAAGCCAGCCCATGTGCTGGCAATCATCGAGAAGCGGCGCGGCACGCCGAACACCGCGGAAAACGTGCGGGTTCTCATTCAGCAGGTGTACAACTACGCGATCCAGAAGCTGTTGGTCGAAACGAACCCAGCATTAGCGCTGCGTGGCGTGATTGCGGTACCGAAGGCCGAACATCACCGGCATCTGAGCGAATCGGAGCTTGGAGCCTTCTGGCGGGCAGTAGGGAAGCAGGGTGCGCACCCGTCCACCACGGCGGCGGTCAAGCTGCTGATGTACAGCATGTCTCGCAAGGTCGAAGTGCTGCGCGCGAAGTGGTCGGAGATTGACACTGATAAAGCGCAATGGGACATTCCGCCCGAGCGCATGAAGTCGCGCCGCCCGCATCGTGTGTACCTTTCCACGCAAGCGCTGGAGGTGCTGGAGGTGCAGCGCGCATTGACCGGCGATCTGGAATACGTGTTCCCGTCCGCTTTCCGCGCTAACGTGCCGATGGCTGATGCGACGCTCAATCACTTGTTCAAGCGACTGGACTTCGGCGTACCTGAGTTTTCCCCGCATGGCACCCGAGGCACCGCCGCAACGCTGCTGCGCGAACACGGATTCAGCCGGGACGTGGTTGAACTGCTGCTGGCCCACACTGAGCGTAGTCAGACGGCGGCGAGCTATCATCATCACGAGCTTGAAGCCGAGCGGCGGCGCGCGCTTCAATACTTGGCTGATGAAATCGACCGGCACGCCGCTATCTCGGCGGCTGGCAACGTGGTGAACATCAAGACGAAAACGGCCTGACCCTTTATGGGCAGCGCCCAGATCGGCCAATCGAAAACGGGTTCCATCACCCGCTGGCGTGGCCCTTCATTTATCGATTGCCTTTGCGTAAGGGTGCACGGATGCAAATGAACGAGCTGGATTTCTGCAGGCTTGCGGATACGTTGTCGTTGACGTGGGCTGCGGCGCTGATATGTGGTGAAAAACCAAGCCGCCTCGTCGCCCCGGACGATTCCGGCGTCAATCGCTGGCATCTCCGGCGTCGAGATAACTCGGCCTCTGATGGTCTTGAGGAGGAAACGCCGCAAAACTTCGACGCGGCGCTGCAGGCGCTTGTGCTCGCGGTCGAGCGGGGGACGCTCAAGGCCGAGAAGCGATACCTTGGGGAGTGCAAGCACGTCGCTCTAGATGGGGAGTGGGAATCAGAGATCCGGTGGCAGCCGGTAGGAAACGTGGATCCGTCGGCGACGGTCGTCGATGTTGAAGACCTGAGAAGCTGGCTCGTGTTGCGAGGCGTGAAATCCGAATTCTTTTTCCCTGATGCCGTTGATGCACCTGACTATCTGGACGCAAGCCACCCGCGTTATGCGCCCAAACTGGCTGCGGCTGTGCGTGCGTGGCAGGCTGTTACCGACCCCGGCGGTAAACATCCGAGACAGGCCCTGATGAAATGGCTGCGCGAACACGCGGCGGAGTTTTTGGGCCTGACGGACGATGAAGGGAAACTGAATGAAACCGGAATTGAGGAAGCTGCCAAGGTGGCGAACTGGCAACGGACGGGCGGCGCACCCAGGACCCCCGGCGAATAATCCACCCTCCCTTTCCACGCCTTGGTGGTATTGCGTTTCAGGTAATCCGCCCACCCATTGCCGCGCGAATCCGCCCATCCTTTACGCCAGAATCGGGGGGCGGGTTTTCCGAAATCCACCGACTGTTTCGGGCCGTCCGAATCACCTGTAATGAGTCATGTTCCGGAACCTTCCGGGACCATCCATTTCAGGTGAAACATGTCCGAACAAATCAAAACCGCGCTTACCATCCTGCGCCGCAAGCAGGTCCAATCTGCTACGGGCCTTTCGCGCTCCACCATCTACGCTCGCATTCGCAACAAGACCTTTCCACCGGCCGTCCAGCTCGGCCCGCGCGCTGTCGGCTGGCGTGCTGGCGACATTGATGCGTTTCTGGCTGATCCGGCTGGCTACCGCGCGGAGTCAGTGTGAGCGCGCTGTACAGCCATCTCGAACTCGCCGATGCGTTCGAACAATTTGCGTGCTAATGACGAGCGCCTCGCAAGTCCTGAAATCGCGAGTCGAAACTCTGATCGAACGCGAACTCGCCCGGTGCCGAGCTATACACGGTCCCGACAACTGGCGCGAGCACAGCGACTGGGTTACTCAACACGTTGTCGCTAGCGCCATTCAGTGGATGACCCGCCAAGCCCAGGAGGGAAAGCTGTGAACGACTACATCTCCGAAGACCAATGCGCGCGCCTCGCCGCCATCAACGACGCTGCGAAGGAGCGTATCGAGATTAATGCGGCACGGGACGCGTTCTTGAATCGTGGGGGTGACGCAAACGAAGAATGGCCCACGCCGCAACCGCTGACCGTCAGCATCGAGCCGCTTGAATACCCGGTCGAAGCGTTGCCGCTGTGCATCCGCGCCGCCGTGGAGGAGGTATGCGGGTTCGTGCAAGCCCCTTTGCCGATGGTCGCATCGTCGGCAATCGCGGCACTCAGTCTGTCGATTCAGGCACTCGTTGACGTTGAACGTGCTGGACGCCTGGCTGGTCCGGCATCGCTGTTCATGCTGACCATCGCGGAGTCTGGCGAGCGCAAGTCAACTTCTGATGCATTCTTTACCGCAGCAGTCCGCGAATACCAATCCGAGCAACAGGAGCTGTTCACGCCGGTCCTGAAAAACTTCAAGGCCGATATCCAGGCATGGGAAGCCAAGGTGGGCGGGATCAAGGAGAAGATCAAACAGGAGGCGAAATCTCGCAAATCGACGGTAACGCTGGAAGCAGACTTGCGCGACATTGAGAACGACAAGCCGGAGCCGCCACGCGTTCCGCGCCTTATCTACGCGGACGTGACGCCCGAGGCGCTCGCGTTTTCGCTGGCGAAGCAGTGGCCTTCGGGGGGCGTCGTATCGGCCGAGGCCGGAATCGTGTTCGGTTCGCATGGAATGGGCCCGGATAGCGTCATGCGCAACCTGGCGATGCTGAATCAATTGTGGGACGGCAACACGTTGACGATTGACCGCCGCACCTCTGATTCGTACGCCGTACACGGTGCACGACTGACCGTCGCGCTACAGGTCCAGGAGGCGACGTTTCGAAGCTTCTTCAAAAAGACCGGGACGCTTGCGCGCGGTACGGGCTTTATGGCGCGATTCCTGATGGCATGGCCGCAATCGACACAAGGCACCCGGCTGTTCAAGGAAGCGCCTGAGCAATGGCCGCATATGGCGATGTTCAATCAGCGGATCGGGGAGATTCTGCGCACGCCGGTTCCGATGGACGATGACGGCCATTTGCAACCGCAAATGCTCACGCTTTCGCCGGATGCGAAGGTCGCATGGATAGCGTTCCATGATGCCGTGGAAGTCCAATTGCTTGACGGCGGCGACCTTCACGACGTGCGGGACGTAGCTAGCAAGTCGGCAGACAACGCGGCGCGGCTGGCGGCGCTGTTCCATGTGTTCAGCGGCGCAACCGGGCCGATTGGCCTGGACGCTTTAGAGAGTGCATCGAGCATCGTTGCGTGGTACCTGAGCGAATCGAAACGGTTTTTCTCAGAGCTTGCCGTACCTGACGATGTGATGGACGCGGCGAAGCTTGACGCCTGGCTGATCAAGCGTTGCGGCACTCAGCGAACCGACGCGATAAGCAGGCGCGATGCTCAAAATGGTGGACCCTTGCGCAACGGCGATCATCTGGCCGCTGCGCTCAAGGCACTGACGGATTTGGACCGGGTTCGCGTGGCTCACGCCGGAAAGCAAATCGTAATTCACGTCAACCCTGCTCTGCTGGATGGAGGTGCAAAATGAGCCTTTCCGATCTTGTCTACGCCAAGAGAAAAAAGCAGCTTGCGACTGCGACACCTGCGACAGTTGCGACAGGTGAAGGTCAAAGAGGACTAACTGTCGCAGGTGTCGCAACTGTCGCTGTCGCAAAGTCCAAAACTGCCGATGCCGCGTACGATCCGGCTAGCATTCCGGCCGGTTGTGTCGGCGCACTCTACGATCCAGACGGCGGACTTTATCTGCCCTGGGGGCCGTACCTCTCACCAGACGATGTGCGCCGGATGCGCGCCGAGCTGATTGCCATCATCGAAGCGCTATCGGCGCTTGAGTGCTGGGCGAACGCATATCGCGAGGGCGTGCTTACGCGGGCAATGCGCGGGCCGCTGACCGATCTCTTGCCGAATATCTCCTACTTCCGCGAACGACTCGAAGCCGCGCGGGCCGCCGCTTCCGCACGCGCCGCGCTCGAAATGCGCTCGTGGCGTGTCGAAGATTTCGCTGATCGGCACTACTGCGACAGCTGCGACGGCTCGTGCTTCGGGACAGCGAAGCGCTGCGGAAAGCTGCGCAATTGATTGGGCAGAGCAAACCCAGCGGCGACTTTCCCGAAATGCGGGTTGAGCCATAGAAGCGCGGATTTTATCTGAAGTTCACCCCGTCTAAGTAGTTGGTGACAGCAAAAATGGATGTATTGTTTGAATGTAAATAAGGAGTCTTAATCATGGGATAGTTGAAAATGCCGATAGCCTTGCTTGAACGGATTCAGTGGGACGAGGCCAGACGTGAGTATTTTTTCTTGATGCCGCTCTCTCATGCGATTCGGCTGTGCGGTGGCGTGTCGTGACCGACGCTTGCCCGGTATCGCATAGAGATTCGCGCGGAAGATTACACAGTGGCGATCCCGCAGTAACCACTATCAATTTGAAAAGGATTGAACCATGAAACAGCAGAACTACCCGCTGCCCGAACGCCTGGCAGAACTCGAATTGCTCGCGAGCGAAACGGGTCTCGTGGAGCAACTCAAAACGCGTCGGCGCGCGGAAATCGACAAGCGCCGCGCCGAGCTTGCCGCCGAATTGAAGGCGTTGCCGAACCCCGAACGCCGGCACGCCGCCTTGGCGAAGAATGCCGCGCGCGCGGATGCGAACTTTGTGGTCGCGCTGACCGCCTATCAGGAAGCGGAAAGGCAAAAGAAGGCGTCGGTGGCGGCTTTGGTCGTTGAGACGATGACGGATGAGGGCAAGCGGCAGCATATCTTGTCCGAACTGGAGCGCAAGGCACCGCCCGAACTCGCCGACGCGTTGGATGACTTATCGTTCGCCGATACCTTGTTACGCGACGCAATCCGTACCGACGAGGTGATGGGCCGCAACTGGACCGGTCAGCGTGTGTATACGGTGAAGTCGAATTGCGATGCCATCGCGTCAGCACGCAAGCAGGTTGCCGACGGGCAGAGCGCAATCCGCGAACTGGCGCACGACGGCGAGATGCCTAGCGATGCCATGGTGACGCGCTGTGCGGAAATCTTGGACGCAGCAATGGGTCCCGCATTCGAGTTCATTCCGCGCAAGCTGTGGGACCTTCGCCACGACAAGCCGGGTTCTGACATCGTGGCCGAGGTTGCGGGCTATCCGCATTAGGCCGACAGCTAAATCGCGGGTCGACGATGGGCGGTGGCAGCTCGGCATAGGTGCACCGCCCCAAACTAAGGCGCGTCGGGCGGCTTGCGTGCAGCCCACGCCGTTCGGATCACCGATGTGCTTGTGTGCACACGTAGTGCGAACTCGCTCAAGACCGCTGCAACGAATTTGCAGCTTTACATTTTCTTCTATGTTGTCGTGAACACACATGCCAAGTAGACCTAACAGACCGTGCAGTCATCCGGGCTGCGGCGCGCTTGTGAATGGTCGGGGCAGCAAATGTCCCACGCATATGCAGGCTCAACGCAAGCGCGAGAATGCCCGGCGGGACAAAGATGCAGCGGCGCTTTATGGCGCAGCTTGGCGCAAAGCGCGCGCGCAGTTCCTAAGGGCAAATCCCCTGTGTCAATGCAACGAATGCAGGCAAGCGCGCCTGCTCACGCGTGCAACGGTCGTGGATCACATTCGTCCGCATCGCGGCGACGTGAATCTCTTTTGGGATCGCACGAACTGGCAGGCAATGTCGAAACGCTGTCATGACCGCAAGACGGCCAGGGACGATGGCGGATTTGGTCGGGCGCGCTCGGAACCCGATAGCGACAGGACGCGATAGCAGGCGGTTTGAGGCGTCGCCGTCCCGACAGGTGCGATGCATTGACGCGACCCGCCGAGGCCTCTGGCGACACGTTCTGACGCGCGGCCCACCCCCTCTAGGGGGTCCGAATCGCTAGAGCCTCGGGCTCGGTGAACGTGGGGGAGCCTCAATTTTTATGGAAGCGATTTCAAGCAAGGGGGTATGCGTAGTTCATGAAATAGACGTAACGACGGCGACATTGTTGGTCTGACCGTGCCCAGATCGGTGCCCATCCGGCGCTGGCTGAGCATCTATGGCCACCAATCCACCGCTCGGGTCAGTTGGCGTGCGGTTGGCGATCAATGGCCATATTCGCGAGCCAGCCACGCACCGACATCGTTGATCCGTCGATGCTTCGCGTAAAACTTCCATTCGTCGTGCGTTGGTTTCACGGCGGCAAGGAACGCCCGTCGTTCCGAGTCCATCCAACTTGGGGCGCTCTTGACTGACTGTTCGAGAAGTGTTCCAAGGGTAAACGGGTCTGCGCTCTCAAACTTTTGTCGCGTCTCTTGGGCGAACTGACGAATCGCCTCCCACTCGGCCTGAAGTGCGAGATGTTGTGGATCATCCGACGGGATGGGGACACCGGTTCGCGACTGTTCGTCAGCCGCTCGCTGTCCCATGGCATCGTTGACGAGTGTTGTGCGCCGCTCCAGTTCCGCAAAGAAAGCGTTGAAGCCGGATGTCGCCAGATCGCGCAGGGTGATCCGGTGAAAAGGATCGAGGCTCTTGTCGATTTCGGCGCTTTTCACATCAAGAGACTCTAGAAGCGCCTGAATACGCGTGACGAGGTCCTGCGTTTCAGCTTTCGGAATCGGTCCCGCCCAACGCCCCGCTCGCGACATCAGTTGGACCGAGATATCAGCGAACAACTGGCTCGCCAGCCTCAACTGCGAGAGTAGGCGGTCGGCTTCCTCGATTTTTTCGTCCAGCTTTTTGGTCTTGGCCTCAAAACCGAACCCCTTGATGAACTCGAAGTGATTGATGTTCGCGAGCAGGAGGATGAGGATGCCAGCCGACATACATGCTGTTGCGGCGGCGACGTGGTCAACCGTCGCTATCCACAGGCCCGTGCCAACAGCCACCGTGCCGAGCAAGTTCCCAACGAACGTTCTGATTTTTTCCATATAGCAGTTTTCCACGATCCGATATCAGGTCCGCTTGCGCGCAGACCAAAGAGTCAATCTCGCTGCTCTGCCGCTGGCTGTGCAGCTTCTTCCGTGTTGTGGACTGCCTGCGTCGCACCTAGTTCGGCTGCTCGCGGCGCGGCATTCCCTGTGGCATTGAAACCTGCGACGCGCTCATAGCGTCGCAGGTTGAAGGGCACGACGCCGACGTCTTCGACTTCCGCATTTCGGAACAGAAAAGCGCCGACCATGTTTGAGCCGCCACCTCTGATCTTGACAAGCGACGTCGCGCAGGAAGTGATGCGTCGATCGTTGGGAAAAAAATTAAGAGTTAGGTAGCCTTCCCATATAACGCCAGTTACGTCGAAGTCCAACGTGAACTCCTTGTCCGGGCCGAGATACTTGAAGGTGAAAGTACCGGACATCGTATGCGCTCTCTGCTTCAAGCTCAGGCGGCTCTCTGATTGGCTTTTGTCGTCCTTGTGACGGCCCTCCCATACACCATCAACTTTCAACCCCCTGTAGCGAAGGGCTTCAATCAAGGGAGATAGCTTGCTGGTCCAAAGTGCCCGCAACGTGAACAGAATCGCCGTCGTCAAGATGCCGGTCACGATGCCAAGCACCCCCTCGCCCAAAAGATGGTCCATTGTGTCGCCCCGCAAGCAAAGTGTTGGTTTTCTGCGAAAACCATTATGCCTCAGACGAAAGAATGCCCCGCGCAAGGCGACAGCGCCAGCAGCGCCCGGGGTTGGCGGTGACTGTCTCGATGGCTATCGAGGCCTCCGGACGGCTCCAAAGCGCACACCAAAAGCGCGGCATCGTGAGAGAGTCCGGTTTGGAACGCGGCAAGCGACAGAACTCGACCCCGTTCGGGCCATTCGGATGCGATGTAGATACGTCCGCTGTCAGTTCCGCTTGAGACATCGCGGGTGCCGGATCCTTGTTGTTCTGCCGCTAACCGCAGGCGTCCAACAAATCTCAACGAACTCGGTTTGACGGGAGATGCCCGAACGTGATGGCACATCAGTGATGCCGCATGTCAAAAAATGCAATCTCCCGCCCGCCTGGTCAGGCCCCCTCGTAAGGCTACAATAAGTCGTCAATCTCCCGCACGAGCCTGGAATGTCCACCCCAACACCTGAACCTCAAGACGATGAGCCGGAGCTAGAACGTCTGCTCGGCAGCGCCCTTGATAAGATAGACTCGACCCGATATCCGAATGTCGAGATTCCGTTCCTTGACGCACTTCGAAGCGAAGACAGAAACGTCTGGTGGGGTGCCGTTACTCAACTTCAAGAGCTCACAGCGGGCATTAAGGATGCCATCGTTCGGGACAGCCGATTTCCCGGTGAGCAAGTGAGAATGATGCGCAGCGGGTTAGGTGGCGGGTCCGGGTTTTATCCAAACTTTATCGACCAACTCCTTGTTCGCCGTGCTGCTCACTCGGGGTCGGCTGAGAAGGCGATTCAGTGGCTTCAAAAGATTTTAACCACTTCGGATGCAACAGGCAGATTGATCTTGACGTTGTGGGGAGTTCCCGTTGAGAGCGACATTCAACTGACGGACGGTGTAAAGATTGTTCTGGTGGAAAGACTTCCGGAGAGCGAGCAAAAACAGATTGTGATCGAGCACGCGTACGGAGGTGGGAGGCGGATGCCCACGTCCGCACTCGATTTCGCGGCTCCCAAATCTGCTCTTGTGATAGAGCGCCGAGTCACACCGCTTACTTACGATGGTTGCGCGACGCCGCAACATGACGACCACATATCGACATACGAGCTCCTACGCGAAATCGCTCTCGTTCTCACCATAGACGGCCCACGGGTCTCGCTACCTGGAATGCTCTGGTTTACTTTTGACGACTCTGATTTCAATGTGTGGCCTAGCAGCATGAACCCGCTGATGGAGATCATGCCCACGCAATTCGGGGACTATCCAAACCTTGATCCAGTCGAGGCCCCGCAGATGGTGAGGGCATACCTCGCGTTACCGGCAGGCACACGTCAACATGTACGGGTCGCGATCGAACGAATTAGTCAAGCGCAGCGCCGTCGGAGCGTGGGCGACCGCGCAGTCGAGTTGGCCACCGCGCTCGAAGCTCTTGTGGGGGACGGAGCTAACAACGAGATGACGCACAAGGTCAAAGTCCGCACGGTTCGATTGGTAGGCGGCTCGCGCGACGAACGGATCGTCAATGCCGCCATCATCAACAAGACCTACTCGATTCGAAGCAAGCTCGTTCACACGGGGCGTATTGACGAAAATGCTACTGACGCAATCGCGGGCTCACGCTTCACGGTATCTCAGATCGTCGATCGAGGTCTGTCGTTGTGCGTTCAGTTGACAAAAAAGATCATCATGCGGGGTGAAATTCCGGACTGGTCGCTCTTTGATATTACAGAACAGCCGGGCTCGTCGGCCTAGGGCTAAGTAACAGCAGACCGCATGCTTTCTGGGATGAGCCTAAAGAAAATGCTACGAAATCCCCGCACCAGACGCGAAGAGTGCGTCCGCAAACTCATTATCTGCGGACTTTGACGGAAGATTAGCGACGATCCGCTGCTGGCCGAACTCCGTCCGCTGCAGACCTCGAAGATCGCCGATCGCGGCAGGTACCCGAAGGAAAGCGCATCAGGTTTCTACGCGCAGCGAAGCCCCGTTCTTCGTCGCATACGTCAGTCGGACAGGGTTTGTGTTCTGTCAAGCTTCCAAGGTAGCACATCGAATCTGAAGTGCCGAACACACTACAAAAATGGCGAAGAGTTCTATCATCTCTTTGCGAAGAGATGCCTATCTTCTCTCAACACAAAATTGCTGACAAATGTTCCCCCATTTTTTGTGCCATTTCCACAAAATTCACCAACGCCTCCTTGGCATTTGTAATCAAAATTCCCCCAATTCAGCAGGATTTCTCCGTTGTTTAGCGCAGCCCTTCTTAATGTGTCGTCCACGTCAAGATTGGTTCTGTTTCGCCAAAGGGCGCTACTATAGTTGATTTCCCGGAGTAGCTCCTTTGCGATACCGGAGTTCTCTCTTCTAGACTGGGCGTAGTGTGTCAAATGGAATAATAATTCTTCTTTGTTTTTTTGTAGAACAATGACATATTCTTTTGTGTCTCTGCATACCCAAAAGAAACCCGGTGGTATGGCGTTAATGACCGTGGTTTCGTGAACTCGGACTTGCGGATATTTAAGTTTGAATGTTTCAACTATGTTCATCCACTTTGGGGTGCTTCCATGTAGGTTGATTCTATCCAAAAGACGATCAAACATGACGGCCTCGATTGGTTAAATATATATTTTCGCGCTAAGCACTCGGTGTCTTGCAGGGCTTTGGCGAGTCGGGTTTCAATTACTTTCGATTCTGAACTTTTTGACACAGATCGGTAATGCCTTAAAGTCTTCAATAGAATAACTTATCGATCGGAGGCAATTTTATAAACGATATTTTCGTTGTCGGCGCGCACCACATCGATGGTAAATTTCTGAAATCGAATTCTTGTGGATGCGCTGAGATCGTACTTAAGACTTTGGTAAAAGGCAGGCGTCGCGTATCCGCCACGGAATTCCCGGTAGGCCACATCAATCGTGTTACCTGACCGCCCTCCGTAAACAAGTTCCTGCCTAATAAAATCCCGTGAATAGACTTTCGATTCTTGCCAGCCGTCCGGCGAATTCAACAGTCCAACCCAATGCCGCACTGTCGAAATCGAACCATTCTGATTGATAAGAAAGGACTGCCCGATAGTGGCTACCTGCTGAATACCTACCGAGTAGGATTTGTAGTATTGCGATTCTACGACAGTCGATGCGCACCCAGAAATAAAGGCTACGCAAGCTATCACTACCACCACTTTCCGCAAAATGTTTGTCTTCATCACCCGGCCCTCGTTATAGCGCGAAAAATCGTTCGTGGTCGCCCGCTTTTATTGAATCGAACATGGATGCGCTGCTTTTTGCTTGTCGTCTTGTTGCCGATGGACGCAGTCATCGCGATTCACACTCGCGCAGACTATGTATCTGAGCTTGCGGTCGCAAAGGTCGTGCCAAATGGCCCTCAATCAACTGATTCATTGAGGTGCGCCCCTGCGCATCACGGAGAACGTCGCTACCATATGAAAAATGCTTCAATCCTGGAACATAGAACTACCCAAGCGTTTCTGCGTGAGCGCTCTAATGACGGGCAATCAAATGCGAACTCCTACGCGCGTTGGCGTTGGCGGGCGAACTGAGGTTTATGCCGTCCCTTTTTGTGCCGGCGCAAATACTGTCGCAAAAGTGGACACCCCGAGACCTTCCGGCCGGGTCATTGAACGTCGGACAAGGCCCGAGATGCCTCCGTCCGATTTTGGTGTGGATCAACCCACCGAATGACGGTTTTGTGGGCCGATTGGGCGGCGACGATTGGCCGAACCCGGTCCGACGTAGACCTTGATTGATCGCTGATCGCAGCAGGTAACGTCTCGTAGAAGCCCCGCACGGCACTTCCGCTCGCTCAGAGCGTTACCGCGTGGGTTTCGCCAACTATCTCGATCGGGCGGTTGCACAAGGTCCGGGATTAGCCAGGGCCTCGTTCTATACGTTCTGTTTTGCTTGGAGCGACTGAGCCTCAGTCAACAACTCCTTTTGTGCGGCTTTTATACTTGGTAGGCCGTTCGCATAGGAGCTGCGCTCTCCGTCTGTCTGCAAGCTCGCGAAAGTCTCACTTTCCTCTACCGTCAATTCGACCGTCCTTGTCAGTGTCGTCCCGCTCTGCTCGTGCGTCACCGCTAAGTCGAGCTTGTACTGTGGCGGCCTTTGAATTGTGAGTGTCATCTCGGAGCCGGTCAGGTCAACCGGTTCAACACCGCTCGTGGCGTAGTTATATCTTTGTAGCCGTACCGATTCTGCAAAGCGTAGCCCGGCAGTAATTATCAAACCCAGATTTCCGTTGTTAGCTTCTGCGCGGGACTTAGGTTGTCGAGACGAATCCGAGACATAGATTTTTCGCTTTGCGATGATGCCTTTTTCATGCAAGTACGTCTGCCAAAAGTTCATCACTTCAGTCAGGGTATCCAGTACGTCTTGGGTTGTTCCGTCGATTAGCTTCGCGATAACTCGTTTCTCGACGTGTCGATACTCCCCCTCCTCATCGGAATACTGGGTGACGACTATCTCTTCCGTTAAATCGGCCGCGGACCTCACCAGTGCCCGACCGTGAGGAGTGTCGGCCGTGAGCTTGCGATGTTTCGACGCGTTTGCGATATCAGCTAAAAGACCGTACTCTGGACATCTTCTCTCTGCTTTGAATCTGGACATCTTGCAACCCGACGGGAGGTGCTCACGGAGATGGAATAAAGCAGACGCAGCTATCAGCGCCTTTCTAATGTCGTTGCTCCGGCCTGCAACCCCGGACGCTTTCGCGTCGCGGTACTCGTCAAACGACTGCACTACATTTTCGTAAAAATACGCCGCAAGATCATCGAACATATTATCTTGAGCCTTCTGTAGGGTGGAGTTGACTTCGAACAAGATGATTGTATATGCGGCTTTGTAAGCCGCCGCAAATTAGCGAGTCGCGCGATGGCCCCTAGCACTGCCGCATGGGGGGTGGACCGCCTTTGGACAGCGGTTAGCCTTGAAGTTGTTTGGCTAAGTAACGTCTTGCGTACGTCGCACGTTGGTCTCTGACGCTGTCGCGCGGGACGTGGACTGCCCTTATACGGCGGTCGCACTATTTCTTCTGGCTCATACGTGCCGCTGCAATGGTGGTCCGCTGCTGGGCAAGTTGCCGTCGGTCTTCAGCGTCCGCCGCCATCTCGCCGTGATACTTCTCAATTAGGGTAGACAAGGCAGTCGCCACAGATTTCCTTCTTCGCTATACACTCAGCCGTGGCCCAATTCGAATAAGGAAAATTATGGCTGACTCCAATGCCGCGCTGATCGCCTTTCTCGGTGTACTTGTTGGCGGATACTTCAATAATTTTCTGGCCGAAGACTTCCGGCGCTTTCGGGATAGTCAGGCGCTCGCAGGCGCTCTCGCTGGCGAACTGAAATCTCATGCAGAGGCCATTCCGGACATTAAACACGGACTAACCCAGATTCACGCCATTGCTGAAACGGGCGCGCTGCTGACTTTGCCGGAATGGCCGGAACCCGGCAGTCCAGTATTCGAGGCGAACGTGGGGCAGATAGGGCTTCTTGACCCTGAACTCGCCAAAGATGTGGCATACGTCTACGAGAACCTTCGTGCGTTTCGCGGCGCTTTCCATCAGCTTTCAAAGCACCATGAAGAAATGAACGCAGGTTGGCGGGTAGCGATGGTCAAGGCGTGTGCTGATCGGATAAAGAGCGCTGAGACAGTGGGCGTGCCGCTCGTAGAGAAATTGAAGCATCACGCGGCTGCTTCGTACTGGAGGCGTCCTGAGACTCGGCATCAAGGCATCACAGTCCTGCTGTTTGTTGCCGCCTTTATGTTCGGGGCAAACCTTCACCACACTGGTTCATCTGAGAGCAAAACGGATTGCACAGCGACGGACGATCACGGCGTGTTGCACATGGTTTGTAAGTAGATCCACTTGGGGAGGCGAATATGGCAATGGCACCGAACAACGGGTACGCGCCGATTCTTAACTTGCTCAATCAGGTTCGCATAGCGCAAGACGCGGGAGCCACGATTGCCGCGCTCACGATGGTGTATGTCGGAATCGACACGATGGCTTGGTTGGCCCTTCCCGTTGGACAGGCCCAGCAAGGACGGTCAGACTTTTACCGATGGGTCGACACTTATCTAAAGGCCGATGCGACCCAGCCATATCAGTACGATGGCCGCGATGTTTATGCCGCCCGGTGCGCCGTCCTCCACCAGTTTTCGACCATCGTTGAACTACATCGCCAGAAAAACCCGCCAAAGAAATTCGGGTACTTGGACAACGGGCCGCACCGTACAGATGGCGGTGACCTAGTGTTGATAAGCGTGGCGATGTTGGTCCGTGATTACTTCCATGCCGCAACACGGTTCATGACGGCCGTGCAGGATGACGCTGAACTAAAGGCGCGTCTCGATAGCCGGATGGAAGAACTCTTGAACACCACGCCGATTGGTGGCGCGCAGTAGGCTAGTCCCTGTTGCGTCCTGCGATTGGATCGCGCCTTGCCGCGTGGAACGTGGACTGCCCTGATTAGGCAATTACCATGTTTAACGACGCGCCGCCGGGGTCAACAGCTTGGCAAGGAATTCGAGCCCGGCAAGCGCGCACCGTTCCTGTTTCTTCTTCACGTCGGCCCGTTCCGCTGCGATCGATCGGGCGTATATGGGGCCGCGCGGGAAATGGGTGAAGCGTGCCGCGAAGGCAGTACAGTGAAAATACAGTTTGGGCAGCCTCGGATGGCCTTGGATGAGCTTGATTAGCCTTGGTTTTGCAGTCTGCAGTCTGCAGTCTGCAGTTTGCAGTTTGCGAGATGCGTAAGGCGTTGATTTATAAGGGGGCGAGTGCGCCAGTAAAACTCCGAAGGCAGTGCTCGGAGCCGTCCGGTTGTGCGTCGTCGCGGACCCTCACCGTCGCTCAGAATGGAGCCTCGGCGTTCGGGCGGCAGAGCAGACCAATGGCAAACAGTTTCGGACGTACGGGGACGACGCGCTGCGCGAGTTTGCTGACGACTTCATCTAGCGTCGCAACGCCGTCCACCATCATTTCGTCTGTTGCGGCCTGAGCCCCGAGGATGCGACCTTGACCCATGCCGTTGCGCACCCTCACGACATCGACGCCCCGATTACGCGACACGGCGCGCGCGAAACGGTCATAGTCGTCGTTGACGCGCGCCTGTAGGTGCTGTCGCGCGGAGGGCGAAAGCGGCGCAAAGGGACTGCCTTCCGTCTTGTAACGGCCCGCGCTGATGAGCGTCGTTTTCACGCCTTCGTTTTCCAGCGCTTTCGAGTAGTCCTGATGCGTGGCGAATACGCCAATCGACCCGACCTCGCCGCCCGGCGTGATGTAGACGTTGCTGGCCGCGCTTGCGATCCAGTACGCCGCTCCGGCCGCGATGCTGTTTGCGACGGCGGCGACCGGCTTACCGCCGCGCGCCTGATAGATTTCGTCGGCGAGCTCCGCGATGGCTTGCAGTCCGCCGCCGGGCGAGTCGATATCGATGACGATGCCGCTAACCGAACCATCGGCGAGCGCGGCGCGAAACGACCGGGCGAACCTATCGACGCTCACGAACCCAAGTGCAGCGCCTAGTTCGCTAGCGCGCTGCACGGCGACCCCATGGAAGGGGAGGACAGCGACGACGCTATTGCCGAGCCGGATGCGCCGCTCGCCCGTCGCGGGCAAGGCGCGGCGCATCGAGTAGGTCGAAGGGACGTCTGCCGCACGCTGTGTGTCCGCGACGAAGAGGGCATATTCCGGGCGGATGGCCCAAGTGGCGGCGTCGTGCATAGACCATCCTTTCGAGGTTGGCACTGGTCTGATGATAGCGCGCGCGGGGCCGGGATGCCCATGATTGCGACAACAACCAGTCGCCTGATGATCGGGCTGGCTCCCCTGGCACTGTGGATAAGTAGGACAGCCACGAGACAGTGAGTACTCTCGTGAGTACTATTTGAAGCGTGTCGTTGCTGACTCTTGCACCGGCGCTGGTTTGCTGGTGATTTACACAGAATGATCGAGTAAGCGGTTCGAGCCGGTTTATCCGGCCTGAGTCGAAGACCCCGGCGCCGCAAGGCGGCCGGGGTTTTTTGTACCTGCCGGTGTGTCGAATGCGCGCGCCCACGCTGAGGCGAAAGCAGCTTGCGTTATGATTCTTCGACTACTGGTTTTCCGCGCATCGCACCCGCGTTGTACTCGCATCGTACTTATTCCTGCAATGACCTCTGTGTGGCGAATCCTCATCGTGCTGTCCCTCGCGTTGTTTGCAACGCAAGGTGCGTTCGCGCACGAAGATGCCACGGCGCCGACAAAGAGCGTTCGCGCGATGCAGATTGTCCATTCCGTCGACGATGCGTCGACCGCCGTGAGCGAAACCGCGCACTGCGCCGGCATGGCCGCTTCCGGGGCGTCCTGTCGGCATGATCATTCTCCCTGCTGTTCGACCTCGTGCGGCGCGCACTGCGGTGCATTGTTCGCCGCATTCGCTTACGAGCCGCGCGCCTTCCGCGCGGCGCTGCCGCAATCGCTTGCGCAGCCGCAGCGCACCGGCGTCGTTCATGCGCCCCTGTTGCGGCCGCCGATAGCCTGATCGTTACGCGCGCCGACGCAGTGCGCGCCGCAAGGCAAAGGTCGCGATTCCGTCCCACAGACCGGCCCTTGAACGATCCAGCGTGGACTCGCCCCGGCGCCTGTCCCGCTATCTGAACCACGCAGAGGAAATCATTCATGATCCGCAGGCAATTTCTCGCCCGCGCGTTGAGCGCGGCAGCCGCGTCGCTGTTCGCGCGCAGCGCGTTCGCACAGCACGACGCTCATTCGATGCACAAGATGTCCGGCATGGACGATATGGGTGACATGGACATGTCCGGCATGCCGTCGATGTCCGCGCACCAAGCGGCCAAGCCGGCGACCGCGGTACTGGCCGCTCCCGACGCGCTGCCGGCCGGCGCGCCGCTCGCCACTTTGCGTACGCTCGCCAACGAAAGCCGCGAGCCAGGCGTGTTCCGCGCGACCTTGATCGCACAACCGGTCAAACGCAAGCTGCTGCCCGGCAAGCCGTCCACCACCTTCTGGCAATACGACGAGGGCAACCATCCAGGCAGCGCAAACGCGCGGGTCACGCAGACTGAAGGTCCGGTCGTCGGCCCGTTGATCGATGTCCGCGAAGGCGACACCGTCGAGATCCGCTTCGTCAACCGTCTGCCGCAAGCATCGACGATTCATTGGCACGGCTTGCCGGTGCCGCCCGACCAGGACGGCAATCCGTCGACGCCGGTCGCATCGGGCGCTTCGCATGTGTACCGCTTCACGTTGCCGCCGGGTAGCGCCGGCACATACTGGTATCACCCGCATCCGCACATGATGTCGGCTGAGCAGGTGTTTCGCGGCCTCGCAGGCCCCATCGTGGTGCGTTCCGCTGATGATCCGCTTGCAGGCTGGCCCGAGCGCCATCTGTTCTTCTCGGACCTGAAACTCGCCAGCGACGGCGTCATCCCGCCGAACGACATGATGGACTGGATGAACGGCCGGGAAGGCCAGTTCGTGCTGGTGAACGGCGCACGCCGTCCGCGCATCGAGATCGCAAAGGACGAGCGTTGGCGTCTGTGGAATGGATGCAGTGCCCGTTATTTGAGATTTTCGCTCGGTGACGAACGACATTTTGCGCAAGTGGGCACAGACGGCGGCCTGCTGGAGCAGCCGCGCGACGGTCTCACGGAGTTGTTGCTGGCGCCTGGCGAGCGCGCCGAGGTGATCGTCCGCGCGGGTGCGAACCCTTCGCGAGCGGTGCTGAGCGCCGACGTCTACGACCGCCGGAAGATGGCGATGTCGCACGGCAGCCTGCCACCCGATCCGGTCCGTGCGCTCGCCGACATTAGCTTTAATCCGCCACCTGGCGCGAGCGCGCGCGAGTTACCGGCGACACTGCGCCCCGTGGCACCGCTCGGCACGGCGGTGGCGAAGAAGTCCGTGGTGTTCTCCGAGCAGATGGACATGGTTGCGATGCACGGCCCGAAGGCGTCAGCCGGGCATGGCAACACGCATGGCAGCACCATGCCGGCCGGTATGACTTTCATGATCAACGGTCAGGTGTTCGACCCATCGCGCATTACGTTCACCAGCCGGCGCGACGAAGTCGAACTCTGGTCGATCGAGAACCGCGCCGATATGGATCATCCGTTCCATCTGCACGGCACACAGTTTCAGATCGTCGAGCGGGGGTGGGGTGGCGCGTTCACGCCCGAGCCGTATCGCGCATGGCGCGATACGGTCAACGTGCGGCCGGACGAGATCGTCCGGATCGCTACCGTGCAGCGGATGGCGGGAGAGCGCATGTTCCATTGCCACATCCTCGAACACGAGGACCTCGGCATGATGGGCACGCTGAAAGTGGTATGACGCGTGCGGTGAGCGTCCGGCCGGTGTAGAGGGGGAAGCCGAAAAAAAGAAACCCGGCACGAAGCCGGGTTTCAAAGGATCGGGTATCGAACGGTTTCAGGCGGGTGCCTGGATGTTCGATGCCTGCTTGCCTTTCGGGCCTTGCACGACCTCGAAGGTTACTTTCTGACCTTCCTTGAGGGTCTTGAACCCATTCATCTGGATGGCCGAGAAGTGTGCAAACAGATCCTCACCACCTTCGTCAGGCGTAATGAATCCGAAACCTTTTGCGTCATTGAACCATTTGACCGTACCAGTTGCCATTCCAACTTCCCCTGTAACTCATGTCACTACCACGAGCCCTCGAAAAGCTCCACGACCGCGTGATGCAGCCGCTCCCTCCTCACAAGCTCACCATCGGCATTTTTTCGAAATTTATGGCTCAGTGAAAAAAGTGCCAGCTTGATTGTTGAGGCTCTTTATTCGAGTGTCAAGAAAATTTTGAGACGCTCGTTGCCCCGTTGCAAACAGTCGATTTCCAGGGTTTTTCCCGCTTTTGTTATGTGCGGTTGCGCAAGCGGGCGGTCTTGAAAAGTCGCATAATCGACTCACCTGCTGCTCTGCGGGTTGTCCGCTGCTGGCAACCCACGTCGGCAGGTTGTGCGATACTCGATCCGACTGCGGCGCAGCACGGCCGCGATGCATCACTGGATAGGGGCCGGCTCCGCAATCGGCTCGCGGAAATGACGCACGCATGGGGGGAGTTACCCATCAGGCGCTGGCGAACGGGCTCACCGGCCGGACGGTCGGGTTTTGACAGGATTGCGGGCCTGTCCTAGTTGTTTAGAATGGGTGTATGGCGATTATCCCGGACAAGCAGGACGGCACCGTACTGGAGCGGCAGGAAAAGAAGCTGAAGCCGCCTTCCATGTACAAGGTGGTGCTGCTGAATGACGACTTCACGCCAATGGAATTTGTCGTGATGATCGTGCAAGAGTATTTCAATAAAGATCGTGAAACCGCAACGCAGGTCATGTTGAAGGTGCATCGCGAGGGCAGGGGAGTTTGTGGGGTCTATACGCGGGACATCGCGTCGACCAAAGTCGAGCAAGTCGTTACCCACGCACGGCAGGCCGGGCATCCGCTGCAGTGTGTGATGGAGGAAGCATGATTGCCCAGGAACTGGAAGTCAGCCTGCACATGGCGTTCATGGAAGCACGCCAGGCGCGGCACGAGTTCATAACGGTCGAACATCTTTTGCTGGCGCTGTTGGACAATCCGACGGCAGCGGAGGTGTTGCGTGCATGCGCGGCCAATATCGAGGATCTGCGCCAGAACCTGCGCAACTTCATTCATGACAACACGCCTACCGTGCCCGGCACGGATGACGTCGACACGCAGCCCACATTAGGCTTTCAGCGTGTGATTCAGCGCGCCATCATGCATGTGCAATCCACCTCGAACGGCAAGAAGGAAGTGACCGGCGCGAACGTGCTGGTGGCAATCTTCGGCGAGAAGGATTCGCACGCGGTGTACTACCTGCAACAGCAGGGCGTGACGCGTCTGGATGTGGTGAACTTCATCTCGCACGGCATTGCGAAGACGAGCAGCACGGACGCCGCGAAAGCGAGCGACGCGAATGCCGAGTCCGACGAGGCCGCCGCGCAGAAGGAAACCCCGCTGGCGCAGTTCACGCAGAACCTGAACCAGATGGCGAAAGACGGCCGCATCGACCCGTTGATCGGGCGCGAGTCGGAAGTCGAGCGCGTCGTTCAGGTGCTGTGCCGTCGCCGCAAGAACAATCCGCTGCTGGTCGGTGAGGCCGGCGTCGGCAAGACGGCGATCGCCGAAGGACTCGCCTGGCGCATTACGCGCGGCGAAGTGCCGGACATCCTCGCGGACGCGCAGGTGTATTCGCTCGACATGGGCGCGCTGCTCGCCGGCACCAAGTATCGCGGCGACTTCGAACAACGTCTGAAGACGGTCCTCAAGGAATTGAAGGAGCGTCCGCATGCCATCCTGTTCATCGACGAAATTCATACGCTGATCGGCGCAGGCGCTGCGTCGGGCGGCACGCTGGATGCATCGAATTTGCTGAAGCCGGCATTGTCGTCGGGCACGCTCAAATGCATCGGCGCTACGACGTTCACCGAATATCGCGGCATCTTCGAAAAAGACGCGGCGCTGTCGCGCCGGTTCCAGAAGATCGACGTGACCGAGCCGACCGTCGAGCAGACGGTGGCGATCCTGCGCGGCCTGAAGTCGCGTTTCGAAGAGCATCACGGTGTCAAGTATTCGTCGGGTGCGCTGTCGGCGGCGGCTGAGTTGTCGGCGCGCTTCATTACGGATCGTCATTTGCCGGACAAAGCGATCGACGTGATCGACGAAGCGGGCGCGGCGCAACGCATCCTGCCGAAGTCGAAGCAGAAGAAGACGATCGGCAAGAACGAGATCGAAGAAATCATTTCGAAGATCGCGCGCGTGCCGGCGCAAAGTGTGTCGCAAGACGACCGCAGCAAGCTGCAAACGCTGGATCGCGATCTCAAGAGCGTGGTGTTCGGACAAGACCCGGCCATCGACGCGTTGTCGGCCTCGATCAAGATGGCGCGCGCGGGCCTCGGCAAGCTGGACAAGCCGATCGGCGCGTTCCTGTTCTCCGGACCCACGGGCGTCGGCAAGACGGAAGTGGCGAAGCAACTGGCGTTCACGCTGGGTATCGAACTGATCCGCTTCGACATGTCGGAATACATGGAGCGTCATGCGGTGAGCCGCCTGATCGGCGCGCCGCCGGGCTATGTCGGTTTCGACCAGGGCGGTCTGCTGACCGAAGCTGTCACGAAGAAGCCGCATTGCGTGCTGCTGCTCGACGAAATCGAGAAGGCGCACCCGGACATCTACAACGTGCTGCTGCAGGTGATGGATCACGGCACGCTGACTGACAACAACGGCCGCAAGGCGGATTTCCGCAACGTCATCATCATCATGACGACGAACGCGGGCGCCGAGGCGATGGGCAAGTCGGTCATCGGCTTCACGAATCGCCGGGAAACCGGCGACGAAATGGTCGACATCAAGCGCATGTTCACGCCGGAGTTCCGTAACCGTCTGGACGCGACGATCAGCTTCCGCTCGCTCGATGAAGAAATCATCATGCGCGTGGTCGACAAGTTCCTGATGCAACTGGAAGATCAGTTACACGAGAAGAAGGTCGATGCGCTTTTCACCGATGCGCTGCGCAAGCATCTCGCCAAGCACGGTTTCGATCCGTTGATGGGCGCACGGCCAATGCAGCGCCTGATCCAGGACACGATCCGTCGTGCACTGGCCGACGAACTGCTGTTCGGCAAGCTGATGAACGGCGGCCGTGTTTCGGTCGACGTGGATGCGGACGACAAGGTGCAACTGACCTTCGACGAGCATCCGGCGCCGCGCAATCCGAATCCGGAAGCGGTCGAAGTCGAGTAAGCGCGAAGTTGGCTGGTGTTTAGCTTCATCTGAAAGCAGAACGGCGCGGGTTGAACCCCGCGCCGTTCTGCTTTTTGCGTTCTGAACGACCTTGCTCCGCGACCCGCACAGCGAAGCGATGGATCAGTGCTTGCCGGTGCTGCCGAAACCGCCCGCGCCGCGTTCGCTTTCCGCGAAATCGTCGACGATGTTGAACGCGGCCTGCACGACCGGCACGATCACGAGTTGCGCGAGGCGCTCCATCGGATTCAGCACGAAGGTGGTCTCGCCGCGGTTCCACGTCGAAATCATTAGCTGCCCCTGGTAATCCGAATCGATCAGGCCGACCAGATTGCCCAGCACGATCCCGTGCTTATGACCCAAACCCGAGCGCGGCAGGATCAAGGCCGCATAACCGGGATCGCCGACGTGAATCGCCAGACCCGTCGGCACCAGTGCGGTGTCGCCGGGCGCGAGCGTCAACGCTTCGTCGAGGCAGGCGCGCAGGTCGAGGCCCGCGCTGCCCGTGGTTGCGTAGGCCGGGAGTTGGTCGCGCATCCGCGCATCGAGAATCTTCAGGTCGAGTTTCATGCAGGTTCGAAGGTTTAAGAGGTCGAGGAGGCCTGACGTCCGAGTTGGAACGCGTCGGCCAGGAGTTCATAGGAACGTAGACGGGCGCGATAGCTGCCCGCTACGGTGAGGACGATCAGTTCGTCGGCCTGGAATTGCGCCTGCAAGTCTTGCAGGCGCTCAGTCACGGTTTCCGGGGTGCCGATGATACTGCGCGGCTTCTCGCGGTCGATCACCAGTTGCTCGCGCTCGCCGAATTCTTGCGCCGCGCCTTGCTCGACCGTCGGAATCGGCGCATTCAGGCCGTAGGCCATCTGCACGCGACGCAGGTCGACGGCTTTTTCCAGGTCGGCGGCCTCATGTTCGGTGTCCGCGCAAATCACGAACACGGCGGCTGCCAGATACGGCTGCTGGGCTTCCTGGCTGGCTTTGAAGCGCTCACGATAGGCAAGCGCCAGCTGATGCCCGAAATGCGCGTTGATGAAATGCGCAAACGCGAAGCGGATGCCGAGTTGCGCCGCCAGCAGGCCACCGAACTCGCTCGAACCGAGCATCCAGAGTTGCGGGCGCGTGGCGACTTGCGGTTGCAGCAGCACGCCGCGCGCAAGATGCCCCTCGGCCAGCGTGCCGTGCATCAGGCCGACCAGATCCGCGACCTGCTGCGGGAAAATGTCGCCGCGATTGTAGGTGCCGGCGGCCACCGCTTGCGCCGTTTGCATGTCTCCGCCCGGCGCGCGTCCCACGCCGAGATCGATACGATTGGGAAACAGCGCCTCGAGCATCATGAATTGCTCGGCGACTTTGAACGGGCTGTAGTACGGCAGCATCACGCCGCCGGAGCCGATACGGATGCGCCTGGTCACGCTGCCGAGGTGCGCGAGCATCACCTCGGGGCAGGGATTCGACACCCCGCGCAGGCCGTGGTGTTCAGCGCACCAGTAGCGCGTGTAGCCGAGGTCGTCGGCGAGTTGCGCCAGTTCGACGGTGGCGGCGATCGCGTCCGCCACTGAGTGCCCGTCGATCACGGGCGTTTGATCGAGCACGGAAAGTAGCGTCATTTCGGTACTGCTCCAGAGGATTCGGTGCGCCGGAGCGGCTTGCGGCGAGGCACGTTGATGCTCAGCGTGCCTCGCCGCGGAGCGGCTTCAGCGGCTCAGACTCGGGTCGGGCAGACGCTTCGCGATCTCCGCAATCAAGGCGCGCGCGAGCGTCTGCTTGTCGGCGCGCGGCAGCCTCGTGACGCCGCCAGCTTCGAACAGGATCACTTCGTTATCGTCGAGGCCGAAGGTCAGCGGGCCGAGATTGCCGATCAGAAGCGGCACCTTCTTGCGCACGCGCTTTTCTTCGCCATGCACTTCGAGCTCGCCGCTTTCCGCCGCGAAACCGACCGCAAAGGGCGGATGCGGCAGCTTCGCTACCGAGGCCAGAATATCCGGATTTTCGACGAACGTAAAAGTCGGCATCGTGCGCTCGGCAGTCTTCTTGATCTTGTGTTCGCTCGCGTGATCGACGCGCCAGTCGGCGACCGCGGCCACGCCGATGAAGATGTCGCAATCGGCGACCGCGTGCATGACGGCGTCGTGCATCTGCTGGGCGGTTTGCACGTCTTCGCGAAACACGCCCCACGGTGTTTCCAGCGCCACCGGACCGGCAACCAGATGCACCTCGGCGCCCGCTTGCTGCGCCGCGCGAGCCAGTGCGAAGCCCATCTTGCCGCTCGAACGATTGGTGATGCCGCGTACCGGATCGAGCGGTTCGAACGTCGGGCCGGCTGTCAGCAACACGCGCCGGCCAGTCAGAATTTTGGGTGAAAAGAATGAAGCGATCGCTTCATAGGTCGCTGACGCTTCCAACATCCGCCCGTCGCCGACTTCGCCGCACGCTTGCGGACCCGAATCGGGACCGAGCACCTCGATACCGTCCGCGCGTAGTTGCGCGACATTGCGTTGCGTCGCGGGGTTCTGCCACATCTGCCGGTTCATCGCCGGCACGACGAGCAGCGGACAATCGCGCGCGACGCACAGCGTCGACAGCAGGTCGTCGGCCATGCCGTGCGCGAGCCTGGCGAGGAAGTCGGTGGAGGCGGGTGCAATCACGATCGCATCCGCTTCACGCGACAGATCGATGTGCGCCATGTTGTTCGGCACACGCGCGTCCCACTGGCTCGTGTAGACCGTACGGCCTGACAGCGCCTGCATGGTGACGGGGGTGATGAACTGCGTGGCCGCTTCGGTCATCACGACCTGCACGGTCGCGCCTGCCTTGGTCAGCAGACGCGTGAACTCGGCGATCTTGTAGCAGGCAATCCCGCCCGTCATGCCGAGGACGAGGTGTTTTCCTGCGAGTTCTGCGGTTGCCAACGAAAGCCTCCGACAAAGCGTGGTGGCGAGCAGCGGCGCACTGCACCGCCGCCGGCCTTCAAAGCGAACCCAGGCGTGTACCCAAGCGGCGAACCTGAACGGCGTTAGCGCGCGCCGCGCACGCGCCGCAACTCGTCGAGCACCAGCAGGATCGCGCCGATCGTGATCGCGCTGTCGGCGAGATTGAACGCCGGCCAGTGCCACGTGCGTACGTGGAAATCGAGAAAGTCGATCACGTGCCCGTACGCCAGCCGGTCGATCACGTTGCCGAGCGCGCCGCCGAGAATCAGCGAGAGCGCCGTACAGAACATCTTCTGCGCGCCATGGCGCTTGAGCAGATAGCTGATCACCAGCGCCGCGACTACGCCGAGTGCGGTGAACGCCCAGCGTTGCCAGCCGCCCGCCATCGCGAGGAAGCTGAAGGCTGCGCCGCGGTTGTACACGAGGATCAGGTTGAAAAACGGCGTGACCTCATGCGCGACACCGTAGGCAAACACCTTCTGGATCGCGATTTTCGTCAGCTGATCGAACAGGATCACGATCAGCGCGACGCCGAGCCAGGGTGCCAGCGAACCGCTTCCGGACGACGATTTCGACACGGTTCTCGCCATTATGCCGCGCTCCTCGACTCACCGTTGCCGAACAGGTTGCTGAAACACCGGCCGCACAGCGTGGGGTGTTCGGCGTTCGCGCCGACGTCCGCGCGGTAGTGCCAGCAGCGTTCGCACTTCAGATACTTCGAGGCGATCACTTCGACGCTTTCGTCCGCTTCGCTGCCGACCTTCACGACGTTCGCTGCCGACGTGATCAGCACGAACTTCAGGTCGTCGGCGAGGCTCGCGAGCGCGTCGTAACGCGCGCCGCTCGCGCGGATTTCGACTTCCGCCTGCAGCGACGAACCGATCAGGTTGGCCACGCGCGCTTCTTCCAGCGCCTTGGTCACATCGCTGCGCGCGGCGCGCAGCAGCGTCCATTTGTCGAGCAGGGCGCCGGCATCCGGCACAGCAGGGAACGCGTGATACGTCTCGGTGAAGATGGTTTCGCTATTCGGCTCGAACACCTTCCACGCTTCTTCGGCGGTGAACGACAGGAACGGCGCCATCAGGCGCAGCAGGCCGTGCGCGATGTGGTACAGCACGGTCTGCGCCGCGCGGCGCGCGACGGACTCCGCGGCGGTCGTGTAGAGGCGGTCTTTCAGCACGTCCAGATAGAAGCCGCCGAGGTCTTCCGAGCAGAACGTCTGCAGTTTGGCGACCACCGGGTGGAACTCGTACTTGTCGTAGTGCGAGAGGATGTCGTTTTGCAGATTCGCCGACAGCGCCAGCGCATAGCGATCGATCTCGAGCCAGTCTTCGGCCGGGCGCGCGTGCTGCGCGAAATCGAAGTCGGACAGGTTCGCGAGCAGGAAGCGCAGCGTGTTGCGGATGCGACGATAGCTTTCCGTGACGCGCTTCAGGATTTCCTCGGAGATCGCCAGTTCGCCCGAGTAGTCGGTCGAGGCAATCCACAGACGGATGATTTCCGCGCCGAGGCGGTTCGCCACGTCATGCGGATCGATACCGTTGCCGAGCGACTTGCTCATCTTGCGGCCTTCGCCGTCGACGGTGAAGCCGTGCGTGAGCAGCGCGTTGTACGGCGGACGGCCGTCGAGCATCGACGCGGTCAGGAGCGACGAGTGGAACCAGCCGCGGTGCTGGTCCGAGCCTTCCAGATACAGATCGGCCGGGAACTGCAGTTCGTCCTTATGTGAGCCGCGCAGCACGTGCCAGTGCGTTGTGCCGGAATCGAACCAGACGTCCAGCGTGTCGCGGTTCTTTTCGTACATGTTCGCGTCGTCGCCGATCAGCTCGCGCGGGTCGAGCGTCTGCCAGGCTTCGATGCCGGCCTTCTCGACGCGTTGCGCGACTTCTTCGAGCAATTCCAGCGTGCGCGGATGCAGCTCGCCCGTTTCCTTGTGCACGAAGAACGCCATCGGCACGCCCCATTGACGCTGACGCGAGAGCGTCCAGTCAGGCCGGTTGGCGATCATGCTGAACAGGCGCTGCTTGCCCCACGACGGATAAAACGCAGTGTTCTCGATGCCTTCGAGCGCGGTTTCGCGCAGCGTCTTGCTGGTGTCGTTCGGCTTCACGTCCATGCCGGCGAACCATTGCGAGGTCGCGCGGTAGATGATCGGCGTCTTGTGGCGCCAGCAGTGCATGTAGCTGTGCGTGTACTTCTCGCTGCGCAGCAGCGAGCCGGCGGCTTGCAGCGCCTCGACGATCTGCGGATTTGCCGCCCAGATCGACAGGCCGCCGAACAAGGCGAGCGATTCGATATAACGGCCGTCGCCCATCACCGGATTGATGATGTCCGAGTCGGCCATGCCGTGCGCCTTGCACGACACGAAGTCTTCCACGCCGTACGCCGGCGACGAGTGCACGATACCCGTACCGGTCTCGGTCGTCACGTAGTCGCCGAGATAGACCGGCGCCGTGCGTTTGTAGCCCGGATGCGCGGAGGCGAGCGGGTGGTTGAAGCGCAGGTTGACGAGCTTCGCGCCGGGCGTGGTCGCGACGATCCTGCCTTCCAGGCTGTATTGCTTCAGGCAGGCCTCGACACGTTCTTCAGCGAGGATCAGCAGACCGCGCGGCGTATCGACCAGCGCATAGACGATTTCCGGATGCAGGTTCAACGCCTGGTTGGCAGGGATGGTCCACGGCGTGGTGGTCCAGATCACGATGCCGCCTTCGTTGCGCGGCAGCGCGGCGAGGCCGAAAGCCTGTGCGGTCTTTTCCGGCTCGGCGAAGCCGAACATCACGTCGATGGTCGGATCGGTCTTGTCCTTGTATTCGACTTCCGCTTCCGCGAGCGCCGAGCCGCAGTCGAAACACCAGTTGACCGGTTTCAGGCCGCGGAACACGTAGCCCTTTGCCATGATCTTCGCGAGCGCGCGGATTTCGCCGGCTTCGTTCGCGAAGTGCATCGTCCTGTACGGATTGTCCCAGTCGCCGAGCACGCCCAGACGCCGGAAGCCGCCCTTCTGCTTCTCGATCTGTTCGGTCGCGTAGGCGCGCGCCTTCTGCATGACTTCGGCGGCCGGCAGCGACTTGCCGAACTGCTTTTCGATCTGGATTTCGATCGGCATGCCGTGGCAATCCCAGCCCGGCACGTAGACCGCGTCGAAACCCGCCAGATTGCGCGCCTTGACGATCATGTCCTTGAGGATCTTGTTGACCGCGTGGCCGAGGTGGATGTCGCCGTTCGCATACGGCGGGCCGTCGTGCAGGATGAACTTCTTGCGGCCCCGGGAGGCGGCGCGGATCGTCTCGTAGACCTTGCGTTCCTGCCAGTCCTTCACCCATTGCGGCTCGCGCTTGGGCAGGTCGCCACGCATCGGAAACGGCGTGTCGAGCAGGTTGACCGGGTAGCGTGACTGCGGTTTCGAATCGGCTTTCTTGTTGCTCATGATGAGGTCGCGGTGAATTCTTTCTATGCGCAGCAGGGCGCGGTATACGCATTATGCGCAGGGCGTTTGGGCGCGCCCGGCAGGCATGTCGCGTGAGTCACGGACGCCCTTCGATGCGCGCTGCGAGGGTACAGGCGGCACAGACAGCGCTCGCATGTACCGCGGCGGCTATCTAATTCGGTCGGTGGCCGAGGTGGCGAAACCGGTGGAGCGGCTGCCCGGCGTGCCGGCGCCGACAGCCGCGAACCATGCGCGGGCGTTGGCGACGTCGCGCGCAATGGCGGCGGTCAGCGTTTCGAGGTCGACGTACTTCTCTTCGTCGCGCAGCTTCTTGAGGAATTCGACGCGCACGAGTTTGCCATACGCGTCGCCGTGCCAGTCGAGCAGGTGCACTTCGAGCAGCACGCGGCCGGAATCGTCGACGGTGGGGCGCAGCCCGAGGCTCGCGACGCCCGGCAGCGGTTCGTCAGTCACGCCATGCACGCGCACCACGAAAATACCGGCGAGCGCCGGACGCTTGTGCGCGATCGGCAGATTGAGCGTGGGGAAACCGAGATCGCGGCCGAGTTTCATGCCGTGCACGACGTGGCCGCTGATCAGATAGTCGCGGCCCAGCGCCTCGCGCGCCGAGTCGAGGTCGCCCGCCACCAGCGCCGCGCGCACGCCCGAACTGGAAATGCGTGCGCCGGACGGATCGGCTACCGTCGCCATCTGCTCGACTTCGAAACCGTACTGCTGGCCGGCGGCCTTGAGCGACGCAAAATCGCCGGCGCGCTTCGAGCCGTAGCGGAAGTCGTCGCCGATCATCACCCAGCGCGCATGCAGTCCGTTGACGATGATCCGCTCGACGAACGCATCCGGCGGCTGGCTCGCGAAGGTGTGATTGAAATGCTCGACCACCACGCGGTCGACGCCGTTGGTGCGCAGCGCCTCGAGCTTGTCGCGCAGCATCGCGATACGGGGCGGCGCGCCGGCCGGGTTGAAGAACTCGCGCGGGTGCGGCTCGAAGGTCATCACGCAGACGGGCAGGCCGCGTGCATCGGCCGCCGCGCGCACATGGGCGAGCAAAGCCTGATGGCCGCGGTGGACACCGTCGAAGTTGCCGATGGTCAGTGCGCAAGGCGCACGGCTTTCAGCATTGGGAAGACCGCGGAAGACTCTCACGATAGCGGGTTTGAGGTAGGGCGGCCGAGGTGCCGCAAAACAATCGATTATAAACGCTCAGCGCAAGACACGGCGGCGCGTCGCGGTTTCGGTGTCCCCGAATGATAAAATCCGCGGATGAAAAAACTCGTCATCCTGATTTCCGGGCGGGGCAGCAACATGGAAGCCATCGTGAGCGCCTGTTCGCGCGAAGGCTGGCCGGCGCAGGTCGCCGCCGTGATTGCGAACCGTCCTGACGCGGCGGGCCTTGCGTTCGCGGCGTTGCACGGCATTGCCACGGCGGTGGTCGACCACCGCCAGTTTCCCGACCGCGAGAGCTTCGACGCCGCGCTGGCGCGCGAGATCGATGGCTTTACGCCCGACCTGGTCGTGCTCGCCGGCTTCATGCGGGTGCTCACGCCTGGTTTCGTCGACCATTACGCCGGGCGCATGCTGAACGTGCATCCGTCGCTGCTGCCAAGCTTCCCGGGCCTTAAAACCCATCAGCAGGCGCTCGATGCGGGCGTGCGGCTGCACGGCGCGTCAGTGCATTTTGTCACGTCGCAGCTCGATCACGGGCCGATCGTCGTGCAGGCGGCGGTGCCGGTGCTCGCAGGCGACACCCCCGCCATGCTCGCCGGGCGCGTGCTGGCAACCGAACACATCATTTATCCACGCGCGGTGCGCTGGTTCGTCGAAGGGCGTCTTGCTCTCGACGGCTTGCGTGTCACGCTTACGCCGCCGGAGCCGCAATGGCTCTTTGCCGGTCACACCGCCGGAGAGGGCGCATGAGATTGCATGGTTTTCTGATTGGACAAACCGAGACTTTGCTGGCTGAAGTCCTGAGACTGAACGGCCCGGCCGACGCCACCACCAGCCGCTTCTTCCGCGCGCACCCGAAGCTCGGGCACGGCGAGCGCGGCGTGATCGCCGAGGCGGTCTTCGCGGTGCTACGCCGGCGTATGGAATTTGCCCATCTGGCCGAAAGCGGCGCGGGCAGCCCTGCGCGCCGCATGGCCTTGCTCGGTCTGATGCAGACAGTCGGCCGCACGGCGCTCAAGCCGTTCGTGTCCGAAGCCGAATCGAAGTGGCTCGAACACGTTGCGACGATCGATCCGGCGAGCCTGCCGCTGCGGATTCGCCTGAATCTGCCCGACTGGATCTGCCAGGCGCTGAACAAGCGATTTGAAGCCGAAGAACTGGCGCAACTGGCCGCCGCGCTGAACTACCCGGCGCCGCTGGACCTGCGCGCGAATCCGATCAAGGCGAGCCGCGACGACGTGCTCACCGCGCTGTCGAAGGCCGGTATCGAGGGCGGCGCGACGCCGTTCGCGCCGTTCGGCGTGCGCGTGGTCGGCAAGCCGCCGCTCACCAAACTCGACGCGTTCCAGCACGGCTGGGTCGAAGTCCAGGACGAAGGCAGCCAGCTGCTGTGCTCGCTGGTCGCACCCAAGCGCGGCGAGATGATCGTCGACTTCTGCGCCGGCGGGGGCGGCAAGACACTGGCGCTGGGCGCGGCAATGCGCTCCACCGGGCGTCTCTATGCATTCGACATCTCCGAGCGGCGCCTCGCCAAGCTCAAGCCGCGCCTTGCGCGCAGCGGGCTCTCGAACGTGAATCCGGTGCTGATCGACAGCGAACACGACGCCAAGATCAAGCGTCTGGCCGGCAAGATCGACCGTGTGCTGGTCGATGCGCCGTGCAGCGGGCTGGGCACGCTGCGCCGCAATCCGGATCTGAAGTGGCGTCAGTCGCCGGAATCGGTGGCGGAACTGGCGCCGAAGCAGGCGTCGATTCTGGCCAGCGCCGCGCGTCTGGTGAAGAAGGGCGGCCGGCTCGTCTATGCGACCTGCTCGATCCTCGAAGCGGAAAACGAAGCGATCGTGCAGCAGTTCCTCGCCGATCACCCTGATTTCGCGCTGGTACCCGCGCGCGACGTGCTCGCGGAACAGCGCATCGATCTGGAAATGGGCGATTACCTTTCGCTGTGGCCGCACCGCCACGCCACCGACGGCTTCTTCGCCGCCGTGCTGGAACGTCAGAACTAGGCACAACAGGCTTCTTTGCCGGCGCCTGCGTTCTTTCTTCGAGCGCCGCGCGCCGCGGACCTCGGCAATATCATGCAAAACCGCATTTTTTCTCATATGTTCGGCGACCTTGCGCGCGACTTCGGCCAGCCGGTGATGCTGTGGCAGGTCGGCGTACTGTTCGGGACGCTGGCGATCGCCTGGCTGCTCGCGCGAGTGCTGCGGCGCTCGCTCGATCTGCGGCGCCAGACGCGCTACCAGACGCTGCGCTTCGGCGCGGAAAGCCTGAACCGCGCGTTTTTTCCGCTGATTGGCGCGGCGCTCGTCTGGGTGGCCAGAGCGATCACCGGCCAGTTCATGCATACGTCGCTGCTCGATCTGGCGCTGGTGCCGCTGTTCGGCATCGGCTTGATTTACATCGTGTTTTTCTTCGCGCGACGGGTGTTCAGCCACGATGGCGAGGTCCATCCGTGGCTGTTTCTGGTCGAAAAGATCGTCTCGCTGGTCGTCTGGGCCGGCATGGCGCTCACCGTGATGGGCATTCAGGACGATGTGATCCGATGGATGGCCAGCGTGCAGTTCCGGGTCGCCAACGCGCACATGACGCTGCTCTCGCTGATCACCGGGCTGTTGTGGGTGTGCGTGACGATGGTCGTCGCGATGTGGCTTGGCTCAACGTTCGAAGACCGGCTGATCCGCTCAACGACGCTCGACGCCAATCTGAAAGTCGTGGTGGCGCGGGTCGGCCGCGCGGCGTTCGTGCTGGCGGCGGTGTTGATCAGCCTGTCGCTGGTCGGCATCGATATTACGGTGCTGGGCGTGTTCGGCGGCGCGCTGGGCGTGGGGCTCGGGTTCGGGTTGCAGAAGATCGCCAGCAACTATGTGTCGGGTTTCATCATCCTGATCGACCGCTCGCTGCGAATCGGCGACACGATCAACGTGAGCGGCTTGCAGGGCATGGTCACGCAGATTCGCACCCGTTACACGGTGGTGCGCGGTCTCGACGGCATCGAAACGCTGATTCCGAACGAAAAACTGATTACGGATGTGGTGCAGAACCAGTCGTCGTATCTGACCCGCGGCTTGGCGAAGGTGGCGGTGCAAATCGCGTACACGTCCAATGTCGAGCAGGCGATGGGATTGCTCACGCAAGCTGTCGAGGGCGTCGCACGGGTGTTGCGGGAACCGGCGCCCACGCCGTATCTCGCCAGCTTCGGCGCCGACGGTATCAATCTCGAACTCGGTTTCTGGATCGAGGATGCGGCAACCGGCACAGCGAGCGTGCGCTCGGCCGTCAATCGCAATATCTGGCGTTTGTTCTCCGAGCACGGCATCTCGATTCCGTTCGCACAACGCGAAGTTCGGATCGTCGGCAACGCGAGCGACGCAATGCCGCGACCGGTAACAATGACCACGCCGGCAGCGAATCAGGCCGACAACGCTCTCTGACCGGCACGTCAAACCCGCCGGCATGTCTCAAAAAGATCGTCGGCGGGTTCCCTCCGGTTGATACCGCACAAAAAATCCCTATTTGTTACAAACACTTGGAACGCTTCAAGTAGAATATCGTCCAATCCCGCTGTATGCTTTCACTTTCTTGACATGCGCATGTTGCGTGTGTCTCGTGTCTCTTGTTCCACAGGTAAATTGCCTTGTTGAATTCCTTGCTCGATTTTCTTGCCCACGGTCTGTTGCACTTCTCGTGGTGGCAACTTGTGCTGTACACACTGATCGCGACGCACATCACGATCATTGGCGTGACGGTCTATCTGCACCGCTGCCAGGCGCACCGGGCGCTGGAGCTGCATCCGGTCGTCAGTCATTTTTTCCGCTTCTGGCTGTGGATGACCACCGGCATGCTGACCGGCCAATGGGCCGCGATTCACCGTAAGCACCACGCGAAGTGCGAAACCGAAGAAGATCCACACAGCCCGCAAACGCGCGGTATCTGGAAGGTGCTGCTCGAAGGCGCGGAACTGTACCGCGCCGAAGCGAAGAACGAAGAAACCATGCGCAAGTTCAGTCACGGCACGCCGAACGACTGGATGGAACGCAACGTCTACACGAAGTATCCGATCCTCGGCGTGAGCCTGATGATGGTGCTGAATGTCGCGTTGTTCGGCGTCGTCGGCCTGACGATCTGGGCCGTGCAGATGATCTGGATTCCGTTCTGGGCAGCCGGCGTGGTCAACGGCCTCGCGCATTTCTGGGGCTACCGCAACTTCAACTCGTCGGATGCAAGCACCAACATCTTCCCGTGGGGCATCATCATCGGCGGCGAAGAGCTGCATAACAATCACCATACGTATGCGACGTCGGCCAAGCTGTCGAACAAGTGGTACGAGTTCGATATCGGCTGGATGTACATCCGCATCATGTCGGCGTTCCGTCTTGCGAAGGTGAAGAAGATCGCGCCCACGCCGCGTCTGACCACCGGCAAGCTGGTGCTCGATCAGGACACGCTGCAGGCCGTGCTGGCGAACCGCTACGAAGTGATGGCCCGTTACGGCAAGGCGCTCAAGCGCGCGTACCGCCAGGAACTGGCGCATCTGAAGGAAGTTGGCGCACGCGAGAAGTATCAGGTGATGCGCGGCGCGCGTAGCTGGTTCCACAAGGAAGAGGCAGGCCTGGACGAACCGCAGAAGCGCCAGTTGCCGCAAATCTTCGCGAACAGCCAGAAGCTCAAGACGTACATCGAGTTGCGCAACGAGCTGGCGGCAATGTGGGAACGCTCGAATGCATCGCGCGATCAATTGCTGATCCAGTTGCAAGACTGGTGTCATCGCGCTGAGGAGAGCGGCATTAAAGCCCTGCAAGAATTCGCGATGCGTCTGCGCCGCTATGCTTGACCACGAAATCTATTAAAATTTCGTTACGTCACAAAACCCCGCGTTGGCGGGGTTTTGCTTTTTGGGCCACGGAAATTGCAATGGACAGCGATTGACGGAGCCCGGCAGCAGAGCGAAGGCAGAGGAGATCATGGATCAGCAGGCGATCAGGGCCGTCGAATACGACCGGCCACAGGCGCAGGGCGGCACCTGCGGGATCGGGCAGGCGTGGGCGAAGGTGCCCGTCACGCCGTCGGTGGAAGAAAAGGTGGCGCTGAAGGCGCGTATTCGCGCGTTGCTTGCGCGTGAGAAAGCTGTGCTCGTCGCGCACTATTATGTCGACGCGGAATTGCAGGAACTCGCAGATGAAACCGGTGGTTGCGTCGCCGATTCGCTGGAGATGGCGCGCCTCGGCCGCGATCACGAGGCGCAAACGCTGGTGGTCGCCGGTGTGCGCTTCATGGGCGAGACCGCGAAAATCCTGAGTCCGGACAAGCGCATCCTGATGCCCGATCTCGATGCGACCTGTTCGCTCGACCTCGGCTGCCCGGTCGATGAATTCTCGGCTTTCTGTGATGCTCACCCGGATCGCACGGTCGTCGTGTACGCGAATACGAGCGCGGCGGTGAAGGCGCGCGCGGACTGGATGGTGACGTCATCGATCGGTCTCGAAATCGTCGCCGATCTGCATGCGCGCGGCGAAAAGATCATCTGGGCGCCGGATCGGCATCTCGGCAGTTACATCCAGAACAAGACGGGCGCGGATATGTTGCTGTGGCAGGGCTCGTGTCTTGTCCATGACGAGTTCAAGGGCATCGAACTCGATCTGCTGCGTGCCGAGTATCCCGGCGCCAAAGTGCTGGTGCATCCGGAGTCGCCGGCCAATGTGGTCGCGCAGGCAGACGTGGTCGGCTCGACAACCCAGCTGATCGATGCGGCGCAGAATCTCGACGCAACCCATTTCATCGTGGCGACCGATCTCGGCATCCTCCACAAGATGCAGCTCGCTGCGCCCGGCAAGACCTTTATTGCAGCGCCGACCGCGGGCAACAGCGCGACGTGCAAGAGTTGCGCGCATTGCCCGTGGATGGCGATGAACGGCCTCGCGAATCTGGCCGACGTGCTCGAGCGCGGTCACAACGAGATTTTTGTCGATCGTGCCGTCGGCGAGCGGGCGCGTGTGCCGATCGACCGGATGCTCGACTTCGCCGCGCGTCATAAGAAGCGCGTACAGGCGAGCGGCGATCTCGCGCGCGATGCGCAACTGTATTCGAACGTGGGGGCGGCGTAATGGGGGCGGTTGAGCTCAGTCAGGCCGAGGCAGTATCGCCGCTGTTCGCTGAAATTCACGCGCAGTACGGCGCGGCGTTCGATGCCGCATTGGCGCGCAACGTCGCCGACGCGCTGGCCGAAGATGTCGGCGCCGGCGATCAGACAGGCCGCCTTGTGCCCGCGGACGACGTGCGCGATGCGCGCATCATCGTGCGTGAAGATGCGGTGCTCTGCGGCGTACCGTGGTTCAACGCGGTGATGCGCCAGGTCGATGCGCGCATTGACGTGCGGTGGCGTTATCGTGAGGGCGACCGGATGACGGCGGACACGCCGGTTTGCGAACTGCGCGGCCCGGTCCGTGCGTTGCTGACGGCGGAACGCAACGCGCTCAACTTCCTGCAACTGCTGTCGGGCGTGGCAAGCGCAACGCGCCGTTATGTCGACGCAATCGCGCACACGCGAACGCGTATCCTCGACACGCGCAAGACCTTGCCGGGCTTGCGGCTTGCGCAGAAATACGCGGTCCGCGTGGGCGGCGGTGCGAATCAACGGCTTGCCTTGTACGACGGCATCCTGATCAAGGAAAACCACATCGCAGCGGCCGGCGGTGTCGGCGCGGCGATGGATGCGGCGATTGCGTTGAATGCGGGTGTGTCGATCCAGATCGAAGTCGAGACGCTGGCGCAATTGGAAACCGCGTTGGCGCATCGCGCGCAATCCGTTCTGCTGGACAACTTCTCGTTCGATGCGATGCGTGACGCAGTTCGCATGACGGCGGGGCGGGCGGTGCTGGAGGTGTCCGGCGGCGTGAACTTCGAGACGGTGCGGACCATCGCGGAAACGGGCGTTGATCGGGTGTCGATCGGTGCGTTGACCAAGGACGTGCGCGCGACGGATTACTCGATGCGAATCGTCTGAGCAGCGTAGAAGCGCTGCTGCAGTCAATGAAAGGCCATCATGGGTTGATCCGCGATGGCCTTTTTAGTCGGCGCCTACCCATCACACGTTGCGGTTGCGTACGTGCTCCGGCGATAGAACCGTCGGCAGCGCTTTGGGCAGGGTCGCCGGCCAGTCGCGGCTGAAGTGCAAGCCGCGGCTTTCGCGCCGCGAGCGCGCGCCGTCGACGATCAGCGACCCCACGTCGACCAGGTTGCGCAGTTCGAGCAGATCGCGGCTCACCTTGAAGTTCGCGTAGTACTCGTGGATCTCGTCGCGCAGCAGCGCAAGCCGATGTTTCGCGCGCGTGAGCCGCTTGTCCGTGCGCACGATCCCGACGTAGTTCCACATCAACCGGCGCAGCTCGTCCCAGTTGTGCGCAACCACCACTTCTTCGTCCGGATCGGATACGCGGCTTTCGTCCCAGTCAGGCAGCGGTGCATGGACGGCGGCGCTGAACCCTTCTTCCTCGATTGCCTGCGCCGCGGACCGTCCGATCACGAGGCATTCGAGCAACGAGTTGCTGGCGAGCCGGTTGGCGCCGTGCAGGCCGGTGCAAGACGTTTCGCCGACCGCGTAAAGTCCCGCGAGATCCGTGCGTCCCGCCAGATCGGTGACGACGCCGCCGCATGTGTAGTGCGCGGCGGGGACGACCGGGATCGGTTCTTTGGTGATGTCGATGCCGAATTCGAGGCAGCGGGCAAGAATCGTCGGAAAGTGTTCGCGCAGGAATTCGGCCGGCTGATGGCTGATGTCGAGATAAACGCAATCGATGCCGCGTTTCTTGATCTCGAAGTCGATCGCGCGCGCAACGATGTCGCGCGGCGCGAGTTCCGCGCGTTCGTCGTGGTTCGGCATGAAGCGCGTGCCGTCCGGAAGCTTCAGGATGCCCCCTTCGCCGCGTACCGCTTCGGAAATCAGGAAGGACTTGGCGTACGGGTGGAACAGGCAGGTCGGATGGAACTGGATGAACTCCATGTTCGACACGCGGCAACCCGCGCGCCAGGCCATCGCGATGCCGTCGCCGGTCGCGGTGTCGGGATTGGTGGTGTACAGGTAGACCTTGCCTGCGCCGCCGGTGGCGAGCACGGTGTGCGGCGCCTCGATCGTTACAGTGCGGCCGCTTTGCAGATCGAGCGCGTACAACCCGTGGCAACGGCGGCCGGGCAGACCCAGGCGGTCCGACGTGATCAGATCGATCGCGTAGTGGTCTTCGAGCAGGGTGATGTTCGGGTGACTGCGCACGCGCTCGCTGAGCGTGGCGACAACGGCATGCCCGGTGGCATCCGCTGCATGAATGATCCGCCGATGGCTATGACCGCCCTCGCGTGTCAGATGAAAGCCGAGTTCGGCGGCGTCGTCTTTGGTGAACGGCACGCCTTGCGCGATCAGCCATTCGATTGCCGCGCGCCCGTGTTCGACGATGAAGCGGGTAGCCGCTTCGTCGCACAGGCCACCGCCGGCGATCAGCGTGTCGCGCACGTGATTTTCGATGCTGTCCGTCGAATCCAGCACCGCGGCGATGCCGCCTTGAGCCCAGTCGCTTGCGCCTTCGGTCATCGATCGCTTGGCGACCACCGCAACCCGCCGGGTCTGCGCAAGATTGAGCGCGACGCTCAAACCTGCCAGACCGCTACCGACAATCGCCACATCGAATTCCATCGCCTGCATCTCCGTCTTTCGTTTTGCCATGACGGCGAGCTATCCGCTCGCCGATAAACGAGAAAGGATACGCGCCGCGGCGGGCGAGGGAAAGCTGGCTGATGGGCCTAGGACTGTCTTAAACGGTAAAGCGCTGTTTAAGCGGCGGGCAAAGACGGCAAAGGCGAGACGGCCAAAGGGAAGACGGCAAAGACGGCAAAGACGGCACACTGGGTGCGCCGACAGCTTGAAAGCCAGGCTTTAGTCTTGCTGCGTTCGCTTGATCCCTTGCTTCATCTGGCAATCCTCCTATCTTTCGAACAAGTGTCAACCTATTTCAGGACGGGTCACCAAAAACAAAAAAGCCTCGCATTCGTGCGAGGCTTTTTTGCATGTCTTTTGCCTTCGTCAGGCAGGAGCCAAGATTTACTTGATCTTGGTTTCCTTGTACTCAACGTGCTTACGGACGACCGGATCAAATTTCTTGATCAGCATCTTTTCCGGCATGTTGCGTTTGTTCTTCGTGGTCGTGTAGAAGTGACCCGTGCCTGCGGTCGATTCCAACTTGATCTTGTCGCGTGCGCCTTTCGCCATGATTTACTCCTTAGGCTTCACCGCGTGCGCGCAGATCTGCGAGCACAGCGTCGATACCGTTCTTGTCGATCAGGCGCAGGCCGGCGTTCGAAATACGCAGACGCACCCAACGGTTTTCGCTTTCCACCCAAATGCGGCGGTTTTGCAGGTTCGGCAGGAACCGGCGCTTGGTTTTGTTGTTCGCGTGGGAAACGTTGTTGCCGCTCATCGGCGCTTTCCCAGTTACTTGGCATACGCGTGCCATGAGAGCACTCCTAATACGCTAATTCTGAGTTCGAACGCCGTGAAAGTTTCCCGGAAAGAACCGCGCTGAAATTCAGTCGCTTTTCCTTTCCGGAAGGCCTTGATGGCTTCGGAACAGGGGGTTGGAAATAGGCAAACCGGAATTCTAGCAGAAAAAAAGCCGCAAAATCAAACCTTATTTGCGATGCCGGATACGGCGCCGTGCTTTCATAGTCCTGGCTCAGGCCCTGTCACGGCCAGCCGGCGCGGGCGAACGAGTACGTGTGATCGGCGCCGATCACGAGGTGATCGATCAATTGCACGTCGATCAGTGCGAGGGCGTCGCGCAGCGTGTGCGTCAGCCGGCAGTCGCTCGCACTGGGCTGGACGGCGCCGGAGGGGTGATTATGCGCGACGATCAGGCTGGCTGCATTCAGGCTCAGCGCTCGCCGCACGATCTCGCGCGGATAGACCGCCATGCGCGTGAGCGTGCCCCGCGCGCTTTCCTCGCAACGGATCAGCCGGTGCCGCGCGTCGAGAAAGAGCGACACGAAGACCTCGTGCGGACGGCCGCCGATCAGCAGGCGCAGATAGTCCTGCACGGCCTCGGGCGAGTCCATTAGCGAGCGCCTGCGCATTCTGTCGATCAGCGAACGCCGCGCCATCTCCATGATGGCGAGCAGCTGCGCCTTCTTTGCCGGGCCGATGCCGCGCAGGCCGTCGAAGTCCGTGTGGCTCGCATCGAGCATCGCGCGCAGCGAGCCGAAGCGGTCGAGCAACGCGCGCGCGACGTCGAACACGTTGTGGTCCCGAAGGCCCGAGCCGAGCACCAGCACGATCATTTCGGTGTCGGACAGCACGCCGGGCCCTGCGTCGAACAGCCGCTCCCGCGGCATGTCGCTTTTGCGCCATTTGCCCCTTGCAGGCGGGCGAGGCGCGGCTGTACCTGCATCCGCGGCGGCCGCTGTGCAACGCGCTTCAGACAACGTTCCCGGCAACTCCGCTTGCCGTGCCGCGGCAGCCGGCGTCCCGGCCCCGGACATGGCCGGTTTGGGAGGCGTTTGATATATCGTGCAGGTGCAATCGTCCATATGCTGGTCCTCGCTGTTCGGATTGGCGGCGGGCGGTTCCCACGACTTCCGGCGACCCGCGACAGACCCAAGCCGCCGCCCGCTAGGTGGCTTACAATAAGCGTTTTGCGCACGGCACCCCGACGGTTTGCCACACGCGTCGACTGCCCCCGCGGCGCACGCGTGCAGCGCGCTTCGACTGAGCGAGCACTGCATGAGCATCATCGACATTTCCGAAGTGAAACCCGGTTCACATGTGACGCTTCACTACCGGCTTTCCCTTGCCGATGGCGCCGAAGTCATCAATACGTTTACCGACAAGCCGGCTACGCTTCTGCTTGGGGCCGGCCAACTCGCGCCGCCGCTGGAAGATATTCTGCTGGGATTGAAGGTCGGCCACCATTCGACCTTTCAGCTAGCGCCGGGTCAGGCGTTCGGCCCGCGCAATCCGGAACTGATCCAGCGTGTGTCGCTGGCTACGCTGCGTGAGAACAGCATGATCGGGGAGGATTTTTCCCCGGGCGATCTGATCGAATTCAACGCGCCGGGCGGCGGCCGCTACGCCGGCGTCCTGAAGGAAGTCGGCGAAACGTCGGCCCTGTTCGATTTCAATCACCCGCTTGCCGGCCAGGCGCTGGCGTTTGAAGTGAAAATCATCGGGATTCTGTAAACATGAGCATCACGGATACGACTCTTGCCGAAACCGAGATCCTGCTGGCGCAGCCGCGTGGATTCTGTGCCGGCGTCGACCGGGCCATCGAAATCGTCGAGCGCGCCATCAAGCTGCACGGCTCGCCGATCTACGTGCGCCACGAAATCGTCCACAACGCTTACGTCGTCGAGGATCTGCGCAAAAAGGGCGCAATCTTCATCGAGCAGCTTGAAGAAGTGCCGGCCGGCAATACGGTCATTTTCAGCGCTCACGGCGTGTCGAAAGCGGTGCGCGCCGAGGCGGAATCGCGTGGCCTGCGGGTGTACGATGCCACCTGTCCGCTCGTCACCAAAGTGCACATCGAAGTCGCGAAGATGCGCCAGGACGGCTTCGACATCGTCATGATCGGCCACAAGGGGCACCCCGAAGTGGAGGGTACGATGGGCCAGGCCGGCGAGGGCATGCATCTCGTGGAAGACATCGAGGATGTGCAGGCGTTGACGCTCGCCGATCCCGAGCGGATTGCGTTCGTCACGCAAACTACCTTGTCGGTCGATGATGCGGCCGAGATCATCGGCGCCTTGAAGGCGAAATACCCGGCGATCCGCGAGCCGAAGAAACAGGACATCTGCTACGCCACGCAGAACCGCCAGGACGCGGTGAAGTTCATGGCGCCGCAATGCGACGTCGTGATCGTGGTCGGCAGCCCGAATAGTTCGAATTCGAACCGCTTGCGCGAGTTGGCCGAAAAGCTCGGCGTGCCCTCCTATATGGTGGACTCACCGGACCAGATCGATCCGGTCTGGGTCGAAGGCAAACGCCGGATCGGCGTGACGGCGGGCGCCTCGGCGCCCGAGGCGCTGGCGCAGGCGGTCATCGGCCGGTTGCGGGAGCTCGGCGTGCGCAACGTGCGTGCGCTCGACGGCATCGAGGAAAACATCGCGTTTCCGCTGCCGCGCGGACTAGGCTTGCCTGCCTGACAGTCCGCCGACACATGTGAAAGAAAAGCGCGCCCAGGGGCGCGCTTTTTTTACGTCCGCGACATGGCGCTTCCGCTAAAAATAAAGTGCCAGATCACGCAAAAGTGGCGATTCCGATTCCACCGCACAGAAATTATTTTGAATTGCGATTGCGTTCTTATTGAATTTTTCTTCGATGCGTCCCCATTTTTAGCAGTCAAAACGATCACGCCGATTTTTGGCGCACTAAAATAGTGCGCATGCGCCGATATCAATGGAAACGTAATACTTAACGCGAACCGCGATGAAATCAGGCATCGCGCTGGATAGCCGCAACACTTGATGCGATTGGGTGCGAGGGTGGTGCAACTGATGCGCGAAAATAGTCGCAACCGGGTTGCGCCTTTTGACCGATTTCGTTCTCAAAATAAGGTTGCAATGCAGGAAAACCCCACCGGTTCAACAATATTGCGCGTCGCATAATTGGAGTTACAATGCGCGCGTTCTCAAGGCCTCCGGGTCCCGAACAACGGATTTTGCAAGGCGCAGGAGACCTACTTAATGCGAGTCAAATTTGCTTACGCCGTGTCCATCGCGACCGCGGTTGCGATGTTGACCGCGTGCGGCAAGAAGCAGGAAAGCGAAGCGGGCGCGGGTGCATCGGCTGCCGTGGCGGCAGCAGCGTCGGCGAGCGAAGTGACTGTCGTGAAAATTGGTCATGCGGCCCCATTAACGGGCGGCATCGCGCATCTTGGCAAGGACAATGAAAACGGCGCGCGTCTGGCGGTCGAGGAAATCAACACGCAGGGCTTGACCATCGACGGTCACAAGATCCAGCTGCAGCTCGACGCGCAAGACGACGCGGCGGATCCGAAAACGGGAACGGCGGTCGCTGAAAAATTTGTCGACGATCATGTCGTCGCTGTGGTCGGGCACCTGAATTCGGGTGTCTCGATTCCGGCCTCGAAGATCTACAGCGACGCCGGCATCGTGCAGATTTCGCCGTCGTCGACGAATCCGGGCTATACGCAGCAAGGCTTCAAGACAACTTATCGGGTGGTCGCGACCGACGCCCAGCAGGGCCCGGCGCTGGCCAACTACGCAACGAAGGTGCTTGGCGCGAAACGCATCGCGATCGTCGACGATTCGACCGTGTACGGCAAGGGATTGGCCGACGAGTTCGCGAAGACGGTACAGGCGAACGGGGCGAAGATCGTCACGCGTGAAGCGACGAATGACAGGGCTACGGAGTTTCAAGCCGTCCTTGGAAAGATCAAGCGTGTTCAGCCGGACGTGATCATGTTCGGCGGCATGGACGCGACGGGCGGGCCGTTTACGAAGCAGGCGGCGGCGCTCGGTATCAGGGCAAAAATCCTTGGCGGCGACGGCGTGTGCACCGACAAGGTAGGGGAGCTGGCGGGTACCGCCGTGCAGAACCTGGTCTGTTCGGAGGCGGGACCCGCGCTTTCGAAGATGGACAAGGGAGCGGACTTCGAAAAGAAATACGGAGACCGTTTCCACACGCCGGTGCAGATCTACGCGCCGTTCACGTATGACGCTGTATACGTGATTGTCGATGCAATGAAGCGCGCCAACTCGATCGAGGCGCCCAAGGTGCTGGCTGCGATGCCGTCCACCGATTACAACGGGGTAATCGGCCACATCGCATTCGACGACAAGGGTGATTTGAAAGAAGGCGCCATTACGCTTTACGACTTCAAGGACGGCAAGAAAGCGGTTCTCGACGTCGTGAAGATGTGATGACGGGACGTTACGCCTGACGGCACCGAAACCACCCAACGGTGCCGTTTTTGCATCCGCCATCGGTTCGTCCCCGACTGCATCCCAGTCGTAAGACGAATCGGGCAGCGGATAACCCTTACCGGTCTTTTACATCAGTACCCGCAGTGCTGTTGAGATTGCGTAACGCATCACCGCCCACCGGCTGATGAAGAGCGCGAATCCAGCCGCACGGGCTAAGGAGCATTAAATGGATATCTTCATCCAGCAGATCCTAAACGGACTGGTGCTTGGCAGCGTTTATGCCATCATCGCACTGGGCTATACGATGGTTTACGGCATTCTGGGCATCATCAACTTCGCGCACGGCGATGTGTTGATGGTGGGCGCGATGGTTGCGCTCTCCGCCATAGGCGTGCTGCAGAACCACTTCCCCGGCCTCGGCAATGTGCCGACGCTCGTCATCGCGTTGATCATCGCGGCGGTTATCTGCTCGCTGGTCGGCTACACGATCGAGCGCGTGGCCTACCGGCCGTTGCGTAAAGCACCGCGTCTCGCCCCGCTGATCACCGCGATCGGGGTGTCGATCCTGCTGCAAACCCTCGCGATGATGATCTGGTCGCGCAATCCGCTGCCGTTCCCGCAGCTGTTGCCCACTGATCCGATCAACGTGATCAAGGCCACCGACACAACGCCGGGCGCCGTGATCTCGATGACCGAAATCGTGATCATCGTGGTGGCGTTCCTCGTGATGGGCGGTCTGCTGCTGCTCGTGCACAAGACCAGGCTTGGCCGCGCGATGCGGGCGATCGCTGAGAATCCGAATGTCGCGAGCCTGATGGGCGTGAATCCGAACTTCGTGATCTCGGCGACCTTCATGATCGGCTCGGCGCTCGCAGCGCTGGCAGGCGTGATGATTGCGTCGGAATACGGCAATGCCCACTTCTATATGGGCTTCATCCCCGGCATGAAGGCCTTTACCGCTGCGGTGCTCGGCGGGATCGGCAACCTCGGCGGGGCGATGGTGGGCGGGGTGATCCTCGGTCTCATCGAGCAGCTGGGCGCCGGCTATATCGGCAACCTCACGGGCGGGGTATTCGGCAGTAACTACCAGGACGTGTTCGCGTTCATCGTGCTGATCATCGTGCTGGTGTTCCGTCCGTCGGGCCTGTTGGGCGAACGTGTTGCGGATCGAGCGTAAGGAGTAAAGAGAGATGACCTCAATTCAACCGATCGAGCCGTCCACGACGCTCATTCCCGAAAAGAACCTGACGAAGACGTTGACTGTCGGCATCATCACCACGATCTTCGTGATCGCGGCGCCGATGATCATCGGCGCGGCCGGCGGCAACTACTGGGTGCGCGTGCTGGACTTCGCGATGCTGTATGTGATGCTCGCGCTGGGCCTCAATGTGGTGGTCGGCTTTGCCGGTCTGCTGGATTTGGGCTACATCGCGTTCTATGCGGTGGGCGCCTATACAGCGGCATTGCTGACCTCGCCGCACCTGTCGACGCAGTTCGAATGGATCGCGCATCTCGCGCCGGCCGGGTTGCATACGCCGATCTGGCTCGTCGTGCCTATCGCGATGGGACTGGCTGCGACGTTCGGGATCCTGCTCGGTGCACCGACGCTGCGTCTGCGCGGGGACTACCTCGCCATCGTGACGCTGGGTTTCGGGGAAATAGTCCGGATCTTCATTAACAACCTCGACCGTCCGGTGAACATCACGAACGGCCCGAAGGGGGTCACCGGCATTGCACCGGTGTCGGTAGGCGGCTTCAACCTCGCGCAGACCCACACGTTCTTCGGGTTCTCGTTCCCGTCGGTGTACATGTACTACTACCTGTTCGTGCTGTGTTCGCTGCTGGTGATCTGGACCTGTACGCGTCTGCAGCATTCGCGTATCGGTCGCGCATGGGCCGCGATCCGCGAAGACGAAATCGCAGCGAAGGCGATGGGCATCAACACCCGCAACGTGAAGCTGCTCGCGTTCGCGATGGGCGCGTCGTTCGGCGGCCTGTCGGGCGCGATGTTTGGTTCGTTCCAGGGCTTTGTGTCGCCGGAATCGTTCACGTTCTGGGAATCGATCGTCGTGCTGGCCTGCGTGGTGCTGGGCGGCATGGGCCATATTCCGGGCGTGATTCTCGGTGCGGTGCTGCTTGCCGTGTTCCCCGAATTCCTGCGCTCGACGATGGGTCCGGTGCAAAACGCGGTCTTCGGCCATGAAATCGTCGATACGGAAGTGATCCGTCAGTTGCTGTACGGTCTCGCCATGGTTCTCATCATGCTGTACCGCTCGGAAGGCCTGTGGCCCTCGCCGAAGCACGAGGACAAGATTGCGAAACTGGCGAAACGCGCCAGCAAGAAGCCGGTGCGTGCCTGAGGCCTGTGCAGGTCGACAGCTATGCATGGGACCAGAGTAAGTGCTTTGCATGGGACCGGAGTAACACGCTAAAGCGTGAACTCCGGTCGACAGCTAAAGCGCTAACTCTGGCCGACACAGGAGAAACGATATGAGCGCTAATGTGAGTGATAAACAAATCCGACTGTCAGTGAAGGGCGTGAACAAGCGCTTTGGCGGCCTGCAGGCCTTGGCCGATGTCGGCCTCGAAATCCAGGAAGGCCAGATCTACGGCCTGATCGGCCCGAACGGCGCAGGCAAGACCACGTTCTTCAACGTGATCACGGGGTTGTACACGCCGGACTCCGGCGAATTCAAGCTGGACGGCACGAACTACACGCCGACCGCGGTGTACCAGGTGGCAAAGGCGGGGATTGCCCGTACGTTCCAGAACATCCGCCTGTTCGGCGGCATGACCGCGCTGGAAAACGTGATGGTCGGCCGTCACGTGCGCACCAAGCACGGCCTGATCGGCGCGGTGTTCCAGACGCCGGCCGAGCGTCAGGAAGAACGCGAAATCAAGGAGCGCGCGCTGGAATTGCTCGAGTATGTGGGCGTGCTGCAATACGCGGACTACACGTCGCGCAACCTGTCGTATGGTCACCAGCGCCGTCTGGAGATCGCACGCGCACTGGCAACGGATCCGAAGCTGCTGGCGCTGGACGAACCGGCGGCCGGCATGAACGCGACGGAGAAGGTCGAGCTGACCAAGCTGCTCGACAAGATCCGCAGTGACGGCCGCACGATCCTGCTGATCGAGCACGACGTGAAACTGGTAATGGGCCTGTGCAATCAGATGACAGTGCTCGACTACGGCAAGGTGATCGCCCAGGGGCTGCCGCACGACGTGCAGAGGGACCCGAAGGTGATCGAGGCTTATCTCGGCGCGGGGGTCCACTGATGGCTACGGCAATGTTGAAAATCAAGGGCCTGCAGGTCAATTACGGCGGCATCCAGGCAGTCAAGGGTATCGATCTCGAAGTCGCGCAGGGCGAACTGGTGACGCTGATCGGTGCGAACGGCGCAGGCAAGACCACGACGATGAAGGCGATCACGGGTCTCAAGCCGTACTCGGCAGGCGACATCGAGTACATGGGCCAGTCGATCAAAGGTATGCCCGCGCACGAACTGCTCAAGCGCGGTCTGGCGATGGTGCCGGAAGGCCGCGGTATTTTCGCGCGCATGTCGATCGTCGAGAACATGCAGATGGGTGCTTATCTGCGCAACGATACGGACGCCATCAAGGCGGACGTCGATCGTATGTTCGGCTTCTTCCCGCGTCTGAAGGAACGTGCGACGCAGTACGCGGGCACGCTCTCGGGCGGCGAGCAGCAGATGCTGGCGATGGCGCGCGCGATCATCAGCAAGCCGAAGCTGTTGCTGCTCGACGAACCGTCGATGGGTCTGTCGCCGATCATGGTCGAGAAGATCTTCGAAGTGGTGCGCGCGATCTCGGCCGAAGGCATGACCGTGCTGCTGGTCGAGCAAAATGCGCGTCTCGCGTTGCAGGCGGCGAACCGCGGCTACGTGATGGACTCGGGTCTGGTCACGATGTCCGGCGACGCGAAGCAGATGCTGGACGATCCGAAGGTGCGGGCAGCGTATCTGGGTGAATGAGCGGGTGAATAACTTGGGTGAGTGAGCCAGCTGACGTAAGTTTGCTGTGCCGATGAAAAAGGCCGCATGCGTATTCATTCGCATGCGGCCTTTTTCTCATTCGAGCGTGTCCAGCGCTCAAGCCGCCGACGCAGCCACTTCACCCAGGCGCTTGCCGAGACTGATCACTTCGTCGGTGCGATAACCGAGCGCTTCATAAAACGCGCGCACATCGGCCTTCGCGGACAGTACCTGCAGATTCAGCTTAGGGCATCCGCGTTCGGTCAGCGTTTTTTCGACATGCGCGACGAGACGCGTGCCGATGCCATGCCGACGCAACGAAGCATCCACCGCAAGCGAATACAACCATCCCCGGTGCCCATCGTAGCCGCCCATCACGGTGCCCACGATGCGCTCGCCGAGCACGGCGACAAAGAACAGTTCCGGTTGCGTCGCCAGCTTGTTGGCGATCGACAGATGCGGATTGCGCTGCGGCTTCGTCGCGTCCCGGTACTCGGGGAATGCCTCTTGCCACAGCGCGACCACGGCATCGGTGTCGCCCGCGTCGAAGCGGCGGATCGAGAGCGTTGCGGCCGTCGTCATGCGTGCGCTCCGAGCGGTTACAGCGTGTCGAGAATCGAACGCAGCATCGCCATCATCTGGTCGATTTCCTCCTTCGTGACGTTCAGCGCCGGCATGAAGCGCAGCAGGTTCGGACGAGCCGCGTTCAGGAGCAGGCCGTCGGGCTGCATGAGACGCGCTTTTTCGACGATCTGGTTGCCGATGTCCTTGCCGAGCAGCAATGCCCGCAGCAGACCTTCGCCGCGTTCGCCCTTGAAGCCGCGTTCTTCCGACAGCTCCAGCAGTTTCGTGCGCAGATACTCGCCACGCGCGCGCACGCCTTCGAGGAAACCCGGTGCCGTCAGTTGCGAGATCACCGAATAGCCGACCGCGGTCATCAGCGGATTGCCGTTGTAGGTGCCGCCCTGATCGCCCGCTTCGAACACGGCGACCTCGGCCTTGGCCAGCAGTGCCGCGAGCGGCACGCCGCCGCCGATGCCCTTGCCGAGCGTCATGATGTCCGGCTCGATGCCCGACAGTTCGTACGCGAACAAGGTGCCTGCACGGCCACAACCGCTTTGCACTTCGTCGACGATCAACAGCAGGTTGTGCTGTCTGGTCAGCGCGCGCAGTTGCTGCATGAATTCGCGCGTGGCCGGAATCACGCCGCCTTCGCCTTGAATCGGCTCGAGCATCACCGCGACGGTGTTCGCGTTGATGAGCTTTTCCACCGATGCGATGTCGTTCAGATCCGCCTTCGGGAAGCCCGGCACTTGCGGTGCGTAGATGGTGTCCCAGCCCGGCTTGCCGCTTGCCGACATGGTCGCGAGCGTGCGGCCGTGGAAGCTGTGATCGAACGTGATGATTTCGAACGCGCCATCCTTGAATTTCTTGCCCCACTTGCGCGCGAGCTTGATCGCGCCTTCATTCGCTTCGGCGCCGCTGTTGGCGAAGAACACCTTGTCGAAGCAGCTGTGCTGCGTGAGCAAACCGGCGAGCTGCGCCATCGGGGCGTTGTAGAACGCGGGCGACGGATTGAGCAGCAGTTGCGCCTGCTTGTTCAGCGCTTCGATCATGCCGTCGTTGCAGTGGCCGAGGCTATTGACCGCCCAGCCCTGGATGAAGTCCAGATATCGCTTGCCGTTATTGTCATAGAGCCACGAACCCTTGCCGTGCGTGAAAACGATTTCGGGCCGGTTTGTGATGTACATCAGCGACTCGATCGGATACTCATTGAAATTCATGACGGCAGGCTCCAGACGACGGGGTGAAGGGTGAATGAAGGTTTGGCCAAAGTGAAACAAGGGCCGAAAAACAAAAAAGCCACGGCATGCCGTGGCTTTCATGATTCGAACAGCTTGCGCCTTTGTGTGGCGCGAATCCGTGACGAAGCCGGCGGCGTCCCTAGGGGAGCGGCGAGCGGCGACGTCGGAGTTCGGATTGGATGCGGTTCATGCGCGAAAGAATACGACATCGCGTGCGATGGTGTAAACCATGAATTTGCACGGATTCGCGACAGGGCGGATTTTTGCGCATCCGCCTTATCGCTGACATGTTGCTCAGGAACGGCTCGATCGCAGGGTCATGAGATCGGGCCGCGCGGCCCTCAAACCGCGTTCGCCAGATCCGCCGCGCTGGTAAACGAATCCGCATAGAACTCGTCTTCCGGCAGGCCATGATGCTGCGTGAAATCGCGTTGGGCCGATTCGACCATGACCGGGGCGCCGCATGCATAGACCTGGTACGCGGACAGATCGGGCAGATCCTCGATCACCGCGCGATGGACGAAACCGACGCGGCCCGTCCACGCATCGTTCGCGTCCGGCTCCGACAGCACCGGCACGAACTTGAAGTTCGGAATCTCCTTTGCCCATTGATCGGCCAGTTCGAGCAGATACAGATCCTTCTTGCGGCGCGCGCCCCAGTAGAGCGTCATCGGCCGCGCGAGGTTCTTGAACACCGCATGCTCGACGATCGCCTTCAGCGGCGCGAAGCCGGTGCCCGAGGCCAGCAGCACGATCGGCTTGTCCGACTCTTCGCGCAGGAAGAACGTGCCGAGCGGAGCTTCGAAGCGCAGGATGTCGCGCTCTTTCAGCGTGTTGAACACGTGATCCGTGAAGGCGCCGCCGGGCATGTGGCGAATGTGCAGTTCGATCGGACCTTCCGCGTGCGGCGCATTCGCCATCGAATAGCTGCGGCGCTTGCCGTCCTTCAGAATGAATTCGAGGTACTGTCCGGCCAGATATTGCAGACGTTCGTTGGCCGGCAGTTGCAGCTTGAGCACCACGACGTCGTCGGCCTTGCGCTCGATTGCGTTGACGCGGCACGGCAGCTTCTTGACCTGCACGTCGCCGACACCGGCTACTTCGCGGATATCCACTTCGAGATCGGAGCAAGCCGTTGCGCAGCAGAAGAGCGCCATGCCGCGCGTCTTCTCGTCGTTCGACAATGCCGACGACGAATGCTGACGCTGCTCGATCTCGCCGCTGACCACCGTGCCTTTGCAAGAACCGCAGGCGCCGTTCTTGCAGCCGTACGGCAGGCCGATGCCCTGGCGCAAGGCGGCGCTGAGCACCGGTTCGTCCTGTTCTACCTGAAACTGCCGGCCGCTTTGCCGGAGAGTGACGTTAAATGCCATAGAGTGTTCGAAATCGAAAAGTCGGTAATCGTTGTCGGACCCGCGTCGTAGGACCCGCGTCGTCGGACCCGCGGCGCCAACTGCGCGGTACCTGCTGCGCTTGACGGCTACAATGCGTCCACCATGAAAGCGACACGAAAATTCCGCCGGCCGCGCGTGTTGATTGTCGGATGCGGCGATGTCGGCATGCGCTGCGTGCCCCTCTTTGAACCGCACGCGCATGTCTTCGCGCTGACCAGCCACGCCGGGCGCCGCGCCGAATTGCGCGCCGCGGGCGTGAGCCCGCTGGTCGGCGACCTCGACGCGCGCCGCAGCCTGAAGCGGCTCGCGGGTCTCGCGCCGACCGTGCTGCATCTCGCGCCGCCGCAAAAGACCGGTGACGACGACCGCCGCACCCGTGCCTTACTCGCGACGCTGAGCGCTCGTGGCCCTCGTGTCTTACGTGCCGCGCGTGGCACCGTCATGCCGGTAGCACGGCAGCGCCGCGTTCGTGCTGCGTGGATGGAATCTGAAGCAGCCAATATTGTACCCGACGGGGTGCGGCGAGCCGCCGGTTTGCGCACGCCCGTGCGGCTGGTTTATGCGAGCACGACGGGCGTCTACGGCGATTGCGGCGGTGCATGGATCGACGAAACGCGCGCGCTGCAAGCTACCAATCCGCGTGCGAAGCGCCGCGTCTCGGCCGAGCGGCAACTGCGGCGCGCGACGGCCCGGGGCGCGATCGCGGCAAGCATTGCGCGGATTCCGGGCATTTATGCCGGCAACCGCCTGCCGCTTGCGCGACTCGACAAACGCACGCCGGCTTTGATCGATGCCGAAGATGTCTACACCAACCACATCCATGCCGACGATCTCGCCGCGATTCTGGTGCGCATGTCCACGCACGGCCGGCCGGCGCGCGTGATCCACGCGTCCGACGACACGTCGCTGAAAATGGGCGAGTACTTCGACGTGGTGGCCGATGCGTTCGGCCTCGAGCGTGCGCCGCGCATCACGCGCGCGGCGGCTGGGCAGCAGATCGAGCCGACTTTGCTGTCCTTCATGCGAGAGTCGAGGCGGCTGGTGAACCGGCGTCTCAAAGAAGAACTGCGCGTGCGGCTGCGTTATCCGAGCGTTGAACATTTTCTGCGGGAAGTTCGCGGCGGAACCGGCACGGGAAGCGTCGGCGAAGCGAAAGGGCGCGATTGAACTCCACGAACGGTTCGATCGAATGGGTTTTGCGGCGAGCAAAAAAGCCGCCGCACCGGGCATTACCCGGCGAAACGCTCGCGCCGGGCCGGCCATTGGCCGGCTGCGTGTGGCCCCGCCGCCTTACGTGAGCGCCGGCAGTGCTTCCAGCAGCAGGAAGCACAGCATCGCGCCGATCAAGGCGCCGATAAGATTCGGATGATATCTGTGCCGCAACCGCATTGCGACCAGCAGTCCGCCAATCAGGACGAGCCCGAGGCACGTGAAAGCAATCATCGCGTACGAGATCTCGACGGTGTCGTGGATGATCATGACGCCCCTCCTTGAACTCTTTGTAGTCGTTGTTTAATCGAGTATAGAAGGGGTTGTAAGGAAGAGCATGCTGCGACGCAGCGCACGATAGGGCTCTCAGCAGACGCTATGTGGGGAGGCGAACATTTTTTTCGCGGCCGTTCAAGGCTTTGAGCGCGCGGTACCTGCGTTGTACCTGCGCTGTACCTGTTTACCCGCTCCGTAAAGATCCGAGGTCGGCTTCGTCGAGCCATTGCCACGCGCCTTCTGCAAGTGCGGCAGGCAATGCAAGCCCGCCGATCTGCGCGCGATGCAGTGCTTCGCAGCGGTTGCCCGCCGCGGCGATCATCCGCTTGACCTGGTGATATTTGCCTTCCATCACGGTGAGTTCCAGCGCGTGGTCACCGCGGGCCCGTGCGTTTACGGCTGCGATCGGTTTGGGTTCGCCGTGCAGCAGGACGCCGTCGCGCAAGGCACTCAGTTGCGTGTCGTCGACCGGATGGCGGGTGGTCGCCACGTACACCTTCGGCACTTTGCGTTTGGGCGACGTGAACGCATGCACGAATTTGCCGTCGTCGGAGAGCAGCAGCAGGCCGGTGGTGTCCTGATCGAGCCTGCCCACGCACTGCACGCCGCGCGCGGCGAACTGCGGCGGCAGCAGGCTGAATACGCTCAGATGATGCTGCGGCTCGCGCGAGCATTCGTAGCCGGCCGGCTTGTTCAGCAGCAGGTAGGCATGCTCGCGATACGGCCAGACGACGCCGTCGACGCTGAACTGGAACGCGCCGTCAGCGGTGGCGAGATCGGCGTCCGGGTCGGTATGGGCATGGCCGCCGATTGTCACGCGGCCGTCGGCGATCAGCGCTCGGCATTGGCGGCGCGAGCCGAAACCTTGAGTAAAGAGAATGCTTTCGAGATTCATGGCGAGCGAAGAATAACACCGCAAGAAGCGGAGCGCCGCGCAGCGTCACGGCGTCGGCTGCGCCCCGGTGAAAACCCTCGAAAATGAAAATGAATTTTTTTCGGCGAGGTTTTCATGTAAATATAATTTCATCCAACTTGTATAAAACCGCTGCGGCGCGCGCTCTCGAATGATTCACCACTCATCCGCTGCATCCAATCCCGCCGAGCAGGCGATCGCTGCGCGCATCACCGCGGCGATGCCGGTTTTGACGCCGATCCATCGGCGCATGGGCGATTACGTGCTGGCCAATCTGTTTCGCGCCGCCACCATGCGGATCGACGAACTGGCCAGCGTGGTGGGCGCGTCGGTGGCAACGGCGAACCGTTTCGCACGCGCGCTCGGCTTCGACGGTTATCCGCAGTTTCGCGAGGCGCTGGTGCGGGGTTTCGAGGCGACGCTCGCCCCCATCGAAAGGCTTCGCACTGCACAGGAGTCGCTTGCGGCCGGCGAGAATCTACTCGACGCGCTGCTCGAACAGGCTGCCGCCAATCTGCAAACCATCCGCACCTCGATCGACAGCGCCGTCGCCGAGGCCGCGGTCGAAGCGATCATCGCCGCACGCCGCGTGTTCGTGCTGGGCTACGGCTCCAGCGCGTTTCTCGCCGGTCTGATGGAGCACGGTCTGATGCCGTATCACGACAATGTGCAGTCGCTCGCGCTGATCGGCGGACCCTCGCATGCGGCGCGGCGCCTGTTCGCATCGGACGAAGGCGATCTGGTGATCGGCATCGCGTTTCCCCGTTACGTCGAAGACACCGTCGAACTCGCGCGGCGTGCCGCCGACCGCGGCGCACGCGTGCTCGCGCTGACCGACAGCCCGCGCTCGCCGCTCGCGCAATTCGCCGATATCGCGCTCTATATCCGGGCCGAACGGCGGCTGGCGGCCAATGCCGATTCCGCCGTGCTGGCCGTCATCGAGGCGCTCTGCGACGCGGTCGCTTACCGGGCGAAACGCTCGGTGAAGGCGGCCGCCGGCGTCAGCGAATTCGTGTTGCCCTGGCTCACCGATCCGCAAGCCGCGCCGTCGGACACGGTGGACTCGCCCACGCGCGCTTCTACCCGGACTACCCGCACCACCAGAGCGAACAACGCAAACAACGCGAACCGATCGAACAAAGCGAAACGATGAACTCCAACTCAGTCATTGCCATTCACGGTGGCGCGGGCACCATCCTGCGGGCGTCGATGCCGGCCGGCGCCGAAGCCGAATACCACGCTGCATTGCATGCCGTGCTGAGCGCCGGTCAGCGCGTGCTCGCCGATGGCGGCAGCGCACTCGACGCCGTCAGCGAAGCCGTGCGTCTGCTCGAAGACTGTCCGCTCTTCAATGCGGGCCATGGCGCGGTGTACACCGCGGCGGGCACGCATGAACTCGACGCGGCCATCATGGACGGCAGCACGCTCGAAGCCGGCGCGATCTGCTGCGTGAAGCGCGTGCGCAATCCGGTGCTGGTGGCGCGCCGCGTGCTCGAACGCAGCGAACATGTGCTGTTCTCCGGTGAAGGCGCGGAAGCATTCGCCGCTGCGCAAGGTCTCGAGTTCGTCGAGCCGGAGTATTTCCATACCGAAGCGCGTCATCGGCAATGGCTGCTCGCACGCGATCAGCCACGCGCGATGCTCGATCACGACGGCGCGGCGCTCGCTGCCGGTCATGGAGATCCCATGCAATACGAACCGATCGATCCGAATCGCAAGTTCGGCACTGTCGGCGCGGTCGCGCTCGATCTGCATGGGCACCTGGCGGCTGCGACGTCGACGGGCGGCGTCACCAACAAACAGGTCGGCCGGGTCGGCGATACGCCGTTGATCGGCGCGGGCTGCTATGCGGACGACGCAACCTGTGCGGTCTCGACCACGGGCTCCGGCGAGATGTTCATGCGCATGGTCGCCGCCTACGACGTCGCCGCGCAGATGGCGTACCGCAACGTGTCGCTCGAAGAAGCGGCGCACGACGTAGTGATGAACCGTTTGCCGAAGATCGACGGCCGCGGCGGTCTGGTCGCCGTCGATGCGCGCGGCAACCTTGCGCTGCCGTTCAACACAGAAGGTATGTATCGCGGTTTTGCCCGGCTCGGCGAGACGCCGGTGACGGCGATTTATCGCTAAGGCCGGTTGGCTGAGGCGCCGCTTGCGCTTTTCCGCCTGAGCCACCGCCTGAGCCAATGCTTGAGCCACCGCTTGATCCACCGCTTGAGCCCTGTTTGCCGCGTTCGAATTCAAAGGACTCCATCGTGCCGACTCCATCGCACTGCGCCCGCCCGCTCATCGAAGCCTTGCCGCCGCAACGCGTGCTCGCGGTCGACGATCTGTCGGTCGCGTTTCGCAGCGGCGAGACCACCTTCAACGCGGTGCGCAATCTGTCGCTGACCGTCGAGCGCGGCGAGACGCTGGCGATCGTCGGCGAATCGGGTTCGGGTAAATCGGTGACGTCGCTCGCCTTGATGCGGCTCATCGAGCATGGCGGCGGGCGCCTTGCCGGCGGCAGTATCGCGTTCCGGCGCCGCGACGGCAGTGTGCTCGATCTGGCGAAAGCGTCGTCCGGCACGATGCGTTCGATACGCGGCGCCGATATCGCGATGATTTTCCAGGAGCCGATGACCTCGCTCAATCCGGTCTTCACGGTCGGCGACCAGATCGGTGAAGCGATCGCCCTGCATCAGGGCAAGAGCCGTTCCGCCGCAAAGGCGGAAACGCTGCGTCTGCTCGAACTCGTGCGCATTCCCGAAGCGCGCCGCGTGGCCGCGCGCTATCCGCACCAGTTGTCGGGCGGCATGCGGCAGCGCGTGATGATCGCGATGGCCCTGTCGTGCAAGCCCGCATTGCTGATTGCCGACGAACCCACCACCGCGCTCGACGTGACGATTCAGGCGCAGATCCTGCAACTGATTCGCGGCTTGCAGGACGAGATGAACATGGGCGTGATCTTTATCACGCACGACATGGGCGTGGTGGCCGAAGTGGCCGATCGCGTGCTGGTGATGTATCGCGGCGAGAAAGTGGAAGAGGGCGCGTCGGACGCGCTGTTCGCCGCGCCGTCGCATCCGTATACGAAAGCGCTGCTTGCAGCCGTGCCGCGCCTGGGCGCAATGGAGGGCACCGATCAGCCCGCCAGGTTCCCGATTCTGACGCTCGAACAGGCAGCCTTGACCGGTACCGATGACGCCGTTCGTTCTGCTGCCGCCGTCGCCGAAGAGACTCAGCCGCTGATTCGCGACAACGCGCCGCCGATTCTGCGCGTGCGCGATCTGATCACGCGCTTTCCAGTCAGGAGCGGTTTGCTCGGCCGCGTGACAGGCCGCGTGCATGCGGTCGAAAAGGTCAGCTTCGATTTGCGTCCCGGCGAGACGCTGGCGCTGGTCGGCGAATCGGGTTGCGGCAAATCGACGACGGGCCGTTCATTGCTGCGCCTCGTCGAAAGCCAGAGCGGCTCGATCGAATTCGACGGCAAGGAAATCAGTTCTCTGACCGGCCCCGCGTTGCAGGCGCTGCGCCGGGATATCCAGTTCATCTTCCAGGACCCGTTCGCGTCGTTGAATCCGCGTTTGACGGTCGGCTTCTCGATCATGGAGCCCTTGCTCGTGCACGGTGTCGCACAAGGCGCGCAAGCTCAGGCGCGGGTCGCGTGGCTGCTCGAAAAGGTCGGCTTGCCGCCCGAGGCCGCGCGCCGTTATCCGCACGAATTCTCCGGCGGGCAACGGCAACGCATCGCGATCGCGCGAGCCCTCGCGTTGAATCCCAAAGTCGTGATCGCCGACGAATCCGTTTCCGCGCTGGACGTCTCCGTACAAGCGCAGATCGTCAATCTGATGCTCGATCTGCAACGCGAACTCGGCGTCGCCTATCTGTTCATTTCGCACGACATGGCGGTGGTCGAGCGCGTGAGTCATCGCGTCGCAGTGATGTATCTCGGCCAGATCGTCGAGATCGGTCCGCGCCGCGCGGTGTTCGAAGCACCGCAGCATCCGTACACGAAGAAGCTGATGGGCGCGGTGCCGGTGGCCGATCCGGCGCGCCGTCACGCGAGGCGGATGCTCGCCGCCGATGAGATTCCGAGCCCGATTCGCGCGCTCGACGACGAGCCGGTGGTCGCGCCTCTCATCGCTGTCGGACCGGACCATTTCGTCGCAGCGCATCGGGTCGGCGGCGCTTATTGAATTCCGCCTGTTAAACCGGCCTATCCAACCCCGCTTGCTGAAGCCGACTTTCTATTCGCATCACACAACCCAGTTTCATTTCGCAGCCTGGAGCCAACCTCATGAACCTGCTGGTCCCGTCTTCTCCTTTTCGTGTGCGCGCGCTGGTCAGCGGCGGCGCAGTAGTGTTCGCGATGCTCGCGGGCAATGTGGCGCATGCCGAGACGACTGCCGTGATGGCGGTGGCCTCGACCTTCACGTCACTCGATCCGTACGACGCCAACGATACGCTGTCGCAAGCGGTCAGCAAGTCGTTCTATCAAGGCCTGTTCGGTTTCGACAAGGACATGAAGCTGGTCAACGTGCTGGCCGACAGCTATGAGGCGAGCCCGGATGCCAGGGTCTACACGATCAAGCTGCGCCAGGGCGTGAAGTTCCAGGACGGCACCGATTTCAACGCCGCGGCGGTGAAGGCCAACTTCGACCGCGTCACCGATCCGGCGAACAAGCTCAAGCGCTACAACATGTTCAGCCGCATCGAGAAGACCGAAGTGGTCGATCCGTACACGGTGAAGATCACGCTGAAGGCGCCGTTTTCGGCGTTCGTCAACGTGCTGGCGCATCCGTCGGCGGTGATGATTTCGCCTGACGCGCTGAAGAAGTACGGCAAGGACATCGCATTCCATCCGGTCGGCACCGGTGCGTTCGAGCTGGTGAAATGGGACCCGGCAGGCGACCTGACGGTCAAGAAGTTTGCCGGCTACTGGAAGAAGGGTTATCCGAAGGTCGACGCAATCGACTGGAAACCGGTGGTCGACAACAACACGCGCGCCGCGTTGATGCGTACCGGCGAAGCGGACTTCGCGTTCCAGGTGCCGTTCGAACAGGCCGCGCAATTGCAGTCGAGCCCGAAGGTCGATCTGATCGCGTCGCCCTCGATCATCCAGCGCTATATCAGCCTGAACATGAATCAGAAGCCGTTCGACAACCCGAAGGTGCGCGAAGCGCTGAACTACGCGATCAACAAGGACGCGCTCACGAAGGTCGTGTTCGCCGGTTATGCGACGCCGGCTGACGGCGTGGTGCCGCAAGGCGTCGAATACGCGACGAAGCTCGGTCCCTGGCCGTACGACCCGGCGAAGGCGCGTGAGCTGCTGAAGGAAGCGGGCTATCCGAACGGTTTCGAAACGACGTTGTGGTCGGCCTATAACTACTCGACCGCGCAGAAGGTGATTCAGTTCGTGCAGCAGCAACTGGCACAGGTCGGCATCAAGGCGCAGGTCGAAGCGCTCGAAGCGGGCCAGCGCGTCGCCAAGGTCGAAAGCGCGCAGGACGCGGCCACCGCGCCGGTGCGGATGTACTACGCGGGCTGGTCGTCGTCGACGGGCGAGGCGGATTGGGCGATCACGCCGCTGCTCGCGTCGGTGTCGTTCCCGCCGAAGATGGTCAATACCGCGTACTACAGGAACGACACGGTCGATAGCGATCTGAAGCAGGCGCTCGAAACCACCGACCGCGCGCAGAAGGCCACCCTCTACACGGATGCGCAAAAGCGCATCTGGGCCGACGCGCCGTGGATTTTCCTTGTGAAGGAGAAGGTCGTGTACGCGCGCAGCAAGCGTTTGTCGGGTGCTTACGTAGCGCCGGACGGTTCGTTCAATTTCGACGACATCGCGATCAGGTGATGAGCTGACCGTTCGGCCCGGCGTGTTCTGCATGAATGCGCCAGCCGGACGGTCCTGTACTGCGCCAGAAGATCCATCGTCGCCCGCTTCATTGCCGGATTGGGATTCATGCTGAACTTCCTCGTCAAACGTCTCTTTGGCCTGCTGCCGACGCTCTTTATCGTCGCCGTGCTGGTGTTCCTGTTCGTGCATCTGCTGCCGGGCGATCCGGCGCGCCTCGCCGCCGGCCCCGAGGCCGACGAAGCGACCGTCGCGCTGGTGCGCGCCGACCTTGGCCTCGACAGGCCGATGCCGCAGCAATTCGCCCGCTTCTTCGTGAAGATCGCGCACGGCGACTTCGGCATCTCTACGCGCAGCAAGCGGCCGGTCAGCCAGGAAATCGGCGAGCGCTTCATGCCGACGCTGCTGCTCACACTGGCCAGCATGGTGTGGGCGGTCGTGCTCGGCATGGGCATCGGCATTGTCTCCGCTGTGTGGCGCAATCGCTGGCCGGACCGGCTCGGCATGACGATCGCGGTGTCGGGCATATCGTTTCCGGCCTTCGCGCTCGGCATGCTGCTGATGGAGATTTTTTCGGTGAAGCTCGGCTGGTTGCCGATCGTCGGCGACGGGTCATGGCAGAGCTACGTGCTGCCGTCGCTCACGCTCGGCGCGGCCGTGGCCGCGGTGATGGCGCGATTCACGCGCGCCTCGTTCGTCGAAGTGATGAACGAAGACTTTGTACGCACCGCGCGCGCCAAAGGTGTGCCCGAGCACCTCGTGATCGTCAAACACTGCCTGCGCAACGCGATGATTCCCGTCGTCACGATGATGGGGCTGCAATTCGGCTTTCTGCTCGGCGGCTCGATCATGGTCGAGGTGGTGTTCAACTGGCCCGGTCTCGGACGCCTGCTGGTGGCCGCGGTGTCGATGCGTGACTATCCGGTGATTCAGGCCGAAGTGCTGTTGTTCTCGCTCGAATTCATCATCATCAATCTGGTCGTGGACGTGCTGTACGCCGTCATCAACCCGACCATCCGTTTCAAGTGAGGGCCGCATGAGCACGACAGCCACCGAAGCGAATGCGGCGCGAGCCGCCCAGGCAGAACGTGCGATCCGCACGCCGTGGAGCGAGTTCTGGCGCAAATTCCGCAAGCAGCACGTGGCGCTTGCCGCCGGCGTTTTCGTGCTGCTGTTGATCGCGGCTGCGATCGTTGCGCCGCACATCGTGCCGTACGATCCGGAAAACTTCTTCGACTACGACGCGTTGAACGCGGGGCCGTCAGCCGCGCACTGGTTCGGCGTCGATTCGCTGGGCCGCGACATTTTCAGCCGCATTCTGGTGGGCTCGCGTATTTCGCTCGAGGCAGGCTTTCTGTCGGTGGCGATCGGCGCGATGATCGGCACCTTCTTCGGTCTGCTGGCCGGGTACTACGAAGGCTGGTGGGACCGCATCACGATGCGCGTCGCCGACGTGCTGTTCGCATTCCCCGGCATTCTGCTCGCGATCGGCGTGGTGGCGATTCTCGGCAACGGCATGATCAACGTGATCTGCGCGGTGGCGATTTTCAGCATTCCCGCGTTTGCGCGTCTCGTGCGCGGCAATACGCTGATGCTCAAGCAACTGACCTATATCGAAGCGGCGCGCAGCATCGGCGCATCGGACTGGACGATCATCGTGCGGCATATTCTGCCGGGGACGATTTCATCGGTGGTGGTGTACTTCACGATGCGCATCGGCACCTCGATCATCACGGCAGCGAGCCTGTCGTTTCTCGGACTCGGCGCGCAACCGCCGACGCCCGAGTGGGGCGCGATGCTCAACGAAGCACGCGCCGATATGGTCACCGCGCCGCATATCGCGCTGTTTCCGAGTCTCGCGATTTTCCTCACCGTGCTGGCGTTCAACCTGCTCGGCGACGGATTGCGCGATGCGCTCGATCCGAAACTCGACCGGCCATGAGTATCGGCAACGCTGAAAACGCGCCGCATATCGGCGTATTGCCGCGCGGTCTGCTCGGCACGATCGCCGATGTGCATGGCGTGACGGTCGGTCATTGCACGCTGGACGAAGGTCCTGTGCAAACCGGCGTCACGGTGATCCGTCCACACCGCGGCGATCCGTTTCGCGACAAGGTGCCGGCGGCTGTGTCGGTGATCAACGGCTTTGGAAAAAGCATCGGGCTCGTGCAGGTCGAAGAGCTCGGCGTGCTGGAAACGCCGATTGCTTTGACCAATACCTTTGGCGTCGCGGCGCTCGCGCAGGCGCAGATTCGCGCGGCGATCAAAGTGAATCCGCGGATCGGACGCGAGTGGTCGACGGTGAATCCGTTGGTGTTCGAATGCAACGACGGATACCTGAACGATATCCAGGCGCTGGCGGTGGGCGAACCGCATTACAACGCGGCTTGTGCTGCCGCGAGCGCAGACGTGGCCGGCGGTTCGGTCGGCGCGGGGCGCGGCATGTCGTGCTTCGATCTGAAGGGCGGGATCGGCAATGCGTCGCGCGTGGCCGATATATCGGGGCGCTCCTATTCGGTCGGCGCATTGGTGCTGGCGAACTTCGGCCGTTTGCCGATGCTGACGATCGACGGCGTGCCGCTCGGCCGCGTGCTGGCCGAGCGGGTGTCCCAAGCCGCCGCCACGGCTGGCAAACCCGAGCAAGGCTCGATCATCATGATCGTCGCCACCGACGCGCCGCTCGACTCGCGCCAGCTCAAGCGTCTGTCATTGCGCGCGGCGGCGGGCCTCGCACGAACCGGCTCGGTGTACGGCCACGGCAGCGGCGATATCGCGCTGGCGTTTTCAACGGCTTATACCGTGCCGCACGATGCCGATATCGTCGCGCTGCCGCCGCTGCTCGCGCACGCGCGTCTCGATCCGTTATTCCGCGCCTGTTCGGACAGCGTCGAGCAGGCGATCGTCGATGCGTTGTGGAGCGCCACTTCGGTGACGGGCCGCGACGGCCATCGGCGTTTGTCGTTGCACGACACCGCTGCCGACCTCGCTCAACTTCTCAAGCAATCTCCCTGATGAAAGTTCTGATTTCCGCCGACATCGAAGGCGTAGCCGGTGTGTTCCATCCTGAGCAGACGCGTGCGGGCAACGCCGAATACGAAGCCGCGCGCCGCTGGATGACGCTCGAAGCCAATGCTGCGATCGAAGGCGCCTTCGCCGGCGGCGCGACGCACGTGTGGGTCAACGACTCGCACGGCGGCTTCCGCAATCTGCTGCCCGATCTGCTCGATGCGCGCGCTCAGCTGGTGCTCGGCAAGCCGCGCACGCTCGGCATGATGGCCGGGCTCGAATACGGCGCGGCGCTGGTGTTCATGATCGGCTATCACGCGATGTCGCAAACGCGCGGCATCCTCGCGCACACGATCAATAGCTTCGCGTACGCGCGGGTCTCGCTGAACGGCGTCGAAGTCGGTGAGGCGGGATTGTATGGCGCGCTGGCGCGAGAATATGGCGCACGTGTGGCGCTTTTGTCCGGCGACGATGTATTCGCCGAGGAAACGGCGCCGCGTTTTCCCGATGCGCGTTTTGTCGTCACCAAGAGCGCGACCGGGCACGCGAGCGGCGTCACCCAAACGCCGGCCGCCGCGCGTGATGCAATCGAATGCGCGGCGCGCGAAGTGGTGCAGCAGCACGTCAGTGCCGGCCATGCGCCGCAAGCCACGCGCGCCGAAGCGAAGCCCGTCGAATGTGAACTGCGCGTGCAAACCACCGCGCTCGCCGATCTGTTCTGTCAATGGCCGACGCTGACGCGCGTCGACGCCGTCACGCTGCGTTTCAATGCGCAATCGGCGGAACATGCGGTGCGTATGTTGAACTGCCTGTCGGCGATGTCGTTCATGTTGCGCTAAACGCTTAAGCGCCGCTATTGCTGGCGGCTGAGTTCTCTCGCCGCGTGATCGATCACGTCGGCGATCGCGCCTGCATGCGACACCGGCGCGAGATGACTCGATGCGACCGGCACGATCTTCGCGCGCATCCGGTCGGCCATGAATTTCTCGACTTCGGGCGACACGGCGCGATCCTTCGTGGTCAGCACGTACCAGGCGGGCTTTTCTTTCCATGCGACCTGGCTGACGGTCTCGTTGAACGCCTTCGCGGAGATCGGCTGTTGCGCGGCGGAGAGCACGCGCGTGAGGTTTTCGGGGACGTCGGCCGCGAAGTCGGCGTGATACTTGCCGCGGTCGAGCCAGAGGAAGCCGGTCGCGTCCGCGGTGATGCCCTGGCCCGCAGGCATGGGCGCTGCGCGTTTCATCAGATCCATGGTCGATTCGTGCAGGTCCGGCGCAATCGCCGCCACGTAGACGAGGCCCGCGACGTTCGGCGCGTTCGCGCCCGCTTCGGTGATCACGACACCGCCCCATGAGTGCCCCACCAGCATGGTCGGACCATTCTGCCGCGCGAGTACGCGGCGAGTGGCGGCGACATCGTCGGCGAGCGACGTGAGCGGGTTCTGCACCGAGCTCACGTGGTAGCCCTTCTGCTGCAGCTTCGCGACGACGCCATTCCAGCTCGACCCGTCGACGAAAGCGCCGTGAACCAGCACGACGTTGCGCACGGGGCCGGTCATCGGCGCCGCGGGTGGCGGGGGGGGCGTGGCGGCCGCCGCCGGGGCTGGAGCCGGCGCGGCGGGTACGGGTGCCGGGGCCGGCGCTTCGAGCTCCTGCGAGTCCATGGCCGGCGTGGCGGGCGGTTCGGCGGCGGGCTCGACAGCGGGCGCCGCGGTTTGCGCCAGGGCGCCGGTGCCAGCGAACCAGAGACACAAAGCAGCAGCGCAAATCAGACGTTTGGGCGACATGTTGAATCTCCGAAGGCTGAAACCTCGACTAGGGCAACATACCGAAGCGGCACGCCTTGTCAATCAATATCGTCGCCGTTAAGTGCGGTGCGGAACCAAGGGCCGGGTTGCTCCCAGTATTTAGGCAATATCGGCCGCTGTAAAATTTGCGGTTCTGCCGGGCCAAACCACAAGTTTGACCAGGTGATCGATATCCATACACTGGAGCGCAATTTTGAATAGTGCACAGCAGCAAGACGGCCTGAAGCGCGGGCTCAAGAATCGTCACATCCAGCTGATCGCGCTGGGCGGGGCGATCGGCACCGGCTTGTTTCTCGGCTCCGCCAGCGTATTGCAGGCAGCCGGCCCGTCGATGATTCTCGGCTACGCGATCGGCGGCATCATCGCGTTCATGATCATGCGGCAGCTCGGCGAGATGGTTGCGCAGGAGCCGGTTGCCGGCTCGTTCAGCCACTTCGCCTACAAATATTGGGGCGACTTTCCCGGTTTTCTGTCCGGCTGGAACTACTGGGTGCTGTACGTGCTCGTGAGCATGGCCGAGCTGACCGCGGTCGGCACCTACGTGCATTACTGGTGGCCGGGCGTGCCCGCGTGGGTGTCGGCGCTGGTGTGCTTCGTCGGCATCAACGCGATCAATCTCGCCAACGTCAAAGCCTACGGCGAAACCGAGTTCTGGTTCGCGATCGTCAAGGTGGTAGCGGTGATCGGCATGATCCTGTTCGGCGGCTATCTGCTCGTTAGCGGCCACGGCGGCCCGCAGGCGTCGATCACCAATCTCTGGAGCCATGACGGGTTTTTCCCGCACGGTTTCCGCGGACTGTTCATGATGCTCGCGGTCATCATGTTCTCGTTCGGCGGCCTGGAGTTGATCGGTATCACGGCGGCCGAAGCCGACAAGCCGCAGCGAAGCATTCCGAAGGCCGTGAATCAGGTGATCTACCGGATCCTGATTTTCTACATCTGCTCGTTGACGGTGCTGCTCTCGCTGTATCCGTGGAATCAGGTAGCCGCCGGCGGCAGCCCCTTCGTGATGATCTTCTCGCAAATCGGCTCGACGCTGACCGCGAATGTGCTCAACGTGGTGGTGCTGACCGCGGCGCTGTCGGTGTACAACAGCGGCGTGTATGCGAACAGCCGGATGCTCTACGGCCTCGCGGAACAGGGCAATGCGCCGCGTGCGCTGATGAAGGTCGACCGCCGCGGCGTGCCGTACATGGCGATCGGTTTGTCGGCGCTCGCCACGTTTACCTGTGTGATCGTCAACTATCTGATTCCGGCCGAAGCGCTCGGCCTGCTGATGGCGCTAGTCGTCGCCGCGCTGGTGCTGAACTGGGCGCTGATCAGCCTGACGCACCTGAAGTCGCGCAAAGCGATGGTCGCGGCGGGCGAGACGCTGGTGTTCAAGTCGTTCTGGTTTCCGGTCAGCAACTGGATCTGCCTTGCGTTCATGGCGCTGATCCTCGTGATTCTGGCGATGACGCCGGGCTTGTCGGTATCGGTATGGCTCGTGCCGGCGTGGCTGGTCGTGATGTGGATCGGCTACGCGTTCAAATGCCGGCGTGCTGCGGCGGATGGCAGTGTGCCGGTGGCGCAGCGGTAGGGCGCTCCGTTGGAGCTGCCAGGGCCTCGATCTGCTGCCCTGGCACTTCGCAGACCATGCGGTTTGCCTCGACGGCCATCGCAACGTCAGCGGCAAAGCCGAATTCATCGACCTGAGCGGCCGTCACTCGCTTGACTGCCTCGCCCTTCATGCCGCCACGATGCCCTCGATCGACAGGATCTGCGCCGCGCGATAGCGCACCAGCTCAGTTTGCGTAATCGTGAAGAGATGATGGCCGAGTGCGGTATCGCGGTCGATCATTCAACGCTACATCGCTGGGTGATTAAACTGGTGCCACTGTTCGAGAAGGCAGATGACAAGCGGAGTGTCCATTGGAATCTTTTAGTCAAGTGTTCCTGTTTCTTGCCATGTCTGTGCTCACCTGCACCAGCGCACAAGCGGAATCACGTCGGAACTTTGGCGTATTGGCCGCCATATGACGGTGCTCCAATTTTGAGGCGTCCAACAACCCCTGCTACGTGTCGTGCAAGAGTTCGATCTGACTTGAGTCCCATCGCTTAAGCCGCACCGCGTTGACGAGCATGCCTACCGTTAGGGGGACTCTTTTGAGGCTTTCTCGCCGCTTCTTCGAAAACATGGTGAACAGAAGTGCCACGCCAGAGCCCTCGGTGAGGAAATAGCGGTTGAAATCATAGTCTCCCACCTCGATGCGAAAGTGCTCGAAGAAGCGCACCATAAACTCGCCCGCATCGTCACCTGTGATATCCAGATCATCTTCCAGACTGGTTAACGGCGTAATGAGCTTGCGTGCCGATACGCCGGCCTCTTTGCGAACGAAAGCTTCAACCTCGGGCCACAACTTATCCATCAGAATACCTTGTCCTCTGGTCGCACGAGCCGGTTGTAGTTATGAACTGTGTTGACCGAAATAATCCATGCATCTCGCGCGAGCAACACTTCTCCGACGACCGGGATTGTGCGCCCAACGAAGGCGCCAATTTTGTGTGTAAAGATGATCTTGAGATTCCTTACGCTGGCGAGTGTAAGTGTTGGCAGGATTTTTTGACATATCTCGAACGGTAGCGGCGTGCGAGACACTATCGATGCGACCGAAGTCCCCTTTGTGGCGCCCCCCGGTTTCGCACGCGTTGGCACGAGCGGCAGACCTGAGATTACAGCGGCCAGCGATGCTAGATCCTCAACGCCGATCTCCTTCGCCGATTCATCCAGCATAACGAGGAAGAATAGCTGGGCGGGTGTTAATCCATTATGGATACCGAAGCTGTATACGTTGCTCAAGTCCCACTCCGCATTGGAAAGTAGAGCGAAAACGTAACAGAACTCCAATCAACTGCCAATTAGCCTGGATACCCTTTTCATTGCGGCGTTAGCTTGATGACGGCCGCCGCTGCCACGCGCGCGTTTTCCGGGCATACAGCGGCCCGCGGCGCATCGCATCCCGCCGCAGCTCATGGGGATCGTACCGAGCAATACGGGCGGAATTGGTGCGGCCGACACGGCCGCAGAGGTAGTCGGGCGTAACGAAATCGAACCGTTGCAGCGTCGATTCGCGCAGCTCAATGACGGGATCGGGGGCGAGGTTGTGCGCTTCAGTCGGTATTCGATCAAACTACCGGACGGTCCAGGATAAGCAATTGCCGTCGAGGGAAACCCGAGGTAAGCGAAAAGCTAACCGGTTACGCTTCAGTTACCCTTTGGTTACCTTTGCGCTGATCGCTGGGAGCGTTGCTGGATAAGGTTTTGAGGCTGACTCTATTTGCCCGGTTACTCCGGTTACCTTTTTCCGCAGGGCAAAACTTTTGACGGAAGGTGCAGGGCGGCCTGTCCGCTCGCGCGTACGCGATACATTACGCGACCGCGTCCGGCGCACAAAACCGTTACGCCAGATTGACGCCAATTGAATGTGGAATTTTAATGAAATCAATGCGTTGCGCAGTGTTTCTGGTGCCCAGGGCCGGAATCGAACCGGCACGCCTTGCGGCGGGGGATTTTGAGTCCCCTGCGTCTACCAATTTCACCACCTGGGCAGGTCTTGCAGCGCACGCGTCAGGGTATGGCGCGCGGCGAAGACGCAGATTATGGCCGAAATTTCGACGCCGGGCAAGCCGGTCCCTATCGAAGCCTCCACCGTCTTCAGACCGTGCGGGAAAATCGCTCTAAGGTGTGCTGGCCGAGGTAACGGTCGAATACCATCGCGATGTTGCGCACGAGCATGCGTCCGGCCATCCGCACCTCGAGCTTGCTGCCGCCGACCGACACCAGCCCGTCTTCCTCGAAGCCGCGCAGGCGTTCCAGTTCCGGCGCAAATGTATCGATGAAACGGATCCCGTGAGCGGCTTCGAATTCGTCGAAGCGCAGCTCGAGATTGCACATCAGTTGCGTGATCACATCGCGGCGCAGACGATCGTCCGCGGTGAGCCGCACGCCGCGCGTGATCGCGAGCCGGCCTGCGTCGATCGCCGCGGCATAGCCGGGCAGATCCTTGACGTTTTGCGCATACACGTCGCCGACCTTGCCGATCGACGACGCGCCGAGGCCGATCAGATCGCATTCCGCACGCGTGCTGTAGCCCTGAAAATTTCGATGCAGCGTGCGCTGTGCCTGAGCGCGCGCGAGTTCGTCGGTAGGCAACGCGAAATGATCCATGCCGATGTAGACGTAGCCCGCGCCCGTCAAGCGCTCGACCACCCGTTGCAGGATCGCGAGCCGCACGGCAGGCGAAGGCAGCGTGGCCGGGTCCATCTGACGCTGCATCTTGAAGAGCTGCGGCATGTGCGCGTAAGCGAACACCGACAGGCGATCAGGGGCGAGCGCGAGCATCGTGTCGAGCGTGCGGCTGAAACCTTCGACAGTTTGATGCGGCAAGCCGTAAATCAGATCGACGCCGATCGAATGAAAGCCGTTGTCGCGCGCGGCCTGCATGACCGACGCGGTCATCGTGAGCGGTTGAATCCTGTTGATCGCTTGCTGCACCAGTGGATCGAAATCCTGCACCCCGAGACTGAGCCGATTGAAGCCGAGCTCGCGCAAATGCGCGATGGTCTCGGGCGAGGCTTCGCGCGGATCGACCTCGATTGAATATTCGCCTTCGGCATCGGGCAGCAACGTGAAGTGCCTGCGCGCGGCTGTCATCAGTTCGGCCATTTCGTCGTGCGACAGGAAGGTCGGCGTGCCGCCGCCCCAATGCAGTTGCGACACCGGGCGCCGCGTGTCGAGATACGCCGCCTGCAGAGCCATTTCGCGCTTCAGCCGTTCGACGTACGGACGCGCGTGCGCGCGGTTTTTCGTAGCGACCTTGTTGCAGCCGCAATAGAAGCACACGGTGTCGCAAAACGGGATGTGGAAGTACAGCGAGAGATCGGTGGCGGAGGCACCCGGGTCGGCGGCGGCGCGTAAATAGTCGGCGGGATCGAACTCGTCGCGGAACTGCAAGGCGGTCGGATAGGACGTATAGCGTGGACCGTTCGCGCTGTATTTGGCGAGCAGATCGGGGCGGAAGAGCGTGTCGGCGGTGGTCATGAGAGGCTCGGGTCTGACGGCCACCGTGGAAGAGGCAGGAGCCGGCGCCCTGGCAAGATACCGGACCGGATCGGACAGCGCGGGCGCCTCTTGAGCGTGGCCTTTCGTATGCGTCGAGTTTACGTGAGCCCTCGTAGGTCAGATTGTGTAAAAAGGTCGCATGTGAGGCGATGGCACAATGCGGGTCTTGGTGATGTGCCGCACATGTTCGAGTTCAGGAAAAGTGTCGTGAGCGATTGGGAGACAAGCGGGGTGAAAAGCGGGGCGAACAACGTCGTGAAGCGCGAGTCTCCGTTTCACGTGGACGGTCACGCGTGCCGTCCCGATTGCGGCGCGTGCTGTATCGCGCCGTCGATTTCGAGTCCGATTCCGGGTATGCCGCACGGCAAGCCGGCGGGCGTGCGCTGCGTGCAGCTCGGCGACGATTTGCGCTGCGCTATCTTCGGCCAGCCAGAACGTCCGGCGTGCTGTTCCGGCTTGCAACCGCAGATGGACATGTGCGGCACGAACCGCGAAGAAGCGCTCGCGTGGCTCACCCAACTTGAAACGCAAACTCGACCGGCAATGCGCAGCCAGTAGTACGACGCGGGAGCACGCAGCCACGCAATCCTGCACAACGCAAACGCATGCTCGAGAAGGCATCCACAGGAGATTTCGCATGACTCGATTCGCTGCGCCGGCCCGGCGCCGCTTCCTGCTAGCAGCGCTGACAGGCTGCACGGCGATGGGTATCACGATGTCGCTGAGCGCCTGCGCGACGTCGATTTTTCCGTTCATCCCGTCGCATTACACGTTCTCGCAGCAGCAGGTGCAGGACGCGGTGCAACGCAAATTTCCGTATCGGCGCACGGTTTCGCAGGTGTTCGATGTCGCGCTGATGAATCCGGTCGTGGGCTTTCTGCCGGACGCCAACCGCGTGTCGGTGAAGCTCGATGCGCGGCTCGCCAGCCCGTTCATGCAGCAGCCGGTCGACGGCGTATTCACGCTGTCGAGCGAACTGGCCTACGACGCCGCCAGCAAGTCGGTCGTGCTGAAGTCGCCGAACGTCGACAACGTGAGCGTGAGCGGCCAGGCGCAGGCTTACACGCAACAGATCAATGCCGCCGCCGCGCTGCTCGCCACGCAGTTGCTGACCAACTATCCCATCTACACCTTCAAACCCGAACAGCTGCAATTCGCCGGCGTGAACTACGAACCCGGTACAATCACCATCCTTACAAACGGCATACGCGTGCAAATCGTCGAGAAATGACGGCGCGTGCGGCCGGCGGGGCCGCGCGCTGCATCGCTGGCCCTGCTTCGACTATCTACAGCGATGAGGGTCAAGGATGGATTGGCTAATAGCGTGCAAGGCGCTGATTCTGGGCGTCGTCGAAGGGTTGACGGAGTTTTTGCCGGTGTCGAGCACCGGCCATCTGATCGTCGTCGGCAGTCTGCTCGATTTCACCGACGAACACGCGACAACGTTCGATGTCGTGATCCAGCTCGGCGCGATTCTGGCCGTCTGCTGGGAATTTCGCCGCCGTATCGGCAGCGTGATAACCGGCTTGCCGAGCCGGCCCGACGCGCGCCGCTTCGCGCTGAACGTGGTCATCGCGACGATTCCGGCGGTCGTGCTCGGGTTGCTGTTCGAAACGGCCATCAAGGCGGCGCTGTTTTCTCCAGTGCCGGTCGCGTTCGCGCTGGTGGTGGGCGGCGTGGCGATCCTGTGGGCGGAGGCGCGGCAACGCGCGGGCGGCGGCGCCGCGGCGCGCGTGCACAGCGTCGATGATTTGACCCCACTGGACGCGTTGAAAGTCGGTCTCGCTCAATGTTTCGCGCTGATTCCGGGCACGTCGCGCTCGGGCGCGACGATTATCGGCGGGATGCTGTTCGGCCTCGACCGGCGTGTCGCCACGGAGTTTTCATTCTTCCTCGCGATTCCGATCATTTTCGGCGCTACGGCTTACGAGCTCTACAAAAGCTGGCACGTGCTCTCTACGGACGCGCTCAGCAGCTTTGCGCTCGGCTTCGTGGCCGCCTTCGTCAGCGCTTTCGCATGCGTGCGCTGGCTGCTGCGCTATATTGCCGCGCACGACTTCACCGCGTTCGCGTGGTATCGCATCGGCTTCGGGCTGTTGGTTCTGCTGGTGGGCTACAGCGGAGCGTTGAGCTGGACGGACTGAGCTTTTAGCTGTGTCGATCAGCATGCTCTCGCGTTCCGACGCCGCTAACCAAGTACTGCTTCACCAACTTGAGCTTCAACAGATCGCTGTACTTCGTCATGAAAAACACCCCAAAGGTTGGACCGGTGTCCAACCTTTGGGGTGCAGTTGACGAATTGCGGACTTTTTTCTTTGGCCAACGCGTTATCTAGCGTTGTTACGCCGCGCCGCATTTCCTGAAGACCAGATCCCACACGCCGTGTCCGAGCCGCAGCCCGCGGCGCTCGAACTTCGTTACCGGCCGGTATTCGGGGCGCGGCGCGTAGCCATCGGCGGAGTTTTTCAGCGCGGGCTCGCCGCCCAGCACTTCGAGCATCTGTTCGGCGTAGTTCTGCCAGTCGGTTGCGCAATGCAGATACGCGCCCGGCTTCAGACGCGAGACGAGCAGGGCGACGAACTTCGGCTGGATCAGCCGGCGCTTGTGGTGGCGCGCCTTGTGCCACGGGTCCGGAAAGAAGATGTGCACGCCGTCGAGGCTGTCCGGGGCGATCATCTGTTCGAGCACTTCGACGGCATCGTGCTGAATGATGCGGATGTTCGACAAGCCTTGCTCGCCCATCAGCTTGAGCAGCGCGCCGACCCCCGGCTCGTGCACTTCGACGCCCAGAAAATCGTCGTCCGGACGATGCGAGGCGATTTCCGCGGTGGTCGCGCCCATTCCGAAACCGATTTCCAGCACGCGCGGCGCCGCGCGGCCGAACACGCTGTTCCAGTCGGGCTGCTGCGGCGTGAACGGCACGACGAAACGCGGACCGAGTTCATCCATCGCGCGGCGCTGGCCGGTCGATACGCGGCCGGCGCGTGTGACAAAGCTGCGAATGCGGCGCCGATGCAGCGCTTCCTCCGTGGGGGTGTCGTGGCCGGCGGGTTCGCCTTCGGTTTCACTGGTCGGCGGGAGGTTGTCCGGCAGGCCGGCGTCGTTTGGATCGTGGATCATCGTCGATGCTGCTACAAGGGTGAGGGGCTTCGAGGCTGCATGGCGTGCCGTGAGGCGCGGTCCGCGCGGTCATGCGGCATGGGCCGCCGCTCGCACAGGACGCTACGCCAGATCGCCGCCACTACAAAAAAGCCGCCTTCATGGAGGCGGCTCGTGCTGGATTCAGCTGAAAGCTCAGCAGAAGGTGGAGCGGGCGTTGCAAGTGCGCGTAAGGTAGCACAACCGAAAAGGGTGCGTCCAGACGGCGGATGGCTCGAAGAGCGGCTCGGAATAGACGGTCTGCGGCATCGGCTCGGGCATTTTGGGAAAGACCTGACTGGTATTGAAAAATGCGAAAGTTTCTATGGATAGGCTTTATTTCCGCGATCTGCTGTTTGAATGCCGCGCGCGCTGTTGATGCGAATATGCCGCGCCTCGAGGATTTTCCGGGCGGCGGCACGTTTTCCGGCAAAGCGGCAAAGGTGCGGCTCGTCTCCGTGGACGACAAGGAATACGCAACCCGTATCCGCGAGGCCAGTCATCAGAAGCCGAATTTCGCCGGACATTATGTGCTGGCAAGCTGGGGCTGCGGGGCGTCCTGCTTGTCGAGCGTGGCAATCGATGCGAAAACCGGTCATGTCACGTGGGTGCCTTTCACTGTGTGCTGCTGGGACGTGAATGTTCAGGAGCCGATCGAGTTCCGGCGCAACAGCCGGTTGATCGTGGTTCACGGAAGCAGGAACGAGTCAGGCAGCGGCACGTACTACTACGCCTTGGACAAAGGCCAATTCAAGCTCATCAAGGCTGTGGAGAAGGTGACAAAGTAAGTGCGAGTTTGCGCGGCGATTGGCGCATTGAATGTGGCATCGTTCAGCGCGCTTTCGCGCAACTCAACTCACTTCTTGGGACGACGAGCGGAGATACATGCAGCAGGAGGGCAGTGCGGCTGGGCAGATACCTTCTCTATTTCTCGCTATTTCTGCTATGCGGCCTGGCCAATCGGCAGGAACCGCCTAACCTGGAAAGCATCTGGAGCGGGCGATGGGAATCGAACCCACGGCTCTAGCTTGGGAAGCTAGGGTATTACCATTATACGACGCCCGCAGAGCGCACAATTTTACTCGGGAACGGGTGGTTTGCGCAAATCGCGTTGCTGCCACCCGGGTCCCTACTACACGCTGAGCGCCTTTTCAGATCACGAAGTAAGTCAACTGAACGGCGGCGCGCGTCACTACCATCAACAGTACCTGCACAATCACAAACAGCAGAATCGGCGACAGGTCGATACCGCCGAGTTGCGGCACCACGCGGCGCAGCGGATTCAGGAACGGCGCGGTGAGCTGATACAGAATCGGCATGGCGGGCGAGCGCGGATTGAGCCACGACAGCAGCGCCATCAGGATCGTCAGCCAGATGATCAGGTTGAGCGCCCATTTGATGAGCGTCAGCACTGCGACGATCAGCAAGGTCGGCAACAGCGTGAGCGGATCGGCGCCGGTGAGCCACACCATCAGCACCACATAGACGATCGCGGCGATCAGGGCCGCGACGATGCTCGCCCAGTCGAGATTGCGCGTGCTCGGCAGGATGCGCCGCAGCGGCAGCACGATCCAGTTGGTGGCTTGCAGCACCGCGTTCGTCACAGGGTTGTACGGCGGCATGCGCACGACTTGCAGCCATGCGCGCAGCAGCAGCGCGGCGCCGAACAGCGTAAAAACGGTATTGAGCAGAAAACGGGCGATATCGCCAAACATCTCGTGTCCTTATCCTTCTGATGACGGCCGCGATCGGCCGCCGGTTGCCGGCGCTGACCGATTGGCGCGCCGGCATGTTCATTGGGCTTTCATGCGCCGTATCCGCGGGGCAGGCGTGTCCCAAGCGGTGGCGCGGTGAAGCAATAGCGTGGTGTTCGGTGTTCAGTGTTCAGGCAAAGCGGATCGTCGAGCCGCGAATTACCGCGAAATCTTGATCTCGCTGATCAGAATCGTGCCGTTGCCGCCGTCCGTGTAATTGGGAATGTCGGCGACCAACTGCTCCGAAGCCGGCTTGAAGACCGTGTAGAAGTCGTCCAGGCTGTCGAACAGGAAATGTCCCGCGGCGACATACGGCGGCGGCGTGCCCGGCGGCCCGGCGTTGATGCCGACGTCGACCGACCAACCCTTGAGCGACAGCCCGAACAGCCTGGCCGCAAGCGGCATGTGCGTGGCGCAGTAATAGTCCACGTCGAAGTGGCCGTTTTCCCGGTACGGATAGAGGATGCTGACCTTGATCATTGTGCGTTCTCGTCTGTTGGTCCCGATGCGCGGCGCCTGCGGATTGCGCGCGGCGCCGGTCGTCACATTATCACGGCTTACTTGACGCTTGCACCTGCTGCGGCCTGATTCAGCGAACGGCTGAGAGATTCTTCGACGGCCTCGGCGATCGCGTCGATCGCAGCAGGCGGCGTGGTGCGCCGCTCCGCCAGTCCCACTGCGCGCCGGGACAGCAAACCGTACAGCGCGGCATGATCGCCGCCCAGACCTTCCAGCAGCGCCAACTGCTTTTCCACGACACCGGTGTCGCCGCGCGATACCGGACCCGCCAGCGCATTCGGCAGGCCCTTGTCGCGAGCGGTTTCGATCGTGCCGGCCAGCATCGGCAACAGGGCGCGCAGCGCGTCGTCTTCCGCAAAACCCAGCGTGCGCCACAGCGCGACACATTCGGCGAGGCTGCACAGCGCGAAACTGGCCGCGTAGTGCGCGGCGGCGTGATATAGCATGCGCCCGCCTGCCGGGATCGATAGCGGGTGGCAGCGCAACGCGACAGCCAGCGCCGTCAGCGCTTCCTTGAGCGCGCCGTCGGCCTCGATCGTGACCGAGCAACCGGCGATGCGTTCCAGATCGGCGAGATCGCCGCTAAACAGGTACAGTGGATGAAATCCACCGATCGCAGCACCCTGGTCGCGCGCCGGCGTCAGCAATTCGACCGGCGAGGCGCCGCTGCAATGAACGAGTGCTTTGGCGGGAGAGACGAAACGCAATGTGTGTGCTGTCGTACCGATACTGTCATCGGGAACAGCTAGAAAGATGATATCGGCGGCGTCGACGGCCTGTTGCGGATCGTCGAATGCCGCGCAATGCTGGATTTGACTGGCGAGCCGGTTGGACGAGGCTACCGTGCGGCTTGCCACCGCCGTGACCGGATAGCCGGCGCGAGAGAAGCCGTGCGCGAGACATCGCGCGAGCCGGCCCGCACCGATGAAACCGAGACGCGGCAGAGAGGGCTGGGACATGGTTGCCTGCTCCAGATGAGACATGTGAAACGGGAAAGCTGAAGTATCGCGCATCCGCCCGCCGGTGGCGCGGCCGGGCGACCGCTTTCCTCAGATCAGTTTGCGCGTGATATGGCGCGGCCGGCCGGTCATCCGGCGATGCGCGCCCCGCGGGCTCAAAAACTGCTCACAATTTCCTGATGATTCGGTTGGGCCGTTGCAGTTCTGGGTTTTTCGTCTCGCAGTCAGATTCGGGAGGTAACGATGAATATTTTTTCTTACCGAAAGCACTTGCGGTTCTTGACGCACTCGCAGCGCCGTCGCTGGTGGGATCAGAAGAAGCGCTTGACCCCTCGCGTGCGCATTAGCGGCGCATACGTCCCACCCAACGTCTCCAGAGAATTCGCCTATGTGAAAGTAGGCTGATAGCGTCGCCCGCTCGAAGTAAGAAATGCCCGGTGCGCTTGCGCCGGGCATTTTTTCATCTGGGCCGTCAGGATTGAAGCTAATTTGTAATCAAAGATTACTGACAAGTCAGTGCATGGCGCGCCGGGACCCCTAAGGCGGCCTGTTGCTCCCCGTTGGACCCGCCTAACGCCTTGGTTTTCAGCCCACTACGTCACCCGATTGCGCCGCGTCATGCGAGCGTCGCTTGCGACCCATTGCTACCGATTGCAATTTGCAACAAATGTGAACGGATACTCGCTGGCTTTTTCGATACATTGGTTTTGTAGCATGCAAAGGATGCAAAGCATGCAAGTCGGCGACCCCAGTGGGCCGCGTCAGGAGAATAGAAGTGAAAAAGATCATTCCGTTTGTCGTTGCCGCAGCACTCGGTGTGGGGCTCGCCACTGCTGCTCAGGCTCATGTTTCCGTCGGTATCGGTATCGGCATTCCAATCGCGCCGGCTTATCCGGTTTATGCCGCGCCGCCGCCCGTCTATTACGCGCCGCCGCCTCCGCCGGTGGTTTACGCTCCGCCGGTCTATTACGAGCCGGCGCCTGTGGTCGTGGGTGGTTATTACGGCTATGGCGGTCCTTACTACCACCGTGGCTATTACCGCCACGGTTATTACGGGCATGGTTACTATCGTCGCTGATCGTGTGCGGAAGAGTGGTTCGTGCTCCCACAGTTCCTTTAACGTAGCCTGTTGATTGTTCGATGAGTTGCTGACGGCGTAACGCCGGCTTGATTGCCGGGTTACGCCGTTTGTGTTTTGCCACGACGCTGCTCCAGTCCTGATGGCCGAAGGCCGCCGCAGCACGCCACAGCAGTAACATTCCATAGCGTTGTCGAAGCTGGGAGAATGGCTGTTTAGCCACCGCTCTGGAGAGTTTTGCCGATGCAAGCGCTTCCCGCCCCCACTTTCGACGACGTACTCGACGCCGCGGCGCGTCTCGAAGGCGTCGCACACCGCACTCCCGTTCTGACGTCGAGCACTTTCAATGAGCGCACGGGCGCGTCCGTGTTCTTCAAGTGTGAAAATTTTCAGCGCATGGGCGCGTTCAAGTTTCGCGGCGCCTACAACGCGATTTCGCATTTCGATGCGCAGCAGCGCGCAGCAGGTGTGCTGACGTATTCGTCGGGCAATCATGCACAGGCGATTGCCTTGTCGGCGCGCCTCGCCGGCATCCGCGCGACGATCATCATGCCGCATGACGCGCCCGCCGCCAAAGTCGCCGCAACCAAGGGCTACGGCGGTGAAGTGATCGGTTACGACCGCTACACGGAGAGTCGCGAAGAGATCGGCCGGCGGCTCGCCGAAGAGCGCGGCATGACGCTGATTCCGCCGTACGACCATCCGCACGTGATCGCGGGGCAGGGCACGGCGGTCAAGGAACTGATCGAAGAAACCGGACCGCTCGACATGCTGTTCGTTTGCCTCGGCGGTGGCGGGCTGCTTGGCGGCAGCGCGTTGTCGGCGGCGGCCTTGAGCCCGGCGTGCACGGTGATCGGTATCGAGCCCGAAGCAGGCAACGACGGCCAGCAGTCGCTCGCGCGCGGCGAGATCGTGCATATCGATGCGCCGCGCACGATCGCCGACGGCGCCGCCTCCACCCATCTCGGCGACTACACGTTCGCGATCATCCGGAAGCTGGTCGCGCGAATCGAAACGGTCAGCGACGAGCAGTTGGTCGAGACGATGCGCTTTTTCGCGCAGCGCATGAAGATCGTGGTCGAGCCGACGGGCTGCCTTGCCGCGGCCGCAGTGCTCAACGGCATCGTCCCGGTGAAGGGCAAGCGGGTGGGCGTAGTGGTGAGCGGCGGCAACGTCGATCTGGCGAAGCTGGCGCAGTATCTCGCTTGACAGGCGCCTGATAGGCACGTGATAGGCACTGATGCGTATCACGCCGCGGCTTGGGTGCTCTGGAACAACGGAAGACGGCTCGCCGATGCGAGCCGTTTTCTCAGCTCGCCGCGTGCGCGGTTTGCACGATCAGATCGCGATATCCGTTGACGATTACGCTATACGAGAAGTAGGCGAACAATAGTGCCGACAGCACGTGGCAGGCGCGCAGCAGGCCGGTGCCGGCGCGTTTGCGTCCATGGCTGCCGAGTCCGCAGATAAAGATCGTCCAGCACAGGCCGCCGAGAAAGAAGCCGCCGAGGAACACCGGCGCAGTGGTCACGCTGGTCGCACCGGCTTTCGCGATCAGCGCGCCGCCGACTGCCGCGAACCACAGAATCGCCGACGGCGACGATACCGCCAGCAACACGCCGCGCAGAAAACCGCGCCATGCGGACCGATGCGGTGGATGCGCATCCGCCTCGCCCGCAACCGGCGGCGCCGATGCCGGGAACATGGCTTCGCGCGCCATCTTCCAGGTGAGGAAGAGCAGAATCGCGGCGCCACCGACCCACACGATCCAGCGTACCGACTCGAACTGCAACAGCGCCGCCATGCCCGCGAGCGCGAGCGCCGCGTAGATCAGATCGCCGATACAGGAACCGAGACCCAGCCAGAAGCCCGGTTTGAATCCATGCGACAGCGTCAGCGAAATCATCGCGACGTTGACGAGACCGATATCCAGACACAACGACAACGACAGAAAGAAGCCGTCCGACATCATTGAAAACGCGTGCATTCTCGCAACTGCTCCATCAGTTTTTGTTATTCATTGCTTTGCAGGCTCGCTTTACAGCCCCAGCTCGTTCCAAAGCGTGTCGATGCGTTGTTTGACCGCGTCGTCCATCACGATCGGGCGGCCCCATTCGCGATCGGTTTCGCCGGGCCATTTGTTGGTGGCGTCGAGTCCCATCTTCGAACCGAGACCCGCCACCGGCGATGCGAAATCCAGATAGTCGATCGGCGTGCGATCGACCAGCACGGTGTCGCGCGCCGGATCGATGCGCGTGGTGATTGCCCAGATCACTTCCTTCCAGTCGCGAATATTCACGTCCTCGTCGACCACGACGATGAACTTCGTGTACATGAATTGCCGCAGGAAGCTCCACACGCCGAACATCACCCGTTTGGCGTGGCCAGGGTAGCTCTTCTTCATCTGCACGATCGCCATCCGGTAGCTGCATCCTTCGGGCGGCAGATAGAAATCGGTGATTTCGGTGAACTGCTTCTGCAACAGCGGCACGAACACTTCGTTGAGCGCGACGCCGAGCACGGCGGGTTCGTCGGGCGGCTTGCCGGTATAGGTGGAGTGATAGATCGCGTCGCGCCGCATCGTGATGCGCTCGACCGTGAAGACGGGGAACCACTCCTGTTCGTTGTAGTAACCCGTGTGGTCGCCGTACGGGCCTTCCAACGCGTGTTCGTACGCGGCCGAGGCACCCTTGACAGGACGCGGCGGCGCGCCGGCCGGAGCAGGCGAGGGCGCACCTTCCTGCGGATAGATGAAGCCTTCGAGCACGATCTCGGCGCGCGCCGGCACCTGCAAGGTATCGACGCCTGGCGTGATGCATTTGGCGAGCTCGGTGCGCCCGCCGCGCAGCAGCCCGGCGAACTGGTATTCGGAGAGCGTGTCGGGCACCGGTGTGACCGCCCCGAGGATGGTCGCCGGATCGGCGCCGAGCACGACTGCGACCGGGTACGGTTTGCCTGGATTCTGTAGCGCGAACTCGCGGAAATCGAGCGCGCCGCCCCGATGGGCGAGCCACCGCATGATCAGTTTGTTACGCCCGATCAGCTGCTGGCGGTATATGCCCAGGTTTTGGCGGCTCTTATTCGGGCCTTTCGTGACCGTCAGGCCCCACGTGATCAGCGGTCCTGCATCGCCCGGCCAGCAGGTCTGAATCGGCAGTTTCGCGAGGTCGACATCGTTGCCCTCCCAAACGATTTCCTGGCAGGCCGGCGCGCTGACTGTCTTCGGCGCCATGTCCCAAACAGCCTTTGCGAGCGAGAACAGTTTGCCGGCGTCCTTGAGCCCTTTGGGCGGCTCCGGTTCCTTCAGCGCCGACAGCAGGCGGCCGACGTCGCGCAGCGACTCCAGCGCGGCGCCATCCCCTTCACCGGCTTGCGCGTCGATGCCCATGCCGAGCGCGACACGGCGCGGTGTGCCGAACAGGTTGCCGAGCACCGGGAACGCATGCTCCTGCTTGCTCTCGAATAGCAAGGCCGGACCGCCGGCGCGCAGCACGCGATCGCACAGTTCGGTCATTTCCAGGATTGGCGAGACGTATTGCGGGATACGGCGCAGCTCGCCGATCGCCTCGAGACGGCCGACGAAGTCGCGCAGGTCTTTGTATTTCATCTGGTCGGGTTCAGTGCCGCGCGAGCGGCTGAAGTGAAGAGCGCGGCAGGGCTTTGCGGCGCCAAAACGGTTGTCGATTTTACCTGTGTTGACTGACGCACGTAGATCGACCAAATGGCCTAGCTGGCAGAGAGGAATCGAGATAGCTGAAGAGGCGCGCACCGCGCGGTTCTCCACGCGCTGAACACTGTTCATTATTACAATTAGTTATACTTTTACCTATCCATAGTGTTGACGATCTATAAAACCCTGCATAGAATCCGTCCACATTGGTTGCAGGGCGTGAACCTTTTTTATCACCGCCCCCGGTCCCTTCAGACGCAACGCGTCACCGTTTACCGCTCCCCCTGCACGGTATTTGACGGCCTTGATGAAGTCCTCGCCAGCGTCAACTGACGCTGGTTTTTCGCGTGGGAGCCTCCGCCTGCATGTTTTTTGGCATGCCGCCGGCCATCTTTACAAGATGGCTCCCCAAACGGTATTTGCCGTTTTCCCGACGTCGCTGCTGCCCTAACCAGACAGAGCGCGCGATGTCTTGACTCTGCGAATGTGCGGTACCGCCTGTTGCAGCGGCGGAGTTCGCGGATCATGCAACATGGGAGATCTGAATGAACGCCTGGTTATCGTGGCGTCCCGATGAGCGTATCGCGCAAGTTGTGCGTGGTGCGTTGCGTCGCGGGACGCGAATGAGTCATCACCTGTTCAGCATCGTCGGCGGTTTCGCCGTCGTGCTGGCACTCGCGCTGTGGCTGATGCCGGCTTGGCGCGGCACGCTCGCCGCCAAGTTGATGCCGGTCATTTCGGCCGCTGTGCAGGCCGGTCCCGCCCGTCTGCTGCAGGGCAATCCGCTGCCGGCTTTCGGACCGCCCAACCGTGCGTCCTCCGACGATTCGCTGTCTGCGAATTCGACCAGCAACGAAACCGCTAGCGGTTCGAACAACGGCAACAACGGCGTCGCCGTCAGCAACACCAGCTTCGACGGCGCTTTCGACGGCAGCGGCACGGCCGGTATGGGTGTGGCTGCACTGAACGGGCTCGACCCGCGCTCCATGCAGAGCGTCGGCGCGCTGGCGCGGCTGATTCCGAAGCAGCGCGTCTCGGCCGACGCACGCGACGATCGCGTGCTGGTATCGAGCCGTGAACAGGATCTGGTTTCGTCGTATCTCGCGCGGCGCTATCGCGTCGCTCAGGAGCCGGTCAGCGAACTCGTGAAAGCAGCGTTCGACACCGGCCGCGAAGTCGGGCTCGATCCGCTCCTGCTGCTGTCCGTGATGGCGATCGAATCGGGCTTCAACCCCTATGCCGAGAGCGGCGTAGGCGCGCAGGGCCTGATGCAGGTGATGTCCAAAGTGCATTCGGACAAATTCCAGTATTTCGGCGGCCAGAGCGCGGCGCTGGAACCGCTCGCGAACATCAAGGTGGGTGCGCTGGTGCTGAAGGATTGCATCGCACGCGGCGGCTCGCTGCCCGGCGGTTTGCGTTTGTATGTTGGCTCGACCTCGCCGGACGACGGCGGCTACGGCGCCAAGGTAATGGCCGAGCGTGGCCGTCTTCGCGATGTGGCGCGTGGCCGCAAGGTGCCGATCAATGCGCCGCAGGCGCCGACTCTGACCGCATCGACCGCGGCGACGGCTGCGGCAGCGGGTAACGGCAAGCGCGTGCAGGTCACCCTCGATAACAGCCATGCGCTGAGCGAGGCAACGTCGGCGAAGGCGCCTGCTTCCGCGCAGGACGACGTCAGCTCCAACCCCAAGCATGTGGCGTCGGCGTCGGAGTTGGGCGCTTGAGGTTGTTGACCCGATTGGCGTGACGCGAGAGCGGCTGCAATAAAAAAGGACACTGCGGTGTCCTTTTTCGTTTGGGGTTGCTCTTGCTGCGCCCGGGTAATAACCCATCGGGCTCCACGAAGCCTCTAGCCGCTCCATGCGCCCGGTCGATCAATGCAGCCCGAACAGCTTCGCCAACCGCTCGACCGCTTCTTCCAGCTTCGGATAGGCGGTGGCATACGAGAGCCGGATGTACTCCTTCGGCGCATGCGTGCCGAAGTCCATGCCGGGCACCAGCACCACGCCCGCATCGTGCAGCATCGCCTTGGTCAGCGCGGCGCTGTCGCCGGCGGCAGTGTGCGCGACCGTCCTGCAATCGGCGTACACGTAAAACGCGCCGTCAGGCATGACCGGCACCGAGAAGCCCAGCGATTCCAGCGCCGGCGTAATGAAGTCGCGGCGGCGTTTGAATTCGAGGCGGCGCGCTTCATAGATCGCGATCGTTTGCGGTTCGAAACAGGCGAGCGCCGCGTGCTGCGCAAGCGCTGACGCGCAGATGAACAGATTCTGTGCGAGCTTTTCGAATGCGCCGACCATCGCCGGCGGCACCACCAGCCAGCCCAAACGCCAGCCGGTCATATTGAAGTATTTCGAGAAGCTGTTCACGGTGATGACGTCCTCGCCGAAGGACAGCGCCGAGACGGGTTTCGCGTCGTAGCTCAGGCCCTGGTAGATTTCATCGACGATCGTAAAGCCGCCGCGTGCGCGTACGGCCTTGACGATGCGCTCGAGTTCGGCCGGTTCAATCGAGGTGCCTGTGGGGTTCGACGGCGACGCCAGCAGCACGCCTCGGGTCCGCTCGTTCCACAGACGCTCGACATCGGCGGCGGTCAGCTGGAAACGTTCGGCCGGGCCGCTCGGCACCATCACCGGCTTACCTTCGGCGGCGATCACGAAATGCCGGTTGCACGGATAGCACGGGTCGGGCATCAGCACTTCGTCGTCGCGATCGACCAGTGCCGCGCATGCCAGCAGCAACGCGGCTGACGCCCCCGCCGTGACGACGATTCGCGCCGGATCGACGCTGACGCCGTAGGCTTCGGCGTAGTGCGCCGAAATCGCTTCGCGCAGCGCGTGGATGCCGAGGGCATTGGTGTATTGGGTGACACCGCGGCGCAGTGCACTGGCGGCCGCCTCGATGACCGGCTCGGGCGCGGTGAAATCGGGTTCGCCGATTCCCATGTGAATGATGTCGCGCCCATCGCGCTCGAGCAGCGCGGCTTCCTTGGCCAGTTCCATCACGTAGAAAGGCTGGATGGCGTCCACGCGGGCAGCGAGCCGCACCAGAGGTTCGGTCACGGAATTCATGCGATCAAATCCAGTTCAGAAGCAAAAGCGGGACGGCGCGCGGCGCATGCGTTCATGAACGTAGCGCTGTCCTTGCGAGCAGCCGGCGTTCGGCGGTTTGGCGTACCACCCGGCGTTCGGGCCGCCGGCTGCGCTGCGGCGTTGCCGACGAGGCGCTTAAGTTCATGCGCCTCACGCTCAAGGCTTGCGGGCCGCTTGCGTTTCGGCGACGCGCAGTTGCGCCGACAGCTTGTCCAGCACGCCGTTGACGTACTTATAGCCGTCCGCGCCACCAAACGTTTTGGCCAGTTCGACCGCTTCGTTGATGACCACGCGATAGGGGATGTCGACGTGATTCTTCAACTCGAACGCGGCGACCAGCAGCACCGCGCGTTCGACCGGCGAGAGCTGGTCGATCGGGCGGTCGAGGCACGGCGCGATATCGGCGGACAATGCCTCCGAATCGCGGATCACGCCGTGCAGGATGGCGTCCAGATGTTCGTGGTCGGCCTTGTCGAAACCTTGCGCGCCACGCAGTTGCGCGTCGATTTCACCGCCGGGCGAGCCCGACAGCAGCCACTGGTAAAGCCCCTGCGTGGCCAGTTCGCGGGAGCGTCGGCGTGCGCTCTTCATGCCTCTTCCTCTTCTTCGTCTTCTTCCTCGTCGTCGCCGCCGAGCTGCTCGAGCGCGACCGCGAGATTCGCCATTTCGACCGCCACGCGCGCGGCGTCACGGCCTTTCTCCGTCATACGCGCGACGGCTTGCTCGTCAGTTTCGGTGGTCAGCACGGCGTTGGCGACCGGGATGCCGAAGTCGAGGCCGATACGCGTGATGCCCGCGCCGCTTTCGTTCGACACCAGTTCGAAGTGGTACGTCTCGCCGCGAATCACCGCGCCCAGCGCAATCAGCGCGTCGAATTGCGCGCTTTCGGCGAGCTTTTGCAGCGCCAATGGGATTTCCAGCGCGCCCGGCACGGTGACCAGCAGCACGTCTTCGCCGGTGACGCCGAGGCGTTCGAGCTCTTCGATGCAAGAATCGGCGAGGCCGTTACAAACGGGTTCGTTAAAACGCGCCTGGACGATGCCGATGCGCAGTCCGTCGCCGTCGAGATTCGGTTGGTATTGTCCGATTTCCATGTGAAGTCCGTAGTGTTTTGAGTAAGCGCTGAGCGCGTGATGGGCCGGATCAGCCTTGATGCGGTACCTGTGCGGCGCTACCCGGCATCGGCACGAAACCGGTGACTTCGAGACCATAACCGGACATGCTGCCCAGCTTGCGCGGGTTCGACAGCACCTGCATCTTGCCGACACCGAGTTCGCGCAGAATCTGCGCGCCGATACCGTAAGTCTTGAAGTCGATCGGCCGGCGCTTGAGCGCCTCGGCTTTTTCTTTCGAGTCGAAGGCTTTGAAAACGTCGATCAGATGATCCTTCGAATCGCCGCAGTTCAGCAGGACGATCACGCCAAGGTCGCGCCGGGCGATTTCCTTCATTGCCGCATCCAGCGTCCACGAGTGGGTGGATTCGCTGACTTCGAGCAGATCCAGCACCGACAGCGGCTCGTGCACACGCACCGGCGTGTCCTCGTCAGGCTTCGGCGTGCCGCGCACCAGTGCGATATGCGGCTGGCCGCTCGGCTGGTCGAGGTACATCACGGCGCGAAACGCGCCGTGCGCGGTTTGCATGGTGCGCTCGCAAATGCGCTCGACGATCGATTCGGTGCGGCTGCGGTAGTGGATCAGATCCGCGATGGTGCCGATTTTGAGGCCGTGCTCTTTGGCGAATTCCATCAGGTCCGGCAGGCGCGCCATCGTGCCGTCGTCCTTGATGACTTCGCAGATCACCGCGGCCGGCGTGAGGCCCGCCAGCGCGGTGAGGTCGCAACCGGCCTCGGTGTGGCCGGCGCGCACCAGCACGCCGCCGGGTTGCGCCATGATCGGGAACACGTGGCCCGGCTGCACGATATGTTCGGCTTTCGCGTCCGGCGCGACCGCCGTGGCGATCGTGCGGGCGCGGTCGGCCGCCGAGATGCCGGTGGTCACGCCTTCGGCTGCTTCGATGCTGACGGTGAACGCCGTGCCGTACTGGGTGCCGTTGCGGTAGGTCATCAGCGGCAGGTTCAGCAGCTTGCAGCGTTCCTGCGTGAGCGTGAGGCAGATCAAGCCGCGACCGTAGCGGGCCATGAAATTGATCGCTTCCGGTGTGACGAATTCGGCGGCGATCACGAGATCGCCCTCGTTTTCGCGGTCTTCTTCGTCGACGAGGATCACCATCCGGCCTGCTTTCAGTTCGGCAATGATCTCTGGAGTGGAGGCGAGCGTCATGTTGGCGAGATTTTCGGGAAAGCGCGTATTTTACGCCACGCGCGCCCTCAAGTCGCCTGCGACGGATGGCATAGGCCGTTTGGCCGACTGGCGACGGCTCGCAGCCAGCCTGTATGCTCGATAAAACGATGAGCGCATGAGCGGGTTGGGCGGCAGGGCGCCGCTCGGCCCCTGCGCGGCAGGGGGCTCCGGGATCATTTCGGCGCGTTCAGCATGCGCTCCATCCGCGCAGCAGAGGATGGCGTTTGCACTTTCCGGTCCTGAACATCCGTGCGTCATGCCGAATGTCGTTATCGCCTCATACCTGGACGAAGCCGACTCCGGCCAGAGGACCGAATGGCAGCGAAGCCAGCGGGCCACCCACATCCAGCGCACCGAGATCGACTGCAAAAAAGCCTGTCTGTTCGATAAGCGAGCGAACCGTCGTTTTGGCGTCCTTGTCGTCGCCCGAATAGAAGATCGCGCGGCGGCCGCCGGACACCTCCGGTTCAGGAAAGACAACGGTATACCGTCACCAAAGCGTAGATCTGGCTGGTTTTGGTGAAACGACGGTAGACAGTCGATTCGCCAAAAACTGAACTACTTCAGGGGCTTGTAACCGTCCTGAGACGACGCGAGCATCCGCTCCACGTACCGCGCGATCAGATCGACCTCCAGATTCACCTGCGAGCCTTCGTGCAGATGCTTCAGCGAGGTCACCTGAACCGTGTGAGGAATCAGGTTGATCGAAAACTCGCAGCCGTCGTCGCGATCTTTAACCGCGTTGACGGTCAAGCTCACGCCGTTGACAGTGATAGAACCTTTGTACGCCAGATAGCGGCCGATCTCGCGCGGCGCTACAACGCGTAGCTCATGCGACTCGCCGACCGGCGCGAAATGCGTGACCGTGCCGAGGCCGTCCACGTGCCCTGACACGATATGACCGCCGAGCCGGTCATGCGCGCGCAGCGCCTTCTCGAGATTGACTTCGCCTGGCTCGCCCAAGCCGACCGTGCAGTTCAGGCTTTCGCGCGACACGTCGACTTCGAACGAATGCGCCGTTTTCGCCACCACCGTCATGCAGGCGCCCTGAATGGTGATGCTGTCGCCGAGTTGCACGTCGTCGAGGTCGAGGCCGCCTGCTTCCACGTTCAGGCGTACGCCCGCATCGCCGTCCGTTTTGCCGTCGTGAGCGAGGGGTTTGACCGATTCGATGCGGCCGACTGCCGCGACGATTCCTGTAAACATCGTGCTGGTTCCTTGATCAATTCGAAGTAGGTTGGGGCGCCGGCGCAGCCTGCGCGTGTGGCACGAAGCGCGCGAGAATCCGCAGATCGTCGCCGATCCGGTCGACCGCGTGGAAGTTCAGTTGCACGCGGCCTTCCAGCGTGTCAGGCGCGCTCAGATTGAACATGCTCATCGAATCCGCGCCGAGCAGGCTCGGGGCGAGATAAACCAGCAGTTCGTCGACGCAGCCTTCGCGCAACAGCGAGCCGTTCAGTTTGTAGCCCGCCTCGACGTGCAGTTCGTTGACGCTGCGCTCGCCAAGCACTTTCAGCATGGCGGGCAGATCGACCTTGCCGGCCGCGTTCGCCAGTTGCACGATCTCCGCGCCGCGATCGCGCAACGCGCTGGCGCGCTCGGCATGACGCTGATCGAGATTGCCGCAGAAGATCAAGGTCGGCGCGCCGGCCAGAATCTTCGCTTCAGGCGGCACGTCGAGCTGGCTGTCGATCAGCACGCGTTGCGGCTGGCGCGGCGTGTCGACGGCGCGCACGGTCATGCGCGGATCGTCTTCCCTGACGGTGCCGATGCCGGTCAGAATCGCCGACGCGCGGGCACGCCACGCGTGGCCGTCGGCGCGCGCCGCCTCGCCGGTGATCCATTGACTGGCGCCCGACGGCAAGCCGGTGCGGCCGTCCAGCGACGCCGCCACTTTCATGCGCACCCACGGGCGCCCGCGCGTCATGCGCGACACGAAACCGATGTTCAGTTCGTGCGCTTCGTTGGCGAGCAGCCCGCAACGGACTTCGATGCCGGCGTCGCGCAGCATCTTGAGGCCGCGTCCGGAGACCTGCGGATTGGGGTCTTCCATCGCCGCGACCACACGCTCGACCTGCGCCTCGATCAACGCACTCGCGCACGGCGGGGTGCGGCCGAAATGGCTGCACGGCTCGAGCGTCACGTAGGCCGTCGCGCCGCGCAGATCGTGGCCGCGCGAACGCGCGTCCTTCAACGCGCGGACTTCGGCATGGTCCTGGCCGGCCGGTTGCGTGAAGCCTTCGCCGATCACTTCGCCGTTCTTGACGAGCACGCAACCGACGCGCGGATTCGGGTCGGTCGTGTACATGCCGCGCTTGGCCAGCGCGAGCGCGCGTTCCATATGGACGAAATCGGTTTGCGAGAACATCGGTGTCCGGTCGGGTACGGTGACTAGGCTGTGGTTAGCTTCGGTTTCGGTCGACTGCCAGCTTGATCGCCGGCTTCAGACGGCGAGCGAGGCGAACGCGCCGCGCGCGGCTTCGATCGTGGTGTCGACGATCGCGTCGTCGTGCGCGATCGACACGAAACCGGCTTCATAGGCCGACGGCGCGAAGTACACGCCCGCGTCGAGCATCTTGTGGAAGAACGCGTTAAAGCGCGGCACGTCGCTCTTCGTGACCTCGGCAAAGCTCGCCGGGATCGATTCGGTGAAGTACAGGCCGAACATGCCGCCGAGCGAATCAGCGGCGAACGGCACCTTCGCTTCGCGCGCGACTTTCACGAGACCTTGCGCGAGACGCGCGGTGCGCGCGGCGAGCGTGTCATAGAAGCCCGGCGCCTGGATCAGTTGCAGCGTCTTCAGGCCCGCGGCCACCGCGATCGGATTGCCCGACAGCGTGCCCGCCTGATAGACGCCGCCGAGCGGCGCGAGGTGGGCCATGATGTCGCGCCGTCCACCGAAGGCCGCCGCCGGCATGCCGCCGCCGATCACTTTGCCGAGACACGTCAGATCCGGCGTGATGCCGTAGACCTCTTGAGCGCCGCCGAGCGCCACGCGGAAGCCGCACATCACTTCGTCGAAAATCAGCACCGAGCCGTACTCGGTGCACAGACGCCGCAATGCTTGCAGGAATTCGGGGGTGGCGCGCACCAGGTTCATGTTGCCCGCGACCGGCTCGACGATCACCGAAGCGATCTCGTTGCCGAACGCCTTGAACGCTTCTTCGAGCTCGGCGACGTTGTTGTATTCGAGCACGGTGGTGTGTTTGGCGATATCGGCCGGCACGCCGGCCGAAGTCGGATTGCCGAACGTGAGCAGACCGGAGCCGGCTTTGACCAGCAAGCTGTCCGCGTGGCCGTGATAGCAGCCTTCGAACTTGACGATGCGGCTGCGATTCGTGAAGCCGCGCGCAAGACGCAGCGCGCTCATGGTCGCCTCAGTGCCGCTCGATACCATGCGGACCTGCTCGATCGACGGCACCAGCTTGCAGATTTCCTCGGCGATTTCCACTTCCGATTCGGTCGGCGCGCCGAAGGAGAAGCCGTTTGCCAGCACGCGCTGGACTGCTTCGAGTACTTCCGGATGGACGTGGCCGAGAATCATCGGGCCCCACGAGCCGATGTAGTCGATATAGCGTTTTTTGTCGGCGTCCCAGAAGTAGGGGCCTTCTGCGCGCTCGATGAAGCGCGGCGTGCCGCCCACCGAGCGGAATGCTCTTACTGGCGAATTCACGCCGCCCGGGATGGTGCGCTGCGCGCGGTCGAAGAGGGTTTGGTTCCTGGACATGGGTGTTGGCGATGCCTTTGGATTCGGGACTGCGCAGCGGCGCGGGAGGCTGTTTTTGTGCTTCGCGCGGCGCAGGAGGTTGGTGGGGAAATTGTACCGGAGTCGGCGTGAAGAGGTTTCGTGTGTTTCCCTTCAGGCGGGTTCGCGGCGTCGTTCCTGTGCACTTCCCCGACGGCGCGGCGCGCTTTGGCGGTGCTTCACACCCGGGCGGCGTCGCCGCCGTTCAGCTTTCACGCACCTGTTTCTTCGCAGGCGTCCTCGCCGTCGTTTTCGGCTTGGGTTGTGCGTGACTTTCTGCCGCGGACTTCCTCGGCGTTGTGGTGCGGCTCGATTCGGGTTTGACGCGCTGTGCCTCTTCAACTACTTGCATTCCTTGCGCGGTTTCGCGGCTTTTCTCTGCCGCCGCCGCGTGGGCCGTTACCTTGCTGGAGCGCGCGGGTCCCATCGGGGCGTCGAGCTTCGGCGGCTTGCGCTTGCCGGTCAGCTCGGCCCAGCGCTTTTCCAGCGCGCCTTCGGCGATCGGCTTGATAACGGTGCCCGAGCTCTGTGCGTCCCACGTCTGTACCGAAAACGGGTGTGCGCGCAACATCTCGCGCGGGATCACAACGTCTTCGTGGGCGTCGACTAGCCAGTCGTACACGAAGTCAATGCATAAGCGGTAGCCACGCTTCATCGCCGGATCGGGGACCTCGTACGGCGCACGCGTCACGTAGCCGGAGCCGAACACGCCCTTCGGTTCCTGGGCGACACGGTGCAGGAACACGCGGTCGCCCGGCAGGATGCCGCGCGCAAACCCGCAACCCCACACGTCCGACACCGCCACGCCCGCGGCCACCCGCTTCGCCACGTCGGGCAATTCCGGCCACGGCCATTTCCTGGGGCTCCAGATCAGCAGAAAAGCGGTCATGAAAAGGTCGGGAGAAAGCGCTGTTGAGGGGCGCGGCACGTTTGCGTCGCGCACGAATCGTTCAGGCGGCAGCTTAACCGATCGCTTCCATGCTTGCCGCGGTGCTCGGGCGTTCCGCCCGACGACGTCGGGACGCGGCGAATATTGAACCGTCGCGTACAATTGAGCCCATCAAGCCGCTGTTGTCCCCGGTTCACCGTGTTTCGCCACCCATGACGGCGGGGCGCTTCATCTGGATTCCCATGTCTCACGCCACCAGAAGCCGGCCCGATGGCCGGCTGATTCTGTTGCTCGGCGCGCTTGCCGCGTGCGGGCCGATTTCCATCGACATGTATCTGCCAAGCCTGCCGACCATCGCGCAGGCCTTCGCGATCGGCACCGGCGCCGCGCAGACGACGCTCACCAGCTTCATGTTCGGTTTTTCGATCGGCATGCTGATGTATGGTCCGCTGTCGGATGCTTGCGGTCGACGTCCCGTGCTGCTCGGCGGCATCGTCATGTATGCGCTGGCGAGCGTCGCGTGCGCGCTGTCGTTTTCGATCGGGGCGCTGGTGACGTTCCGTTTCGTGCAGGCGCTCGGCGCAGGCGCGGCCTCGGTGCTGGCGCGCGCCATTGCCCGCGATGCGCACGGGCCGAGCGACGCCGCGCGCGTGCTGTCGATGCTTGCCATCGTCACGTCGATCGGGCCGCTGCTGGCGCCGCTGATCGGCGGGCAGTTGCTGCTGCTCGGCGGCTGGCGCGTCGTCTTCGTGGCCCTGACGCTGTTCGGTACCGTGTGTGCGGTCACCGCGTTCCTCAAAGTGCCGGAAACCTGGCCGCGCGAGAAGCGTGCGCACTCGGCGTTGCTGCAATCGTTCGGCGCGTACGGCAAGTTGCTGCGCGACCCGGTCGCGTGGGGGCACATGCTGTGCGGCGGGATGGCGTTCGCGTCGATGTTCGCCTACATCACGGCGACGCCATTCGTGTACATCGAGTATTTCCATGTATCGGCGCAGCATTACGGGTTTTTGTTCGCGCTGAATATCGTCGGCATCATGTTGGGCAACTTGATGAATACGCGTCTGGTGGGCCGGCTTGGCTCGTTGCCGATCATTTCTTTCGCGGCTACCGTCAGTTGCGTCGCGTCGTTGTTTGTCTGCCTCGTATCGCTGACAGGCTGGGGCGGCTTATGGTCGATCGTGTTCGGCCTTTTCTTTGTGGTCGGCGTGGTGGGTTTGCTGTCCGCCAATTGCACCACCGATCTGATGCATCGCTATCCGCATAACGCAGGCGCTGCCGCTGCGGTATTCGGCGCAGTGCAGTTGGCGCTTGGCGCGCTGTCGAGCCTGGCCGTTGGGCTTTGGCAGGACGGCTCGCCCACGGGGATGGGCGTCGTGGTAGGCGTCGCGGGCACGCTGTGTTACGTCGGCCGGATTCTGGTCGTCAGGTGGCACGGGGCGAAGGCGCCTGTCGTTGCGGCTTGATGGCGGTTCGTCGGGTGGCAGGCAGAATCCGTCGCTCAAGGCGCGCGGCGGCTGCCGCGCTAAAGCGAGGCGCAGCGAACTTCTGCCGGCCCGTTGCGCGCGTCACTCATGCATGACAGACGCATTACAGAGTGACTGCGAGAGCGACTACGGAAAACACCAGGTGTTGCGCGCGCGCGACCGTGCGACCCAATTTGCGTTGCTATGATGGGGACACTGTTCCTCGGAGCGGCAATCATGGCGATCAGATATTTGATGAACGGCGAGCGGCAACAGGCTGCCTTCGCCGAAGCGCGGAAGCTGGCTGACAGCGGCGCATATCACGACTACACGGACATCGAATACGTCTTGCGCTTTGATTACGGTTTGTCTGATATATCGACCTTGCTCGATAGTCAATTAATGCACCGTGACCTGAATCGCCGTTGTGCGGACGCGCGCGAAAAGCTGGACATGCTTAGCGCTTGACGCGCGCGGTTTGATTCGCACGGTAAGCGTTGAACGATAAGCGGCGCGCGGTTCGAGCGGAGCGATCGGTGGATCGCGTGAGGCGCTGCATTGTCCGCGGCGGTCAATGTTCGCGCGCTCCGTTCATTGCTTTTAGCGAAGGAGACGCGGCCTGCGGACGAGTCGCGTGAAGCGTCGTGCGCATTTCCATGTGTCGCGATGGCGCCGTCATCTTTGGAGTTGTTCTCAAGGCGGGTACCCAACACAGCAAGCATCTGCCGCACACGAAGAACCCCGCGTCTCTCGCGAAACCGGGTGGCCACTATAGCCACGTCGCGATCGCCAATGGATTTGTGTTCGTCTCGGGACAGTTGCCGATAGACACCCAAGGCGAGAAGCTTTCCGGCGCTACGTTCCAGGTTCAGGCCGAACAGGTGTTGGCCAATGTGCCGGCGGTGCTCTAAGGTGCCCGCAGCAGCATCGCTCAGCTGGTGCGGGTGCTCGTCTATATCGTCAATGTCGAACACTGGGCGAGCTTCAATCAGCTCTACGCGCGCTGGGCGGGCGAAGCTCGGCCGGCGCGTGCGGTCGTCCCGGTCCGCCAATTGCACTACGGCCTGAAGATCGAGGTCGAGACGACCGCGCTGGTTTAGGCCGGGGCGGGCGCGGTGCGCGCTTTAGTGAACTACCAGCCCGTTGAACTGCGCGTTACCCACGCCGGATGCGATGTTCACACCGATGTTGCCGCTCATGCCGGCCAGTGCACCGGCGCCGAGTTCGGCGGTGGAACTGCCGGTTAACTGTGCGATGGTATGAACGCTCTGCTGTGTGGCGATCTCGGCTTTTGGGGTGTCGATCAACGCGATCTGGTTCGCTTGCGCGTTCAGCGCCCCGGCGGCGAGATTGACGCCAATGTTGCCGCTTGCGCCGCGCAGCGCGTCCATACCGAGTGTGGCCGCCGAAGCGCCGAGTTTCGCGCTGCCACCGGTGTCTTGCAGATTCGATAGCTTGGCCGGACCGAACACGGCGGTGCTGTCGTCTTCGGTCAGCACCGCCAGCGTCCCCGCAAACGTGGCAGATGCGCCGATGCCCGCGGCGGCCCAAACCAGTGCGACGGCTAGCGAATGGACTTTCATGATCGACTCCTGGGCGCGTGCCGATAGCACAGATATCTCTGCTATCGGCCGGGAAGGGGGAAAGTTGAGGGGGTGGGCTACCGAGGGAGTTCGGCCATCGCGGGGCTGGTCGCGCGGCGCACACGCGGCGCACGAATATGCGGCGCACAAACAGAAACGGGCCTTGAAGGCCCGTATTCACTGGATGTTTGGCGGAGGCGGTGAGATTCGAACTCACGGAAAGATTGCTCCTTCGCCGGTTTTCAAGACCGGTGCCTTAAACCGCTCGGCCACACCTCCAAACCACAAATTGTAACCTGAAAAATGCAGGCTGCGGCGTTCTGGCGCGCTGCAATCACTGCGGATCTTTCAGAAACAGCGCTTGGAGATCGTTCAGGAACGCCTGACCGAGCGGTGTCGGTGCGATTTTTTCGTGATCGCGCGTAATCAGCTTGCGCCTTTCCGCTTCCTGCAAAGCCGGTTCGATCGACGTCATCGACAGCCCCGTGCGTTCGACGAAGCGATGCACCGGAAATCCCTCCACCAGCCGCAGCGCGTTCAGCATGAACTCGAATGGCAGATCACGCGGCCCGACCTCGTGTTCTTCCTGTACCGCCGCACCGGCTTTCGCCTGCTCGATGAAGGTGGCCGGATGCTTGTAGCGCGCCTGGCGCAGCACTCGGTTCGGAAACGACAGCTTGGTATGCGCGCCCGCGCCGATGCCGAGATAGTCGCCGAAGCGCCAATAGTTCAGGTTGTGCTTGCTCTGCCGATGCGGCTTCGCGTAAGCCGACACTTCGTAACGCTCGTAGCCCGCCGCCTTCGTGCGCTCGTGGATCCAGTCCTGCATGTCGGCGGAGGCGTCGTCGTCGGGCAGCGCGGGCGGGAATTTCGCAAACAGCGTGTTCGGTTCGAGCGTCAGGTGATACAGCGACAAGTGCGGCGGCGCGTACGACAACGCCGTTTCCACGTCAGCCTGACATTCGGCCAGCGTCTGCTGCGGCAGCGCGAACATCAGGTCGAGATTGAAGTTGTCGAAGGTGGTCGAGGCGACTTCGACCGCATGACGGGCTTGCGCCGCGTCGTGAATCCGGCCGAGCGCCTTCAGATGCGCTTCGTTGAAACTCTGGATTCCCACTGACAGGCGATTCACACCGCTCGCGCGAAACTGCGCGAACTTCGCGGCTTCGAAGGTGCCGGGATTCGCCTCGAGCGTGATCTCCGCGTCGGCGTCGAGCGGCAGCAACGCGCGCACGTCGGACAGCATCCGGTCGAGCCCGGCCGCCGACAGCAAGCTGGGCGTGCCGCCGCCGATGAACACCGTATGCACCTGGCGTCCCCACACGAGCGGCAGCGCCATCTCGAGATCGGCGCGCAACGCGTCGAGGTAGTCGGCCTCGGGAAACGTGTCGCCCTTCCACTCGTGCGAATTGAAATCGCAATACGGGCACTTGCGCACACACCACGGAAAATGCACGTAGAGCGCCAACGGAGGCAGCGACGTCAGGCGAATGCTGCCCGGCAAGGTAAATGCCTTGATGACGCCTGCGCCGACCTCGGCGGGCGCCGGTTTGATCGGAATCACGCTTCCTCCGTCAAACGCGCGAGCAGTTGCCGCAATGCAATCGCGCGATGGCTGCTGGCGTTTTTCACCGCGGGTTCGACCTCTGCTGCGCTCGCGTTCAGCGACGGCAGGAAGAAGTGCGGGTCGTAGCCGAAACCGTTCGCGCCGCGCGGCGTATCGAGAATCTCGCCGTGCCAGCGGCCTTCGGCGATCAACGGTTCGGGATCGTCCACGTGACGGACGAGCGCCAGTACGCAGTAGTAATACGCGCGGCGATCGGCCTCGCCTTGCAGTGCCGCGACGAGGCGCGCGTTGTTCGCCGCGTCGCTTTTCTCGCCGCCGGCCAGTTGCGCGTAACGCGCCGAGTAAACGCCTGGCGCGCCGCGCAGCGCGCGCACGCACAGGCCGGAGTCGTCGGCGAGGGCGGGCAGGCCGGTGAGTTTCGCCGCATGGCGCGCCTTGGCCAGCGCGTTTTCGACGAAGGTCGGATGCGGCTCTTCCGCCTCCGGCACGTTCAGCTCGCCTTGGGCGATCAGCTCGATGCCGGCCGCGCCGAGCAGCGCCGCGAACTCGCGCAGCTTGCCCGCGTTGTTCGACGCCAGCACGACTTTCTTCAACGGCGAGCCTGAAGCGCCAGCGCCGTTGCTTTGACGAACTTCACTCACTCTTGTGCTCCAACGCTTCCTTCTGCTTCGCGATCAGCATGTTGATGCCCTCGCTCGCGAGATCGAGCAGCGCATTCATTTCGTCGCGCGAGAACGGCACGCCTTCGGCGGTGCCCTGAATTTCGACGAAGCCGCCCGCGCCTGTCATCACGACGTTCATGTCGGTGTCGCATTGCGAGTCTTCGTCGTAGTCGAGATCGAGCACCGCCAGGCCGTCGTACACGCCGACCGAAATCGCCGCGACGTAATCGCTGATCGGCGAGCTTTCGATGCGGCCGGCCGTCAGCAGTTTCGATACGGCGTCATGCGCGGCGACAAACGCGCCGGTAATGCTGGCGGTGCGCGTGCCGCCGTCGGCCTGGATCACGTCGCAGTCGATATGCAGCGTGCGCGCGCCGAGCTTCTCGAGATCGAACACCGAGCGCAGTGCGCGCCCGATCAGGCGTTGGATTTCCTGGGTGCGGCCGGTCTGTTTTCCACGCGCCGCTTCGCGGTCGCTGCGCGTGTGGGTGGCGCGCGGCAGCATGCCGTATTCGGCGGTGAGCCAGCCTTGGCCGCGGTCACGCAGAAACGACGGAACGGTCTCGGCGATGCTCGCGGTACAGATGACCTTGGTGTCGCCGAATTCGACCAGCACCGAGCCCTCCGCGTGCTTCGTGTAGTGGCGCGTAATGCGCACGTCGCGCAGCTGATCGGCCTGGCGGCCGCTGGGGCGTTGGGTGTTGTCGGTCATGTTGGGATGGGTGTCGAAGAAAAGCGTGAGGGAAAGCGCAATTTTACAGCCGATCGGGGTGGGCCATGCGCCCGGCGGCTGCCCGCCTGTGCGTTGGCTCTCCAAGGGGTCCTATCGCCAAAAATGGGATAATGCCGGTTCCCTGCCCCGCGTCTCGTACACGCCGGGCGATTCGACTCTCCGGCCATCGTCGAACGCATGGCCACAATCGCGAGAAATACGATGATCTACAGCATGACTGGCTATGCGAGCGCCACGCGCGAACTCGTCGCGGCCTCGGGCACAGGTGGCGTGAGCGTATCGGTCGAACTGCGCACGGTGAACTCGCGCTTTCTCGATCTGAACTTCCGCATGCCGGAAGACGTGCGCGTGTGCGAACCGACGCTGCGCGAAATGCTGATGAACAAGCTCTCGCGCGGCAAGGTCGATATCCGCATCAACCTGCAGCGCAGCGAGCAGTCGGCCAATGCCGGTGCGATCAATCGGGATGCGCTGACGCAACTCGCGCTGCTCGAGCGCACCGTGCTGTCGACATTCCCGGAAGCGGGGCGTCTGCGCACCGGCGAGATTCTGCGTTGGCCGGGCGTGCTGGCCGAAACCGGCGTCTCGCCGGACGTGCTGCGCGACGCAGTGCTGGAGTGCGGCAAGCAGGCGATTATCGATCTGATCGACGTGCGGGCCCGCGAAGGTGCACAACTTGCGACGATGCTGCTCGCCAACGTCACCGAGATGGAAGCGATCGTCACGAAGATCACGCCGCTCGTGCCGGAACTGATTGCGAGGCATCAGCAGAAGATCGTCGAACGTTTGCAGGAAGCGCTCGGCATCGCCGCGCCGGATACGGCCGCGACGATCGTCTCGCGTGAAGAAATCAATGAGCGGATTCGCCAGGAAGTGACGATGTACGGCATCCGCATCGACATCGCCGAAGAACTGTCGCGCCTCACGGCGCACCTGAACGAAACGCGTCATGTGATCCAGAAGGGCGGCAAGGTCGGTAAGCGGCTCGACTTCATGATGCAGGAGCTCAATCGCGAAGCGAACACGCTCGGCTCGAAAGCGGCCGCGAAAGAACTGGCGGATTCGTCGATGACCTTGAAGCTGCTCATCGAACAGATGCGCGAGCAAGTACAAAATCTGGAATAAGGCTGGAGCAATACGAACATGACCGACCACACACGCGAAACCAGCGCACCGCGCAATCCTTATGCCGGCGCATATCCCGGCAACCTGTTCATGGTGGTGGCGCCGTCGGGCGCGGGCAAGTCGACGCTCGTGAACGCGCTGCTTGCCGGCGACGAAGCGATCCGTCTGTCGATCTCATACACGACGCGCCCGCCGCGTCCGAAGGAACAGGACGGCGAGCACTATCACTTCACAACCGTCGACGATTTCCTGACGCGTCACGCGGCCGGCGAGTTTCTTGAAAGCGCGGAAGTGCACGGCAACTACTACGCGACGTCGCGCGTGTGGATCGAAGAGCAGATGAAAAGCGGCCACGACGTGCTGCTCGAAATCGACTGGCAAGGCGCGCAGCAGGTGAAGAAGCAGTTTCACAACGCGGTCGAAATTTTCATCCTGCCGCCGTCGCTCGACGCGCTCGAAGAGCGTTTGAAAAAGCGCGGCCAGGACGAGCCGAATGTGATCACGCGGCGGCTGCTCGCAGCCGGCAGCGAGATGGCCCACGCGGCCGAAGCGGAGTACGTCGTGATCAACGACAGCTTCGAGCGCGCGCTCGGCGAACTGCGGTGTCTGGTGGCCGCGACGCGCTCGCGCTTCGCCTCGCAATACGCACGCCACACGCAGCTTTTCGTGCAGCTCGGCATTCACCTGCCGCACGCGTGAGCGCGGCGGTGTACCGAGCACATAAGGTAGAATAAGCAACATACTGAGAAGGAACCCAACATGGCCCGCATTACCGTCGAAGACTGCCTCAAACAGATCCCGAATCGTTTTGAACTCGCGCTTGCCGCAACCTATCGCGCGCGTCAGCTCGCTCAAGGCCACACGCCGAAGATCGAAAGTCGCGACAAGCCCACGGTCGTCGCGTTGCGTGAAATCGCAGCTGGCCAGGTCGGCGTCGAAATGCTGAAGAAGGTGCCTGTTTAAGGCGCATTGTTCCGTTTTCGACTGCCACGTATTTGCCACGCGTAATTGCATCAACGTGCAGACCGGCGTCCAACCCTAACCGCTACGGAGGCGAACATGAGTACGACCCCGCCCACCGCTACGGAAGCGGAACGCGACGCCGACTCACCTTCGTCTGCACGGAAGTACATCGACGCGGTCCTCGAACAGTCGTTTCGCCATCTGTTCGGACCGACCGCCACGCCGGAGCAACCGCGCCGGCATGATGTCGTTTCGATCGCCAAGCTGACGTCCGCCTTGTCCGGCTATCTTCAGCCGGAAGAAATCAAGGAAATCAAGGCGGCGTTCCATTTCGGCGACGAAGCCCACCTCGGCCAGTATCGCCAGAGCGGCGAACCCTACATCACACATCCTGTCGCCGTCGCGGAAATCTGCGCCGGCTGGAATCTCGACGCCCAGGCGATCATGGCGGCGCTGCTGCATGACGTGATGGAAGACCAGGGCGTCACCAAGGCCGAACTCGCCGAGCGCTTCGGCGCGAAGGTCGCGGAACTGGTCGATGGGTTGTCGAAGCTGGACAAGATGGAGTTTCGCAATCGCGAAGAGGCGCAGGCGGAGAACTTCCGCAAGATGCTGCTCGCCATGGCGCGTGACGTCCGCGTGATTCTGGTGAAGCTCGCCGACCGCCTGCACAACATGCGCACGCTGGGTGCCGTGCCGCATGAAAAGCGCCGCCGCGTGGCGCGCGAAACGCTGGATATCTACGCGCCGATCGCGCACCGGCTCGGCCTGAACAACACCTATCGCGAGTTGCAGGACCTGAGCTTCGCGAACTTCAACCCGCACCGTTACGCCACGCTCGAAAAAGCGGTGAAGGCGGCGCGCGGCAACCGGCGCGAAGTGGTCGGCAAGATTCTCGAGTCAGTGCAACGCGCGATTGCCGACGCGAAGCTCGATGCCGAAGTCACTGGCCGCGAGAAAACCATCTTCAGCATCTATAAGAAGATGCGCGACAAGCAGTTGTCGTTCTCGCAGGTGCTCGACGTGTACGGTTTTCGCGTGGTGGTCGAAAGCGCGCTGGAGTGCTACACCTGCATCGGCGCGCTGCACGCGCTCTACAAGCCGGTGCCGGGCAAGTTCAAGGATTACATCGCGATCCCGAAGGTGAACGGCTATCAGTCGTTGCATACCACGCTGGTCGGCCCGTTTGGCGCGCCGATCGAGTTCCAGGTCCGCACGCGCAAGATGCACGAGATCGCCGAGGCGGGCGTGGCCGCCCACTGGCTGTACAAGAACGGTGGCGCGGATCTGAACGATGTGCAGAAACGCGCGCATCAGTGGCTGAAGTCGCTGCTCGACATTCAGAGCGAAGCGGGCGATTCGAGCGAATTCCTCGAGCATGTGAAGATCGATCTGTTCCCGGATGCGGTCTACGTGTTTACGCCAAAGTCGAAGATCATGGCGCTGCCGCGCGGCGCCACGGCGCTCGATTTTGCGTATTCGATCCACAGCGACCTGGGCAACCAGTGCGTCGCTGTGAAGATCAACAATGAACTGCTGCCGCTGCGTACCGAGCTGAAGAGCGGAGATATCGTCGAAGTGATCACGGCGCCGTATTCGAAGCCGAACCCGGCGTGGCTGGGTTTCGTGCGCACCGGCAAGGCGCGTTCGGCGATCCGCCACTATCTGAAGACGATGCGGCTGAACGAATCCGTGCAGCTCGGCGAGCGCCTCGTCGATCAGGCGCTGAAGGGCTATGGCCTCGCGTTGTCGGACGTGACGCCGGAAGCGTGGGAAAAGCTGGTGCAGTGGACGGGCAACAAGAACCGTCAGGAAATCTTTGCGGACATAGGCTTGGGCCGGCGTGTCGCGGCGGTCATGGCCAAGCGCATCGAAGTGCTGATGAGCGGCCGCGACGCCGACGACGATGGCTCGCGCTCCGACGGTTCGGCCCCGCATGCGCCGCCGGTGGTCATTACCGGCACTGAAGGTATGTCCGTGCAGCTGTCCGCGTGCTGCCGTCCGATTCCGGGCGACGACATCATGGGCTATATCGGCATCGGCCTTGGCATGGCGATCCACACTACGGACTGCCGTGTGGCGCAGCGTATCCACCGGCGCGATCCAGGCCGCTGGATCGACGTCGCCTGGGCGCCGCAGCCGGGGCGTCTATTCGACGTCGCGGTGAAGGTGCTGGTCAAGAATACCAAGGGCGTTTTCGCCCGCGTCGCTGCCGATATTACTTCAGCGGATGCAAACATCGTCCACATCGCAATGGACGAGGACCTGTCGCAGGAATCCACGGTGCTGCGCTTCGTGATTCAAGTCAGCGACCGCGTTCATCTCGCCAATGTGATGCGCCGGGTGCGGACCAATCCGGACGTGATGCGCATCGCCCGCGAACGGCCGAGCGAGGAAGGGCATCACCGTCACGAGGGCGGCATGCGGATCGACCGCGAGCGGGCGGACTACTGATCCGACGGCTGCGCCGGGTTGCTTTGGGTTGCTTCGGCTTGCTTCACCCAGACCGGCTCGAATCTGAACACACCGGCCACCCACGAGTCTCACCTGTTCTTCAGGGAGAGCTCGCATGAGAGTAGCCGAGCTCGCCGGCACGGCGCTCGACTATTGGGTCGTCCGCAGCCTGCACGACTTCGTGCGCGAAATCCACTTTACCGACAGCGGCGAAAGCGTCTCGATCCGCGGCAACGACCGTAGCCGGCCATGGGGTGGCCATTTCACGCCCCCTACGTCTTGGGAGGCGGCCGCGGCGGTGCTGGAGTCTGCCCAGCGATTGGAGGTGCGTGAGCGGATCAGTCATGGCGTGGCGCACTGTGTCGCGGAGTTCGAAGGCCGGCACCGGACGGTGGAGGGGCGAGGGGATTCGCTGCGGATCGCGTTGCTGTGGGCGTTTGTCGAACGCGGTTTCGGCGACAGCGTCGACGACGTGGTGCATCAGGCGCAGGCGCTGATCGGCAAGCGAGTGGAGCCGGTCGGCGAGCGAAATGCCGAGGTGTCTTTCGAAGACGTGCCGAGGCCCGATGTGCAGATAGGCGATATCAAGTCGGCGCCGCGATAGGCATTGCAGTGACGCCGCCGTGGAATTCATGCATGTGGACGCGGTCTGGCAGAGCGCGGTCTGGAAAAACGCTGCCTGGAAAAAACAAAGGGCCTTCCGATCGGAAGGCCCTTCATAGGTGGTGCGGCTGGCAGGATTCGAACCCACGACCCCTTGGTTCGTAGCCAAGTACTCTATCCAACTGAGCTACAGCCGCACGCTAAAACGGTAAATCGCGCTTTACTGCGATGAAACTGGGGTGAAACGAAAGGGCCTCCCCAGAGGGAGGCCACTCAAATAAGTGGTGCGGCTGGCAGGATTCGAACCCACGACCCCTTGGTTCGTAGCCAAGTACTCTATCCAACTGAGCTACAGCCGCACGCAGAAACGAGATTATAGCAAAGTTTTTAAAAAAGGGAAGCGTGTAACAGCGATTTGTCTCATTGTCCTGATCGTGTACCCTTGATAGGCAGTCGTTTGCTGCAGTTAACGGACCATCATGAACAAGGCCTTTGTCAAAGAGTCGAGTGAAGAGAGTGACGACGACCTCGACGTCGCGCAGCCCGAGATTCCCGCGGGTACGAAAAACTACATCACGCCCGCCGGCTACCGGCGCATGCGCGATGAACTCCTGCATCTGATCGACAATGAGCGGCCGGAGGTGGTCAAGCTGGTGTCGTGGGCGGCGTCGAACGGCGATCGCTCCGAGAACGGCGATTACATCTATGGCAAGCGCCGTCTGCGCGAAATAGACCGGCGGATTCGCTTTCTGACCAAGCGCCTCGACCTCGCGGAAGTGGTCGACAGCAGCAAGCAAGAGAACGTCGATCAGGTTTTCTTCGGCGCAACCGTCGAATACGCGACGGAAGACGGCGAGGTCCATGCGGTGACCATTGTCGGCATCGACGAGGTCGATCTGGACCTCGGCCACGTGAGCTGGATCTCGCCGATCGCACGCGCGTTGCTCAAGGCGAAGATCGGCGACACGGTCACGCTGCACACGCCGGCCGGCCCGCAGCCAATCGACATACTGGACGTCAAGTATCCACCGCCTGATGCCGGCGGCTAGGCCGCTCGTCAGGGCTTCAAGCGGGAGTCAAGCAGGCGTCAAGCGGTCGGGCGAGGGTGAGGCTCAGGTCGTTTCGGCGCAATTGCCGGTGTCAGGCGCGGCGCAGTTGTGTATGCCGCCGCCGAGCAGCGCGCGAACCTCGTCCAGCGTGCCGCTGCGTTTCCATTGCAAATATCTGGCGTAGCAGGTCTGCTGCGGTGGAAAGTGCGCGGGCAGATACATCCAGCGCTCGCCCGTGCGTTCGATCCACAGGATCGCCTCGAGCACGGCGCGCGAATCGGCAGTCGGTCGGCCAACGATCTTTTTGGCGCCAGCCGTTGGGAACAGATGGCTGACGCGATCCCATTCAGCGTCTGACAGCCGGTCCATTGTCGCTCTCCTTTTCAAAAGCACGTCTTTCTCTGCATAAAAAGGGCACCATAAAAAAAGGCGCCGCGAACGGCGCCTTTCCATACAGCGGGCGTTGCCAGCCGCTTAGAAGCGGTGACGCAGACCTGCGGTAACAGCGACCTGGCTGTTTGTCGACGACGCAGCGCCCAAGCCGTTGATGTTCGCAACCTCGCCCGAACCTTCGTTCACGCGCTGGTACACGCCTTGCAGATACACGTCCGTACGTTTCGACAGCGCGTAGTCCGTTTGCAAGTTGAACTGGTTGTAGTTCGGACGCACGCCATTGATGCTTGCGCGCGTGTAGGTGTACGAACCTGCGACGCTCAGTGCCGGCGTGAGGGCGTAGCGGCCGTTCACTTCGAAGTTCTGGAAGTGGGCGCTGTTGCTCGGCAGCGCGACGCCATTGGAGAAGCCCGATGCGGCTGAGCTGAGGCCTGTCAGGCCCGTCAGGTTCGTCTGCGTGTAGAGGAGGCCAGCCGTTGCCGGGCCGAACGTGTAGTTCGCGCCTGCGCCCCAGGTTTGCTGACGCTTGGCTGCAAACGTGAAGTCGTCCGACACTGCGCCGCCGCTATTCGCCGTGCCGCTGCCGTTCAACTGCATGAACGCAGCTGCGACGTTCAGGCCGCCCCAGTTATACGTTCCACCAACGCTGTATGCGCGGTTGTTCGCAAATCCACCGGCCTGGTTCGAGAAGCCGTACATGGCGCCGCCCTTGAAGCCGCCGTAGTTCGCGCTGGTGTACTTGACCGAGTTGTTGACGCGGAACGAGTTGTTCAGGTTGTCGTTATCGAACGGGTGGGCGAACTGCGTGCCGCCGTATTGCGTGCCCGTCAGGGACAGCGGGCCGACGAAGTCCACCATGCTGTCGTATTGACGGCCGAGGGTCACGGCGCCGAACTGGTCGCTTGCCAAGCCGACGAACGCTTGACGGCCGAATTCACGGCCACCTTGCTTCAGTGTGCCGTTGTTGATGCCGAAGCCGTTTTCCAACGTGAAGATGGCCTTCAGACCGCCGCCCAGATCTTCAGCGCCGCGCAGGCCCCAACGGCTGCCGTTCACCGAGCCGCTCGTTTCTTGCCAGTTGCTGTGGCCGTGCTGGTTATTCGTATAGGTGATGCCGGCGTCGATCAAGCCGTACAGCGTGACGCTGCTTTGCGCGTGCGCCGCCGTTGCAAAAACGCCCGTGAGGGCCGCGACCATGAGTGTCTTTTTCATCTTTGTAACTCCGAGAGAGCAAGAGTGGGTTTTACAACCCAGGCTTTAAGGAGACCTTTTCACGCGGGCGCTGCGAGAGGCGAAATCCGCGTGAGAAGCGCGCTGTACACCAGGCACGCCGGTTTCCAGTTACGCAGAGTGTAGAGAGACACTTGAAAAGTGGGCGTTCCAATTTTCGCAATAAAGTATTACGAGAAAGGAAACGATAGGTGGGTGGCGTTTAAGCCTTGCTGCTAAAGGCTTGTAGCGTTTTTGAGGCGGAGGGAGAGGCGTGTCAACCGATTGGCGTTGCTCATTTGCGACAGTAATCGACGTGAAAAAACAACGCAATAAATCTCAAGGGCAGATTGTTGTCGTAATCGCAATAGATGATTGTCGATTATGTGAATAATTGATGATGAAGAAGCCGCTATACTGAAATTTCTGCTTTCCGAAGCAGACTTTTTCGTTGACGAAAAAGATCTCCAAACCTTTGTCAGCGCGACTTCACCGTCGCGCTTTTTTTTCGCCTGTCGTTCCAGAATCCTAGTGCGCTGGCGCGTTGGCTTCCGTCCAGTCGGGCGCAATCGAGACGCTCCAATCTTCGATCACGTAGCGACGTGCGTCCATCGGGGAAGACAGCAGGTTCTGCCAGTGATCGCCGTGCCACATGGGGTCGAATTCGACGGCCGGGACAGATTCGGTATCCGCGCGGTAATCGGCAACCGTCCTAGTAGGTGATTGGGTGAGTCTGGTGATGAAGTGGCGGAATTTGTCGAACAGCATTGCAACCTCCCGATACGTACTACTATTCACTGCTTTTTTCATCATGCGGGGAACTATCAGGCGAAACAACTCGGACAAACACTTACGAAAAACATTTTTTGTTACATAATTCAAACTTCGATCCTGAAATTTTTTCCGACATTGAGCATATCAAAAGCGGATCAAGTAATAATGACGTATTTTTTGTTCGGTTTTTTGCCGAAAATGCTCTTCGTGCTTTCCGATTCATTTGGCATTCGCTTATCGTGCGACGTGTTAAGTGCATGTGAAAAATTCGCTTGACGGCTATTCTTTGTTCCCCGTATAACGGCAATGCTGAATTTCAATTGCTGAGTCTGATGGCGCCCAGGCTGTCAGGAATATCCGCTAATGAGCGGTATGGCAAAGGGTTCGGTTTGAAGGCAATGCCCGCTTTTATAAAACATTGAGGGAAACTGGAATATGGAAACTGGTATCGTAAAATGGTTCAACGATGCTAAGGGCTTTGGTTTCATCACATCGGATTCGGGCGGCGAAGATCTGTTCGCGCACTTTTCGGAAATCCGTAGTGAAGGTTTCAAGTCGCTGAAGGAAAACCAGCGTGTCTCCTTCGAGGTGAAGACCGGCCCGAAGGGCAAGCAAGCGGCGAACATTCAGCCGCTGTAGTGCGCGCAGCGCTGATGGGCGCCTGCCGCCGCGCAGCCGGTTCGTCAAAAAGCCCTCGCATTGGCGAGGGCTTTTTTATTGTCGACGCGTTTATTTTGCATAGCGGATAATGTGATTAACTATCCAGTGCGAACGGAACGTGCAATAAAACGGCGAAAAGAGGAAAACACGCCAATTGTTTTATGCGGCCGCCAGAAAACCAGAATAATTCAGCCGTTCGTTCGCGGCGCCTGACCCAGTGGCAAATACTATCTTTTGCGCGACATGGCAGCTATGAGAATGCAATGCCGGCCGGGTGCGGAGCGGTCAACTGGTGCATACTTGCCGCAAAGCCACGCATCCTAAGTATCCTTTTCCATGTCTGAACAGTTTCTGCCGGAACCGGCGCTTGAAGTCCCGATCGCGTTCGTCGACCTTGAAACCACCGGCGGCTCGACCGGCGAGCATCGCATCACCGAAGTCGGCGTGGTCGAAGTGGGCCCGGCCGGCGTGTCGCGCTGGAGTACGCTGGTCGACCCTCAGCAGCCGATTCCGTCCTTCATTCAGCAGCTCACCGGTATCACCAATGCGATGGTGCGCAGCGCGCCGACCTTCGACGCCATCGCGCCGGCCCTTCTTGAGCGTCTGAGGGGCAAATTGTTCATTGCGCACAATGCCAGTTTCGACCGCGGTTTTCTGCGCAGCGAGTTTCGCCGGGTCGGGCTTGCATTCGATCCGGACGTGCTGTGTACGGTGCGTCTGTCGCGCGCGTTGTTTCCGGCGGAAAAACGTCATGGACTCGATGCGCTGGTCGAACGGCACGCGCTGGTGCCGTCCGATCGTCACCGGGCGCTTGCAGACGCTGATCTGATCTGGCAGTTCTGGCAGCGTCTGCATGGCCTCGTGCCGCTCGACGTCTTGCGGGCGCAGATCGAGCGCACTACGCGGCGCTATCGGCTCGCCGGCGACATTACCGAAGATTTGCTCGATACCGCGCCGGCCGGATGTGGTGTCTATGCGTTCTATGGGGAAGAGGATTTGCCGCTGTATGTCGGGCGCAGCGTGCGTGTCCGTCAGAGGTTGCGCTCGCATTTGACCGGCGAGCGGCGTTCATCGAAGGATATACGGCTCGCGCAGCAGGTGCGGCGAGTTGAATGGCGCGCAACCGGCGGCGAATTGGGCGCGTTGCTCACTGAGGCGCAATGGATCGCGACGCTGCGCCCAGGACACAACCGCATGCCGCGTATCGTGAAGAGCGATCCGGCGGACGCACCTTGGCCTTTCGATGGTCCGATTGTTTTCGAGGAGCGCGAAGAGGCGTCGCTCGCCCGAACTTTCCACGTTGTCGATAGATGGCGCTATCTCGGCCATGCGCCGTCGCTCGCGCAGGCGGCGACGCTGCATGCGTCGAGCGTCGCTGGGCCGTTCGAGCTTTCGACTTATCGCATTCTGCAGACTCACCTTGCGCGCGGCTTGCGGGTGATGCCGTTGCGCGTTCAGGCAGGTACATCGGCGCCGCTGGGTGCGCCGACTGTTGCTTGACTAACCGGTCGCTTCGCACGGCTTCGGCCGAGCGTTTGAGCGCGTTTTGTGCAACGCGCAAAGCGGTGATCCGATAAGCCGATTAGCCGGTCGCGCCGACACCTCCGGTTTCGCAAACGTGGCCGAGTGCGCGTGTCAGCGCGCTCGAGTGAGTCGAGTCGTAACGGGTCAACGATTTCCAGTTGGCAAGCGATTGCGCCACGCGTGATGGGCAATCCTGCGCCGCGCGCAGCGGTTGTACGCGCGCGAGCCCGGCCACCAGTGACTGCGTCAGCCGGTCCAGTTGCGGCCTTGTGCTGCTCGCCAGGTCGGGCGCCGGTCCTTCCGGCGGGCGCGTGCTGCGCCAGTTGGCAAACAGGGCGTTCTGCACGTCCTTGCTCGCATCGATCTGATCCTGGAAGAAAGCATGGGCAAACGCCGGATCGACGTTCGCCGCGACGGCGCGCTTCTCGACATCGGCGAGCAATGCATTTTCGCGTGCCGTATCGGTGATCGCCTGATGGTTTGCCCACTTCCAACGCGCGACGGGTTCTGCCAGTGCCAGCCGTTGCGAAGCCAGCGCAATCAGATTGGTGAGGGCGGTGTCGTCGCCGTCCGCGATTGCGGAGGCGGGGGCGAACGCGAGCGCGGTGAACAACGCGAGCGCGCATGATGCGCCGAAGCGATACGAACGGTTCATGGAAGGCAAGCTTGGCCGAGCGGCCCCGGAAGAAAAAACAGAAGAATAGACGATACGCCGATCAAGCGGCGATTGACCGCTCAGAACAAGCGCCCAAAATATTCAGAAGTGGTTCAAAAGCGCCAAGCAAAAGGCGTACGCAACCTGACGCCGAACCGCACGGCTCAGCGTCGCAAGCAAACGGCCGCGGGCGGCATCGTGAAATAAATGCAAGACGATTGGCGAGGCGCGTGTTTGCCTTCGCCGCGCGCCGAGCGCGCGGACGCCGATGCTGCATCGCGCCACCGCATGATTACTTCGAGTCGCACGACTTACGTTGTTCGTCGAAAAAGGCGCGAACGTGCTCAGGCAGTTCCGCACCCAAAAACTCGACGCCAGCGGGTTCCGGATCCGGACTAAAAACTTTATCCGGGGTCGGAATCTTCGGTGGTTTCGCATCCATGATCTCTCTCCTTTACAAACCGATTATCTGCCTCGGTCCCCGTTTTGCACCAGTCTCTGATGCGGCTCGCATGTTGTTTGTTGCTTTAACGGTACACGCCAACCGGGAGGGCGGAATGTTTGAATAGAATTTATCGGTTGGCTGTGCATGCTGCGATTCTCACCGCCGCCAATCCAATAGTCCGTTGTTTCCCGCACCCTTCCCAGCCTTGCCCCGCGTGCCTTCGGCGGATTAACTTCCGCACGTCCAGGCATCGTTCGTTCATAGGTGTTGATATGAACAAACCGATTCGTTTTTGTGCGCTGCCGCATTGGCATGATTTTTTTTGTGTCGCAACCGAACGTTCGTTAATTACCGATCCGTTCAATCAGCCCCTAATCTTTTTGTTAACGAACAATTCGGCGAAATCGTTGACGAGCGAGAATACTTTTCAGGTCACGCTCCGCAAATAAATACGCGCCACGTTCCCGGCGGAACGCAGCGCATGTCGGTACGCCGTGAGCGGCGCTCGCAATCATCGACCTCTTGTCATGTGCGCGGAGCGGAAATCGTCACGGGCGCGGCGTAGGCCGCTGATTTATCGGAGACTTCGACTTGTCCGTGAATTCGCGCCTGGTGGCCATCGGCGAACATGTAATACGGGAACGGGCGAGCGGGTTCCGATACCGCATCGAGCCGGGAGATCAGTTCGGGTGCAAGCATGAAGTCGAGTGAGCCGAGCGACTCCTGCAATTGTTCCGGCCTGGTCGCGCCGACGATGATGCTCGACACGCCGCGCTTCTGATGCAGCCAGTTGAGCGCGACCTGTGCCATCGGCTTGCCTGCCAGGTTTGCGACGGCCTCAAGTTCCGCGACGATCCGAAAATTGCGCTCGGTGAGTTTGTCGAAGCCCGGCGGCGGTGCACTTGCCACACTCGCCAGCCGTCCGCTACCTGAAACGCTGCCAGACGCTCCGCTTTGCGAAGGCCGATATTTCCCCGACAGTACGCCCATGCCGAGGGGACTCCACGGCACGAGCCCCATGCCCAGATTGGCGGCGAGATCGGCGAACTCGTTTTCGGCGTTGCGCTCGATCATCGAGTATTCGAGCTGCATTGCCGCGACCGGTTCGAAGCCTCGCCAGTCGGCGAGGGTCTGTGCGCGCCCGGCGAACCATGCCGGCGTGTCAGACAGGCCGACGTAGCGGATCTTGCCGGCGCGCACCGCGTCGTCCATTGCGCGCATCACTTCGTCCACCGGCGTGACGCGGTCCCACGTGTGCAGGTAGTACAAGTCGATGTAGTCGGTACCAAGGCGCTTGAGCGAACCGTCGAGTGCGCGCAGCAGATTCTTGCGGTGGTTGCCGCCTGCGTTCGGATTGCCGGTTTCGGCGTTGTAGCCGTATTTGGTCGCGATCACCAGCCGGTCACGCAGGCCGCGCGCCGCGACGAATTTGCCGAGCCATTTTTCGCTGGTGCCTTCGGTGTAGAGATCGGCTGTATCCACAAAGTTGCCGCCCGCATCCACATACAGGTCGAAGAGGCGCAGCGCCGATTTTTCCTCGGCGCCCCAGCCCCATTCAGTGCCGAAGGTCATCGTGCCGAGTGCGATCGGGCTCACGCGCAGGCCCGAGCGGCCGAGCAGGTTATAGCGGTTCATCGTCATGTCAGTCTCCTTGGGCGGTTACGCGGAACGAAACGAGTCGATATGGCTATCGTGCGCCGATTCTTTTCGTGGAAAAATGCCGCTTGTCTGCAAGAATTGTGAAGTCACGCTTAACAATAGGGGTGCGATGGATCCTGCTCAGTTGCCGGCGCTGATGGCGTTCGCGTCTGTCGCGCATCACGGCAGTTTTACGCGCGCGGCCGGTGAAACGGGCGTGACGGCGTCCGCGCTGTCGCAAACCATCCGCACGCTCGAGACGCAGTTGAGTGTGCGTCTGTTCAACCGGACCACGCGACGCGTGGCGTTGACCGAGGCCGGCGCGCAGTTTCTCGCGAGCGTGAAGCCAGCGCTGGCGGCGCTCGAGGCCGCTTTCGAAGCCCTCGATGAAGCCCGTGATCAGCCGGCCGGCACGCTGCGCATCAACCTGCCAAGGGTCGCGAGCGAGTTGCTGGTGCTGCCGCATCTGGCCGAATTCACGCGCCGCTATCCGCAGATCCGCCTCGACATGACACTCGACGACGGCCTCGCCGACGTCGTCGGCGCAGGCTTCGACGCGGGCATCCGGCTTGGCGAGCGCGTCGCGCAAGACATGGTCGCGGTGCCTTTGAGTGGCGACATTCGCATTGTCGTGGCAGGCTCGCCGGCGTACTTCAAACGCTACGCACCGCCCGCGACGCCCTCCGATCTCGCCGCCCACGATTGCCTGCGTTATCGCTTCTCGACCAGCGGTGGTATCTATCGATGGGAGTTCGCGTCGCAGGACGACCCGGCGCGCGTGTTCGAGGTCGAGACGGGCGGCAGTCTCGTGACGAACGATCTGCGCACGATGGTGCAAGCGGCGGAGCAGGGCGTCGGTCTACTGCACGTGATCGACGGCTATGTACGCGAGCAACTCGAAGACGGCCGGCTCGTGCGTGTGCTGGACGCGTGGTGTCCGAGCTTTCCGGGGTTCTATCTGTACACAGCGAGCCGCGCTCAGATGCCGCTCAAGCTGCGTGCGCTGATCGATTTCCTGAAGGAAAAGCGCGGCGCCGGCTGATGGCGCGTTCCGTTCAAGTTCAAGCCGCGAGCCGCTCTTTTATTGTTTCAGGCAGGCGGCGGTGCGGCGCTCATTGATGCGCCCGGATTCCACCGGTGTGACGCTCGCCGCAATCGTGCCGCGCGGTGATCTTCGCAGTGGCCTCGCGGTGAAGCCATTTCGCAACATAGGTAGATGTACGCTTGGTAAGCGCGGCATGCACGGTCCATATTATTGAGACGCCTGTCTGTGACCCAGAGTGCGGTGGATAACGGACACCCCAGGTACCGGCACGGAAGATGGCTATCTTCGCCCTTCGGAGAGTTCACTATGGAAAGCGCTGTCTATTGGAACGGACGCCAGGTTGGAATCGAGTGCGCCGGGCGGATCTTATGGTTTTCGTCGGCGCCGAAGGAGGCGATCTCCGCGTACGGCACTCAGCGGACCGAGGAGGACAAAGCGCTCACCGAAGATATCTTCATGGCCCGCAACCTGGTTGTGATCGCGCAATGCGACAGACTGGGTTTTTGAACCGTGGATTAACGCGCTGGCCTTGTTTGGGGAAGTGCTGCATCGAGCAGCAATTGAAGTGTCAACTGTGAAGTGCGAATGAAGTGTCAATGAATGAACTTGTGGCGCAGCGCTCGCGTGTCCTGCAGAAAGCAAAAAGCCCAGTCGCAATGACTGGGCTTTTTGCTTGAATCTGTTGGTGCCGGAAAGAGGAATCGAACCCCCGACCTTCGCATTACGAATGCGCTGCTCTACCGTCTGAGCTATTCCGGCATCAGGAGAAACGAGATTATATGGACTTCTTTATGAGCTTGGCAAGCCCCTATACTCACTTTTTTGCTTCGATGTGATAGCGCGTGACGCGGTCGACCTCGTTCTTCGAGCCGAGGAACACGGCCACACGTTCGTGCAGGCTTTTCGGGATAATGTCCAGAATGCGCTTCTCGCCATTAGTCGCCGCGCCGCCCGCCTGTTCGACGATGAACGCCATCGGGTTGGCTTCGTACATCAGGCGCAGCTTGCCCGGCTTGTCCGGCGTGCGCTTGTCGGCCGGATACATGAAGACGCCGCCACGATTCAGGATACGGTGCACGTCCGCCACCATCGACGCGACCCAGCGCATGTTGAAGTCGCTCTGGCGCGGGCCTTCTTTACCGGCATTCAGTTCGCCAACGTATTGCTGGACCGGTTCGTACCAATGGCGCGCGTTCGACGCGTTGATCGCATATTCACGCGTTTCCACCGGAATACGCATGTCGCTTTGCGTCAGCACCCACGAGCCGAGCTCGCGGTCGAGCGTGAAGCAGTTCACGCCGTTGCCGGTGGTCAGCACCAGCACGGTTTGCGGGCCATACACCGCATAGCCGGCCGCCACTTGCTGCGTGCCGGGTTGCAGGAACGACTGTTCGGTGGGTTGCTGGCCGTCGGGGCAGCGCAGCACCGAGAAGATCGTGCCGATCGAGACGTTGACGTCGATGTTCGACGAGCCGTCGAGCGGATCGAACACCAGCAGGTATTCGCCCTTCGGATAGTTGGCTGGAATCGGGAAGAACTGCTCCATCTCCTCCGACGCCATGCCGGCCAGGTTGCCGCCCCATTCGTTCGCTTCGAGCAGGATTTCGTTCGACAGAATGTCGAGCTTCTTCTGCACTTCGCCCTGGACATTCTCGCTGCCCGCCGTGCCGAGCGCATCGCCCAGCGCGCCCTTGCTGACGTGATAGCTGATCGCCTTGCACGCGCGCGCAACGACTTCGATCAAAAGGCGCAGATCGGCGGGCAGGTTGTTGGTCTCGCGCTGCTGCTCGATCAGATACTTCGTGAGAGTGGTACGACGTTGCAAAGCCATTGCTGTACTCCGGGAGGCTTGAGGAATGTTTCGATTTTAACCGCTCGTTGTGTCGACTCCGTGCTTTTGAGATGAATGGGCGTGCGGCTGCGTGGTTCGGCTTTGCATTGCCGGGCGGCATGCAGGCCTTGCGGCGCGGGTTAATGGTCGTGACGGTGCCGCTCAGACGGGCTGCGAGCGCCGCCGCGCGGGCGTGTACGGCCGAGATCCTGGGCATTTTGGGGCGGTCCGCCTTGGGCAGCGGCTCGATCTCGCGTTCGATCTGCTCACCGGCCGCGGTGGTGGCGACGCGCAGGTCGTAGCCGAACAGTCGTCCAGATGGCTAACGCGAACCGCACGGCGGACACGAAGTCAGGACGAAAAAAAGCCGGCAACATGTGCCGGCTTTCCGATGCCAGAAGCGCGGTCAGACGATCGTCATGCCAGTGCCTTCTCCACGATCTCCCGCACGTCGCGCGACTTCACCTGCGCAGCGACCTTCTCCAGCGCCGCGCGCATGCCGTCGCGCAGCATCGGCGTGAAGCGGCGCCACAATTCCAGCGAGCGGGCGAGGCGCGCGGCGACTTGCGGATTGAGGGCGTCGAGCGCGATGACCTGGTCCGCCCAGAACGTATAGCCCGAACCGTCTTCGGCATGGAACTGCGCCGGATTTGCCGCGCAGAAGCTGAAAATCAGCGAGCGCGCGCGATTCGGGTTCTTCAGGTTGAACGCCGGATGCGTCATCAGCTTGCGCACGATGTCGATCACCGGACGCTGCGCGCTGCCGCGTTGCGTCGCCTGCAAAGCGAACCACTTGTCGATGACGAGCGGCTCCTTTTCGAAGCGTTGGTAGAAATCGTCCAGCGCCTGCTGCGCCTCTGCGCTGCCGCCGTTGGCCGCCGACACATTGAGCAATGCCGAGAGCGCCGCCGAGCGGTCGGTCATGTTGTTGGCCGCGTCGTACTGCGCGGACGCGAGGCGCACGGCTTCAGCCGGGTCGTCCAGTTCCGCGAGATACGACAGCGCGAGATTCTTCAACGTGCGGTGACCGGAGGCCTCAGGCGTCGCTTCGTACTCACCCGGCGTGCGATGCTGCTCATACACCGCGAGCCAGTCCTTCTTCAGCGCGTTCGCGAGACGTTTGCGCACGAACTGGCGCGCCGCGTGAACCGCGGCTGGATTCGATTCGGCCATCTGCTCGGCCAGGTACGTTTCCGACGGCAGCATCAGCGCCAGTTCGCGAAACGCCGGCGAGAGCGTTTCGTCGGTCAGTACACGGGCGAATGCGGCAACGACCGAATCGTCGAGTTGCAGCGGCGCGCCGGTCGCCGCGCGCCCGGCCAGCGCCAGCAACTCGCGCGTGGCGAGCCGTTGGCCGGCTTCCCAACGGTTGAACGGATCGCTGTCGTGCGCAAGCAGGAACGCCAGCTGTTCCGCCGAATAGTCGTATTCGACGATCACCGGCGACGAGAAATTGCGCAGCAGCGAGGGCAGCGGTTCTTGCGCCACGTTGACGAAAGTGAAGGTCTGTTCGGTCTGCGTGAATTCGAGCACGCGCGTGGTGGAGGCCGACGCGTTGGCTTCGCCTTCCAGCTGCAGCGGCAGATCCTTGCCGTCCTTATCGATCAAACCGATCGCGAACGGGATCAGCAGCGGTCCTTTTTGTGTTTCGCGCGCGGCCGGCGCGGTTTCGCCATAACCTTGCGTGAGTGACACGCTGTAGCGTTGCTGAGCGGCGTCGTACTTCGTGTGCACAGACACGCGCGGCGTGCCGGCCTGGCTATACCAGCGCTCGAATTGCGCGAGGTCGCGGCCGTTCGCGTCGGCAAGCGCGTGACGGAAATCGTCGCAGGTCACCGCCTGGCCGTCGTGGCGCTTGAAGTACAGGTCCATGCCTTTGCGAAAACCCTCGCGGCCGAACAACGTCTGATACATCCGCACGACTTCCGAGCCTTTCTCGTAGACGGTCATCGTGTAGAAGTTGTTGATCTCGACGTAGCTTTCCGGACGCACCGGATGCGCCATGGGACCGGCGTCTTCGGCGAACTGCATCTGGCGCAGCACGCGCACGTCTTCGATGCGTTTGGTGGCGCGCGCGGCTTCGTCGCTACCGTTGCTCTGGCCGCCTGCCATGTCGGCCGAGAATTCCTGATCGCGGAACACCGTCAGGCCTTCTTTCAGGCTCAGCTGGAACCAGTCGCGGCACGTGACGCGGTTACCGGTCCAATTGTGGAAGTACTCGTGGCCGACCACCGCCTCGATGTTCGCGAAGTCGGTGTCCGTTGCCGTTTCGGGGTTCGCCAGCACGTACTTCGTGTTGAAGATGTTGAGCCCCTTGTTCTCCATCGCACCCATGTTGAAGTCGCTCACGGCGACGATCATGAAGCGGTCCAGATCGAGTTCGAGCCCGAAGCGTTCCTCATCCCAGCGGATCGAGTGGATCAGCGAATCCATGGCGTGACGGGTCTTGTCGAGATCGTGTGGTTCGACCCACACCTGCAGCAGCTTTTCCTTGCCCGAGCCGGTCTTCACGCGTTCTTCGAGCGCGACCAGCTTGCCCGCGACCAGCGCGAACAGATAGCTCGGCTTTCTGAACGGATCTTCCCAACGCGCGAAATGGCGGCCGTCCGGCAGATCGCCTTCTTCAAGCAGATTGCCGTTCGACAGCAGCACCGGATAGTCGGCCTTGCCGGCGCGCAGCGTGACCGTGAAGGTCGACATCACGTCCGGGCGGTCGAGGAAGTAGGTGATGCGGCGAAAGCCCTCGGCCTCGCACTGCGTGAAGAAGTTGCCGCCCGACACATAGAGGCCCGACAGCGTGGTGTTCTCCGCCGGATTGCAAATGCTGGTGAGCGTCAGCTCGAAAGCGTCCGGCACGTTGTCGAGGATCAGGCCGTGCTCGTGCGCATGCGCATTGGTGAAGGGCGAGCCGTCGATGGCGGCGCTCACGAACTCGAGTTGCTCGCCCATCAGTTCGAGATGCGCGGCGCGGGCGGCGTCCGGATTGCGGCGCACGCGCATCGTATTTTTGACGACGGTGCGTTCGGGGACCAGATCGAACTCCAGTGCGACAGTGTCGATCAGGAAGGCGGGCGGCGCGTAATCGGCGCGGCGGATCACATTGGGCGTTGCGGTATCGGCCATGGCGTTCTGTAGTGATGGGACTCGAGCCGTCACGCGCGGGAAGGGCACGCGAGCCGGGCTTGTCGAGCCATTGTACAAAGCCTCGGCGGTTCGTGCGGGGCGAACTTTTTACCGAATCGCCAGGTCAGCGTATTATCGGGCGCGCTTTCGTGAGGCGTGCTTTAGCGGGGCGCGCCTTGGCGCGCGAAAGCGTGCGCATGAACGAACCCGGCCATGACTGGCGATAACAGGCAACACGAGGTAGACCATGAAAATCGATCGATGGACCCGCCGCGCTACGCTGTCGCTAGCGGCGTTGACGGTGCTGCTGTCCGGCTGCACGACCTACGTGACCACCCAGGTCACGGCGTTCTCCGACTGGAACGGCAGCGACGCCACCCGGACCTATGCGTTCACCCGCGCGGCCGATCAAAAGAACAACCTGGAACTCTCTACTTACGAACGCGTCGTCGCGAACGAACTCGCGCCGCATGCGTTCCGTCAGGTCGATGCAGCGCAGGCGCGTTATCTGGTTGGGCTGTCGTATGGCATTCGCTCGGACATGGTGACGGTCGCCGAGCCGGTCTATTACAACCCATGGCCGGGGCCCTATTGGGGCCGGCCGTTCGATCCGTGGGGTCCATGGGGACCTTACCCGGCCGGATACGTGAATCAGAGCTACCCGATCTACACGCACCTGCTCGGCGTACGGATCACCGAGCGTACGACCGGCAAGGAGGTCTACAACGTGACAGCGCGCAACTCCGGCGGCGAATCGTCGTTGGTGCGGTCCATGCCTTATCTGGCGCGTAGCGCGCTGGCCGACTTCCCGCTCGGCAACGGCGTCGTGCACACGGTGAAGATTCCGCTCGACCAAAACGGCGGGTCGTCGAACGAAGTTGCCGTAACGGGCGTCGCGCCCGCCGCGCCTGCGTCAGGCGCGAAGGCGGTGCAATAAAGCGCAAACGCTGCGTCGAAACGCATACGCTGCGGCGCAACAAAAAACGGCCCGGCAGGTGATTCCTGCCGGGCCGTTCTGTTCCGGAGCTTGGCGCGCCCAGGCGAGGAGCACCTGGCCGCCGCGCCTAGACGCCGACGCCGAACAACGCCATCGCCCCCAGCACCACGAACATCACGGCGGCGATGCCGTGCACGACATGGGTCGGCAGCTTGTGGGCGAAGCGGTCGCCGAGCAGGATCGCCGGCACGTTGGCGATCATCATGCCGAGCGTCGTGCCCGCCACCACGCCGAAGAAATCGTGAAAGCGCGCCGCGAGGGCAACGGTCGCGATCTGCGTCTTGTCGCCCATTTCCGCGAGAAAAAAGGTCACCACGGTTGCGCCGAACACGCCGAAATGCGTGCGGTTGGTGTTGGCTTCCTCGTCGTCGAGTTTGTCGGGCACCAGAATCCACAAGCCCATGCCGATGAACGACGCGGCCAGCGCCCAGCGCATGATGGTAGGGGTGAGCAGCGAGCCGAGCCACGCGCCGAGCGCCCCGGCGCAGGCATGATTGACGAGGGTGGCGACCAGCACGCCGAGAATGATCGGCAGCGGTTTGCGATAACGGGCGGCAAGAACGAGCGAGAGCAATTGCGTCTTGTCGCCGATTTCGGCGAGCGTGACCGCTCCGGTCGAAATAAGAAAAGCGTGGTCCACGTTTTGATTTTCCCCGGGCCGAGATATGAACGAGCGACGACCCACGACGCGCCGGGCCCTCTTGCAGCGCGTGTGGATCATCGGTCTCGCCAGGCCAGAGGCTGCGTCTGCCATGGCCTTGCAGGCCAAGTCTGTTGACAGGCGCCCCCGCGAATCACACGCTCGACGCACCCAGATCACAGCGGCGCGGACGTGTCGCGGGGCGGCTACTCCCCAATGAGGGACGGAGTATAACAGCACAGAATTCCCGCGACGCCTGAATCCGCCACGGCCGCCGCTCATAAAACGCCGCAACAGCCGGCTGCGCGGGTCTGCTTAGCTGTGGCGCACAAGCCGTGCGGCGAGCGAAATCGCCGCACCGAGCCGAAGTGTGCCGAACTGCAACAGGCGCATTGAATGGCAAATGAAAGCATGGGTGGCCGCATTTGCCGGGTGTGAGACTGAACAGCCCGGTGCGAACGGCGTTCCAGCGCAATCGCGGCGCGCAGATATGCCGCTGGAGTACCGCATGACCGATGCAAAATCGTCCGTCGCACCGGCGATACGGATACAGATGGATACGTCTTTTGTGGCTGATTTAATTCACAATATTCAGTATGATTCCCGGCGACCACAGGGAGCTTCGAACAATCCAACCCCGAAAACGGCGATGGCGGCTAAATAAATGGGGCCATGTGCCGTTATATAGCTGAACCTCATAAGAAGATTGGATTGACCCCTGTTTGGAGGTTGCCGGTCCGCGCGGCGCGCACATGCTGTGACGGCGTGTTTCCCGTCAGGCGCGTTCAGCCTCTCCTCGCTTCTACGCGCGAACACCGATATGCCCGATCTGCACTGGACCATTCCGGTCGCTCGCTGGTCTAGCTGGCCTGCTGCCGCATCTGCCGCACCCGATATTGGCTTTATCGAGCCGATCGTGCGGCGTCGCCTGAGCACTTTGTCCAGAATCGCCCTGAAAGTGGCGCATGATTGCGTGGCGCAGGATGAGGTGCGGGTCGTGTTTGCCTCGCGCCACGGCGAATTGCGGCGCACCACCGACATCCTGCGCGCGATCAGCGCGGGGGAGCCGGTGTCGCCGACCGCGTTCAGCCTGTCCGTGCTGAACGCAATGACCGGCGTGTTCGGCATTGCGCGCGGCGACCGCTCGGCCGCCAGCGCGATCTCCGCCGGCGCTGAAACGCTCGGCTACGCGCTGCTCGAGGCGTACGCGCAATATGCGGCGCAGCCTGGGTCGCCGGTGCTGCTGGTGTACGCCGACGAACCGGCCGATCCCGCGTACGGCACGATTGAAGACGAAGTGCAGGGCGGCGCGATCGCGATCCTGCTGGACAAGGACACGGCAGCCGGCCAGCTCGTCTGCACGCTGTCCGGCGCGGGCGCGGCGGTTGCGTCCGGGCCGGGGCAGGCGGCAAGCCTGGCGGACCCGGCGAGCCGGGCAGACGCGGACGAGCGGTTTGCGACGCAGAGCCAGGCGCTGCAGCACTGTCTCGACACCCGCGAGTCCGCCGCCTGGCAAGGCATCGGCGCCACGTGGCATTGGAGCTGGCATGACCGCGCGGCTTGATTACGGCTGGCGGTTCTGCGCGACGGGCATGGCCTTCGTGGTGTTCGGCATCTGCGGCGTGCTGTTCTCGGTGCTGGTGTTCCCGTTTGCGTGGCTGTGGCCGCATCGGGCGTCGCGTCAGCGTGGGGTGGCGAGTGTGATCCATGGGTTTTTCCGCGTGCTGGTCGCGGTGTTGCAGCGCATCGGCGTGATGGAGTTCGAGGTGTCGGGCGCACAGGTGTTGCGCGAGGGCGGTCCGGCGATTGTCGTCGCCAATCACCCGACCTATCTCGACGTGATGGTGCTGCTGTCGTTGGTACCGCGCGCCTGTTGCGTGGTGAAGAACGCGCATTGGAGCAACCCGTGTTTCTGGGGGATCGTGCGCTCGGCTGAATATGTGAGCAATGCCGATCCGTCGGAACTCGTCGAGGCCGGCGCGCGGCAGCTTGCGGCAGGCTACACGATGATCATTTTTCCCGAGGGCACGCGCAGCCCCGCGCCGAACCGGCTGCACGCGTTTTCGCGCGGTTTCGCGCACATGGCGCTGAAAGCCGGCGCGCCGATCGTGCCGGTGCTGATGGATTGCGATCCGCCGGCGTTCACCAAGCAGATGCGCTGGTACGACGTCCCGGCGCGTGCTTTCCGGATGCGCGTGAACGTGCTCGAGCCGCTTGGCGTCGAACACTTTGCGGCTCACGGCACTTCACCGTCTCTCGCGGCGCGCAGCGTGACAAGCGCCATCGAAGCACACATTACCCGGCACCTGTTCGATTATGGATTCTTTAAAACTGGAAATTAAACAGCTTCTGATCGAAGCGCTCGATCTGGAAGACCTGAGTCCCGCCGATATCGACGACAATGCACCGTTGTTCGATACCGACGGCATCGGGCTCGATTCGATCGACGCGCTCGAAATCGGCATCGTGCTGCGCAAACAATACCAACTGACCATCGCAGCGAACGACGAACGCACGCGTGAGCACTTCCGTTCGATCAGTACACTGGCCGCGCTGGTCGCCAGCCAGCGCGAAGCGGCGCACGCTGCGAACGAAACCACAAAGAGGGGGGAATAAATCGTGTCCGAGGCAGATATTCTTGAGCGCATCCGTGCCATCTTCAAAGAGAACTTCGCGATCGAGCCGGAACGCGTGACGCCCGAGGCGAACCTGTTTGAAGACCTCGATCTCGACAGCATCGACGCCGTCGACCTCGCGATCAAATTGCAGGAAATGACCGGCCGCCGCATCAAGCCGGAAGAGTTCAAGTCGGTGCGCACGGTCGGCGATGTGATCGGCGCGGTCGAATCGCTGCTGGCGGCGCAGGGCTGATGCCATCCGTGCGTTCGCGCATGCAAGCGGCGGTCAGTCCGCCCGGCGAGGCCACGCCCGGCACTGAGCGCAGCTGGACCAAGACCGTCGTTCAGGTCGTGCTGAAGCTCGCCTATCCCGCGCTGATTCTGTGCGCGTGGCGTTGGGACACGCCGCGCTATGTCGGCTGCATGCTGTTCGCTATTTTGTGGCTGCAACGCTGGGCCGGCAGCGGCGCGGTCGCGACGTCGCTGCGGCGGCTCTCAGCGATCGATTGGGCGGTGGCCTTGTTGCTGAGCTGCGCATCGGCGGCGATCGTGCTGACCAATAGCGAGCTGCTGTTGCGCCTCTATCCGTCGCTCGTCAATCTCGGGCTATTGATCGCGTTCGGCGCGACGCTCGTGCGCGGCCCGTCGATGATCGAAAAATTCGCCCGGCTGGGCAATCCGGATCTGCCGCCGGCCGCCGTGCGCCATACGCGCCGCGTGACGCAGATGTGGTGCGTGTTCTTCGTGCTGAACGGCGCGTTGTCCGCTTACACCGCTTTGTACTGGAGCCGCGCGAACTGGTCGCTCTACAACGGCGCGATCGCATACGGACTGGTCGGCCTGCTGCTGGTGGCCGAAGTAGTCTGGCGTTATCTGGTGGTGCTGCCGCGAGCCGCGCGTTCGGAGGCATGATGAACGACCCCCACGCTCACATTCGTTCGCTGCCCCCCAGGGGGGCCGCATGATCGCGCTGCACGATCTGCTGTCGGCAGCGCATGGCACGGCGGCCGCTCATGCTCCTGTGAATGCGCCGGTATGCCGCGACGGCGGTACGGTACTCGATCGCGTGGCGTTTCGCGCGCGCGTGTCGAGCCTGGTAGCGGGCTTGCGCGAGCAGGACGCGAAACGTTACGCGCTGTGCATCGACGATCCGTTCGATTTCGCCTGCACGCTGTTCGCGCTGTTCGCGTGCGGCAAGGAGCCGGTGATTCCGGCGAATGCGACCCCCGGCTATCTTGCCGGTCTCGCCGGCGCCTACGACGCCGTGCTGACCGATGCGGACCTGCGTGCGTTCGTGCCGGCGCCGGCTGAAGCGCAAGCAATCATCGATCATGCGATCGATCCGCAAGCCCCGTTGACGCTCTACACATCGGGCAGCAGCGGCACCCCGAAGCCGATCCGCAAGACGCTCGCGCAATTCAACGCCGAAGTGCATACGCTCGAAAAGCAGTGGGGCGCCTTGCTCGGCGACGCGACGATGCTCGCAAGCGTGCCGCATCACCATATCTACGGTTTGCTGTTTCGCGTGTTGTGGCCGCTCGCCGCCGGCCGCGCGTTCGACCGCGCGATCAGCATCGAGCCGCTGCATTTGCAAACGCAAATCGCGCAATGCGGCGCGGCGGCGATCGTTTCGACGCCCGCGCAATTGTCGCGCTGGCCGGCGTTGCCCGGCTTCGCCGCGTTGACGCCGGCGCCGCGCGCGGTGTTCTCATCCGGCGGCCCGCTCGCCCTGGAAGCCGCACAGGAATACGCCGCCGCCTACGGCGCCGCGCCGCTCGAAATCTACGGCAGCACGGAAACCGGCGGCATCGCGTGGCGCCGCCAGGATCAGACCGATGCATGGCAACCGGTGGCGGGTATCGAAGTGCGCCGCGACGAAGACGGTGCGCTGAACGTTCGCTCGCCCCATCTCGACCACAGCGGCTGGCATCGCACCGACGACAAGATCGCCTTCGATGCCGATGGCCGCTTCCGCCTGCAGGGCCGACTCGATCGCGTGCTCAAGCTCGACGGCAAGCGCGTGTCGCTGCCGGAACTCGAAGCGCGTCTCGCGCTGCATCCGTATGTCGCGCAAGCGGCAATCGCGCCGCTGGAAGGCGCGTCGCGCGAGCGTGTCGGCGCGGTGGTCGCGCTGACTGAAGCGGGTAGCGAGGCCTTGCGCGGCGAGGGCCGCGTGCTGCTCGCGCAAACGCTGCGCCGCCATCTGTCCGCGTATTTCGATGCGGTGGTGCTGCCGCGCCATTGGCGCTTTCGCATCACGTTGCCGTTCGATGCACGTGGCAAGCTGCCGGTGGCCGCCGTCGCCGCCGCTTTCGAGGCCCGTGCGGACGGCGTCGAAGTGCTCGCTGAAGCGCGCTCTGCCGACACGCTGCATTACGAACTGCGCGTGCCGCCGACGCTCGTGCATTTCGCCGGGCACTTTCCCGGCCTGCCGATTCTGCCGGGCGTCGTGCAGGTCGACTGGGCGATGCGTCTTGCCGCCGAACACGTGCCGGCGGTGCGCCAGCTTGGGTCGATCGACCGGCTCAAATTCATGGCGCCGGTGCCGCCGGGCGCGCTGCTGAATCTGACGCTCGCGCACGATGCCGCACGTCGGCGCGTGCAGTTCGCGTACCGGCTGGACGGACGCGAATGCGCGTCCGGTGTGATCGTGTATCGGGAGCCCGCGTGATGAGCTTTGTCCCGTGCATCGTCATTCCGATCTACAACCACAAAGAGGCGATCGGCACGACCGTCGGCAATCTGGCGCTGCACGGGCTGCCGCTTTTCGTCGTCGATGACGGCAGCGACGAGGCGACCCAGCAGGTGCTCGCCGCGCTCGCCGAACACCATGCGGGCCAGCTCACGCTGCTGCGCCTGCCGGTCAACGGCGGCAAAGGCGCGGCCGTGATGGCGGGCCTGCGGGCGGCGCGCCAGGCGGGCTACACGCACGCGTTGCAGATCGACGCCGACGGCCAGCACGACGCCACCGACGTGCCGCGTTTCATCGCAGCCGCGCAAGCCGAACCGGGCGCGGTGATCCTGGGCCGTCCGGTCTACGACGACAGCGTGCCGAAGTCGCGCCTCTACGGCCGTTATCTGACGCATGTGTGGGTGTGGATCGAAACGCTCTCGCTGACGATCCGCGATTCTATGTGCGGTTTCCGTCTGTATCCGCTCGCGCTGGTCTGCGAACTGATCGATAGCGTGCGATTGCCGACGCGGATGGACTTCGACATCGAGATTCTCGTGCGTTTTCATTGGCGGCGCGTGGCGTTTCGCTCGATTCCCACACGCGTCACCTACGCCACCGACGGCGTATCGCATTTCGACGTGCTGTGGGACAACGTGCGCATCAGCCGCAGTCATACGCGGCTCGTGTTCGGCATGCTGTGGCGTCTGCCGATGCTGCTCGCGCACAAAGCGATGCCGCGGCGTGCGTCCGTTCGCGCGGCAACTGCGGGTGAGCAGGAAGAGCAGCACTGGTGGCGTATCGCCGAGCGCGGCAGTCACCTCGGCATGTCCTTGCTCGCGCTCAGCTGCAAGCTCTTCGGCCGGCGTTTTACCGCACTGTGGCTGCATCCGATCGTCGCGTATTTTCTGCTGACGGGACGCGCCGCGCGCGCAGCGTCGAGCAACTACTTCACGCGTCTCAGCCGAGCCGCGCCGCAGGAGCGCACGCCGCGTCCGGGATGGCTGTCGGCGTATCGGCACATGCTGGCCTTCGCGCAATCCGGCTTCGACAAGTTGGCCGCATGGTCCGGCCGTGTCAGCAACGCGGACGTCCAGTTCGACGATCCGTCGGCCTTCGAGGCGCTGGTCGCGAGCGGCAAGGGCGCGCTCGTGATCGGCGCGCATCTCGGCAATCTGGAGATGACCCGCGCACTCGCCGCGCAAGGCGCGCATGCGAAGGTCACGGCGGTCGTCTACACCGAACACGCGCGGCGCTTCAATAGCGTGCTGGCGTCGGCGAACAGCGAGTTCGCGCGGCATCTGCTCGAAGTCAGCGACTTCGGGCCGCAGACCGCGATGATGATGCAGGAGCGCGTCGATGCGGGCGAGTTGCTGGTGATCGTCGGCGACCGCGTGCCCGCGCACGAAACGGGCCGCACGACCGAAGCGCAATTTCTCGGCTCGGCCGCGCCGTTCGCGCAGGGCCCGTATGTGCTCGCGCACGCCCTCGGCTGCCCGGTCTTTCTGTTCTTCTGCCTGAAAGAGCGCGACGGCTATCACCTTTATTTCGAGCCGTTCGCCGAGCGCATCGAGTTGCCGCGCCGCGAGCGCGCGCAGCATCTGGCGGCGTGGGCGCAGCGTTATGCGGCGCGTCTCGAACACTATTGCCGCAAGGCGCCTTATCAATGGTTCAACTTTTTCGATTTTTGGGCCAGCCCCAAGCGAGGCGCAAATGGCCGAACATGATCTGATCGACGACGCAAATGTGAACGCACAGGCAGCTCAGGCGGCGCCGGTGACGCAGGTGGTTGTGGGCGGCCGCAAGCTGACGATCGAGGAGGTCGTCGCGATCGCACGGCTTCGCGCGCCGGTTGCGTTGAGCGGCGATCCGGCGTGGTGCGAGCGCATCGAACGCGGCGCGGATTTCCTGCGGCGGCATCTTGCGGCGGGCGCGACCGTGTATGGCGTCAACACCGGTTACGGCGACGCTTGCGTGGTCGACGTGCCGATGGAACTGGTCGAAGCATTGCCGCTGCAACTGACGCGCTATCACGGCTGCGGCATGGGCGCCTATCTCGACGACGCGCAGACGCTTGCGGTGATCGCCGCGCGCCTGAACTCGCTGGCCTATGGTTTTTCCGGTGTGCGTACCGTGTTGCTCGAACGGCTGGCCGATCTGATCAACCATCGCGTGTTGCCGCGCATTCCGTCGGAAGGCTCCGTCGGCGCGAGCGGCGATCTGACGCCGCTCTCGTATGTCGCCGCCGCATTGGCGGGCGAGCGCGACGTCGTGTTCGAAGGGCGCTTCCGCGAGGCGCGTGAAGTGTGGCTCGAACTTGGCCGCTCACCGTTGACGCTCGCGCCGAAAGAAGGCCTCGCGCTGATGAACGGCACGGCGGTGATGACCGGCCTCGCGTGTCTCGCGTTCGCGCGAGCCGATCATTTGACGCGGCTGACCGCACGCCTCACGGCGCTCTCGACCGTTGCGCTCGACGGCCGCGCCGCGCACTTCGACGCCATGCTCTTCGAAGTGAAGCCGCACGCGGGCCAGGCCGAAGCCGCTGCGTGGATTCGCGCCGATCTGGCAGGACGCGACGATACGCCGGGACATCGCTTGCAGGACCGCTATTCGATTCGCTGCGCGCCGCATGTGATCGGCGTCGCGCGCGATGCTTTGTCGTGGGTGCGCCGCGATGTCGAGAACGAACTGAACAGCGCCAACGACAACCCGCTGATCGACCCGGACAACGAACGCGTGCTGCACGGCGGCAACTTCTACGGCGGCCATATTGCGTTCGCGATGGACGCGCTAAAGGTGGCCGTCGCCAATCTCGCCGATCTGATGGACCGGCAACTCGCGCTGCTGGTCGACGTGAACTTCAACAACGGCTTGCCGCGCAATCTGTCGGGCGCCGCGCCGGCGCGCGCCGCGATCAATCACGGCTTCAAGGCGGTGCAGATTTCGTCGTCCGCATGGACGGCCGAAGCGTTGAAGAACACCATGCCTGCCAGCGTGTTTTCGCGTTCGACCGAAGCGCACAATCAGGACAAAGTGAGCATGGGCACGATCGCCGCGCGCGACTGTTTGCGCGTGCTGGAGTTGACCGAGCAGGTCGCCGCCGCGCACACGCTGGCAACGGTGCAGGCGGCGCGCTTGCGCTTGCGGATCGACAGCGCGACGCCGGTCCCCGCGCCGCTGCAGCGGTTCATCGACAGCGTGACGGCGCAATCGCCGTTCGTCGATGAAGACCGCGCGCTGGAACATGAACTGCGTGCGTTGACCTCGCGCATCGCCGCGTGCGAGTTGCTGGACGACTATCGCGGAGGCGCGAACGCATGACCGGATCCCGCAAAGTGCTCACGGCGAGCGCGACGGTCGAAGTGCCGTTTCACGATGTCGATGCGATGAACGTGTGCTGGCACGGCCACTATCTGAAGTACTTCGAGATCGGCCGCGCCGCGCTGCTGCGCACGTTCGACTACGACTATCGCGAGATGCAGGCCTCGGGCTATCTGTGGCCGATCGTCGAGGCACATCTGAAGTATGTGCGGCCGGCCACCTATGGTCAGCAGATCGAAGTGCGCGCGCAACTGCTCGAACACGAAAACCGCCTGAAAATAGGCTATGAAATCGTCGACTGCGCATCAGGCACGCGGCTGACGAAGGGTTACACGATTCAGGTCGCCGTCGATGCCGCGACCCAGGAATTGCAGTTCGTGTCGCCGCCCGTCGTTTTCGACAAACTGGAGCGCGCATGGGCACGATGAAATTGCGCGGCATGGCGGCGGGCGTGGTGTTCGCGTTAAACGTGACGGCGGCCATGCCCGCCTTGGCGGCGGCAGCCACGCCTGAGGCAGGCAACCCCGCCCTGGTCTCGCTTATCGCCTCGCATCTCGCGCAAGCGAAGGGCGTTCGCGCGCAATTCACCCAGACACAAACGCTCGCCGCGATGAAGCAGCCGCTCGTCAGCACCGGCTCGTTGCTGTTCTTTCGCGAGCGCGGCGTGATCTGGCAGATCGACACGCCGTACAAAGCCACTTACGTGATCACCGATGCAGGCGTCGCCGAAATCAACCCCAGCGGCCAGCGTGTCACGGCACACAACGCGCAAGGCACCCGCGGCGTCGCGCAGGTGTCGAAGATGATGCGCGCGATGCTCGGCGGCGATCTGTCGGCGCTGTACTCGCAATTCGACGTGCAAGCCGAAGGCAGCGCCGCGCAATGGCGCATGCAGCTCACGCCGAACCAGCCGCAACTCGCGCAATCGATCAAAGCTTTGCAGATGAACGGCGGCGACTATCTGCAAAGCCTGCGCATCACGCTGGCGAACGGCGACGTCACGAAGCTCGACTTCGCAAAGAGCGCCGCGGTCATCGAGCCGACGCCTGCCGAGCGCACTTTGCTCGGAGCGCCGTAATGGACGTGCTGCAACAGCGGTCCGCGAAACCGGCGTGGGGCATGCGCGCCGCCTGGCTGCTGCTCGCGCTCGTCGCGGCGCTGTACTGCGGCTGGCGTTTCGCCGGGCCGTCGCCGTTGCAGACCAATCTGCTCGCGTTGTTGCCTGCTACTGAAGCGGACCCGGTCGCCGAAAAAGCGGTCGATAAGCTGGCGAGCGCGCTCGGCGACCGCACGGTATTTCTCGTCACCAGCAATGACGACGCGCACGCGAAAGCGGCGGCCAGACAACTCGGCGCTTCGTTGCAGAAGAGCGGGGCGTTCGGCTCGGTGACGGCGGAATTGCCGCCGTTCGACCTGTCGCGGATTGCCGCGTTGTACTTGCCGTATCGCTTCGGCCTGCTGACGCCTGCGGACCGCGCGGCGCTGACAGGCGGTTCAAGCGGCTCAAGCGGCTCAAGTGGCTCAAGTGGCTCAAGTGGCTCAAGTGGCTCAAGCGGCTCAAGTGGCTCAAGCGCCTCGGTCGGCTCAGTAGCTTCGGCCACCTCTTTGCACGACGCGCTTGCTCAACGCATCTACAGCCCATTGCGTGGCGGCCTGACGACGCCGCTCGCCGACGACCCGTTCGGCTGGCTCGAACACTGGCTCGCGGACCTGCCGCTGGCCACCTCGAATCTCGAAGTCGACGACAACCTGCTGGTTGCGCATCGCGGCGCGGCCACCAGCGTGCTGATTGTCGCAACGCTGCCGGGCTCCGCGTACGAAACGAAGACGCAGCACGCCGTGCTCGATGCGCTCGCCCACGGCGAGAGCGTGTTGAAGCAGGCGTTTCCCGATGTCTCGGTGGCGAGAACCGGCGCGGTGTTCTATGCGGAATCGGCGCGCAGCGCGTCCGAGCGTGAGGTGCATCTGATCGGCGTCGGGTCGCTGTGCGGGATCGCGCTACTGATGCTGTGGGTGTTCCGCTCGCCGCGTCTGCTCGTGCTTGGCTTCGTTTCGTCGGCGCTCGGCATCGTCTGCGCGCTGGCCGTGACGATGCTGGTGTTCGGCAAGCTGCATCTGTTGACGCTGGTGTTCGGCGCGAGCCTGATCGGCGAAGCGATCGACTATTCGATTCAGTACTTCGTCGTCTATCTGGGCGGCGGGCGCGGATGGGACGCGCGCCGCGGCGCCCGCGCAGTGCGCCCGGCCTTGAGCGTGGCGCTCGCCACCAGCCTGCTTGGCTACGCGATCCTGACCTGGGTGCCGTTTCCCGCGCTCAGGCAGATCGCGTGCTTCGCGATTGTCGGCATCGTGACCGCGTTCGCCTCCGTGCTGTGGCTGTTGCCGGCGCTGCTCCCGGGTGCGCCCAAGCATGGGCCGCGGCGGCTGTTCGCCGGGGCCTCGCGCTTGCTCGCGGCGTGGCATCGGACGATCGGCGGCAAGCGTGCGTGGTTCGTGGCGGCGCTGTTGCTGATCGCCGCGCTTCCGGGCTGGTTGCGGCTGACGAGCGATGACGATATTCATTTGTTGATCCAGCGCGATCCGTCGCTGGTCGCGCAGGAAAACAAGGTGCGCGACGCGGTCGGCGTCGACAACAGCGCGCAGTTTTTTGTCGTGCGCGGCGAGACGCAGGAACTCGTGCTGCAACGCGCCGAAGCACTGGGCGCGAAACTGGACGCGTTGAACGGCACCGCGAACAAGGTCGGCAGCTATCAGTCGGTGGCTCAATTCGTGCCGTCCGCGAAGCGGCAGAATGAAGACCGCGCGTGGCTCGCGCAGCATGTCTTCAACGATCCGGAGGCATTGCGCGCAACGCTGCTGCAGGCCGGCTTCAAGGACGAAGTCGCCGACGCGTGGCTCGCCGCCTATGCAAAGCCGCAGCCGCTGCTGACGGTCGATCGGTGGCTCGCCGCACCGTGGTCGCAACCCTACCGGCATTTGTGGCTGGGCGTTGTCGATGGGGCCGCCGGCGCCTACGCCGCCGTCGTGATTCCGCAAGGCGTGAGCCCGCAAAACGAACCGGCGCTGATCGCCGCGGCGCAAGCGTTGCCTGGGGTCGCTTTTGTCGACAAGGCCGCGAGCGTGTCGAAGCTGTTCGGCGCGTATCGCGTGGATAGCGGCTGGTGGCTCGGCGGTGCGTTGGCGCTGGTGCTGATGCTGCTGATGCTGCGTTACGCCCCGAAGGAAGTCACCCGCCCCGGAGGAAGTCCCCCGCCCCGAAGGAAGTCCCCTTGGGGGATTGGGGGATTGGAGGGGGCGCCGAAGGAAGTCACCTTGGGTGGAGGATTGAGGGACCGCGTGCGCGGCGGCGTCGCCGTGACGCTGCCGGTGCTGCTCGCGATCGGCGTCACCCTGGCGGTATTCGGCTACGCTCGCGTGCCGCTCAATCTTTTCAACTGGCTCGCGCTGATGCTGGTGCTCGGCGTCGGCGCAAACTATGCCGTGTTCCTGCGTGAAGGCTGTTTGCGCGCGGACGCCGATCTCGGCGCGGTGTGGACCGGCGTGCTGCTGTCGGCGGCGACCACGCTGCTGTCGTTCGGCATGCTCAGCATGAGCGCGATGCCCGCGCTGACGAGCTTCGGCGGCACGCTTGCGCTCGGCATTGCGGTGTCGGTGCTGCTCGCGCCGATCGGCATGCCATCGGAATCAAGGAGGGTCGCATGAACGCGCCACCCGTTTATTTGCACGCGCTCGGGATGATCAACGCGCTCGGCGGCGATCTCGATGCGATTGTTCCCGCGCTGGCTGCAGCGCGCGCGCCTGGCATGGCGCATGCGCATACCGGCATCGGCGAGGCGTTTGTCGGTAGCGTGTTGGCACCGCTGGATCTCGCGCCGCCGGCGTCGCTCGCCCGTTACGATTGCCGCAACAACCGGCTGCTGCTCGCCGCCCTCGCGCAGATCGCACCCGCGATCGAAGCGGCGCGCGAGCGTTACGACGCGCATCGAATCGGTGTGGTGCTCGGCACCAGCACGTCCGGCATCGAGGCGGCCGAGGCCGCATTCGTCTACCAGGCGCAGGCGGGCGACTTGCCGGCCAACTTCAACTACCGGCAGATGGAGATCGGCACCGCCGCGCCGTTCGCCGCCGCCGCGCTCGGTCTGCACGGTCCCGCGTACACGATCTCGACCGCTTGCACGTCGAGCGCGAAAGCCTTCGTGTCGGCGCGCCGGCTGCTGCAATTGCAGCTCTGCGACGCCGTGGTGGTGGGCGGCGTCGACTCCCTGTGCGAGCTGACGGTGCAGGGTTTCGCGTCGCTCGAATCGACCAGCACGGTGCGCAGCAATCCAATGAGCCGCAACCGCTGCGGGATCAACATCGGCGAAGGCGCCGCCGTGTTCCTGATGAGCCGGGACGAAAGCGCGGTGAGGCTGGCGGGCGCAGGCGAATCGAGCGACGCGCATCACATCTCCGCGCCGGATCCGCAAGGCATCGGCGGCGAACTCGCGTTGCGCGAGGCGCTGGCCGATGCGGGCGTCGCGCCGTCGGCGATCGGCTATGTGAACCTGCACGCCACCGCCACGCGCAAGAACGACCAGATGGAAGCGAATCTGATGGCGCGCGTGTTCACCGACGGCGTCGCAACCAGCGGCACCAAGCCGCTGACCGGCCATCAACTCGGGGCGGCGGGGGCGACCGAACTCGGCTTCGCATGGCTGACGCTGGCGCATGAAAACGTCGCGTTGCCGCGTCATCTGTGGGACGGCGAAGCGGATCCGGCGCTGCCTGCGCTGGAGCTCGTCGAGAGCGAGCAGTTTTTGCCGCGCGGACGAGGCACGCAGTATGTGATGAGCAATTCGTTTGCCTTTGGCGGCAGCAATGTCAGCCTGATCCTCGGCCGGTGACGCGCGCAATGACTCAGACGCTCTCTATCCAGGATCTCGTGCGGCAACCGATCGACAGGATCCTGCCGCATCGCGGCACCATGTTGCTCATCGACGCGGTGAGCACGTTCAGCGACGAAGCGCTGAGCGCACTGGCCACCGTGCACGCCGACGCATGGTATGCGGACGCCGATGGCGCAATGCCCGCGTGGATCGGCATCGAGCTGATGGCGCAGGCGATCGCCGCGCATGTCGCGCTGCGGGCGATGCGCGCGGGCGGCGGCGCGCGTCCGGGCGTGCTGCTCGGCTCGCGCAGCTACAAGGCGCTCGTGCCGGCCTTCACGAGCGGCGCGCAATTGCGCATCGGCGTGACAGAATTGCTGCGCAGCGAAGAAGGCCACGGCGCCTACGAATGCACGATCCATCACGGCGACGTGAGTTGCGCCGAAGCGGTCGTCAAAGTGTTTCAACCACCCGATTTTCAGTCATTCATCGAGGGGAGTTTCAGTTCATGAGCCGGCGTGTTCTCGTTACCGGCGCAAGCCGCGGCATCGGCCGCGCGATTGCGTACAAGTTGGCCGCCGACGGTTTCGCGGTGTCCGTGCATTGCCGCACGGGCCGCAGCGAAGCCGAAGCGGTCGCGACGGGCATCGCCGCGCAAGGCGGCGCGGCGCGCGTACTGCAATTCGACGTGCGCGAGCGTGCTGCGTGCCGCGAAGTGCTCGAAGCCGACGTGGCCGCGAACGGCCCGTACTACGGCATCGTGTGCAGCGCGGGCGTGACCCGCGACGCCGCCTTCCCGGCGCTCACCGAAGAAGACTGGGACATCGTGATCGAGACGGGTCTCGATTCGTTCTACAACGTCGTCCATCCGCTGACCATGCCGATGGTGCGTGCGAAGAAGGGCGGGCGCATCGTCACGATCGCGTCGGTGTCGGGCGTGATGGGCAATCGCGGCCAGGTCAACTACAGCGCCGCGAAGGCCGGTCTGATCGGCGCGACCAAGGCGCTCGCCGTCGAACTGGCGACGCGCCACATCACCGTCAATTGCGTCGCGCCCGGTTTGATCGAAACCGGCATGCTCGACGATGTGCCGCTCGAACACGCACTCAGAACGGTGCCGATGAACCGCGTCGGCCAGCCTGCCGAAGTGGCGTCCGTGGTCAGCTTCCTGATGTCGGATGCGGCCTCGTACGTCACGCGCCAGGTGATCGGTGTCAACGGCGGGATGGTGTGATGAAGCGCGTCGTCATTACCGGCATGGGCGGCGTCACGGCGTTCGGCGACCGCTGGGACGAAATCGAAGCGCGCTTGAAGCGCGGCGTGAACGCGGTGCGGCGCATGCCCGAGTGGGATTTTTTCGAGTCGCTGCATACGCGGCTCGCGTGCCCGTTGCCGGACTTCACCACGCCCGCGCACTATCCGCGCAAGAAAACCCGCTCGATGGGGCCGGTGTCGCTGTACGCGGTGCGCGCGAGCGAACTGGCGCTGGCCGACGCCGGTCTCGCCGACGACGAGCGCATCAAGGACGGCCGCATGGGCGTCGCCTACGGTTCGTCGTCGGGATCGGTCCAGCCGATTCGCGCGTTCGGCACGATGCTCGAAACCGGCTCGATGAGCGACGTCACGTCGAACAGCTACGTGCAGATGATGCCGCACACCACGGCGGTCAACGTGAGCCTGTTCTGGGATCTGAAAGGGCGCATCGTGCCGACCTCGTGTGCGTGCGCGTCGGGCAGCCAGGCGATCGGCTACGCATATGAAACGATTCAGGCGGGCAAAGAGGCGCTGATGCTGGCGGGCGGCGCGGAAGAATTGTCGGGCCCGGCGGTTGCCGTGTTCGACACGCTGTACGCGACCAGTACGCGCAACGACGAACCGCATCTGACGCCGCGTCCGTTCGATGCCGCGCGCGACGGGCTCGTGGTCGGCGAAGGCGCGGCCACGCTGGTGCTCGAAGAATACGAACACGCGATGGCGCGCGGCGCGCGGATTCACGCGGAGATCGTCGGCTTCGGCTGCAACTCGGACGGCGCGCACATGACGCAGCCGACCGCCGAGACCATGGCGCTCGCTATGCAACTCGCGCTCAGCGATGCGCAACTGCCGCCGCAAGCGATCGCCTACGTGAACGCGCACGGCACCTCCACGGATCGCGGCGACATCGCCGAAAGCCATGCGACCGCGCGGACCTTCGGCGAGCGCATGCCGATCAGTTCGCTGAAGAGCTATGTCGGCCATACGCTCGGCGCGTGCGGCGCGCTCGAAGCGTGGTGGACCATCGAGATGATGAAGCGCAACTGGTACGCGCCGACCTTGAATCTGACCGACGTCGATCCGGCTTGTTCGCCGCTCGACTATATCGTCGGCAGCGGACGCACGATCGACGCCGAACACGTGATGAGCAACAACTTCGCGTTCGGCGGCATCAATACGTCGCTGATTTTCAGGCGCGTCCGATGAGCGTGGCGCTGCAACGGGTGGTCGTCACCGGCATGGGGATCGTGTCGTGCCTCGGCAATACGCTCGACGAAGTGTCCGCCGCGTTGCGCGCGGGCCGCTCGCGCATCGAGCGGATCGGCGCGTGGCGCGAGCGCGGCTTGGCGAGCCAGGTGGCGGGCGTGGCGTCGGTGGCCGACGAGCCGCCGTTCGAGCGCAAGTTCGAACGCTTCATGGGCGATACGGCGCGCTTCGCGTGCCACGCGGCCCGCAAGGCGATCGCCGACGCCGGGCTCGATCCGGCCGCGTTGCGCTCGCCGTTCGCGGGCGCGGTGATCGGCTCGGGCGTCGGCTCGCTGGCGAGCTACGACGCGGCGCTCGCGATCGCCGCCGCGCGCGGCGTCGATAAAGTGCCGCCCTATACGGTACCGCAGTCGATGAGCAGCACCGCTTCGGCGAATGTCGTGCAGATGTTCGGGATCGAGGGCGCGAGCTATTCGCCGTCGTCCGCGTGCACGAGTTCGACGCTCGCGATCGGCCAGGCCATGCAACTGATTCAGACCGGCCGCCAGCAGATCGTGCTGGCCGGCGGCAGCGAAGCGCTGCACGACAACATGACGTTGATGTTCGACGCGATGGGTGCGCTGTCGCGCCGCTTCAACGACACGCCGCAGCATGCATCGCGTCCCTACGACACGGCGCGCGACGGCCTCGTGATCGCCTCGGGCGGCGGTGTGCTGCTGCTCGAATCGCTCGATCACGCGTTGGCGCGCGGCGCGCACATTTATGCGGAACTGACCGGTTTCGGCGACTGTACCGACGGCGCCAGCATGGTCACGCCGCACGCGGCCGGCATCGCGCGCGCGATGCGTAGCGCCGTGCAGGAAGCCGGCAAGCGCCCTGATTACATCAACACGCATGCGCCATCCACGCCGCTTGGCGACGTCGAGGAACTGCATGCGTTGAGCGCGGTATTCGGCGACGACGTGCCGCCGTTTTCTTCGACCAAAGGCCTGAGCGGTCATCCGCTCGGCGCGAGCGGTGCGCACGAGGCGATCTACACCCTGCTGATGATGCGCGACGGTTTCATCGCCGGGACAGCGGGGCTCGAGACGCCGGATGCGAGTGTGGGCGAGATGCCGCTGGTGCGAGCGTCGCGCGACGCCCGCATCGACACGGCGATGTCGGTTTCATTCGGGTTCGGCGGCAGTTGCGCGAGCCTGATGTTCGACGCCTGGAAACGGGGCTGAAGTACCCAGGCAGCGGTAACGAAGTGATCACGAAGTGACCATGAAATACCTTCAACTCTAAAGACAACTAGGCCAACAACAATGAAAAAAAGTTTCGTACTGGTCGCGCTGGCGGCCGTGGTGCTGACGCAGGCGGGCTGCTCCACCGACGTGAAATCGCTGCCGCTCGACGCGGCGCGCGCGCAGCAGACTGGCGGCGTGCGGGTGTATTTCGGCTCGCAGGCGCATCCGGCGGTAAGGAGCCAGTTGGGCGACGTATCGTATTCGGTGCGCATCGCGCGCAAGGTGGCGGGTGCCGACGAAGCGTGCCGCGAGGCCCTCGCCGAAGCCGTGCAGAAACTGCGCAAGGCCGCACAGGATCGCAACGCGAACGCGGTGATCGACGTGTCCACGCGCTTTCACAGCGTCGAAACCGCTTCGCCGACCGACTTCACCTGCGGCGTGAGCGGCAGCGCCGCGGCGATCGCGGTGAAGGGGCAACTCGTCGTGCTCGAGAACAACTAAGGTGTCGGAGGGCGGCGCATTGCGCCGCTTATAACGTCTAGCCGGTCTTGATCGCCGCGACATTGACCAGCGTCTCGCGGCGCTTGCCGGGTCGCGGGTGGGACAGGCCGATACGTTCGAGCAGACCGAAGTCTTTCGCGCGGCTCCACCAGAGATAGGGCAGCGAGACGTTGCGCGGGCCGAACCCGAAACCGGCGCCGCGGATCATGTCGAGGTAGCCGTCCGCGCTTTTCTGCACCTGCATCGGGTGGCGGAACAGCAGGCGGATCACCCACGACTTGATGTACGCGTCGGTGGATTCGGCGAACAGCAGGATGCCGCCCGGTTTGAGCACGCGCCGGAACTCGACGAGCGCGCGGTCCTGCTCGACGAGATGATGGAAGGTTTGATGGCAGAACACGATGTCGGCGCAGGCATCGGGCAGCGGCAGTTTCGCGCAGTCGGCGTGCAGCAGTTCGATCTCGGCGACTTTATCGCGGCAGGCGTTGGCGGCCCCGGCGGCGAGCGCGAGCGACGGCTCGTGAAAATCGACGCCGACAATGCGGCGCGGCTTGAACGCATCGGCGAGCAGGCGGAACGAAATGCCTTGCCCGCAGCCCACGTCGACGATCGTCGGCGCGCTGGGCAGCGGCGTATCGATCAGGCGTTTGAGATCGTTGATGGCGACCCGCAGCACATGATGTTCCCAGGTATGGGTGCGCAGGAACCATATCCCGAATGCCGTTTCCGGCACGAAAGGCACGCTGGATGTTTCGGATGGCGACACGCTGGCTTCCCCCGCAGATGGTTGTTGTTTCTGCTGCGATGCGCGTCATTGTAATGGCAAGTAAGGCGGTGTAGTGCGCCGTCAAATGCAGGCAAATGATCGAATGACCGAGGCAAACTTGAACAAGAATTCGTCAACACGCATGAGCGCCGACGTGGCGATTATCGGCGCCGGTCCGGCCGGCGCCGTCGCGGCGGCACTATTGCGCAAAGCGGGCCGCTCGGTGCTGGTGCTCGAACGCCAGCATTTCCCGCGCTTCTCGATCGGCGAGAGTTTGTTGCCGCAAAGCATGGCGTACCTCGAAGAGGCGGGCATGCTGCAAGCGGTGGTCGAGGCCGGCTTCCAGTACAAGAACGGCGCGCATTTCATCTACCGGGATCGATCGTCGGCGTTCGATTTCCGCGACAAACATACGGCGGGGTGGGGCACCACGTATCAGGTCGAGCGCGCGGTGTTCGACGATCTGCTGATTCGCTGCGCGGCGCAGCAGGGCGCCGATGTGCGCTTCGGCCACACGGTTCGCGCGATGCAGCCTGGCGAGCCGGGCCGCACGGACACAAACCCGCTGCTCGACGTGATCGACGAAGCGCAGAACGCATACGAAATCGAGGCGCGCTTTGTATTCGATGCGAGCGGTTTTGGCCGTGTGCTGCCGCGTTTGCTGAACCTCGAAGCGCCGACCCGGATGCCGACGCGCGCCGCAATTTTCACGCACGTGCGCGACGGCATTCCGGCGGGCGCGACCGATCGCAGCAAGATCTGCGTGGCCACGCATCCGGAGCGCCGCGACGTGTGGTTCTGGATGATTCCGCTGGCGGGCGGGCGCTCGTCGGTGGGTTGTGTGGCTGAAGCGAGTTTTCTCGATGTGCCGGAAGCGGAGCGCGATGCGAAGCTGCGCGCTTTGATCCAGCAGGAACCCACGCTTGCCTCGCTGATCGGCAACGCGCCGTTTCTGATGCCGGTGCGCCATATCGGCGGTTACGCGGCGAACGTCGAGCGTTTGCACGGACCGGGTTACGCGCTGCTGGGCAACGCCGGCGAATTTCTCGATCCAGTGTTTTCCTCGGGTGTGACGATTGCGCTGCGCTCGGCGCATCTGGCTGTACAGACGCTGAACCGGCAACTGGACGGCGAACAGGTCGACTGGTCCGCTGCCTACGACGTGCCCTTGCGCAAGGGCATCGATACGTTCCGCGCGTTCGTCGAGCGCTGGTACACGGGCGAGTTGCAGGACATCATCTTTTATCCCGACCAGACGCCGTCGATCCGGCGGATGATCAGCGCGGTACTCGCCGGTTATGCGTGGGACGAGACGAATCCGTATGTCGCCGATCCGGTCAGGCGGCTGAATGCGCTGCACGAGGTTTGCACGCAGCAGTGATCGGATTGGACGGATAGGCAAAAAAACGGCGCTTCGGAAAAACGAAGCGCCGTTTTTTATTCACTGCCTGAATCGGATCAAGCGCGGATCAAGCCGCGATCCGCGTCGCATGCGGCGCCGGCTGACGCCCGCCGTCGCGACGATGCACGCGCTTGCCCGCCGCATACGTTTCGTAGATCGCGCGATCGTCGCCGAGCAGCGCGAACGCGAACAGCAGTTCTTCGAGCGACCCGGTACGCGCGGTGCGGCGTGCGAGCAGCGGCGTCGCTTGCGGATCGAGCACGACGAAATCCGCTTCCGACTTCGGCTTCAAGGTGCCGACCTTGTCCGCCAGATCGAGCGCCTCGGCCGCGCCCGCGGTGGCGAGATAGAACATGCGCGTGGCCGTCAGATGATGGCCGCTAAGACGGGCCACCTTGTGCGCTTCGTTCATCGTTTGCAGCATCGAGAACGAGGTGCCGCCGCCCACGTCGGTCGCGAGCCCGATCGGCATGCCGGCTTCATCGGCCTTGTCGAAGTCGAACAGGCCGCTGCCGAGGAACAGGTTCGAGGTCGGGCAGTGCGACGCAACCGTGCCGGTTTGCGCCATGCGCTTGCGGTCTTCCTCGTCGAGGTAGATGCAATGGCCGTACACCGCGCGGCGGCGCAGCAGGCCGTAATGATCGTAGATGTCCAGATAGCTGCGGTGGCCGGGGAACAGATCGGCGACCCATTTCACTTCGTCGGTGTTTTCGGCGACGTGGCTCTGGATGAAGATGTCCGGATGCTGGCCCGCCAGCACGCTGCACGCTTCGAGTTGCGCTTCGCTCGAAGTCGGCGCGAAACGCGGCGTGAGCGCATACATCTGGCGTCCGCGATTGTGCCAGCGGCCGATCAGTTCCGCGCTGTCGTCATAGCCCGATTGCGCGGTGTCGCGCAGAAACTCGGGACAGTTGCGGTCCATCAACACCTTGCCCGCCACCATGCGCAGATTGCGCGTCTCGCTTTCGGTGAAGAGCGCATCGGCCGAATCCTTATGCACCGTGCAATACACGAGCGCGGTGGTGGTGCCGCAAGCCAGCAATTCGTCGACGAAAAAGCTCGCCGTGTCGCGCGCGTAGGCCGGGTCGCCGAAGCGGCGCTCGGTCGGGAACGTGTACGTATCGAGCCAGGGCAGCAGCCCCGGCGCCGGCGACGCGATCATGTCGGTCTGCGGATAGTGGATGTGCGTATCGATGAAGCCCGGCACGATCAGCTTGTCGCGCATGTCCTGCACCTGGGTGCCGGGCGCGAGCTGCGCCGCGAGCGCCGCATAGGCGCCCGTCGCGACCACATGGCCGTCTTCGACGATCAGCAGGCCGTCTTCGTTGAAGACGGCCGCGTTGGACGATTGCGCGGGATCGCCGTTGAAGGTCAGCAGTTGTGCGCGGTAAGCCGATTGAGTCATGGAAAAACCGTCTCCGAATGTGAAAAGCTGAACAGCGCGGACGGCGGCTCGTTCCAGGCTCTCCTTTCGGCTGAGAGTCCGTGCCGCCGCCGGCCGCCGAACATCGGCCCGTCAGTGCGGACCGCTTTGATGCCAGTGCGCGTCGAGCTTCGCGATCAGTTCGCTGCGTTGCTCGGGCGTGACGAACGACGCTTCGAAGCTGTTACGGATGATCGTGTAGACCTCGGCATCGTTGAGCTTCAACGCGTCGATGGTGGCGAAATAGTTGGCGTTCACGTAGCCGCCGAAGTAGGCCGGGTCGTCGGAATTCACCGTGACGGCGACGCCGCGGTCGAGCAGGTCTTTCAGCGTGTGCTGGGTCATGTCGTCGAACACGCAGAGCTTCAGGTTCGACAACGGACACACGGTCAGCGCGACACGCGTGTCGGCGAGGCGCGCGACCAGCGCCGGATCTTCGATGCTGCGCACGCCGTGATCGACGCGGTCCACTTTCAGCAGATCGAGCGCTTCGTAGATATACGACGGCGGACCTTCCTCGCCCGCGTGCGCGACCAGCTTCAGACCGAGCGCGCGCGCCCTGGCGAACACGCGCTCGAACTTCGAAGGCGGATGGCCGCGCTCCGACGAATCCAGCCCGACGCCGATCAGCCGATGCTTGTACTGCTCGAAGAGCGGCAGCGCCTCGTCGAACGTCGCGAGTGCATCTTCCTCGGACAGATGGCGCAGGAAACACAGAATCAGCTTGCTCGTCATGCCGCGCTGTTCGGCGTCGGCCAGTGCGCGTTCGATGCCCGCCACGACGGTTGCGATCGGCACGCCGCGTTCGGTGTGCGTCTGCGGGTCGAAGAAGATTTCGCTGTGAATCACGTTATCGGCCAGGCATCGTTCGACATACGCCATCGTCATGTCGTAGAAGTCCTGCTCGTGCAGCAGCACGCTCGCGCCTGCGTAATAGATGTCGAGGAACGATTGCAGATCGGTGAACGCATAGGCCGCGCGCAATGCTTCGATCGAGTCGTAGGCGAGCTTCACGCCGTTGCGTTCGGCGAGCGCGAAGATCAGCTCGGGTTCGAGCGAGCCTTCAATGTGGATATGCAACTCGGCTTTCGGTGCACGCGCGGTTTTTTCGGCGAGCGACGTAGCGGTAGGGGTAGTCGTAGTGGTGTTCATGGGCGATTCTTCTGGGGTTCGTTGGAGTCGTTTGCGCCGGAATGCAATGAGCGTTGCGTGAGACGGTCAGATCATCGGGCTATCAGGCTATCAGGCCGTCTGCGCCGCATGATGCGTGTTCGCGTTCGCCTCGACGGCCTGCAACACCTGCGCGGCCGCGGAGATCGCGATGATCTCCGGCGACTTGTCGACGATGCCGTCCACGCCGAGCGGGCACTTCATCCGCGCGATCCGCGACGGATCGATGCCGCGCGCGGCCAGCCGATGCTCGAACTGCTTGCGCTTGCTGTGCGAACCGATCATGCCGAAGAACGCGAAGTCGCCGCGCCGCAAGATGCGTTCGGCCAACTCGAGATCGAGCGCATGGTTGTGCGTCATCACGATGAAGTACGTGTTCGGCGCGGCCTGGTCGATCGCTTCGTCGGGGGCGTCGTTCGGATCGATCTGCACGTTCGGCGCATGCAGCGTGTCCGCGGGCGGAAACTGCGCGTCGCGTTCATCGACCCAGCGCACGCGGCAGGGCAGCGTGGCGAGCACGCGAACCAGCGCCGCGCCCACGTGACCCGCGCCGAACAGCACGACTGCGAAGTCGCCTGGCGCGATGGTCTCGGTGAGCAGTGCGCTACTGTCGTCGAAGCCGGCGCCGTCCCACAGCAGGCAGTCGGCGGCATCGACGCCGGGCTCGGGGTCGGACAGCATCACCACATCCGGTGCGGGGCCGAATGATACGCTACGCACCGTCGATTGACCCGCAGCCACGCGTTTTGCGAGCGAGGTGATCCAGCCGAGGTCGCCGATGTCGAGGCGCTCGAACGCGAGAATCACCGCGCCGCCGCAGCACTGGCCGAGACTGGGCCCGAGCGCGAAGCGTTCGAGGCGGCGCATATGCGGCGAGCGCATGCCGTCGCGCAGCACCTGGCGAGCGGTCTCGATGGCCTTCCATTCGAGGTGTCCGCCGCCAATCGTGTGCTTGGCCGAATCGCGCGTGACGATCATCTTGGTGCCGGCTTCGCGGGGCGCCGAACCCTCGACGCGCGCGACCGTCACCAGCACGGCGGCGTCGCCGTGCGCGAGCAGTTGTTGCAGATCGGGTAGCCAGGCTTGCATCCGGCGGTTCTCCATGCGTGGCCTCGCGGGGTGTCCGTGCGGCCGGTTGAGTGTGGTCTGAAGCGTTCGTGTCACGTCAGGCCATGGCTTTTTGCTTTGCCAACGTGCTTGACAGCGTGCTTAGGCAGTTGTGTCGGTGATCACCGGTTCGGTTGCCGTTGCGGTTATCGTGGGCGCTCGCAATGCGTCCAGCGCATCGAGAATCGCCTCGGGCGTGGCGGGTGCGCGCAGCGGCGGCGCGTTGTCCGCGCCGGGCACCGCAGCCGCAACCGCGTCGCGAATCGCGAGGAACACCGAGAACGGCAGCAACAACGGCGGCTCACCGACCGCCTTCGAGCGGAACACGGTCGGCTCGGCGTTCTGATTGTGATACAGCCGCACATGGAACGCGGCGGGCGTATCGCTCACAGCAGGAATCTTGTACGTCGACGGCGCGTGCGTCATCAGGCGGCCATCGCGATTCCACCACAGTTCTTCGGTGGTGAGCCAGCCCATGCCCTGAATGAAACCGCCTTCCACCTGGCCGATGTCGATCGCCGGATTGATCGACTGGCCGGCGTCGTGCAGCACGTCCGCGCGCAGCAGTTTCCATTCGCCGGTCAACGTGTCGACCACGACTTCCGACACCGCCGCGCCATAGGCAAAGTAATAAAACGGGTGACCGGTCAGCGTTTTCGCGTCCCAATGCACTTTCGGCGTCGTGTAGAAACCATCGGACCACAGCTGCACGCGCGCCAGATACGCGGCGCCGACCAGCTGCTCGAACGGCATCGCCCCGCCGTTCACCGACACTTCGCCGTGGGCGAATTCCACGGCGTCCGCGGTGCCGCCGAGCTGCTTCGCGGCCAGTTCGGCGAGGCGTGCGCGTATCGTTCGAGCGGCGGCTTCGGCGGCTTTGCCGTTCAGGTCGCTGCCGGTCGAGGCGGCGGTCGCCGAGGTATTGGCGACCTTCGACGTATCGGTCGCCGTCACGCGCACGCGCGAGAGCGGCAAACCGAATTCGTTCGCCACCACTTGCGCGACCTTCGTGTTGAGCCCCTGGCCCATCTCAGTGCCGCCGTGATTGACGAGCACCGAGCCGTCCTTGTACACATGCACCAGCGCACCCGCCTGATTCAGAAACGGCACGTTGAACGAGATGCCGAACTTCACCGGCGAGAACGCGATGCCGCGTTTGAGCACCGGACTCTTCGCGTTGAAGGCGGCCAGTGCCGCGCGGCGGGCGCGGTAGTCGCTCGCGGCCAGCAGGTCGTCGGTCAGCGGCGCGATGATGTTGTCTTCGACGCGTTGTCCGTACGGCGTCGTATCGCGTTTGCCGATCCCGTAGTAATTGGCGAGCCGCACGTCGAGCGGATCGCATTTCAGTTGACGCGCAATGCTGTCGAGCATCACTTCCATCACCAGCGCGCCCTGCGGGCCGCCGAAACCGCGGAACGCGGTGTTCGATTGCGTATTGGTCTTGCAGCACAGCGCGACAATATCGACGTCGGACAGGTAGTACGCGTTGTCGAAGTGGCAGACGGCGCGCGTGGCCACCGCGCCGGAAAGATCGGCCGAATAGCCCGCACGCAAAGCGATTTCGACGCGCGCGCCGAGAATGCGGCCGCTGCCGTCGAAGCCGGCTTCGTATTCGTAGACCGCATCGTGCCGCTTGCCGGTGATCATGAAATCGTCGTCGCGATCGGCGCGCAGTTTGACCGGCCGGCGCAGCCGTTGCGCTGCCAGCGCGGCGACACAGGCGAACAGCGCCGATTGCGACTCCTTGCCGCCGAAGCCGCCGCCCATGCGCCGGCATTCGCAAACGACGTTGTGCGCCGGCCAGCCGAGCATATGCGCGACCACCTGCTGCATTTCGCTCGGATGCTGCGTCGAACTGTAGACGAGCATGCCGTCCATTTCTTTGGGCACCGCGTAGGCGACCTGACCTTCGAGATAGAACTGCTCCTGACCGCCCACTTCGAACGTGCCGCTGATCTTATGCGGCGCGGCGGCGATTTTCGCGTCGGGCGCGCCACGTTTCAGATGCAGCGGCGGCAGCACGAACTGTTTCGCGGCCTTGGCTTCGGCGGGCGTGAGGATCGCTTCGAGCGGCTCGTAGCGGATCACGTCGTCGCTCCTTGCGAGCGCGGCGGCGCGCCGTGCAAGGTCATGCGTTTCGGCGATCACCGCGAACACCGGCTGACCGAGATACAGCACTTCGTCGACGGCGAGAATCGGGTCGTCGTGCAGCACCGGGCCGCAGTTGTTCTCGCCGGGAATGTCCGCGGCGCTCAGCACGGCGATCACGCCCGGCGCTGTTCTCACCGCCTCCAGATCGATCGAGACGATCCGTGCGTGCGCATGGCGCGACAGTCCGAGCGCCGCGTGCAGCGTGCCCTGCAGTTCGGGGACGTCGTCTGTGTAGGTGGCCTCGCCGCTCACGTGCAGCGCGGCGGATTCATGCGGTAGCGGCGCGCCGATCGCGGTCTCGCGGTCATGAACGGCTGGATGCTGTTCAACCCGCTTTCCAGCATGTTCGACGAAAGCATCGGTCCGGTTCATCACGACGGCTCCTTCTCGACGGGTGCGTCGGGCGCGCCGGCTTCGAACGCGAACGCATTCACGTCGAAGAGGGCGAGCGGCGCGTCGTCGCGCGTTTCGAGGTGGAAGCGCCACAGCAGGTTGCGCGCCACCTTCAGTCGATAGGCGCTCGAGGCGCGCATGTCGGTGAGCGGCTGGTAATCGGCGACGAGTGCGTTCATCGCTTGCCGCGCGGTGCTTTCGTCCCACGTCGCGCCGTTCAGCACGGCTTCGGTTTGCTCGGCGCGTTTGGGCGTGGCGGCCATGCCGCCGAACGCGATGCGCGCTTGCCTGATCGCGCCGTCTTCGCCGATATGCAGCGCGAACGCGGCGCACACCGCGGAGATGTCCTGATCGTAGCGCTTCGACACCTTGTACGTGCGAAAGCGCAGATCGCGCGCCGGCCGCGGCACGCGCAGCGCGGCGACGAATTCGCCGGCCGCGAGCGCGCTCTTCTGATAGCCGAGGTAGAACGCGTCGAGCGGCAGCGTGCGGGTTGTCGGGCCGTGCCGCAGCACGACTTCGGCGCCGAGCGCGAGCAGCGCGGGCATCGAATCGCCGATCGGCGAACCGTTCGCGACATTGCCGCCGAGCGTGCCGGCATTGCGGATCGGCAGCGAGGCGAAGCGCGTCCACATTTCGGCCAACTCCGGGTAGTCGACCGCGAGTGCCGCGTAGGCGTCTTCGAGCGTGACGGCGGCGCCGATCGTCAGCGTCTGCGCGTCGCGCTCGATCGTCTTCAATTCGGCGACGTTGCCGATATACAGCATGTCGCCGAGATCGCGGAACTGCTTGGTGACCCACAGGCCGACGTCGGTGCTGCCCGCCAGCAGGCGCGCGTGAGGATGCGCGGCGCGCAGCGTCGCGAACGCCTCGAGCGTGAGCGGCGCGCGGAAGGTGGGCGTGCCGAAGGCGGCGCCGCGCGTGTCGGGCGCGCTGTATTCGAAAGTGTCGCGGCGCTGGATCGCGCGCAGTTTTTCCGCGATGGTTGCCCGGTCCAGCACGACGCGCGGGTACTGCGAATAGTCGAACATTTTCTGCGCCGCATCGACGATCGGCCGGTAGCCGGTGCAGCGGCACAGATTGCCGGATAAGGCGGCGTTGATTTCGTCACGGGTGGGCAAGCCCGCGGCGGCCGGCTGGTTTTCGTACAGCGCCCACATCGACATCACGAAGCCGGGCGTGCAGAAACCGCATTGCGAGCCGTGACAATCGACCATGGCCTGTTGCACGGGGTGGAGGGCGCCGTCGGCGGCGCGCAGGTCTTCGACGGTGAAGAGGGCTTTGCCGTCGAGTGTCGGCAGGAACTGGATGCACGCGTTGACCGCTTTCAGCGCCAGTCCGCCTTGCCTGTCCAGCTCGCCGAGCACGACGGTGCAGGCGCCGCAGTCGCCTTCCGCACAGCCTTCCTTGGTGCCGGTGCAATGCAAATCCTCGCGCAGGTGCTGGAGCACGGTGCGCGACGCAGGCACGTCCGCGACTTCACGGACGGACCCCTGATGGTAGAAACGGATGGTTTGCGTTGTCATGGCGAATCCGAAAGACATTGCGGACCGGGCGCGCGTTACGCATGGGGTCGTGCCAAAACCGGCCTCGCGCACGTAGATCGCCATCCATGTTCGAAGATATCACCACCTTGTCCCGAAAATATTTCCCATATCGCATGAAGCTTATTCGGAAGCGGTCATGAGATAAGTACGATTCGGGCAAAACTGGGAAGTTGCGTGAGGCGGGGGCGGATGCTGCGAAGCCTTGCGGGGCGGGGCGTAGCGGGGGAAGGGGCGCAGCGGGCAAGGGCGCAGAGGGGCAAGGGCGCAGAGGGGAAAGGCGCAGCGGGGAAAGGCGCAGAGGGGAAAGGCGCAGAGGGGGAAGGGGGCCGGCGGGGAAGCTTTGCCGGCCCTCGGGCGCCGCCTGGACGGTTCGGCGAGAGCCCGTGCGACGCTAAAGGATCAGCTGACCCGGCGGCGATTGCGGTACAGGCTCAGCGCCAGCGGCACGAAAGCCACCACGAACGCCACCAGCGACCATGCCGGCAGAGAAAGGCCGAGTATCGGCGGATACGGCGTTTCGCAAAGCCCGGCAACCTTGAACACACCCGGCAGCCAACGTGCGGGCGGCAAGCTGTCGACCACCGGTTGCAGGGCATCGAAGCCGCAGCTGAAGCCCGGATTCGCCTGAACATACACGTGACGCGCGGCCGTCACGATGCCGGCCAGCGCCGCCAGGGCGGCCATCGCTTCCAGCAGACGCACGCCGCGCCAGCTGTTGAAGCGCGCGCCGAGGAACGCAAAAATCGCGATCAGCAGAAAGAAGTAACGCTGGATGATGCACAGCGGACAGGGGTCTTCGTGCTTGACGTACTGCAAATACAGTGCGCCGGCCACCAGCCCGATGCAGATCAGGCCAAGCAGAACCAGCAGGGAGCGCTCGCGGCGCAGCATTGCGTTGTCGTTGTTCATGGATCGTGTGGCTGTCGATGGACGGAAAAAACGAGAAAGGGCGGGTGCCCGCGATTCTAGCGCGAACCCCTGCCCTGACGCTTAGCGTGCCCTCGCGTGCTGCTACGGGCGTTTGCGCGCTTTGGCGCGATTTTGCGCGATTTTGCGTATTCCCCGCGTCAGCGGATCGCGTTGAGCACCGCTTCGGCGCCGCGCCCGATGGCCAGCAACGCATCGTCGGCGTGCGGCGCGCCTGCCAGCATCAGGCCGACCGGCGCGTCGCCGCGCAGATGGCAGGGCAGCGACAGCGCGCAGGCGTCGAGGAAATTGAAGGCGCTCGGGTTGCGCAGGATCAGCGCATTGGTGCGGCCAAAGGCGTCGTCGTCGTGTTCCAGATCGGCCACGCGCGGCGGCACGACCGGCACGGTCGGCGCGACGACCGCGTCGAAACGCTGCCATAGCGTACGCGCGGCTTCGTCGAGCAGCGCCTCGCGTTCGGCGAGCAGATCGAGATAGTCGGCGGCGCTCGCCGGCTGGCCCTTCAGGATGCGGACCAGCACGCGCGGATCGTATTGCTCGCGATGCTTCTCCAGCAGCGGGCGGTGCCATGCATACGCTTCGATCGGCGCAAAGCCGAAGCGGTTGATTTCGGGCAGGCGGTCGAGCGGCGCGAAACGCACTTCGGTGACGATCGCGCCGGCCGCTTCCAGATGCTTGAGCGCCGTGTCCAGCGCGGCGGCAACCGCCGGTTCGACGCCGTCCGTCACATAGTGGGTCAACACACCGAGACGCACGCCTTCGAGCGGCCGGGCCGCCGGGATGCGCGGCTCGAGGCCGGCCAGCATCCGGTCGACCAGCGCGCAGCACGCCACCGAGACGCCGATTGGCCCGAACGAATCGAGCGTCGGCGACAGCGGCACGCCGCCCTGTTTCGGGATGCGCGCGGCGGTCGGCTTGAAGCCGGTCAGGCCGCACAACGCGGCCGGAATGCGAATCGAGCCGCCGGTATCCGTGCCGAGCGCGACGGCCGCCATGCCGTCCGCCACCGACGCCGCCGCCCCGGACGACGAACCGCCCGAAATCCGCTCGTCGCCTTTCACGCCGCGCCGATAAGGCGACAGCGGGTGGCCGTAATGCGGGTTCAGGCCGAGGCCGGAAAACGCGAACTCGCTCATATTGGTGCGCCCGACGATCACCGCGCCGGCCCGCTTCAAACGCGCGACCGCGACCGCATCCGTGGTGGCGGCGGGCGCGTCGGCCAGCGCGACCGAACCGGCGCGCGTCACTTGGCCCTGGATATCGAACAGGTCCTTGACCGAGACCGGAATCCCGGCGAGCGGCGAGAGCACCGTGCCGGCGGCGCGCAGGCGGTCGTGCGCATCGGCGGCGGCGCGGGCGCTGTCGGCATCGACGTGCATGAAGGCGACCGCGCCCTGGCCAGCCGGATCGGCGATCCGTTCGAGCGCGGTTTCGACGAGCGCGCGGCTCGTGGTGCGGCCGGCGGCGAGATCGGCGGCAAGCTGGGCAAGCGGCGGGAAGGGCGTGAATTCAGTGGCCATGATGGTGGTCCAGATCCGATTAGGGTCGATTGGGGTCGGTCGGATTCGGTCAAATCCGGTTGAATAGCGTCGCGCGGAACGCTTCGATATGCTTTTGCACCGATTGGCGGGCGCCTTCGGCATCGCGTTCGCGCAGCAGGCGAAACAGTTCGAGATGCTCTTGATGCACATCTTCGAGATGGTGCGGCTCGGACAGCGAAATGAACCAGAAGCGCAGCGACCGTTCATGCAAGCCGCGCAGAATGTCGGCCAGCACTGGGTTGCGTGAAGCCGCTGAAATCGCCAGATGAAACTCGCGGTCGATATCCATCATGCCTTCGATATCGTGCGCCGCGACGCAGACCGCCGAGCGCTCCAGCAACGCCTGCATCGCATCGTAATCGTGCGGCTGCGCGTGGCGCGCGGCCAGCTCGACGCAGTAGCTCTCGTTCACGAGGCGCACGTCGATGATCGCCAGCACGTCGTCGAGCGAAACCGGGCGCACCATGATGCCCTTGCGCGGCATGATGGTCAGCATGCCTTCATGCACCAGCCGGTGCAATGCCTGATGAACGGGCGTGCGGCCGATGCCGGTCAGCGCCATCAATTCCGCTTCGTTGAGCACCTCGCTCGGCCGCAGGCGCATCGTGATGATCTCGCGCTTGACGAACGCATAGGCCTGTTCGGCGAGGCTCGCGCTGGCGGTCTCGCGGGTGGGCTTCGGAGGGCGGGCAGTCTGCAGGAGCGTCATGTGAAGAGGGAGCGGGCAATGTCGTCCGCATTGTAGAGCAAGGTTTTGCGCGGACGGCGTGAGCGCCGGGCGGATCACCCGCGCCGTCCTGGCATCGCGGCGAGCCGCCGCGTCATGGCAGATCAGGCATTGCTCGGCGTGACCGCCACGGCGTGCTGCACCTTGACGCGCGGCATCGTCAGCGTGACCAGCCCGCCGACGATCAGCGCCCCCGCGATCAGCACCAGCCCGAAAGTCACGCTATGCGTCGCGTCCTTGACGATACCGAGCACATACGGGCTCACGTAGCCGGCGAGGTTCGCGATCGAGTTGATCACCGCGATGCCCGCGACCGCCGCCGTGCCTTGCAGGAACGTGGTGGACATCGACCAGAAGATGCCGAAGCCCGCCAGAATGCCGATATACGCGATCGACAAGCCGGTGACGGCGAGTGGAATCGAGTTCGTCACCGAGGCGCTGCCGAGCAGGCCCGCCGCGCCGATGAAGCAGCACACCGCGTAGTGCCAGCGGCGCTCGCCCGTGATATCCGATGAGCGGCCGATCAGGATCATGCCGATGCCCGCCGCCAGATAAGGGATCGCGGTGACGAAGCCGTTGCTGACGAGATTGGTCACGCCGAGATCCTTGACGATCTGCGGCAGCCAGAACGAGAAGCCCGCGTTGCCGGTGACGAGGCAAAAGTAAATCAGCGTCAGCAGCCAGAAGCGGCCCGAGCGCAACGCGGCCGCCAGACTATGTTCGGCGCCGGCCGCCGCTGCGGCGGTGTTTTCCCGCGAGAGGCGGTGAAGGATCACGCGCTTTTCGTCATCGGCGAGCCATGCGGCTTCGGCGGGTGTGTTGCGCAGGATGGCCAAGGCCCAGAAGCCGGCGAGGATCGACGGAATGCCTTCGATCAGGAACATCCACTGCCAGCCGCGCAAGCCGTGCGCTTCATGCAGCGCCGACATCAGAAAGCCCGACAGCGGCGCGCCGATGATGCCCGCCACGGGAATCGCCGCCATGAACACGGCGACCATCCGCGCGCGCCGGTCGGACGGAAACCAGAAGGTCAGATACAGCACCACGCCCGGCACCAGCCCGGCTTCGGCGACGCCGAGGAAAAAGCGCAGCACGTAGAACATCGTTTCCGAGCGCACGAACATCATCAGGCACGACAGCAGGCCCCACAGCATCGTGATGCGGGCGATGGTGGCACGCGCGCCGAACTTCTTCAGCAGCAGATTGCTCGGGACTTCGAATACGAAATAGCCGAAGAAGAAGATCCCCGCGCCGAGTCCGTACGCCGCGTTAGAGAGGCCGAGGTCGCCGGTGAACTGCAGCTTCGCGTAACCGATGTTGACGCGATCCAGGTACGACAGGACGTAGACGAGAAACAGGAACGGCATGATGCGCCAGGTGATCTTGCGCAAGGCGGCGGCTTCGAGCGATGCGTCAGAAGAGGTGTCGGCAGCGGATAGCGAAGGGGCGTTCATGAAGGCCTCACTCGACGACAGCAAGCGCGCGCACGCGATACGCGTGGCGCAGCGTGCGGTTCAGGACGGGGTCGTGCAGTTCGAGTTCGAGCGCCTCGCCGTCGGTCATCCCGACGATGCCGCCTTGCACCGTCAGCGTGCCGCAGAACATCGCAGCGCCCTGTGCGAGCGGTGCGCGTTCCAGCAGATCGGCGGCCGGCAGCAGCGAAGCGACGCTGCCTTGCTGATAGACGCGCCGCGCGCCGTTGGCGACCGCATACGCGCGCAACTCCAATTGATCCCAGTGGCCGGACACGTCCTCGAAGCGCCATGCATCGCGCGCGACCGGTTTCGGGCAGACCTGCTTGGACACCGTGACGCCGTAGGCCTCGACTTCGCGGTCGGTGTGATCGGAGCCGACGGTGACGAGCAGCCCGGAGTTCGCGCGCACCAGCACGCACTCCGCTTCGCCGCTGGATTTCACGCCGACCACGCCGATCTGCTCGGCCTGCGTGAGCAGTTCCGCGCCGAGGCGGTAGAAGCACGGCGTGGTTGAAGGCCGCTTCACGCCGAGTTCGGCCAGTTCGGCGATGTGATGCTCGATCGCGGCCTGGTCGCGCCCGGCCCAACCGGCGATGGTCAGACGATTGACTTCGACGACCTCGGCGCTGCTGCCGCCGGAACGCTCCACAACATTGAAAGACACCTGCCGCATCACTCGACTCCAAAATAAATATTCGGCAAATATTATTGTGATATTTCACAGGTGTCCAGCGTGCCAAAAACATTTTGTCTGATGACCCCGGTGATCCCTTTTGGTATGACCAACCCACGGTCCTGTCGGCATTTGCGCTTTTCGGCGCGTCGCATGCGTGCGGTACACTGCATTTTCGAACATTACTTTTTGTAAGGGACACATCCATGCATCACGGCATTGGCTTCATTCAGGATCTGGCGGTCGTGATGGCGCTCGCCGGCGTCGTCACCGTGCTGTTCCATCGCCTGAAACAGCCGGTGGTGCTGGGTTACATTGCCGCGGGCGTGATCATCGGGCCGTACACGCCGCCGTTCCAGCTGATCCACGACGAGCAGACCATCCAGACGCTCGGGGAGCTCGGCGTGGTGTTCCTGATGTTTTCGCTCGGACTCGAATTCAGTCTGCGCAAACTCTTCCAGGTCGGTGCGACGGCGATCGTCGCGGCGCTCTCGGAGATCGTGCTGATGCTGTGGATCGGTTATGAGATCGGCAGCGCGTTCGGCTGGAGTTCGATGGATTCGCTGTTTCTCGGCGCAATTCTGGCGATCTCGTCGACCACCATCATCGTCAAGGCACTCTCGGAGCTGGGCCTGAAGCGCGAGAGCTTTGCGCAACTGGTGTTCGGGATTCTGATCGTCGAGGATATTCTCGGCATCGCCATGCTGGTGCTGCTGTCCGGCATCGCGCAGACGGGGCAGCTGAGCGCGGGTGTGGCGGTGGTTACGCTCGGCAAGCTGCTGCTGTTCATGACGGTGTCGCTGGTGGTCGGCATTCTGCTGGTGCCGCGCGCGTTGAACTACGTGGCGCGTACCAGAAGCGACGAAATGCTGCTGGTGTCGGTGCTCGGTTTCTGCTTCGGCTTCTGTCTGCTGGTGGTGAAGCTCAATTACAGCATCGCACTCGGTGCGTTTCTGATCGGCGCGATCATGGCCGAGTCGCGCCATCTGCATCGGATCGAGCATCTGATCGCGCCGCTGCGCGACGCGTTTTCCGCGATCTTCTTCGTGACGATCGGCCTGATGCTCAATCCGGCCGTGCTGGTCGACTACGCATGGCCGATCGCGGTGATCACGGTGGCGGTGATCGTCGGCAAGATCGTCTCGTGCGGGCTCGGCACTTTTCTGGCCGGCAAGGATGGCCGTACGGCGATGCGGGTCGGCATGACCGTCTCGCAGATCGGCGAGTTCTCGTTCATCATCGCGTCGCTCGGACTGACGCTGAAGGTGACGAGCGCGTTCCTGTATCCGATCGCGGTTGCCGTATCCGCATTGACCACGCTCTTCACGCCGTACCTGATTCGCGCCGCCGATCCGCTGACCCAGCGCCTTGGCCGGGCGATGCCTCGCACGCTCGCCAACGTGTTCGGCATGTACGGGCAGTGGCTGCGCGGCTTGAGCACCGGCAGCGGCGAGCCGACGCTGTTCAGCATGACGCGGCGGATCATGCTGCAGATTGCCGTGAATCTCGCGCTGGTCGCGGCGATTTTTCTGATCGTTTCCTATAGCGCGCCTTACACCAGCACCTGGCTCGCGCGCTGGCTGACCTCCGAGCCGCTGCAGCGTGTCGTGATGTGGAGCCTCGCGCTATTCGTTTCGATGCCGTTCCTGGTGGCCGTCTATCGTAAGACCAAGTCGCTCGCGCTGCTGCTCGCCGAGGTGAGCGTGCAGCCGGCGATAGCGGGGCGCTTCACGAGCGCGATCCGCTACGCGATTTCCGATCTGGTGCCGGTGCTCTCGATGGCCGGCGTGTTTCTGCTGGTCGCGGCGCTCTCGGGCGGCATCTTGCCGCCAGCCGGCCTGCTGACCGCGGTGCTGCTCTGCGCCGCGCTGCTGCTGGCGCTGCTATGGCGTTGGTGCGTGAAAATCCATGCGGCGATGCAGATCGCCTTGCGCGAAACCTTCGACGAACAGCCGGATCCCTAAGCGATCCCCAGGTGATCGTCCAGGTGATCTCCAGGCGATCACCAAGCCAGTCGGGCTTGCGCCGTGGCGCAGAACAATGTGAGCAATTGTGTGCGGGTTTGCGGGGCTTGGCCCGCTGACGGATAATCAGGGCATATTCATTCGTTCGCGTGGAAGGCGCCTGTCTGACTGTCATGAGCGAAAACAAACCTGAAAATGCCGGCAAGCCCGGCGGTCCCGCGCCGTCATCGGCGTCACCGTCCGGCGCAACCACGGGGGCGGCGAAGCCCGACATCACGCTGGGTGAACCGGCGGTCTCTCTGCCGATCTCCCACGAAGATTCCATCCAATCCCCGATCAAGGACGTGGTGACGGCGGCTGCTTCGTTCGGGCCGGACGAGACCGCCACTGCGGCCGTAACGCCGGTTCCCGGCGCATCGAGCTCGAGCTCACTGCCGGCTGATTCTTCAGCCAATGCGCCCGCCGCCGAAGAGCCGGCCACCTCGTCGGCGCGTCGGGCCGGCTCGCCGCCGCCGGGTTTCGGCGCCGCGCCCGACTTCACTGCGTCGAACCCGCCGCCGCCGAATGCTTTGCCGCCGTCTCCGCCGCGTTACCTGAAGCGCGACGATTCGGCGTGGACCGTGTTCGGCCGCATCATCGCAGCGCGCGCGCGCCAATTGTTCGATCGCGCGGGGCAGCGGATCACGCAGCGCACGCTGCGCATCGGCGTGTCGGCGCGCATCTTCCATCCTGAGCCAGGTGCGAAGGGGCTGCGCGGCAAGACGCTGCAATACCTCGAGGAATCGATCGCGCACTGGGTGATGTCGCGCGACGTGCTGGTGTTCATGATTCCTACGGTCGGCCATCAGGGCATGCTGCATCCGAGCAACATCCGCTTGCGCGACTATGCGAAGCATCTCGACGGCCTGCTGTTGCAGGGTGGCGCGGACGTCTCGCCGCAATCGTATGCTGAAGTCGCGACCAGCCACGAGTGGCCGGGCGATCGGGTGCGCGACATGTACGAACTCGAACTGCTGCATGAATTCATCGAGTCGGGCAAGCCGGTGCTTGGCGTATGCCGCGGCTGTCAGCTGATCAACGTGGCGTTCGGCGGCACCTTGTACCAGGACATCGCCACCGATGTGCCGACCGCCGGCGCGCACGTCAACGAAAACTACGATCAGCATCGCCACGGCATTCACTTCCCGGACGGCTCGACGCTGGCGAATATGTTCCCGGGGCGCCGCGACGCGATTGTCAATTCGATCCACCACCAGGCGGTCAAGTCGCTGGGCCGCGATCTGAATATCGAGGCGGTATCGGCGTCGGACGGCATCATCGAGGCCGTGCGCTATCGGCGCGCGCCTTTCGTGATGGGCGTGCAGTGGCACCCGGAGTTTCATCGCGCGGGCGGCGCCGAGTTGCTCGATTGCACGCCGTTGCTCGATACGTTCCTGCGTGTGGCGCGCGAGACGCGCTTTTAAAGCCGCGCTCCTGGATCCGCGTTGATGAAGCCGATGTGCACGAGACGCCACCCTGTTGTTGGGTGCGGCGTCTCGTGCAGCATTTTTCCTTTCGCTTCTTTCCCGCTTGTTTTTTCAGACCTATCGCCGGCAGGCGTTCGATTTGCCGGTCACTCGTATCCGCGTTTATAAGATAGTCAGGTATGCGATATAACGCGCGCCTGGGTCCATCCATCTATCTCCATATTGCGGTTCACGATTAGCGTTGGATTGGCGCGAATCCAACACGGATTGCAAGCATCCGCAGGAGTCGGATCGTTGCGTTTGGGGCGTCTGCGAAAGCGTTTATTGCGCGATTGATGGATTCACCTGGCCAAATCATCCGCTATCGATTTATCTCGATTTAAAGTGCGGGCGCGCGACACTTGAATGCTTCGTTTAATGACTAATCCGGGCGATAATCCACGGCTGTTTTGGATTTGCATGGAGCATGCACGTATGAAGTACCCCTTAGTTGTACGGCGCACCATGCTGCTCGCGACCTCGTGTGCGCTGTTGCAGCAAGGCGGCCTCGTGCTGGCAGCGTCGAATGACGAAGCCGCGCCTCTGGCCGGCACCCGGCCGGCCATGAATACGCTCACGCCGCAGCCGGTCGCCGCCGCGCTACGCAGCGCCAGCTCGGCCATACCGGCATCGGGCATATCCGCATCGGGCATATCGGAGTCGGGCACGGCGAGCGATGCACAAGGCAATGTCGCCGAGTTGATGCAGATGATTCACGACGCGAAGCTGAGTGAACTGCGTACAACTTATAACGGCAGTTATGGTGCGAGCCTGTTTTTCTATCCGCAGGAAATGGCGTATTACGTCGCGCTATTTCAAGACAAGCATTTCTGGCGTGTGATCAAGTCAAAAGACATGGCGCGGGCCGAAGCGGTCTACGCCGGCTTTGTCCAGCAAACCGTGCAACTCGCGGATGTCGAGATTCGCCGCACGCAATTGCAGGCGCAGAAGGCTTTTATCGAGGACATCATCGCGCTGTCGGAAGATCGCGCGAAGCAGCTGCAGGCCGATCTCGACGTCGCCCGTACGCAACAGGCCAAGGTCAACGATTATCAGCGGCAAACGCAGGGCGAAGCGGCAGCGCTGCACGCAGACAAGGAAAGGGCGCAGGCGCAGTTGCGTCGGGTGCAAAGCGAAGTGATGCGGTTGCAGCGGCAGACCGAGCTGGGGTTGCCGGCGCAAAAGTAGGCGGAAGCTGTCAAGTCCTGGAATAGGCTGACAGTCCTGGCTCACTGAAACGCCCGATGCACCGCATCGGGCGTTTTGTAATTGAGAGCGGCATGCGGTCGCTCACGGTTCATGGTTGTCGATGCGCACTGACTGTTCGACCATCCTGGCTGCCTGTTCGAGGTCGGCGGGGCGCTGTAACAGGAATTCACCCAGTCGATCCCGCTGGCACGTGCGCGTTTTCACCATGAACCCTTCGGGATGCGGAAGATGATGCCGGGAAGCGGCGTGACCGGCGATCGGACTGGTCTGATGGTCTGATGGTCTGACAAGAGGGTCCCGGTTTGTATGAGTCTGGACAACGATCAAACCAGGCGCGCCAGTTCTATCGATCCAGCGGGTACACATAGCGCAACGCAGTAATATCCACGCCGCCCATATGATCGGGTTCGGCGCCGACGAACTGCCAGCCTTGCCGTTCATAGAAGCCGATCGCCGCCGTATTGCCTTCGAGCACATATAGATAGAGCTGCGCTTCGCCTTGCGCACGCGCCCAGTCTTCGGCGGCGCGCATCAGCAGCTTGCCCACGCCGATGCCCTGATGCGCCGGCAGCGTGTGCAGGTTGTCGAGCAGCACGCCCCACACCGACTCCGGTTGCCGTTCGACGCACACGAAGCCGATCGGCTCACCCGCGAGTTCGGCGATCAGCACGATGCGGCGCTCGCCGCCCGGTGCGCTCAGACGCGCTTCCCAATAGGCGGCGCGCTCCCTGGTGACTTCGCCGTCAAGGAACGCGTCGGGCAACAGACCGCGGTAAGTGGCCTGCCAACTGATGCTGTGGATCGAAGCGATCAGCGCGGCGTCCGCGAGGGTCGCGGGGCGCAGCGAAATAGCGTGGGCAGTTTGCATCGGGATGGCAATCAACGGAAGTGTTCAACTGCAAAGTGTACTGCGCGGCCCGCCCGGCGGAGTTTGCAATGAAACTGTATGTTTTACGCGACAGCGGCGGGAGCGGTAACATTGCGCGTTGCGGACTTCGGACAATTCGCAACGTTTACCCTGATATCGCAGTCATGCGTTTGGCCTGAGGATCCTGCGCCCCCGGCGCAGCCTTTCATTGTGCCGTGGCATCCGCTTGCCGAGCGCAGTGGATCGTTTCAACTGCCTGATCGCCGCCGGTCCGTGTGGCGACGGGTTTTTCAGAGAGTGTCATGTCTACCGCGTCACCCGCCAACCCGGCTTCGTCCCAAGAATCCAAGGTCAAGACAGTTTTCCGCGTCGTCAGCGGCAACTTTCTTGAAATGTACGACTTCATGGTCTACGGCTATTACGCATCCGCGATCGCCAAGACCTACTTCCCGAGCGGCAACGAATTCGCCTCGCTGATGCTGTCGCTGTCCGTGTTCGGCGCGGGCTTCCTGATGCGGCCGCTGGGCGCGATCGTGCTCGGCGCGTACATCGACCATCACGGCCGGCGTAAAGGCCTGATCCTCACGCTCGGCCTGATGGCGCTCGGCACGCTTACGGTCGCGTCGATTCCAGGCTATGCGACGATCGGCGTGCTCGCGCCGGTGCTCGTGCTAGGCGGCCGGCTGTTGCAGGGCTTCTCCGCAGGCGTCGAACTGGGCGGCGTCTCGGTGTATCTGTCGGAGATCGCCACCAAGGGCAACAAGGGATTCTATTGCGCGTGGCAGTCGGGCAGCCAGCAGGTCGCCGTGGTGTTCGCCGCGCTGATCGGCGTGTTGCTCAACAAGTTTTTGCCGGCCGACCAGATGACCGCCTGGGGCTGGCGCGTGCCGTTCCTGATCGGCTGCCTGATCGTGCCGTTCCTGTTCCTGATCCGCCGTTCGTTGCAGGAAACCGAGGAGTTCACCGCGCGCAAGCATCATCCGAGCATGGGCGAGATCCTGAAGACAATGGCCGCGAACTGGGGCACCGTGCTGGGCGGCATGGGCATGGTCATCATGACCACGGTGTCGTTCTACATGATCACCGCTTACACGCCGACCTTCGGCAAGGAAGTGCTGAAGCTGTCGTCGATCGATACGCTGATCGTCACTGTCTGTATCGGCCTGTCGAATCTGATCTGGCTGCCGCTTGCGGGCGCGCTGTCGGACCGCATCGGCCGTCGTCCGGTGCTGCTGGCGTTCACGGCCCTGACGATCGTCACCGCTTATCCGGCGCTGCAATGGCTGGTCGCGGAACCGTCGTTCGCGCGGTTGCTGGCGGTCGAATTGTGGCTGTCGTTCCTGTACGGCAGCTACAACGGCGCCATGGTGGTGGCGCTGACCGAAGTGATGCCGGTCGAAGTGCGCACCGCCGGCTTCTCGCTCGCCTACAGTCTCGCGACCACGATTGGCGGCTTCACGCCGGCCATCTCGACGCTGCTGATTCATACCACCAACAATAAGGCCGCGCCTGGCCTGTTCCTCGGCGTCGCGGCGATCTGCGGCTTGATTGCCACGCTGGTGCTGTATCGCACGCCGGAGTCGCGCAATCAGTATCGGGCGGCATAGCGTCGGCTTGCCTTAGGCACCCTGGGTGCCTTTGGATCAGCAGCAAAAAACCCCGTGCTCTTACGAGTGCGGGGGTAATGAGCAACCGTCTTACCAGTCAAGCCGTGTGGATGGATTCATCCCACGGCTTTCTCGTTTTTGCAATCGCGTTGAGGATTGTCAGCAGCTTCCGCTTACAGGCCACCAGAGCCACTTTTCGGGGCTTTCCGGTCGAGACGAGCCGATGCTAGAAGTTGCCGACGACGGGATTGAACCGCACGGCAGCCGCTAGCCGCGGCGCAATTCGTCAGCCACCGCTTCGACCAGCTCGCCCCACGCGCCCGGCTGCGGCTGGCGCAACAGCGTCGCGCCCGGATACCACGGACTGCGCGTTTCGCCGACGAACCAGCGCCAATCCGCCGCGAACGGCAGCATCAGCCAAAGCGGCTTGTTCAGCGCGCCGGCGAGGTGAGCAATCGACGTGTCGATCGACACTACCGCGTCGAGCCGCTCGATGATCGCGGCGGTGTCCGCAAAGTCGCCGATCCGCGTATCGAAGCGATGAATCGACGTGGCCCGCGGATGCGCGTCGAGCGCGGCGCTTTCGTCGTCGCTCAGGGCGGGCTGCAGCACGATCCAGTCGATGCCCTCGAGTGCGAAGAGCGGCTCGAGCGCGCCGAGCGGCATCGAACGGTTTTCGTTCTGCTGGATGCGTCCCGACCACGCAATGCCGATTTTGCGTTTCGCGTGGCCGCCAAGCGAGCCGCGCCATTTGCGGCGGTAAGTCGGGGGGGCGCTGAGGTAGGGCATGCGGGCGGGAATCGTGTCGCAGGTCGTGCCGAGCGCGAGCGGCAGGCTCAGCAGCGGACATTGCAGATCCGCGGCCGGACGCGCTGCGCCCTGGGCGATCAGCGTCACGCGCCAGGCTTGCGCGGCAGGCGCGAGGAGCGGCAGCAACTGCGGCTGCACCTCGAGTACGACGCGGGCCGCGCGTTGCGCCGCCAGCGGCACGAAGCGCACGAACTGCAGCGTATCGCCGAAACCCTGTTCCGCGTGCACGAACAGCGTGCGCGCTTCGATCGGCTCGCCGTGCCAGCGCGGCAGCGTCTGCATCACGGGTTGTGCCGTGTTTTGCAGCCGCCATTCGTATTCGGGCAGTCCACGCGCGAAATCGCGCTGCGCAAGCCACGCAAACGCGCGGTTCATATGTGCGGAGGCGAGGTCGGGGCGCAAGCGCAGCGCTTGATCGAACGCGCGCACAGCCGCGGCGTGCCCGCCCAGCGCCTGGTGTGTAGTGCCCAGACTCAGCCACGCGAGCGCGAATTGCGGATCGAACCCGACCGAGCGCTCGAAATACGGCAGCGCCTGCGCATGGCGACCCGATGCCGCAAGGGCGTTGCCGAGGCCGAAGATCGCGGGCGGCAGGTTGGGCTGCAAGGCGAGCGTCGCCTGGAACGAGGCGACGGCTTCCGCGTGGCGGCCGGTGGCGTCGAGCGTATTGGCAAGGTTGAAATGCGCGGCAACGAAGCGCGGCTCGGCGGCCAGCGCCGCGCGAAAGCGCGGGATCGCCTCGTCCGCGTGGCCGAGCGCGTTGAGCGACATGCCCATGTTGTTGAGCGCGCCCGCATGCCCGGGGCGCAATTCAAGCGCGCGCTGGAACGACGCGATCGCCTCCGTATGGCGCCCGAGCGCATGCAACGCGTTGCCGAGATTGTTATGCGATGACGCGTCCTGCGGCTGCAGACGCAGCGATTTCTCGAACGCGTCGGCTGCGTCTTCGTGACGGCCTGCCGCCGCATAGGCGTTGCCGAGGTTGTAGTGCGCCATCGGGAAGGACGGCGCGAGCGTCAGCGCATTGCGAAATTGCTCGATCGCATCGTCGAGTTTGCCCAGCGCCTTCAGCGCGTTGCCGAGGTTCAGTTGCAGCGCGGCGTCTTCCGGGCGCAGGTTGACCGCGCGCCGCACGAGCTCGGCGGCTTCGGCGTGCTGGCCCTGCTGGTGGCGCAGTACGCCCAGCAGGTGCAGCGCATCGACGTGCGTCGGATTGCCGTCGAGCGTCGCGCGATAGCCGCGCTCGGCGTCGTCGAGGCGACCGTCACGATGCGCCGCGTAAGCGCGGTCAAAAACAGGTTGCATGACGGAGGGATGGGATTTCGGGTAAGGCGAACGCCGCATTTTCCCACACTCGTCGGCGCCGCTCCGGATTTGACCTGGTGCGTCATCACTTATATCATGTGAATACCTGTTCATATGTATGTCGATGTCGTGCTTGTTATGGCTTCCATCCCCCTGCCTGTCAGCTTCGCAGACCGTTCGCCGGACACCATCGTGCCGCTGGCCGATCTGTTCCGCCTGCTGGGCGATCCGACGCGCTTGCGCATCGTGCTCGCATGTCTGGACGAACGGCGCGCGGTTGGCGCGATTGCCGAGGCGCTGGGTTTGTCGCCTTCGCTGGTGAGCCACCATCTGCGGCTGTTGCGCGCGGCGCGTGTCGTGCGTGCGGAGCGGCAGGGCAAGCAGGTGTTTTACCTTGCCGCCGACCGTCACATCAGCGCGATGCTGGCCGGTATGCTCGAGCATGTGGCCGAACCGGCCGCCGAACTTCCTGTGGATCTGTCATGAAGAAAACCACCATCCCGAACCGTGCCGCCGAAGAGCGGGAGGACGAGCACGCGCCGGTGTGGTTCGACGGGGCGCTTGACGGAATCGACGGCGAAGACACGCGCATCGACGGCGAGGCCGCTGCCGCTGACGATCATGCCGGGCACGAGCACGAGCACGAGCACGAGCATGAGCATGAGCATGAGCATGAGCATGAGCATGAGCATGGCGCGGCTCACGCCCATTCGACCCCCGCGCAGGGCGCGGGCGGTCACGCAGAGCCTGGACATCAGCATAGCCACGGCGACGACCACCACGCGGGCCACGCCGGACATAACCACAGCCACAGTCACGCCGGCCACCATCACCACGCCCACGCACCGGTCGCAGGCCACGGCCGAGCCTTCGCGCTCGCCGTCGCGCTGAACGTCGCGATCGTGGTGATTCAGGGCATCTACGGCGTGATCGCGCATTCCACCGCGTTGCTCGCCGACGCCGGCCACAATCTCTCGGACGTGCTCGGCCTGCTGCTCGCCTGGGGCGCCACCTGGCTCGCCAGGCGTCGTCCGTCGGCGCGTTACACGTTCGGCTACGGCAGCTCGTCCATTCTCGCGTCGCTCGCCAATGCGGGGCTGCTGCTGTTCGCGTGCGGCCTGATCGTCGCCGAGGCGCTCGAACGCCTGATGAATCCGGCGCCGGTTGCGGGGCTCGCCGTGTTCGTCGTGGCGACGCTCGGCATGGTCGTCAATGGGATTTCCGCGTGGCTCTTCATGCGCGGCCAGAAGGAAGACCTGAACATTCGCGGCGCGTTTCTGCATATGGCCGCGGACGCAGGCATCTCGGCGGCGGTCGCAATCAGCGGTCTGGTGATTCTCGGCACCAACTGGAGCTGGCTCGATCCGGTGATGAGCCTGCTCGTGGTCGCGGTGGTCGTGTACGGCACCTGGGGACTGCTGCGCGATTCGGTGCGGCTCGCGCTCGACGCCGTGCCGCCCGGCGTCGACCTGCAACGCATCCGCGATTATCTCGCCGGCCAGCCGGGCGTCACCGACGTGCACGACCTGCACGTCTGGCCGTTGTCGACCACCGGCAATGCGCTCAGCGCGCATCTGGTGATGCCGGCGGGCCACCCAGGAGACGAGTCGATCGACGGCATGGTCGTCGCGCTGCGCGAACGTTTTGCGATGCAGCACGCGACGCTGCAAGTCGACCTCGGCACCACCGAGCACCGCTGCGCGATGGATCATCCGCCGCACGCGCATTGAGGTTCGGGCAAATCCTGAGTCAAGCCCGCGCCGGCTCCGTGATTGACGCAGCGCACCGCCGAACGGCAAGCGGGCGGCGTACACTAGAGCGCAGTGCTGCCTCCGGAGTTCCGCATGGACGCTGCTCCCCACGACGCGTCACCGGTGCTGATCGTCGGCGCGGGTCCGACCGGACTCGCCGCGGCGATGAGCCTGGCGCGTGCCCACGTTCCCGTGCGTCTGATCGACAAGGCGATGCAGCCGAACCCGCACTCGCGGGCCATCGGCATCCAGGCGCGCACGCTCGAACTGCTCGAACAGCATCGCTTGATCGAGCCGTTTCTCGAACTCGGTCATCGGGCGCGCGTCGCCAATCTCTTTTCGAATGGGCACCGCCTCGCGCGGCTCGATTTCGATCCGCTGCACACGCGCTATCCGTATCTGCTGTTTCTTGACCAGGCGACCACTGAGCGCCTGTTGACCGAGCATCTGGCGACGTTCGGCGTGACGATCGAACGGGGCGTCGAACTGACAATGTTCTCGCAAGGCGCGGCCGGCATTCAGGCGACGCTGCGCCGCGCCGGCGGTCACACCGAGACCCTGCACCCGTCGTACATGATCGCCGCCGACGGCGCGCATAGCTCGATCCGTCACCGGCTCGGTTTGAGCTTTGTGGGCAAGACTTTCGAGCAGACTTTCCTGCTCGCCGACCTGCACGCCGAAACCGATTGGCCCGAAGACGAGTTTCATATCTTCGCTTCCGGTGAAGGTCTGGTCGCAGTGTTTCCGATGGGCCACGGCCGCCATCGTCTGATTGCCGATCATCCGGCGGAGCCCGCCGCCAGTGCCGCGCCCGCGACGCCCGCGGTGCTCGGCGAGCCGCCGCTGAACATCGTGCCGCCGCCTTCGCTCGACGAATGCCGGGCGCTGGTCGCGCGGCGTGTCAACGAACGGGTCACGGTGTCGGACCTGGCGTGGTCGTCGTATTTCCATCTGAACAGCCGGATGGTGGAGCGGCTGCGCGTCGGACGTGTATTCCTTGCCGGCGACGCCGCTCATGTGCACAGCCCGGCCGGCGCGCAAGGGATGAACACGGGCATTCAGGAAGCCTTCAACCTCGGCTGGAAGATCGCGCGGGTGCTCAACGGCGCGGCGCCGGACCGCCTGCTCGATACCTACAATCTGGAGCGGCATCCGATCGAACGTGACGTGCTGCGGCAAACCGGCTTCATCACGCAGATGGCCGAGGCCGATCACGGACCGCTGAAGCTGCTGCGCGAACGTGTGATGCCGGTGCTGGCCGCGCTCGGTCCGCTGCGCGATGCGGCGCGTTTGACGATCAGCGAATTGTCGATCCAGTATCGGCGCAGTCCGCTGACGTTCGAACGCATACTCGACGGCGGCCCGCGCGCCGGCGAGCGCGCGCCGGACGCGCTGGTGCATGTGGTGGACGGGCCGCTCGGCCGCGCGCCCGGCGTCGGCTGTATTTTCGATCTGCACGACCCAGCGTTCTTTTCGCTGTTTCTGCTGGTGCGCCCTGTTCCCGCCGACGAAACGCCGCTCGATCCGGCCGCCAAGCACGAGCCGCCGCTGAACACGGAACTGGATCGGCTCGCCGCCGAGGTCGACAAGGTATTGCTGGGCGCGGTGCGCATCTGGCGCGTGACGGATACGAGCGGCGAGGGCGCGCCGCCGCTGGCCGAATCGTATGGCCGCACGCGGCCGTCGTTCTACCTGGTGCGGCCGGATGGTTACGTAGCGGCGCGCGGCCGCACCGGCTCGGATTTGCATGGCTTGCTGCGGCACTGCGAGGCGTGGTTCGCCGTCGGCGGGGTGGTGCCGGAGCAGGCGGCGCTTTGAGCCGGCCGCCGCCGTCGCGCAATGGCGGCCACCGAGGCCGCCGATGCCGCCGTGCGCGTTGCGCTTACGCGAAAGAAGCCGCGGCTGGCGTCAGCTGCTCGCGATGTTTGACGAGCGCTTCCTTGACGATGCCCGACATCGCGATGCCGCTGGCATCCGGGTGGTCGAGCGATGCCAGCAACGCGCGCCGCATGCGCGGCTCCCAGAAGCGGTGGATATGATCGGCGATGCCGGCGAGCGCTTCTTCGCGGTCTGGCATCGAATCGAAAAAATCGCCGATCCGGTTCGCCATGTCGATCAGGTTCTGGTCATCCATCATGCCTCCTGCCGGGCCGCCCCAAGGGAGGCATGAGCCCCCTCGGGGGGCAGCGAACGTATGTGAGCGTGGGGGTGGTTCATATATGCCTCCTGCCGGGCTGCCCCAAGGGAGGCATGAGCCCCCTCGGGGGGCAGCGAACGTATGTGAGCGTGGGGGTGGTTCATACTTTTCCTCACTTACCCGACGTTGCATTGGCCAACTCGCGCTGCTTCAGCAGATCGAGCTGCTCCGCGTTGAAGCGCGAATAGTCCTGCTGCCACTGCGACGGCTGCTCGACCGGCATCACCTGCACCGCGGTGACCTTGTATTCCGGGCAGTTGGTGGCCCAGTCCGAGCTGTCGGTGGTGATCACGTTCGCGCCGGACTCGGGGAAGTGGAACGTCGTATAGACGACGCCCGGTTGCATCCGCTCGGTGACCTTCGCGCGCAACACGGTTTGTCCCGCGCGCGATTCGATGCCGACCCAATCGCCTGTCCTGATGCCGCGTTCCTCCGCGTCGTGCGGATGCAGTTCCAGACGGTCTTCGTCGTGCCAGCGCGAGTTCTCGGTGCGGCGCGTCTGCGCGCCGACGTTGTACTGCGACAGAATTCGGCCGGTGGTGAGCAGCAGCGGAAACTTGCGCGTGACCTTCTCCGGCGACGCGATGAACTTCGTAATCACGAACTTGCCCTTGCCGCGTACGAAGGTGTCGATGTGCATGGTCGGCGTGCCGTCGGGCGCGTTCTCGTTGCACGGCCACTGGATGCTGCCGAGCTCGTCGAGCTTCCTGTACGAAACACCGTGGAAGGTCGGCGTGAGACGCGCGATCTCGTCCATGATCTGCGACGGATGCGTGTAGTCCATTTCATAGCCGAGCGCGCGCGCGAGCATCACCGTGACTTCCCAGTCGGCGTAACCCGGCACCGGCGGCATCACCTTGCGCACGCGGGAGATGCGGCGCTCAGCGTTGGTGAAGGTGCCGTCCTTTTCGAGGAACGACGAGCCCGGCAGCAGCACGTGCGCGTACTTCGCGGTCTCGTTGAGGAAAATGTCCTGCACGACGATGCATTCCATCGACGACAGCGCCGCCGACACATGATGCGTGTTCGGATCGGACTGCACGATGTCTTCGCCCTGGCAGTACAGGCCCTTGAAGGTGCCGTGCACGGCGGCATCGAACATGTTCGGAATGCGCAGACCGGGTTCCGGTTGCAGCGTGACGTTCCAGGCCTCTTCGAACAGCGTGCGCGTGACCGTGTCGCTGATGTGGCGATAGCCCGGCAGTTCATGCGGGAACGAGCCCATGTCGCACGAACCCTGCACGTTGTTCTGGCCGCGCAGCGGATTCACGCCCACGCCTTCGCGGCCGATGTTGCCGGTCGCCATCGCGAGGTTGGCGATGCCCATCACCATGGTCGAGCCTTGCGCGTGTTCGGTGACGCCGAGGCCGTAGTAGATCGCGGCGTTGCCGCCGGTGGCGTAGATGCGGGCGGCTTCGCGTACGTCCTGGGCCTGCACGCCGGTGATCTCTTCCGTGGCCTCAGGCGCGTTCTCCGGCAGCGCGACAAAGTCGCGCCAATGCTGGAACGCGCGCGTATCGCAGCGCTCGGCGATGAACGCTTCGTTGAGCAGCCCCTCGGTGACGATCACGTGCGCGAGCGCGTTGACGACCGCCACGTTGGTGCCCGGACGCAGTTGCAAGTGATGCGATGCCTTCACATGCGGCGTATCGACGATATCGATGCGGCGCGGATCGACGACGATCAGCTTCGCGCCTTCGCGTACGCGGCGCTTCAGACGCGAGCCGAACACCGGGTGGCCGTCGGTCGGATTCGCGCCGATCACCATGATGACGTCGGCTTTATCGACCGACGCGAAGGTCTGCGTGCCGGCCGATTCGCCGAGCGTCGTCTTCAGGCCGTAGCCTGTGGGCGAGTGGCACACGCGCGCGCACGTGTCCACGTTGTTGTTGCCGAACGCGGCGCGCACGAGCTTCTGCACCAGATACGTTTCTTCGTTCGTGCAACGCGACGAGGTAATGCCGCCGATCGAATCGCGGCCGTGTTTCGCCTGGATGCGGCGGAATTCCGACGCGGCGTAATTGAGCGCTTCTTCCCAGCTGACTTCGCGCCACGGATCCGTGATCTTCGCGCGGATCATCGGCTTTGTGATGCGGTCCTTGTGCGTCGCGTAACCCCACGCGAAGCGGCCTTTCACGCAGGCGTGGCCTTCGTTCGCCTGGCCGTTCTTGTGCGGCACCATCCGCACGACCTGGTTGCCCTTCATCTCGGCCTTGAACGAGCAGCCGACGCCGCAATACGCACACGTGGTGACGACCGAATGCTCGGACTGGCCAAGCATGATCACGGACTTTTCCTGCAAGGTCGCGGTCGGGCAGGCCGCGACGCAAGCGCCGCACGACACGCACTCCGATTCCATGAACGGCTGGTTTTCGCTCGCCGCCACGCGCGATTCGAAACCGCGCCCGGCGATGGTCAAGGCGAACGTGCCTTGCGTTTCTTCGCAGGCTCGCACGCAGCGATTGCAGACGATGCACTTCGACGGGTCGTACGTGAAGTACGGATTCGATTCGTCTTTCTTGTCCTTCAGATGATTCGAGCCGTCGAAGCCGTAGCGCACCTCGCGCAAGCCCGTCACGCCCGCCATGTCCTGCAGTTCGCAGTCGCCGTTGGCGGGACAGGTCAGACAGTCGAGCGGGTGATCGGAGATGTACAGCTCCATCACGTTGCGGCGCAGCGATTGCAGGCGGTCGGTCTGCGTGCGCACTTTCATGCCGGCTTCGACTGGCGTCGTGCACGAGGCCGGATAACCGCGCTTGCCTTCGATCTCGACCAGACACAGCCGGCAGGAGCCGAACGGTTCGAGCGAATCGGTCGCACAGAGCTTCGGCACGTTCACGCCCGCTTCCACGGCGGCGCGCATCACCGACGTGCCGGCCGGCACCGTGACCGACTGGCCGTCGATTTCGAGCGTGACGTCGACGTCGGCGTGGCGCTCGGGCGTGCCGTAGTCGGTGTCGTCGAAGAACGAGCGGGGCGCGCGTCGTTGCGCTTGCAGGGCTTGCGACTTGCACGCGCAATTGCCGGAACCGCAGCCGCCCCCCAATCCCCCAAGGGGACCTTCTTCGGAGCGGGGGACTTCCTGCGGGGCGCCGGCAGGGGAGTTGAGCATGTCGGACATGTGAGGCTCCTGGATCAGGCCGCGGCCGCTTTGGGCGCGTGATCGTGCACGTTATCGAGACCGAAATCTTCGGGGAAATGATCGAGCGCGGAGAGCACCGGGAACGGCGTCATGCCGCCCATCGCGCACAGCGATCCGGACACCATCGTGTCGCACAGATCGCGCAGCAACTGCACTTGCCGCGTCGAGGTGTCGCCATTGCGAATCCGGCCGATCACTTCGACGCCGCGCGTCGAGCCGATCCGGCACGGCGTGCATTTGCCGCACGATTCGAGTGCGCAGAAGTGCATCGCGTACTGGGCGAGTTCGGCGAGATTCGAGGTGTCGTCATGTACGACGATGCCGCCGTGGCCGACCACCGCGCCGACCGCCGCGTAAGCCTCGTAATCCATCGGAATGTCCCACTGGCTTTCCGGCAGATAGGTGCCGAGCGGGCCGCCCACTTGCACCGCACGCGCCGGCCTGCCGCTTGCCGTGCCGCCGCCGTAGTCGTACATCAATTCGCGCAGCGTCACGCCGAACGCGAGTTCGACCAGACCGCCTTGCTTCACGTTGCCCGCCAGTTGGAACGGCAGGGTGCCGCGCGAGCGGCCCATGCCGAAGTTCTTATAGAACGCCGCGCCGCGCGCGAAGATGAGCGGCACCGTCGCCAGCGTGATGACGTTGTTGATCACGGTCGGCTGGCCGAACAGGCCGACTAGCGCTGGCACCGGCGGCTTCGCCCGCACGATGCCGCGCTTGCCTTCGAGCGATTCGAGCAGCGCGGTTTCCTCGCCGCATACGTAAGCGCCTGCGCCCTTCGCGACGAACAGCTCGAAGCGATGCGCTGCCGCGCCGAGCACACTGTCGCCGAGCCAGCCGGCGGCGCGCGCTCTGGCGATCGCGGCTTCGAGCGTCGCGATCGAATGCGGATACTCGCTGCGCACATAGATGTAGCCGACCGTCGCGCCGGTCACGATGCCCGCGATGATCATCCCTTCGATCAGCATGAGCGGGTCGCTTTCCATGACGAGGCGGTCGGAGAAGGTGCCGGAATCGCCTTCATCCGCGTTGCAGACGATGTACTTCTGCGCCGCCTGCGCGCCGCGCACCGTACGCCACTTGATGCCGGCCGGGAACGCCGCGCCGCCGCGGCCGCGCAGGCCCGATTCGATCAGCGCTTCGCAGGCGGCGTCGCCGTCGGCTTGCAGCGCGTTGCGCAAGCCTTCGAGGCCGCCGTGCGCGACGTAGTCGTCGATGGACAGCGGGTCGGTGATGCCGATACGTGCGAAGGTCAGGCGCTGCTGTTTCTTCAGGTACGGAATTTCGTCGACCACGCCGACGTGGCGCGCATGCTCGCCGCCTTCGATGAAGCCGCTATCGAACAGCGAGGCGACGTCGGTCTCTTCGACGTTCGCGTAGCCAACGCGGCCCTCAGCCGTAGCGACTTCGACAAGCGGTTCGAGCCACAGCAGACCGCGTGAGCCGTTGCGAACCAGTTCGATTTCCATACCGCGGCGCGCGGCTTCGGCTTCGATCGCTTGCGCCAGGGCGTCGGCGCCGAGCGCCAGCGCCGACGAATCGCAGGGGACATAGACGCGCGTCATACCGTTACCTCCACACATTTGCTGGCGGCGGCAAGGAGCGCGTCGAACTTTTGCGGCGTGACTTTCGCGTGCAGCGTGCCGTTGATCATCAGCGCCGGCGAGAGCGCGCATTGGCCGAGGCAATACACCGATTCCAGTTCCACCGTCGCGTCATGCTGGTGCTCCCCATCGAAGCGGCAAGCGGTGCGCGCCTCGATATGCTGCGCGAGCGCCTCGGTACCCATGCTGCGGCACGCTTCCGCGCGGCACAGCTGCACCGTGACGGGCGCGGCGGGCTGCGTGCGGAAGTGGTGGTAGTAGGTGATGACGCCGTGGACTTCCGCGCGCGACAGGTTCATGGCGCGTGCGAGCGGCGCAACCGTGGCGGGCGGCACGTAGCCGAGTTCGTCCTGAATCGCGTGCAGTACCGCGAGCAACGACCTGCCCGGTTGGGCGTGGCGTTGCACGAGTTGATCCGGCGCGCTAGCGAGGGAATCGTCCAAGTGGGGCTCCTCCAAAGTCATATATGCACTTGTCATTCATAATGCGTGCATTTATGCTTCGTTTATGAATATGGGATAGCCGAACAATAGGCGGGTGAAACGGCTCGTGCAATAGGAAAGAGATCAGCATATATGGTCAGGATCGAGTGTCAGGCGCAGCTGGTCGTGAGGGGTCCCGATGGCCGCGAGGCAAGCCTGTCGGACGTGGTGCCGCTTCTCGCGCTGGTGGACGAGTCCGGCAGCATCGCGCAGGCGGCGGCGCTTAAGGGTTTGTCCTACCGGCACGCATGGGGTTTGCTGCGCAGCATCGAAGAGCGTTTGGGCGGTCCGCTGGTTGCGAAGGAGCGTGGCCGCGGCTCGGTGCTGTCCGAATTGGGCCAGGCGGTGCTGCGTGCGCAGCGTCTATGCGGCGAACGGCTCGACGGCAATATGCAGGCGCTCGCCAGCGAGGTCGCGAGCGAGCTGAACCGCTGGCTCGCGTCCCCCGCCGACGATGTGCGGATTCACGCGTCGCACGGCTACGCCGTCGCTGCGCTGGTGACGGCGCTGGTCGCACACGATCTGCCGGTCGATATCAAGTACCGCGACAGCGCGGACGCGGTCAGCGCGCTGGCGCGCGGCGAATGCGATCTGGCCGGCTTCCATTTGCCGCTCGGCGAGTTTCGCGCGGTGTGCGCCGATACGTATCGGCGCTGGCTCGATCCGCAGCGTCACGTGCTGGTCCATCTGACACGGCGCAAGCAGGGTCTGTTTCTCGGCAAGGGCAATCCCAGGAACATCGGCGGCTTGCGCGATCTCGCGCGCGACGATATCCGCTTCGTCAATCGCCAGCCCGGTTCCGGCACGCGGATGCTGCTCGATCTCGCGCTGAGGCAGGTCGGCGTCGACCCGGATCGGGTCAACGGTTATGCGTCGACGGAACTGACGCACTCGGCGATTGCCGCGTTCGTGGCGAGCGGCATGGCGGATGTGGGCTTCGGCGTCGAGCCGGCGGCGCATCACTTCGGGCTCGACTTCATCCCGATCGTCGACGAGGACTATTACTTTGCCTGCGATCGCGCGCGGCTGGAGCGCGCGCCGCTCGCGACGGTGATCGACCTGCTGCGCGGCGACGCGTTTCGCCACAGCGTCGAACAACTCGAAGGCTACGATCCGAGCTACTGCGGCAAGCTGCTCGATCTCGACGTGGGGCTCGGTGAAGCAGCCGCGTAAGCGACGGTAAAACATGACGCTGCCGACGGCGCTGCGTCTAGCGTTCGTTTCGGATACTCTCTAAGCTTCCGCTTCCGCCTTGACCGCGCGCTGTGCCGCGCTGACCCGATATGAACGTTCTTCTTCACGCATGTGTTGCCGCCGCGACGGCCGGTGCGCTTCTCGCTGCCGTTCCGGTTGCCTTCGCCCAGAATGCGCCCGGCGTGCCGGGCGGTATTTTGCAAGAGCAGTTCCGCCTTGCTGAGCATCCGCAAATGCCGTTCGCCGCATCGGCGCCCTCGGACAAATATCAGTCCGGTAAGAAATCAGCCATGCGCAAACGGGGCGATTTGGGCGATCCGAACGGCTGCAATCTGCAGTGTCCTAAAGACGAGTGAATCCAGGCTGACTGTCTTCGTGCTCGCGCTGGTGTTCGCGCGCGGGTTCGTCGCGGGTTCCTCGCTGGTTCGTTTGTGCTGCGCCGGCGTTCTGCCGGCGCTTTTCTTGTCTGCTTTCCGTTTGCCGTACCGGTTGCTGCTAGCGGCTGGTGATCATCAGGGCTTGGCGGTGTGCCACATGTCCTTGAAGCCCTCTCCCTTCATGTCTCCCGTCTGCTTGTCGGCGGAGTAGCGGTAGAGCGGATGACCTTTGTACGCCCATTGCTGTTTGCCGTCGGCAGAGGGGATCAGCGTCCAGTCGCCCGACGGCTTGTCCGACGGGCCCGCTACCGCCGCAGGCCAGTAGCTCGTGCAACCGCCGGTGCAGGCGCTCACGCCGGGCGTGGTGTCTTTGTCGAAGGTATAGAGCGTCATGCCGTCAGCAGTGACGAAACGGCCATCGACGACTTTCGGCGCTTCGGCGAAAGCCGCTTGTTGCAGCGCGAGCAGGGTGAGCGTGGAGAGGCAGAAAAGAGTTTTGCGCATGATGTCGGCTCCTGATTTTGGTGTTGGTCTCGCGCGGCACGCGGCGTGCGGACGCGCGTGGGAATAAACGACCGAACGTGTGCATTTATTCCATTGGCGGCTCGATTCGCCGCTGAACTGCTTGCCAGCAAACAGGCCCGCTCGATGATTCGTCGAGTGGGCCTTCTGTTTTATAGGCCGTTTCGGTGCGCCGTGCTGCGCTCAGTGTGGATTGAGTGTGGGTTGAGTATGGGCGAGGAAAAGGTTGCCGAACTTAGTGTGCTGGCTCACCAACATGAGCCAAACTTACTCAACAAATAGCGCCATGATGCTATGCTGAACGCGTTTTTTTGTGGCCAGCTTTCAGGCCAGAACATCCAGGGAAACAGCGATCGGCGCGGCGCTTTTCTTCGCATTCCGCGGTTCTCGATCCGGCTCTTGTCAGGTGTTTCTCCTGGGCGTGCGATTACCAGGGGCATGACTGCGTGCTGGTACGCAAGACCTGACTTGCATGGGTCTTGAAGCGCAAATCGGCAGGTTCCGTTTTTCAGCTACCACCTAATTAATCCGGAGTTAGGCATGTTGAGAAAGGTAGTCGAGCGCGCAAAACAGATCCGGCGCAGCGAGGGGTTCAAGCATTCCGTGGCGATGCCCAGTCGAATGTCCCTCCATGCCACGCAGCGTTTGAACAAGGGCGTGTTTGCTATTGAGATCCAGGAGAATTCCGGGTTTTTCTCAGTGATGCAGATGGTCCTGTTTATTCTGATGTATTGCGACGAAAAACAACTGACTCCGCGAATCTCGGCTCGCAGAGGGATCTACGGAGATCCCGAGGGAAAAATGGACTGGTTTTCGGCCTTCTTCGAAACCGTGCAGAAGCCATCAGGCACAACGTCTACGCAAAATGTGAGAACGTCGACGGTTCGCGATCTCGTTCAGTTGGGCTTTCGCCAGCGGTATGAACAGCGGCTTCAACTCAAGAGCGCGAGCGAACTCTTTTTCGCGCATTATCGGCCGGCTGCGCACATCTTCGATGAGGTCAGCTCGATCTGTGAAAGGCTCGAAATCGGCCCGTCAACGCTTGGCGCCCATTTCAGAGGCACGGATAAGAGCCGGGAAGCCGTGCCGGTTTCCCGAAGCAACTTTTGCCGGCTGGTGGAATCGATGCTCGCGGAAAATCCGCATTTAACCAGTATTTTCGTATCGAGCGACGAGCAGGCGTTTATCGACTTCTTCGTCGCGTGGCCATTCAGCAAGCCAATCAAGGTAGCGCCCGCAAAGCTACTCGCAAACGGCAGCACGCCTGTTCATTTCAGCGGCTATCCAGGACTTGAAATCGGCCGTGAAGCGCTGATTTCCAGCTTGCTGCTTTCGAATTGCGGATTTCTCGTGAAGACGCCGTCGTATTTGTCCGCGTGGTCGAAAATATTCAATCCGTCGCTTCGGGTGCGGCTCGCGTCGCCCCCGCGTCCGGATGCATTCTGGTTTCCCGACAGCCGGCTCTGGCTCGAACAGGACGAGCAGAGCCGAGCCTTGTTCGAGGGTTAGCAATTTTCGAACACCGCGCGTGCCGGCGGCGCAACTACTCTGTGCTCCTTGCCTATTTGTGCCGACCGATTCGACCTTTCGGCGTCCGTTGCGGCTGAGGCTCAACCGTACGCTCCTCCGACCTCCCGAAGCATGTCGGCGCGCGGACGCAGGCGCTCATTCCAGCTCGAATTTAAATACATTGCCTGGCTCGGTGAACCGGGTAGTGAAGTGCCGCCCGGCCGCTTTGTACGTTTTCGCTGTGGCTGAAAATTACTGCACGTCGGTACCGACAGGCTCGTCGGAGTTGGGTGCGCGTCGATACGTTCGATTGAGTCCGGTGGTACTGGGCAGGGGCCACAGTTGTTCGGCGTGACCCAAACGATTTGACCGAGCGTACGGGTCGCTCGGCCAATAAGAATTTTCCGGAGTTCGACGTTCATTTTTCGACGAAATACAATGGATTTTCGGATGTTTTATGGGTTTTTGTGAATTTCCAATTTTGATTATTCTTATTAATGAATGGAAAATTCCGGTATTTGTTTTTTATTGAAGAGATGAATCGGGTTTAACTGGTTTTCAAGTGACGGTGTAGCTCACCACTGCCCCGCGAGGCGGGCGTCGAAAAGCTTGATGCGAAAGGCTTCCAGCTATTGTTGTGGGAGGGTGTCCTGCCTGAATCAAGGTTCGAAAGGTTAGGTGTTTCAATTATACAAACGTCTCGCAAGACCGCCGAAAACCACATTTTTCGGTCATTCCACAATGGAAGTTTGTCGTGCTAGGATTCGCCCCGCTCGGCAGGGCGTATTAATTCAGCTGGGCAAATTTATTGACTTTATTAATAGAGGTTTAAGATGCAAAAAATCGATCGCACCGCGCTTGCTAAATCCGCTGTTGCCGGTGGCTGCTGCAAATACAGCGGCAGAAGCTCACAGGCTTCCGTGAAGCCGACGCCGGCGAAACCGGTTGCGAAGGCGTAATTGACATGCCGCGGGAGACCGCCTTGAGCGGCTGGTCTCCCGCCTTCCGCATGAATATGGATTTCAGCAGACTAACGATGTGGCGGGCTTCGTTGAGAAACTTCACCGTGCGCGAGTCTTATCGTGCCAAGGGTGCGTTGATCGCGCGGCTGCCTGTAGCCGCTATCGCTCCCCTGGCCGCCGTGGCTTGGCGCGTTCAAACACTCTTTGACGCCCGCGCTCGCTGGCGCGGCGCCGAGCGTTGTGAATTCGCCCTGAGCATCGCCGGGGGGGCTCCAATCGACACGTGCAGCGTCGCCACGACAGATTTGCGTGAGCGACTGATTGACCAACGTATTTACTTCGGCAGGCACCTGCGTGGCGCCGAAGCATGGCCAGATCTGCAGTCCGTCGCGAACGAACTGGCGGCTCTGATTCGCCAATTGCAAGCCGCCAGTCCGGGGCGGCCGATCTTCGTGTCCCCGTTTCATTACGTATCGCAATACGCAAATATTTACGTGATTGACGAGTTGCGGGCACTGCTTGGTCTCGAATCGATCGCTGTAGTGTCGGGCGTGCCGCGCAATAAGTACGGTGAAGATCACGCGCAGATTCCCGGCGTGCAGGTGCTTTACACCTACGGCGAAGACAATCGCAACGGCCTCGGCCTGCGTCTCGCGCGATCACTCAGGCGCAGCGGCATAGCCGTGCTGTTTGCCGACGTGCCGCCGTTCGCGCTTTACCGTTTTCCAATGGAGACCGTCGACGTATCGATGTTCGGGCGTGCCGCCCGAATTCACAACGGCGTGTTTCGTCTCGGCGCGCAATTCGAAGCGTTGTTGCTGCCGTTCTATCTCAGGTTCGAACGAGGACGTTTCAGCGGTGAAGTACTGGCGCCTTTAGAGCTGACCCAGCCAGACGCGCCGCAGCGACTCGCTCAACAGATCGAAAATGCGTTGATCGATAACTGCCGTCATTCACTCATTGCCGGGCATCCGTCGATGTACTCGTTCTCGGCAAGCAAGTGACGCGCGTCGCTGAAGTTGCGCGGCCGGCGTGATGTGCGGTAGTCGGACGGTCTCAAAGAAAGTAGTGCCGGCTCAGGCTGGCAAGAACAGATAATGAAACCCATCAATCTTCCGCAATTCAGGGATGTTTCGTCCCGCTGGATTGCCTATACGACGTCAGCGATTGTCATTGCGGCGGTTATTTTCTCCTTCGTGCACGAGGTCGAACTCAAGCAGGACGTGCGCACTGAAATCGTCTCGCCCTCCGACGTCAAGGTTCAGGGATTGAGCGGGCTCGTTGCGGACGTGTATGTGCATAGCACCGATCGCGTGGCGGCTGGCACGCCGCTCTTTCGTCTTGAGCGCGACCTCACGCTGACGAGCAACGGCCAGCCGCGCCCGCGGTTCGACGAGCACATGCGCGATGAACAGATTCATTCCGTCGAAGCGCAATATGGCCAACGCAGGGCCGCGCTGACCGTGCAACTCGACAATGCCCGGCTAACCGAGCGAAGCCGAAGCGCGGAGCTGGGCGCGATTGACGAGCAGATTGCGCAGAACCGCCACCTCGTGGACGAGTCCGGTCACAAGCTTGCGCGACTCGAATCTGTCTCGGACTACGTCACCGTGGACCGCATCGAGCAGGCGCGGGCGGACACGCACCAGGCAAAGGTGGCGGTTGCGCAGGGCGCCGCGCGGCGCCAGCAGTTGCTCGCGGAACGGGGTGCCGCGAAAACCACGCAAATGGAACTCGCAGCGCAGTTGAATGAAATGGACGCGCGGCAAGCGCGCGACATACAGGACATCCGCATCCGCTTCGAGGAGAACCGTCAGAACACGACCATTTCCGCGCCGAAGGCGGGCGTCGTCGCATACTCCGACCTGGTGCCGGGCCGCACGCTGACGCCGGCCGATGTCGCGCTCGTGATCACCACAAGCAAAGGCGGTGGGCTGCGCGCCGCGCTGCGTATCCCGTCACGACGACGCGGCTTCGTGCATGAAGGACAGATCGTACGCCTCAAGCTCGATGCGTTTCCTTATGCCCGCTTCGGCAGCTACGAAGCCCGCATCGATTCGATTTCGCGCACCACGTTGCGCTCGACCATGTCGGCGGCAGGCGCATCCGAACCGCGTGCGCCGGACGGCGACTATATGGCGTGGGCCACCCTTAACGGCAACCAGTTCGAATTCGGGCGGCAACGTTTCGACATCCTGCCTGGCATGACTGGGACCGCAAGCGTCGTCATCGAGCGCCGCACGATCGCCGAGTGGGTGCTGGCGCCGTTTTTCCGCATTCTGCGAGGTTGAAGTGCGCGCAATCTATCAAAACGAAGTGGCCGAGTGCGGTTATGCGTGTCTTGCGATGGTGTTGTCGCATTTTGGCCGCGCCACCGAAGTTCGCGAGTTGCAAGCGTATCGGTCGATCTCCGCAAATGGTTTGACCTTAATGGATCTGTACGACGTTGCGGTCGACTTCGGTCTGGCTGTGCAGGCCTATCAGTTCGACGCATCGGACCTGAAGGAGATCAAGAAGGGTGCGATCCTGCACTTTGGCGGCGCCCATTTCGTCGTCTTCGAAAAGCAGGGGCGCGGTTATGTGCAAGTGATCGACCCGGCGAGCGGCCGCCGCCGCGTGTCGATGGATACCTTCCTCAGCAACATCTCCGGTTACATGCTCGAATGCTCGCCGACACCGGCGATGCCCAGGCTGCGAGAACGGTCCCGCGTGCCGGCGGCGCTTGCGCGCGTGCGAGCGTTGAACCCTCAATTGCGGGCGCGGACCGCGAAGGTGATGTTCGTCGCGCTTGGCAGCCAGACCGCAATTCTCGCCATGCCCTATCTGGGCAACCTCGTGCTCGACAACGTCGTGGCCGCGGATAACCTGAATCTGCTGCACGTGCTCGTCGTGACCTTCGGCGCGATTTTTTTCATCGGTGCGTTCAGCCAGTACGTTCAGAGTTACCTGGTCGAATTGGCGCACGGACTCGTACAGATGAATGCAACCGAAGGTATGGTGTCTCACCTGTTGCGCAACCCCCTTCCTTACTTCGAAAAGCGGCACGTTGGAGACCTGTTTGCGCGCATCAAGGCACACGATGAAATCAGCACATTCTGCACGCGTACGCTCATCTCGCTGGGCATCGATATCGCTGTCGGCATCCTGGCCCTTGCATTGATGCTCATACAGAGCCGGTTGTTGACGGCGATCGCGCTCGGACTCTTTACGCTGTACGCGTTGATTTCGCTTCTGCTTTTTTCCCGGATGCGTGACACGCATGCGCTCGTACTCGAAGAATCGGCGCGCTGCGATGACACGCTCTTCGAGACGATACGAGCTGCTTCGCTCGTCAAGCTGTCGCAAGGCGAAGTGCGGCGCACGGCCATGTTCATGGCGAAATACCGCGCTTATATCGCGGCGCTGGTGCACAGCGGCCGGCTATCCAGCGCACGCGACGCCGTCCTGAAGCTCGTCAACTACGTGGAAATGCTGGCCATTACGTGGTTTGCCGCACGGCTCATGCTAGGCGGCGCTATCTCGGTGGGCGTGTTTTATTCCTTCCTGATTTACAAGTCGTTGCTGTCGGAGCGTTTTGCGCGTTCCATCAATGCCACGTTCGAGTACTTCATGCTCAGTGTGCCGGTCACGCGCGTTGGCGATATCGTCGACTGCGAACCGGAACGCTATACGCCCGCGAGCGATAGCCACAAAACGGTGGAGGTTCAGACGTTCCACCAGATCGACGTACGCGATGTCACGTTCCGTTATGGCGTATCGGATCAGCCGGTGCTAACGCGCGCGAACATCACCATTCGCAAGGGCGACAAGATCGTGATTACCGGGCCGTCGGGCAGCGGCAAATCCACGCTGTTCAAGCTGCTGGCAGCCGCTGAGCCGCTCCAGGCGGGGGAGATCACGCTGAACGGCATTGCGTGGTCGAACCTCACCGTCGACGAGATTCGTCGGCACGCGGTGCACATGCGTCAGGGCGATCTCATTCTGCATGGCTCGATTGCAGAAAATGTCTCGCTGTTCGCCGGCAACGCCGACGAAGCACGCATCCATGCGCTGCTCGATGAAGTCGGGTTGCTCGCTGACGTGATGCGCTTGCCGATGCGCACGCGGACCGTCGTCAGCGACACGATTGCGAATATTTCCGCAGGTCAGCGGCAGCGTCTGTTGTTGGCGCGCGCGTTGTATCAGCAGCGGGAACTGTTGCTGCTGGACGAACCGACCTCCAACCTGGATCCGGCATCCGTACGGCGGATTGTCGCGCTGCTGCAGCGGCTCGACCGGACCGTGGTCGTGATCACGCACGACATGTCGCTGGCGTCGGCGTTCGACACCTGCTACCGACTTGTGGATGGCGAACTGCTGCGCGAAGTGCGGCATGGTGGGGCGCATCCCGGCGTGGTGACCCATGAATAAGCAGGCGTTGCTGGCGGCGTGCGTTGCTGCCATGGTCGGTTTGTGGGGGCACTCGAATGACGCTTGCGCAGTCGATCTGCTTTCAGTCGTCGAGCAAGCTGTCGACCATGACGCGGACCTTGCCGCGTTGCGCGCCGCTTCAAGCGCAGCGCGGCAGGCTGTGCCGAAGGCACGGGCGGGACTGCTGCCGCGAGTGCAGGGCGGCTGGGGACGAGCCTATAACAGCACGGCAATCGAAGCATTGCCACGCACCAGCTATTGGCAGAACGGCTGGATCGTCAACCTGACGCAGCCAATTGTCGACTGGAGCCGTTGGACTGCCTACCGGCAGGCCGGCCTTGTCGAGGCGCGCGGTGTGGTCGACGTTGCGCGTGCCCAGCAAGCGTCGATTTTGCGTGCCGCGCGCGCCTACTTTGACGAACTGGCGGCGGAGGATGAGTTCGCCAGAGCGATTGACTATAACGCGGCGCTCGACGCGCATATGGACCAGCTTCGGCGCAGGCAGGCTGCTGGCGAGGCGACGGTGATCGACTTGCAAGAAGCGCAGTCCGGGAGGGAGCAGGCCCAGTTGCAGCTCATGGACGCGCGTAACGATTTGCAGTTGAAGCGTCTCGCCCTCGAGCAACTTACAGGGCAACCGTTGTCCGCGCTATCGCGTCTGTCGAACACCGCGACCTTGCCGCGTCTGGAACCGGACGGCTGCGAAGCGTGGGCTGACCAGGCGGAAGCGCACGACTATGTTGTGCAACTTAAGCAGATCGATCGCAAGATCGCCGGGTTCGACGTCGAGAAGGCACGCGCCAACCATTATCCGACGGTCAGTGTGACCGCGAGCCATTCGCCGGCCGGGGCTGCGGGCGGCTTTACCCGCCCGACCACAACTACGACGGCGATGTTCGCGATCACCATTCCCATCTTCGAAGGCGGCGAGACAGAAGCAAAACTCGACGAGTCGGTGGCGCTCAAGGACAAGGCGCAAAACGACCTGGTATCGGCCACCCGTCAGGCGGGGGGAGCGGCGCGCGAGAACTGGGCGCGGTTTCGCTCGGGGACGGTGCGGGCCGAGTCACTGGCGCGGCTGTTGCAGACATCTCGCGCCGCTGTCGCAGCAGCGCAAGTGGGTTTCAAGGTGGGTAGCCGTGCCAGTTCCGATGTGCTGCGAGCCGTGGACGTATTCTATGCAACTCGCCGCGATCTGATCCGCACCCGCTACGACACCTTGCTGGCACTGCTGCAACTGAAGTCGGCGGCCGCATCGCTGACGATCGACGAGGTGGCGCAGGTGAACTCGCTGCTTATGCCTGGGGATAGGCCGTCAGCGCCGCAAGGCATGGCTCACTGACCGCGCGGAAAAAGAGGACGCCTGGCGAAGCGTTAGCTTGGCGGAGCCCGTTCTTGTCCTCTCTGCTAGCCGTGGCAATGTGTTCCAGCGCATCGCTCTCAGCCATCAAAAATTGCACGCTCAGCGAGGCTGCATTAGGGCGCAACGCCCTGCAGGGATGGGACTGTTGCCCCAGCGGTCGATTGGAAAAGGTAGGCATCGCGTCATGCACACCGCGTGGCGTGGACCGGTTTCTCGGGTGGCCGGATAAACCCGTAACGGCTGAGCATAGGTCGCCCGTCGCGTAAAGAAAAGGATCACCCTCAAGTCGTGCGCTGACCAGCGGCAGCCGGGTGACAGTAGGCACAGGGTGGTCTACAGACGAACCTTGGCGCAGCACCATTCCTCACGGCATCCCACTGGTCACGGTCAAAGCGGAAGATTACGGTTTAGTAATACAGATGCGAATCGTTCGCATTTATATTGACGGTCATATTCCGATTCCGTACGATGCTCCGATGCAATTCGCATGATCAGGAAAACGGCGATTTCACTGAAATTCGTATCGCATGTCACCGGCGCTGTGTTGACCTAGAAAACAGAAGGAGTTGACCATGCCAAGCCACGGTGCGACAGGCACGATGACGCTCTTGTCCGAGACAGACGCCACATCTGCGCGCGAGATTCACACATTGCGTCTGGAGGCATCGATCGACGGTAGCGTTGTCGTGCTGACCGATATCGACTGCAGAACGCCGGGCGTTCGTCGAGAAGTCCGCTATCAGATGACCGTCGTCGAGTTTATCGCGGTGATTTCTGCGAACGGAACTCAATCAACGGTCGAGCTTCCTGAACAGTGACGAGGGTCGCATTGCTCGGTTAGCTATCTGCCCCGACGAGCCGGAAGGTGTAAAGCGCCCATCGCTCCGCGCCAGGAATTGCGCGACGCAAGACAGGATTTTGAGGAGGAGATCTGCGACTTCAATGGTCTATTTCATGAAGCCCCGATTACCCCCCGGATCAGGCAGGACGATTTTAGACGATCAAGAAAAGAAAAAACCCCGCAAACCGTTAGTTGGCGGGGCTTCTCGGACATCCTGAGTTGGGTCAGGACTATGTGTTGGTGGAGGCGGCGGGAATCGAACCCGCGTCCAGAAGCACTCTACGACCAGTTCTACATGTTTAGTTCTGTCATTTGATTTAACCGTAGTGACGCGGACGAACACGCTGCACTACGGCGATTCACTAGATTTTCGACCCGGATGTCGTGACGCCACCAAGGCTTAACTGACGTATATGACCTCTGGCGATATTGCTACCGGTCTTGCGACACTAGCCCGTCAGTGAACTAGGCAGAGGACGGCGGCCCTTAGGCTGCCAGTGCGAACGTATCGTCGTTTGCAGTTACGTTTTTCCCATTGATTAACGAGGTGACGGGTCCTCGACATGCCCTAGCCGCTTCGCAACCCCTGTCGAAACCAGGTCGCCCCCGCGGTTCGTTGCCCAAACTTCTGGGCCAACGTAGATTTTACAATAGTTTGACGGCCGCGTCTTTGCTGATTACCTGAGCGAATGCGTGTTGCGTTGCGGCGGCGCGCCAGGCGAGGCTCAGCCGATTTCGCGCAGCAGCTTCTGCAATTCAGCCGGCGACCGTACGACGTGCTGCGCATGCCATTGCGTCGGCGGGATATCGTTGCCGCAGTAGCCGTACGCGGCTGCCACTGTCTTCATGCCGGCCGCGAAACCCGCTTGCACATCGCGCAGGTCGTCGCCGACGTAGACAATGCGCTCCGGCGCCAGATCCAGTTCGCGGGCGGCGTATAGCAATGGCGCCGGATGCGGCTTCGAATGCGGTGTCGTATCGCCGCTGACCACGCAGCCCGCGCGCGCATCGAGGCCGAGTTGCGCCACCAGCGGGTCGGTCAGCCGCGCCACCTTGTTGGTCACGATGCCCCAGCGCACGCCGCGTGCGTCGAGTTCGTCGAGCAATTCGGGGATGCCGGGAAACAGGGTGGTCTCGATGCATAAATCCGCCTCGTAATTGGCGAGAAACTCCTCGCGCATCGACGTGAACTCATGGTTGTCAGGACCGATGCCGAAGGCGCCGCCAATCAGTCCGCGCGCGCCTGCGGACGCGAGCGGGCGCAGGTCTTCGAGCGGCACCATGTCGAGGCCGCGGTCGTGGCGCATTTTGTTGACGGCGGCGGCGAGATCGGGCGCGGTGTCAGCCAGGGTGCCGTCAAGGTCGAACAGCACAGCCTCGCAAAGACTGATCGCGGTGTCGTCGTCTTCGCGTTGGGGCAGGGGCGTGGGATCGCTCATTGATTGGACAGAGGTCGGGGCGGATCAGGCGTCGCGACGGCAGGCGAGCATGTAGTTCACGCTCGTATCGTCGGACAGAGCGAAGTGCTTGCTGAGCGGGTTATACACGATACCTTTGATATCGGCTGTGCGCAGGTCCGCAGCGCGCACGAAGCTCGCCAATTCCGAGGGACGGATGAAGCGCGCGTAGTCGTGCGTGCCTTTAGGCAGCATCCGCGCGATGTATTCGGCGCCGAGCACGGCGAACAGGTACGACTTCACGTTGCGGTTCAGCGTGGAGAAAAACACCCAGCCACCGGGTTTCACCAACGTCTTGCAGGCAGCGACGATGGCGGCCGGTTCGGGCACGTGCTCGAGCATTTCCATGCAGGTTACGACGTCGTACGTGCCGGGTTCGCGGGCCGCGAGTGCTTCAGCTGCGATTTCTTCGTAATTAACGGTTACACCGCTTTCAAGGCTGTGAAGGTCCGCCACGCCGAGTGCCTGACTCGACAGGTCGATTCCCTTCACGTGCGCGCCCAGTCCCGCCATCGATTCCGACAGAATGCCGCCGCCGCAGCCGATGTCCAGAACACGTTTGCCGGCCAGATGGGCGTGCGTATCGATCCAGCCAAGGCGGATCGGATTGAGTTCGTGCAGCGGCTTGAATTCGGCGTTGGGGTCCCACCAGCGATGCGCGAGATCGCTAAATTTCTGCAGTTCGTGGGGATCGGCGTTGGTCATGGGGAGGCAGCCTCGATGAGAGCGGCGAGCGGGCGCTCGAGGATAAACCCTGAGTATATAGGCCGGCGGACGGGGCGGCAAAATGCCGCTTCGCGTGACCGGTTTGAGCGTCCGATGCCATTGCGTTGCGTTTTTCGTCGAGCTTGCTTCGCTCGACGAAAAACGCAACGAAAAGAACAACCGCATAAAAAAACCCCGCCGAAGCGGGGCTTTGATACTGCGGTAACTTGTAGCTTACTGCTTCGAAGTACCGACAACTTCGACTTCCACGCGGCGGTCCGGTGCGAGGCAGGCGACGAGTTGCTTGTGGTTCTTCTGGTTGCAGCCGGTCGTGACCGGGTTGCGCTTGCCCTTGCCTTCCGTGTAGATACGGTTGGCTTCGATACCCTTGCTCACCAGGTACGACTTCACAGCTTGAGCGCGACGCAGCGACAGACGGTCGTTGTACTTGTCCGAACCGATGCGGTCCGTGTAACCCGTTGCAACGATAACTTCCAGGTTCAGGCCTTGGACCTTCGATGCGAGATCGTCCAGCTTTTCCTTGCCAGCCGGCTTCAGGATAGCCTTGTCAAAGTCGAACAGCGCATCAGCTTGATACGTGATCTTTTGGCTCGTGATGGCCGGTGCGGGAGGTGCGACCGGAGCCGGCGGGGTCGGAGCCTGGGCAACCAGGGCGCCATCGCACTTAGCGTTGGCCGTTGCCGGCGTCCAGAATGCATCGCGCCAGCAAAGCTCGTTCGTGCCGTTCATCCACACGTATTCGCCGGTACCATTCACCCAGTTGTCGTTCGTAGCTTGTCGCGACGCCGGCACCGACTGCGCCATGGCGGATGCAGCCATAACTGCGGTAGCTGCAATGAACGCGAGCTTTGAAAGTTTATTCATATTTCTCCTCTCGAAATTGAGATTACCGCAGGTTTACTGCGAGCCTGTTGACGAAGACAAGTCATACATTGCTCGAAGTATAACATCGGTGTAGAACAAAAAACGTGCTGTGTAGACTTCGAGCAGTGTCTAACTCTTTGTGCGTTGGCATTTTGCCATATCGTTCCCTTCCAACGATAAAAAAATCTGCCCCCGATCAAATCACCCTCCAATTGTGGTGCATGCGCAACAGAAGCAATCGGCCGAAGGCGCCGCCAGTCATGGCTGAGCGGCGGATTGGCTCATGCACGAATCGAGCCTGCCCAGGCTCAATCGCCGGTCGCCCAGGTGGCTTTCGCGTGCGCCTGCTAATAGGTATACGTACCCTCGTCGGGGGCGGATGCGCGGCATGTTAGAATCGCGTGATGCGTTGCGCCTGCAATGCTTACGCGAAGGCGCGGTGTTGTCGTCGTCTTCGCACGTAAAAGATACGGATAATGGATCAATTCGCCAAAGAGACTCTGCCAATCTCCCTAGAGGAGGAAATGCGCCGTTCGTATCTCGATTACGCGATGAGCGTGATTGTGGGGCGTGCGCTTCCCGATGTTCGCGATGGCCTGAAGCCGGTGCACCGGCGCGTGCTGTACGCGATGCACGAACTGAACAACGACTGGAACCGGGCGTACAAGAAGTCGGCGCGTATTGTCGGCGACGTCATCGGTAAATATCACCCGCACGGCGACACGGCTGTCTACGACACGATCGTCCGGATGGCGCAGGATTTCTCGCTGCGCTACATGCTGGTGGACGGTCAGGGCAACTTCGGCTCGGTCGACGGCGACAATGCCGCGGCGATGCGGTACACCGAAATCCGCATGGCGAAGATCGGCCACGAACTGCTGGCCGATATCGACAAGGAAACGGTCGACTTCACGCCGAACTACGACGGCAGCGAAAACGAGCCGGCCATCCTGCCGGCGCGCATTCCCAATCTGCTGATCAATGGCTCGTCCGGTATTGCGGTCGGCATGGCGACCAATATCCCGCCGCACAATCTCAACGAAGTTGTCGACGCGTGTCAGCATCTGCTGAAAAACCCGGAAGCAACGATCGACGAATTGATCGAGATCGTCCCGGCGCCCGACTTCCCGACCGCCGGCATCATCTACGGCGTGGCCGGCGTGCGCGACGGCTATCGCACCGGCCGTGGCCGCGTGGTGATGCGCGCGCTCACGCATTTCGAGGAAATCGACCGCGGCCAGCGCATGGCGATCATCGTCGATGAACTGCCGTATCAGGTGAACAAGCGCTCGCTTCTGGAGCGTATCGCCGAACTGGTCAACGAGAAGAAGCTCGAAGGCATCTCCGATATCCGCGACGAATCCGACAAGAGCGGCATGCGCGTCGTGATCGAGCTGAAGCGCGGCGAAGTGCCCGAGGTCATCCTCAACAATCTATATAAGGCAACCCAGCTTCAGGACACGTTCGGCATGAACATGGTCGCGCTCGTCGACGGCCAGCCGAAACTGCTGAACCTGAAGGAGATGCTGACCTGCTTCCTGTCGCATCGCCGGGAAGTGCTGACGCGGCGCACTGTATACGAACTGCGCAAGGCGCGCGAACGAGGCCATGTGCTGGAAGGTCTGGCGGTCGCGCTCGCGAACATCGACGAGTTCATCGCGATTATCAAGGCCGCGCCGACTCCGCCAATCGCCAAGCAGGAATTGATGGCGCGTCCGTGGGATTCGTCGCTGGTGCGGGAGATGCTGTCGCGTGCAGAGGCGGAAAACGCGTCGGCCGGCGGCCGCGAAGCGTATCGCCCTGACGGTTTGAATCCGGCGTTCGGCATGCAGGCCGACGGCCTTTACCGCTTGTCCGACACCCAGGCTCAGGAAATCCTGCAGATGCGTCTGCAGCGCCTGACCGGTCTGGAGCAGGACAAGATCATCGGCGAGTACCGCGAAGTGATGGCGCAGATCGCCGACCTGCTGGACATCCTGGCTCGCCCGGAGCGCATTACGGCGATCATCGTCGACGAACTCACGTCGATCAAGGCCGAATTCGGCGACGCGCGCCGCTCGAAGATCGAGTTGAACGCGACCGAACTGAACACAGAGGACCTGATCACGCCGCAAGAAATGGTCGTGACCATGTCGCATGCGGGTTACGTGAAATCGCAGCCGTTGTCCGAGTATCGCGCGCAAAAGCGTGGTGGTCGCGGCAAACAGGCGACTTCGATGAAAGAAGACGACTGGATCGACACGCTTTTCATCGCGAACACGCACGATCACATTCTGTGCTTCTCGAACCGCGGCCGCGTGTATTGGGTCAAGGTTTATGAAGTGCCGCAAGGTTCGCGGAACTCTCGCGGCCGGCCGATCGTCAATATGTTCCCGTTGCAGGACGGCGAGAAGATCACGGTCGTGCTGCCGGTCAAGGAGTTCTCGGCCGACAAGTTCGTCTTCATGGCAACCGCGTTGGGAACCGTAAAGAAGACGCCGCTGGAAGCCTTCAGCCGGCCGCTGCGCAAGGGTATTATTGCGGTCGGTCTGGATGACGGCGACTACCTGATCGGTGCTGCCATCACCGACGGCGAGCACGACGTGATGCTGTTCTCGGATTCGGGCAAGGCGGTGCGTTTCGACGAGAACGACGTGCGTCCGATGGGCCGTGAGGCGCGTGGTGTGCGCGGCATGCAGCTCGAAGACGGTCAGAACGTGATCGCGCTGCTGGTGGCCGGCGACGAGCAGCAGTCGGTGCTCACCGCAACCGAAAACGGTTTCGGCAAGCGCACCCCGATCACCGAGTACACCCGTCACGGACGCGGTACGAAGGGGATGATCGCGATCCAGACATCGGAGCGTAACGGCAAAGTGGTTGCCGCCACGCTGGTGGATCCAGAAGCGCAAATCATGCTGATTACCAATACGGGCGTGCTGATCCGCACGCGCGTGTCGGAAATTCGAGAAATGGGGCGTGCAACCCAAGGTGTTACACTCATCAGCCTTGACGAAGGGACCAAGCTTTCAGGTCTGCAACAGGTTGCTGAGGCGGAAGCAGATGTGGATGTCGAAGGTGACGCAGAGGGTCCCGCTGAAAGCGACAACGGCGGTGAAGACGGTGGTGCGGCCTGATCCTCGTCGGCGGTTCTCAGTCTCAGTTATTGGGTGAAAGCTGTGCAGGGGAGAATGGCGTATCGGGCCGATACGTATCCCGCGCAGCTGGCAGTTCAGGTTAATTTCTCTTAGGGAGTAATGATGCAAAAACGATTCAAACAACTGATGTTGCTGGCTGCTATCGTGCCGACCTTTGCTATGGCTCAAGCGCTTCAAAGCCAGGCTCCGGCGGCCCCGGCTGCTGCCGCAGCACCGGTTGATCCGACCAAGCAGGCTGCTATCAAGGATCTGCTGGACGCAATCGACGCACAGAAGCTCGTCGGCGCCATCGGCAACAGCGCGCAAATGCAAGCCAAGCAACTGGTTCCGGCCATCCTGTCGGACGCGCTGAGCGAAAACAAGACGCTGACGGACAAGCAGAAGCAGGCTTCCGTCCCGACGTTGCAAAAGAATGCAGTGCCGAAGCTGGTTGACGGTGCAGGCCAGGTGTTCGCAACGGACAGTTTCCGTCAAGACGCCATGCAAGCTCAGTACGACGCTTACGCGAAGTACTACAGCACCTCGGAAATCAAGGATCTGACCACGTTCTACAAGAGCCCGACCGGCCGCAAGTTCATCCAGGTCCAGGACCAGGTTGGCCGCGACGTCGTGAATGGCTTGATGCAGAAGTACATGCCGCAATCGATCAAGGCAACGCGCGACCAGGCCGACAAGGAAGTCGCATCGGTCAAGCCGGCTAAGTAAGCCGGGATCGAAAGGCTGCGCTGACATCGCGCTAGCCGCCGATCGGTACGCTTTACAGCGTCCGGGTTTGGCGGGTTGGCGGCGACAATGCGATAATGGCCGTTTGCGCACACGCGCAGACGGCCATTATCTTTTTGGGCGCGAAATCGTCGTCAAACTTGCGTCGTCAAATTCGCGTTGCCAGCTTTGCGACGTCAAGCTGCGCGGTTGGCAACTTCGCAGATTTTTACGCGATTTACGTTTTTTTTCGCCCCTGCTTCCGGGAACTCCACGATGCGCGTCTTTAATTTCTCCGCCGGCCCTGCGGCGATGCCAGAAGAAGTGCTGCGCCAGGCGGCCGACGAGATGCTCGATTGGCAAGGCAGCGGCATGAGCGTGATGGAAATGAGCCATCGCGGTAAAGAGTTCATGTCGATCCACGAGGAAGCGCTCGTCGATTTGCGCGATTTGCTCGCGGTGCCGGCCAGCCACCACATCCTGTTCCTGCAAGGCGGCGGTCTGGGCGAAAACGCGATCATCCCGATGAATCTGCTCGGCGCGAAACCGCGCGCGGACTTCGTCGTGACGGGTTCGTGGTCGCAAAAATCGTTCAAGGAAGCGCAAAAGTACGGCACCGTGCATCTCGCGGCGAGCGGCCAGACGGCGGACGGCTTCACGCGCGCGCCGGCACGCTCCGAATGGCAACTGTCAGCCGACCCGGCGTACGTGCATCTGTGCACCAATGAGACGATTCACGGCGTCGAGACCTTCGAGATTCCCGATATGGGTGATATTCCGCTGGTTGCGGACGCGTCGTCGCACATCCTGTCGCGCCCAATGGACATCGCCAAATACGGCGTGCTGTTCGGCGGCGCGCAGAAGAACATCGGCATGGCGGGTGTGACGGTCGTGATCGTGCGCGAAGATATGCTGGATCGCGCGCAAACGATCTGCCCGTCGGCGTTCGAGTGGAAAACCGTCGCCGAGAACAATTCGATGTACAACACGCCGCCCACTTACGCGATCTACATCGCCGGGCTGGTGTTCAAGTGGTTGAAGAAGCAGGGCGGCCTTGCCGCGATGGAGGCGCGCAACCTCGAAAAGTCAAAGCTGTTGTACGACGCGATCGATTCGAGCAGCTTCTATCTGAACAAGGTCGAACGTGGCTCGCGCTCGCGGATGAACGTACCGTTTTTCCTCGCCGACGAGTCGCGCAACGAAGATTTCCTGGCCGGCGCGAAAGCGCGGGGAATGGTGCAGCTAAAGGGCCACAAGTCCGTCGGCGGCATGCGGGCGTCGCTTTATAACGCCGTCCCGCTCGAAGGCGTCAAAGCGCTTGTCGAATACATGAAGGAATTCGAACAGCGCAGCGCCTGACAGTGTCAGGCATTCAGGCGCGCGTATCCTTTCCAGCAAGTTACCCGGCAGGGCCGTTTTCACGCATGGACGACGAACTCAATACCCGACTCAAACCGCTTCGCGAACGCATCGACGCGCTCGACGCGCAGTTGATCGCGCTGCTCAATCAACGGGCGGCGGTCGCGCTCGAAGTGGGCGAGGTCAAGAAGCATTTCAACGCGCCGGTGTTCCGCCCCGAACGCGAGCAGCAGGTGATCGCGCGCTTGCAGGACATGAGCGAAGGGCCGCTCGCGAGCGAACATATCAGCGCGATCTGGCGCGAGATCATGGCCGCGAGCCGCGCCCTCGAAAAAACGATCAAGGCCGCTTTCCTCGGCCCGGTCGGCACGTATACCGAACAGGCGATGCACGAGTACTTCGGTCAGTCGATCGAAGGTCTGCCATGCCCGTCGATCGACGAAGTATTTCGCTCGGTCGAGGCGGGCGCCGCTGAATTTGGCGTCGTGCCGGTCGAGAATTCGACTGAAGGCGCGGTGTCGCGCACGCTCGATCTGCTGCTGCAAACGCAGCTCACGATCGGCGGCGAACTGGCTTTGCCGATTCACCACAACCTGCTGACGCTGAACGGCGGCCTCACCGGCGTGACGCGCGTGTGCGCGCATGCGCAGGCTCTCGCCCAATGCCAGCGCTGGCTTTCCACGAACGCTCCGCATCTGGAGCGCCACGCGGTGTCGAGCAACGCGGAAGCGGCGCGGATGGCGGCGGACGATCCGACGGTCGCCGCGATCGCTGGCGATCGCGCCGCGACGCACTACGGTTTGCAGGTCGCATACGCGCTGATCCAGGACGATCCGCACAACCGCACCCGCTTCGTGATGATCGGCAAGGAGCGCACCGGCGCAAGCGGGCACGATCAGACGTCGCTGATCGTTTCTGTGGCGAACGAACCTGGCGCGGTATTCAAGCTGCTCGAGCCGCTCGCGCGCCACAGCGTATCGATGACCCGTTTCGAATCGCGTCCGGCGCGCGTCGGCACGTGGGAGTACTACTTCTACATCGACGTCGAAGGTCATCGCGACGATCCGGCGGTTGCCGCCGCGCTCGCCGAACTCGGCCAGAAGGCCGCGTTCCTGAAGATACTCGGCTCGTATCCGCGCGCTCGCTAATGCCTTGCTTATCGCATTCGAGCGCGCCGGCTGCACATTCATTGACTAATAGTCGTTCGGAGATTTCATGACAACGTCCTTCGGCCCTTCCTACGTGCGCGCGATTGCGCCCTATATCGCCGGCAAACCGATTTCGGAAGTGGCCCGCGAGTTCGGCCTCGACGAAGCGACTATCGTGAAGCTGGCGTCGAACGAAAATCCGCTCGGCATGCCGGAGTCGGCGCAGCGCGCCATGGCGCAAGCCGCAAGTGAACTGGGCCGCTATCCGGACGCCAATGCGTTCGAGCTGAAGGCCGCGTTGAGCGAGCGCTACGGCGTGCCGTCCGAGTGGGTCACGCTCGGCAACGGCAGCAACGACATCCTCGAAATCGCGGCGCACGCGTTTGTCGAGAAGGACCAGTCGATCGTCTATTCGCAGTATTCGTTCGCCGTGTACGCGTTGGCCACGCAAGGCGTCGGCGCGCGCGCGATCGTTGTGCCGGCGCTCAGGTACGGTCACGATCTCGACGCAATGCTCGCTGCGATCACCGGCGACACGCGCCTCATTTTCGTCGCGAACCCGAACAACCCGACCGGCACGTTCATTGAAGGCGCGAAGCTCGAAGCGTTTCTGGACAAAGTGCCGCGTAACGTGGTCGTCGTGCTGGACGAGGCGTACACCGAATATCTGCCGGAAGAAAAGCGCTACGACTCGATCGCGTGGGTGCGCCGTTATCCGAATCTGCTGGTGTCGCGCACGTTCTCGAAGGCGTTTGGTCTGGCTGGCTTGCGCGTCGGTTTCGCGATCGCGCAACCCGAGTTGACCGATCTGCTGAACCGTCTGCGTCAGCCGTTCAACGTCAACACGCTGGCGCAAGCCGCGGCGATCGCGGCGCTGAACGACAAGGCGTTTCTGGAAAAGAGCGCGGCGTTGAACGCGCAGGGCTATCGCTGTCTGACCGAGGCGTTCGACAAGCTCGGTCTCGAGTATGTGCCGTCGGACGGCAACTTCGTGCTGGTGCGCGTCGGCAACGACGACGCAGCCGGCAACCGCGTGAACCTCGAATTGTTGAAGCAGGGCGTGATTGTGCGTCCGGTCGGCAATTACGGTTTGCCGCAATGGCTGCGCATCACGATCGGTCTGCCGGAAGAAAATGAAACGTTCCTCGTGGCGCTTGAAAAAACGCTCGCCACCGCGTAAGCGGTAGTTCTTGACCCGCGCGCCTCGCTACCTGAAAGGCGCGCTTTTTCTGTGACCGACGTGGCCGCGTTCTCTTTTAACAAACTGGTGATTTTCGGTGTCGGCCTGATCGGCGGATCGCTTGCGCGCGCGTTGCGCGAGCGGGGTGAAGCCGAAGGCGCGCGCACAGTAGTCGGTGTCGGACGTTCGTCCGCGTCGACGGCGCGCGCTTTGGAGCTAGGCGTGATCGACGGAACCGCTGCGCTGAACGACGCCGCCGCGTTGCGCGAAGCATTGTCCGGCGCGGACTTCGTGCTGCTTGCCGCACCCGTCGCGCAGACTCAGCCTCTGCTCGAACGCATCGCGCCGTTTCTCGACGCTGACACGATCGTCACCGATGCCGGCAGCACCAAATCCGACGTGGTCGCCGCCGCCCGAGCGGCGCTCGGGGCGCGCATCGGCCAGTTCGTGCCGGGGCATCCGATCGCCGGACGCGAGTCGAGCGGTGTGGATGCCGCCTTGCCCGATCTGTATGTGAACCGCAACGTCGTGCTGTGCGCGCTGCCGGAGAATTCGGCCGAAGCCGTCGCGCGTGTCGCCGCCATGTGGCGCGCCACCGGCGCCGCCGTTCACGAGATGACGTCGCAGCAGCATGACCGCGTGTTCGCGTCGGTCAGCCATCTGCCGCACGTGCTGTCGTTCGCGCTGGTCGAGCAGATTCTCAATTCGCCCGACGCCGCGCTGAAATTCGCCTTTGCTGCGGGCGGTTTCCGCGACTTCACGCGCATTGCCGCGTCGAGCCCGGAAATGTGGCGCGACGTATGCGTCGCGAATCGCGTCGCTTTGCTCGACGAGCTCGATGCCTACACAGCGGTGCTCGCGCGCTTGCGGACGGCGATCGAGGCTGCCGACGGCGCCGCCCTCGAAGCCGTGTTCGCCCGCTCGCGGGTCGCGCGTACCGAATGGCAGGACCAGCGAGGCGCAGCGGTTGCGCCCAGCGACGCATCGAAATAACTGGAAACTGGACTCAATCATGGAATTCCTCGATCTCGGACCGTTTTCCCGTGCGTCCGGCACGGTTCGTCTGCCAGGCTCGAAGAGCATTTCGAACCGGGTGCTGCTGCTTGCCGCGCTCGCCGAAGGCGAAACGACCATCACCAACCTGCTCGATTCGGACGACACGCGCGTCATGCTCGACGCGCTCGAAAAGCTCGGTGTACGTCTGAAGCGCGATGGCGACACCTGCGTCGTCACCGGCACGCGCGGCGCGTTCACCGCTCGCACTGCCGATCTGTTCCTCGGCAATGCGGGCACGGCGGTGCGTCCGCTCACGGCGGCACTCGCGGTCAATGGCGGCGACTATCGCATTCACGGCGTGCCGCGCATGCACGAGCGGCCGATCGGCGATCTGGTCGACGGTTTGCGGCAGATCGGCGCGAGGATCGATTACGAAGCGAATGAAGGTTATCCGCCGCTGCGGATTCGCCCGGGGCAGATTTCCGCCGACGCGCCGATCCGCGTGCGCGGCGACGTGTCGAGCCAGTTCCTCACTTCGCTGCTGATGACACTGCCGCTGTTGCGCACCGAAAGCGGTGTCACGACCGTGCAGGTCGACGGCGAACTGATCTCGAAGCCGTACATCGAGATCACGATCAAGCTGATGGAGCGCTTCGGCATCAAGGTCGAACGCCACGGCTGGCACCAGTTCGTCGTGCCGGCGGGACAGCGCTATCAGTCGCCGGGCACGATCATGGTGGAAGGCGATGCGTCGTCGGCGTCGTACTTTCTCGCCGCGGGCGCGCTCGGCGGCGGGCCGCTACGGGTGGAGGGCGTCGGCCGGGCCAGCATTCAGGGCGATGTCGGCTTTGCCGATGCGCTGATCAGGATGGGCGCGAACCTGCAGATGGGCGACGACTGGATCGAGGTGCGCGGCGTCGGCCACGACCACGGCAAGCTCGAGCCGATCGACATGGACTTCAACCTGATTCCCGACGCGGCGATGACGATCGCCGTAGCCGCGCTGTTCGCCGACGGCACCACCACGCTGCGTAACATCGCTAGCTGGCGAGTGAAGGAAACCGACCGGATCGCGGCGATGGCGACCGAGCTGCGCAAGGTCGGCGCCAAAGTGGAGGAGGGCGAGGATTACCTCGTCGTCACGCCGCCGGAAAAACTGATCCCGAACGCCTCGATCGACACCTACGACGATCACCGCATGGCGATGTGCTTCTCGCTGGTGAGCCTCGGCGGCGTGCCGATCCGGATCAACGATCCGAAGTGCGTCGGCAAGACGTTCCCTGACTATTTCGAGCGCTTCACCGCGCTCGCCCAACCCTGATTCGACCCCAAATCGACTGACGTGCGACTTTTTCGATGAAACCGACCCGTCCCTTTCACCAGACGCCCGTCATCACGATCGACGGCCCGAGCGCCTCCGGCAAGGGCACGGTGGCCGCGCTGGTTGCCGCGAGCCTCGGTTTTCACTTGCTGGACAGTGGTGCGCTGTACCGGCTCGCCGCGCTCGCGAGCATGCGCTACAACATCGCGCCGGACGATGCCGACGCGCTTGCAATGCTGATCGACGACCTGCACATCACCTTTCGCGAGGGCCTGGCGCAGCTCGACGGCGTCGATGTATCCGCCGAGATTCGCGCGGAGGAAGTCGGCAGCCGGGCCTCGGCGATTGCCGTGCACGCTCCCGTGCGCGCCGCGCTGGTGGCGCGTCAGCGGGCTTTTCGCAAGGAGCCGGGGCTGGTTGCCGACGGCCGCGACATGGGCACCGTGATCTTCCAGGACGCCGTGCTGAAGGTGTTCTTGACCGCCAGCGTGGAGGCGCGCGCCGCGCGCCGGTATAAGCAATTGATCCAAAAAGGATTTTCTGCTAATATAGATGACTTGCTCCGGGATTTGCGTGAGCGCGACGAGCGTGACAGTCAGCGCGCAGCCGCGCCGCTCAAGCCCGCAGCGGATGCAAAGCTGCTTGATACCTCGGCATTGTCGGTCGACCAGGCGGTCGAACAGGTGGTGCAGTGGTATGAAGCCTTAGTCCCGCATGCTTGATGAATGTACGAGTTGCGCATCGACATCGGGCGCAGTAGAAGTTGTGTTGTCAGTAGGTGCTCCGCGATGGTCGTGGAGCGTGTATTAACCCTTTAACCCCGCGTGGCATTCGCACTCTTGCCGAAATTGCTGGCCGTCCGGCCAGCCGGGCACCGCGAGAACCATGCAAATTTTGATTTTTATGTCCGACCTGCAAACCTCTACCCCGAATACCGAATCTTTTGCGGCTCTGTTCGAAGAGTCGCTGACCAAGCAAGACATGCGCGCCGGCGAAGTGATCTCCGCCGAAGTCGTGCGCGTTGACCACAACTTCGTGGTCGTCAACGCTGGTCTCAAGTCCGAAGCCTACATCCCGCTCGAAGAGTTCCTGAACGACGCGGGCGAGGTAGAAGTGCAGGCGGGCGACTTCGTTTCCGTCGCGATCGACGCGCTGGAAAACGGCTATGGCGACACGATCCTGTCGCGCGACAAGGCGAAGCGTCTGGCTTCGTGGCTGTCGCTGGAAAAGGCTCTCGACAACAACGAACTCGTGACCGGCACGATCACGGGCAAGGTCAAGGGCGGCATGACCGTCATGGTCAACGGCATCCGCGCGTTCCTGCCGGGTTCGCTGGTTGATACGCGCCCGGTCAAGGACACGACCCCGTACGAAGGCAAGACCCTCGAATTCCGCGTCATCAAGCTCGACCGCAAGCGTAACAACGTCGTGCTGTCGCGCCGTGCCGTGATCGAAGCGACTCAGGGCGAAGAGCGCGCAAAGCTGCTCGAAACGCTGAAGGAAGGCGCGATCGTGGAAGGCGTGGTCAAGAACATCACCGACTACGGCGCGTTCGTGGACCTCGGCGGTATCGACGGCCTGCTGCACATCACGGATATCGCATGGCGTCGTGTGCGTCATCCGAGCGAAGTGCTGTCGGTTGGTCAGGAAGTCACCGCGAAGATCCTCAAGTTCGATCAAGAGAAGAACCGCGTTTCGCTGGGTATCAAGCAACTGGGCGACGATCCGTGGGAAGGCATCTCGCGCCGTTACCCGTCGGGCACGCGCCTGTTCGGTAAGGTCACCAACATCACCGACTACGGCGCATTCGTCGAAGTGGAATCGGGCATCGAAGGACTCGTCCACGTGTCGGAGATGGACTGGACGAACAAGAACGTTGCACCGTCGAAGGTTGTTCAGCTGGGCGACGAAGTCGAAGTCATGGTTCTCGAAATCGACGAAGACCGCCGCCGTATCAGCCTCGGCATGAAGCAATGCAAGCCGAACCCGTGGGACGACTTCAGCCGCAACTTCAAGAAGGGCGACAAGCTGCAAGGCGCAATCAAGTCGATCACCGACTTCGGCGTCTTCATCGGTCTGCCGGGCGGCATCGACGGTCTGGTTCACCTGTCGGACCTGTCGTGGAGCGAAACGGGCGAAGAAGCTGTTCGCAAGTACAAGAAGGGCGACGAAGTGGAAGCGATCGTTCTCGGCATCGACGTCGAGAAGGAACGTATTTCGCTGGGTATCAAGCAGCTCGAAGGCGACCCGTTCAGCAACTTCGTTGCAATGAACGACAAGGGTTCGATCGTCGACGGCGTGGTCAAGTCGGTGGACGCCAAGGGTGCAGTGGTTCAGCTGTCGGCTGAAGTCGAAGGCTACCTGCGCGCTTCGGAAATCGCACAAGACCGCGTGGAAGATGCTCGCAATGTGCTGAAGGAAGGCGACAAGGTCAACGCGATGATCATCAACATCGATCGCAAGTCGCGCGGCATCAACCTGTCGATCAAGGCCAAGGACTCGGCCGAACAGCAGGAAGCCATCCGCGGCCTCGCGTCGGACAACAGCGCGGCTGCAACCGGCACGACGAACCTCGGCGCACTGCTGAAGGCCAAGCTCGACGGCCAGAGCCAGTAAATTGAGAAGCGCCCCCAAACAACCTGTCGCTTCGCGTCAGGCCCCCCAAGGGGGGCAATCCCCCAAGGGGACTTCCTGCGGGGCGGAAAACTTGGGGGCGGTCCGGCGTTTTCTTGAGAGGTCTGCTGCAGTATGACCAAATCGGAATTGGTCGCCCAGTTGGCTACGCGATTCCCGCAGCTTGTGTTGAAAGATGCGGATTTCGCGGTGAAGACGATGCTTGATGCGATGTCGGAGGCGCTTGCCAACGGTCATCGCATCGAAATTCGCGGCTTCGGCAGCTTCGGCCTCAACCGTCGTCCTTCCCGTGTCGGGCGTAATCCGAAGTCGGGCGAGAAGGTGCTGGTACCCGAGAAGTATGTACCGCACTTCAAGCCAGGCAAGGAATTGCGCGAGCGGGTCGATCGGCGTTCGGGCGAACCACTGAAGGCCGAAGAGCCGGATGACGACGACCTGTAAATGCTCCGCTGTGCGGTTTGCAGCGCGGCATCGGTTGCGTCAGCGGCCAAAGCCAGACGGCAAAACACCAGAAAAAGCGCCTTCGGGCGCTTTTTTTTTCGTCTGCGTTTTCGTCTGCGTTTTCGTCTGCGTTTTCGTCAGTACGCTGGGTGTGGCGTCGCTGGCGCGCACGGTGCGTCCCGAAATCGAGCAGGCCTGGTCAATGCATTCGATCGCAGCAGGATATAGCTCGTGTAAGTCCGCAATCAGCCAGTTCCTGCCCAGCCGCGAGGGCTTCAATTACAATACGGGTCACTTCGGCGCGGGCAACACCGTGGCGCGACGCGTCATCAAGCCGGCGTCACCCCGCAACTGCCGTCAAGAGACCTATTCATGAAATTTATCGTCTGGCTGATCCGTGTACTGGTGTTCGTGCTGCTGCTGGTGCTCGCGCTCTCCAATACGCAACCCGCTACGCTGAATTTCCTGGCTGGCTACGCATGGCAGGCTCCGCTGATACTGATCGGGCTCGCCTTTTTCGTGGTCGGGCTGTTGGCCGGACTGCTGTCGTCGATGCCGGCCATGGTGCGTTTGCGCATGGAGAACGGCCGGCTCAAGCGCGAGTTGCGGGTGGCGCGCGAAACGCCGGTGGTGGTCGAACAACCGCCGATGCCGCCGCTGATCTAAGTTTTCTTCCGCCGCGCGTACGGCAAGCGCGCGGCTTTCGGTTTTCGCCTTCCCGTTCTTTTGCATTAATCGCATGGATCTAGACTTCTGGTGGCTGCTTGTCATACCCGTCGCTTTCGCGTTCGGCTGGATGGCCGCGCGCTACGACCTCAAGACGCTGCTGTCCGAAAGCGCCAACCTGCCGCGTTCGTATTTTCGCGGTCTGAATTTCCTGCTCAATGAGCAGCCTGATCAAGCGATCGATGCGTTCATCGAAGTGGTCAAGCTCGACCCGGAGACGGTCGAGTTGCACTTCGCGCTGGGAAATCTGTTCCGGCGCCGCGGTGAAACGGATCGCGCGATCCGCGTGCACCAGAATCTGCTGAGCCGTGCGGATCTGCCTGTCACTGAGCGCGATCATGCGCTCTACGAACTGGGGCAAGACTTCCTGAAAGCGGGCCTGCTCGATCGCGCGGAGGAAACCTTCCGCTCGCTCGAAACTGGCGACTACGCGTTGGGTGCGCAACGCGCGTTGCTGACCATCTACGAAATCGAGAAAGACTGGGTCAAGTCGATCGACACCGCGCGCCATCTGGAAACGATGGGCGCCGAATCGCTCGACAAGGAAATCGCGCAGTTCCATTGCGAACTGGCGCAGGAGGCGCTGCAACAGAAAAACCCGGACGAGGCACGCCGCCAGCTTGGCCTTGCGTTGAAGGCCAATCCGACCAACGTGCGCGCAACGATCCTGTTCGGCGACGTCGATGCGGCAGGCGGCGCGCAAGAAGCTGCCGTCGGCCAATGGCGGCGCGTCGAGGAGCAGAATCCGGCGTATCTGCCGCTCATCGCCGAAAAACTGATGAAGGCCTACGAAGCGCTCGGCCGTCCGCAAGAGGGCGCCGATCTGCTGACCACGTGGGTGGATCGCTACCCGTCGAACGATCTGCTCGACGTTGCGTATCAGCACGTCGCGGCGTTGCGCGGGCCCGATGCGGCCCATGCGCTGGCGCGCTCGCAGATGCAGAAGTCGCCTAATCTGGCGGGCATGACGCGTCTGCTGGAAGCGCAGCAAGCCGTCGCGGAAGAGCCGCGGCGCAGCGAACTGGAGTTGATGCGTACGCTGATCCGCCAGCGCACCAAAAATCTGCCACGGTATACGTGCCAGAATTGCGGCTTTCGGGCGCGGCTTTTCTACTGGCAGTGCCCGGGCTGCAGCGGTTGGGAAACCTACGCGCCGCGTCGCGTCGAACCGATCACCGCGTCGAATTGACGCCGCGGTGGCCGTGCGTCGGCCTGCGCGATTGCTGCGCTACGCGCATGGCAACAGCGCAGGCGTGGGCGGACCTCGTAACGTGTTCATGACCGGCTTCACCACCGGGAATCATCACCGGAACCTTCAACCGGAAAGCGTATGAAAATCACCATTATCGGCACAGGCTATGTCGGCCTCGTCACTGGCGCGTGTCTCGCTGAAATCGGCCACGACGTCTTCTGTCTCGACGTCGACCCGCGCAAGATCGAAATCCTCAACAACGGCGGCGTGCCAATCCACGAGCCGGGTTTGCAGGAGATCATTGCCCGCACGCGCGCGGCTCGCCGCATCACGTTTTCAACGGACATCGAAGCGAGTGTCGCGCACGGCGACGTACAGTTCATCGCCGTCGGCACGCCGCCCGACGAGGACGGCTCGGCCGATCTGCAATACGTGCTCGAGGCGGCGCGCAACATCGGCCGCACGATGAACGGCTTCAAGGTGATCGTCGACAAATCGACGGTGCCGGTCGGCACCGCGCAGCGCGTGCACGCGGTGGTCGAGGAGGAACTGGTCAAACGTGGGCTCGCCAACAGTGAGCAGCACCGCTTCTCGGTAGTCTCCAATCCTGAGTTTCTGAAAGAGGGCGCGGCGGTCGACGACTTCATGCGCCCCGATCGCATCGTGATCGGCAGCGACGAAGACGAAGCCGGCCTGCGCGCGCGCGAGCTGATGAAGCGTCTGTACGCGCCGTTCAATCGCAATCACGATCGCACGTTGTATATGGACGTTCGCTCGGCTGAATTCACGAAATACGCCGCCAATGCGATGCTCGCCACGCGCATCTCGTTCATGAACGAGATGTCGAATCTGGCGGATCGCGTCGGCGCGGACATCGAAGCGGTGCGTCGCGGCATCGGCTCGGACCCGCGCATCGGCTATCACTTCCTGTATGCCGGTGCTGGCTATGGTGGTTCGTGCTTCCCCAAGGACGTGCAGGCGCTGATCCGCACCGCGAGCGAAATCGGTCACAATCTGCGCATTCTCGAAGCGGTCGAGGAAGTGAACTACAAACAGAAGGACGTGCTGGTCCGCAAGATCACGGCGAAGCTCGGTGAGGATCTGAGCGGCCGCACGTTCGCGGTGTGGGGCCTCGCGTTCAAGCCGAATACCGACGACATGCGCGAAGCGCCGAGCCGTCGCGTGATCGCTGAATTGCTCAAGCGTGGCGCCCAGGTTCGCGCGTACGATCCGGTCGCGGTGACCGAAGCACGCCGCGTTTTCGCCATCGATTTGCACGATGCGCCGGACCAGCTCGCGCGCCTGAATTTCACGAGTACCCAGGACGAAACGCTTACCGGCGCCGACGCGCTCGTGATCGTTACCGAATGGAAGGAATTCAAGAGCCCGGATTTCGTGCATCTGAAATCGGTGCTGAAGACGCCACTGATTTTCGATGGCCGCAATCTCTACGAACCGGACGCGATGACCGAGCTCGGCATCGACTATCACTCGATTGGACGCCCTTATGCCCAACCCTCCGAACTTCCGGCCGATGTCCCCAGCAATGCCTGAGGGCGCTCTGTCCACGCCGGCGCCGGCGCTCACTGTCGTGTCGCGCGAGCAGCTCGGCGCGGCGCGCGTGCTGGTAGTTGGCGACGTGATGCTCGATCGCTACTGGTTCGGCGACGTGAACCGCATCTCGCCTGAGGCGCCGGTGCCGGTCGTGCATGTGCAGCGGCAGGAAGACCGGCTCGGCGGTGCGGCGAACGTGGCGCGCAACGCGGTGGCGCTCGGTGCGCAAGCGGGTTTGCTGTGCGTGGTTGGCCACGACGAACCCGGCGAGCGCATCGTGCAGCTGCTCGGCGATAGCGGCGTGACGTCGCATCTCGAACGCGATCCCGCGTTGCTCACGACGATCAAGCTGCGCGTGCTGTCGCGTCAGCAGCAGTTGCTGCGCGTCGATTTCGAAAACACGCCGGCGCACGAAGTGCTGCTCGCGGGCCTCGCCCGTTTCGACGACTTGCTGCCGTCGCACGACGTGATCCTGATGTCCGATTACGCGAAGGGTGGTCTCACGCACGTCACGCAGATGATTGCGAAGGCGCATGCGGCGGGCAAGCCGGTGCTGGTCGATCCGAAGGGCGACGACTGGGAGCGCTATCGCGGCGCGACGCTGATCACGCCGAATCGCGCCGAGTTGCGCGAAGTGGTCGGCCAGTGGAAATCCGAAGAAGATCTGATCGCGCGCGTGACTCGATTGCGCGCCGATCTCGATTTCAAGGCGCTGCTGTTGACGCGCTCGGAAGAGGGTATGACGCTCTTCTCCGACGACGGCATCCTGCACGCTTCGGCCGTGGCACGCGAAGTGTATGATGTATCGGGCGCGGGCGACACCGTGATCGCCACCCTTGCCGCCATGCTCGGCGCGGGCCTCACGCTGGTCGAGGCGGTCGGACTCGCGAATCGCGCAGCCGGCATCGTGGTCGGCAAACTCGGCACCGCCACCGTCGACTACGACGAACTCTTTCATTGATGCGGCTCGCTCAGGCTCCTGCTTTGCGCCGGATCGCGGCGCGCGGGCAGAGACCGCGGAGCGTCAACTGAACTTCATTAGCGCAGGACCATCATGACCCTCATCGTCACCGGCGCGGCCGGCTTTATCGGCAGCAATCTCGTGAAGGCGCTCAACGAGCGCGGCGAGCAACGCATCATCGCTGTCGACAATCTCACGCGCGCGGACAAGTTCAAGAACCTCGTCGACTGCGAAATCGACGACTACCTCGACAAGACCGAATTTGTCGAACGCTTCAAGCGCGGCGACTTCGGCAAAGTGCGCGCGATCTTCCACGAAGGCGCCTGCTCGGACACGATGGAAACCGACGGCCGCTACATGATGGACAACAACTTCCGCTATAGCCGCGACGTGCTCGATGTCTGCCAGCAGCAGAACATCCAGTTCCTGTATGCGTCCTCTGCGGCCACTTACGGTGGCTCGAGCCGTTTCGTCGAAGAGCGCGAAGTCGAGCAGCCGCTGAACGTGTACGGCTATTCGAAGTTCCTGTTCGACCAGGTGATCCGTCGCGTGCTGCCCACCGCAAAGAGCCAGATCGCGGGCTTCCGTTACTTCAACGTGTACGGTCCGCGTGAAACGCATAAGGCGCGCATGGCGTCGGTGGCGTTTCACAACTTCAACCAGTTCCGCGCCGAAGGCAAGGTCAAGCTGTTCGGCGAATACAACGGTTATGCAGCGGGCGAACAGACGCGCGATTTCGTCTCTGTAGAAGACGTGGTGAAGGTCAATCTGTTCTTCTTCGACAATCCGGACAAGTCGGGCATCTTCAACCTGGGCAGCGGCCGCGCGCAGCCGTTCAACGACATCGCGAGCACGGTGGTCAACACGCTGCGCTCGCTGAACCACGAAGCGCCGTTGTCGCTCGCCGATCAGGTGCAGCGCGGGCTGATCGAATACATTCCGTTCCCCGATGCATTGCGCGGCAAGTACCAATGCTTCACGCAAGCAGACCTGACGAAGCTGCACGCGGCGGGCTATGACGCGCCGTTTTTGAGCGTGCAGGAAGGCGTCGATCGTTACGTACGTTGGCTATTCGGCCAGGTGTAAATCTTTCGGATCCCTCTTTAAACTGGAATCTCCCGGTTGGTGATGGTCGCCAACCGGTTGTACGAGGAGATTCCATATGTTTCGAAAAATTCTGGTTACCGCGGCCATGCTCGCCGCTTTCGGCCACGCGTATGCGGCGGTCGACGTCAACACGGCAAACGAGGATGCGCTGCGCGGCATCAAGGGCATCGGTGCCGCCAAAGCGAAAGCCATTCTCGACGAGCGTGCTGCGCATGGTCCATTCAAGGACCCGGCCGATCTCGGCGCGCGCGTCAAAGGCTTGGGCGGGCATACCGTCGAGCGCCTGCAGGCGGAGGGTCTCGCTGTCGGTCCGGCTGGCGCGGCTACTGGCGCGCAGACTGCGGCGGCTGGCCAAACCAAAGGCGCGCCCGCTGCGGGCAATACGCAAAAGAGCAGCGCCACTGTGGCGGTGAAGAAATAGCCTCGCGCGGGCCTTGTGCGCGGGGCTGCTCCCGTGCGCGCAAGGCCTGCTGATGTAGTTCCCCTTCATGGTCGGAGTTGGCAGGAACACTCCTTCAGCTGTCATGCAGATGACTGGCTCCCGCGGTTCTCGGCCGCGGGTTTTTTGCGTGTATTTTTGCGCCGGTTTTCCGCGGTGAATGGGCTCCATGTATCGGCGGTACGTCGACGCTGCATCCATGCGGGCAGAAGGGCCGCGCGGCGGGCTCACGCACGGTGGTTTAGAATCGATGGATTGAACACTCCGCGCATCGACAGCTCCAGAACCGATATGGCTTATAAAACGATTGAAGACACGATCGGCAATACGCCGCTCGTGCAACTCGTCCGGCTCCCCGATGACGATATCCGCAACCGCAACAACGTGATCCTCGCGAAGCTCGAGGGCAACAACCCCGCGGGTTCGGTGAAGGACCGCCCGGCACTGTCGATGATCAAGAAAGCGGAAGCACGCGGCCGCATCAAGCCGGGCGACACGCTGATCGAGGCGACGAGCGGCAACACCGGCATCGCTTTGGCGATGGCAGCGGCGATCCGCGGCTACAAGATGGTGCTGATCATGCCGGAGGATCTTTCGGTGGAGCGCCGTCAGAGCATGGCGGCCTACGGCGCGCAGATCGTATTGACGCCGGTCACGGGCGGCATGGAATACGCCCGCGACCTCGCCGAGCAGATGCAGCGCGAGGGCAAGGGCGTCATCCTCGACCAGTTCGCAAACCCGGACAATCCGGCCTCGCACGTCGAAGGAACCGGCCCGGAAATCTGGCGAGACACCGAAGGGCGCATCACGCACTTCGTGTCGTCGATGGGCACGACCGGCACGATCATGGGCGTCTCCGCCTATCTGAAGGAAAAGAATCAGGCGATCGAGATCATCGGCGCGCAGCCGGAAGAGGGCTCGCGCATTCCTGGCATCCGCAAGTGGCCGGAAGCGTATCTGCCGAAGATTTTCGATCGCAGCCGCGTGGACCGCGTCGAGAACGTGGGCCAGGCCGCCGCTGAAGCGATGGCGCGGCGCCTCGCGTCCGTCGAAGGGATTTTTGCAGGCATTTCGTCGGGCGGTGCATGCGAAGTGGCGCTGCGGGTCGCGCGCCAGGTCGAGAACGCGACGATCGTGTTTATCGTCTGCGACCGCGGCGACCGTTATCTGTCGACAGGTGTGTTTCCGGCTTGATCATGCCCGCTTGCGCTTGATCGCGCGAACCAACAAAAAAGCGCCGGTTTCAGCCGGCGCTTTTTTGTATCTGGTTGCAGCGGGGGACCCAGGGCCCCGCAGCGCAGTCTACTGCGAAGCCGCATTTGGCGGCGCCGCATGGTTGCCGTTCGCCGCATCGCTCGCGGCCATCTGCGCTTTGACCCGCTCGCCTAACTGATAAACCGCGAGTGCATAAAAGAAGCTGCGGTTATAGCGCGTCAGTACATAAAAGTTCTTCAAGCCCAGCATGTATTCGGTGCCCCGCCCCGGCGAGGGCAAATCGACCACCGTCACCGGCGTACCCGCTTCAGACGCGATATCGAGCCCCGGCTCGTCCATCGCCAGCCCGGCGCGCAGCAGTTGCTGCAACGGCCAGTGCGGTTCCGGCTGACCGTCCGCGGCAGCTTGCGCAACGCCCAGGCTGCCCGCGTCGGAACCGATCTTCCATACCACGGGCCGGCCGTTTTCCCAGCCGTTCTGGCGCAGATAGTTCGCCACGCTGCCGATCGCATCCGCCTCGCTCGTACGCAGATCGATCTGCTTGTTGCCGTCGTAGCTCACCGCGTATTGCACGATGCTGCTGGGCAGGAATTGCGGGATGCCGATTGCGCCGGTGTACGAACCGAGCACCGTGGTCGGATCGATTTGCGAATCGCGCGTCCACACCAGGTAGTCTTCGAGATTCTTGCGGAAGGTCGCCTGACGATCCGCGCGATTGGCGGTGTTCGGATAGTCGAAAGTGAGCGTGGTCAGCGCATCGAGCACGCGGAAGTTGCCCATGAAGCGGCCGTAGATCGTCTCCACGCCGATGATGCCGACGATCACTTCCGGCGGTACGCCGAACTCTTCGTAAGCGCGTTGCAGCGTCGCCTGGTTGGCGCGCCAGAAGCGCACGCCGGCGTTGATGCGAACCTGGTCGAGAAAGCGCGACTGATACACGCGCCAGTTCTTGACCGACGGCGAGGGCGACGGCGTGACCAGCTTGACCGCGGTCGCCGAATAGCTCACACGTGCAAACAGCGCGTGCAGCGCGGCCTGGTCGAAGTCGTAGCGCGCGGACATGTCGTTGATGAACGCGTCGACGTTGGGATTATCCGCATAGCGCTGCGGGATGATCTCTTCTTCGAAGGTTTGCCCTTGCGGCACCGCCGGTTGCGGCTGGCTTTGCGCGACCAGCAGCGGCGGTTTTTGCGCGGTGCTTTGCGCCATTGCCGGACTGGCTGCTGTGAACGCGCACCACGCGACGGACAGTGCGGCGGCGACGTTCGTTGTGCGTAGCCGGGTTCGTGCAGACAGAGCAAGCTTGACGGTCATAGTGAGCTGGGGCGCGGTGCAAAAGAGACGGGGGAAAACGGATCGGGGGCAGTATACCCGACGCCTTCTGCAAAACTGAGCCTGGCACGTCATAACCGCATCGTGTGGTAACTTGACGATAGTTGGCGCGCCGCGGGTGCGCGCCCTTGGACGGAGACACGCCGCGCGCCCTGAAGGCGCCGCGGTGCAGAAGAGAACCATGGCAACAGGCTTTTATTCCCACGCCGACTGTCTGCTGCACGATATGGGGCAATGGCATCCCGAATGCCCGGCGCGCCTGCAGGCAATCGAAGACCAGCTGATCGCAAGCCGCATCGACTCGCTGATCGAACGCGAGTCGCCGCCGCTTGCCGACGAAGCCGCACTATTGCGCGTGCATACCCAGGCGCACATCGATTACGTCCGTAGCCGCTCGCCCGCCGAGGGCCTCGCCGAAATCGACCCCGACACGTCGATGAACCCGCACACCTGGCAGGCCGCACTGCGCGCGGCGGGCGCCGCGGTGGCCGCGACCGACGCCGTCGTCGAAGGCCATTACGACAACGCGTTTTGCAGCGTGCGCCCGCCCGGCCATCATGCCGAGCCGGCGCGTGCGATGGGTTTCTGCTTCTTCAACAACGTCGCGATTGCCGCGCGCCATGCGCTCGAGGTGCACGGTATGGAGCGCGTCGCGATCGTCGACTTCGACGTCCATCACGGCAACGGCACCGAAGCCGCCTTTTCGGGCGATTCGCGCGTGCTGATGTGCAGCATCTTCCAGCATCCGTTCTATCCGTTCACCGGCGCCGACAACCAGGCGCCCAACATGTGCAACGTGCCGATGCCGGCGCGCTCGAACGGCATGGCGGTGCGCGAGGTGGTCGATATGCTGTGGCTGCCGCGTCTGCACGAATTCAAGCCGGAGATGATCTTCATTTCGGCCGGCTTTGACGCGCACCGCGAGGACGATCTCGGCAATATGGGCCTCGTCGAAGACGACTACGCGTGGATCACCGACCAGGTTCGCGAGATCGCAAGGCGTTATGCGCAAGGACGTATCGTCAGTTGCCTGGAAGGCGGCTATAACCTGTCGGCGCTCGGACGCAGCGTGGTCGCGCATGTGCGCGCGCTGGCCGGGATCTGAACGCCGCAGCGAACCAACCCCGAACTTCAAAGGAGCGAGCCATGAATGCCGATATGCGCAGCGCTTCACTGGTGGAGATCGAATACGGCGCGTACGGCTTGCCGGGCGTCGTGCTGGTGACGATGAACCGGCCGGACGCGTTCAACGCGCTTTCCGAGGGCCTGCTCGACGAACTGCAGACCGCGTTGACCGAGCTCGGGCAGTCCGGCGCGCGGGTGGTCGTGATCGCCGGCGCGGGCCGCGCCTTTTGCGCGGGGCACGATCTGAAGGAAATGCGCGCGGCGCCGGCGCTTCCTTACTATCAGGCATTGTTCGCGCGCTGCACGAAGCTGATGCTGACGATCCAGCGCTTGCCGCAGCCGGTGATCGCGCGCGTGCACGGCATCGCGACGGCGGCCGGCTGTCAGCTCGTGGCGATGTGCGATCTCGCGGTCGCTGCCGATACCGCGCGCTTTGCGGTCTCCGGCGTCAACCTGGGGCTCTTCTGCGCGACGCCTTCGGTGCCGCTGTCGCGCAACCTGTCGCGCAAGGCAGCGCTCGAAATGCTGCTGACCGGCGACTTCATCGATGCAGCCGAGGCGAAGCATCAGGGTCTTGTGAACCGTGTGGTGCCGGCGGACGCGCTCGATGCCGAGGTCGCGAGACTCGCCACCAGCATTTGCGCGAAGCCGGTCGAAGCCGTCAGCGCCGGCAAGGGCCTCTTCTACCGTCAGCTGGAGATGGGCATTGAAGCGGCGTACCAGCTCGCCGGTCAGACGATGGCCTGCAACATGATGGACGACTCCGCGCTCGAAGGCGTGCAGGCTTTCATCGACAAACGCGCGCCCGACTGGAAGCGCTAGCGGCGCCTCGCCGTCATGCGAGGCTGTCGCCGCAGCGCTCAGGTCCTGGGCAGGCGCGCCTCGATCCACCCAATCAATTCCCCGATCACCCGGTCGCGGTCCAGATCGTTCATCGTTTCGTGGTAGCTGTCCTCGTGCAGCGTGAGCGTCTTGTCCGGTGAACCTGCGTGCTTGCCGAAATCGCGGCTGCCATCGGGTTCGGTGAGCTTGTCCGCGGTGCCGTGATACACCAGCAGCGGCACGCGCAAGCCCGCGCGGCCTCGTTCTATGCGTGTCATCGCCAGCAGGATTTCCGCTCCGGTGCGCGCGGGTATTGAGCCGTGGTGCACCAGTGGATCGCGGCGATTGGCGTTCACCACTGACTCGAGGCGCGACAGCAAAGCCGCGTCGATTTTCATCGCCGGGAAGGTCGGCCACAGGCGGCTGATCACCTGGCTCAGCGTGAGCATCCAGCGCGGTACGTCGCGGCCTGGCGCGAGCGCGGGGCTCGACAGGATCAGGCCGCTCAGTCGCCGGCCGGTCGGATCGAGGCGCTCGATCGCGTAGAGCGCTGCCACTGCGCCGCCCATGCTGTGCCCCATCAGGAAGAGCGGGGCGCAACTCTGCGCCGCGGCGTCGAGCAAGGCCTGCGCATCCAGCAGATAGTCGTCGAAACGCTTCACGTAGGCTCGTTTGCCGGGCGCTTGCCCGTGCCCGCGCAAATCGATCGCGACCAGTTCGATGCCGGCCGCGTTCAGGCGCGCTGCCAGCGCGGCGTAGCGCCCTGCGTGTTCCGCCAGCCCATGCAACAGAGCGACCGTGGCGCGCAGCGGCGCGGCGGCCGGCCAGCGATAGAGCGGCAGTTCGAAGCCGTCGCTGGTCGTGACCGTCGAGCTCGACGGGGCGCCAGTGCGGATCTCCGCCGCGGGACGCGCATTGCTGGGTTGGGTTGTCTCCATAGCCGCCATGTGTCCTGATTTTGATCCGCCCGATCATAGTCGCAGCCGTCGTGCGCAGCGAGAATCGCTTGCCGGGCGTGCCTCTAATTCTCTCTGGTTATGAAAAGATCGTAATTGATTATTAAAGGGTATGTCGGTGCTGCGGTAGAATTGCCGCCTCAAATCCCAATAAAAGCAACGGCGGCCGCTTGTCGGGAGCGCAAAACGCTCGCTGGCAACCTCCGCCGTTTCGTTTTTCCATGATCGAAATACGCAATATCTCTCAGCGCTTCGAGGGGCCCCGGGGCTGGGTCGAGGCGCTGCACAACGTCAATCTGTCGATTCCGGCGGGCGAAGTGTTCGGCATCATCGGCCGCAGCGGCGCGGGCAAGAGTACGCTCGTGCGCACCATCAACCTGCTGACGCGCCCGACCGAAGGCAACATCGTCGTCAACGGCCGCGATCTGACGACGCTGCCCACCGCGCAATTGCGCGAGGCGCGTCGCGAGATCGGCATGATCTTTCAGCACTTCAACCTGTTGTCGTCGCGTACGGTGTACGAGAACGTGGCGTTGCCGCTCGAACTGGCCGGCATGAAGCGCGACGAGATCGAGGCGAACGTGCTGCCGCTGCTCGAACTGGTCGGGCTGTCGGCGCAGAAGGATCGCTATCCGGCGCAGATCAGCGGCGGGCAGAAACAGCGCGTGGGCATCGCGCGTGCGCTGGCGAGCAAGCCGAAAGTGCTGCTCTCCGACGAAGCCACCTCCGCGCTCGATCCCGAAACCACCCGCGCGATTCTCGAACTGCTCAAGCGCATCAACCGCGAGCTGAACCTCACGGTCGTGCTGATCACGCACCAGATGGACGTGATCAAGCAGGTCTGCGACCGCGTCGCGGTGCTGGACGCGGGCCGCGTGGTCGAAGAGGGCAAGGTCATCGACGTGTTCCTGCAACCGCATCACGAAGTCACGCGCGCGCTGATCGGCGACGTGATCGCCCAGGAGCTGCCGCCCGCGATGAAGGCGCGTGTGGCCGAACGCCTGAAGACCGGCAGCCGCCATTTGCTGCGCCTCGCCTTCACCGGCTCGGGCGTCGATCAGCCGATCCTGTCGGAAACGATTCGCCGCTATGAGCTCGACTTCAACATCCTGCATGGCCAGATCGACGAGATCCAGGGGCAGGCGTTCGGCTCGCTCGCGGTGCTCGCGGGCGGCGAACCGGCGAAGGTCGCCCAGGCGCTGACGTATCTGCGTGAACAGGGTGTGGTGGTAGAGGAGCTCTCGTATGTTGAGTGAAATGTTCGACATGTTCGTCCAGTCGTTCTGGGAAACGCTCGTGATGGTGGGCATTTCCGGGCTGGTCGGCGCTTTGGTGGGTTTGCCGCTCGGCGTGCTGCTGTATCTGACGGATCGCCAGGGTGTGTTGCGGAACGTCGCGGTGAACCGCGTGATGGGCGTGATCGTCAATGCCGTGCGCTCGACGCCGTTCATCATCCTGCTGGTCGCGGTGATTCCGTTCACGCGGCTGGTGGTGGGTTCGTCGATCGGCACGGCCGCGGCCGTGGTGCCGCTGACGATCGCCGCTGCGCCGTTCATCGCGCGGCTGGTCGAAACCGCTTTGCGCGAAGTCGATCGCGGTCTGATCGAAGCCGCGCAGGCGATGGGCGCGACCACCAGCCAGATTGTCTTCAAGGTGCTGTTGCCGGAATCGCTGCCGGGCGTCGTAGCCGGTTTGACGATCACGTTCGTTTCGCTGGTCGGCTATTCGGCGATGGCCGGCGCGATCGGCGGCGGCGGGCTCGGCGACCTGGGCATCCGTTACGGGTATCAGCGTTTCCTGCCGGAAGTGATGTTGACGGTCGTGGTGATTCTGATCGTCTTCGTGCAACTGGTGCAGTCGTTCGGGGATTGGCTCGTGCGCCGTTTGAGCCATAAGTAAACAAGGGTCATCGGAACCCGCTCAACAGAATCGATAGATTCGGAAAGGTCCAACATGCAACGTCGTTTCATTCTCAAGCTGGCCGCCGCGCTCGGCGCCGTGTCGCTGTTCGCTGCCGCTACGGCTGCTCAAGCCGACGACTCGATCAAGGTCGGCGTAACCGGCGGCCCGCACGCGCAGATCATGGAAGTCGTGAAGACGGTCGCGGCGAAGAGCGGCCTGAACATCAAGATCGTCGAGTTCTCCGACTACGTGCAGCCGAACGCGGCGCTCGCCGGCGGCGACCTCGACGCGAACAGCTACCAGCACGATCCGTACTTGCAGGCGCAGGTGAAGGACCGCGGTTACAAGCTGATCCGCGTGGCCGACACGGTTACGTACCCGATGGGCATCTATTCGAAGAAGGTGAAGGCGCTCGCCGAGTTGCAACCGGGCGCGAAGATCGCGGTGCCGAACGATCCGACCAATGGCGGCCGCGCGCTGTTGCTGCTGCAAAAGCAGGGTCTGCTGAAACTGAAGGCGGATGCAGGCCTGAAGGCGACGCCGCTCGACATCGTCGACAACCCGAAGAAGCTGAAGATCGTCGAACTCGACGCTGCGCAAATCCCGCGCTCGCTGAACGACGTGGACGCCGCCGCGATCAACACCAACTTCGCAATGGAAGCGGGCCTGAAGCCGAAACAGGACGCCATCGCGATCGAGGACCCGAAGGGGCCGTACGTGAACATCATCGCGATCCGCGAAGCCGACCGCAACAAGCCGTGGGTCGCCAAGCTGGTCGCGGCGTATCATTCGCCGGAAGTGAAGCAGTTTGTCGAAAGCAAATTCGGCGGGTCGGTGATCGCCGCCTGGTGATCTGACGGCCATTCGACGAAGCAAGACATGGCGGCAAAGCTAAATTAGAGTCGTAAGTCTTAACCCGGGGTTGCCGCCCGGGTTTTTTCGAGATTAAAATAGAACGACCGTTCGATATTGCCGTCACGCCGCAGAGGAGCGATATCCTCCTGCTGAAGCGCCCGCGACACGGCTACCGTAAGGGCAGTCGCTATAATGTTCGCTGGGTTGACGTATTCGTAACTTTGGAGCGTGTGCATGAAAATCCTGGTGCCAGTCAAGAGAGTGGTCGACTACAACGTGAAAGTCCGGGTGAAGTCGGACGGCACGGGCGTCGACATCGCGAACGTGAAGATGTCGATGAATCCGTTCGACGAAATCGCAGTGGAAGAAGCAGTTCGT